>CAVWGU010000010.1:92500-304564 GCA_963754695.1 uncultured Chitinophagaceae bacterium
TGCAATGCGCATCGTCCTTTACTTTGAATAACCTTTTAACTACAATATCGCCGGGTAAAATGGCATTTAAATGATAAATATCCCCTGTTAACTCCCGGGTTTCAAATTTATCGGTATCAAAATGAAAGAAATTTTGTGCGGCATGCACCCCAGCATCGGTTCGGGAAGATCCGGTAAGCTCAAAAGGAAACCGGTAAAGTACCTGCATTGCTTTCTCTATTTCTGCCTGTATTGTATTGGCATTCTCCTGCTTCTGAAAGCCTGCATAAGCTGTTCCTTTATAGGCAACTTCTATAAAATAGCGGAGCATATTATTGATTAACAAGCTTTTTAAAGCGATCCAGATAATCCTCGCCCGACAACTGGCTTTCTAATGAGTGAAAATTATGTGTATCAAAAACAAAGGGATAGGCTGTTTCAAAAAACTGGTATTTCCCTTCGTCCTTTAAAAAAAGTGCCGAAAGGTTTTTGATCTGCTCGGTTGAAAAGCATTTTTGCCTGAAAAACTTCCTGGCTTCTCCTATCATTGCTGCATCATTGGTAACTGCTGCCATTTTACGCCTGACCTTTAAAAAATCATCTTCGGTTGCCTGTGCTTTACAGTCTGAATTGAAGGTAAGCTTGCCTGTGGTTGTGCTTGCAGCCGGTGCTTCCTGCCCGGCCTGCGATGCATTTGGATTGGGTAATTCAATAGAAAGGAACCTGTCATCGGCTTTTTTTTCTTCCGGCGCCGGTTTCTGTTGTTCAGCGGGCTTTTGTTCCGAAACAGTGTCAATAACCACTTCGCCCGGCTTCTGCATAGCTTTACCCAACGGTAAAAATAGCCGTATGGTATCTTTTACTCCCCCGGCTTCAAGAATATATATATAGCTGTTCCCATCCGTATCTGCATATGCATTCAGGCGGGTTATCTTTTCTGTAACTGTAATTTCCCGGGGTAGTTCTTTTACTTCTTCAAGGGTCTGCAGTTTTTCTGTTGCAGGTTTTGTTGTTGCAATCACAGGGGTTGTATCAATTAAGGGCGGAGAAATATTTTCAACAGGCTTTTTTTCCTCTGGTAATTCTTTCGGGGCTTCTACAACCTCTTCCGGCTCTTGCTTTGGTTTTTCCTTAATAGAAGGCGTATTTACCACATTGGCCAGTGTATTGGAAAAAACATCTGTGCTTGTTTCCATTTGTGGTTTTGACGGCTGGGCAGCTGCATCGGCCATCAGCACTTCCATGCTCTGATAGTTAAACAATCCCCAGCCTTTTTCTCCAAAATTTTTGAAAGAAAAGCCAAGGTCGCGGTTATTGACCCTCACCGGTATACTTTGTACCGGCCATTCATTTTTTGGAAACCCAATAGCCAGATTGTACTCCCCATTCAGCAGTTTTGGAATGATCAAATACCCTGAAGCAGAAGAACTGTAGAGTTTTTCATTTAATCTTACATAAAAAGGCTGGCGGTTCTCTGTTTGCAGGTAAACAAAGTAAACCTGCTGACAAATGGCAAAACCAAACTGCAGCAAGAACAAAAAGGAGAGTAAAAAACGCTTCATCCTTACAAAACTAAAGAATTGCCGCAACACTTATTTAAAATTATTAACCGCAAAACAGTCACTTCCTGCCATTTATAAAAATTTAACCATCTCTTAAACTATGCAGCCTTAGTTTTGGCAGATAATATTAAAACATGAAAAAAATTCTACTACTGCTTACATTGGCATATAGCCCGTTTGCAATGAAAGCACAGGAACAGGAAGGAGAACCCAAAGATACCGCCTGGAAAAAGATCTACCGGGAAACCAGTACAAAAACCCATGACCTTATACACACCAAACTGGATGTAAGGTTTGATTATGAAAAAGCCTGGATGTACGGAAAAGAATGGCTTACACTTCAACCTCATTTTTATAGCAGCGATTCTGTGGTGCTGGACGCCAAGGGAATGGACTTTAAAGAAGTTGTACTGGTAAAAGGAAATGAAAAACTGCCCCTGAAATACAAATATGATGGCTGGAAGATCAATATCAAACTCGATAAAGCTTATAACGGCGGCGAAAAGTTTATCTTATATTTTGATTATACCAGCAAACCCAACGACCTTAAAGTGAAAGGCAGCGCTGCTATTAACGATGCAAAAGGACTTTACTTTGTTAACCCCAGAGGTGAAGAGAAAGACAAGCCCACCCAAATATGGACGCAGGGCGAAACTGAAGCCAACAGCGCCTGGATGGTCACCATTGATAAACCAAATCAAAAAACCACGCAGGAAATCTATATGACCGTTCCTGCCAAATACACAACCCTTAGCAACGGCCTTAAAGTGAGCGAAAAGAAAAATGCCGACGGTACCCGTACCGACTACTGGAAAATGGACCTTCCGCATGCACCTTATCTTTTCTTTATGGGTGTGGGAGAGTACAGTATCATAAAAGATACGCCCTATAAAGGAAAAGAAGTGAGCTATTATGTGGAGAAAGAGCAGGCCCCTTATGCGAAAAAAGTATTTGGAAATACCCCCGAAATGATAAAATTCTTTTCGGAGAAACTGGGAGTGGATTTTCCCTGGCAAAAATATGCACAGATCGTTGGAAGGGATTATGTAAGCGGTGCCATGGAAAACACCACGGCCACCCTGCACCAGGAAAGCGCTTACCAGAACAACAGGCAGCTTGCCGATGAAAATGCCTGGGAAAGCACTATTGCCCATGAACTGTTTCACCAATGGTTTGGCGACCTGGCTACCACCGAAAGCTGGAGCAACATCACTGTAAATGAAAGTTTTGCCAACTACAGTGAATACCTGTGGTTTGAATACAAATATGGCAAAGACAAAGCAGACGAACACAACTATTCCGATATGAGCGGGTACCTGATGAGCGGCAGTAACGAAAAAGACCTGGTGCGTTTCCATTACGATCACTGGGAAGATGTGTTTGATGCCGTTAGTTATAACAAAGGAGGCCGCATCCTGCACATGCTGCGCAACTATGTAGGCGATGATGCTTTTTATAAATCGCTTAATAATTATCTTACCAGCAACAAATTTAAAGCCACCGAAGCCCATCATTTAAGACTTGCCTTTGAAGAAACAACCGGTAAAGACCTCAGCTGGTTCTGGAACCAATGGTACTTCGGAAGCGGGCAGCCCAAACTCAGGATCGACTATGATTACAACACAGCAGGCGTGGCCAAAGTAATTGTGGAACAAACGCAAAAAAGCGGCAAAGTATTTACCCTGCCGATTGCGGTTGATGTGTACAACGGCAGCAACAAAACCCGCCACAACATTTGGGTGAAAAATAAAGTGGATACTTTTTCTTTCAATTACACCGTAAAACCAGACCTCATCAATGTAGATGGTGACAAGATGTTGCTGGCAGAAAAAACAGACAATAAATCGGAAGACAACTACAAGGCCCAGTGGCAGTACGCAAAAAACTACCTCGACCGCAGGGAGGCCATTGACGCATTTGCCAAGAAGAGTATGCCCGAAGTAGCAAAAGGCCTGTACGATAAATTTGGCGGCATCCGTTTACATACTATACAGAAAATAGGGGCAACTCCTTACAAAACCGACAAGGTGGTACTGGAAGAGATGGAGCGCATTGCCAGGACCGACCTGAATAAGAAAGCAAAAGCGGCTGCTCTTAATTTCCTGGCCAAAAACGGGGACGCTAAATATAAACCTTTATTTGAAGCGGCACTGAATGACTCTTCTTATTCTGTAGCCGGTGCCGGCCTCAAAGCCCTTGCAGCACTTGACCCGGCGAATGCTTACAGCCTGGCAAAAAAATACGGAACCGATGCAAAGGGTGCATTAGGAACCGTTGTTACAGGCATTATTATCGACAAAGGAACTGAAGCAGATTTTGAACTTGTATCTAAAAGTTATAAGAACATGCCACCGAATTTTGAAAAAATGAGTGGAGGCAGCAAGTACGCAGAATACCTGGCTAAACTGGATAATATGGCCAATATTAAAAAAGGGATAGACGATATTATTGAATTCAGGAACCTGATTCCCGAAGCCTTCAGGCCACAGGTAGATCCAATGTTTAAATCTGCATTCGATAAAATTATTAAAGCAAAAGGAAAAGAAGCGGAAGAATATGTGCAGCGTGTGTTTAAATAATTGAATGATCTATTTTTTGAAAAGCGCCTTCACAAAATGAAGGCGCTTTTCTTTTACAGCTTTGAAATGCATTAATTTTGCCGCATGCAGCCCTCCCCTAAAATATTGGTCGTGACATTGGAAATAGCTGTTGCACGGTTCGGGTAGGATATGCTTGCCCAGTTTGCTTCGATTTAAATAAATACAAACATAGGAGATAGGCGGTTTAGCCATGCAGCGATGCGGTTCTCCCGCAAAGCGAACCGAGTTGTGCCCACTCATACTTCTAAAATTTAAAACCCATCACCGCATGGTTAAAATTCTTTGACCCGTCATAAAATAAGTTTATAGTTATAACTTTCGCATGCCTTATCTGCAAAACTGACATCAAATGTTATTAGCGGCTGCTTATTTTTAATAATAATTTGATGCTTATTTTATCCTTTACATGGCTGCCTGTCCGTATGTTTTGTAAGGCATAATACGAATATTATTTGTATAGTTTCTTTCAATGCCCAGTATCATTATATTTCCTGAGAATTGTCATGTTTTTGCCATTGATATGTTTCTAAATTAGACTCATTTAAAATGGTAAAGTAAAATTTTATGAATACCGATGCAATGAACGTATTTAAAGAACCCGGGCAAACACAAATGATGAACAAGCTCTGGGAGATGCAAAAAAGCAAAGGGTTTATTAATGATGATGATATTGCTGCGCTGGCAACCGAATTTAACCTGGCTGCCATTGAAGTGGAGGGAGTGGTTTCCTTCTATCATTTTTTTCACCGCAAGCCAACCGGTAAGTTTACCATTTACCTCAACAACAGTATCGTTGCCGATTTTAAAGGGTTTAACCGGATTAAAGAAACCTTTGAAAGAGAAACCGGCACCGCTTTTGGCTCTGTAGACCGAACCGGAACCTTTGGCCTTTTTCTTACGCCCTGCATTGGCCTCAGCGACCAGGAACCTTCGGCATTAATTAACTTTTATCCATTTGTAAATTTGAATGCCATTAAGGTAAAAGAAATTATTGCTAAACTAAAAAATGGCGCCACCGTTGAATCGATATGCGATACCCCCGCAGATAATATAAGATACATGCCACCGGACCATAAAACCATCTTTTTTAAAAAATATATTGCCGGAGAAGCATTATCCAAACTTCCCTCGCTGGGAGCAACCGGTGTAATTGAAGAAATTAAAATAGCAGAGCTTGCCGGCCGTGGTGGGGCTTATTATCCTACCTGGAAAAAATGGGAGGCGGCCAGGGTACAACCGGCTACGCCAAAATTTGTGGTGTGCAATGCCGATGAAGGTGAACCGGGAACCTTTAAGGATAGGGTGTTGATGAGCAATCAGGCACATTCACTTATTGAAGGCATGATCATTTGCGGCTATAGTATTGGTGCTGCTTTTGGCATTATTTATTTGCGGGGAGAATATTGGTGGTTGAAAGATAAACTGGATCATGCCATAAAAGAATTTCATGCTGCCGGATTATTGGGTAAAAATTGTAACCATATCAATGGTTTCGATTTTGATGTGAGGATACAGATGGGAGCAGGTTCTTATGTATGTGGAGAAGAAACCGCCTTGCTGGAATCGCTTGAAGGCAAACGGGGAGAACCCCGTACCAAATGGTTTTTCCCGGTAGAAAAAGGGTACCTGCAATTGCCTACTGTAGTTAATAATGTAGAAACATTTTGCGCTGCAGCAAGGATCATAGAAATGAGTGCAGCTGAATATGTAAAGCTTGGTATTCCCGGTTCGCCGGGAACAAAACTGGTAAGCGTATCCGGCGATTGCAAATTGCCCGGCATTTATGAGATTGAATGGGGAATGACAGTTGCAGAGTTGCTTGAATTATGCGATGCAGAAGATCCTTATTACATGCAGGTGAGCGGGCCTTCGGGTGAGTGTATCTCTATCAAGGAAAAATACCGAAGGATTTCAATGCTTGATCTGATGGCACGCAAAGATATCCGCTGTGGCGGTTCCTTTATGATCTTCAATAAACAACGGGACCTGGTAAAGATCCTGATGAATTTTGCTGAATTCTTTAAGCAGGAATCCTGTGGTATCTGCACACCCTGCAGGGCCGGCAATTTTATCCTGCAACGAAAACTGGAACGATTACAGGATGGGTTGGCAAATGAAACCGATCTGAAGGAATTGAAAAGCTGGGGACAACTGATGAAAACAACCAGCCGGTGCGGCCTGGGTAAAACAGCCCCAAACAGTTTAATTATTGCAATGGATAAGTTCCAGGAATATTTTGCAACAAGACTTGATAAAAATTTCAATGGCTTAAACCTCAAATTTGATATGGAAGCAGCCATAGAAGATTATGAAAAATATAAAATCTGACGGATGCCACACCTGGTAAACATAACAATAGATGGAAAACAAATTCAGGCAGAAGAAGGAAAAAACCTGATGATTGTAGCCAAAGAAAATGGCATTTTTATTCCTTCACTTTGTTACTACGAGCATATAGAGCCGCCTTTGGGAAGTTGCCGTACCTGCACCTGCAAATTGAACGGAAAATATGGCCCGGCTTGTACAGAAAAAGTTACCGAGGGATTAACGGTGGAAGTAAACACGCCTGAATTGACAGACAGCAGAAAAGCATTGGTGGAAATGATGTTTGCCGAAGGAAATCATATTTGCCCGTCTTGTGAGAAAAGCGGTAGTTGCGATCTGCAGCATATGGGTTATGAACTTGGCGTAGCTTCCACCAGGTTCCCTCACTTGTTTAAAGACCGCATCATTGATTATAAACCCACCAGGATGGTAATGGAACACAACCGCTGTATTAAATGCCAGCGATGTGTAGTGGAAGTGGTTACTAGTGAAGGCAAAAAAGTGTTCACTTACCTAAACCGTGGTAATGAAACATTTGTAGGTGTAGATTATGAGCAGGAAGCTAAGCTTACAGAAGAGCAGGCTATAAATGCCATGAAAATATGCCCCACCGGTGCTATCATAGTAAGAGGGGTTAGTATGGCAAAGCCTTTTGGAGAAAGGAAGTTTGATATGCAATCGGCACAAAAAAACTTTGATCAGAAAAAACAAAAGTTAAACAGGCCTGGGGCGATGGAGAAAAAAATTGTTGCAACAGTATCATTGGCCGGTTGCTTTGGTTGCCATATGTCGATGCTGGATATCGATACAGAATTGCTGGACCTGGTAGAATTAATTTCTTTTGATAAATCACCATTAACCGATATTAAAACATTTACCAACCGTTGCCATATTGGAATTGTGGAAGGTGGCTGTTGCAATTCAGAGAACATAGAAACCCTTCGCAAATTCAGGGAAAATTGTGATATCCTGGTGGCATTGGGTGAATGTGCAGTATGGGGTGGGTTACCTACCATGCGCAATTCAATTCCGCTTAGCGAATGCCTGGAGGAAGCATACCTTAATAGTGTAACCAATGAACCCGGAAATAATATTATCCCCTATCATGAAGACCTTCCAAAAATTCTCGACAGGGTTTATTCTCCCAATGAAATCGTAAAAATTGATTATTATATCCCGGGTTGCCCACCTGATGCAAATCATATCTGGAAGGCAGTAAAAAATTTATTATGGGGAGAGGAGTATTCTATTTTGTATTCGGAGTTTAAATACGACTAATAAAATTATTATGAACAGAAAAATCACTATAGATCCTGTAACAAGGGTAGAAGGCCATGGAAGAGTTACCATTCACCTGGATGAATACGGGCAGGTAAAAGATTCTTTTTTTCACATTGTGGAGTTCAGGGGTTTTGAACGTTTTATACAGGGGCATCCTTACTGGGAAGCTCCGGTACTGGTGCAGCGGCTATGTGGTATATGCCCCGTGAGCCATCATCTGGCTGCGGCCAAAGCTATTGATCAGATAGTGGGTGTAGATCCGCAGGCTCTCTCTCCCACCGCTTCAAAACTTCGCCGCCTCATGCATTTCGGGCAGGTCTTCCAATCGCATGCATTACACTTTTTTTATCTCGCTTCACCTGATCTTTTGTTTGGTGCTGATGCACCGGTAGAAAAAAGAAATGTGGTGGCGGTAGCCGTTGAAAACAGGGACCTGGCTGTAAAGGGTATTACGATGCGCAAATTTGGCCAGGAAATTATAAAAGCGGTGGCGGGTAAAAAAATTCACGGCATTTTAGCAGTACCCGGTGGGGTATTTAAAACCTTAACAAAATCGGAGATAGATTATTTTTTAGATGGAAAAAATATAGAGAATATCGATACCATGGTAGAGTGGTCGCAGGCCATGATTGATTTTATGAAAACTTATCATGAAAAAAATCGTTCATTCCTGGATGAATTTGCTCAATTTCCTTCGGGGCACCTTGGCATGGTAAATGAGAATGGAGGCATGGAATTATATCATGGAAAAATGAGGGCAATAGATAGTGAAGGAAACATTACCTTAAATGATGTATCTACAGACGACTATGAAAAATATTTTTCTGAAGCCGTTGCGCAATGGTCGTACATGAAATTTCCTTATTTAAAAAGTCTTGGTAGAGAAAAAGGATGGAACAGGGTGGGGCCACTGGCCAGAATTAATCTGTGCAATTTTATTCCCACTCCTTTAGCAGAAAAAGCCCGGCAGGAGTTTATTGCTTTCACTGGTCAAAAAGTAAATAACAGCACGCTCTACTCTCATTGGGCAAGGTTGATAGAGGTATTGTATTGCGCCGAAGAGATGAGGTTATTGCTGCATGATAAAGAATTGCTGGGAGATGATCTTATCCGGAAAGGGATCCCACGTTTAAAAGGTATTGGTATTATTGAAGCACCCAGAGGTACGCTTACCCATCATTACGAAGTGGATGAAAAAGGGATGATCATTAAATGCAATCTTATTGTTTCCACCACGCACAATAATGATGCGATGAACACCGCCGTACGTTGGGTGGCCAATAACGTTATAAGTCGCAAGGGTAACATCACAGATGGTATGCTCAACCAGGTGGAAGTGGCTATCCGTGCTTACGATCCCTGCCTCAGTTGTGCCACACAGGCCATGGGTAAGATGCCATTAAGCGTTGAATTGTATAATCATTATGGAGAATTGATAGATGAAAAAGTTAAAGGGTAAAAAGCAGGGGACTTTACTTCTGGCCATAGGCAATTGCGGGCGAGAGGATGATGGGTTGGGCTGGAAATTTGCTGATTATTTTCAGGATATGAATATCGATACTGTTGATATTGAATACCGCTATCAATTGCAGGTAGAAGATGCAGAATTGATAAGCGATTATGCTACAGTTATTTTTATAGATGCCACTCATAAAAAATTAAAAGAAGGTTTTGAAATAAATCCCTGCAAAGCTGCCGGGCATTTCTTTTATTCCTCCCATATGCAAAGTCCCGAAGCTGTTCTTTACCTTGCTAATGATTTGTACGATAAATTTCCACAGGCTTATACCCTGGTCATAGCAGGGCATGAATGGGAATTGAAGACTGCATTAAGCAGTAAAGCCAAAAAAAACCTGGAAGCTGCGTTTACATTTTTCATACATGAATTTTTACCCACTATTCATAAGGGGGTTAAAGTAGCTACGCCTGCAAGAAACAATAAAGGTTTATCAGAGGTTGAATTTAAATGAATGATAAGCAATATCATTTTACATCCTGATATTAATCATCTCAGGGCCAATAATTTTTTTCTACTTTTTGCCATATTTTAAATGGTAAAAACGCTCTTCAATGTTTCCGTTAATCATTAGCCTGTTTGCAGCCCCGCTCTTCGTAAGTGTTTTATTACTGGTAGTATCCAAATCATTTTCCAGGATACTCATTATCGGGTCTTCCTTTGTACTTTCAGCCATTTCGCTGTATTTATTTATTGCAATCAAAGAGCCATTTTATTTTGGCTTTCCTCATTATGTGAATGAAGTCATAGCAGGTGCAGATATTTTACAGCTGCTTTACTTTGGGTGGATTGCTGTTAAAAATAAGAGTTGGCTGGTGGGACTGCTAACGATCCTTCAATTGGGCGCTTTATTGTATTTAATCACCAGCCTGCCGGCCATACATAGCATGCAGTTCATGGTAGATAAGCTGAGTGTTTTTATGTTTTTACTCATCAATGTAATCAGCAGTATCATCGCTGTTTTTTCTATCAAATATATTGAGGCGGAAGATTGCAGCAGCTTCCGTAAAAAATATTTCATGTCGATATTGTTTTGGTTTATTGCTGTAATGAATGGAATTGTTGCTGTAGATAATTTGGAATATTTTTTCTTGTTCTTTGAGTTAACCACTTTAGCTTCTTTCCTATTTATTGGGTTCAGGAAAGATAGCACTTCCCAAAAAAATGCGATAACAGCATTATGGATGAATCAGATTGGTGGCCTGGCCATTTTAATTGCTATATTTTTTATAGCGTACAATGGATATGGAGATCCTACGTTCAGTAATTTACTGGCCCATACAACTGCTCCCGGAATTTTATTACCCCTGGCTTTTTTAAGTATGGCGGCATTAATAAAAGGAGCGCAGATGCCTTTCAGCAAATGGTTATTGGGGGCCATGGTAGCACCAACACCCGTTAGTGCTTTACTACATTCCTCTACGATGGTAAAGATTGCCCCTTTCATAATATTGCGGCTTTCACCCGCTTTGAAAGATACCCCTGTTGCCACAGTAATAATTGCATTAACGGCTTTTGTATTTGTTGCGGCAGCTATCGGGGCATTATCGCAGGATAATCTTAAAAGGATACTGGCACATTCTACCATTGCACTGTTGGCTTTAATGATCATGATGGCTGCAGTGGGCACTCCGGTTACCCTGGTAGCTTCATTGACCCTGGTATTATTTCATGGACTTTCTAAATGTATGTTGTTCCTTAATGCAGGAGTACTGGAAAGGGTATTCCATTTTAAAGAAACATCTGATATGGATAAGCTGGCTGAAACCGGCCCATTCACTTCTTTTGTAATTACCATAGGGTTTATGTCATTGCTGCTTCCTCCATTTGGCGCTTTCATTGGTAAATGGTTCAGTATAGAAACATTGGGAAAGCTGGCAGTTCATCAAAAATTATTTGGGGCATTGGTTATAGTTGCGATAGCCTGTGGTGGCGCCATTTTATCGTTGTTGTACTTTAAAGTACTTGGCTTATTAATTGCGAAAACAGGATACAGGGATAATGTTAGAGTAGAAACCAACCATGCTTTATATTCCGTTTCCATCTATATTTTATTAGGGTTAATATTTTTTAGCGTTCTAGGGTTTCCGGTGTTGATGACGGATTTTTTTGTACCGGTAGCGGCGCAAACATCGGGCATACCCATTTTGGTAACTACTACAGGATGGACGATGCATATCGGCACCATGGCTTTACCCATTTTGCCGTTACTGGTTGCCTTTTTATTATTGCCGGTTACCATTATTGCCGCATTGTTTGTACGGTTTAAAAATGTAGACAGGGCAAAGGAATACATGTGCGGGGAGAAGATTGAATATTCTTTTTCTTCATTCTATTTTTCAACAGATAAGGCAACAACTTACTTTTCTGCAATAGGAATATTATTTTTTATCGCCCTTGTTTTGGTGGCTGTTGTTTAAATGAAAGTGTTTAAAATAAATTGAAGTTTGAAAAGCAAATACTATGAGTAACTTAATTTTTTCTGTTTTATTAATACTTTTTGCTCCACTCTTAGGAGGGCTGCTTTATGGTTTTGAAAGAATCATTAAAGCAAGAATGCAAAGAAGATTGGGACCACCTTTATTACAACCTTTTTACGATTTTTTAAAACTGGCCGATAAGCGTAAAATGATCGTACATTCTACACATGCCTTCCTGGGCATCATGCATTTTGTATCCTTATGGTTTGCATTGGCAGTACTATTGCTTGGAGGTGATCTTATCCTGGTGATATTCCTGCATCTTTTATCTACTGCACTTATTATACTGGCTGGGTACAGCACCCGTTCTATTTTCAGTCATCTTGGTGCTAACAGGACTGCGTTGGGTATTCTTTGTTATGAGCCCGTTTTGATTTTGATTGCAGTTTCCGTTTTTATGTTTACCGGTAGTTTTGAAGTGGCTTCCATTTTTTCGTATGACCAGCCTCTTTTGGCTAAAATGCCGTTTGCATTTATTGCCTTATTAATGATACTGCCTATCAAACTTAAAAAATCTCCCTTTGATGTTGCCGAAGCACACCAGGAATTAACCGGGGGTGTAGAGCTTGAATTTTCAGGTATATTTTATGAAGCAGTTTATACAGCCAAATGGCTGGACTATGTATTTTGTTATACACTTGTTTATCTTTTTGCTGCCAACGACCCTTTACTGGGAGCAGGGCTTGTTTTCCTTGTTTTTATTTACATCAATGCGTTAGACAATTCAACAGCCAGGGTAAACTATAAGCAAATGCTTAGATTTTCTTTAATGGTGGCATTACCCATAGCATTCCTAAATTTATTATTAACCTTATTTCAGTTAGCCAAATGAAATTAAATGCCTTTAGAAAAAAATCTCCCTGGATACTGCATTATAATGCAGGAGGCTGTAATGGATGCGATATAGAAATATTAGCTTGCCTGGCACCAAAATATGATATCGAACGATTTGGAATGATCAATACAGGTAATCCAAAGCAATCCGATATTTTGCTGGTAACCGGCCCTGTTACCAAACGGTCCCGTGAAAGGCTGGTGGAAATTTATGCCCAGATGCCTGAACCCAAAGTGGTGGTGAGCTGTGGCGCATGTGCCTGCACCGGAGGGGTATTCAGGGGAATGTATAATTGCGAGGGTGGCATAGATCAATACATACCCGTAGATGTATATGTATGTGGATGTGGTACAAGGCCAGAACAGATCATTGATGGCGTAGTGCAGGCCCTGGGTATCCTGGAGAAAAAAACAAAAGAGCTGGAACAATCGGTGCGGTTAAGTAAAGAAATTGTAAAAGAAGGAACACAAACTAACCGGAGAAATATAGCCGGAGAAATTATTAAATTAATTACCCGATGAAGAAAATAGAAACAACGTTAGAGCGGCTTAACGCAACCATACGGGAATATTATAAACCAACACTGCATCATTTTATCGTAATGAATGCCGTGGACCTGGGAGAAAAAATAGAAGTGCAATGGTTCTTTAATGACTATGCGTTCCCGGCAGAAACCACCGTTTTTTTTGCCCAGATACAGCCGGATGAAAAAATTCCTTCCATCAAAGAAATAGTATCGTCTGCATGGGTGGCCGAAGCTGAACTGGTGGATCTCATGGATATCAACATTGAAAATACTGCAAAGGGATTTGTATTGGAACCTGATTTTGAAAGCGGCCCTTTGAGAAAGAAAAAATAAGTTATGGGAAAGCAATATGAAATACCAATGGGTGCCCAGCACATTTCGTTGCTGGAGCCGCTGCATTTTAAATTCACCACGGAAAACGAAAAAATCATTGATACCACTGCCAATGTTTATTATGTGCATCGTGGTATAGAGGAGGCTTGTTGTTCAAAATTCAAATTCCGCCAGGTAAGTTTTGTGGTTGGCCGTGTTTGTGGGTTATGTTCCATCTCTCATTCAACAGCGTATTCACAGGTTGCTGAAAAACTCGTAAAAATTGAAATACCCATTAGAGCCAAATACCTTCGTATGCTGGTGATTGAATTAGACCGGATTCATTCTCACCTGCTGTGCTTAAGCCATGTAGCAGAAAATTCCGGCTTTGAAGCCTTGTTTATGAAAACCATGCAATACCGTGAATTTTCCATGGAGTTGCTCGAAGCAGTTTGTGGTAACCGCATTCAATATGATTTTTCAATCGTAGGCGGAGTAAACCGTGATTTAAAACCCCAGGTTGGTAAAATGATCCTGGAGCGGTTAAAAACGTTTAAAGTACAATTGGATGAATTGGTAGACATCTATCAAAACAACTGGACATTATCGTTAAAGAATAAAGGAGTCGGGCTCATTACTAAAGAAGATGCTATACGATTAAATGTGGTGGGGCCGTTTGCAAGAGCCGCCGGGCTTGCTGTAGACGTTCGTAATGAAACAGAAGACCTGCTTCCGTGGAGAGCAGTTGGATTTGAAATGATAACCGACACTGCCGGCGATGTACATGCCCGCAATATGGTTCGGCTTAGAGAATTATATGTATCTATGCAGATCATTGAAAACATCATTAATGGGTTGCCAGAATCTGCACTTGTTACCGAAACAAAAGCTTTTCCGGATGGGGAAGCTATGGTAAGACTTGAGGCTCCACGGGGAGAATTATTTTATTATGCAAAAGGAAATAAAACACAGATCCTTGAACGGTTAAAAATAAAAGCGCCCACTTTTTCAAATGTATCGGCCATGGTGGAAGCTTTTAAAGGAATGGAATATGGAAGTGTACCGGCCATTGTAGCCTCGTATGACCCATGTCTATCCTGTACTTCAAGATGATTAAATATTTTTAATAATGAAAACATTCTTTAAAGCAATTGGCAATTTATTCAGGAAGCCGGTAACTACTCCATACCCGGTTGAACAAACCTATATACCTGATGATTACCGGGGCATGATAGGCTTTGACGAAAATCTCTGTATTTGGTGCCGCCGCTGCGAAAATGTTTGCCCGCCCGGAGCCATTGTTTTTTCGCAGGATATGCAGGGAAAACAAACCTATCATTTTAACCGTGCCGTTTGTATTTATTGCACAGAATGCGTGCATGCCTGCCCGGTAGAAGGAGCCATATTTCAAACTGCCGAACCTGCAAAGTGTGCACTCAAAGAAGAGAACATCAATAACGGTTGGAATGCTTTATATGATGAAGCATTAAAAAGCCGTGCTGCCTATGCTGCAGAAAAGAAAAGGCTTGCTGCAGAAAAAGCTGCTGCTGCAAAAACCGGTGACAGCAAAGAATAGTTATTGTTTATGCATGAACTCACCATAGCACAGTCCATTTTATCTATTGCCGAAACTGCTGTACCAAAAAACAGTTCTGCTGTGGTTACCGCTATTGACATTCAGATTGGGGAGCTAAGTGCGATAGAAATTGATTCCCTTGAATTTGCTTTTTCGGTGATAAAAGAAAATACTCCATTTAAAAAAGCTGATTTAAATATAGAAATAGTGAGGGGAGAAGCAGAATGTGCCCATTGCAAAACGGTATTTATGCTTAGTGCTTATGGCACATGCTGCCCACACTGTAACGGGTATTCTATGAAAATACTGAAGGGCAAAGAAATGAAAGTACTCAACATTACCCTTGATGAATGATAGAAGCTTATGCTGTGCAGAAACTGATAATAATCATACCCGTCAATGACGGGATCGATGATGCTTGGGCAACATAACTATACTTTTTTGGCAAAAACTACGGCTCCTGCCTGTGACCGCCAGTAAAAATGCTATCGGTGAAGAACAGTTTAGAATAATTCAATTACTGTAATCTCGGGCATAATGCCTACCCTGCCCGGGTACCCAATAAATCCAAACCCACGGTTTATGTATAACTTTTGTTGGTTGTTTTCGTATAAGCCCGCCCATTGCTTGTATACATATTGAACAGGGCTCCATTTGAAACCCGGAATTTCCACGCCAAACTGCATACCGTGTGTGTGTCCGCTCAGCATGAGGTCAATATCATTGTATTGTGTTTGTACCTCGGCCTCCCAATGACTGGGATCATGGCTCATGAGTATTTTAAAAGGGTATTTTTCTGTTCCGGGGTAAGCCAGCTCCATTTTGCCATGTTTGGGAAAACGTCCTTTATTGCTCCAGTTCTCTATACCGAGTAGTGCGATCTCCTGGCCGGATTTTTCCAGCACCACATGCTCGTTCATAAGCAAACGCCACCCCATAGCAGCATGTACTTTTTTAAGATTCTCAAGATTTTGCTCTTTACTGAGTCCATTTACCGGCCACTTGATATAATCGCCATAATCATGATTACCCAATGTGGAATATACACCCATGGGTGCTTTTAAACGGGCAAACAGGTCGAGGTATTCTTGCATTTCATCGGCCCGGTCGTTTACTAAGTCGCCAGTAAAAAGAATGATATCTGCCTTTTGATCCAAGATCATTTCTACCCCTTGCGCCACTGCTTTTTTGTCGGTAAAACTGCCGCTGTGAATATCGCTGATGTGCAGAATTTTGAGCCCCTTAAAATTGGAGGGAAGGTTCTCAAATGCCAGCTGTAGTTTCTTAACTTCATAGCTGTACTTGTTCGAAAAACCATACGTCATGCTCGTAAATAGCGTGCCTCCGGTAGCCAGGCCGAGCCAGCTCAGGAAGGTGGAACGGCTTATTTCATCGCCGCTGAAAGATTCCCCCTCTGTTTTTTCGTAAAAAAGTTTGGAGGCAATCCACTGTATAACACGCCTGAGATCATCTACTACCAGGAATATCACCGCCACCATTTTGGCAATGAACAGCCCCATAATAGTGGCAAAAAGGTAGGTGCGTACTTTCTTTCCCAAAAAATTATGATCGGTATATACAAATGTCAAAAACCCAATTACAGAAATGAGGGTGAAAGCCCAGTAAATACCATAAACAATAGCTTTTGTTTTAGGTGTTGCAGGCTGGCTTACTGTTTTAACCGCCTGGAAAATATAAGCATCCAGCAACAGCATGATGAAAATGAAGATGATAACGCCTGTGGGTGTACGCATAAATAAGTTTCAAAAAGTTTAAAAGTTTCAAGGGTTTCAGAAGCTTGCCGGTTACAAAGCTAATTGTTCCCATAATTTTGCTGTATCCGTTCTATCCCTTTGACATCAGAATGCTAAAAAATCCTCCAATTGGGTATTGATAGTTGCCAGGGTTTGTTCGTTGTTAAAATGCTTTTTTTCATCCATTAATGTATGCACTGTGCTGATGGGTAAACGGTTCGGATGAA
Source organism: uncultured Chitinophagaceae bacterium (assembly GCA_963754695.1). Taxonomy (GTDB): domain Bacteria; phylum Bacteroidota; class Bacteroidia; order Chitinophagales; family Chitinophagaceae; genus Ferruginibacter. The sequence goes on from CAVWGU010000010.1 coordinate 109,474, forward strand.
CCAGCATTTTCATATGCAGCAGGGTACCTGTAAGATGCTCCATTCCCCTCAGGTTGCCGGCCCTTCCGGTGGAGACCCCGGTAAGTAACACTTTTTTGTGCCACCAGGCTTTTTCTACCATTGAAAGATCGATCATGAGTTTCAAAATACCCGGAAATGAGCCATTGTATTCCGGCATAACTATGATGAAATTTTTTGCCGGAATAAGGTATTTTTCCTCCATAACTGTAAAAAGTTCATTCCTCCGGCAAATATCCAGCTCATCAAGGGCCAGCAAACCAGCCTCCACTCCCTTTTCTGCCAGCAGGCGCTGGTATTCTTTAGCCACCAGTTTAGTATTGCTCTGAGGCCTGTTGGTACCCGAAATTATCGTTATCATCAAATGTGCATTGCTATTGAACAAAATGTACCCTACCAATGCCGCATTGTGCTGCCGATTAGCTAAATTTGCCGCCTTAGTGGTTATCGTTTTGCAAAGGAATGAATAAGGCGCCGGATTTCTTTTCCGTAATACGAAATTTTTTATGCCCTTTTCAATTGCCACAGGAAGATTTACATATTAAAGAAATAAACAGTTTTACAAGGATGGCAAGAATTATTGGTATTGCAAATCAAAAAGGAGGTGTTGGTAAAACAACCACTGCTATTAACCTGGCGGCCAGTTTTGCCATTTTAGAATATAAAACGCTGCTGGTGGATGCAGATCCGCAGGCAAACAGTACTACCGGCGTGGGCTTTGATCTGCATAATATAACTAAAAGCCTTTACGATTGCATGGTCAACGAAGCAGCAGCAAAGGATGTAATTTTAAAGACCGATATCGCTTACCTTGATGTGATGCCTTCGCATATTGACCTGGTGGGAGCCGAAATTGAAATGATCAATTACCCTAACAGGGAAATGATGCTTAAAAAAATACTTGAATCGGTCAGAGATGATTATGACTTCATTGTGATTGACTGCTCGCCTTCTCTTGGACTTATTACCGTAAACGCCCTGGTGGCAGCCGACAGCGTGGTGGTGCCCGTTCAAACTGAATTTTTTGCCCTCGAAGGCCTGGGAAAATTATTGAATACAGTAAAGATCGTTCAAAGCCGCCTGAATACAGACCTGGAAATTGAAGGGATTTTAATGACCATGTACGATGGGCGCCTGCGCCTTTGCAACCAGGTAGTGAGCGAAGTAAGACGTCATTTTGAAGAGATGGTGTTCAACAGCATCATTCACCGCAATACTAAACTGAGTGAAGCCCCCAGTGTTGGTAAACCAGTGATCTTATACGACAGCGACAGTAAGGGTTCTGTAAACTACCTCAATCTTGCAAAAGAGATCTTACAGAAAAACAATCTGACCAAGATCAGGCAGGAAGACAAAGTGCTTCATTAACCTTATACCCTGCACATTTTTTCATCTGTATATCTGCTCAATTAAATGACACAACAAAATAAAAAAGACGCTTTAGGAAAAGGGATCCGCAGTCTTTTACAGAATATCGACAGCGACCTGAAAACCACGGCAGGCACCCTCAAGACCGATGTGATGGAAAAAGCCACGCACAGCTACCGTGTACCGCTCGAAAAGATTGAGACCAACCCCAACCAGCCACGCAAAGATTTTGATGAAACAGCTTTAAGTGAACTCGCCGCTTCCATTAAGATGCATAATATCATACAACCGCTTACTGTATGTGTGCTGGCAAATGGAAAGTACAGGCTGGTAGCAGGCGAACGACGTTACCGTGCTGCAAAAATCGCAGGTTTAAAAGATGTGCCGGTGTATGTAAGGGAAACCAACGACAGCCACCTGCTTGAACTCGCCCTCCTTGAAAACCTGCAAAGGGAAAACCTGAACGCTATAGAGATCGCCCTCAGTTATAAACGCATGATGGATGAACTGGACTATACACAAGAACAGGTGGCCGAGCGTATGGGCAAAGAAAGAAGTACCGTAACAAACTATATCCGCCTGTTAAAATTACCACCAGACATCCAGGTGGCTGTACGCAATGGTAATATCACTATGGGACATGCCAAAGCGCTGATAAATGTTGACAGCATAGACAAGCAGCTTTTCATTTATGCAGAAATAAAAAAGAAAGGATTGTCTGTAAGGCAAACCGAGGACCTGGTAAGAAAATTATACACCGGCACCAAAACTGTTAAACCCAGTGTAAAACCATCGCTGCCGCCTGCTTTTAAAAAAATTGAAGATAATTTAGCATCAAAGTTCAGTACCAGGGTAAAGCTTACCCACAGCAGCAAAGGTAATGGCAGTATAACTTTTGAGTATTACTCCCTCGATGAGCTGAACGCCATTTTGGAAAAATTGAATATCAATGTAAGCTGATGTTTTTGAAAAAAACGCTTTTTATCTTTTTATCACTCATGATCGGGTATCATGGTTCATATGCCCAAAAAGACACTGTACGGATTGATACTGCCGTAAGCAGCAAAAAAAACACAACAGATACGCTTAAAAAATATAACCCCCGGATAGCCATCATTCGTTCGGCCATGGTACCCGGTTGGGGGCAGATCACTAATAAAAAATACTGGAAACTGCCCATTGTATATGGTGCACTCGGCACCACGGCTGCACTTTTTTTCAGGAACCTCCGTCAATATAAAGAATCAAGGGAGGCTTACGAACTGGCCACCGATAATGACCCCACTAATGATTCGCTGATAATACAACCTTATTTCACGGTACGCAACCAGCCGGAACGCATCCGCGCCTTCCGGAATTCTGTAAGGCAAAATGTAGATTACACGGTACTGTTTTTTGTAATTTTTTGGGGACTCAACGTGGCCGATGCCGCCGTGGATGCCCACTTGAAAACTTTTGATGTGAACGATGACCTCAGCCTGCAGATAAAAGCCGGGTACAGTCATATGGCACGTACAAACGGCATCAGCCTTGTTTTAAATATCGGCAAATAAATTTATCTTCACAGCGGTTCATTTTTTTTTAATAAGCAAATAATGTTATGCGGATCGCATTAATCGGGTATGGCAAAATGGGCAGGGCCATTGAAGAAATTGCCATTGGCAGAAATCATCATATCTGCCTTACCATCAGTTCTTCAAACAAAGCAGCATTTACAGCAGAGAACCTACGCAGTTGCGATGCAGCCATTGAATTTACCAACCCCCACAGCGCTGCAGAAAATATAAGACGTTGTATAGATGCAGGTCTGCCTGTTGTAAGTGGAAGCACAGGCTGGCTGGAGCAATGGGACGCAGTAGCAGCCTACTGCAAAGAAAAAAATGGCACACTTCTTTATGCCAGCAATTTCAGCATTGGTGTCAATATTTTTTTTGAGATCAATAAAAAACTTGCCGCACTCATGGCCGCACTGCCACAATACGCAGTGGAAATAGAAGAAATACATCATACGGCAAAAAAAGATGCACCCAGTGGAACTGCCATTACCCTTGCAGAACAAATCATCGGGCACTCTTCCACAAAAAAAGGATGGGTAAAAGAAAAAACAGATGCCCCGGGTTTATTTCCCATTATCAGCAAACGCATTGACCCTGCACCAGGCACACACCATGTACGGTACAAATCTGCAGTCGATGACATTGAGATCATACATACTGCACATAACCGTACCGGGTTTGCATCCGGGGCCGTAATGGCCGCAGAATTTATCCAGGGGAAGAAGGGTATTTACGAAATGAAGGATGTGTTGAACATAAAGTAATACTGTAGTCTGTTGTAGAGCGTAGGGCAATATCATTTTAAAAAGGCAGGTCGCAGGACCTGCTTTTTTTAAAATATTTTTTATTTAAGAGAAAATTATTTTTTATTGAATAAATATCCAACTTTAATTGTAAAATTCCTGTTTTTCAACTCGAGGTAATTGTCAGGCGAAAGGTCACTTAAGCCTAATCCATAACCGGCGGTAAATACTAACCCATTCTTTAGTTGGTAACCTCCTAAAAAGGAAAGGCCGGCATCAAGTGCTTTAAGATGTGTATTATTATCTGTTACCTCATCTTCCGTTTTGCCATCAAATTTTACACTGGCATTCATCGTTTCAGTTTGTCCTCCGACAGTGATAGTTGATTTTGTTTTGCCCGATATGCCGAATCCAAAATAGGGTCCGGCCCCCAGTAGCACCTGCCCACTCCCGGCATTGAGCTTATAGGTAAAAATCAAGGGCAGTTCAAGATAATTATACGTTTCCTCTCCCGTCACTTTGTCTTCACCTTCAGAAAAATTAAGCTTAAACCCCTTTTGAGAAAAATTGATTTCTGGCCTGAATCCAAATGATTTTCTGAGAGGAAGTTCCATGAAAGCGCCTGCAGTAAGCCCAAATTTAGCATCTGTTCCAATACTATAAGAAATACCCGATTCTTTAAAAGAATTGGTCACTTTAGCAAAACTTCCTCCTATATGGGCGCCAAAATTCTGAGCACTAGCTGAGAAAGAAATGCAGCAATTTGCCACAATAGCAACAAGAAGTATTTTTTTCATTTTCATAATTTTTGATAGAAGTCAAAAGTAATGACTTTTCTAAATTACGGCAAACGAAAAATCCCGGCATGGTGCCGGGATTTTCAACAAATTAATATCCTGAAAGCAGGAAATTAGAAATTATAAGCTAAGCGAAGGCCAATCTGGCTGATATTGTTTCCAGTTTCCTTAAAATCACCAGCCTTTAAGGTAGCGCTTGTTCCCTGGTATTTCAGCAAAGCACTGAAATTTTCAGCGAACCTGAATCCGATTCCAGGTGCATAACTTAAACCAGCAAGTTTTACATCATCATCAGAAAGTAATTTACCACCATAAATGGTATATCCTATCTGAGCGCTTGCAAAAATCTGCTCGGTAAAGTTATATTCAATACCAGCAAGGATAGGAATAGCACTGAATGACGGTACTTTTTCTCCTTCAATTGTTTTTGGCATATAGCTCATATAACCTAAGCTGAGCGTAATTCCAAGTTGCTCATCCAAAGCATATTTAGCCTGAACGCTTCCACCAATTCCCAAAGAATAAAGATCACTGAATTTCTCTTCAGTATTTTTACCAAATTTACCAATTGGCATAGCCACATCAACACCTACACCAAATGTTAAAGCTTTTGCAGCATCATCCTGCGCAAAACTTGCAAAAGAAGCTGCTACCAAAGCAGCACTAAAAAATAATTTTTTCATGTTACGTTAATTTTTTTGGTTTAATAAATCGCCGCTAAGGTAAGGCGTTTTTGCAGATTATAAAAAATTTAGTAGATTATTTTTTATAAAAAGCTGATAATCAATATTTGTTTTTTGATAAACCCTGCTAGTTTTGAAGATTTTTCAGCATATCTGAAGTCATCTGAATCAAATCATACTCCTCTTTCCAGCCCCAATCATTCCGTGCAACGGAATCATCAATACTCTGCGGCCAGCTATCGGCTATGGCTTGCCTGTAATCCGGTTTATAGGATATTTTGAAATCAGGTATGTGTTTTTGTATTTCAGCAGCGATCTCCTTTGGTGAAAAACTCATAGCAGAAATATTGTAAGAAGTGCGGATGGTTACCTTTTCTGCGGGCGCTTCCATCAATTCAATGGTGGCCTTAATGGCATCGGGCATATACATCATGGGCAGATAGGTATCTTCTTTTAAAAAACATTCATATTTTTTTTCTTCAATAGCATCATGAAATATTTCTATTGCATAATCGGTGGTGCCACCGCCGGGAGCCGATTTATAGCTGATAAGCCCGGGATAGCGCAGACTGCGTACATCCACGCCAAAGCGGTTATGAAAATAATTACACCAGAATTCGCCGGCATACTTACTGATACCGTATACTGTAACAGGTTCAATAATAGTTTGCTGCGGACAATTTTTCCTGGGAGATGTGGGTCCAAATACCGCAATCGAAGAAGGCCAGTAGACTTTTTGTAATTTTTCTTCCCGTGCAATGTCCAGCACATTCAGCAAGCCCTGCATATTGAGGTTCCAGGCCAGCCCGGGATTTTTTTCTCCCGTGGCCGACAGGATGGCTGCCAGCAGGTAAATTTGTGTAATTCCCTGCCTGATCACCTGTACATGCAGCATTTCCTTATTCATCACATCGAGGCTCACATAAGGTCCTGTGCCTTCGAGCAGCGGATTTTGTTCTCTCAGGTCAGATGCTATTACATTGGCATTGCCATAAATTTTTCTTAACGCCATGGTGAGTTCCACTCCAATCTGGCCGCTGGCTCCTATAACGAGTATCTTCTCTTTTATCATATTCTTTAAGTTATAAACACGAATTTAAGGCACGAATTAAAGGAATAATACTGTTTTGAGGGATTAATTTTTAAGTACTGTTTAATTTTTCCTGATCTGCTAAGTTAAATCTGTTTATGTTGGCTCACTCATTAACTTTGCAGCATGGAAAACCTTTCAGCATTATTTGCCCATCAGCAATATCATAAAAACAATTTCTTTTTAATTGCCGGCCCCTGCGTGGTGGAAAGTGAAGAAATGGTAATGGAAATTGCAGGAAAAGTTTCGGATAGCTGCAAAAAACTCGGGATCCCCTATATTTTCAAAGCGTCTTACCGTAAAGCCAACCGTACCAGTGCCTCTTCCTTTACAGGAATTGGCGATGAAGCTGCACTGAAGATCATTCAGCAGGCAGGCAGGAAATTTAATGTGCCTGTAACCACCGATATTCATGCCCATGAGGAAGCTGCACTGGCAGCAGGCTATGTGGATATTTTGCAAATTCCGGCATTTCTATGCAGGCAAACAGACCTGCTGCTGGCTGCTGCAAAAACAGGCAGGATCGTCAACGTTAAAAAAGGACAGTTTGTAAGCGGCCCTTCAATGAAATTTGCTGTAGAAAAAGTTAAGGCTGCCGGCAATACAAATATTTGGCTTACAGAAAGGGGAAATACATTTGGCTACCAGGACCTGGTGGTGGATTTCCGGAATATACCCTGGATGAAAGAACATGGGGTTCCGGTGGTAATGGATTGTACCCACTCCCTTCAGCAGCCAAACCAAACAAGCGGGATCACCGGAGGTAACCCGCAGCTTATTGAAACGATTGCCAAAGCAGCTATTGCCACAGGCGCCGATGGTTTGTTCATTGAAACACACCCGGATCCATCTATTGCAAAAAGTGATGGCGCCAATATGCTGAGCCTTGATTTACTGGAACCGCTCCTGGAAAAATTAGTTAAACTCAAAATGGCCGTTATTTAAAACTTATACCCAAAAGCAATACCGGCCCTGAAGCCGGGGTCGTTTTCCCTTTGCTGAAACCGCATATTGTAATTTATGGATGCCAGCCCCCGGCCCCGAAGTTCTGCAAAAACAGATTTTACAGCTGTTGTGCATTGGCAAAACTGGCTCACAAAAATAACATACCGGTCGCCATGGTTATTAGTCTCATATTCTTTCTTTATAAAATACCCTGCAAACGTAAAAGGTGGCACAAATAAATCATTTCAGATAATATTAACTTCCCTTTCCAATTGAAGATCAAACTTATTCTTTACAGAAAAAATGATCTCTTCGCTCAACGAAAAAATTTCTGCCCCCTTAGCACTGCCATAGTTGACCAATACCAGGGCCTGTTTGCTGTGGCAGCCTGCATCGCCCCGCCTGAATCCTTTCCATCCACATTGTTCTATCAACCATCCTGCGGCAAGTTTTACATTTCCGTTAGCAAGCGGGTAGCCAATAATGCCCGGAAAGCTTTGTTTCAACCCGCTGTATACTTGTTCCGGCACTTCCGGGTTCTTAAAAAAACTGCCTGCATTGCCAATAACAGCCGGATCGGGGAGTTTACTGCGGCGGATATTCATAACGGCCGTAGATATGGCTGCTAAACTAAGCTCCCGGATCCCCATTGCTTCCAGTTCCTGTTCAATAGCCCCGTACGACGTATTAAAAACAGGTTTTTTATTGAGACGGAAAACAACCTCTGTAATGATAAACTGGTTTTTATATTTGTGTTTAAATACACTTTCCCGGTACCCAAATTCGCAAGCAGCATTGTCAAATTCAACTATTGCCTTTTCATATTTATGATAAGCCGTTAATGAATGAAAAACGTCCTTCAGCTCCGCCCCGTAAGCACCAACATTCTGCATGGGCGATGCGCCCACGCTCCCGGGTATCAAAGACAGGTTTTCTACTCCTGCAAGTTCATGTTCAATACAATACTGCACAAACGCATGCCAGGATTCGCCGGCACCTGCACGCACATATACACAAGCCTCCTCTTCGTTTGTTTTTTCAATTCCTGTTATTTCATTTTTCAGTATAATTCCTTCATAATCCCGGGTAAATAACACATTGCTCCCGCCACCCAGAACCAGCGCCTTTTCTTCCCTTGCCGCAAGCAATTCCTCCAGCTCCGCCATTTGAGAAAAAACAGCAAATTCTTTTGCCTGCACACTTATGCCAAAACTGTTGAATGGTTTGAGTGAAATATTTTTTTGAATTTCCATTTTAATAAAGCATTATTAATTCCTTTATACGGGATCCACATCAGCAATCACCTTAACTGCTTTGAAAGCTTTTTCGCTCCACATCAAATTTATATGATTCCTGATCACTTTTTTATAAGTAAAACCCATTCCCTGTTCCTTCGGAAGTTTTATCATCAATTCCATAATGTACTCATTCCGCAAACGCCCTATTACCGGCGCAGCAGGCCCCACTACAAACTGCTGCAGGTCCTGCCTGAGCAAAGAAGCCAGCTTTTCTGAAGCGGCATGTACAATTGCACTGTCCTTATGCTTCAAAATTAATTTAATGACCCTGCTGAACGGTGGATAAAAAAATTCGGCTCGTCCGGCTATTTCGAACTGGTAAAACTGCTCATAGTCGTGCATCTGTACCAACTGCAACACAGGGTGTTTCACATTAACCGCCTGCAGTATCACTTTTCCCTGCTGCTTTTTTCTGCCTGCCCGGCCGCTCACCTGTTCCATCAGCTGAAAAGCCCTTTCATTTACCCTGAAGTCGGCAAAACTCAGTAAGCCATCCGCATCCAGGATCCCTACAAGGCTTACATTATCAAAGTCGAGGCCTTTGACCACCATTTGGGTACCTACCAAAATGTCGATCCGGTGCTGTTCAAATAATTGAATGAGGCTGTCGTGCGCTGTTTTTCCCTTTATACTGTCCACATCCATCCTGGCTGTTTTATGCCCGCTGAATTTTTCTTCAAGCTGTTCTTCAATTTTTTCTGTACCAAAATTTTTCTCCAGCCAGGTGTTGCTGCCACAGGCGGTACAGGTTACCAGTTTTGGATACGTGCTGCCGCAATAATGACAATGCAGTTTGTTGCTGTATTTATGGAGCGTGAGTGAAACATCGCAATGGGTGCACTGTGGAATAAAGCCACAGGTGCCACATATGAGGTAAGGGTTGTACCCACGCCGGTTCTGAAACAAAATGACCTGTTCCTTTTGTTTGAGCGCTGTTTCAATAGCTTCATTCAGCTGGGGGCTGATCATCACTTTTCCTTTTTGTGCCACCTGCCGGGTATTGATGATCTCAATTGCCGGTAGCTTAATACCACCGAAGCGTTCGTCGAGCTTTACCAGGCCGTATTTGTGCTGCAGGGCATTATAATAACTTTCCAGCGAAGGCGTGGCGCTGCCCAACAGTACCTTTGCGCCAAATAAGGACGCATAAAAGATGGCGGTATCCCTGGCATTGTACCGCGGGGCCGGATCCTGCTGCTTGTAAGATGCATCCTGTTCTTCATCGGCAATAATAAGACCCAGGTTGGCAAATGGAAGAAACAACGCACTCCTTGCGCCCAAAACGATCTTTACTTCGCCGGTGCGGATCTTATTCCATAGTTCAATGCGCTCCTGGTTATTGAATTTGGAATGATAGATGGTAATATTGCCCCCAAAATGTTTTTGGAGCCTGCGGATGATCTGTGCAGTAAGTGCTATTTCAGGCAACAGGTAAAGTACCTGGCGGCCTTTTGAAAAATATTCTTCAATGAGCTTTATATACAGCTGTGTTTTTCCACTGCCTGTTACGCCCTGTAAAAGGCAAACATCCTTTTCGAGGAAAGCATCTTTTATTCCGCATAATGATGCTTCCTGCTTTTTGCTGAGCTCAAAATCAATATGAACATCTTTTGGCAGCGATTTTACCCTGTCAATACTTCGCTTTTCAATAACCAGTATCTGCTTATCCACCAACCCTTTCAATTGTGCTGCACTGGCGCCCGACTTTTTTAACAGCATGGCCTGGGTTACCTCTCCCTCCGTTTTTTGAAGGTGAATAAAAGCCAGCAGCAATTCCATTTGTTTGGGCGCCCCTTTCCATTCGTTCAGCAGGCGGCTCAGTTCATCATCGGTATTGTGCGCCGGGTTAAGAAGTACAAAATTTTCTTTCTTTATTTTATACCGTTCATTGAGCTCTTCCCAAATGAAGCAGATATTTTTTTCTATAAGGCGTTTTACGATCGGGTAAACATGATTGATATCAAGTATCTGCTGCACTTCGGTAAGCTGAAGCTGCTTTTTTAGCAACAGGGCCTCTGCCAGCAAAAACTCTTCATTGTCGAGCCCGGAAAAATCATCTCCAGCCTCTTCGTTAAAGAGTAATACCGTTTCACTGCTCAGTTTGAAATTAGCAGGCAAAGCAGCCGCCATTACCTCTCCCTCGCTGCACATATAATATTGGGCCACCCATTGCCAGAGTGCCAGCTGCTGCGGGTAAAGGAGCGGAGCATCATCAAGTACATTTAAAATCGGTTTTGTTCTATAGGGAGGCTGTTCGTTCAGCATTTTTTTTATGATGCCGGCATATTTTTTATTCTTTCCAAAAACAACTTCGGCCCTGCAGCCTGGCACAGCCGCATGCTGCAAACTGGTGGGAACAGCATAGGTGTACACTTCCGGAAGGGCAAGCGGCAAAATGATCTCTGCCCAGCAGGCCGGTTTTTCATCTGCAAATAATATGGGATCAGCTTCGTTCAATTTTTAATCCAGCTTGCTTTATAGTGAATGATCGCCTCTTCCATTCTCCGGTACACCAGGTTCTTGAGTAGCTGAACATCGTCCATGGTATATCCGTCTACCCTTATCTCTTCCAGGAAAACAGATCGGGAACGCCCCGGATTAAGCGAAAAAATGGTTTCATACGGCATCCTGTCGTACGCATCCAGAAAAATAACAGGCTGTATAGGTGTTTGGGTTTCTATGGCCGCATTGAAGGCCCCGTTGTAAAATTCCTTCAGGGGCTTGTTGGTCATATTAAATGTTCCTTCGGGAGCCACAATGATAGAAATATTTTTCCGGAGGGAGGCCTTTAACCTGCTGAGGCTGTTTGCCCTTGCGGTTGAATTGCTCCTCTCAACCATTACTGCCGACTTCCTGTAAATAAAGCCAAATATGGGAATTTTGGCCATTTCTGCTTTTCCCAGTACACGGATGGGCTGCCTGCGAAATGTTTTAAGTAAAACAGGTATATCCATGTAGGACAGGTGATTAAACACAAAAACGGCAGCATGGTCGGTCACTTTGGGAGCAATATATATATTACGATGCCTGATGCCCCAGCAAAACATGGCCGCATCGGCCCAAAACCTGCATATATTATATATAATATTCCCCCCCTTGATGGTTCCCATAAAAGAGGCTATGACCACAAAGGGGAAAAGCAGGAACATGAGTGCCAAAAAAACTATAAAACCATAAATAGAAAAGATAAACCGGCCTACCCTCGTTATAAAACTCATAAGGCGAATATAGCAATTATGGGTAATGGACAAATTTGGGAAAATCAACTAACTGGAAAAATTGAACAGAATATTAAAAAAAAAGAGATACGCATATTGTATTTTATTAATGTATGATTCACACCCAAAATTGGCCAACAAAACGAAGTTTCTGCTTCTAATTGAGCGTTAAGCACCATTCAGGCGCTGGTTTATACAGCTGAAAATTAAGCCCTGAAGCCAGAAACTCCTTTAGAGCGATTAATTAAGGAATTTTCCCAAAAACTTCAAAGAAAAGCCCGTCAGATAAGCCAAATTTCCTTACCTTTGCCGTCCAAAAATTTGGAATATTATGTTAGCAGTAGTAAAAATTGCCGGTCAGCAATTCAAAGTAAAAGCAGGAGACAGCTTGTATGTTCCCCATATTTCAGGAAAAGCGGGTGATTCCGTTGAATTTTCCGATGTACTGATGACCAGCGATGGCGATAAGCTTGCCAGCGGATCAGCAGTAAAGGCAATTGTTAAAGCCGAAATACTCAGAGATCTTGTAAAAGGCGAAAAAGTGATTGCTTTTAAAATGAAAAGAAGGAAAGGTTTCCGTAAGAAACACGGTCACCGTACACAGTACACCCACATTAAAGTAACTTCAATTGCTTAGTTTGGTTGATTAAGCCCAACAGGTTAACAGTTTAAAATAGTTAATCCTTACAAGCTTAATCAGTTTATCAACTTTTAAACGTATAAAAAATGGCACATAAGAAAGGTGAAGGTTCCGTAAAAAACGGGCGTGATTCACAAAGCAAAAGATTAGGCGTAAAAATTTACGGTGGTCAGCCTGCAATTGCAGGTAATATCATTTTGCGCCAGCGTGGTACACAATACCATCCGGGAAAAAATGTGGGAGTTGGTAAAGACTTTACCATCTTTGCATTGACCGATGGAGTGGTTGAATTTAAAAAATCCAGGCTCAACAGAACAGTGGTTTCTGTGAGCGCTGTGGAGGCCGTATCATAAATTTTTTTAATTTTTTTTTGGTAGTTTGAAAATACTTTTTATTTTTAAGTATTATTTACTAACCAATTAAATTAAAAAAAATGGCAACAAAGAAAAAAGCTGCTCCTAAGAAGGCTGCTAAAAAAGCTGCTCCTAGAAAAGCTGCTAAGAAAGCTGCTCCTAAAAAAGCTGCTAAAAAAGCTGCTCCTAAGAAAGCTGCTAAGAAAGCTGCTAAGAAGAAATAAGCCCTGCTTAGTTCGAACAGCAAAAAATAATAGTCCTGGTTTACACCGGGACTTTTTTTTATGTCCATCCCCCAAAACCCTTACTGGTAAAGGGTTTCAGCGTTTTACATTTCCCGGGTAATTTTATTGCAACTGCTTTTCATTTTCAGTAAATTTGAAAATGGATAATTACCAGATCGCCGATACATTTTCACTTTTGTCTAAACTCATGGACATACACGGTGAAAATTCTTTCAAGTCAAAAAGTTATTCTGCTGCTGCATTTGCAATTGAAAAACTGCCCATGCAACTCAGCGAAATGCCCGTTGAGAAGATTGCCGGCATAAAAGGCATCGGCGAGTCAACTGCCAGAAAAATCGAAGAATTGCTCCAAAAAGGCAAAATTTCGGCCCTGGAGGAAAAAATTTTTTCCACACCCCCCGGGGTCATTGAGATGCTTAAAATTAAAGGAATCGGGCCTAAAAAAATCCACACAATATGGAAAGAAATGGAAATTGAAACGGTAGGCGAATTATTGTATGCATGTAAAGAAAACCGCTTAAAAAATTATAAAGGCTTTGGTGAAAAAACACAGCAAAGCGTGATTGAGTTCATTGAATTTTATCTTAAAAACAAAGACAGCCATCTTTATGCCAACGTTGAAATGCTTGCCGCGGAGATGCAGCTTTTCCTGGAAAAGATTTTTCCGGGTAAAAAAATATCGCTCACCGGAAAATTCAAAAGACAACTGCCGGTGCTGGATGATCTTGAATATGTACTGGAAACTGATGCCCCAACAATAAAAGCTGCACTAGCTGCTACAACTGATATAAAACTGAAAGAAGAGGCCTCCCCGCATCAGCTGCTTTTTTCAACGCCTGTGGGCGTTGACCTGAAAATTTATCCTTCCCTGCCCGAAACTTTTGCCAGCCGGTTACTGGAAACCTCCTCATCGGAAGTTTTTTACAATCAATTACCGGTTCGTACCGGTATTGAAACAGAAGAAGCCGCTTTTGAAATGGCAAAACTGCCCTTTATTCCATCTTTTTTACGGGAAAAGCCGGCAATAATAGAAAAGGTTCAGAAAAATGGCCTGCATACCATCATCCTGCCCACCGATATCAGGGGAATTATCCATTGTCACAGCAACTGGAGCGATGGTTCCAATACAGTAGAACAGATGGCCATTGCTGCCCGGGACCTTGGAATGGAATACCTGGTCATCAGCGATCACAGTAAATCCGCCTTTTATGCACAGGGCCTGCATGAGGAAAAAATAAAGGAACAGCATCATTATGTAGATGAGCTGAATGAAAAACTGAAGCCCTTTAAAATATTCAAAAGCATAGAAAGCGATATTTTAAACGATGGCAACCTCGATTATGCAGATGAGGTGCTGGCTACCTTTGACCTGGTGATCGCCTCTGTACACAGCAATCTTAAAATGACAGAGGAAAAAGCCATGATGCGTTTGTTGAATGCCATCAATAATCCTTACACGACCATACTCGGTCATATGACAGGCAGGCTTTTGCTGAGCCGTGCAGGTTACCCTGTTGACCACGATGCTGTGATAGATGCCTGCATTGCCAATAACGTTGTAATAGAACTCAATGCCAATCCCCACCGCCTGGATATGGACTGGCAATATATTGAACAGGCTGTTGACCGTGGTGCACTTATTTCCATAAACCCCGACAGCCACGAAACAGGAACCTTATACGAAACCAAATATGGTGTACTGGTAGCCCAGAAAGCCATGCTTATAAAAGAGAAGAACCTCAGCAGTTTCCCCCTGGGGGCTTTTGAAGAATTTATTAAGGAACGAAAAAGAAAACGGGGAATATAATGCCTGTTATTGTTCCATGTATAATGGAATCTTTACAAAAAACGTGGTGCCTTTGTCGGGTGAAGTTTCAAAATATATCTCTCCATTTATTTGCTCAATGATGCGCTTGCACATGGCCAGTCCAAGGCCTGTTCCGGATGATTTTGTTGTGAAATTTGGTGTAAAAATATTTTGCTGCAATTCAGGGCTGATTCCGCTGCCATTATCTGTCACTTTAATGAGCACATGATCTTCTGTTAATTCCTCTGTAATGGTAATCCGGGGGATAATACCTTCCGGAACAGCCTGGAGCCCGTTAAGAATAAGATTTGTAAACAACCGGTTGATATGCGTTTTGTCGGCATAAATATATACCGGCTGCTCCAGCAGGTTCCAGGCAAAAACGGCTCCGGTATTGCCTGTGTACAACAGTTGAATGGACCGGAGTGATTCATTGATATCGGTTTTTTCCTTGCTGGCATTCTCAATATTTGCAAACTGGCTGAATTCATTGGCAATGGTACTGAGGTGATCTATCTGCTCCACCAGTGTATTGGCCACATTATCTGTAAGCTCTTTTACATTGGGCGCATTGGAGGCAATTGATTTTTGAAGGAACTGCATACTCAGTTTCATAGGCGTGAGGGGGTTTTTGATTTCATGTGCCACCTGCCTTGCCATTTCCCTCCAGGCCCCTTCCCTTTCCGTTTTTGCCAGCGCCTGCGCACTTTCCTCGAGCTTGTCCACCATTTTATTATACTCATCAACAAGGCTGCCTATTTCATCGTTCCGGTGCCACTCAATCCGCTCGTTCCTTGTACCCAGGTTAATACGCTTCATTTTTTCGCCAATCAGTGAAAAAGAATAGGTGATCCGGTTGGTTAAAAAAAGTGCCACAATACCTGCTATTAAAAAGATAAATGCGTTCAGGTTAATAATAGTAACAAGAAAATTGGATATCTCCTGTTTCAGTTTGCTCTGCGAGGTAAAATAAGGAATGTTCAGGTATGCACGTTCATTACCTTCAGCGTCAATAACGGGAACATAATTACTGAGGTATTTTAAACGGCCGATCTGCTCTTTTTGGAAATACTGCACCTGCTTTTCCTTATTGAGTTGATAATAAGCCTCCGGGTTCATCCTCGTACTCACGATCCCTTTCTGGTATGGAAGGGGCAGCGACGATACTTTAAGGTTTCCCTCC
Source organism: uncultured Chitinophagaceae bacterium (assembly GCA_963754695.1). Taxonomy (GTDB): domain Bacteria; phylum Bacteroidota; class Bacteroidia; order Chitinophagales; family Chitinophagaceae; genus Ferruginibacter. Next base: position 125,418 of record CAVWGU010000010.1, read on the forward strand.
AGGTCATACAGGTTTACATCCACTCCGTGTATATCTGCTATTTGCCGGATAGCTGTTTCAAAATTGTTTTCGCCGGCCATTTTAAGTGTGTCGTCAACAAGCCAGGAAGCTGAGATGGATTTTTTTAAGTCGCGCTCCATTATACGGATGGTGGTACTTAGCTTTTCCCTGTTATTGCTTTCATAACGGCTTATGAAAAAAAGGATAGTGGCAATGCCAATAATGAAAAAAGACAGGATGCTGAAAAATATGATGGTGCCATGAATCTGGTTTCTTATGCTGAGTTTAAGCTCTTCGGCAATATAGCCGGGCCTTAACCTGGCACGCATTAATACATTCAAAAACCAGAATGCAGCGCTTAAAAGCAGGAACCCACCAAATAAATACGAAAAAAGCGTTATGGATTCTATCCCCACATTGTTTTTTTTTGCAATGATGATGATCTTTTCATTCCCCGGATTGTACCAAAGCTCATTGTGACTGGAGCTGTTTTGCATATAAAACCGGTAATTGGCCTCAAAACCATCCGGAAGTTTGGTGGGAAAAGGATAATCATTATGGCTGTTTACTAATTTCCCCCTGTTATAAATTGCAGTAGCATAAGCCGATGAATTTTCAATGGAATTATCAACTCCTTTACTGAACAGTTCCGGCGAAAGCTTTTCTGCACTGCTGTTTTTGGGATGAACAATGATAAACACATAACCTACAAGGTTGCGGGAACTGTCTACAATCGTTTTTTTAGAAATATAACTGAAGCGGTCGAACGATTCATCATAATAAAATAAACCCGGTATAACCGTAGGTTTTGCCTGCGTATTCAAAATGCTGTTCAGCTGGTTAAAGCTGGCAGGTTCTGCATTGAATAAGGGCTCTTCATGGCTGCCGTAAGTAAAAATCTTTGTGTCGTATTTGTTGGTATAACCCGAAAAATTATTGTTGACCAGGCTGTCTTTAAATGACCTGGCTGTATTCATTTCCCGGAAACGCAAGAAATTAGCTGCAAGATAGTCGGCCCTGAAATCGGTGAGCATGGAATTGAGCAATGTTTCACCCGTGGGATCCGACTTGGCTGCCAATATTTCTGCATAGTGCTGCCTGTTGCTCAATTCCTTCCTGTCATTTTCAATGATGATCACTGCCGCCATCGAAATGGAAAAAAAGAAAATCCAGAATACGATCTTTGAAGTCACAAACCGGGACGTGATCATATTCAATCCTTCTGAATTGTACAGGTATAAAAGCAATAACATCCAGGCCAGCAGGAATATCTGGTACCCATTGGCCAGCGTACCTACTTTAACTGTAAGGAAAAGCAGGCCCAGCACAGCAGTTAGAAGAAAAAATTTAAGAAATGAACCCGGGGTAAATTTTGTAAGAAGAAAAAAAACGATCTGGCAAAGAAAGTAATAACCAATACCAACACTGCATAATACAATAAAGCCAATAACACTGTAAAAATTAAGAGAAAAGAAATTTATGACGTCGAATGATAACTGGGAATCGGCCACCATCGACCGGATGATATTGCTGCCGGTGAAAGTGGCAGCCAGTATGGCAATGGATGAAAACAACATTAACAGCCATTGCTGCTTTCTTGTTTGCAGGGTGATTATTAAAGTCGTTTGCAGTAAATGATGACGTACAAATGTAACAAACCATAAAGCCATCAGTACGTTGAGCAAAAGATCGCCCAGCGACCTGTGCACTACACTGGAACCGTATACCATCGGATCGAATAACTCAAACTGGCGGAAGTTCAAAGGTATAGGGAGGTAATAGCTCGCTATCCTTAAAACGAAAATACACAAACCAAGGAAGCTGATCCCGGTAAGCATTCCCTTTTCAACAACCAGCCAGGATGCATACAGTTGCAACACCAGCAGCACAAGCAATGCTGCCAGCATCCTGAGCCAGATCGAAACATTATTGTTCCTGAAGCTGCCGGTACTTTTTTTTTCTTCTATTGAAAATAAAGGCAACCCGGACGAAGATTTAACGACGGCATCTTTGCCGGCTGTCAAAAACGAAATATCGTACGAAGTGTTTGCAATATTACTGATTGCAAAAGTATTGCGCAGGTAATCGTTCGTAATTATATAATTCCATTTAACCGGGATAAGGGCAATGGAAAGCACCCCATGTTTAAACTCTTTTTTCCAAACAAAATATCCATTGGGCAATTTTGAAAAACCTGTATTGCCTGCAGCATAGATAATGAGGGAATCGGGGAGAACTGCCTGGGTTGTCCACAACTTCAATTGCCTGTGAGGGTTATAAAAGAAAAGAAAATATTTTTTTTTCAGCAACTGTTTAAACCTGGGTTCAGATAGCTTATTACTGCTGATCTCATAAACCAATGTAGAATCAGTAACGATGCCGTTAAAATCATTTTCAGCCTCCTGTATGAACGATACCAGTTTTTTTTCAACAGTCTGGGCACTGGAATTAGCCGACCAGTAATTATCAATTATAAAGGATATCGTTATGAACCATGCCGCTGTTAGCAGGAGCCATATCGATTCTTTTAATAAACGTCCGTAAATGCTGTGACTGTTTTGCAAACTTTTAAAATTGCATGGTTATAATTCCTGCTTTTTGATGCTGTTCCATAAATCGTCCATTTCCTGCAGGCTCATATCATGCAGGAAACGGTTTTGTTTACCCGCAGCCTCTTCCATTTTTTTAAACCTGGAGATGAATTTCTTATTGGTGCGTTCCAGGGCATTCTCCGCATCTACCTGCAAAAACCTTGCAAAATTTACCAAAGAGAACAAAACATCTCCCATTTCATCCTCCATTTTATCGGTTTGGCCACTGGAAACCGCTTCTTCAAGCTCTTTCATCTCCTCCTTCACCTTATCCCAAACCTGGCTTGTATTGTCCCATTCGAAGCCCACCTGCTTCGATTTTTCCTGCAGGCGGATAGCTTTTACCAGGGCAGGTAAAGATTTGGGAACACCGTCGAGCACCCCTTTTTTCCCTTCCTGCAATTTAATTTTTTCCCAGTTCTGCTTCACGTCATTTTCGTCCTTCACTTTTACATCGCCATAGATATGCGGGTGGCGGATAATAAGCTTTTCGCAAATACCGTTGATAACCTCTTCAAGTGAAAATGCATTTTGCTCCGCTCCTATTTTTGCGTAAAAAACAATATGGAGCAACAGGTCGCCCAACTCTTCCTTTACCGCCCTGAGGTCATTCTCAGTAATGGCATCTGCAAGTTCATAGGTTTCCTCAATGGTCATATGACGCAGCGTCTGTATGGTCTGTTTCCTGTCCCAGGGACATTTTTCCCGGAGTTCGTCCATTATGTTTACTAGACGTGCAAATGCAATTTGGGTACCGGTCATTTTTTACAGTTTAAAAAATATAAAAATAGAAAAGAGGGCAAAAAGCAGGATGGTAACCAGTAAGAGCCATCCATTTAGCAGGAACATTTTAAGGAGGGTTTTGCCCCTGCCCTGCCCGTAAAAATTCCGGATGGATTTATACTCGTAAAAAAAAATGCCCAAATAAAGGAAAGCAACCGGCACACTGATAAGATCCCCCAGGTTAAACCTTTCTTTTACCGCATTTAAAAACATGATCAAAAGGATCATCAAAAAAAGGAAAACATACAGGTAAATGGCAAACACTCCATGGCTCACATAGTAATACTCCTTATGCCGGTAATAAAGCCACAGCAAAAAAAGTGCAAACAAAGGCAAAGAGACAAAGAGCATTTGAGGAAAACTGTGGATAAATTTGTCGCTAAAAACCTTAAGAAGCGATTTTGTACTTCCTTGCTTCGAATATTTCTCCCTTATATCCAATGCCCGGCGTGCCATTAACTTCCCCAACCATCCATCTTTTACTTTCCCCGAACTTACCATTGAATCGTAATGCTCCCTGGAACGGAAATCATCCATAAATATAAGTCCCGAAAATTTTACAGTATCCTTAAAATATTCAAACTGCTCTCTTGTTAGTGGCACACTGTCATTGATCTTCATGGTAAATGCCCTGAACTCCAATGAGTCCATCCTGTTGATCTCCCTTTCCGTTTTACCGCCGTAGTCCATTTGAAAAGCATCGTCTTCTTTACTTAGGATGCCAAAGCTCACTAAAAAGAAGACAAAGGATGTAAACACATAGAGCCTTACCGGGTTCATATAACTTGTCCTGCGGCCGATGCGGTATTCGTTTGCTAAAAAACCCGGCCTGGTAAACAACAGCTTCAGCGTACGGAAAAATTTTCCTTCAAAATGGGTAATATCATTAAAGAAATGGGTCACCAGGTGCCAGGCATTTTCTGCCGGTTCCACATTCTCCTGCCCGCACACGCTGCAAAAACGCCCGGCCACTTCTGCATTGCAGTTAAGGCAGTTTGCCTCTTTCCGTTGTTTAAGGTGGCTCAAAGCAGCTATTTTTTGTTAAAAATAATAAAGTTTAAGGGCATCTTACCAATAAAAAAACCCACATCCCGTTAACTTTGCGCATCATTCAAAATAAAACACATGAAAAGAAGCATATTGAGTATCCTGGGTTTTCTGGCATTGGTTACCGGGGCCTCGGCACAATATTATTACAAAGACATCATCAGCAACAGTCAGCTTACCGCCACCATGCAGGCTTACAAACTAAATAAGGTAAGGAACGTGGATATAAAAAGTTTTGAAAGTGATGGCAGCGAAAGCGAAGGTTTTTTTTGCAGGAAAAAGATCTCAAAGGATTATAAATCAGTGGAACTGTTCACCCGGTCTGCCATTTCGAGTCCCTCGCTATTTCTTTCTGTTTTTAATGCAGATGGCAGTTTAGCTTTTACCAACGACAGCTCCGATATTTCTGTTACCAGGATCACTTATAGTTACGATGACCAAAAAAGGGTGAAATCAATTGTATCGTCTGTACGTTCCCAGGACGATGATTTTGTAAATGCGATCCTGGAAGAGCATCTTTATGAATATGGTGCCGAAAAAAATCCGGATAAAATGTACCGGATAAAAAATTATACCGACACTACGCTGATACTTTTTGCTAATGATGAACACAATAACCTGGGTATAGAAAAAGACACCCGAAGCGGTACAAAATATTATTACTATTACGATAATAAGGGAAGAATTACAGATGTGGTACAGGAAAACGATTTCAAGATCCGTCCCATGCCCGATTATATTTTTGAATACGACAGCAATGGCAATGTATCGCAAATGATCTCAACAGAAGAAGGTGCCAATAATTATGTTACCTGGCGATACAAATACGAAAACGGCATGCGCAGCAGCGAAAGATGTTACAGCAAAGACAGGAGACTGATGGGAAGTGTGCAGTATGAATATAAATGATCTATCAATAAAAAAATAAAAAGCGGCCCGTAAATAGAGAGCCGCTTTTTTTATTCAAGTAATATTTCTTTACCAATCGCCGCTGGCGCCGCCGCCGCCAAAGCTGCCGCCGCCAAAACCGCCGAAGCCACCACCACTGCTGCCTCCACCGCCCCAGTCGCCGCCTCCTGTCCATCCACCACCCCCGCTGCTGGGCCATATAAATGGCCCGCTGATACCACGATGGCCCCTGCGGCTCATAAATGAACCACCACGGCCGCCGCCACTGTTCTTAGAAATGATAACGATGATAATAAAAATGATAATTCCTATAAGCAATAATGTGCCAAAAGAAATGGACCCGCCCCCATATTCCCTGGGGGTATTGTATTTTCCCTGTGCAGCCGCCATCAGTGCATCCACGCCCTGGTTGATTCCGCTGTTATAATCCCCGCTCCTGAAATTTGGCTTAATAATTTCCTGTATGATCTGGCTGGCCGTTACATCGGGGATCGTGCCTTCTAATCCATAGCCTGTGGCTATATGCAGTTTGCGGTCATTTTTGGCAATGAGCAAAATGATGCCGTTGTTAAACTGCTTTCCGCCCACGCCCCATGCACGGCCAAGCTCCACGGCATAATCGGCAATATCGTTTCCTTGCATGGATAATACCGTCAAAACAACGATCTGGTTGGTAGTGCTGTTATCGAAATTGACCAATTTGGCCTCAAGCTGCTGCTGCTGGTCTGCGGTAAGCACACCGGCATAATCGTGTACCAAACCGGTACCCGGCCCACCTTTAACGAGCAATTGCTTTATATCAAAATCCTGCTGGGTAAAACCCTGCAAAACTGTTAAGAGGAAAAAGTATAGTAAGAAGATCTTCTTCATTGAAACAAATATGGTTTTCAACAGGCGGCTCTAATGCCCAAAAACAATTTCGTCGGGCAGTTCGTTTTTATCTGTACTGGATTCGTAAGGAAACTTTTCTTTCAATGCCTGGCCAATATGACCAACACAATCCACAATACCATCCACCACATGTTCGCCACGGAAATCGGTGATCATATGACGCACTTCATGCTCCCAGAAATCTTTCCCCACTGCCTTATAAATACCTTCATCTCCAAAAAGGGCCAGTTCGTGATGCGCCATGGCTATATAGAGTAAAACAGCATTGCGGTTTTGTGTATGCTCCATCTTAAGCTTATAAAAAACCTCGGCAGCTCTTTCCAATGGGTCCACATAGGGGTTCTTACTTTCCACAAACACCCGTATTTCCCCGCTGGTGGCCCTTTCGGCCAGGCGGATAGCCTCCACGATCCGCTGCTTTTCTTCAGCGGAGAAAAATTCTTTTTTACTGCCAAATATGGATAGTATGCCCACTGGTTAAAATTTTATTTCCACTGCTTTTTCTGCCCCGGCATCTGACTGGAAGCCTTCTTTTGGCAAGAAGCTGAACATGCCCGCCACTAATTTTGTTGGAAAAGTTTTTACAGCATTATTATATCCCCGCACAGATTCATTGAAATCTTTTCTCGATACTTTAATACGGCGTTCTGTTCCTTCCAATTGCACCTGCAGGTCGTTAAACGCTTTCGTTCCCTTTATATCAGGGTAATTCTCCACTTTAATAAGGAGTTGGTTAGCTGCAATGGCAAGATTATCCTGTGCCTGCAGTTGATTGTTATAGGCATTTGCATCCAATCCGCTTACGGTAACGGATCCTGCTTTGGCGCGGGCCTCCACCACTTTTTGCAAAGTGGTTTGTTCAAAATCGGCTCCGCCTTTCACCGTGTTTACTAAATTGGGGATCAGGTCAAGCCGCCGCTGATAAGCGTTTTGCACTTCACTCCATTTGTTCTTTACATCTTCGTCTTTTTTTACCAGCCCATTATAAGTAAAAATAACATAGAGGCCTGCCAATACAAGCAGCGCCCCTATGATATAAATTGAAGAACGTTTATTTTGCATTTGCAGGAGCCGGTGTATTTTCAAAATTTACTACGGGCGCTTTCTCTGCACCTGCATCAGCCTTAAAGCCTTCTTTTGCATGGAAACCAAACAGGCCGCCCAATATATTCATGGGAAATGAACGCACTTTAGTGTTATAAAGGTTTATCTCATCATTAAACACTTTGCGTGAGTTTTTAATATTGTTCTCAATACCTTCCAACTGGCTTTGCAGCCTGGTGAAGTTTTCTGTTGCCTTTAACTGAGGGTAGGCTTCTACCGAAACCAGCAAACGGCTGAGTGCAGAAGATACGCCTTGCTGTGCCTGCTGAAATTCAGCCAGCTTTTCCGGAGTAAGGTTATCTGCATTTACCTGCACGCTGGTGGCTTTGGCACGGGCTTCTATAACATCGGTAAGTGTTTTTTGCTCAAAATTAGCCGCACCTTTCACGGTGTTTACAAGGTTACCCACCAGGTCGTTCCGGTTTTGATATTCAGTTTGAACATTGTTCCAGGCCTTTTTTACAGATTCATCCTGTTTAACAAGCCCGTTATATCCATTGCAGCCAATAAAGCCTACAATGAGAAGAACAACCAATAAAATAATTAATCCGCCTTTCATGTTGTTATGTTTTAAAGTTTAGATGATAAAAGTAATATAGTTTTTGAATTCAGAAATAATATTCCGGTGAAAACAAAAGGTAACCGTTAAAAACTGTTAAGCTTTTACTGCTGCAATGCCAGGCAGCTCCTTTCCTTCAAAATACTCCAGCATGGCGCCGCCGCCCGTGCTTACATAACTCACTTTTGCAGCCAGGTTAAACTTATTGACAGCCGCTACACTGTCGCCGCCGCCCACCAGGCTAAAAGCGCCCCTGCCCGTACTTTCGGCAACCGCTTCCGCAATGGCTTTTGTGCCGGCCTGGAATTTTTCCATTTCAAAAACCCCCATGGGTCCGTTCCACAAAATCGTTTTTGACTTATTGATGATCTCACTGAAAATACCAACTGCTTTCGGGCCAATGTCCAATCCCATCCAGCCATCGGGAACCTGGTCGCTGGGACAAATTTTCGTATTGGCTGCCGCATCAAATTTATCTGCAATAACACTGTCTTCGGGCAGGTGAATGGAAACGTTTTTTTGTTTTGCTTTTTCCAGCACATCAAGCGCTGTTTGCAGGCGGTCTTCCTCGCAGAGAGATGAACCGATCTTTCCTCCCCTTGCCTTCAAGAAGGTGTATGCCATACCACCGCCAATGATAATATCGGTGGCACGTTCCAGCAGGTTTTCAATGATAAGTATCTTATCTGACACTTTTGCTCCGCCAATGATGGCACAGAAGGGTTTCTCTGCCTGGTGCAGCACTTTTTCGGCGCTTTTAACTTCACCTTCCATTACAGTTCCAAAAAGTTTATTTCCTGCTGCAAAGAATTTTGCGATCACCGCAGTTGATGCATGTGCCCGGTGAGCGGTACCAAAAGCATCGTTCACATAAACATTTCCGAGCTTGCTGAGTTTTTCGGCAAAGGCTTCATCTCCTTTTTCTTCTTCCTTATAAAAACGCAGATTTTCGAGCAGCAGCACTTCGCCGGGGCGCAGCATGCTGGCTGTCATGCCGGCTTTGGGGCCAATGCAATCATCGGCAAAAAAAACACTGGTTTCGCCACCCAGCAATTCGTGCAGGTGCGCCACCAGGTGTTTTAAAGAATATTTGTCAGTAGGTCCGTCTTTTGGGCGCCCCAGGTGGCTCATTAGGATCACGCTTCCGCCATCGCTCAGAATTTTTTTGATGGTTGGAATGGTAGCACGCATCCGGGTATCGTCTGTAATTACAAAATTTTCATCGAGCGGTACATTGAAGTCTACTCGGATAAGAACTTTTTTTCCTTTAAAATCGTAGTCTGAGAAATTGATCATATTGAAAGATATTTTTGTCGGTATCGGGAGTTCAAAGTTAACACAAAAGCAAATTGAACTGCGTTGTTTTTTCGCACAAGGCTATCTGGATAAGCGGGAGGAAGCCTGGCCGTTTCCACAATTTTAAAAAGAAAAAGCCGCAACCAAAGTTGCGGCCTGGTATCTATACTGTTTTGACCTGGTTGAATTATTTGCTTATCAGCCCGGCAAAATGCTTAACGGTGCGAACAAGCTGGCTTACATAGCTCATTTCATTATCGTACCAGCTTACGGTTTTTACCATTTGTTTATCGCCCACGGTCATTACCTTGGTTTGGGTAGCATCGAACAAAGAGCCGAAATGCGTACCAATAATGTCGGTGCTCACAATTTCATCTTCTGTATAACCAAAGCTTTCGTTAGAAGCTGCCTTCATGGTGGCGTTCACTTCTTCTACGGTAACCTTTTTTCCCAGGATAGAAACAAGCTCTGTTAAGGAACCAGTAATGGTGGGTACACGCTGTGCGCTGCCATCTAATTTGCCTTTAAGAGCAGGCAATACCAGGCCAATGGCTTTAGCGGCACCTGTACTGTTGGGAACAATATTGGCGGCGGCGGCACGTGCACGGCGCAAATCGCCTTTTGGATGAGGAGCATCCAGGGTATTCTGATCGTTGGTATAAGCATGAATAGTGGTCATAATTCCCAGTTCAATACCATAAGCGTCATTCAAAGCTTTTGCCATCGGGGCCAGGCAGTTGGTGGTGCAACTGGCACAGCTGATCACGGTTTCGCTTCCATCGAGTATCTGGTGGTTCACGTTAAAAACCACGGTCTTAATATCACCGGTGGCGGGTGCAGAAATCACCACACGCTTTGCCCCTGCTTTGATATGTGCTTCGGCTTTTTCCTTATCGGTAAAGAAACCGGTACACTCAAGTACCACATCCACGCCATGACTTCCCCAGGGAATTTGTGATGGGTCTTTTTGTGCATATATTTTGATGTCATCGCCGTTTACGTCATATGGTCTTCGCCGGCTTTTACGTCTTCATTAAAGCGGCCCTGGGCGCTGTCGTATTTAAGCAGGTGAGCCAGCACTTTTGGACTGGTAAGGTCGTTGATGGCTACTACATCAATACCCTGCATGTTATAGATCTGGCGATAAACTAAACGTCCGATTCGTCCGAAACCATTAATGGCTACTTTAATTGTACTCATAACTGTTGTTTTTTAAATTGAAATTTGCGGTGCAAAGTTAGCAAGTTTGAAGTGGAATATCGCCGTATTTTTTTGAAGGAAATCTCCGCATATATTGTTTACAGGGCTTCCAGGGCTTTTCTGCTGCCGATTCCATGAATTTTGGCGTTTTTTCCAAAAAATTTGGTAGCAAAATGGCTTAACCTTATCTTTGCCGTCCTTTAAAAACACGCCGCGTTGGTCAAGGGGTTAAGACGCCTCCCTTTCACGGAGGAATCACGGGTTCGAATCCCGTACGTGGTACTAAATGCCTTTCACACCGAAAGGCATTTTTCATTATGGTTACCGTTTATGTAATTGAAAGCTTAACTGATCAAACCTGGTACACGGGCATGGCGCTTAATGCACAAAACAGGCTCAATGAACACAATGCCGGAAAAAGCAAATTTACTAAAGGACACAGGCCATGGAAAATCATTTTTACTGAAACTTTTGCGAACTGGGAAGAGGCTAGGAAAAAAGAAAAATATCTTAAGTCAAATGCAGGGAAAATTTGGTTAAAAAAACATTTAAATTCGCACGGAGGAAGCACGGGTTCCCTGCCTGCGTGACGCAGTCAGGCAGGGAATCCCGTACGTGGTACTAAAAAGGAAGCCCTGCAAGTGCGGGGTTTTTTATTTTTGAATGCCATTCATCATTCCGATTACTTAGGATTTACCGGCGTAAATATTATAAATCAGCCTTCACTTTTGTGATCTAAGTCCTCTTCCCTTCAAAATACGTAGGTATATTTGCAAACTGAACAATATTCAGCTAAAATCATAGTTTAACATTTGATGAAAAATACATTGAAGCATTTCTCCATTTTATCAGTATTTCTTTTCTGCACATTGGTTTCATTTGCCGATGATTCTACCGGCGTTACTTTAACCTACGAAGCAAGAAGGCTGAATGATAAAGAAGCGGTTTTAAAAATTAAGGCTACTATTGAAAAAGGGGTAAAACTTTTCAGCATAACAAGAATTACTGAAGATGCCCCTTCATCGACAATTCACTTCGACAGCAGTATTCAAAAATACCTGGATGGGCCGATTGCCGAAATGGGTAATATAATTTCGGAAAAAGACCCGGTGCTTGGTTTGAACGTGAGTTATTACCTGGATTCTGTTTACTGGGTACAAAAGTTAAACCTTACCGGCCTCGACAGCGTTTTATTCAAAGCAACTATTACATCTTTTGTAAAAAAAGGGGAGGAATATTTACCAGGCGAAGAAAGCATACGGCAATGGGTGCCCGCCAATAACAGCAACATAAAACAGGCTCCCGGCAATCCCGTGGAAAACCATGTGGCCAACAAATCGCTCTGGTGGATATTTGCTACTGCATTTGCAGGTGGATTACTGGCATTACTTACACCCTGTGTTTATTCCATGATCCCGGTAACGGTTAGTTTCTTTACAAAACGCAGTAAAAATGCATCTGAAGGCAGAAAGAATGCAATATGGTACGCCAGTTCTATTATTATCATCTTTACCTTACTTGGTTTTTTAATAACCCTGCTGTTTGGCCCGGCGGCTTTAAACAACCTGGCCACCAACTGGATTGCCAACCTATTGTTTTTCTTAGTGTTCCTTGTGTTTGGTATTTCATTCCTGGGTGCTTTTGAAATAAACCTTCCTTCGAGCTGGACAAACAAAACTGACAGCAAAGCAGCAATGGGAAGTTTTACCGGAATATTTTTTATGGCACTCACCCTGGTACTTGTTTCTTTTTCGTGCACCGGCCCCATCATAGGAAACCTGCTGGTACTTGCAGCCAAGGGTAATTTTTATGGCCCGCTGATAGGTATGTTCGGCTTTTCACTGGCATTGTCGCTTCCTTTTGCGCTCTTTGCATTTTTCCCCTCAAAACTAAGCGTATTAAGTAAAGCTGGCGGATGGCTCAATGCGATCAAGGTAACCCTTGGTTTCCTGGAACTCGCCCTTGCTTTAAAATTCTTATCCAATGCAGATCTTGCCAAAGGCTGGCGCCTGCTCGACCGGGAAATCTACCTTTCCCTATGGATCGTAATTTTCGTTTTGCTGGGAGTTTACCTCCTGGGCAAACTCAAGTTTCATCATGATGATGAACTTCCAAAAAATGATTTCGGGCTTCCTTACCTGAGCGTTACCAGGCTATTTTTTGCTATGACCTCCCTGGGTTTTGCCGTATACATGATACCCGGTTTGTGGGGTGCGCCCCTCAACGGCTTCTCGGCATTTCTACCTCCCATGGGTACTCAGGAGTTTATTTTAGGAGGAAACAATAATGCAGTTCAAAACACTGGTACAACAGCCTCCTATCTTCCAAAACCCAAGAAATATTATGAACGCATGCATATTTTTGAACCCGAAGTGGTAAAGAAATACGGCATGATCACTTATTTCGATTTTAAGGAGGCGCAGGAAGTGGCCCTGCAGCAGAACAAACCGCTCATGCTCGACTTTACGGGCATCAATTGTGTAAACTGCCGCAAAATGGAGGCTGAGGTGTGGAGTAATCCGGAAGTGATGAAACGATTAAAAGAAGATTTTGTGATTGCCTCCCTCTATGTGGATGTACATAATATTAACATACCCGAGAATGAGCAATATAAATCCCCTTCGCAAAACATACAGATAGAAACGATCGGCGATCTTAACACCGATATCCAGGTAACCAAATTTGGCGCCAACTCCCAACCTTATTATTTCTTTCTCGATAACAAGGGAGAAAAATTAAGGGCCGAAGGCTATGGCTACGATCCCGATGTGGAAAAATTCGTGGCCCTTCTCGAAGAAGTAAAGGCCGAATACAAAAAGCGCAACCCCTGATCTATAAGCTGAAGGCTGTTGAAATGATCTCCTCCTGCTCCTTAGCATGTATTTTCCCATAACCGGTGGCGGTGGCTGCACCCGGCTGACGGGCCACAATGTGGAAATTGATGTGTTGCAGGTTCATACGCAGGAAAGATGCAGCACCCATGTTCAACGGTTCTTCCTGCACCCAGTACCAGATGGCCCTGCTGTATTTTTCGTAAAGCGCATCGAGTTGTTTTTGCGGCAACGGGTATATTTGTTCCAGGCGAACAATAGCTACATCGGTCCTGTTCTCCTTTTGCCGCCTGTCTTCCAGTTCAAAATAGATCTTACCGGTACACATCAGCACCTTTGTAATTGCGCCTGCATCTTTCACCCCTGCATCATCGTACAGCTCTTTAAAACTGCCGCTGGTAAACTCCTGCAGTAAACTGTAACTGCCCGGGTGGCGCAGGTTTGCCTTTGGCGAAAAATTGATAAGCGGTTTGCGGAACGGCCATGCCAATTGCCTGCGTAATGCATGAAAAAAATTGGCTGCGGTGGTAATATTGGTTACTACCACATTGAGCTCAGCACATTGCTGTAAAAAACGTTCCATGCGTGCACTGCTGTGCTCGGGCCCCTGGCCTTCATACCCGTGCGGCAAAAGCAGCACCACGCCATTCATCCGCTGCCATTTGGTTTCTGCAGCTGTAATGAACTGGTCGATCATGGTTTGAGCACCGTTCACAAAATCGCCAAACTGGGCTTCCCATAAAACAAGCGCATGCGGGTTGGCCATGCTGTAGCCATATTCAAAGCCCAGCACGGCATATTCGCTCAGCAGGGAATTATAAATACGGAAAGGCGACTGGGTTTCTGTAAAATGATCTAGGCGGTTGTACAGTTCATTTGTTTCTTCATCACGCAGGCAGGCATGCCGGTGGCTGAAAGTGCCACGCCTTACATCCTGGCCGCTCATGCGCACATCATTTCCTTCTGTAAGTATACTGGCATAAGCCAGGAGTTCGCCCGTGGCCCAGTCAATTTTTTGGTCATCGGAAAAAAGTTTCATCTTATCCTGCAGCAATTTTTCCACTTTACGCAGGGGTTTATATCCCTGTGGCCATTTCATAAGGCCATCAAATAGTTTTACCAGCTCCTTTTCCTTAATGGCCGTAACAGGGGATTGATCAAAATCTGCCGCTGTGGCTTTGCGCAATTCTTTCCACCAGCGTTCGGGTTTTTGATAATTGTAAGGAAGTGGTTTTTGCTTTACCTCATCGAGTCGTTCCTGCAGTTCGGCCAAAAACTTTTTCTCCATTTCCTTTGCCAGTTCTTTGGCATCGGGCTCGCCGTTTTCAATTAAGAACTGGGTATATACTTCACGTGGATTGAGATGCTTTTCAATAATGGCGTACAGCTGAGGCTGGGTAAACTTGGGTTCATCGCCTTCATTGTGCCCATGCCGGCGGTAACAAAGCATGTCAATAAAGATATCGCTGTTGAACTCCTGGCGGTACAGCGTGGCAATTTCGGCCGCCTTTACCACGGCCTCTGCATCATCGCCATTTACATGCAGCACAGGCGCCTGTATGGCCGATGCCAGTGAGGTGCAGTAATCGCTGCTGCGGGCATCATTAAAATCGGTGGTAAACCCAATCTGGTTATTGATCACAAAATGAATGGTGCCACCTGTGTAATAGCCATCCAGGTTGCTCATTTGCGCTATCTCATAAACAATACCCTGTCCTGCTATGGAGGCATCTCCGTGAATGATGATGGGAAGTATCTTATCAAAATCGCTGTTGTACATCACATCCGCCTTGCTCCGGGCAAAACCAAGTACAACCGGGTCAACCGCTTCCAGATGGGATGGATTGGGCGAAAGTTTCAGGTGTATTTTTTTGCCGGAGCTGGTTTCGAGTTCTGAACTGTATCCTAAATGGTATTTTACATCGCCGCTGCCCATGGTGGTATCGGCCGGTACGGTTCCCTCAAATTCGTTGAAAATATTTTCATAGGTCTTGCCCATGATATTTGCCAATACATTGAGCCTGCCCCGGTGTGCCATGCCCAGCACCACTTCTTCCACATTATTTGCAGCGGCCGTATTAAGGATCGCATCCAGTGCCGGAATGGTGGTTTCTCCACCCTCCAGGCTGAAACGCTTTTGGCCAATATATTTTGTATGCAGAAATTTTTCGAACATCACCGCCTCATTCAGCTTTTGCAGGATCCTTTTTTTCTGCTCCAGTGGAGGCGACTGCTGAAAGCGGCCTTCCATAGCCTCCGTAAGCCAGCTTATTTTACGTTCATCGTTGAGCGCCGAAATTTCAATGCCAACATGTGCAGCATACACATTGGTAAGTTTTTCCAGAATATTCTTCAGCGTTGTTCTTCCAAGCCCGATAAACTTTCCTGCCTCAAAATCCGTAATCAGATCGGCATCTGAAAGGCCAAAAAATTCCAGGCCAAGGTTGGCATGCCTGTCTTTACGTTCGCGGATGGGATTTGTTTTGGCTATCAAATGGGCTTTATTCCTATACGCCTCAATTAGCCTGTAAACCGAAAACTCTTTGTCCAAAGAATTGCTGGAAACCTGGGCAACCGGAGATAGTCCGTTTTTAACGGCGGATGCGGGGGCATTTGAAAGGGCAAAATCGAAACCTTCAAAAAACTTGCGCATTTCAGGGTCGATACTACCTGGATCTTTTACAAAATCACTATATAAATTTTCAATATATGATGGATGCGAATTGGTTATGTATTGAAAATCCTTCATAAAAAATGGTCCTTTTGGCTAAAATAATAGAATTGGACTGCAAATATCGGCTTTTGGAGCCAGTAAATAACCGGCCAAAGAGCGAAAACCCTGAAATAAGATCAAAAAAAACTTTAAATTTATGAATCAGATTAACCGGAAGATTCCTATCTTTGCAGCCCAAAAAAAGAATATAGATGGCAAATCACGCAGCAACCAAGAAAGATGTTCGCCAGAGCACAAAAAGAAACGAACGTAACCGTTATTACGGCAAAACCACCCGTAATGCGATCCGCGACATCAGGGCAATCACTGATGCCAAAGCCGCTGGCGACAAATTACCGGAAGTAGCTTCTATGATCGATAAACTGGCCAAGCGTGGTACCATTCATAAGAATAAAGCTGCCAACCTGAAGAGCAAATTGGCAAAAAAGGTGAATGCACTGGCCAAATAAGCCGTGGTTTACTTCATAATATAGAAAAAGCCCGTCAATAGGAAGATTTGATGGGCTTTGTTGTTGATAAATATTTTGTTTGAAAGCATCTTAATAACGAAAAACACCGTCTTTGACTTATGAAGAAATTTTTACTCTTTACGTTTGCTATCCTTTCCGCTTTTTGTACCCGGGCCCAAATTCCGGCCGGTTATTACAACACTGCCACCGGGCTCACTTGCCAGCCATTAAAAACAGCATTAAAGAACATCACAAACAATGGTGCAGTTACGCTCAGTTATACACCCGGCGTTTGGAACGCTTACCAGTATACCGATATTAAGCCGGGTACCGGAAATGTGATCTGGGATATTTATACCGATGATAACAACAGTGCTACTCCCGAGACTTATACATTCATTTATGGCCCTGTGAGCAGTGGTGGTAACCAGTGTGGAAATTATGCCGCCGAAGGCGATTGTTATAACAGGGAGCACACCACACCTCAATCCTGGTTCAACAGCCTTTCACCCATGGCATCGGACGTACATATGCTGCTGCCAACAGATGGATATATCAATGGAAGGCATAACAATTTTCCCTATGGCAATGTTACCAATGCCACTTATACTTCTATAGACAACCAAAGTAGACTGGGTACTGGCGCTTCTTTAAATTATGCGTACGCAGGCACCACGTTCATGCCATTTGCAGCTTTCCGGGGAGATATAGCCCGCATCGCTCTTTACATGGCCACACGCTACGAAGACCAAATGATATCGCAGGATTGGGCCGGAACATCCACCGAGGCGAACGCAGCCATGCTTAGTTCCACTGATGAACCAAATGCAGCCATGCGCCGTCTCCAGATCTATGACGACTGGCAGATAAGGGTATTTTTCGATTGGATGCTGGCCGACCCAGTCAGCCAAAAAGAAATTGACCGTAATAATGCGATCTATTACCAAAGCGGGCAGTCAAACCGAAACCCATTTGTTGACCACCCGGAATATGCTGGACAGATCTGGCAGTGCACCGGCCTGGTACCCGTGACCATCATCAGCTTTAACGCAACTAAAAACAACGGCAATGTAGTATTGCAATGGGAAGCCACGCAGGAAACGGGGTTTAAACTTTATGAAGTGGAAAGAAGCACAGATGGCATCAATTACATGAAGATCGGGGAAGTAAACGGCGCTAATCTTGCACGTTATAATTTTACCGACAGCAGGCTTCCTTCGGCAGCCGTAGTATATTACCGCCTGAAGATGATCGATATTGATGGAAAGTTCCACTACAGCAGCATTGCTATAGCCCGCATTAACAACAACATCAGCAATATATTGGTTTATCCAAATCCGGCTACTGAAGGATTAAGGATAAAACTTACGGAGAAGCTCACCGAAAACAGCAAAATGATCATTACAGATGCGGCAGGCAGAACAGTAAAAGCTGAAACCGTAAATGCAAATGAAGTGAACATATTTGCAGATGTAAAAGCACTGGCAGCCGGAAGATATATGGTGCGGATCAGCAACAGCAGCCAGGTCATCAATGGTTCTTTTACCGTAGTTAGATAAACGGTACAAACTTTTTTAAAAAGTCCCCATACATTTGGGGACTTTTTATTTATGAACAAAGCCATATTTTCATTCATCGTTTTTATTTCAGGCTACATTACCCAGGCGCAGCAAACTCCGTTTGAAAAATCGGGTGGCAAAGAAACGGCCACTTATTTTGAGGCGGTTCAGTGGTACAGGGAGCTTGATAAAAAATACCCGGAACTGCTCGTAAAAGAAATGGGCTTAACGGATGCCGGGTACCCATTGCATCTTGTTCTTATCAGCAAGGATAAAATATTTGATCCCTTAAAATGGAAACAGCAGAATAAAGCGGTTCTGTTTATTTTAAACGGTATCCATCCCGGTGAGCCGGATGGCATTGATGCCTCCATGATGCTTGCCAGGGATATTGTGCAGCGAAAAACGTTCTTTCCCCAAAATACCGTTATTGCACTGGTGCCGGTATACAATATCGGTGGAGCGCTCAACCGCAACAGTACGACCAGGGTAAGCCAGGATGGCCCGGCCGCATACGGTTTCAGGGGCAATGCACAGAACCTCGACCTCAACAGGGATTTTACCAAATGCGACAGCCGCAATGCCCAAAGTTTCACCCGCATTTTTCACTGGCTGCAGCCTGATGTTTTTTTAGACACCCATGTGAGCGATGGCGCCGATTACCAGCATACCCTGACGCTCATCAGCACCCAATACGATAAGCTGGGTGGAGAACTGGGCACCTGGCTCAAAAATGATTTTGAACCATTGCTCTATAAGGGCATGAAAGCCAAAAACTGGGACCTGGTCCCCTATGTGGATTTTGGGAGTACCGATTTTGCCAAAGGCATGCGCATGTTTTACGATCCGCCCCGCTATTCTTCCGGATATGCAGCACTTTTTAATTGCATTTCTTTTATTTCGGAAACGCTTATGCTCAAGCCCTTTAAACAAAGAGTGCAGTCTACTTACGACCTGATGGAAATACTCATTGAAAAAACATCGGCCAATGCAGCCCTTATCATTCAAAAAAGAAAAGAAGCCAATGAAGCGGCAAAAAGAAAAGAGACCTTCCCGCTAAAATGGGTGAATGATACGGCATCGTTCACACTAATTAAATTCAAAGGTTATGAAACTGGCACTGCCATCAGCGAGGCCACGGGTCTTACAAAAATGTTTTATGATCATAACAGGCCATTTGAAAAAGATATAAAGTTTTTCAATAGTTATAAACCAACCGATATTGTTCAAAAACCGGCCGCGTACATCATTCCGCAGGGATGGCACCAGGTAATTGATCTCATGAAACTCAACGGGGTAGTTATGCAGCAATTAAAAAAAGACAGCAGTATTACGGTCACCATTACTAAGATCGAAAGCTATAAATCTACCCCCAAAGCTTATGAGAAACATCATAAGAATTATAATGTGCGTACATCATCAACTAAGGAAAATGTTCAGTTCTTAAAGGCTGATTACATCATTTACCTGAACCAGGCGGCCAACCGTTATATTGTTGAGATGCTGGAACCCACCGGCGATGACAGTTTTTTTGCCTGGAATTTTTTTGATGCGGTTCTGCAGCAAAAAGAAGGTTATACTGAGCACAGATGGGAAAACCTGGCTGCAGAACTGGTAAAAAAAGATCCGGCACTTAAAAGGCAACTGGAAGAAAAGAAAGAGGCCGATCCCAAATTTGCTGCAGATGCAGATGCCATACTCGAATTCATCTTCAAACATTCTGTTTATTACGAGAAGGCACATATGCGGTACCCGGTGTATAAATTATTATTCTAATTAATTGAAAATCAACAAACTGAAAGGGTAGCAAATTTCAAAAATTATCTAATATCAATTCCCTGATTTTCCATTATTTCCCCTACCTTTGCAACCCGTTAAAAAATAGCGGAATTAATAACATTTTTAAACAAAAAATCAGGGAAAATGAGCAACTACGAATTGATGGTGATTTTTACCCCTGTGCTTTCTGAGGACGATTTCAAAAGCGCCCAAAAGAAATATGAGCAGCTTGTTAAAGACAATGGCGGCTCCATTATGCACAGCAACCCCTGGGGACTAAAATCACTGGCGTATCCCATTGCCAAAAAGACCACCGGTATTTATTGGGTAATGGAGTACAGTGCGCCAACCAGCTTCAATGAAAAGTTGAAAATTCAACTTTTGCGTGACGAATCAGTAATGCGTCACATGTTCACTGTACTCGACAAATACGCCGTTGAGTACAATGCCAAAAAGAAAAGTGGCGTAAAATATTCTTCACCAGAAAAAGCGGAGGTATAATCATGGCAAAAGCAAACGAAATAAAATACCTTACCGCCATTAAGGCCGATAACCGTCCAAAAAAATACTGCCGTTTCAAAAAAATGGGCATCCGCTATGTGGATTACAAGGACGGAGAATTTTTGAAGAAGTTTTTGAACGAACAGGGTAAGATGCTGCCCCGCCGTATTACCGGAAACTCTCTAAAGTTTCAGCGTAAGGTGAGCGAGGCGGTTAAAAAAGCCCGTCAAATGGCAATACTGCCTTATGTAACGGATCTTTTAAAATAATTTTTTCACCACCCTAATCTCAGTAATTATTGATTATTGCAGAGAAAGTCCCCAACTTGTTGGGATTGGGTAAAAATGCAAACAACATGCAGGTAATTTTAATTCAGGATGTAAATAACCTTGGCGGCGCCAATGAACTGGTGTCCGTTAAAAATGGTTATGGCAGAAACTTTCTTATTCCAAAAAAGCTGGCCGTGGAAGCAAGTCCTTCTAACCTGAAACAACTGGAAGAAAAAATGAAGCAGCAGGCTAAAAAAGAAG
Organism: uncultured Chitinophagaceae bacterium; assembly: GCA_963754695.1. Classification (GTDB taxonomy): domain Bacteria; phylum Bacteroidota; class Bacteroidia; order Chitinophagales; family Chitinophagaceae; genus Ferruginibacter. Next base: position 146,181 of record CAVWGU010000010.1, read on the forward strand.
CCAAGCTGCTGGCCGAAGTTAACAGCGTTATAAAAGTTCTGCAGGAAGGCGCATTGAAAATTGGCGCCAAAACAGGTACCAGTGGAAAGATATTCGGTAGCGTTACATCTGTTCAGATAGCCAGGGCTATCCGTGAGCAAAAAGGCTACGAAATTGACCGCCGCCGCATCCATATCATTGATGAGGTTAAAGAACTGGGCACTTACAAGGCAAAAGTTGATTTTGGCAACGGAAACGAAACCGAGGTTGAATTTGAAGTAGGAGCCGAATAAGCAATTATGAATGAACACTTTAGGCCGGTTTTAACCAAAACCGGCCTTTTTCTATGTTGCAAGTCAATGCAGCATCGCTTCCAATCCTACAAAAACGGCCAATTTGCTATTGATTATTCAAATAAAAGACTACATTTGTATTGCTTTAATGGTTTTGGTTTTACCACTGTTATCTGATATCGCTTTGTTTTAAGTCCTTCAGTTCATTGTAAAGCGCTAAGTCATTATTGTTTTATTATTTATTTTTTAAACAAAAGTTTTTACAATGAACATTTATGTAGGAAATCTCAGTTGGACCATGACCGACGATGATTTAAGCAATCTCTTCACACAGTACGGAAGCGTAACAAGTGCAAAAATTCTTAAAGACAAAATGAGTGGCCGCAGTAAGGGTTTCGGCTTCGTTGAAATGGAAAACGAAGAAGAAGCCAAAGCAGCTATTGCCAACCTGAACGAAACAGAAGTACAGGGCCGCAAACTGATCGTTAACGAAAGCCAACCTCGCCCAGAAGGTGAAGGTGGTTTCAAAAAACGCAGCGGTGGTTTTGGCGGTGGTAACCGTGGCGGCGGCGGTGGCCGTGGTGGATATGGTGGCGGTGGCGGCGGAAGCCGTGGTGGATATGGCGGCGGCGGCGGTAACCGTGGTGGTTACGGCGGCGGCGGAAGAGAGTCAAGGGATTATTAATCTTAAGCTTATATTCTCAAGCATATAAAAGCCTTTCGTTAAACGAAAGGCTTTTTTCTTTGTGGGTTTCAGAGGTACCAAATAAACAAAACATGAACTATTCTTAAAATTCATTTTTAAGCGATCTCATTTTGCAATCAGCAGTTTACCCGTCAGTAATTTTTCATTTGCGTGAATTCGGTAAACATACATGCCTGCGGCAAGGTCTGCCGGCAATGTTAACGGCAGATCATGATTACCCGTACTTATATATCTTTTGGAGAGGATAGTGCCGGAAAATTTTCCGGCGACGTCATAGATTTCAACAAAGATCTCCGTGTACTTTTTTACGGTTATTTTCAGGCTTGTTTTTTGCCTGGCAGGATTGGGATATACTGCAAATTTAAAACTGGATTCGTTCAATGAACCTGTTGAATCATTGGGCAATGAAAGTATGGCATAATTATTCTTCAAAAAAACCGGTGAGCCTGTTAAGGCAATATTGTTTTTTGAAACAGTTGCCGAAAGCCCTGTCACTGATGCATTCCATTCGTATTTATAGAGCTGATCGGTAGGGTTTGCTGTAGCAGGAATGCTGTACACTGCTGATGCGTTCTCTGAATTATCTGTTGCTGTTTTGGCCCACAATACATAAATAATATCGGTGCCGCTGGTAAATGCTGCACCGTCAACAGTTGCAGGAAGGTTCAAAGCGGTTGTGAGCGTGGCATTAAACCGGTAACCACTAAGTTTTTGAGAAGTTGTTTTAAATGCAATACCACCATCCATCATCTGCTGCAGGTACTGGCCACCATTCCATAAAGGTCCGATATTATGCAGGTTGGCATAAAGCCCCATCACATCAAACGGATCTGTAGCTGTATTATAAGGCTGAAGATCGCCCAGGCAGTATAGCTGTGTTTGCAGCATTCCTTTCTTCTGGCTTGCCACAAATGATTTGATGATATAATTCCGCTGCGCTTCAATTCCGCCAAAGTTTCCGTTGATGCTCCTGCGTGGCGCATTGTTTTCTGTGCAGATCAAATATTTTTTGGGATAGGTGACGCCATTGTATCCCCTGTTGTTCAAAACAGTTTCAAAATCTGTGATGCCGTTTGTGTACAATTCATTGGCCCGGTCGGAATGCCTGTTGCTGCTGCCCATATGCAGGTGAGGATAGGCATGAAAGCTCAGTACATCAAAATAAGCTCCACCGGTTATGGGGTACTGTGCATTTACTGTACCATCCGCAGGATTATCGGTGTACCGGAGCAAGCAATCCAAAAAACTTGGATAGCCAATGCCACCGGGCGCTACATAAGCAGTTTGGTCTACATACTTGATCACTTCATAACTGATGCGGAGCAAACGTATATAACGGTAAATGGGCACATATATATTTTTCAGCTGGCAGGCGGTGGGCGCATTCTGCCACCAGCTGTCGGTATAGCTGGCATCTTTCCAGCCTACCATACCCCAATCCTGGTCGGGTTCATTTACAATTTCCCAAAACCGCACATAATCCTTATACGTTTGGGCAAGCTGGTAAATATAAAGCGCATAGTGGTTGTTTTCATTTACCGGGGTACCATTGGCACCGCCGTCCCAAATGGGTTCGTACATATTTGCATACAGCTTTGAGCGGCTCTCTGTACAGCCCTGGTAAAAATTATTATCTGCATGTGCAGCGGCTACAGGCAGGTCTACAAACAAAGTGTGTTCTCCAAGGCCCAGCCCGCTGTAATGCTGAAAGCGCTGTATCTGGATATTGAGTCCCCATTGCGTGGTAAACTGTTCATATATTTTCGGCCGCAAAGTGGTGGCAGAAATGCCGGGGATATTAAGGGCCGGATTACCGGCAGCGATATTGGAAGTAGAAAAATCGTCCCAGGAAGCATCGTACCAGCCCTGGTTTAGGCCATAACGGTATTGGCCATTATAAGGATCAACCCTTGTTTGAGCTGTATAGCTGATCTGGGCGTGGCTGGCAAAACACACAAATAACATTAATGCCAGGGAAGCAAGTGGTAATTTCATAAGTTCTTTGATATTGGCTCCTTAATAAAACGCAAAATTTAGGCCGATTGTATTGGACAATCAACGGGATTTCTGTAGTAGAAACAAGTACAAAGCAATGAAGCTAACTCGCAACTCATGGCTGCTGAAAAGCGGGGATCTGTGCAAGGGGCTGAAATCCTGTTCCATCTTTCTGAAAACCAAAACATTCCAGCCCGTTTGTAATGAGCAGGTAGGGCGCCTGCAAGGCCGTATTATAACGTAGTACCTGCTCCAGTACAGAGGCATTGAGTGCTTGGTTCATCTCCTTGCACTCCACTACCATTTCCGGTTGGCCCTGGCGGTTGTGCAATACAATATCGTATCGCTTTTGCCGCTCCCCCACCAATAATTTTTTTTCAACAGAAATAAGTGCCAGTGGATATGCCAGCGATTCGCTGAGGTAAAGCAAAAAATTTTGCCGCACCCATTCTTCAGGTGTGAGTACCACCCATTTTTTCCGGCAGCTGCAAAAAATGAGTTCTTTTTCGTTCTCTTCTTTAATGGAAGGCCGTTTAGGGGGGTAATCAATTTTTATCATGCAGGGCAAATATCTGATAAAGTTTTTAAAAGCATACGCCCATGCATATCTGAAACTCAACAAAACTTTGAATTTTCAAAAACTCGTTTTTACGAATAAAAAAAACCGCAGCCATTTTAGACTGCGGAGTTTCAATAATATTTCAATCGCCTAATTCGTTGCCGAATTCACATTAACATTTCCCCAACCAAGGCTTCCGCTCCTCGTGGGATAATTAGAACTGTTTACCACGAGTTTGTTCAAAACCTGGTCGCGGGTGTAAGCAGGGAACCTGCTCCATACCAATGCGGCCATGCCACTCATACTGGCGGTAGCCACAGAAGAACCGCCAACGGTGCTTGGCACATCACCGCTCATGGCCAGGCTCAGTGCATGACGCCCGTTACTGGCTTTTTCCATCACTACTGTAAAATCTGTTTCGGCTCCATCGTGGCAGGCATCGCAGTTATCGTTAAAATTAGCTTCCTTAACACCGGTAACAGCATTTACTTTAGTAAGCCAGGCCGGGAAGATCACCCCGTACCAGCCTGCCGTCCAGCCAAAAGAAGTACCTGCTGCACAAAACATCAATTTTCCTTTCCCATAAGCGTAGTTAATGGCATCTGTTATTTGTGAACTGCTTGTAATGGAACCCATACTCATGCTGATGATCTTTACATCGGAGCGGTTGGCTGCATTCGTATAAGCAGAGGCCACTCCTTTTACTTCACGGCTGGCATCCAGGAGAACATCTTCTGCAGCCCGGCAGGTAACGAGGTTGCAGTTATAAGCGATACCGCATGCTGCGCCATCGGTACCCCGTGGTGCAGCACAGGCGCCCGCCATAGAAGTGCCATGGCCGCAACCATCGTCAGGCGTTTCGGCAGAACCATAAGGAATTCCAAATATGGTTGGGCGTGGAAGAGTTACTGTTTTTTCAATGATCCTTCCGCTGCTGCTTCCCTGGTTGAATGCCGTGCCCAGGTTTTCCTGGTCGTATTCGCAACCTGTATCAATAATAAATACTTTCACCCCTGCCCCGGTACTCTTTGTCCAGGCTCCAGGTATACCGTGGTAAGTATAATTCCATGATTGTTTTGTATTGGGTGTAATAGTTGTATAATCAGAGCCTGCCACCAAACCTGTTTGCCCCACATTGCTCCCGCAGCCACTGCTGCTGAGTACAGCGCTGTTGCCTGCATATTCCTGCTGGGCAGCCCTTACCGCATCCTGCGGCTGGTAACCCATGGGTTCTGCATAACGTACGAGGTTGCTGGAACGGAGCATCTTAACTGTTTCTAGACTACGGACATTTACGTTAAGCACAGGCAGTACCTCTTCGTCCCATTGAACGATCTGCTGCATGCTGATGCTTTTATCTGCTTTTTGCTCAGAAACCAGGATTTTATTGAGGAGTGTTTCCTTTACCGATTTCCAGGCAGCATCATTGATATTGACCTCATGTATGCGGTCATCGATATTCCCTTCTGATGCGGGCTTGTACCCAATGGCCATTACCTTATCGCTCTGTTGGACAGCGCTCCATATCAAAACATCAGAAGCAGTTTTCCATTCGAACCGTTTGTTCAGTTCAAATTGTTGCCGGATAAAGGCATCGATCTGTTCGGTACTCATCAGCTCTTCCTGGGGAGAAGTTTCCTTAAATGCTGCTTTTTTACAGGAAGAAACAGCAATAGCTGCTGCCAGGACAAATGCAGTTAATTTTTTCATGTTGGCAATTTTTTGTTTTAAATAACACAGCCCATAAGAAAGGATGTGTGCAATCGGTTAATGATAGCTGAAAGTAGAATTTTTTTTGAATGGTTTCAAAATATTTTTGTCACAATACCTCATAAAGGGTAGATGAATAGCCCCCAGGCTTTAGCCCGGGGTTATTCATCCCGGTTTTTTTTGTACTTTTACCCGAATAAGCATTTTGGTATGAAAACAAAAGAAGATATCGTAAACAACTGGTTGCCCCGTTATACCGGCAACAAAATTTCAAACTTTGGTGAGTATATCCTGCTTACTAATTTTTCTAATTACGTTAAAATGTTTGCCGACTGGAACGGTGTGGAAGTGGTGGGTGCCGACCGGCCCATGCAATGCGCCACAGCCAACAATATCAGTATCATTAATTTTGGAATGGGCAGTCCCGGGGCGGCCACGGTAATGGACCTGCTGAGCGCCATTAACCCCAAGGCCGTTTTATTCCTGGGAAAATGCGGCGGGTTAAAAAAGCGTAATAAGATCGGCGACCTCATACTGCCCATCGCAGCAATACGTGGAGAAGGAACCAGTAATGACTATTTCCCCCCCGAGGTACCGGCCCTTCCGGCCTTTGCGCTGCAGAAAGCGATCAGTACCACCATCAGGGATTATGAATGTGATTACTGGACAGGCGTTTGTTATACCACCAACCGGCGTGTATGGGAGCACGATGAAACATTTAAGGAATACCTGCAAAAAGTGCGGGCCTATGCTATTGATATGGAAACGGCCACCATATTCACTGTAGGGTTCTATAACAAAATTCCAACCGGTGCATTACTGCTGGTAAGCGATAGCCCGATGGTTCCCGAGGGAGTAAAAACAGAGGAAAGCGACAAGAACGTTACAAGCAATTTTGTGGAACGGCATTTAAAAATTGGCATTGATTCGCTTAAACAATTACTGAACGACGGACTCACTGTAAGGCACCTTAAGTTTTAAACATCAGCAACCGTAAAAAAAGAGGTGATTATAGAATGTAAATTAAATAATTGAAACATAAGTTTTCTTGCCGGATCTCTTATCAATAAAAAACCTTTCCATCGCATTTGATCATGATGGCAAAAACAATCCGGTTGTTTCCGGCATTGATTTTAGCCTGAAAAAAGGCAGGTTAACGGCCGTTGTGGGCGAAAGCGGCTCCGGAAAATCTGTTACAGCGCTTTCTTTTCTCCAGTTACTTCCTGAAAGCACACATATCAGCGGGGAGATTTTATTTGATTCCGGAGAAAAAATAACAGACCTGCTCGGGCTTTCAAAAAAACAGATCAATACCATAAGAGGGAATAAAATTTCCATGATCTTCCAGGAGCCGATGACATCCTTAAACCCGGTACTTACCTGTGGCGAACAGGTAATGGAAGTATTGATCCGGCACAGGAAATGCAGTAAAAATGAAGCCAGGCAAAAAGTCATCGAATTATTCAGGCAAACGGGCCTTCCAAAACCTGAAATGCTTATAAAACGCTATCCGCACCAGATCAGCGGCGGCCAAAAACAACGTGTCATGATTGCCATGGCCATGAGCTGCGAGCCTTCTTTGCTGATAGCAGACGAGCCTACGACAGCGCTGGATGTAACCGTCCAGAAAAACATCTTATCCCTTATAAAAAATCTGCAGCAACAGAATAATATGGCCGTGCTCCTTATCACACACGATCTTGGCCTGGTGGCCGATGTGGCAGATGAAATTGTAGTAATGTACAAAGGACAAATCGTGGAAAAGGGCATTGCTAAAGAGGTTTTAGAAAAACCACAGCATGCTTATACCCGTGCATTGCTTACCTGCAGGCCTGCCAACAACAGCAGGATCATGAAATTGCCTGTAATTGAAAATTTTATGGGCGCAAATTTAAAAGAACAGGAACAACTGGCTAAACCTCCTGTGTTAAATGAAACAGTATTGTCTGTTCAAAATCTCCAGGTTCATTTTCCGGAAAAGAAAAATATTTTTGGCAAACCCCTGTCATTTTACAAAGCCGTGGATGGAGTCAGTTTTGATGTAAAGAAAAACGAAACCGTTGGCCTGGTGGGCGAAAGTGGCTGTGGAAAAACAACGCTGGGCAGGGCCATCTTACAACTGATCAATGTCAATTCCGGGAAAATAATATTGAATGGTAAAGATCTCTCCCTCCTATCTGCAGCAGAGAAAAGGATCTTAAGAAGAGAGATGCAGGTAATTTTCCAGGACCCCTATGGTTCACTCAACCCGAGGATCAGCATTGGCAATGCCATAACCGAACCTTTGAATGTTCATGGTCTTTATAACACAAAAAAACAACGAAAAGAAAAAGCGGTGGAACTGCTGGAAAAAGTAAACCTCCGAGCCGATCTGTTTAACCGGTTTCCTTACCAGTTCAGCGGTGGCCAGCGGCAGCGCATCTGTATAGCACGGGCTCTTGCACTGGAACCTTCTTTCATTATTTTTGATGAAAGTGTTTCTGCACTGGATGTAAGTGTACAGGCCCAGGTGCTAAACCTCATCAGCGACCTGAAGGCATCACATCATTTTACTTCCATTTTTATTTCACATGATTTGAGCGTGGTGCATTATATCAGTGACCGGATCATGGTGATGCAGCAGGGGAAAATCGTGGAAGAAGGGCCTGCAGAAAAAATATATGTTAACCCGCAGCAGGAATACACAAGGCAGTTAATTGCTGCCATCCCCGGGCGAAAAATAGCTTACTCAACATAATCCGGGTTATACCGTCTCAAAATATTGTAATAGTCGTCCTTGTCGAAATAATTTGCTGCACTCTTCCTGAAACTGAACAGGAGTTTTTTAAGTTGAAGTTTCAACTGATCTTCTGCAGGTTCGGAGTCTTTTAGTTTTTTATCGGTCAGGCTGGTAAGCCGGTCATTTGAATTTATTTTTCCTTCATCAACCGGTTGCAGGCCGCTGATACCAATTTTCCAATCGTCGGTTTTTTTGATCTTGTATTTATAAAAATACACCAGGCCTGTTTCATTTTTCAGCGAAGCCTGTTGTTTTGAAATAAAAACAATCGAGTCAGGTTTTTCAACATTGCCTGTTGCTACTAAAAACCCCCTGCTGAGTTTTTCCTGGGTATTAAATGCAGGCGGAAACTTATCAAGCCTTCCGATTGTTTCAAGCCGGTAGTAGAGGCTGCCGCGGTACCTGTCTTTCGCCGCCAGCGCAGCAAAAATACTATCATGCACGGGTTTGCCATTGCGAAGCATCAGCAAAGCCGCATCCATGCGCACATTATCGTCGCGGCTTTGCAGGAGTTTTTGAAAGAACTGTTGCACATGCTTGTTCTCTTCGTAAAAAGGCACCAGTAAAACGGCATAATCCTCAATGCTGTAATCATCGCTGCTGTAATTATAATTTGTTTCCGTATCCTCCTCATCCCGATCCTGTTCCTTCTTCTTTTCTTCCTGCATTTTCTTTTCATCATTGTTCTGCAGTTTGCGCAGGGCCACTTTGGCATCTATATAAATGCCCGGGAAATATTTAGCGTACTCTTTCTTCCTAATGAGCCCGCTGTCTACCAGTTTAAGCAAAAGGTCGGTCACCGGCTCCTTATAATCCTGAAGCGTGGCAAGTTGGAGGAGATCCGGGTAAAGCATCCTGCTTAACTTAAGGGTATCTGAAAAGTTACTGAATAGTGTTGAATAATCATCTTCTTCTTCGAATATCGGGGGATCCTGCAACATGATCTCTTTCAATATCCGGAAAGAGCTGGCAGTCTGGAGCCTTGCCAGGGCATTAACCGCCTCGTTCTGAAACAGGGATGTGTCGGCAGTTTGATTGTAAATCTTTTTAAGAAACAAGGGTATCTCATCTGTAACAGCGTCTTCAATATACCCCAGTTCCGCTATCATTTTTGCCTTTGTATCAAAATAATCTTTGTCATTAATATTGATGCGGTCAATGGCATTCATCAGGAGCGGGGCGCCCTGCGGGCCAAAGTTAACACTTGTTAATGATTGCTGCGCCTTCTTATGCAAGGCACTGTCACTGCTGAAAAGATCGCTGAAAAATAAATTCAGCTTGCTGCTGTACACATCAAAGTTATCCCTGTTATCTGCAGGGCTGAAACTGTCGAAAATAATTTTTGCAAACCCATCCGCCTTAGGAAGGGTATCGCTCATGGTTGCGAGCGAATACATATATTTTCCTTTAAGCAGGATCATCCGTTCAATGGTACGTGCACTTCCTGTATCGGTTATTGTAAACCTGTATCCGTTGATGTTTCCGGGCAATGAAACGGGGACTTTAGTTTGCAGCAGCATATCTTCCTTCCCCACATACCCCTCTATTTCCTTATCCCAGAATTTTCCGGGGTCTTTTATGTAATAATATTTAGGATATTCCTGTACAGTAATAGAAACCATTTCCCCCGTGCTATCGCTCTTTAGTAACGCATTCTTAGGGCGGGGCCAGTAAGTTATATAGCCGGTGGAATTATTACCTTCGGCAGATTCCCTGGCAGATTTTTCAATGATACCCCTGATGCCTTCATCCAGGTCGGGCTTTACCGGTGTTTGCATCCTGATATGCAAAAAAGTATCGGTAAATTCGGTGAGTTTATTATAAACAAAAGGTTTCCAGCGGAAAGAATCTGCAAAAGCAAACGAACTGTCAGAAGGATTTGCAGTACGGCGCGCCAGTACATAAAATTGTGGCCCTTTTAAGATATAAACCGCATTGACAATATCTCCGTCCTTCAATTTTTCCCTAACCAGCAGTGCAGGCGACCCTTGAAGGATGCTGTACCTCCGGCTGAGCTGCTTATCAAAAAAATCTGCACTGCGGAATGACTCTTCCACCAGTTTTAGATCAAAAGTATCTTCTTCAATAAAATCAAAATTGTAGTTATCTTTTTTCATGAGCAAGAATGCATCACCCGTTGACCGGTCCCTGGCCTCGTATTCCCAGCGGTCCTGCTCCAGGTTATCAAAATACTGGTTTGGTTCATGCGGAAGCGCAATAGAAAAGCCGCCCTGGGCTGGCGAAAATTCGAGTGGGGCCGAGGTACTTTTTTTCAGTTGTATGGATGAAAAGAACCGGGCAGCCTCCTCGCCGTTTACATAATTGTTTTTACCGCTCATTTTAAAAATAAGCACTTCATAGGGTGTTACAAATAACTGGTAACGCTGCAGGTCGCCACGGCGTGTGCGGTTACTGATGTCGTAGCCGGTATAGCCGTTGTTTTCTATCAATTTTTTTGAAAGAATTTTGCCCGGGATATTTTCATACAAAAGGCTGTCAATTTTCTTCATCACCTCATATTCCGATTTTTTCAGGAAAGAAGCATAGGTCTTCACCCTGGTAACCATATAGTAAGACCCATTAGTCATATCGGCAAACTGCCATCGGCTGAGTGGGGCATAAATGCTTTTTAAAAAATAAAGGGGCCCCGGGGCGTCTACCACATACATACCATCGGGTGCATACTGTGTGGTAAAATTCACTTTTACTTTCATGTTTTCGATAACGTCCTTTTGGAGCGCATCCCGGTTAGTCATTTTAACGGGCCGGAGCTTATACCCTTTTTTCCGTAATAGCTCTATCACTCCCCTTTCGCCCGGCAGATGGGCAGCCCCCACACCAACAAAAAGCGAACGGTTTTTAATAATACTATCGATATTTTTTGCCTGAATTTCATTCCGCTTATACAAGAACTTCTCCCTGAATGCAACAGACCTTTCCATTTTATTATCGAGCGAATCCATCAGGTCGAGGTCGCCACGCCTGTAGGCATCCTGCATTTTTTCAATCAGATCGCTCACGGTTTCGCCATCGAGATCGATCTCCTTTTTCTTTTTTTCCTTTGCCATATCGGCATATGCTTCAAGTACGGTTTTCTCTGATTCATAAAAATCTTCCACTCCTGCCGGGCTTTTTCCCAGCTTACGGCCGGTTTGAAAAATGTAAAGGTCCAAAAATGTATCTTCTTCAAAATCCTCCTTTTCCCGGTAAGAACGGTACAAAAGGTTATTCACCACAGGCGGTTCAGAATTGAGTGCCAGTTTAAGTTTATCATCAAACTTTTCTATGCGGAAAGATTTTTCACTGAGGTAGTCATTCCCACCCGAACGGGTATAATAAGAATAATTCTGGTTCAGGTCGTTAAGCCGAACCATTTGTGATTGCCATACTTCCGGATTGAGTTCAAGTGCAACTGCATCGACCCGCCTCATGGCATAATAAAATGAATCGCCCAGGTGAAAAGCAAGCTTGTTGCTTACGTGCATGGTGCCAAAAAGAAAGGACGGCTTTTTTAGTCCATTCCCTGTAATTTCCCACAAAAGACTGTTATAGACAGGTTTGTTCTTAGTTTGCGCCAGCGCAGCAAATGATAAGAGCAACAGTAAGGGTAAAGCGAATCTGCGAAGCTGATAAAATTTCATTGTATGGGATAACTGTTTTCTTTGATTAAGATGCCAATTGGAGCGATATTACCATACATGAAAATATATATTTTTGCCCGATTTACGTAAAAAGGGTTTATTATATAACAAAATCCTTACCTTTGCCCGCTTAAAATCATGCCGTAACATGATAAATGCCCCGTTTTCGAGGGGATAAATATCCTGTAAATCATTACAGCCCGGCATGTAATAAATAAAAGAAAAAGTTTATTGCATGAAATTATCTCAGTTCAAATTTGACCTTCCGCTAAACCTTATTGCCCAGCATCCCACCAAGAAGAGAGAAGAAAGCCGCATGATGGTTGTTCATCGCCAAACCGGCGAAATTGAAAACCGCCAGTTCCGCGATATTATGGAGTATTTCGACGACAAGGATGTTTTTGTTGTAAACAACACCAAGGTTTTCCCTGCCCGCATGTATGGACGCAAAGAAAAAACAGGTGCCAAAATTGAAGTATTTCTGTTAAGGGAACTTAACAAGCCTAATAAACTTTGGGATGTGATTGTGGACCCTGCACGTAAAATACGTGTGGGAAACAAACTTTATTTTGGCGAAAATGATGAACTCGTAGCTGAAGTGATCGATAATACCACCAGCCGGGGCCGTACCATCCGGTTTTTATGGGAAGGCACAGACGAGGAATTTAAAAAGATGCTTGAGTTCATGGGCGAAACCCCTTTACCAAAATACATTAAACGTAAACCCGAGGAGGAAGACAAGGAGCGCTATCAAACAGTTTATGCAAAACATGAAGGTGCTGTGGCTGCTCCCACAGCCGGGCTTCATTTCAGTAAAGAACTCATCAAGCGCCTGGAAATACAGGGTATCCGTTTTGCGGAAGTAACGCTGCATACCGGGCTTGGCACATTCAGGCCCATAGAAGTGGAAGACCTCAGCAAACACAAAATGGATGCAGAGTATTACAAAATTGATGAAACGGCCTGCACCATTGTAAATAAAGCCAAAGAAGGAAGCCACCGCATCTGCTCAATAGGCACTACCACCATGCGTGCCATGGAAACTTCTTATACCGCCCAAAAGCAACTGAAACCATCTGAAGGCTGGACCAATCATTTTATTCACCCGCCTTATAATTTTAATATTGCAGATTCGCTGGTAACCAATTTCCATTTACCAAAAACCAGCCTGCTTATCATGGCCTGTGCTTTTGCCGGGTACGAACTTATGATGGAAGCATATAAAAAAGCTATCAAAGACAAATACAGGTTCTTCAGTTATGGAGATTCCATGCTGATCATCTGATAAGATCAGGTATATAAAATGAAAAGGGCGTTTTTTTAACGCCCTTTTTATTTATAGTTAAATTCAAACCCATTATTTCCTTTCAATAGGCATTGGGGTCGCCCTTCATTACATTATAAACAGTTAGAAAAATAATCCGCACATCAAGCCACAAAGTCCAGTTTTCGAGATACCAAATATCCTTTCCTACACGCATCTGTATTTGCTCGGGATTATGAATTTCGCCCCGGTAACCGTTTATCTGGGCCCAGCCGGTAATGCCGGGTTTTAAAAACTGGCGCACCATATAATCGTCTACAATTTTCGAATAATCATCTGTATGCTTTACCATATGCGGCCTGGGCCCCACCAGGCTCATTTCGCCAAAAAATACATTTAGAAACTGGGGAAATTCATCAAGACTTGTGCGGCGCATGAATTTCCCGATCCGGGTAATGCGGGTATCATTCTTTGTAGCCTGCTTCTTATCTGCATCGGTGTTTACCCTCATGCTCCTGAATTTAAAACAACGGAACTCTTTCCTGTTCTTGCCGGTACGTAATTGCGGAAAAAACACCGGGCCACGTGATTCCAATTTAATAAGCAGGGCCATCAGCGGTATGAGCCATGATAGGATAAATACGATCACAAATGTACTCACGAACAGATCGAGTGCCCGTTTCTTTACCTGGTTGCCCACATCCTCCAGTGCATGACTGCGGAGAGAAATAATAGGAAGGTCATTAAAATAATCAACATGCACGGTACGGTTAATAAATACGGCCAGGTTGGGAACTATTTTAAACCGTATTGTTTGCTCCTCTGCATTTGCCATGATATCGTAAATATATTTATTCTGCTCAGGGGTGATGGTACAGTAAATTTCATTGGCTTCCAGTTTCTTTGCATATTCAACGGCTTTATCAATACCATGCAGAACAGGATAGGTACTCAATTGGCGTATATTTTCATTGTCATCTATAAAGCCCAGTATCTCTGTTTTAAGCCCATCTTCTTCAAAATACCGGGCTAGTTTTTTTGCCACGTCATTGTACCCAATGATGAGTACACGGTTTAAAAACACATCGGTGCGTTTATGGTAATTCCTTATGCTGAGGTATAAAAAACGGTTAAACATGAGGCCGGTGCCAAAGCCCAGCATTGCAATAATGAGAAAGAGCCTTGATATTTCAATTTGCCTGAAAAAGAACAGGTAGATGAACATGATCACAATCCAGAGGAGATATGCCTGTAATGATCTTTTTGTAAATATTTCAAATACAAGTATAATCTTATCTGTATAAGTACGCAGTGCAAATGAGAGGAATAGCCAGAGGATATTACTAATGGTAAAATAAATGGCATATGCCCGGAAATGATCATGCGGTATGCCTGTTCGCAGGAAAAAAATTGCAATAAAAAAAGATAGGTTCAGCGCAAGCAGGTCCAGGGTAAACAAAGACATTTGCAGGTATCGTAAAAACTGCCGGTTCATATTATTGCCACCTCCTGTTTATTTTTTTAATATTTTGATACGAAAAAATTCTTTCATGATCACCCAGATAAAATGACTGTTGGTTTGAGCATATCTTTTAAAAAGCCTGCGTGGCTCCTGCATAAGCCTGTAAAACCACTCAAGCCCTGCATGCTGCATCCACAGCGGCGCCCTTTTTTGCATCCCGGTCATAACCGGAAGTGCCCCTCCTACTCCAATGGCCAGGGCATTTATGCGTCCTTTTACGGCGGCCATCCATTTTTCCTGCTTGGGGCAGCCCAGAATCACGAATACAACGTTTGGCCGGGCAATATTAATGTGTTCAATCACCTGATTATTTTCAGCTACTGTTAGCGGCCTGAAGGGTGGACTGTACATCCCCACCAGCTTTACCAGCGGATAATTCTCTTCCAGGTATGCTTTTGTTCTATCCAGCATCTGCGGTGACCCGCCGTAAAAATACACAGACAATGCATCTTTTCCCATCCGCCCGAGCAGGTCTGGTAATAAATCCATTCCTGCCACCCTTTCCTGTGTTGTACCATATAACCATTTCAAAGCCCAGCAAAGTGGTTTCCCATCTGGTGTTACCATATCGGCATTGTTCACAATGTCCAAAAAAAACGCATCATTTTGGGCCTCCACAAACATATGTACGTTGGCAACACAGATCATGGCGGGTTTACGGGCAGCAGCCCATTCAATGACCTTATCGGTAAATTGGCTGTAAGTTCCGGTACTGAGAGAAAAATTTTTAAGCTGTTTTCTTCCCAATGCGGTATTGCCGGCGCTCATTGTATTCATTTTCTTTCCTCCCTGTAAAATAATAATTCTGTATCTATCCGTTCTATCAGTTCTGCACTTTTCTCCGGATCGAACTTTCGGGCAAAAAAGGCGTCTGTTTTCCTTAATGCATCAAAATGTTCCAGTGTATAATCAAGCGGCCTGCCGTTATTACTGTCAAAAACGATATACCGCAGGTTGCTGTTCTCTGTTTTTTTGAGCTGATGGGGCAACCTGTTCACCACAAGTGTCTGAAAGAAAATTTCATCGGAGCACTGTGTATATTTGAAATAGTTGTAAAACTTCCGGTTTATTTTCACTTCCTCCAGTATATCATTTACCATACTAATTGAAAATGTGAACCAACTCGAACCCTCATAAGGTTTATAGCCTTCTAAAAATTTTCTGGGGAATTTTTTGGCAGAAGGGATCCAGGGCATGATCTTTTTAAACATATTCCATTTCCTGTTAGCCGTATAAGGGAGTTTTGCTTTTAAAAAAGATATGGGAGGAAACGCAAGCTTAAAAGAAGGGAAGTAAATATGATAATAATGTATACGGTCGAGCCCGCCGTTTTGCCAGTTTGGCCTTGGCAATGGAGCATACTCCATGAAGTTCTTATTTACATTCTGCTGTAAAAAACGGTGAAACTGCTGTACCGGTTTGAGCGGATAGTCCTGTCCGCTGATAAAACTCACATGGCTGATTTGCGCCGGGTGGCGGCTCACTGCCTCCAGGCCATGAAGCGTGGCACGCATGGAGTTAAAGCCGGCCCAAACGATATTCCAGCGCCTGAGCCAGGTAAACTTTTCTGCACCTACTGCTTCCTCTACTTTTTTAAAAGGGGCCTGGTTGGCCTTTTTATCAATGTGTACAAAAAACAATGAATCTGCCGTATCAAGCCGCTTTACCAGCCTGATAAACTGTTCCGGATTCCTGTGCACAAATATGAGGTAAGCGATTTTCATTTACAATTTTCCAAGATATTTTGACTTTACAAGATTCAGGTGCTCCTGCAGTTCGGCGTCCGTATCAAAACGGTTCCTGATTTTTTTGGCAGGCATACCTGCGTAAATGGTATAAGGCTCCACATCCCTGGTTACAAGCGAGCAGGCTGCAATGATGCTGCCCTCACCGATGGTGACTCCTGAAAGAATGGTACTCCCGTATCCTACCCACACATCATCTTCAATATGGGTTACCTCTCCCAATCCCTTCCAGTTATAGTCCTTATCCCTTATTTGCATAGCAAGCCTAGTGGGTACTCCGGGTAACTGGTAATGGTGATCGTATCTTCCAACCAATGCCACCCGGTTCGCCCATATAACATTATTTCCTATGATGGCATTGCTTTCAATAAATGAATCACGTCCGATGTAAAAATTTTCCCCGATTACTATTTTTTCCCGGCCCCATATGCGCACCCGTGCACCGGCATGAAAGCCACGTGCTATTTTATAATGGCGGTACCTGATCTTTTGCAGAAAAAGGTTCCTCAATGCCTTCAGTAGCTGTACCATTATGCTTACATTTAATTTAAACAGATCCAAAAATACCGGTCATTAAATTTGCCACGTTTTCTGCAGAAAACTTCTCGCCCAAACGCCTGTTATTTGCACGCATGTTTTGCAGCAACTCCTTTTCAGCTATCATCCTGTTTACCGCACCCGCAATGGATGAAGGATCTTTTTCATTTATCCAGAGCAAATTTTCAGGTTCCTGCAGGTAATCCTTTGCGGCCCTGATCTTAGTGGTTAATACGGGCAACCCGGCCGACACAGATTTAAACAATGCCATGGCAAAGCCCTCCGTATCATAAGTAGGAAAAATAAGCAGGTCAGTATTGGCATAAAAATGATCGCATTCAGCATCAGGTAAATAACCCATGAACCGGCAATAAGGCTGGAGCCCTTTCAAACTTGCCTCCTGGCGTAATTTTTCCTCATCGTTGCCACTACCCACAAAGATAAAGATACAGTTCTCCCTGTCCTCTATCGCCGGAATTGCATTTAATAAATCGAATATCCCTTTTTCCCGTACCATCCGGCCCACAAATAAAATCTTGAATTTTTCCTCGGGTAAGCCATATTCCCTGTTAAACCCGGCTGAGGCCACACACCTATTGGGATCTATGATGTTGGGTACAATATGAATTTTAGATGCAAGAGCAGCATTATAGCCAGACAGGAGTTGTTTTTCATCGGAGGAAAGAAAAAACCATCCATCCACAACCCTGGTCAAAAAAGGCATAACAAGGCTCCTGATAAAAAATGGCTCATGCTGCATGCGGTGTGCTTCTGAGCCATGCGATTTGATGAAAATTTTTATTTTACCAAAATACAAAAGCTTCACAGTTAACAGGGAAATAAAATCCCTTGTACTGCCGGCACGCTCAAACCTGGAGTTAAGGTAAAGATATTGAGGTCTTATCCTGTACAACCTGCCAACAAGGACAAACGCTTTTACCAGCGTTGAAAAAAATTTATTCAAAACTCCCACAGACTGGTTATTTCTGCCATAGGGAACCGAAAAGCATTCCCAGCCCAATGCCTGCAAAGCCCTTAGCTCGTCCTGAGCAAGGCTTACATGTGCTTTTGGCGGCACACCTATCAATATTTTTTTAGCCTGCGTTTCCTTCATAAAATTTATCTGTGACCTCCTTAATGCGATTTTCCCAGGTATTATTTACAGAGTGCCTGTAGGCATTTTCCGAGCACTGTAACCGGAATGCTGTGTCATCGTGCATTTTAACAATTGCAGCCGCAATATCCTTTACAGTTTGCTCTTTTGAAACAGGTGTTACCTTTATCCCGCAGTTATCGGGCACACCCACTGTAACGCCGTGAATATTCAGTGCTACTACCGGCAACCCAAAAGCCATTGCCTCTGTAAGCTGTGCGCCATAGGAATCGCGGAGCGAACAAAAAACAAAAACATCTGCTTTCTTATATTCATCTATTACTTCAAAAAAAGGGATTTGGCCCAGCACAATCAGCCTGTTCCTGTCTAAACCATACTGATCAATCCATCCATCTATCAGCGGAAAACATTCACCCCCGCCCACAATCGTTAGCGAGTAATCAACATGAGGAGGCACATAGGAAAGCGCATCTAACACAAGGTTAAGCCCTTTTCGGGGCAGCATCCGCCCCACCCAAACGAGTTTGAGTTTTATCCCGGGCACCCGGTTAACGCGTTCTATTTTTTCCATCACTTTGGGAACCGCGGTATCGGGCACAAATAAGATCTTTTTGGGATCGCAATTTTTAACTGCCAACGCCATGTTAAGGGTATCTGTATTGGTAACAAGTACATAATCAGATTTTAAAACTGTATTTCTGAAGTTACGGCTGAATTGTAAGCCCATGGAAGAAATGGAGTTCCTGATCCGCTCGGTTTTCCACCACTTACCAAAATATTCCTTCAGGAGTGGCAGCGCTGCCTGGCCCCCGCCCACGGGCCCAAATATTTTTTTCACTCCGGGGACCTTCCATATAAAACTGCCTTGTTGCAGGCTGCCAAAAGTTACATGATGTGCAATGTCGAAATGAACTTCCTTGTGCAGTTTAATAGCCAGCTTCGCTGCTATTTTTTGCCAGGCCATGTAGTGAAAATAGATTTTTTTTGAGGCGGTGTCCAGCAATTTTTTATCCAACTCAAACGGAAGTTCCACAAAAACGAAATGAAGGTTATCAAAACCAAGCTTCTCTTTTGCTTCAAGGATTTCTTTTTTATCCTCCACGTTGGTAAAACACCAAACCTGGTAGCCAAATGCAGCGAGGTTGGTAGCCCAGCTCCAGCCATTTCCCGGTTCGGAACCCCTGAATGGCGAGCATGCATAGGCACTCAGCAAAACTTTTTTCCCTTTATGTATTTTTTGATCGTTCATTCTTCAATTTTAAAGCATTCATTTTACGTATTGTAAGCTATCATGAGCAATTCCCCGTTCTTTTCCCAACTGTTCGCCTTATTGTTATTTTTGATATTCTCTTCCCATAGCCTGTAATGATCCTGCCGCAGGCTGTCAATAATGGCCGCCGCAATCAGATCCGGCGAGGGTTCTTTTACCAGCTTCCCGTTGAACTCATCCTGTATCTGCTCACTGAATGCCCCAACGTTTGTAGCCAGTACAGGTTTATTCAGCGCAAATGAAGTTGATACCACGCCGCTCTGAGTGGCATCCGTGTACGGGCAAATTACATATTTGGCCTCTTTTATGATACCCGGCAATTCAGCCGTGGGTATAAACCGGTTTAAAAATATAATATTCGGGTCATTCCTGTTGAGAACAGGATGTGCGAGCAATGCTGCACTAGCCCCTCCTCCTGCAATAACAAGCTTTTCATGAGGGAATGCTGCCCAAACAATTTCCATTGCATCCAGCAGCAGGTTAAGCCCTTTATATTTTGAAATGCGCCCAAAAAAAAGCAGGTATTTGCTGCCTACTGGTTTTGACAGGGAGATTTTTGTAAAAAAATAAAATGGTCCCAGTGCCAGGGTAAGGTAGCCCGCTTTACTATGTTTTACGTTTTCCAAAAAATCTTTCCTGCAATAATCGGAATAAAAGACAAACTGCTTTTTAACAGGCCACCTGAACATAGCCATGCGGGGCAGGCTCACTTTAAGATTGTGCATCCCTGTATGTACCTGTGAGTCGTGTACCGAAAAAACCAGTTTTTTTACTTTCCTGAGTACCGGAAGCAAACCCATTGTACGCATGGTGAATCCTTCGAAATGCAGCACATCGGGTTTTACCCGGCTGATCATTTTCCTTACAGGCGCAGAAGCCTGGTACATTTTTAAAAGGTTATTGGCCGGGTAATTGTGAATTACAAAATTAACCTCCCTGGTTCCTTCAAAATAATTTTCAAAATTGGCAAAATCGGCCGGGCTTATGATCTCGCTGGCAGGAACGAGTATTTTATCCGAAGGTATTTTCTCTAAGTTAAGTATCGTGAATGCTTTGGATGAATCCGTTACTTCAATGAATACATAGAGATCCACATGCTTTTTAAGCACATTGATCAATTCCACCGACGTATCCAGGAAATAGGCCGATGTATAATAAAAAACTTTTTTCTTCATATTATTGTACATCTGTCAGCCCCCGGGTTCCTTTACAGCCGCCCCGGGTTTATTAATTAATTCTATTAATCCGCCAAAACCCACGGTAAACCTTATCAGCGCAAACAGCGCAATAGACCAGAAGCTGATATACAGCCATACCGGTGGCACATAATGCGCAAAAAACACATAACTGCCGGTTACTGCAGCGGTAATAACGTAAAACTGAGATACTTTAT
This sequence comes from uncultured Chitinophagaceae bacterium, assembly GCA_963754695.1. GTDB lineage: Bacteria > Bacteroidota > Bacteroidia > Chitinophagales > Chitinophagaceae > Ferruginibacter. The sequence continues at coordinate 166,688 of CAVWGU010000010.1, forward strand.
TTAGTGAAGTTACCTGCATTTTTACAAGCAGGTAATCCTGAAGTATATGAAACAGCAGGAAAGACACAAAAATCGAAAGATTCACCCCTACCAGCGAATTGAAAAAAGCGATTCCCGCAAATGAGAACCCCACATTCAGTATTAGTGCTGCAATATTCAGCCACATATCTGCCTTTTCCTTATGCAATGCCACCAGTAAATTTGCCTGAAGGAGTGTAGTGGGAAAAACAAGTACCGCCAGGAACATCTGGATGGTATAATCTATGTTATTGGCATATTCTGCCCCAAAAACAACCGGAATGATATATTGAGAATATGAATAGAAAAAAGTAAAGCAAAGCAGGCTGTAAAGCAGGTAAACCATAAAAACCTTATGGAAGTAATTGCTCAATTTTTGACGGTTGCCTTCGTTGTGGAGTGATACCAGTTGAGGAAATACCGTGGTGGATATGATCATCGGAATGATGAGTGCAAGGGAAAACACCCTGTAACTGACTTCATAATTGGCAACATCGTCATCAGTAAGCATTTTTGAGATAATAATATTCCCGATCCTCCAAAAAATGATGGACACACTTCCTATAACGATAAAGGCCCAATTGGGTGCTACAATTTTTTTAACTTCTGATAATGAAACCGGGTACAGGAACAATTTCCGGATATTGATGGAATTTGATGAACCAAATACAAGAAAAATATTGAGCGTAAGAAAACGCACGGCAATAAGCATAACCGATAATAGAACAGTATTGACGGGATATATAAAGAGCACACAGGAGGCCAGGAACTTCAACACAGAATCTGCCAGCAGGATTACAAATGTTTTTTCCTGCTTAAATTGAGCCACATTAAGGGATCTTATGGCATAAATAATGTTATCGAAAATAATATTGATTCCCAGCACCAGTGCAATTTGGCGAATCACGGGGTCATCATACAGTAGCCATGCCAAACCCACATTTACTAGGTAAAAAAATAGCCCTGAAAATAATTGCATTTTCAGAAATTTGTTCACCAGTTCTGTACTGTCCTTTAATTTCACAACTTCCCGTGTAAACCACTGACCCAGTCCAAGGGTAGATATGGGGGCCAGCAGCAGATAGATCGTATTTGCAATGAGAAAGGTGGCAAATTCCGGCTTGCTGTATTGGCGGGCCAGAATTACAAAAAACAGGCTAAGGAGGATGCTTTGCAAACCATTTGCTGCAATGCCCCAAAAGCTGTTTTTAACCAGCTTTGACCCAGCCAGTCTTGCAAATATATTTTTCCTGTCAGTCATTTTCTTTTTTCATGTTGATATCAAACGGATAGGTAGCCAGGATTACGAGGTAAGTAACCAGTAATATCACAATCCGTTTGTCGTAAAGCGTATATAAAGAGGTAAACGAAACAAACCAGGCCACAACCGGGGCCATGAAGAAAAACAGCAATACGATCTTAGACCCGTTTACAAAATTGTATACGACCCTGAATACCGGTGCCAATATCATTATAAAGAGCAAAGAAGTGCCAAAAAGACCAAATTCAACCAGCCATTTAAGGTACCCATTTTCGGGCTGCATAAGGTAGGCTATTTCATCATTTTGTCCCATCAAAAACTGATCCTGGGAGTGAATCGTGGTATATTGCTGGTAATTTTCCACCCCAATTCCCAATAAATATTCTTTGTAATAGATACGCCATGCATCGGCCCATAAGGAAGCACGAAAGTCGAGTGAATCACTTACCTGGCCAAACCGCTTAAATACAACTATATTATCGGAGAAAAGAAAAATTGCGATGGCAGCTAATATTGCAAAAGCCAAAAAAGTGGGACGAAACCTTCCACCAACAAACATGATCAAAAAAACAATGCCGACTGCAAAGCCCATTAGCGGGGAACGTGAACCGGCCATAACCGCAGCTGCAGCTATCAACCCAAACTGCCAGTAATTTTTAAAACCTGGTTTTGATGGTGCTGTGAAATTGATTAGAAATAAAAACGCGGCCATGCTCATAAAAACGCCATTCACCTGTGCGTCCATAAAAAAGCCCGGATACCTGGTGCCGCTTGTATCCAGCACATTTGTATTAAGTGCATCGTAGTGGGTAAACCCAACGCCAACGAGCAGTTGCATGAGCACAAAGAATACCCCCACAAGAGCTGATGTTTTAAACGCAGCAATCAGGCGGTATAAAAACATATCATTTTCACGCAGCTCCCTCATAAGAAGTGCGGCATAAATAAATGGCGTTATTACAGGCGGGATATGCAGGAGCGACCAGTTTACAAATTCAGATGCAATACTGCCAAATATCACTATAAAAAAGAAAAGTACAAATGTAAAAACGTAAAACCTGTTTCCCCTTGTAACAGAGGATATATCTTTAAAAAAAAGCCCCGCACTTACCAATGTAACCAGGTCGAAAACAGAAAGATTTCCCAGGAAAGAAGGTGTAACCCAAAGGTCGGCAAAAGGAAGGAAATAGGCCACAAAAAGCAGGTAGACACTTCGTTTATTGCCATAATAGGCCAATGATGCAAAAAATAGCAACACTCCCAATCCCGCTAAGATAAATCCGAGTCTCATTTTGGTAAGGCGCCTTAAACTCTAAAAGGAGCATTATGTATTTTTACTTAAAAAATCATTGTAAGCCCTGGTAATTCCTTCTTTCAGACCGATCGTATGTTTCCATCCCAAAACATGGATCCTGGAAACATCCAGTAATTTTCTTGGCGTACCATCGGGCCGGCTGGTATCAAAAACAAGATTGCCGCTATAGCCGGTAACTTCCTTTACCAGTTCAGCCAGTTCCTTAATGCTAATGTCATCACCGCAGCCAACATTCAATATCTCCCGCCCACTGTATTCATTCATTAAAAAAACACATGCTTCTGCCAGGTCATCGGCATACAAAAACTCCCTGCGTGGCGACCCGGTACCCCATATCAGCACTTCGGGACTATTGTCTTTTTTTGCCTCATGGAAACGGCGGATAAGTGCCGGCAGTACATGGCTATGCTCCGGATGATAATTATCATTAAGGCCATACATATTGGTAGGCATCAGGCTTATAAAGTTTGCTCCATGTTGATCCATATAGGCCTGGGCAAGTTTTATACCTGCTATTTTTGAAAGGGCATAAGGTTCATTAGTTTGCTCCAGCTCGCCCGTTAGCAGGTATTCTTCTTTAATAGGCTGTGGCGCCATCTTTGGATAAATACAGGAGCTTCCGAGATAAAGCAATTTGGTTACCCCATTTGCATGTGCAGCATGCATAATATTTGCCGCAATCATGAGGTTATCGTATAAAAAATCTGCCCGGTATGTGTTGTTTGCAACAATACCCCCCACTTTTCCTGCGCTCAGGAAAACATATTGAGGTTTTACTGTTTCAAAAAAATCATTTACAGCGGCCTGGTTGCGCAGATCAAGTTCCTTTGATGGCCTGTAAACAAGGTTGCTATATCCCTTTTGTTCCAAAGCCCTTACAATGGCCGACCCAACGAGGCCACGATGGCCGGCTATATATATTTTATCGCCGAATTGCATAATTTAATGTACTAAATTTTAACTTTTTGGAGATCGGATGCTACCATTTCCTTTACGAGTGCAGCCAGGTCGTATTTAGGCTTCCATCCCAGTTTTTGATTTGCCTTTGTGGGATCGCCAATCAGCAGATCCACTTCTGTGGGCCTGAAATAAGCCGGGTCTACTGCCACCACCAGTTTACCTGTTTCCAATTGATAATGGGGGTTGTTGCATTTTATTACAAATCCTTTTTCATCCACAGCTTCACCCTTAAACCCGAGTTCAACCCCTATTTCTGCGAAAGCCATCTTTACAAAATCACGAACTGTAGTTGTAATGCCGGTTGCAATAACAAAATCTTCCGGCTGCTCCTGCTGCAAAATTCTCCACATAGCTTCTACATAATCTTTTGCATGTCCCCAATCACGCTTTGCATCGAGGTTGCCCAGGTAGAGACAATGTTGTTTCCCCTTTGCAATAGCTGCCACTGCACGGGTTATCTTCCTGGTTACGAAAGTTTCGCCTCGGAGCGGACTCTCATGATTAAAAAGGATACCATTGCAGGCATACATATTATAAGCCTCCCGGTAGTTAACGGTAATCCAGTAGGCATATAATTTTGCCACTGCGTAAGGACTCCGGGGGTAAAAAGGAGTGGTTTCTTTTTGAGGAACTTCCTGCACCAATCCATACAATTCGGAGGTGGAAGCCTGGTAAATCCGGGTCTTTTTTTCAAGACCAAGAATACGCACGGCTTCTAATAAGCGCAGCGTACCGATGCCATCAGCATTTGCTGTATATTCAGGTGTATCGAAGCTGACCTTTACATGGCTCATCGCAGCCAGGTTATAAATTTCATCGGGTTGGGTTTCCTGTACAATGCGTATGAGATTTGTACTGTCTGTCATGTCTCCATAATGCATGCTGAACATCACATGCTTTTCATGAGGGTCCTGGTAAAGGTGGTCTATCCTGTCTGTATTGATGAGGGATGAGCGGCGTTTCAATCCGTGTACCCTGTAGCCCTTTTCCAGCAGAAGCTCTGCCAGATATGCACCATCCTGGCCGGTAATGCCGGTTATTAATGCTGTCTTCATTTTTTACTTTCGCTGTTTGTCTTTATTATCAAATGTTGGTTAATAAACCCTGTATAAGGGATTTTTTTGCAATATACGCTTATATCAGGAGAGAGGTATCATGAAGCATGTGCATGTGAGGCCGGATTCATGGATATTTCTTCAGCGGTTCTGCTGAAGCCATCCGCATCCGGGTTTGCCACAAGGGTAAAACCCATTGATGGCAGATTAAGCCTTACTTCTTTATAGCTTACAGAATATATTTTGCCGGTAATAGCTTCAAAGGAATTGCTTAGTTTCTTAGCTGGTTCCCCGGAATTTACCAACGAATTTTCAACTATTATATTAGGATAAACCTCAATGAAACCTTTTATGGCTTCAATCTCATCTGAATTGATTATGGCAGGCTGGTCCTTAAAATGGAGAATGCTCAGCACGCCATCTGCTTTCCTGGCCTCATTGAGCTCTTTCATGGAAGCATAAATAAAAACAAAATTTTCAAACAAAGGACGGCTGGTTTGCCTGCCTTTTTTTGAGCGATGGTCAGCATAACTTGTTACCAGCGGCAAATAATATTCCACTTTCTTTTTACTGCAAAAAGAAGCCACCCGCTTTTCAAACTGGGATTTTGTGTAAATAATATACCAATTTTTACTCATACAAAAATTTCCAAAGGTTAACATGCATTTGTACAATTCAAATGGCTCAGCAAGGACGGCAATCAAGCCGGATGGATGAAGCAGGAGGGTTTAGCAGGAGTTTTGGAAAGACTGGAACAAATGTTTACACAGGGTATTACTTTCTTTTCTTTTTATCCTCTGCGTTATAGCCGTATACATAGCTGTAGCCGTATCCGTAACCATAACTATTCTTAAAAAAACCACGGCCTTTCACACCGTTGAAAATAATTCCTGTATTATAGAGGGGATTAATTACATTGTTTTCATCCATACGTTTTATGATCATTTTGGGTGTGTATTTATGCCTTACAACATACAGGGTGGCATCACACAAATCCGAAATCATATAAGCATCTGTAACAAGCACCACAGGTGATATATCAATGATCACGCTGTCAAATGTCTCGTCAAGGTAACTGATGAGCTCTTTCACTTTGCCGTTTGCCAGCAGTTCGGAAGGCCCATCAACCATCGTGCCTGCAGAAATATAATACAAATTCTCGTATTCTCCAATCTTTCCGATGATTTCTTTGACCGTTTTTTTGCCCATCAGGTAGTCGGTCACACCAGCGTCCTTTTTTACTGCAAGAATTTTGCCAATTGTTGGGTTATTAAGATCTAAATCAACCAAAACTGTTTTTTTCCCGGTGGATGCAATACTAATAGCAAGATTAGCAGCTATGAAACTCTTTCCTTCGCCGGATATGCTGGAGGTTACCAGCACTTTCTTCCTGTCGTCTTTTATTCCGAGATACGAAAGTGAGGAGCGTATCTTCCGGAATTCTTCGGTTCCGTATGTTCGTTTGCCCGGCTCAACAATCACTTTTTTACCTGTATTGTCAAATGCCACTTCGGCAATTACCGGAACAGTGGTAAGGTCTTCCACTTCCTTCCGGTAAAGTATTTTTCCGGTAAAGAATTCACGTATGGCAATAAAGAGCATTACTATGCCCAGAAACAGCAGCAGCAGAAGCCCGTAAACAAGTTTTGGATTGGGACTAACGGGGCTGCTTCCTGCCTGTGCTGTATCCACTATCCGGCTATCCGAAATATTGGAAGAAAAAGACAGGATGCTTTCTTCCTTCTTTTGCAGTAAAAATTGATAAATGCCGTTCAGGGTAGATTCATCCCTTGTAAGTTCAAGCAACTGCTTCTCCTTTTGCGGCATAGAGCGAAGCATAGAATTATACCTGCCTGTAGTGGTACTTATATTTGACCTGGTAGCCAATAAACCCTTTTTCTGATTTTTTACATTTGCCATGATATCGGGCCTGATTTTGGCAATCTGGTCCCTCAAGGCAATCATTTTTGGACTTCCTTCTCCGTTTGTTTTCTTTAATTTTTCATATTCCAGTTCGGTTTGATAAAGCCTGTCGAGCATTTGAGATAACATGGGATCATTTACACCCAGTGTGGAAGGTACGATTGCCCCGGCGCTCCCGCTTGAACTGATAGAGTTTTCAACCTGGTTCAGCACAGACAACTGTGTGTTTACCTCACTTAATTTCTGGTCGTTCTCACTTACATTTTGCAAAAACAGCTGGCCCTGTGCTCCAATATCCACGGCACCCGACCCCGTTTTATAACCCTGCACCCTTCTTTGAATGGAATCCATTTGGTGGCTTACATCTCCAAGACGGTTTTCCACAAAAGCCAGGGTATTCCTAGCCAGGTCATTTTTTGCCTTTAACCCGGCCAACTGGTATGCTTTCATCAAACTATTCAGTACATTTTCCGCTTTTTCCGAGATGGGGTCCCTGAACCTTAACTCTATAATGGTGGAAAGTTTTGTGGCGGCAGTAACTTCTAGCCTTGATAAAAGCAGGGAGGTGGTTTTTTTAGGTGCCATCAGGTTAAAATAAAACTCATCCCCTTCTTCTTCTTCTTGAGCATTTACAGATGGCGCATAATTTTCATTTGGAAGAAACCTCAGGATGCCCCATTTTGTATGTACAAATTCGTTTAGCTTGTAATGAAACTGTTTATCCACTAATACAGTTCCGCGGCTGCGGTCATATGACAAACTGATTTTTTTTGCTTCCCGAAATGAATCCGGGCTTTGTGCTTCGATCTGCACCGGTGAAGTTAAATATGCCGAGGTGTGATTAACTTTTCCTTTGCGCATGATGCTGGCATAAAGATGCTGTTCGAGCACTACACTGTCCATTAGTTTCCTTGACTTAAGCACTTCTATCTCATTTTCCAAAAGCTGCTTGGAATTAATGGTAACCAAAGATTCTGTGAGCTTGGATTCATCTGTACCCTTTTTTTCATCTTTCACAATAACAGATGCTTTTGCCTCATAAAGTGGCACTGTATACCGTAAGTAAAAATAGCCAGCAGTGAGGGCCGCCAAAACAGCCAATACAAATAGCGGCCAGTAAGGCAGGTACTTTGCAATTAACTGCTTTATCAGGTTTTCGTCTTCGTGCGAAATCTTTTTAGGAATAGCCTTTAACATGTTTTCATTTATTTAAGTACCCGGTCGAGCACTATTATGGCAGCAGAAAGTCCGGCAATTAATAAAGGCAGTACCTGCTGGGTACGGCTTGCAGAAGCAATTTTGGCACCATTCGGTTCCACGTATATTACATCATTGGGCTTCAGGTAATAGTATGGCGAACTGATAAACTTATCTGAATTAATATCAATATGTTTTGTGATCCGTTTGCCGTCTTCCTCTCTTATTAGTAAAATATTGGTACGCTTACCATAAATGGTAAGGTCGCCGGCAAGGCCGAGTGCTTTGACCAGGGATATCCTTTCGCTGGGCACTGTTATTACAGTTGGTTTTTGCACTTCGCCAAGAACAGTTACCTCGAAATTCATATGTCGTATTTCAACAACAGGGTCCACCAGTAATTTTTTCGACAGAATAAAATTGATGATACTTTTTTTAAGTTCTGTTTTTGTTAGACCTGCAGCCCTGATTCCGCCAAGTATGGGCAATTGAATATTGCCCTCGGGGTTAACCAGGTAACCGCCAGCCTCTGTATGAGCGCCTGTAAGAGTTGAGCTCCTGTTTACATTTGCACTATTGCTGTTAAAGAGTGCAGTTGCTTCAGGGTCGGGACTACTGATCCGTATGCTTAATATATCGGCCGGCTGGTAGGGCGCTTCCACCACTTCCTGGGTTGTAGTATACGCTTTATCCGGAATATTTTTAAAATAAGCCACGTCTTTTGTGGAAGCGCAGGAAAACAATACCAGTGCGGTTACCGGCATTAAAAGCATCAATTTTCTTGTAGCCATTGCAAAAATGGTTTTAGGTAAAAAGTAAATCAAGGTCGGGAAAACAGGTCTTTAAGAGGGATATCAGAAGGGAGAATTTTTAAGACGCTTAAAGCAAAATAGGTTTCAGGGCGTAAAAATACTCAAAGTATTTGTATATCAAAAGAAATGCCGGTTTTTTTATACAAGCATTAAAATAAAAGAGTTATGTGTAAAAATTATCATTTAAAGCAGGAGAAATGGGCGAAAATGGCAAAAAAAAGGGCCATGATAGAAATCGCAGCCCGTTTTAAATCCAATATCCTATGAAAAACCAATATAAAGACGAAATTTTGGCCTGAAACGCTGCCTCTGCCAATGGAATTATCCCTAAAATTTTATTAAAGAATGGGGCCGAAAAGTAGTTGGGCCGGGTGTAAATAAAAAAGGGGCCGTGATGGAAATCGCAGCCCGTTTTAATCCAATATCCTATGAAAAACCAGATTTAAGACGTAAAACGGGTATGTTTTATTGTGAATGCCCCAAAAAAAGTTATGAATGGTTCTCCACAACTGGTTCAGAGCCCAAAAAGTCCTTTATTTAATACCCGCAATGTTTGTTCCTTATACGCTGAAGGTATCAACAAAGAAATATTGTGTTTGCTGCCCCCATAACTGACCATCCGTACAGGAATTTCGGCCACCGATTCAAAAAGTTTCTTCATGATTGAGTCGGTAGAGCTGATCTCATTGCCTACTATGGTTACGATCGTTTGTCCCCTGTCTGCCTCCACGGCCCCATAAGCCTCCAGTTCCTTTATAATATCATTTATATATATATCACTGTCAATGGTAACGGAAACAGCTACTTCAGAAGTTGTGATCATGTCTATGGAAGTACGGTACTTTTCAAAAACCTCGAATACTTTTCTTAAAAAACCATAAGCCAGCAGCATACGGCTGCTTTTAATGTTAATAGCCGTAATATTATCTTTTGCAGCCACTGCTTTTACACCGGTGCTGCCTGCTGATTCTGTAATAAGCGTTCCAGCTGCAGACGGCGCCATTGTGTTCAGGAGTTTTACCGGAACATTATAGAACTGTGCAGGCCAAATGCTTGCCGGATGGAGGATTTTTGCCCCAAAATAGGCTAGCTCTGCGGCTTCATCGAAACTTAGCTGTTCTACAGGCCTTGTGTTTTCAACCACCCGGGGGTCGTTATTGTGCATTCCGTCAATATCTGTCCATATTTCGCAAACGGATGCGCCAATTGCTGCAGCAATGAGAGATGCGGAATAGTCGCTGCCACCCCGCTTTAAATTATCCACCTCGCCCCTTGCATTCTTAGTAATATATCCCTGGGTAATAAAAATCCTGTTGCCGGGATGCTCATTAAGCAATTGGGTAAGTTTTACCTTTATGGCGCCTACCTGGGGTTCATCCTGTTTATCGAGGGTCATAAATTCCAATGCAGGAATCAATTGATGTGCCACCTGCTGCTCATCAAGATATGCAGAGAAAAGTTTTGTGCTGAGGAGTTCTCCCTGCGCCAAAATATCTTTATGGAGTGCCTCGCTGAATGAAATTTTAAGTATGATATACAGGAATTCAAAATGTTCGGTAAGCACCGCAGTTGCTTTCTCCTTTGCTGCCTGTTGCAACAGCAACTCTTCCACAAACTGTTTATAGTGGTTTGAAAGGGCTGTTATTTTTTCTTTTGCTGCCACCTTGTTTCCGGTTCCCAGTAAATTACTTATTTCCACCAGTGCATTGGTGGTGCCGCTCAGGGCCGACAAAACCACCATCACCGGTTCTGCCGATGCGGTTACCAGATTTGCCACTTCTTTCATACGCTGCGGCTTGCCCACGCTGGTGCCGCCAAATTTCATCACTTTCATTAAATGAATATATTTATTATTTATAATGGTTTAACACAGGAGATTTTTTTCAGATGGAAGAAACCGGGGGATAATGGCAGAAAACAAAATTAAAGACTAAAGTTCAACTGTTAAAGCGTTACCGAAAACTTTTTTGAAAGCAACATCAGGTCATCCACCACGGCCTGAAGCAGATCGATCCCCCTTTTCATCCGCTCCTTTTCCATCTGTGTTTCGGGTTCGCCGGGTATAATCACAGGCTGATCCGGATCTACCGGAACAGAAGATTTGAATTTTTGTATCCAGGTATCCATGTCATTTTTAAAATCTTCAGCCGTGCGAAACGCATCAATACGCATCGCACCAAAAAAATGCCCGATCCCTTTCCCTGGCATATCCGGGGGCATCGGCAGGTATGCCGGAAAAGGCGGGACCCAGGGCCCGAAATTTGCCCCGCTCAATACAGCTGAAAATATATCCACAATACTGCCCAGCATATACCCTTTATGGCTTCCATGCTCCCGGTCGCCTCCAAGCGGCAGCAATGCTCCTCCTTCTTTTAACTCATGCGCATTGGTGCTTGGTTTTCCGTCCCTGGTTTGCACCCAGCCATGCGGGAGCGATTTATTTTTACGTTGCAATATTTCCAGCTTACCGTTTGCAGCAGTAGTAGTGGCAAAATCGGCTACAAATGGCTGCTCTTTCCCTGCCGGAATTGCCACGGCAATAGGATTGGTTCCCAATAACCTCTCTTTGCCAAAAGTAGGAGAAACCAATGGGGAGGCATTGGTCATGGCAATGCCGATCATATCGTGCGGAAGGGCCATCATAGCATGATAACCCGCTATGCCGAAATGATTGCTGTTTTGCACGCTCACCCAGCCGGTTCCGGCATTTTTAGCCTTATTAATAGCAACATTCATTGCAAAAGGCGCCACCACCAGGCCCAGCCCGCTGCCGCCATCCACTACCGCCGTAGATGGCGATTCATGAATGATCCTGATCAGCGGCGCTGTATTTACCCGCTTCACTTCCCATAAGCGAACATAGCCGCTGAGCCTTGCCACCCCGTGGCTGTCGACCCCCCTCAGATCTGCGCTCAGCAGCGCTTTAGCCGCAGTTTCAGCATCTGTGAAGCTGCATCCTATCTTTAAAAAAATTTCCCTGGAAAAATCGTATAGTTGCCCGTAAGAGAAGTTTTGCATGCTGCAAAATTAGCTGAATCAGTGAACCCGTTCAAAACATGGAAGTTTATGGTGCCACTTGGCGGCAAAATTTGATTTCTGTACTTTTGCCGCCCAAACGTTGAACTGTTGAACGTTAAACAATAAATTATGGGAAGGATATTTGAAGTACGTAAAAGTGCCATGTTTGCCCGCTGGGATAAAATGGCAAAAAATTTCACCCGCATAGGAAAAGAAATTGCCATTGCGGTAAAGGCCGCTGGTCCCGATCCCGACAATAACCCGGCTCTGAGGAGGTGCTACCTCAATGCCAAAGCCTGTAATATGCCCAAAGACAGGGTGGAAGCAGCCATTAAACGGGCCATGGGCAAAGACACCAGCAATTACGAAGAGATCACTTACGAAGGCTACGCCCCGCATGGCGTGGCACTCATGGTGGAGACGGCCACCGATAACCCCACCCGTACGGTGGCCAATGTACGCATGCATTTTACTAAAGGGAACGGCGCCCTGAGTACAAGCGGAAGTGTGGCTTTTACCTTTAACCGGATGGGGGAGTTCAAAATAAAAAACACCGGGCAAAACCTGGAAGACCTCGAACTCGACCTGATTGATTACGGGCTGGAAGAAATCGGCGAAGACACCGAAAACAATATTATTATCCGAACGGCTTACAATGAATTTGGTAATATGGCCAAAGCCCTCGAAGAAAAGGGTATCGAAGTGGCTACCGCTGAACTCACCCGTATTCCTGCTAATACAGTGGAACTCGGCGAAGAAGAAGCCAACGAAGTACTAAAACTGGTAGACAGGCTGGAACAGGATGACGATGTACAGAAAGTTTATCATAACCTGAAATAATAAAAATACAAGAAGTGAATCCTACATTTTTATTAAAAAACCTTATGCACATTAAACCAGGAAAAAGCACCCCCAAAAATGATCTGGCTACCAACTGCGTTATGGTCGGTTGCCACCCTCAACCCTGTACCCGCTGTTAAAGTAACATTGCAGGAAATCCCTATTTGCAGATCATGGTTTAGCGAAGCCCCCGGCGGAATCGTTTGTTTTGCAATTCTAAGATCAGAAACAGCACCACCTGCACTGATCTGTTGAAGAAAAATATTATAAGTTCCTGAGGAACATTGCCAATAACCAAGGTTTACATCCACATGATAAGTGCCGTTAACAGGAGCCGTAAATATCCCCGTTGCCGGGTTGTATAAGCCACTCGCATCACTTTGCTCGTTATTAAAAACTGTAACAACGGTAGCTGTTCCTCCTCCGGCATTAATAAATTGACGGTTTGAAATAGCAGGAAAAGAACCGATTGCCTCAAAGCCAACAGTTACGGGCTGCCAGCTTCCGGTACCATTAGCATCAGAAACCAGCACTTTTCCCTGGGCCTGGTTACCATCCCTTATCCTCATATTGCCCACCACATCTAATTTAGCCGATGGCGACTTTGTTCCTATACCAATATTACCTGCACCTAACATAGTAAAAAGGCTGTCGTTTATTAAACTGGTAATATCTGACCGGGTATTAAAAAACAATCCCTGCTCCCTGATTGCAATAATATTAAAATCTGAACCCTCGTTTGCCGCATTACGGTTACTAAGTTGCAGCCAAGCCGTATCTAAATAGTTTAGTGAACGAACGTTTAGTTTTGCATTCAAAGGTTTTCTCACCTCCAGCATGGCAGCAGGGTCAAATGCCGGGGCAGCCGAGTTACTAGCCACTACAGTTTGTGCAATTGCAGGCCGGTTAATGGAGGATACCATTATAAAAAACAAGAAAAGCTGTTTCATGTGCAAAAATTTTAAGTTAAGACTAAGATTAATTAGCAAAAAAGGAATTCAATAAAATGTCTCTTACCTGATTTACAAAGGAGACTGCCTGACAGTAGAATACAGTACTGTCTTACTCAATCCGTACAATTTTTTGCTGCAAAGCTTTTGCCACGGCCTCTGTACCACAGCTTACATGAAGTTTATGATAGGTGTTCTGTAAATGTTTCTTAACGGTATCAACCGAAATATGCAATTCATTTGCAATCATTTTGTAGCTATTTCCTTTTACCAGCAGTTGCAGAATCTCTTTTTCCCTTGCGGTAAGTTTATAATCTGGCTGTACATCTTTATTCCTGAAATGCTGAAAGACTTTTTGTGCCACAAACGGGCTCATAGGCACACCACCATCCAGCACTTCCTGCAGGGAACTGAGTAAGCGTGCAGGCGGGGTGTTCTTCAGCAGGTACCCATCTGCGCCGGCACAGATGCTCTGGAAAATACGGCTGTCGTCTTCAAAAACCGTATGCATTACGATCTTTACTTCGGGATGATGTTCTTTAATTTTTTTAACGCCTTCGATGCCGTTCATACCGGGCATATCAATATCCATGATCACCAATTGGGGTTCGGTGGCCAGCATATCCTTATCCACGGCATTGCAGTTGGAAAAAGCGCCTTTTACCCGGTACAACTTATCGTTTGCCAGCAGAAGTTCCAGACTTTCCCGCAGTCGTGCATTGTCTTCGTAAATAACCAGGTTTATGGGCATGACGTAAAATTATGCTTTGCTTTCAACTATTTCTATTCCCTTTTTGGGTAATACAGGGGCTTAAATGGGCATTTCAACCATAAGTCGGGTTCCCTTGCCCGGATTTGAAATAAGTTCAATTTTGGCATTCAGCTGGAGGGCCCTTTGCTTCATGTTGTGCAAACCATTTCCTTCTTTCTGGATGGATGTGTCAAAACCTTTTCCATCGTCTTCAATAAAGAGCTTCAGTCTTGAGGCTCCAACAGTTATCCTTACAACAGCATTTTGTGCTCCGGAATGCTTAGCCAGGTTGTTAATGGCCTCTTTGAACAGGAGATAAAGGTCCCTTCGTTTATCCATAGGAAGGCTGCTGTCTATTTTTTCAGGAAACTCAAATTCGCAATGAATATCTTTTCCGTCGGTCATATCTGCCGCATAGCGTTTCATACGAATCAGTAGGTTATTGATATTATCGAACATCGGATTGATGTTCCACACAATATCACCCAGGTTTTCGCTGATGTGCTGTATATCTTCTGCGGCCCTGCCCAGGTATTCTTTAGCCTTGCTGCTGTCTTCATCCACATTTCGTTTGGCAAGTTCATTCAATATGCCAATATTGCTCAATGATGCGCCAATATCATCGTGCAGGTTGCGGCTGATATTATTCCGCATGCTGTCTAATTTTTTTACCTGTGCAATCCGGTATTTGACAAACCAGTAGATCAGCCCTGATAAGGAAAGAAGGGAAAGACTGATGAACCAGGCAGTTTTCCAGAAAGGAGGATGAATGATAATGGGCAAAACAATTTCATTCGACCAGTTTCCACTGCTGCCAATGGCACGCATGTGCAGCACATATTTTCCGGGCTGAAGAGCCGTAAGATTAAGATGGGCATCATTATTGGGCATCCAGGTATGCTGGCCTTCAATTCCTTCAATACGGTAACGGTATTTTGTTTTTTCCGGATACACCCAATCCATGGCGGCAAATTCTATTTCAATATTATTTTTATTGTAGGGGAGGTCCAGCCTGGTAATGAATTCCGGCAAAATAGAATCAGCATAGTCTTCATTGTTAATCGTAAGTGATGTGATGCGCAGCAGCAGCGTATCGGTTGACATCACAATATCAGAAGGATTATAAAAAGAAAAGCCGTTTGGTTGCGGTATAGCGATCATATTGTTTTTGGTAATAAAAAGCCCCTGGTCGAGGAAGTCGGACTCAAGCCCGTCGAACCGGTTATAGGTTTGCCATATTTTTTTTGCAGGATCAAAATAACCCAGCCCCGATGCGCCAGCCACCCAGATGCGCCCGGAAGAATCCACTACAGTTCCCCTGATGGCCATGGAAGGAAGCCCATCGGCCACCGTATGATTGGCAAGAATTTGATAATTTTCATAGCTCATCACCTGCAGGCCATCCCCGCTCGAAAACCAGATATTTTTATACTTCCTGTTAAATCCGCCCACCAATGCGGTCTGGCTTGCCAGGTCGTCCCGGGTATTGCCGGTCTTGAAAAGCTGTTTTACAAATCCATTTCCGTTATAAATAAAGATGCCCTGCTGCGTAAACAACCAGGCTTCGCCGCGGGGGCTCACCAACAGTTCCACGCCTTTTAAAGAACGTTGCCCCTTATACGCCGGGTCCCATTGCAAAACAAAGGCGTTGGTGCTTCGGTTAAATACATCAATGTACCAAAGCTTTTCTTTTCCATATAACCAGAGATTACCTGCACTATCAGTATTTATTCTTGATACAGCAGTTAATACAGAATCGGGCAAAAGAATTTGAGTAAGTGGTTTTTCAAACCTGGATAATGAACGGTTTAATATTTTCAACCCCTGGTTCCGCGTGGCAATCCAGATATCTTTTTTCCCGTCAATACATACTCCATAGATAATATCCCCTTCTTCAGAAAATGAAGACACAGCATATCTTTTGCGTATTGCAAAATTTTCGTCCATATTATAAATGGCTACATAAGTAGAAAACCAGTATTCCCTTTTAGACTCATCCCATATGATGCCGTTCAGCAGTTCGGCAGGGTTATTTCCAAGATCAATATTTTTTTCCAGTCTTTTGTAAAACGGATGTTGTTGAAACAGGTAGAAATTACCGCCTGCAAAAATGCCTGCATCGGGGGTATTAGATATTTTCTGAATTGCCGTTAACCCCTGCTTTCCGGAAGCCCCGTTCTTTAAAGGGGTTATATTTTCTGCCCTATTTGACGGTATATGGTACCTGACCAAACCCTGGGAAAGGCAGGCGGCGTAAAGGGTGGAATCATTGACCAGCTTGATATCATTCACCACATCTGCAAACAGCGGGATTGGCCTGTTCACATATTTTCTTTCTTTTATGTTAAAACATTTCATACCCTTACTCCAGGTGCCCACCCACATTAAACCATCGGGTTGAAGTTCAATATCGTTGATGAGGATGTCTTCAACGGCATCTGTTCCCGGGTAAGAAAATTTCGTAAACTGCTTTTCAGTTTTATTAAAGAGATATAAGCCATGAAAGCTGGCTACCCACAACAAATTGACATTTGCCGGATCCTGTACAATATCATTTACATGATTAAAGCCCCGCAACGTGCCGTCTTTTGGATAACCCGGTTCCGGGTAAAAAAAATCGAAGGTATCTTTCTGAAAATTATAACGGGCAAGGCCACGGCCCGCTGTGCCAAACCAAAGTTGTTGCTCGGCATCATTTAGTACCCGGTTGATGCCATACATAGGATTGTTATCATTACTTAATACAGGATATTTTTTAAAAACACCCGTTCGTTGATTGTACCGTGCCACTCCTTTGCTGTGGCCGGCGATCCATAAATCGCCGTTTCTATCTTCTGCAACATCAACAGCAACATTATCTGTAGTGGAATTGGGGTTTGCATAATCTGAAAAAAAATTTTTATACCGCTTGCCGTCAAAACGCACTACACTATTCATGGTACAAATCCACAAATACCCCGTTTTTGACTGGTAAACCCTGTAATTGAAGCCCGAGAGATATTTTGTTTCGGGGCCTACAATCATAAAACCTCCCGTCTGCTGCTGTGCCGCAACAGTTAAGGGAAAGAAAATCAGTAAAAAACTTTTAATATAGTGCATGAAGCGATCTGCTAATCTTCCACACGGAAAGAAACCTTGCAAACAACACCATAAGATGTTATTTCCCCGTCTTTAACATGTGCTTTCATATCCTTCACATAAACCGAATCGATATTCCGCACGGTTTTAGAAACTTCCTTTACACCCTTTTTAACTGCATCGTCGAAACTAACCGCCGAAGTGGCAATTATCTCAATAACTTTTACAATAGCCATGTTGTTATGTTTAATAATTATGAAAATCTGTTTTAAGGAAACAATATTTTATTCAGCCATCATTTCCTTTACTACCCTTACCATATCTTCTGCATTGGGCTTTCCAAAATAGTCGCCGTCGCTGCCATACCCGGGCCGGTGTGCTTTGGCTGTAATGGTTCGGGGAGCTACATCCAAAAATTTATAGCCGCCCTGCTCTTCCATTACTTTATTATACATATAAGCTGCTGCTCCCCCGGGCACGTCTTCGTCTATGAAAGCGATGCGGTTTGTTTTTTTAAGGGAGTCTGCAATACGGTGGTTGATATCGAAAGGCAATAAAGTCTGCACATCCACCACTTCGCAACTTATGCCCGCCTGCTGCAATGTTTCTGCCGCTTCCTGCACAATGCGCAGGGTGGAACCATAACTCACCAGCGTAATATCTTCACCCGCTCTTATTACCTCCGGAACGCCAAGGGGTATGCTGTAAGCCAATAGATTCGAAGGCATTTTTTCTTTGAGCCTGTAGCCATTCAGGCATTCCACTATCAGGCCGGGATCGTTACCCTGCAATAAGGTATTATACATGCCCACGGCCTGTAACATATTGCGGGGCACACATACATAAATACCACGCAGTGCATGAATGATCATTCCCATTGGACTTCCACTATGCCAGATACCTTCGAGCCGGTGGCCCCTTGTACGCACAATTAGTGGAACACTCTGTTGCCCCGCCGTACGAAAATGAGTGGTAGCCACATCATCGCTTAAAGGCTGCAGCCCATACAATAAATAATCGAGGTACTGTATCTCGGCAATAGGGCGTAACCCACGAAGTGCAAGCCCAATGCCCTGCCCAATGATAGTGAGTTCCCGTATACCTGTATCGAATATCCGGAGTTTTCCATGCTTTTGCTGCAGGCCGCTGAATCCCTGGTTTACATCACCAATATGACCCAGGTCTTCGCCAAATGCAATGACCTTCTCGTTAGAGGAAAAAAGTTCGTCAAAATACCTGTTCAGAATTTCAAAACCGTTTACAACAGGCGCATCATAGGCATATACAGCGGCAACAGCTGTTGCTTTGAGTGCCGATTTAGGGCCCTCATTATACAAATACGCATCATAGTTTTTTGAGAGAGACTGATGGAGGTTTGTGTAATAGTTTTTTAAAGTGCCTGCATGGTTCCCGTTTTTTTCAATCAGGTCCACAGCAGTTACCAATACCTTTAGCACATCCCTGCGTAATGGATCACTTAACAGCTTCAGCTCATGCAGCAATTTTTGTATCTCTTCATTACCACCAGCAGCCTGTTCTATTTGCATGACTGCTTCCGATACAAGTTTTTTTATTGGGTTGATATATTTTTCCCAGGCTTGCTGTTTGCCCTCCCGCACAAATTCTTTTGCCTCCGTTTCTATCAGCTGTAGATCGTCTTCTTCCGCAAGCGCATTTGCCAGCACCCATTCCCGCATCTGCCTGATGCAATCCCATTCTTTTTCCCAGAGGAGGCGTTCGGGTGTTTTATAACGCTCATGACTTCCGGAAGTGGAATGGCCCTGGGGTTGCGTAATTTCCTCTATGTGGAACAAAGCAGGTGTATGTTCATCCCTTATTTTTTGTATTGCAGGTTCCATTACTTCGCACATACCCGCATAATCCCATCCTTTCAGTTTATAAATATCAATACCATTTGTTCCATCCGTTTTTTTCATTCCTTCCAGGGCATCAGATACCGAAGCCTTGGTGGTTTGAAACTTTTTAGGAACAGATATTCCATAACCATTGTCCCAAACAAAAATGGCAAGCGGTACTTTTAATACACCGGCAGCATTGATGGTTTCCCAAAAATGACCTTCACTGGTAGAAGCATCGCCAATGGTGCAAAAACATATTTCATTACCGTTATTGCTCAATTCTGTGTACTTGCTCAAAGCCGGTACATTCCTGAATGTTTTTGAAGCAAATGCCAGTCCTAAACCTCGGGGCATTTGCCCGGCGGTAGGTGCAATATCGCTTGAAACATTTTTTAAAGAAGCCAGGGGAAGCCAATTGCCTTCTTCATCCACCATTTTTGTGGCAAAATGAGCATTCATTTGGCGTCCGGCACTAAAGGGGTCGTTGTTTACGTCGGGATCGGCATATAATTGAGAGAAAAACTGTTCTACCGTAGCAAGACCTGCAGCAAACATGAAAGTTTGGTCGCGGTAATAACCACTTCTGAAATCGCCGGGTTTAAAGAACTTTGCCATAGCTACCTGAGCCAGTTCCTTCCCATCGCCAAAAATGCCAAATTTAGCCTTGCCCGTAAGTACTTCCCTGCGGCCTAAAAGACTGGTTTCCCGGCTAATACAAGCCAAGCGGTAATCTTCTAACACTTCATCCCTGAACCTTTCAAAGCTGAGTTTTTGCTCCTGCAGGCTATCGGTATTTTGAATATGCTCCATATTTCTTAAAATTATTACAAACTTACCCAAAAATGACCCGGTTTGTTAAAAATCAGTAAAGAAGGCTACAATTTACCAATAATAATCACGTTTTATTATCTTTGATCCTATAAAATTAATACCAAGAATGAAAAAATTATTACTTGCAACCTTTTGTGGCCTGGGTAGTTTAATTTCCTTTGCCCAGCACAATCAACACGATGGTCATAATCATGCAGCACCCGGAGCAACTGCCGCAGTAGCTGCCGCACCCCTACCCGATGGAATTTCCATGAAAGAAGCAGAATATGATTTTGGAAAGATCCCGCAGGGCAAACCAGTTACACATATTTTCAGTGTTACTAATACAAGCAAGACGGCTTTCAAGCTCGACAATGTGCAGGCAAGCTGCGGATGTACCACGCCGCAATGGGATAAAGAAAAATCGCTGGCCCCCGGCGAAAGCACCCAAATAACCGTAGGCTATAATGCTGCGGCTGAAGGACCGTTCAATAAAACAATTACCATCACCTACAATGGCAGCCAATCAAAGGTGGTGAATATTAAAGGCGAAGTTTGGGCTACCCCGGCTGCAAGTGCGCCTGCCAACGAGAATATGAACGACCTTAAAAATTAAACTTTAAAAATTATTCGAATGAAAAAATTATTCTTATCTGTAATTGCCCTTGTTTCATTGAGTTTTGGATTTGCGCAAAAAAAGGCCGATGATGTGGCTAAATTTAAAATGGAAACAATTGATATGGGAAAGCTTGAGCAAAGCAACCCTACTACTGCCACTTTTGTTGTAACAAATATCGGTAC
This sequence comes from uncultured Chitinophagaceae bacterium, assembly GCA_963754695.1. Lineage (GTDB taxonomy): Bacteria > Bacteroidota > Bacteroidia > Chitinophagales > Chitinophagaceae > Ferruginibacter. The sequence goes on from CAVWGU010000010.1 coordinate 187,336, forward strand.
AGAGCCATTGATCATAGAACAGGCAAACCCAACTTGCGGCTGCACGATTGGCGATTACACCAAATCACCCATTGCACCAGGCCAGAGCGGCGAAATTAAAGCCACGTATAATGCTGCCGGTGTGGGCGCTTTTACAAAACAACTGACCGTAAAATTTGCCGGTGCAGAAGATATGAAAAGCATCACCATTAAGGGCGAGGTTTTGACCAAAGATGACTATGCAAAATATAAAGGCGGCGCTGCCGGTTCAAATACGGCTAACTCATGGACCCCTGCAAGCCCGGCTTCAGAAAAAGCAAAAGTTGCGGTAACTGCCACTCCTGCTGCCTCAAAAACCAACGCGGTAAAAGGCAAAGCTAAAGCTACAAAGAAAATAAGCAGGGCTAAAGCCAGTACAGCAGTTGCCAAGCAAAAATAATTTATGTTTTTTATTAATATGAAAGGTTGTCTCAAATACGAGACAGCCTTTTTTATTTGGCAGGCATTAGTGAAAGTTTTCTCTTAAGTTGATTCCCAGTGCCTTGATTGTACTTTTAAAAAGCCTCATTCTTCCAACTGTAATAAAAAAACTACAAAACTATAACAAATTATAAATAATTGCGTTATTTCATAAAAGATCCAGTCCCAAATTTGAAAGCTGCGGTTAGTATCCTGTTTAAATGGCATATTAATCATATTTGATTTAGAAATAAAATTCAAACATCCAGCAATAATGAAAAAAATTCTACTACTGCTGTTTTTAGTTTTGTTGATATTTTTAGTTCAGCACCAGGTTTTTGCACAAGGATCCTGTCCTTCTGTAAGGTTAGGTTCTGTAACGCTTACAAGCCTGTCGAACAACGGAGATGGTACCTGCAATTTCCGGCTAAGTTTCTGCTTTACCAATCCCACCAATGGCGCCAAGAGCATTGCTGCACGAATTTATTGTGGCACAAGCTGTGTTAGCGCTCCCACACCCACTTTCAGTTTCTGCACCGATGCATCGGGTCAGGCAGGCGTGGAACGATGTGCAAGCTATGATTTCACCTGTTCGTGCATGGCAAGTATACAGGTGATCTTTGATTCAAGAACCGGGAGCAGTTCTTGCGGGGGAAGTACCTGCGGCAGCACGGGTTGTATCAGTTTTGGCGTACTGTCTGTTAAACTCAATGATGCCAGCATTGAAACCAGCGACAATCAATCCTGCATTTCATGGACTGTGGCCGAACAATCTGGAATTGAAAAATATGAATTACAAGGAAGCCATGACGGTACAACATTCATAAAAATTGGCGAACAGCCTCCTGTAAATGGCACAGGAGCATTTTCGTACCGCTTCTGCCGTTCAAACAACTTTGAATTTTACAGGATAAAAGTGCTGGAATTAAACGGAAGGTCATTCTACAGCAGGGTATTGAGAGCAGGCGATGTTCAAAAAAACATCCGGCTTTACCCAAACCCTGCTGCTGACAAAATATTTATAGAAAATTATGCAGCATTCCGGAATAACGTTTACCAGGTTTCCTCCTGCGATGGAAGGGTACTGAAAACAGGCAGCATCCGTTCCAATATGCTGGATATTGGTTCGCTCCCAGCCGGAACTTACCTGCTTCTCATTAAAGAGCAGAACGGACAAACCTTAAAACAATTATTTGTAAAAGGATAAAATTTTAACTGGCTATTTGATTTATTATTAAGGCATTACAAGGCAACCCTTTGTAATGCCTTTTTCTATATAACTTGTTTATAAATCTTCAGCCCTTTTCTCAGAATTTTGGTTTATTTTGCCGGCACATCCAATGATTATGGTAAAAAAATTACTCGCCTTTTTCTTACTGTTTTTTTCCATCTCTGCCCAAGCGCAGCTGACCCGGTATATTGTTCGTTTAAAGGATAAGGCATTAAATACCTACAGCATTGCCAACCCTTCCCAATTTTTGAGCCAGCGTGCCATTGACCGCAGAACCCGATATAATATTGCTATAGACAGTACGGATTTACCTGTTACTGCCCGCTATGTCGACAGCATCCGGCTTGCCGGTGCGGTAACTATCCTTAATACTTCTAAATGGCTAAACCAGGTTGCCATCAGAACTACCGACCTGGCCGCCCTTGCTAAAATAAATGCCATGGCATTTGTAATAGCTGCAGAGCCTGTTGCATCCTTAACCGGAGGGCAAATTCCTGTAAATAAAAAACTGGATGTACCGCAGTTTACCGATGCCGGGAGCGGTGGCGGTTTTACCGAATCGCTTAGCGATGTGTACAGCTATGGTTCCAGCAACGGACAGGTGAAGATCCATAATGGTCATTTTTTACATAACCTCGGTTTTCGAGGCCAGGGTATGCAACTGGCTATGATGGATGCGGGCTTTTTTCATTACCAGAGCCTCCCCACTTTTGACAGCATCCGCAACAATAATCAAATACTGGGTACCTGGGATTTTGTGGCCAATGAATCGAGTGTGGATGAAGATAATTTTCATGGAATGCAATGCCTCAGCACCATTGCCGCCAATATGCCGGGCGTATTTGTAGGCACCGCACCAAAAACAAGTTTCTATTTATACCGCACAGAAGATGTGGCCAGCGAATATCCCATAGAAGAACAGAACTGGGCGGCGGCGGCAGAACGTGCCGACAGCCTGGGTGTGGATATCACATCCACTTCGCTTGGTTATTACGATTTTGATAATGCTTCGCTGAGCTATACTTATGCAAACATGAATGGCAATACCAGCATCAGCGCAAGGGCTGCCGACATGGCTGCCAAAAAAGGCATGCTCAATATTATTGCTGCCGGAAATGAAGGCACCAGTGGCTGGCATTATCTCATTACACCAGCCGATGCAGACAGTGTGCTTGCCGTGGGTGCTGTAGATACGCTGGGCAATGTAGCTACCTTCAGCAGTTATGGCCCCAGCGCCGACGGGCAGATAAAACCCGGCGTGGCAGCCGTAGGATGGCGTGCAGCAGTGGCCAATACCGGTAATGGTTTACCCGTTTTTGGCAATGGCACTTCTTTTGCCTGCCCTAATATGGCGGGTATTGCCACCTGCTTATGGCAGGCATTTCCTGAAGTAAATAATATGGCCATTATTGATGCACTCCAAAAGTCAGCCAGCCGTTACAGCAATCCAAACGACCGGGTGGGATATGGAATTCCTGATGTAAAAAAGGCCTTTGTAAGCCTCACAAAAAGTTTATACACACAACAGATCAGCATTAATGATTGTGAAGCTGCGTTGCAAATAACTGTAAAAGCAGGCAGGCAGGAAAGCGTGGTGGTGGAAAGAAAACTTTCGGGCGAAACCAATTATACCGTAGTGGACAGCCTCGTACAAACAGGAGATTTTGCGCAGCGCAACCTAAATATCACCGACGACCTGCAGGGCCAGCCTGAAGGAACTGCCTGGTACCGCATTAAAATGACCGTGGAGGCAGATACCAGTTTTTACCTCGATTCCATTTCTGTGGCCGTACCCAACTGCCTCAATCTAACGCCGGGCATCAGCGTGGGACCCAACCCGGTTCAAACAGATCTTACCGTAAAAGTGCTGCTGGAAAATGCGGCTTCTGTGCAGGTTTCTGTTTACAGTTTTTCGGGCCAGCGGGTTTACAATAAAACCAACAGGCAATCGGCCAATACGCTTAATACCTACAAGATACCTTTTGCCAACTGGAGCGAAGGATTGTACGTGGTGGCCGTGTATGCCGACGGTAAAAAGATCTTATCCAGAAAGATCACGCACAGAAATTAACTGGCAGGAGCCGGTAGTTATAAATGCAGATCTGCTTTGCTTCCCCTTTTCCGCCTTTCAGCACCCTATGAAAAATGATGTACAACCCCGTTGTTTTGCCAAATCTGAAAATTAAATTACTCGAAGTAATGTGCTAAAAATCCCTGTCAAATATATATGACAGGAGAAAGCATAAAAAACCGGCACACGGAAAAGTGTTTTGGTTCTATTTTTGATTAAAAGCACCGAGGGGTTAACACGCTCCATATTATTATGAAGAAAATATATAGTTTTTTTATCCCGTTCCTTCTCACATTTGCAACATTACCCGTTCGCGCCACCGATTATTATTTTTCCAATACCGGAAACGATAACAATACCGGCACCAGCGAAGCCAGTCCATTCCGCACATTGACGAAAGCCAGTACGCTCTTTTTATCGCCCGGCGACCGGTTGCTTTTTAAAAGAGGTGAAGTTTTCCGGGGGGAACTGTTGATGTTTTCCTCTGGTACGGCCCTCAACCCCATTACCATCAGCAGTTATGGCCTGGGAGCCGATGCCGTGATCAGCGGAAGTGAGTATATCAATAACTGGATAGCTGTGGGCAATGGCATTTACCGTGCCGCCTGCCCTGTATATCCTCAAATGGTATTTTATAACGGGCAGGCTCAAACACTTGCCCGCTATCCAAACAGCGGATTCTTATTTACAGACGCTGCCAATGCCAATAACGGGTTCTCAGACGCTGCTTTACCCGGTACAGGAAATTTTTATGAGGGCGCCGGGGTACATATACGCACCGCAAGGTACCTCTACGAAGAGCGCAGTATTTCTGTACAGGTGAACAGTTACCTGGGATTTAACAGCCCTACTGCCGCAAATATAGTGGCGGGCGCCGGTTACTTCCTTACAGGAAAATCGGCATTTGCAGATAGTGCCACTGAATATTTTTACGATGCACAGCTTCAGCAGCTGTATTTAAAAACGGCCAGCGACCTTGCTCCGGGCAACAATACCGTGGAAGCCGCCAGGTACGATGACGGCATTGAAATAGTAAGCAGCGCCAATGTCGTTATCAGCAATATTAAATTTAACCAGCAGCAGAGAAATGGCATTTCCATCTATGGTGCGCCCACCAGCGGATTAACTGTTGATAACTGCAGCTTTGAAAATATTTACCTCTATGCCATCACCGGGTCCAATAAATCAAATGTAACCATCAGCAACAGCCGGTTTTACGATATTCATTGCGAAGCATTATACCTGGGTGGCTTTGCAAACGTATCTATCAACGATAATATTTTTAAACGCATAGGACTGCTTACAGGCAGGGCCACCGACAATAAATTAGCCTATAAGTGCATTGATATGAACGGCAGCACCGGTTCTATCCGCAATAATATACTCGACAGCATTGGTTATAACGGTATACAATATTACCAGAACACGCTAATAGAAAAAAACAGGATTCAACGGTTTTGCCTGACCACCGATGACGGGGCCGGCATTAATGCTTATGGAGCTACCAACGGCATCCGCAACGGAACCGGCTGTACGGTACGGTACAATATTGTGAGCGATGCCATAGGTAATGCAGAAAGTTATCCTTTCAGGCCCGATCCCTTTGTAAACGGAATTGGCATGGACGATAATTCGGGTAATACCACGATTGAATACAATACTATTTATAATGTGGCCGGCAGAGGTATCAGCATCCACAACAGCATTGCCAACCAGGTAAGGAACAACACTGTTTTCAATTGCAACAATGGTTCACTTGTGTACGAACACGATCAATATGGGGGAATGCTCACCGATAATGTTTCATCGGGCAACATACTCTATAATATTCATGAAAATGAAACTGCACTTAAAGTGCAAAACTGGCATTACTCAGAAACAGGGCTAAATTTCAGCAGTTTTTCAAACAACTACTATATTAATCCCTATTATGAAATACCCATATATACTGCTGAATATGGCAATACCGCGGGCGGTTCATACGGGTTGATCCAAAACGAATATACCGTGCGGGGCTGGCGCAGTTTGAAAGATGCGGGTGCCAAAGAATCGCCTGTTAAACTCCAGCATTATGCCATTACCTCCTATTTAGGTAATAACCTGGTAACGAACGGAAACTTTGATACCAATATAAGCGGATGGGAATGCTGGGCCACGAATAACAGTTGCGCTACCAACTGGGAAAATTCTTCTTTACTTGATGGCGGTGCAGTAAAAATCAACAGTCCTTTTCAGTATTTTGGTTTTATGGTCAATAACCAACCCATTCCTTTGCAGCAGGGCAAAAAATACCTGCTCAGTTACAGCGTGGTGAGCGATGCCAACAGGATACATGGCATTACCGTACACGACAGGATCAGCAATGCACAATTAACAACAAGGGCAAAAAAAGAAGTGGCCACCACGAGGCTCGATCAAAAACTGCTCTTTACGCCCAATGCCAACAGCAATGCAGGCATGCTCACCTTTTATATTGGCGATGAGTTTGTACCCTCTTATTCTTTAGACAATATCAATGTGCAGGAAGTGGCAACCGTGGCCGTGGACCCGCTTACACAAAATCTTTTTTATGTAAATATCAGCCATGCAGATCAAACGGTTTTTTTAACGGGTAATTATATCGATGTGGATGGCAACCCGGTTGCGGGCAGCATTACTTTACAGCCTTTTACTTCCAAAGTATTGATCGCGGTAAATTCTTCTACGGTTCCGTTAAATATTCTCGACATCAATGCAAGGCCGGTTAATGCAGGCAGTAGCCTGGTGCAATGGAAACTTGCTGCCGCTAATCGTGGCTGCAATATGGAATTGCAAAAAAGCACCGACGGAGTGAATTTTTATGGCATAGCCACCTTACCTGTTCAGGACAATATATTCAGTTATCATTTTACAGATGAGCAGTTCAATGAAACCAGCTATTACCGTCTTAAAACCTTATGTGCCGGCGAAGGGCAGCGTTACAGCAAAATAGTGCTTGCTGCAAAAAATGAAGGAAGTGCAGGACTGTTACTTTACCCAAACCCAATTACAGATAATAAACTGAACATCCTTAATACTGCGGGTTACACAAATGCAACTGTGTTCAGCATCGATGGAAGAAAACTTGTACAGGTGGCTTTAAAGAATGGGAGCAATGTGTTGACGCTTCCTGCAACGGTTACAAAAGGAGTTTACGTTGTTGAATGCACGGGAAAGGGTTTGAGTAAGACTTTAAGAATCGTGAAGAATTAATAGGTTTGCTACAGAGGATGAAGAGAGCCTTTTTTCGAAACTAAGTCTTTTGAGTTTCACTTCTGCCGCTGTAGTTAACCATACTTCCACTCTTGCGAAGCCCTCGCCTGCGTCTCCTGACCAGCGAGGCCGCCACTATAAATTTACAAATCTATTTGTTGCTAATGATGCGCCGTTGGACAGGAGTCCAGACGGCGGCCTGCGCACAGCGGCACAACCTTCGACGGCAGGAACCGTGCTAGCATCAATAACAGCAGGCGGCTCCGGTATTTTAATTTATCCCAATCCGCTTGTTGATAATAAGCTGAACATTACCAACAATGACGGTTACAACAACTGCAGCGTATTTGGCGCAGATGGAAGAATGCTGCTACAGGCCCCGCTAAAGAAAGGGAATAATGTGATACTGCTTCCGTCCACGGTTTCTAAAGGGGTTTATATGGTTGAATGTACAGGTAAAGGTTTGAGTAAGACCTTTAGGGTGTTGAAGAATTGATGGCCTGTGAAAATGCTTACTGTAGTGGGATACGGGCATAAAGTCTTTTTAGTTTCCCTTTAACGTTTTTTTTCTCGAGGTACTCTTGTGCCCAGGAACGTAATGTCCATTTCAGGAGTCGTTGCTCAGAATTAAGAAAAAATATTTTCACAGTGCCTTTTTCCCAAAAAGCCCCACAAACATCGTATCGGCCCCCGCTCCATAACCGGTGATATATTTTTGTTCCAGCAACTGTAATGAAAATTGATCTGCTATCCATGCCGCCATTTCTTCATTTTCTTTTTTAAATACCGAGCAGGTTATATAAAAGAACAGGCCGTTCTCTTTCAAAAAAGGAAGGGTATTGTTTACGATCTGTTGTTGCCGCTCTGCAAAACCGCTGAGCTTGTTTTCGGAAAAGAAAAAAAGCTGTTCGGGGCTGCGGGCCCAGGTGCCACTACCGCTGCAGGGAACATCGCAGAGAATGATATCAAATTTTTCATCGCCGGGCTGGGTATTGGGTCTTGTAAGGTCGGCTGCAAATTTCCGGTAAATATTCACCCCCGCATCCTTCAGTCTTTCGGCAAGATTTTGCAGCATGGAAGGCCGTATATCCGATACGGTGATCTTTACATTCCCCTTTAAGATATCAAACAGTAAAATTGATTTTCCCCCACTGGCCGCACAGGCATCCCAGGCCGAAATTTTTTCTTTTGCGTGGTATGTTCTTAAATAATTCAGCACCTGCTGCGAACTGTAGTCCTGTACCACGGCTTCTACATTAAGCTGGATGATATCATCGAGTTTTGTGGCATTCTTCAGCATCAATGCATCATCGTCCAATACCCTGAAATCTATATGATGCTCCTGTAATTTTTGTACAACGGTCTCTTTTTTCCCGGGCCGGCAGCGCAAAAAAAGAGGCGGCTGCTGCAAGAAGGATCTGTAAAATGCTGCTGTATCCGGCAGTGCACCCAACTGGTCTCTAAACGGAAAAATATCATGCGTGGTAATGCCGCATAGTTCCATTTTTTCGGGCAATGGTTTTTCCACGGCTTCATTGAGTTCGGGTGCCAATTCCTCCAGTACAGGATTTTTATATTTTTCTGTGAGAAAAAATGCGTGGATGATCTGCTGTTGCAGGTTAGCAGATTTTAATGCCAGGGCTGCACGGTAATAGGCATAACAAAGGGCGCTGATTTGCCTGCGGTCGTTGGAGCCGTGTTTTTTATTGGCAGCAAAATATTTTTTGAGCACATAGGGTAAGGTTTCCTTTCCATCGTTTTGGGTGATGATCCTTTCTGCTGCAGTAAGATGATTGTAGTATCGGCCCATGAATGTTTATTGCAGTTCCCTCTCCACTGGAGGGGGTTGGGGTGAGGTCATTACAATTCCAATAGTGTATCCACCGGATCTTTTCCAAAAAGGAGCAAGGCCGGGTTTTCGAGCAGTTGTTTTACCATTACCAAAAAACCCACCGATTCACGCCCGTCAATAATGCGGTGATCGTAACTCAACGCCACATACATCATTGGCTTAATGACCACCTGCCCGTTTACCGCCATGGGCCTCTCCACTATATTATGCATGCCCAGTATGGCACTTTGTGGTATATTAATGATAGGCGTGCTCATCATACTGCCAAAAATACCGCCATTGGTGATTGTGAAAGTGCCACCGGTCATTTCCTCTATAGTGAGTTTGTTGTTTTTTGCCTTGCTGGCCAGGTCCACCACGGCTGCTTCTATTTGCGCCATGCTGAGGCTTTCGGCATTGCGGATAACCGGCACCACTAAGCCCTTGGGTGCACTAACGGCAATGGACACATCGCAGTAATCGTGGTAAATAATATTTTCCCCGTCAATATACGCATTCACCGAAGGGAATTGCTGCAGCGCATAGCAGCAGGCCTTTGTAAAAAAGCTCATGAAGCCCAGGTTTACGCCATGCACTTCTTTAAACTTGTCTTTGTGTTTTTTTCTTATTTCCATTACCTGTCCCATATCCACTTCATTAAAAGTGGTGAGCATGGCCGTGGTATTTTTTGCCTCCACCAGGCGGCGGCTCACGGTTTTACGCAGGTTAGTCATTTTTTCGGGGCGGTCCATGCGGCTAAACAGGGCTGCACCGGGTTTATGGCCGGGGTTGCTGAGTATTTCCAGCACATCCTGCTTCAATATTTTTCCATTGCTGCCCGAGGGCGTGATGGATTTGGTATCCACTTTTTTATCGGCAATGATGGCCGCAGCTACCGGGCTGGCCTTGGTATCGGTTGCGGGTTGGGGAGTAGTGGATTGGGGAGTTGTGGGTTTAGGGGCTGAAGGTTGGGGAAGCTCTTCCTTTGCAGCAGCGGGTGCCGCTGCTTCTGTATCGATGGTACACACTAAGTCGCCAATAGCCAGCGTATCGCCTTCTTTGGCTATATGCTTTACAGCGCCTGCCTGTTCGGCATTGATCTCAAACGTGGCTTTCTCACTTTCCAGTTCTGCGATCACTTCATCCAGGTTGGCCCATGCACCATCCTCCTTCAGCCATTTAACGAGGGTCACTTCACTGATACTTTCACCCACGGTGGGCACTTTTATTTCTATTGGCATTAATTAAATTGATTTAGAGGGCAAATTTCGGGTAAAAAAAGGATTTGGTTCACATATTACCCACAAAATGAATATTTAGGGTTAAATAAATAACCCTTTTAGGGTATAGGAAATTAAAAACAAAAAAGTTAATTTTATGCTCAAGATCAGGGTCGTTTACCGAATACTAAATGAAAACCGCTGTTTGCTAAATACAGCAAATAGCTATAAAAGGATTAGGTTAGCTTTACTTTAAGTTAAAAACAGGATAATATGCCATTTAAAAAACTACAGCTATTAACTGCCGCATGCAGTTTTTTTGCCATGGAGGGCTTTGCACAATTGTATAACAACGGTGCCACCATCAAGATCCAGCCCGGGGCCCTTGTTTTTGTACAGGGTGATGTACAGAACAATGCCGGGAGTACCCTTACCAACGATGGCAAGCTGGAAGTGCAGGGGAATTTCACCAATGCGGCCACATATAATACCACTACGGCCGATGATTCACTCACTTTATCGGGTGGCAACAACGTAACGCTGAACGGAGGCGCATCCAGTATCAGCTATCTTACGATCAACAAAACGCTCAATACAAATAATGTTACACTTGCAGGTAATACTACCGTGGGTGTAAAGCTTGATTATTTAGTTGGCAACCTCACTACCGATCCACTTAATACGGCATATGTGGTTTCCTCGCCGGTGGCCGCGGTGTATAATTTTGCCGCCGGAAGGGAAATTACCGGAAGGGTGCAAAGAACCGGCTGGACAAATGGCGTGGCCCGTGTGTTTAACCAGCCCAATATGCAGGTTACCACCACTGGCGGAACCAATCCAACCGATTTTACTGTTAATATGATTCCAAACGGCGACCCTACCCTTACCGAAAGGGAAGTAAATCGCAAATTCCTGTTTACCCAAACCGGCGGCACAGGATTTACCACCGACATGCGTTTTGCTTACCAGGATGCCGAGCTCAACACAAATACAGAACCCGGCCTAGTTCCCTGGTTTCTGAATGCCGGTACCGAGTGGAATGGTAAATTAACACCTATTACAAGAGACGGCGTAAATAATTTTGTTTCTTATACAGGTATTACAACAACGGAGTTGGCAAATGAATGGAAACTGGCAGATGCGAAATATACGATGAATGCGACTGCGTTTTTGAGGGGTCCATGGAATAATGTTAGTGCAATGAATACTACTTTAAATTCGAGTGGAGTATTAGGCACCCAACTTACACAACCTTATAATACAACACCTTTCAACTACGCAGGCACAGAAAATGTGGGAAGTATACCTAATGCAAATGTGGTAGATTGGGTTTTAGTGGAACTGAGAAAACCTGTATCAGGATTACCTACAGATGCAAATTCATCCACCATTATCGGTAGAAAAGCTGGATTTCTAATGAACGATGGCTCGGTAAAAGATCTGGACGGTACAACAAATCTTTCATTTGACATAGCAAAACAGGGGGCTTCATTTATGGTTATCAGACACAGAAATCATCTTGATGTAATGAGTAATTCAATCCCATCTAATACAACTGGAACATTTGATAATAATTTTTCAGACCTAACCAAAGCTTATAACCCAACCCCTTCGCAACCACCTTTGACTCCTCTTATTGGCGGATCGTTATTTGGCATGTGGGGTGGAGATGCAAATAAAAGCAGGACTATTAATAGTGGGGATGTTACAGTAATTAAAAATGCAATTGCTGTAGGCGTTACAGGATATCAGTTAACGGATGTGAATCTTTCAGGAAGTATAAATTCTGGAGATGTGACGCTTACTAAAAACACTGTAGCTGTTGGAGGTTCTGGTACAACGCCTGCAAGGGTAATTATTGTGACATCAAATGTCCCCGATCCTGTTAATGAATAAAATAGTATTCGTAGTTAAATAATGTATATACAATTTAATACAAAAGATATGAAGATGAACTTTATCAAATCTAAACTTATTTTTTCCCTGGCTTTCTCGTGTATGTTTGGGAGTATTGCCTATTCACAAACAGCTGAATGGAGGCTGGTATATGGTAGTTATTCATCTACAGACCCAGATGGAGGGGGACCGGCTATGGGCTCAGTAACTTTTACAATGCAAATGCATGCTGTCTCAACTTCTTTTAGTGCTTCAAATATTTCAGTTGGATATCAATGGCAGACCTCAAATTTTATGTTGCCTACTAGTGTACTGTGTCCTGCAAGTATACCTTATCAAAGTAATCCCCCAAATGTTGTTGTTTCTTCAGCCTTTATTTCTGGAGGGTTTGCTTATAATAATGTTTTCCAATGCAATGTAGTTGCAGAAGGACCTACAGGCGGACAATCATTTGATAGAAGGGCTAATGGCACACTTGAAACTGGAAGCTCATTAACTATAACAACGTCTTGGGTAGATGTTATGACAGTAACATTATGGACTTTGAATAGCAATTCAGTATTAGGCTATGTTCGTTTAAATTCTGGAGAAGGAGGAAGTCCCGGAGAATACACAACTTACTCTGTATTTACTCCAGTGGGAGATCCTATCCCCGTTAACAGCTTGACTTATACAAACCCATTGGCTTTAACATCCTCGCCCGTTCCCGTTACCTTCACCAAATCTTCTGTAACCTGCTCGCCCAGCGGCGCTTCCATTGTATGGGGCACAGCCAGCGAAAGCAATACCAATTATTTTGAAGTGTTGAAGAGTGCAGACGGCGGTAACAGTTGGGTGGCCATCGATAGGAAGGCCGCTGCAGGTAATTCTGCTACAGACCGCAACTACCAGTTACTCGACCTGGAAGCAGGCGTTGCTTTGTATAAGATCAGGCAGGTAGACCGCGATGGCCGCAGCACAGAAACGGCAGTTATGCGCTCCACCTGCGAGGCTAAAAATGCGATCACATCCATTCTTTACCCGGTTCCGGCCAATAACAATATGACACTGGCCATTACCGCCAACAAGATGGTTAAGACAACGCTGCAGATCGTAGATGCCAAGGGCAGGCTGATGCAGACGAGGGAAGTAACCATTACAAAAGGTAACAACAATATACCGTTCAATGTAAGCAGGCTGGCTGCAGGAGAATATATGCTCATCAGCAGCAATCCGGAACTTACACTTAACAAGAAATTTATAGTGGCCCGTTAAGCGCCATCAAGCTTTCTTCTTCATACACAATAAGGCTTCACTCATCATGAGTGAGGCTTTTTTGCTTATGGGCATGCCCGCCTGCTCCCTCAAAAACTTGGCTGTTTTCTCCACAAAAAAAAATCAACAGGTAACAGGAAAAAAATCCTTTGTTTACATGTCCCCGTATTCCTTCTTCAATTTATTTTCCAGCACAAAGGTTCCAAAGGGCAGCAATGATGCCGCCAAAGCGCCCAATACCCGGCCCATTCCCCAACTGTGCTTTTCCCAAACTTTTATAAGGCTTATGATAAACAGCACAAATAATACACCGTGCAACCAGCCGGTATAAGTAACCGCATGCGGCCAATTTGCCCCGTATTTTAATGGCATGGCAATAAAGAGCAGTAGCAGGAAGGACACCCCTTCTGCAAAAGCGATCTTCCTGAAATTTGTCAGCGCCCGGCTGTTTTCTCTTGTCATTTGATGGTATTGAAACTTTTATGAAAAATATTTTTTGCATTGGCGCTTGTGATATCAACCACTTCCTGCAGGCTGATCCCTTTTATTTCTGCGATCTTTTGCGCCACCAGGCCCAGGTAACTGCTTTCGTTCCGCCTTCCCCTGTGTGGAACGGGGCTCAGGTAGGGCGCATCCGTTTCCAGTACGATATGCCTGAGGTCAATTTCTTTTAAAACCAGGTCTAAGCCCGACTTTTTATAAGTTACGACACCGCCGATTCCCATGAGGAAACCCGCTTCAACTATTTGTGCGGCTTCGGCTGCCGTTCCGCCAAAACAATGAAAGATCCCTTTAAGGCCGGAACCCTGGTACTGTTGAATAAAGTCAATGGTCTCCTGCATGGCATTACGGGTATGGAGTACCAGGGGCAGGTCGTGGCGGATAGCCAGTTCGGCTTGCATTTTAAGCGCCGCATATTGCTCTTTTACAAAACTTTTATCCCAATAAAAATCGAGTCCTGTTTCCCCGATGGCGGCAAAACTTCTTTTCTGCAGCCATCGTTCCAAAACTGCCAGTTCATCACGGTAATTTGTATTTACAGAACAGGGATGCAGACCCATCATGGAAAAGCATTTCCCGGGGTAGCGGTCTTCCAGCGCCAGCATGGCCTCATGCGTACTGCTGTCGATGGCCGGCATAAAAAAATACTTTACACCGGAACCCAGCGCACGGCCAATCATAGCATCGGTATCTGCCCCAAATTCTGTACTGTATAAATGGCAATGTGTGTCTGTCATATATTTCTAAATCAGTAAAGGCCCTCTGGTACTGCATTTCAGCCAATGTGTAAATTTTACATAAAAATGTGTAAAAAAATCAAAAAAAAATTTTGTTGTTAAGAAACTCCACCGTAACTTGGCGTCAGTTTTCATAGGGTACGGATTAAAAACGGGCCAGGGTGTCTACCCAGGCCCATTTTATTTTCAGGCATTTACCACTATCTTTTCAAAGCTGAAACCCTTTGCTGCAAAATGCTCCAAAGCCTTTGGCAATGCGTATTCCAGCCTTTCCCTAGCCTTCTCGCTGTCGTGAAAAACAATAATGGAACCTTCCCTGCTGTTGCGTAAAACGTTGTTTAAACAGCGTTCTGGCCGAATGCCGGTATCAAAATCGCCGCTTACCACGCTCCACATGACACACTGCATTCCAAACCGGGGTGCCGCCAACTGCTGCCGCTGAAAGCCGGTTATTTTCCCATATGGCGGTCGAAAAAGCCTGGAATCTATAAATAGTTGTGCTTTAGCCACATTATCGAGGTAAACGGCGTCGTCGGTCCTCCAGCCATTCAAATGATTAAAGGTATGATTACCAATACTATGTCCCTCGTTTATGATTTGCCGGTAAGTATCGGGGTTGCGTTCCACATTTTGACCAATACAAAAGAAGGTGGCTTTTGCATTAAATTTTCTTAATTCGTTGAGTACAAAAGGAGTAATTTTCGGATGGGGGCCATCATCAAAGGTCAGGTATAGCTTTTTGCCCGCAGGATCTGCCTCCCAAACAAACTTATTATAGATTTTTTTCAGCCACCAGGGCGTTTTTACCAAATAATACATGGATAATAATTTTTTTTAAAACCCGTTAAACCTGCTGGTAAACCGGCAGTCTTACATTAACAAAAATATATGTTATGAAATCATTAAAAACATTAGCCTTCATTTTCTTTTTTTCTGCGGTTGTTTTAACATCCTGCAAAAAAGACGACAATTCAACAACAACAAGCGAATTAGAAACCACTTTTGAACTCAGTGGTAAGCAGGCCATTTCCGACAACCTGGTTGAAGACGACAACGTGGTTCTTATGGAAGTAACTTCTGAACAGAACCTTGCAGGTGGAAGACCTGGTGACAACAGTACGCCAAGCTCCTTTTTTGGATGCGCCACCGTAACAGTAACCCCGGCTTCGGGTTTCCCCAAAACGATCACCATCGATTTTGGAACAGGTTGTACCCACAATAATGTTTTGAGGAGCGGCAAGATGATTGTAGTGCTCAGCGACTCACTCAGGCGCCCGGGCGCAACAGCCACCACCACTTTCGACAATTATTATGTAAATGGATTTAAACGTGAGGGAACCATTGTATGGACCAACACCAGTACCAATGTAACCCGCAGCTGGAGCCGCCAGGTAACCAATGGTAAGGTAACTGCCCCCAGCGGCGAATGGTGGTTGCACAATGGCCTTAAAAATGTGATACAGGTGGAAGGAACCGGCACCCATATCCCGTTTGACGATATCTTCCAGATTACAGGCAATGGCAGCACTTCCAATTCTGCCGGCAGAACAAGGAGCCATACCATACTGGAAGCACTTGTAAAAAGGAATAACTGCGAAAACATTGTAAGGGGCAGGTTAAGGGTTGACGGACCGAATCATTTTGCCATCATCGATTATGGCAACGGTACCTGCGATAACCTGGCAACTATTTCCATAGACGGAAATCCGCCACGCATCATTCAATTACGCCCATAATATTTTTTTAACCGTACATTATATTGGCCGCTGCACAAATTGCAGCGGCTTTTTTATTGACGTATCTTTGCTGCCGGAATAAAAATTATGGAAGCTAAAAAAATAAGAGTGCGTTTTGCGCCTAGCCCTACAGGCGGATTACATTTAGGCGGCGTAAGAACGGTATTGTACAATTACCTGTTTGCAAAAAAGCACGGGGGAGATTTTATTGTCCGGATAGAAGATACAGACCAAACAAGATTTGTACCCGGTGCCGAAGAATACATATTCAACTGCCTGCAGTGGAGTGGCCTGGAGCCCGATGAAAGCCCGCAGCACGGCGGAGCATATGGCCCATACCGGCAAAGCGAAAGAAAAGCCTTGTATAAAAAATATGCCGACCAATTGATCGCACAGGGAAATGCCTATTATGCATTTGACACAACCGAAGAACTGGAGAAAATGCGGAATGATCATAAAACTGCCGAAAATCCCTCACCGCAGTATGATGGGGTCATCCGTACAAAAATGAAAAATTCGCTTAGCCTTAATCCCGCAGAAACTAAAAGGCTTTTAGATACCGGCACGCCACACGTGGTAAGAATAAAAATGCCTGCCGACGAAACCATTTCCTTTACAGACATGATCCACGAAACCGTTAGTTTCGATTCAAACCTGGTAGATGATAAAGTACTGCTCAAAGCCGACGGCATGCCCACCTATCATCTTGCCGTGGTGGTGGACGATTACCTGATGAAGATCAGCCATGCTTTCAGGGGAGAAGAATGGCTGAGCAGTGCACCGGTGCATATACTCCTGTGGAAATACCTGTTTGGGCTTGAAAATATGCCGCAGTGGGCTCACTTGCCCCTCATACTCGGGCCAGGCGGAAAGCTGAGCAAGCGTGACGGGGCCAAATATGGCTTCCCGGTATTTGCCATGAACTGGACCGATCCCAAAACAAACGAATTAACAGAAGGTTTCAAAGAAAAAGGATTTTTACCGGAAGCATTCATTAACCTGCTGGCGGTGCTTGGCTGGAACGATGGTACCGAGCAGGAAATCTTTTCTCTGGAAGAGCTTATCGAAAAATTTTCGATGGAACGGGTGCACAAAGGAGGTGCTAAATTCGATTATGAAAAAGCAAAATGGTTCAATCATGAATGGATAAAAAAAATGAAGGTTGAAAATTATCAACTGCAAATAAGAACACTCTTTGAAGTACAGGGCATTCCCATTACCGATGAAAATTATTTTACGAAAGTGATCGAACTTGTAAAAGACCGCTGCACCCTGCTGACCGATTTCTACGAGCAGGCAGTATATTTTTTTAAAGCCCCCGAAACGCTGGATACTGATGCAGTGAAGCCGAAATGGAACAATGAAAAAAATGATTTTTTCAAAGCATATATTTCGGGCTTAAACGGCCTGGCCAATTGGGATGCAGCCGGCATTGAAGGCTCTTTTAAAGAACTTGCCCTGCAAAAAAATATTAAACCCGGAGAGCTTCAGCTGCCCATGCGCATCATGCTGGTGGGCGGCAAATACGGCCCGGCTGTTTTTACCATTGCAGAAATGATCGGCAAAGAAGAAACAAAAAAAAGGATCGAAAAAGCTTTAACTTTATTGTCATGAGTACAAACCGCCCCATCAGAGTACTGGTAGCCAAAGTGGGCCTCGACGGCCACGACCGCGGCGCCAAAGTGATAGCTACCGCCCTGCGTGATGCAGGCATGGAAGTAATTTATACCGGCCTGCGCCAAACCCCCGAAATGGTGGTGAATGCTGCCCTGCAGGAAGATGTGGACGCCATAGGGGTAAGTATCCTGAGCGGCGCCCATATGACCGTTTTTCCAAAACTTATTACACTGATGAAGCAAAAGGAAATGAATGATGTATTGCTCACTGGTGGCGGCATCATTCCCGATGATGATGCACATCAGCTGAATGATATGGGCTGCGGAAAACTGTTTGCCCCGGGCGCCCATACCCATGAAATTGCAGATTATATCCGGGAGGAAGTGGCAAAAAAACGTAACTTTTAGATCTCCGGCAGCATCAGTCTTTTTCGCTTGGAATAAATGCGCAGCGCCACCACCAGCAGAATACAAAGCACCAGGTTCAGGTTATTATTTAACCCTGCATTCCTGAGCAAAACATATACAGTGCCACCAATAGCACAGGCAGTGGCGTACAATTCCCCTCTTTTAAAAAGGTTGGGTACTTCATTGCAGAAAATATCCGCAATTAACCCGCCAAAACTTGCCGTTGTTACACCCATTACCACCGCATAAATATCATTTACCCCATGCAGCAGCGCCACCTCTATACCGGCTGCGGTGAATAAGCCGATACCGATAGCATCTGTAAAAAAGATCGTTCTCCTGAATTTATTAAAATGGTCCTTAATTAAAAAAGTAATGGCCGTACCTGCAAACACCAGGAGAAGTGCAATATTATCGTTGATCCAGTTGACCGGATTTATCCCAATGAGCAGGTCCCTGAGTGTACCGCCGCCATAAGCAGTTACAAACGCCAGCACCAGCCCGCCAAAAATATCCATACGGAATGCCCTCGCCTTTAATGCCCCGGTAAGGGCAAATATGAAAATGCCGATATAACTGATCAGTTGTAATAGCGTCATAAGCCCGGGTTATTAATCATTGATATCAAAAGTACGTATTAGGAACAGCATTTCATTTAAGAAACTCATTGTGTTATTGATATAATATTCATCAGGCTATAATGGTAATTCGTATTTTTGAAAAAAAAAGCATGCAATTCGACACTTTAATTTTTGCTGTAGAAAATAATATTGCTGTTATCAGCATTAACCGGCCCGATAAACTGAATGCACTAAACAAGGAGGTTTTTAACGACCTGGAAAAAGCAATTGATGAGGTACAAAAGAATCCGGCCATTAAATCAGCCATTATAACAGGCGTTGGTCCAAAAGCATTTGTGGCCGGTGCAGATATTTCCGAATTTGGTTCGCTGAGTATTGAGCAGGCAATGGCATTATCCAAACGTGGGCAGGACGTATTCTTTAAGATAGAGAACAGCAGCAAGCCAATAGTAGCTGCCGTAAATGGTTTTGCGCTGGGTGGTGGCTGCGAGCTCGCCATGGCCTGCCAGTTCAGGCTCTGCAGCGAAAATGCAAAATTTGGCCAGCCCGAAGTGAACCTGGGACTTATTCCCGGTTATGGCGGCACCCAACGGCTTACGCAACTGGTAGGCAAGGGCAAAAGCATGGAGCTGCAAATGACCGCACATATGATTGATGCAAACGAAGCCCTGCAGATAGGATTGGTAAACCATGTGACAACAGCAGAGTCGTTACTGCAGCGCACAAAAGATATACTGGATGTTATCAACAGCAAAGCCCCGGTAGCCATTGCTAAAATAATTGAATGTGTAAATACGGCGGTGGTAAACGTAAGTGCCGGCAAAAACGGCTATGAAAAGGAAATAGAGGCTTTTGGCTATTGCTTTGGCACAGAAGATATGAAAGAAGGCACTACAGCATTTCTTGAAAAAAGAAAAGCTAATTTCAAGGGGAAATAAAATTTATTCCTTTATTTGAAAAGTACGAATGGCAAATAAGTCAGAACGAAATCTGCCATTCCTACTCCTGCATTCATATTTCTTAATAAGCCCTTGCAAACAACACCCGCTGATTGCTTGGTTTACCGCTAAGGATACACTTGCCTGCTTCCTGCTTTGCGTCTAACGGTATGCAGCGAATAGTGGCCTTGGTTTTTTCTTTGATGGCATCCTCTGTTTCTGCGGTTCCATCCCAATGGGCGCTGATGAAGCCCGGTTGCTCATCAAGCAGTTTCACAAAATCTTCCCAGTTGTTTGCTTCCCGGATATTGTCATTACGGAATACCAGTGCACGATCATAAATATTTTGCTGTATTTCCTCAAGCAGGTTGCCGATATAATTTTCGATTCCATCAAGGCTTACAGAACTTTTTTCCTTAGTGTCTCTTCTTGCCAGTTCCACCACGTTGCTTTCCATATCGCGGAGGCCCATGGCAAGGCGTACGGGAACCCCCTTGAGCTCGTGCTCTGCAAATTTCCAGCCCGGCCTGGTCACATCGCTGTTATCGTATTTTACCCGGATGCCCTTTGCTCTCAGCGCATCCATAATGCTGTTCACTTTTGCATCGATCAGGACTTTGCTTTCTTCACCCTTATAAATAGGAACAATCACCACCTGAACCGGTGCAATTCTTGGAGGCAGTATCAGTCCCTGGTCATCGCTGTGTGCCATAATAAGGGCACCTATCAGCCTGGTGCTTACACCCCAACTGGTAGCCCAAACGTATTCCTTTTTGTTTTCTTTATTTAAGAACTGCACTTCAAAGGCCTTTGCAAAATTTTGTCCCAGGAAATGTGATGTTCCGGCCTGGAGGGCTTTTCCATCCTGCATCAGGGCCTCTATGCAATAGGTATCTTCTGCGCCTGCAAATCGTTCACTGGCAGTTTTTACGCCTTTAATAACGGGAAGTGCCATATACTGTTCCACAAAATCAGCATATACATGCAGCATCTTTATCGTTTCTTCCAGTGCTTCTTCTTTAGTGGCATGGGCAGTATGTCCTTCCTGCCAGAGAAATTCTGCGGTGCGTAAAAACAGGCGTGTACGCATTTCCCAGCGCACCACGTTTGCCCACTGGTTAATGAGGAGCGGAAGATCGCGGTAAGATTGAATCCAGTCCCGGTAAGTATTCCAGATGATGGCTTCGCTGGTGGGGCGCACAATAAGTTCCTCTTCCAGTTTTGCTTCCGGATCCACCATCAGCTTACCTGGTTTAGCAGGATCATTCTTTAAACGGTAATGGGTAACCACCGCACATTCTTTTGCAAAACCTTCTGCATTTTTTTCTTCAGCTTCAAAAAGGCTTTTCGGCACAAACAAAGGAAAATAGGCGTTCACATGCCCGGTTTCTTTAAACATCCGGTCGAGCTGGTCACGCATGTTTTCCCATAATGCATACCCGTATGGTTTGATGACCATACAACCCCTAACGGCGCTGTAATCGGCCAGGCCACCTTTGATCACGAGGTCGTTGTACCATTGCGCATAATCATCGGCTCTTTTTGTAAGTTCTTTGCTCATGAAAATTATTTTGGTTCAGGCTGCTGAATTGTTATCCTCAAATTATACTCGTTACCAATCAATTACCTGATAGGGACGTACTTATAACCCATTTTTTTTAAATGTCTGCAAAATTAAGAATTTATAAGCCATATGCAAAATGCTATTCGCCGGTAGATAACGAACGGTTACAAAACAACTCTTTAAAAAGTCGTTCACCTGTTTACCCGTGCACCTAAAAAAACTACCAGAAAAAGTGTTTTTCCTCCTTTGATTCGTTATATTTATTGGTGCAAATGAAGTTAAATTCATCGCATTTCAATAATAGAAATTTGTCTTTTTAAAACTTGTTATGGGAAACAGACATCACAGCAGAAGAAAGTTTTTCCAGCATGTAACCCGCACACTCCGGAAAAAGCCTGCTGCCTTCCCCCATGATGATCTATTGTTTGAAAAGTATTCCCGAAAATCCGGTGGTCAAAGATTAAACGGGAGCGGGCTGCATAATTTCAGTACAGCGCCTGAAAGCGCTGCAGAAGCAAGGGTAAGTCCTGTTACCAGCGGCCTTAGCCCCTATACGGGCGACTGGACAATATGGGAAGTGTTACACCTGCTGCGCCGGACAGGTTATGGAAGTAAGAAATCTGATGCTGATATTTTTTTAGGAATGGGATTGCAGGCTTCAGTACAGGCTGTTTTAAATGTGAATACTGCAGAGGCTCCGCCTGTAAATTATTATCAACCCTTTTTTGATGATGAGAATGGCTTGCCCTATGGGGCAGACTGGACAAACGATGTGATTGACTCTTTGTACACAGGATATGCCACCAATAAAAACAGGATCAATTCTCTCAATTACTGGATGATGGGCCTTGCATTAACTCAAAATGCAACTATCCGTGAAAAAATGACATGGTTCTGGTATCACATTATGCCAGTAGATTTTGGGGCTGTGTACAATTCCGGTCATCCATATGTTATTACAAACTGTTCCCGTATTCTTTACAGGTATATGAAAATGTGCAGGGATTATTCTGTGGGCAACTACAAACTGTTGGTCAAAGAAATGGCTAAGCAGCCAGCCATGATGTTTTACCTCAATAACCAGGCAAACAGCGCAACTGCACCAGATGAAAATTTTGCAAGAGAACTGATGGAGCTATTTACGCTGGGTAAAGACTCGGTAAGTCAATTTACACAAAGCGATGTAGTGGAAGCTGCAAAAGTTTTGACCGGATGGCGGGTTCAAAGCCTGAATTCCGCTGTGATCAATACAGAATTCCATGGCGACAAGCATGATTACAGTAATAAACAATTTTCAGCCTTCTTCAACAATACTGTTATACACGGCACTGGTGCGTCAGAGTTTGATGCTCTTATTGATATGATCTTTGTAAAAGAACGTGTTATTTCCGAATACATCTGCCGCAGATTGTACAGGTATTTTGTTTACTACGATATAGACCAGTACATAGAAACAAATATCATAGCCCCACTGGCACAAACTTTTGTGGCAAATAACTGGGAGATTTTACCTGTATTAAGGCAATTGCTGATGAGCGAACATTTTTATGATACTGTAAACCGCGGAGTTATTATTAAGTCTCCCTTTGATTTGTTAATGGGAACATACCGCACCTGCAAGATAAATTTCACTTATCCCGACCCGGCCAACATACATGTTCAATACCAGTTATGGGGTTTCCAAAACATTAATTTTGCAAACAGTATGCAACAGATGATGGGGAGTGTTCCCAATGTAGCGGGTTGGAGTGCTTATTACCAGGGCCCTGCCTATCACCAATACTGGATCAACGCTGCCACTATTCAGGCCCGGCATAACTATTTGACTGCGATGATGAATGGCGTTTTTGTAAGTTATCTGGGGCACACATTCACCATGAAATTGAACCCCCTTGAGTATATACAGCAGTTTGGAAATACTGTTTGCACGAACCCCAACCAGCTGGTAGCAACCTGTATTAAATACCTGTTTCCGATCGACTTGAGCCAGCAGCAAAAGGATGTAATAAAAATGCAAACATTATTAAGCCAGCAAACCAACGATTCTTACTGGTCAACTGCCTGGAATAATTATCTTGTAAACCCAAACACAACAAATACAAATATAGTTACAGATAGGGCCAAATCACTTATATTTACATTATTACAACTTTCCGAATACCAGTTAATGTAGATAAGTAATTATTTATTTTATCTTAAACTAACAACTGTAGTAAGAACGCTACAGAAAATTCAACATATTCCTTGTTTCTTTCTCATTGAAAACAAAAAATCAGTACCTGCTGTAGATGCGTGGGTTATAATTTAAGAAAAAAATAAATTAGAAATACTAAAATAAATTGATCAAAAGCATGGTCTGATTTTAGCTGCATATTTGTGAAATCCAGTTGAGCCGATCAGGTCTCACCACAAAACCTTTCTTCTTATGGGAAATAAAACTTTATCAAGACGTAAATTCTTACATGCATTTTCAAAAACTCCGGTTGGAGCAGATAATCCAAACGATCCCATTTTTGACAAATTCGTGCGCAAATCGGGCCGCAGAAGACTGAATGGCCCGGGCATGCATAATTTCAGCACCGAACCGGAAGCAGCCGATCAATCGGCCCTCAGGGTAAACCCTGTTACCAGTACACTTGCACCCTATACCGGCGTATGGACCATCAGTGAAGTGCTTCATTTGCTCAGGCGCACCAATTTTGGTTATAAAAAAACAGATGCAGATAATTTATTAGGCCTTGGTATGAACAGTGCCGTAAATGCCCTCCTGAATGTGAACACGGCTGCTGCGCCGCCCATCAACTGGTACCAGAATATTCAGCCAGATGAGAACAATATACCGTATGGGGCCGACTGGACCAACAATGCGTTCTCAAACTGGGACCCGGGGCAGCAAACAAATGTCTACAGAAATGATGCCGTACGCTACTGGCTCATGGGCCTTTCTCTCAACCAGGATGTAACTATCAGGGAAAAAATGACCTGGTTCTGGTATCATTTTATGCCGGTTGATTTTGAGTTTATCTTCCAGTCTAACAATAACTATGTAAGTTCCAATTCGGCAAGGATACTTTACCAGTATATGAAAATGTTCAGAGACAATTGCCTGGGCAATTATAAAAACCTGGTAAAACAAATGGCCATGCAGCCTGCCATGATGTTTTTCCTGAACAACCAGGCAAACAGTGCAGCAGCGCCTGATGAAAATTTTGCCAGGGAACTCATGGAACTGTTTACACTCGGTAAAGACCCGCTGAGCCAGTATACACAAGCCGATGTGGTGGCTGCAGCCAAGGTACTCACAGGCTGGAGGGTACTCAACCTGAACAGCATTAATACCACTACGACATTCGACAGCACAAAACATGATACAAGCGTTAAGCAATTCTCCGCATTTTTCAATAACACTTCGATTCCCAACCGGGGTGCAGCAGAATTTGATGAACTTATTGACATGATCTTTGCCAAGCAACAGGTAGTGTCGGAATATATATGCCGCAGATTGTACAGGTATTTTGTTTACTACGATATAGACCAGTACATAGAAACAAATATCATAACCCCGCTGGCGCAAACTTTCGTGGCAAATAACTGGAACATTTTACCGGTACTTCAGCAATTATTTAAAAGCGAACATTTCTACGATATGGCAAACCGCGGCGTTACCATTAAATCTCCATTTGACGTGGTAATTGGTACCATGCGGATCTTTAATGTCAGCAGCAATGTGAGTGACCAGACAAATTACCAGGCGCAATATCAGCTCTGGGGATACCTGAATTATAACAGGAGCAAGCAAATGGAGCAGGAAATGGGCTCTATTCCCAATGTATCCGGTTGGAGCGCCTATTACCAGGAGCCCGCATTTCATGAATACTGGATCAACTCTTACACCGTGCAAAGAAGGTTTGCTTATATGCAGGCGCTTACAAACGGCATAACACTTACAGAAAACGGCCTTACTACTGTTTTAAGAATCAATCTCATCAGTTATGTGCAGCAGTTTGGTAATACCATTTGCCAGAATCCAAACCTGCTTACGGCAGAAGTCATCAAATGGCTTTTACCCATCGACCTCAGCCAGGGTCAAAAGGATTCAATTAAAGCCCAAACACTTTTGTACCAGCAAACAACCGATAATTACTGGACCAGTGCATGGAACAACTATATAGCTGATCCGTCGAATGTTTCATTTACCAGTATTGTTACGGATCGTTTGCGCAGCCTTGTATATACGATCATACAACTGGCCGAATTTCAATTGATGTAAACACAATAACTAACTTTAAGAAACCAACCAAAATGAAACGCAGGTCATTTATAAAAACAGGTTCTTTACTTTCTGCTCCGCTCTTGTTCAATGGCATACCCGTTATGGCTGCCCCTTCTACCGGCAACAGCCTGCTTGATAAGCTTGCTGAATCGGCTGCAGGATGCGGAAAAGTGCTGGTGATCGTACAATTGAATGGCGGAAACGATGCCTTAAATACTTATTTTCCGCTTGACAAATGGTCGCATTTAACCAATGCACGTTCTAACATTCTCATGAACCAGGGGTCTGTGCTTAGCCTTAACAATAACAGTACTACCGGGCTTCACCCTGCCATGGGAGAGTTGCGAAACCTGTATAATGATGGTAAATTAATGCTGGTGCAGGGTGTTTCATACCCCAATCCAAATTTCAGTCATTTCCGGGCAACGGATATCTGGTTTTCCGCATCAGGCAGTGATGTTACCCTTGACAGTGGCTGGCTGGGCCGGACACTGGACAATCAATATCCGGGGTTCCCAACCGGCTATCCAAATGCGGGCATGGCGGATCCCCTGGCGATACAAATCGGGTCTACATTACCCTTCTCCCTGCAGGGCCCCACGATCAATATGGGGTATAATGTAAACAATCCCGCTACCCTGCTGAATGTGATCAACGGTATTACAGACCCCACTCCTAATAACGATTACGGAAGGGAGCTTGCATTCCTCAGGCTTATGAAAGACCAGAGTAATGCCTACCGGAGCGTAATACAGAATGCATATAATATAGTTCCTCCTATTACTGCTACCTACCCTGCTAATAACACACTGGCAAGCCAACTGCGCATTGTTGCCAGGCTCATCAATGGCGGACTTACAACGCCCATCTATATTGTAAACCATAATAACAGTTTTGATACGCACGAAAACCAGGTGGACGTTACAGACCATACGTTGGGTACGCATGCAAATATTTTAACCATTTTATCACAGGCCATTGGCGCTTTTCAACAGGATCTCACTTTCATGAACAAAGCGCAGATCGTAACAGGAATGACCCATAGTGAATTTGGCAGAAGGATAAAAAGCAATGCAAGTATGGGTACCGACCATGGATCTGCTGCACCCGTAATGTTCTTTGGCGCAGCCTTAAATACCAGTCCTTCAAGCGTGGCCGGCACCCCTTATCCCGTACCGGGCATGATCGGCACATCGCCCAACCTTCCATTAAATGCCACGGTAAACGACCAGGTGCCTATGCAGTTTGATTTCAGGCAACTGTATGCCACCGTGATGAAAGACTGGTTCTGTATGAATGAAGCTGATGTAACAACGGTACTGGGAAGTGCCTTTACCCGCCTGCCCATATTTCAACCTTATACAACAGTGCCGCTTGATGGCGTGGAACTGATGGGCCAGTATTTTGGCGGCCAGGCAAAACTGAATTACCGGGTAGAGAACAATACCAGGTATAGTTCCTTTGCCGTAGAATTCAGTTCAGACGGAACTAATTTTACTGAAATTGGCAGGCAGCAAAACCTTAGCCTGAACAGCAGTGAACTTTACTACTACGATCATACGATAGATGCATCCAGGATGTATTTCCGCATTGCAGCCAGGCTTCATGATGGTTCCCTGTCTTATTCAAATATCCTTTTATTGAAAGGAAAAGGCATGCAGCAACTGGTTAGCGTTTTTCCAAACCCGGTATTGAACAATAATATTAACATCAAATTCTTTAAAAACCCCCTTACGCCAGTGGATATTACCATTTACAATGTGGCCGGGGCCAAAATGTATTATAACAGGTTTACCAATGTGGGTTCTGTACTCAGTTTCAGAACAACAGCCCTGGCAAAAAATGCGCATTACATACTGGAAATAATATTTGAGCAGGAAAAAGTTCATGAAGAGATCATTTTCCAATAAGAATACACAACAGCAGTATAAAAAGAATGTCCCGCCTACGTGGCGGGACATTCTTTTTGGGTTTTATCATCAATTTTCACACAAATAAGGCTCCATAGGTTTCTCACAAGCATCGAAAAGGTCGAATGGAATGATTTAAAACAGGTATTGGTGATTAGTACAGTGCAAAGCTGTAACTTTTTTTATTCAAAAAAAATGATTTACATCATACTTCCGGAAACTGCTAAAAACCTTTAAAGCGCTGGAAACCACCTGTTTTCATTTAGCACATCTTTAACAGCAAAAAAAGGCTAAAAACTGCCTTCATTGTAAATAGAATGTGCAACTTTGTACCGGGAAACAGTATAATCTGACATTCCCCGGATTTGACCATTAATAAAAACGCCATGAAATTTAAAATTTTACTTTCAGCCTTATCAATTGCCGCTATCGTGAGCAGTTGCAGTACCGCTTATAAAAACGGGCAAACACCCGATGATGTTTATTATTCTCCCGTAAACCAGACTGAAAAATATATCAGCCGCGAAAGGGAAACGTATACAAGACGCACAGATCCTGAAGAACGCCAGCTCCGGATGCGTGCACGCGACTATCGCTGGCGCACCCTTGATTACGACTACGATTATGGCTGCAGCTACAGTCCATACTACTATGGATACAATCATGGGTATTATTATAACCCCTATTTCTACCCGGTTCCAGTATACAGCTATGGGTATGCGGTGGTAAACCCAAAAAACAATACTCCCCGCACTACCAATCTCAGCAGTTATAGCAATACAACATTTGTAAAAAACACCAAATCAGGCTATCGAACCAGCACGGTTAATTCAACCGGAGCCTACAAAGATTACAACAGCAATTCCAATACAGAATATAGCAGGAGGGTATTGCGTCAGCAACAAACAGGCAATGAGGGAAACAGCCAGTCTGCCAGGGAAAGCAACAATAATACAAGGAACTATTCGCCTTCCAACAGCAATTCATCCTCTTCATCATCCGGCAGCAGTTCCGGAGGAACCACGGTAACAAGGCCGGCTAGGGGAAATTAAATTCAACCATTGAGCAAAACTGATTTTATACGATGAAAAAGATATTTTTTCTGACGGGAATTGTATTTGCGTGCGCAAACCTATTTGCACAGGTGCCCGAAGATGCCAAAGTGTACAGCTGGTATCAGCAAAACGGCACAGCCAGGAACATGGCCATTGGCGGTGCGATGGGCTCACTTGGCGGCGATCTTTCTGCTCTCTATGTAAACCCGGCGGGGCTTGGATTTTACCGAACAAGAGAGTTTGTATTTTCTCCCCAATTTTATCTCAATAACAATAAAGCTGATTTTTTAAAGCAGCAAAGCATCCAGAAAAAAAACATATTCAGTGTTGGTACAATAGGCGCTGTTTTTGGGGGCGGATCCGATAAACCTGGTAAAAAAAGTGCGGCATTTGCTGTTGGATTTACCCAGGTGGCCAACCTGGCAAACAATTATTATTACAAGGGCCTGAACAATTACAGTTCTTATGCAGAAACTTTTGCAGAAGAATTCGCTAATAGCGATTACGATACAATTGATCTGCTTAACACGCTCTCGCCCCTGCCCTATACTTCATCTCCTGCGTTTTACACTTATCTCATAGATATTGATACTTCAAACGGTTTTAAACAGGTTCGGGCTGCGACCGAAAATATTTTGGATGCGGGTAATGCCATAGCACAGGAATTCAGAAAGCAAACAAAAGGCGGCATATATGAACTGGCACTTGGTGGAGCTATTAACACAAACGATAAATGGCTTTTTGGAGGAACATTGGGCATTCCGCTGGTTGATTATACCAGCGAAACAAATGTAAAGGAAACAGACACTTCTTCGAATAAGTTAAACGGGTTTCAGTCTTTTGAATACAGTTACAAATATCGCAGCAGCGGAATTGGTGTAAACCTGAAACTGGGGGCTATTTTCCGCCCGGCAGCCAATTTCAGGATCGGCCTGGCCGTTCACAGCCCTTCTTTTATGTTTTTGAGCGATGAAATAAATTCAGATATCAAAACGGTATTGGAAGACAGCTCAGGCAACAATGAAGTTTTCGAAATAAGTTCGAAGCAGTTTACTAACGGGCAATCTGGCAAGGCCGATTACCGGCAAACGGCACCGTGGAGGGCTATATTGAGCGCTTCCTATGTTTTTCGTGAAGTGGAAGATGTGACCAGACAACGTGGCTTTATAACTGCGGATATTGAATATGTCAACCATAAGGCCAGCCGCTTTGGCCAGTTTAAAACAGAAGATGCAGCAGAAGTACCCAAAGAATACTATGATGCATTGAACGAAGTGATAAAACAGCAATATAAAGGTACATTCAATGTGCGGGTGGGAGGCGAAATTAAGTTCAACACTATTATGGGCCGGCTGGGCTTTGCTTACTATGGCAATCCTTATGCAGCAGATAATGTACTTAAGGCCAAAAAGATGCTGCTCAGTGGGGGACTTGGATACCGTAACAAAGGTTTTTTTGCAGATCTTACCTATGTGCACAATATGACCAATGATGCGCAATATCCTTACCGCCTTGCAGACAGGAGCAACCCCTACTATGCATCGCTTAAGCAAACTGCAGGAATTGTAACGGGCAGCATTGGCTGGAAATTTTAATGCATCATTCTACCCAGGGCAGAAATTTTTCCTGCTGAATTTCTATTAAACAAGGAGCTTTACTGTTTAGTTTCTCTCCTGAAATAACCTGTGCATATTTTTCAAGATAGGCGAGCGCCATCTTTTTTGAATTGAAATTTTCTACGGCATATTCATGGCAATACCTGTTTGAATAGCTGCCTGCATCCTCAATTCTCCTTGCCAGTTCACTGCAATTATCTGATAAAAAGCCTGTTTCTGCAGGCACCAGTTCAGGAAGGGATCCATAAGCTGTTCCAAATACCGGGCAGCCATAATAAAGGCTTTCAATGATGGCCAGCCCAAAAGGCTCATGCCAGCGTACGGGAAAGATCAATCCTTTGGAATGCTGCAGGAGTTCAAATTTTTCTTTCCCGGCAACCATGCCATAAAACCTTACCCTTGGCGAAAAGGTAAAACGGAGCCCCATATTGATATTGAACCTTTTTCCGCCCAGCACTTTCAGCTTTTCGTTCCTGGTTCTGCGGATAATATTAATGGCACCTTTCACATTTTTAACACGCCAGGCTGCTTTTCCAAGAAAGTGAAAGTAGTTTCGTTTAACATCAAAATGCGGGCGGGTGTAATCGTTCCAGTCGAGACCGTTGTATACAAACGAAGATGACCCAAATCTTTGCGCATGATTGCCGGAAACAAAAACTGTATTTTGGTCCAGTTCCTCCTGTGTGTTTGCATTGCCATGCATCGTTACAATATAAGGCCTGTCAATTTCATTGTAGCCGGCAGGGGTAAAATTAAAATGGACCACATCTGTTCCGGGTGGGATCTGTGCTGCGATCGTTTTTTGCGGATCGCGGGCTATAATATCAGCAAAATCGCAGGATGAACCGGGCTCCAACAGGAAGCTTACCTTATGGCCCAGGCTAACCAGTTCCCGTCCCAGGTACCATATCACCCTTTCAGTGCCGCCGTAATATTGTACCGGTATTTTACCGTTATTGACAATCAATATGTTCATTACCATCAAAATTAGCAAAAGCATGCCAGTTCTTTGTGCATATTTCAGTTACCACTCTTCACACATACTTTACCACTTGTGAAACAGCCAGTACCACCCTTCCCGCATTTTATTGCAAATAAAGCTGTTCTGCCTATATCTTTGATGTATCAAAACGGCCAAAAGGCACATGTAACATGATACCAACCATCGCTGCTCCTTACTTCATATACTGGCAGAGGAACCGTACGATTTGAATTGATTTGCCGGGGTCATGTGGCCAATTTTTTGTCTAGCATACAATAAAGCGAATTTCAATAAAAATAAAAAACATATGAACAATAAATTTTTTGCTGCAAGTGCCTGTTTCATACTATTTGCATCGTGCAATGAAGAAAAAAATGAAGATCTTACACAATCTGTAAATAAAAATGGCAGCGTGGAAACATCTGTTTCTGTAAACCAGATGGACAGTCTCCGCGACCTGTTAATAACGCGGCATACGGTATGGGTGAACGGCACCGCATTTAAAACCATTGAATATTCAGACACCATACCCGCCTTAGGTACAGAAAAAGCCGAAACGGGATTAACCGGCAGGAAAAAAAAGGAATACGAAATCTATATCACTGTAAAGTAATCAGCATGAAAAAAACAAAAACAATAAACCTGATTTTGATTACAGCCGCTCTTGCAGGCTGCAACCAGAAAAAAGAGGAGAACGAATGGAACAGTGGCAATAAAACCTTTATCCGCAGCGACAGTACTGCGCCCTATGCACGCACACATCATGGTGCAGGTAGTATGTTGCTCTGGTATTACGCGTTCAGGCCTTTCAGCAGTTACCGCAACGGGGAATACCAGCGCAGCGGTTATTACTCAGGAGCTATTCCACATAAGGCCAATACGGGCACCAACAGCTCTAAGGCCCTGGTTCCGCGGGGAGGTTTTGGCAGAACTGGTGCAAGGGCAAGCAGCTAAATGAATATTACCGCTTTACCGAATCTTCCCATTCTTCAACTTTTATCATTAAACATGGAACGCATAAAAATACAACCTCGCAGTAACTGGCAGGCTGCTGTAGAAAAACTGGGTTTTGGTTTTCATACAACTGACCATCCTTATTGGGATGAGAGCGCCTTTTACAGATTTTCGCCGGGAGAAGTTGATGCGTTGGAAAAAGCAAGCAGCAAGCTTTGGGAACTTTGCCTGGAAGCAGTACAATATGTAATTGATAAAAAAGTATATGCACAGTTTCATATCCCACCGCATTTTGTTCCGCTCATTGAACAAAGCTGGAATAATGATGCCCCATCCATTTACGGCCGTTTTGACCTTTGTTTTAAAAATGGAAAAATAAAAATGCTGGAATTCAATGCCGATACGCCCACAAGCCTATACGAAGCCGGCATTATACAATGGTTCTGGCTGCAGGATTTTGATAAACAAAAAGACCAGTTCAACAGCATACATGAAAAGCTGATTGCTTACTGGAAATACCTAAAGCCTTACCTGCATGAGGGGACCCTGCATTTCAGCTGTGTTAAAGAATCGCTGGAAGATCTTACCAATACAGAATATATGCGTGACTGTGCCATCCAGGCTGGTTTTAACACCAAGCTTGTTTTTACAGACGATATCGGCTGGGATGAACCCAATGGAGAATTTTTGGACCTTGAAAATGAAACGATCAAAAACATCTTTAAACTTTACCCATGGGAATGGCTGGCCCATGAAGAATTTGGCAAACACATCGCCTCTGGCGCCAATAATACATACTGGATAGAACCCGCCTGGAAGATGATACTGAGCAATAAAGCGATCCTGCCTTTTTTATGGGAAATATTTCCCGGCCATGAATTTCTTTTACCGGCATATTTTGATGATCATGGTATGAAAGATTATGTAAAAAAACCGATCCTCAGCAGGGAAGGCGCCAATATCCAACTGGTTAAACATTTCGGAACAATTGAAAAAACAGAAGGGTTATACGGTGCAGAGGGTTATATTTACCAGGAGCTTTTCGGGCTTCCCGAATTTGATGGAAATTACCCCGTAATAGGAAGCTGGATAATCGGGCAGGAAGCCGCAGGTATTGGTATAAGGGAGGCCAACAGCCTCATTACAGATAACCAGAGCAGGTTTGTTCCGCACCTGATAGGATAAGTTTTTTTAAAAAAATTTTATGTAGCACATCCCAAATGTGCCATTTTGATAAGCAGGTAATAATAATGCCTGGCGATTTTGCTTTTTGCGAAAAATTTTCGGTTTAAGTTTTGCGTAGGTCCAGTATGCAAGCCTTGTAGAAAGGATGCCGCTTCCTGCACCAGCCAGCACATCGCTTAACCAATGTTTGTTATTATACATGCGGAGGTAGCCCGTAGCACCTGCCATGGTATAACCCGCAACCGCATACCAGGTAGAACGCTGCCCATACTCGATACGTAAAAACTCAGCGGATGCAAACGCCTGGGCTGTATGCCCCGAAGGGAAAGATTTATAATCACTTCCATCGGGCCTTTTTACATGAGTTACTTTTTTGGCTGTTTGAACCATCACATTCACATAAATGAGGCTGGTGATATAAATGAAACTGCAGTCTGTTAAATTGCTCCTGCCCTTTACCCCTGCAATATTAAGCGTATACACAGATGCAACGGGTACATACAACAGGTAATTATCGAGGCGCTTTGGCGCATGAGGATGCTCTATGGCCAACTCATCGTTTAGCTCCCTGTCGAGGCCTTTAAAGTAATTTACACTGGTAATAGCAGCACCGCTTGCAATAAGAAAAGCGGGCATGAATAATTTGCTACGGCCATAAGTATAATTTTTGTATTTCCATTGCTTTACTGAGCTGGTTGTATCCATGGGCAATTGCTGGGCAACTACTTTAAAAACAGTTAAAGCAAAAAGCAGACAAAAACAACAAAAAATCTTCTTTTTCATTGATCAAAGATTGATAACTGATACCTGCGCTGGTTTTTTCTTATGCCGCATGCTGGTGATTTTACCCGAAAGATAACCAATTGCAAGTGCAAGTGGATAATCTCCCGCCCAGTGCACTTCTGTATTCATCATGGCCCATGCCGAAAGGCCCATAACAGTATAGCCAACCGGTTTTATCCATTTCTTTTCGGGAAAGTTATAGGAAAGCACCGTTACGCTCGCCATCATTGTGGCCAAATGCCCGGAAGGAAATGCATCGTAAGAAGGCGTATGTTTTTGGTAGGTACTAAAAGCCGGAACGGGCCTCCACCTGCCTCCATAAGCAGTTGATGCAAAAGGACTTTCCCTGCCCGAAATACGTTTTAATATTTGCGTGGTTACCCCCATCGTAATAAAAGTTTCTGAAAGATCTGCTGCAGAAGCAGTAAGCCTTTGATCTTTTCTGATTTTTCCAAAAAACCATAATCCTCCGGCCAGTAACAGGCTGGTGCCCCCTTCGCCAAGCTGGTACAGCGCCGTATTCATATTTTTTGGAACTTTAATGATCCTTGTTTTACCGGCAGCCCATAATATATTGTACTCCACTTCCGGCTTAAGGCCAATTGCATCGCTCTGACGCCTTACCCAATTTAAGGCCGTCTGATCCTGCCAAACAAGCAACGCCGTACTAGCCGCCACTATTACAAGCCCGGTTCTGTATTCTTTTTTGAACGGAGATTTTGTCAGTTGCCAGATATTACCAGGCACAGAAGTTGCAATTTTTACAAGCCCAGGTTTTTCGAAATAAAGCGTATCCGCTTTATAAATAACTGACTTGTACCTTTTTTCAGAAAGGGAAGGAATACTGTCTTGAGAAAAGCAATACCGAATGGGTAGCGACAGACTGAAAAGCAGGCATATCGTCTTAGGAAAACAAATGAAATAAAATAAACCGATGAACATTTTTCCCATACATACATATTTGTAACCTTTGATAAAGTTACTGTTTAAGTTGAGATGATCTGTTTGCGGCCGTTGACCAATAGCAAATTTTATACAAGCATCTTGCCCCATTAGTAAAGAATCGCTGTTAAATACTATGCGGATGCACAATTAATCCTGCATCGTTATACTTTGCCTTTACTGCCCTTAACCGGGCGAAATTATCTCCATAGTACTGCTCCAGCGGATTCTTAAAATTTATATCAGGATAATTGCGGTACTGGGCAGTAATACCATGCTGCGCAATGATGTGCTGCACTTCCTGAAAACGCTGCATCAGCAATTCTCTCCTTCTATCTTCATCCCAGTATGTTTGCAGTTCAGAAAAATAAGGATAGGCCCTGTGGGGGAAACTGGAACCTGCTTCAAATTCTTTTGACTGTATGGCCCCGCCCAATGTGTTCAGCTGGTAGATCATTCCCTT
The DNA here is from genome assembly GCA_963754695.1 of uncultured Chitinophagaceae bacterium. Lineage (GTDB taxonomy): Bacteria > Bacteroidota > Bacteroidia > Chitinophagales > Chitinophagaceae > Ferruginibacter. Next base: position 222,752 of record CAVWGU010000010.1, read on the forward strand.
TGAGTTGAGAACGATCTGCAGGATGTTTTCGGATATCGCTTCTATATCGTTAAATGAACGGTATAGGCCGGCTGATGCATTTTTGAATCTAACAGGGTGCTGCTCGCCATAAAAAACTTTTAACGCAGCACCCAGTGGCTGGCGCAGGTTAGCTGTATGCTTTTGTGTAACAGATCTTATGCTGCGGATGAAGCGCTCAACCGCGGTTCCATGTTTAGAAACATTGGTGAGGAGTACATAGGCGGTATTACCGTTAAACAGCAGGGCCGAGAAACAGGCATTGGGCAATTGCTGCGTTTCTTCAAACCAGGTTTGCATGATATTTTTTGCCTGTGGCACAGTTAATTTAAACGCTTTAAAACGGTAACTGCTCATAGCCCGGGGCATATCGTGCACTTTAAAATTCATTTCGGTGATGATGCCAAAATTTCCATTACCGCCGCCCCTGCATGCCCAGAGTAGTTCGGGGTCATTTTTAGAGTTAATGATATTACCGGCGGCATCCACCATCGTTATTTCCAATAGACTGTCGGCCGTAAGGCCAAACAGCCGGCTCATCAAACCATATCCACCACCCAATGCCAGGCCGCCAATGGCCACTGTGCCGCACGAACCGCCGGGCAGTATTTTATTTTTTGCTATCAGGGCCGTGTAAATATCTTTAAGCAAACAGCCCGGACCCAGTTTTATTTCATAATTGCCAACCCATTCCATTTTATTGAGGGGCGACACGATGAGCTGCATTCCACCATCGCTGCCCGAAAAACCTTCCATACAATGCCCACCGCTCTTGATGGAAATTTTTAAACCATTTTTTTGGGCTAGCTGCACGGCTTCCTGCACACCGGCCGTATTGTAACAGAGCGCAATGAGTTGCGGAAATTTGCTGATGCGTTTATTGAAACCTTTACGCAGCTCATCGTAACGCTGGTCTGTTTTTTTAAAGTAATCAACATTGCCACTTGGCGGATAAGGGGCAAAGCGTTCTGCATAACCTGAAAAGGTGTTCAGGAGGGCCGCTGCCGACGACAAGGCCAATGTTTGGAGAAATGATTTGCGGGTGGGCATAAAGTATTAATTTAACGTGTTGTGCTTTTGAATAACTTTAGTAAGTAGCGGTTCTTTTCATACTTTGCAAAATGTCCTGGCGGTTATTTACGACACCGATATGTATCGCTAAGTTACGCAAAGAATAACGCCATGATCGGCAAAGAAATTCTTATTGAAACCCAATTATTTTAAATTGCACAACACGTTATTAATTTATTATTCAGGTATCCTGCCAACAGGAACCGCCTCAAAACTACATGAAAAAGTACTTTACCTTAAGCGCCCGTAAGCAAATGGTAAAAAGAAAATATTGATTTGCCTACTTTTGTATCATTAATATGGATACCAGTTTAAACAAATATATCAGCGATAGCGGCTTTTGCAGCCGGCGGGAAGCCGATAAATACATTGAGCAATGCAGGGTTACCATTAACGGGCAGGATGCTTTTAAAGGTAACCGTGTAAAAGCTGGCGATGATGTAAGAGTAGACGGAGAGCCGCTTAAGAAGAAAAAACAAACAATTTACATCGCCCTCAATAAACCCAAAGGAATTACCTGTACTACTGATACCAAAGACAAAACCAATATTGCAGATTTTGTAAATCACAAAACACGCATCTTCCCGATTGGCCGGCTTGACAAACGCAGCGAAGGATTGATTTTTTTAACCAACGACGGCGATGTGGTAAACAAAATTTTAAGGGCTGGCAATAACCACGAAAAAGAGTACCTGGTAACGGTTGACAAACCTATTGGCCCGGAATTCATTCATAAAATGCGGAGTGGTGTGCGTATTTTAGGAACGGTTACCAAGCCCTGTTTTGTAAAGCAGGAATCAGAAAACCGTTTTAAGATCATTTTAGTACAGGGCCTTAACAGGCAAATAAGGCGCATGTGCGAAACGCTTGGCTTTACGGTTACTGCTTTAAAGCGTGTACGCATCATGAACATGACACTTGCCAATTTAGCACCGGGCAAATGGAGATACTTTACCCCGGCCGAAATAGAAACGATCAATAAGATGCTCATCGGCAGCAGCAAAACTGCTGATGCAGACGGTGGGATGGATGAGTAGCGACTCAAAAAAAGCAACCGGGCGGATTTACAGGTGACAGCTTTTTAAAAGGTGTCACCTGTAAATCCGCTGCTTAAAATCAATCCTCTTCAATAGCAAACGTAGCATCATAATAATATTCAGCATTTTTCAGATGCTGATTCTTCAATCGTTCAAGTCCGCCAAACCATTCCAATAACTCATTTCTTATAAGCTGTGTAGGTTTATCTGAAATGACACTGTGCCACGAAGTCCATTTATGATCTCTAAAATCTTTGCATAATTTATGCCTTGTTGCATTTGCATTTATGTAAATGACAGTCTGTGTAAAATAGATATCTGTATCAACCAACCCCCTTTTAAATGGCCGGTTGAACAAATTACCCTTACGCTTATATTGATTGTTAAAAGCCATTGAATAAGATGTAAGAAAGCGGCGCCACTCAAACTCTATGAGTTCATCTTTGCAGCAGTTTTCATCCAGGTAATGCCTTTCACACTTCAACAAGTTATCTTTTGCAGCCAGGTAATCAACAATTTCTTTTCGTTGTTTTACTCTTATAAGAAAATGAAAATGATTGGGAAGAAGACACCAGCTAAATGTATCAACAAATGGCTGCAGGTATTTTGCGTACTGCCTAAGGAAATATTGGCAGTTTTCATCCGATTTAAAAAGAAGCTCTTTATTATTGGTACGACCATAAACATGGTAAGTACTACCCTCAAAAAAGTCTGCACTATGGTTTACGGATTGTTTCATAATGGTACGTAAATATAGAAAATTTTATGTCATTAAGGTTTTAAAGGTGACACCTTTTTAGAAAGGTGTCACCTTTAAAACCGACCTGTAAAAACGGCAAATAGCAAAACCGCCCGGCGTGCACCGGGCGGTTCATTATTCAATTACTGAATTGACTCATCAGCCAATATTTACTTTCTACTTCACTTCCTCAAACTCTGCATCGGTTACATTTTCTGCACCGTTTGCGCCTGCGGTTGAAGATGGCTGCGGGCCGGCTTCTGCACCTGCATCGGGGCCAGGCTGTGCGCCACCCTGTGTAGCTTTGTACATGTCTTCGCTGGCTGCTGTCCAAGCGGTATTCATTTCGGCCATGGCGGCATCAATACCTGCAATATCCTGTGCCTTATGTGCGTCTTTCAATTTATTGAGGCTTGCTTCAATAGCGCCTTTTTTATCGGCAGGTATCTTTTCTCCGTATTCTTTCAGTTGCTTTTCTGTTTGAAATATCATGCTGTCGGCCTGATTGATCTTATCCACTTTTTCGCGGGCAACTTTATCTTCTGCTTCGTGGACCTTGGCATCTGCTTTCATTTTTTCCACTTCGTCTTTGCTGAGGCCACTACCGCCCTGTATGGTGATCTTCTGTTCTTTGCCGGTGCCTTTGTCTTTTGCTGCTACATGCAAAATACCATTGGCGTCAATATCAAAAGTCACCTCAATTTGCGGCATACCACGGGGTGCAGGAGGAATACCATCAAGATTAAAAGTTCCCAGGCTCTTGTTTTGGCCGGCCATGGGTCTTTCGCCCTGCAGCACATGAATTTGCACACCCGGCTGGTTATCGCTGGCAGTACTGAAAGTTTCCGATTTTTTGGTAGGGATGGTGGTGTTGCTGTCGATCAGCCTTGTCATTACACCGCCCATGGTTTCAATACCCAGGCTCAAAGGTGTTACGTCGAGCAGGAGTACATCTTTCACCTCGCCGGTAAGAACGGCACCCTGTATGGCTGCACCTACGGCCACCACTTCGTCGGGGTTTACGCCCCTGTTTGGCTTTTTACCAAAGAATTTCTCTACTATTTCCTGCACTTTAGGGATACGTGTGCTTCCGCCCACCAAAATCACTTCATCGATCTGGCTGGTGCTCATTCCGGCATCTTTCAATGCAGCTTCGCATGGTTTTAAGCAACGCTCGAATAATTTATCGGCCAGTTGCTCAAATTTAGCACGGCTCAGTTTAACCACCAGGTGTTTGGGCACGCCATCCACCGCAGTGATATAAGGCAGGTTGATCTCCGTTTCTGAAGAAGAAGATAATTCAACCTTTGCTTTTTCTGAGGCTTCCTTCAGGCGTTGTAAGGCCATGGGATCTTTGCGCAGGTCGATGGCTTCCTGGCTTTTGAATTCTTCGGCCAGCCAGTCCATGATCACTTTATCAAAATCATCGCCACCCAGGTGCGTATCGCCATTGGTGCTTTTTACTTCAAAAACGCCATCGCCCAGTTCCAATACCGAAATATCGAAGGTACCGCCACCAAGGTCGAACACGGCAATTTTCTGGTCGTGCCTGCCTTTATCGAGGCCATAAGCCAGGGCTGCGGCAGTTGGTTCGTTTACAATACGACGAACATTAAGGCCTGCAATTTCCCCGGCTTCCTTGGTAGCCTGGCGCTGTGCGTCGTTAAAGTAAGCCGGAACGGTTATTACAGCTTCATTCACTTCGTGACCAAGATAATCTTCGGCGGTTTTCTTCATTTTCTGAAGAATCATGGCGCTTAGTTCCTGGGGTGTATAAAGCCTGCCATCAATGTCAATACGAACTGTATTATTGTCGCCTTTTGCCACTTTATAACTCCAGTGGCTGCTTTCCTCCGTTACTTCATCAAAACCGCGGCCCATAAAACGCTTCACACTCATGATGGTGTTTTGCGGATTGGTGATAGCCTGGCGCTTGGCCGGATCGCCCACTTTTCGCTCACCATTTTTCAAAAAAGCCACTACCGAAGGCGTGGTACGACGCCCTTCATCGTTGGCAATCACCACAGGTTCATTGCCTTCCATAACGGCTACGCAACTATTGGTGGTACCAAGGTCAATTCCTATTATTTTACCCATTTTATTTGTTTTTAATGTTTTAAGTATAAATCATTTGTCAATCATTGTGCCAATGGGTGGCAGGGTGAAAAAATGGCAGGAAAATGATTTGCCAATTTGATAGTTGGTCATATGAGCCAATGAGGGAATGTGCCAATATGCAAATGGAGGGATGTGAAAATGATGAAATTGAATAAGAGTGGGTGGTTAAACTTCCAAATAACTAGGTAAGATCACTGAAATCCATTTCGCCCGGTTTCTTATGGGCCCGGAAAGTAAAATGCTTTTGGGTAAAATAGCTGATACCTATTACCAGCAGGATGGTTAGCACCTGGCTCAATACCGGGTTCCAGTGCAGGTATTCTACAAAAAGCTTCAGCATAAAGTAGTTCACAACCAGGTTAAAACTAAAAGACAGAAAATAGCGGAACAGTTGTATATGCCCCCGCAATAGCGAAGTGGTAAAAACCACGTATTTATTCAGAATAAATCCAAGAAAAAATGTAATGGTACTTGAAAAAAACAGGGCCGCCATATGGGGCTTAAAAGCAAAGTACCCGAAATCGAATATTTCTTGCTGAAAAAGTATATGATAACCAAGCCAGTAATTAAAAAGGCCCAGCAGGGCATTGCCGCCGCCGCAAGCTGCATACCGGAAAGTTTGCACAGGCATGATACTCCTGAAGGGAGGGTAAAAAATGTCAATAAAAGAAGTAATAAACTGTTTCATGAAAAAGCTAAAGAAATGGCCGTTTACAATCCCGTGATCCGGGGGGTTGCAAAAGGCAGGCAAAGCTAATCTTTTGCCCATAAAAAAACCCGCCAGTTTGCGGGTTTATATCAGTTTTATGAAATCGGTTAAAAAACATAGCGGATACCAAGACCACCCCAGCCTACAAAACCTGCGCCATCGCCAAACTCAAAAGTAGGCTGCAAGTCAATAGAAGCATTGATGGGTGCTCCCTTAAATTTATAATCGAGCCCTATAACGCCATCCACACCAAAATAAGATCTTCCCCCGTAATATTTGTTATTGTAAAACCCTATATGTGCACCGGGGCCAACGTACCAGCAGAGGCCTTCTGCATTCCCGATATCATAATGCAGTTCGTACAATCCGGTAATGCGCATGCCACGGCTCCAGAAATAGCCCAGGCCTTCCACGGCTTTGTTATCTTTAATAAAATGCTTAAGCGATATGGCACCGGGATAAAATTTTACACCCAGGGCTGTTTTGTAATCCTGTGAGGTTATATTTTTTTGAGCAGCAGCAGGCGCAATTATTCCCACCAGGCCGATCAAACAGAACAACAGTATTTTTTTCATACAATAAAATTATTTTTTGGTTTCTCCTAACCAGTTATAAAAACCGTGCCAGCCTGTTATTATTTCAAAACAGTTTCGCCATACAGTTCCTGTCTCAAAGCCTTTATTCTCGGATCAGCCAGGTAATCATCGTAATTCATCAGTTGATCGATCATGCCATTTGGAGTGATCTCAATTATCCGGTTTGCCACGGTTTGCATGAACTGGTGATCGTGGGTTGTAAATAATACAATACCAGTAAAGGAGATCATACTATCGTTAAATGCAATAATGCTTTCCAGGTCGAGGTGGTTGGTAGGTTCGTCGAGTATGAGCACATTGGGGTTTTGAATCATCATTTTGCTGAGCATGCACCTCACTTTTTCTCCCCCGCTGAGTACATTTGTTTTTTTCATGATCTCATCACCGCTAAAGAGCATCTTACCCAAAAAACCACGGAGAAAATCTTCATCCACATCGGTTACATGGGGTGGTACAAACTGCCGGAGCCAGTCCATGAGGTTAAGCTGGCTGCCTGCAAAATATTCTGTATTGTCGTTTGGCAGGTAGGCGGTGGTAATAGTGGTTCCCCATTCCCGCTTGCCGGTATCTGCCTGCTGCCTGCCATTAATGATCTCAAAAAAAGTGGTGAGCGCCAATGGTTCCCGGCTCAGGAAAGCGATCTTCTGGCCTTTCTGTACATCAAAATTCAGTTTGCTGAACTGCCGTTTTCCGTCAATGGATTTACCGAGGTTTTCCACTTTCAGTATTTCGTTGCCCACTTCCCGCTCCTGCTTAAAAATGATACCGGGATATTTACGGTTGCTTGGCTGAATATCTTCAATTACCAGTTTTTCCAATGCTTTTTTACGGCTGGTGGCCTGTTTGCTTTTACTGGCATTGGCGCTGAAGCGTGCAATAAAGTCGAGCAGGTCTTTCCGCTTCTCCTCCATTTTCTTGTTCTTATCTGTCATTTGGCGGGCTGCCAGTTGCGAGCTTTCGTACCAGAATGTATAGTTACCCGTATAAACTTTTATTTTACTCCTGTCCACATCGGCCACGTGCGTGCATACCGCATCCAAAAAGTGACGGTCGTGGCTCACCACCAGTACAATATTTTCGTAATCGGCCAAAAAGTTTTCGAGCCAGCTGATGGTTTCCACATCCAGGTTATTGGTAGGCTCATCGAGCAGGAGGATATCGGGATTGCCAAATAAAGCCTGTGCCAGCAGCACCCGCACTTTCAGGTTGGCGCTGATATCTTTCATTAGCTGTGTATGCAGATCATCTTGTACGCCCAGTTCGCTTAATAAAGTAGCCGCATCACTTTCTGCGGTGTACCCGCCCATTTCGCCAAAATCATGTTCCAGTTCGCCGGCACGCATCCCGTCGGCTTCGGTAAAATCTTCTTTAGCATAAATGGTTTCCCGCTCATGCATGATATCCCATAATTTTTTATGGCCCATGAGCACGGTATTGAGTACGGTATAATCATCAAAAGCAAACTGGTTTTGGTTTAGCACGGCCATACGCTCGCCGGTGGTAATGTCCACACTGCCTTTATTGGGTTCAATATCGCCGCTGATGATCTTTAAAAAAGTAGATTTGCCGGCTCCGTTGGCGCCAATGATGCCATAACAATTGCCCTTTGTAAAATTTATATTTACCTCGTCGAACAATACCCTTTTGCCAAAGGCCAGGGTTACATTATTAACACTGATCATATCTTATAAAATGGGCGCAAAGGTACGGAAAAGTTTAAAAGGTTCCAGAGGTGTAAGGGTTTAGGGGTTTAGGGGTTTAGGGGTTTAGGGGGTTAGGAGTTTAGGGGGTTAGGGGTTTAGGGGGTTAGGGGGTTAGGGGTTTAGGGGTTTAGGGGTTTAGGGGTTTAGGGGTTTAGGGGTTTAGGGGTTTAGGGGGTTAGGGGGTTAGGGGGTTAGGGGGTTAGGGGGTTAGGGGGTTAGGGGGTTAGGGGGTTATTTTCCCTATTTTTTTAGAAAAGTCCCTCTACGCTGATGTACCGTTTGCCGGTATGGTAATTTAGTTTAAGAATGCGGCTGCCTTTTGGTAATTCAGGTATTTTTTTGCAGTGGCGGGCATGCTGGCGCCGATTGAAATACCCAGGAAAATACCTTTTTCTACTGCGGCCCTGCGTGATCCCTAATTTTGATAAGCGCAGCCAGGACTGTAATGAAAAAAACTGCGGCCGCCATTAAGTAATGTCATTACCCAGGGATGCCACCCTCAAAGTGCTTGAAAAAAAGAAGCTGGTGGACTTGGTGTAGTATTTTCCCTACAACTATTTACATTAAAGAATTCCTTATTTTTATTGTAATATTAGCCACCTTTAAAGCTTGTTCCACCCAGGCATAAAGGCCTTGTTACTAAGAAAGGTACCCGGAGATTGCCTTTTACAACAAGATGCATAAATATTTTAGATCGCTATGAAAATTTTTACTACCTTACACTCAGCAAATCACAATAAGGATCATTCCGTAATGATTTTCACGAGCCTCGACGTTCTTCGGGGCATTTTTATTTTCCCTTACTTAATGCAAAATTTTGAAGTATGAAAAAAGTACTTGGACTGGACATTGGAACCAATTCAATAGGGTGGGCATTTATAGAAACCAATGCTTATGAAAATCCTGAAATATTAAATGGCAAAATTCTTCAACTTGGAAGTAGAATAATTCCCATGGATGGCGATGCCATGAGCAAATTTGAATCCGGTAACCCTGAATCAAAAGCCGCAGGCAGAAGACAGGCAAGAAGTGTCAGGAGATTAAATCAACGCTATAAGCTCAGGAGAACACGACTTATTGAAGCGCTAAAAATAGTTGGATGGATTTCAAAAGAATTTCCCATTGATTTTAAAAAATTGTCTACCCATAGCATCAATAAATACCTGCCACTTTCTGATGAACTGAAAAAAGAAGCTGCTGACTTCTTTAATACCAGGGAAAGAAAAACAACCAAAGGTGCCGCTTATGAAATATCAGATGACTGGTTAATCTATTTCTTGAAAACAAAAGCTTTGCATACACAGGTAACCCTACCTGAGTTGGCAAGAATACTATACCATTACAACCAACGCAGAGGATTTAAAAGCAGCCGCAAAGACAATAAAATAATACCGGAAGAAACAACAGAAATAAAATACCCTCTTTACGATAAGTGGGTGGAGATTGTAACCGTAACTGCTATTGAAGATAAAGGTAAAGGAGAAGGCAAGGATAGAGATTTTACATTTTATGAACTTACATGCAAAACGGCTAATTTTGAATTTAAAGCTTTTAAGAAAAGAAAAAATCCTTTAAACTGGTTGAACAAAAGCATTGAAGTTGAAATAACTAAAACCACTACGAAAGATCTTGCCGTAAACTACAAAATTTCAGAAGTTGACCCAAACGCATGGGAAAGCCGAAAAACAGCATTGGAAAAAGATATTGCTAAAGAAGATTTATCTATTTCAGAATATTACCTCAACAATATTAAAAAGGCATTATCGGAAAATTCTGCTTACAGAATAAAACAAAGAATAGTTGAAAGGAAATTTTACCAGGAGGAATTAAAGAAAATCTGGGCAACACAAAGCCAGTTCTATCAAAAGGAGTTTAGTAATAAAAGCAAAATTGAAGAAATCGCCGATAGCTTCTATACATACAATAAAGAAAAGAATAAGGAACTCAGAGGAAAAGACCTGTTTCATATTTTCTTTAACGATATTATTTTTTACCAAAGAGGTTTAAAATCGCAAAAAGGATTATTGGCAAATTGCCAGTATGAAAGCAAATCATATAAATCAAAAGACGGGAAAAAAAAACTTGCAGGCATAAAGGTTATCTCAAAAAGTGCACCTTGCTTCCAAGAATTCAGAATCTGGCAAACCATTCATAACCTCCGCCTGATCAAAAAAGAAGAAATAATTGACGGGAAACTTAAACTCAACATTGACGTAACGAACCAATTTTTATCCGAAGAAAATAAAGAGAAACTGTTTGAGTTATTTGACAGCACGGGAGAAGTGAGCCACGACAGTATTCTCAGGCTTTTGGGATTTAAAAAAGATGCAGTTGAAAATGGCGAAAAATCTTTTGCATACAAACTTAATTATCCCGAAAGCAAAGATTTCCCCGGCAATGAAACCAAAGCTTTGTTCAGAAGAATTTTTAAAAAGAATGGCTTTGAAGAACAAGGAGAAAAATATTTACAAGAAACTGCATTGCTCAACCATCTGTGGCATATTGTGTATTCCCTGCCAGAAGAAAAGGAAATCGTTAACGCTTTATGTAATAAAAAATATTTTGATTTTCCCGAACCGGTCATTCACCGTATTTCTAAATTGCCGGAGTTTAAAAGCCAATACGGTTCCCTTTCATCAAAAGCAATCAACAAATTATTGCCCTTGATGAGAACCGGAAAGTATTGGAACAAAAATTTCACTCAGCAAATAATTGGCAGGATTGATAAAATTATTACCGGAGAATTTGCCGAAAATATATCCGATAAAACAAGATATGAAGTTCAAAAATTGAATCTTAAATCCGTTGATGATTTTAAAGGGCTACCCATATATATTGCAGCTTACATTGTTTACGGACGGCATAGTGAAAGAGCAAACGAAGCAAAATATGAAGCGGCAGAAGATTTGAACATCAAAGAAATTATTCCTTATAATTCGTTAAGAAATCCCGTGGTAGAAAAAACAATAAGGGAAACTCTCTCTCTTGTTAAAGATATTTGGAATAACGAAAAACTGGGAAGGCCTGATTTCATTCATGTAGAATTAGGAAGAGAAATGAAAAACAACAATGAAGACAGGAAAAAAATTGCAGAAGCTAACAATAAAAACCGAACTGAAAAAGAAAGAATCGCTGCTTTAATCAAAGAACTGAAATATCCAAACTTCAACGAAAACTCAATTACTGATCTGGAAAAATTCAGAATTTGGAAAGAAAACGGAGGCCGGGAAGGTGATCAAAAATTTGAAGACCTTTTTAAAAGCAGCAAAGCAGAATTTGCAAAAGATGCAGAAATAGAAAAATACAAATGCTGGGCCGAGCAAAACTATCGTTCGCCCTACTCGGGCAAAGCCATACCACTGAGCGAACTGTTTACCGAAAAATTCCAGGTTGACCACATCATTCCCCGTTCAAAATTTTATGATGATTCGGCAAGCAATAAAGTAGTGGTTGAATCAAGGCTTAATGATTTGAAGGGAAATCGTCTGGCTATTCAGTTTATTGAAGATTCGCAAGGGCGTGACTTCGGCGTGCAATCATTGGAAGATTATATCAAATTTGTGGATGAAATTTTTACAAACAAGAAGAAAAAAAGACATCTGAAATCATATGATGTACCAGAAGATTTTATAGAACGCCAGATGAATGACACAAAATATATTTCCAGAACCATTGCCCAATTCTTGCGCCCTGTTGCCGTTGGAAACGAATCAGATGAAGGCGTTGTTTATACATCAGGAAATATCACTTCCGATTTAAAAGGCAAATGGGGTTTGCATAAACTATGGAAAGAAATATTAAAACCGAGGTTTGAAAGGCTGGAAGAAATTTTAGGTGAACAGTTAATTTTTCCAAACCAAGAGCATGACAGTGATTACCGTTTTGGCAAAGATTATAAACGTGTTGATCACAGGCACCATGCCTTAGATGCCTTAGTAATTGCATGCACCAGCCGCAGCCATATTAAATACCTGAACTCTTTAAGTTCTTTAAGCAATCTGAAAAAAGACAGTGCTGAGTGGGCCAAGTGGAGATACCTGCTGAGCAAAAGAAAAAAACAGGAAAATAAAGAACCCGGCATGACTGAGTTTGAAGTTCCCTGGGATGGTTTTTATGAAGCAGCAAGAGAAGCATTGAACGCAATAATTGTATCGCACAAGCCAACCTCAAAACTTGTCTCAAAAGCAGTAAACAAATATTACAAATGGAAAGAAATTGAGCCGGGCAAATGGGAAAAGAAACCTCATTACCAGGAAGCGCCAAAACATGATGATAAATATTGGGTGGCTGTAAGGCAATCACTTTTCGGACAACCATATGGTAAAGTCCATATTGCCGAGTATAAAAAAGGAGTGGATATAAAAGCAGCGGTTAAAGTACAAATCCAATTTTTGAAAAGAGATGAGTATAAATGGAATACCGAAGACTGGCGCATAGCCAAATCTTCTGTCAGAAAAAAAACAGATACTGTTATTTGTAAATTCAATAAGGATGAAAAACAAATTCTGAAATATTTGGAAGCAAATCCTTTAACGGATGAAGCAGGTAATAAAATAGAGAAACTTGACTTACTTCAGTTCAAAAAATACGCATCGAAACGGGTAGCCATTGATGAAAGCTTTACAGAAGATAAAATTAAAAACATGCCCTTTGCCGAATTAGAAAAAAACTGGCTTACCAAATTGCTGAAAGAGCATCTGGCAGAATATGGCGACCCGAAAACGGCTTTTAAGGGCGAAGCGTTGGAAATGCTTTACCGTAAGTCGCCTTTTCCGATTAATAAAATAACGAGAAAAGAAAGTGGTGAAAAAATTGAAAGGAACAATAAACTACTGGACGGTGATAAAGGAGTGAATCAATATTTTATTGTAGAAATTAAAAAAGAGATTGACAAAAAAACAGGAGAAGAAAAAACAGTACGTAAATATAGTACGCCAAATTTTCTTGATTGTATTGAAAGGCTGGCAAAAGGCCTACCCGTGCATGATGAAAATACGAACAGTAAGTACATTGTATTATCACCCGGCGATTTAGTGTACGTCCCCAATGATGGAGAGACCATTGGGAATATTAATTGGGAAAATAGAAAAGCAGTTGCTGAAAGAGTTTATGTAATGAAAAGTTCCGGCGACACCTTATGCTATTTTTTACCAGCTTATATATCTTCCCTCATTGCTCCGTATAATAGCAAATTGAAAAAAGGAGAATTTGAAAGTTTAAACAAATCAGAAAAAACCCTCGATGGCACACAAACAATAAAAGAGAATTTCATCAAATTAAAAATTCGACCGTCTCGGCAATATTAACCCATCAAATTATTAATAATAACTTATGTTTCGGCAATCCCAATGTTAAAATTAACTGTTAGCAAAAATTACCGTCTCATTTTTATGAAAACACAAAGGATGCCGTAATTAAAAAAGTACACTTTATGAACATAATCCGGGGAAATTCTAAATCATTTATCAAAAATGAAAGCAAAAAACTTTTTCGAACCATTGCCGTCTCCTCATTGACCGCAGCCGGACAAGAGTAGAAAAAAATGTGAATGCAGAAATTACTATGCTTAACTGGCAAATTGGTAAGCATATTGATGAAACCCTTGCCAGCACTGAAGAAACGTATGGTTTAGAGATTGTGGCGACACTGTCGCCACTTTTAATAAATCAATTTGGAAAAGGATATACCACATCATCTTTAGCATAGAATACGACGATTTTACAAAGCATTTAGTAAAATAAAGATTGTGGCGACGCTGTCGCCACTTTTAAGCTGGAGCCATTTTATAGAGTTAACAAATGTAAAAAACGACTTGGCAAGAAGCTATTATACAGCACTTTGCAAAATAGAACATTGGAATGTAAGAGAACTTGAGAGACCGCATTAATAGTATGCTGTACGAAAGAACCGCATTAAGCAAAAAGCCTCGAAAAATTAATTAAGCAAGAAATAAAACAATTACAAACACAAAAAACATTTACCGAAAATATTGTATTTAGAGATAATTATTTTTTAGATTTTTTAGACCTTAAAGATGTATATAGCGAAAAAGATTTAGAAACAGCTATACTAGTAGAATTACAAAAATTTATTATAGAAATAGGGAATGATTTTGCTTTTTTAAGTAGGCAAAAAAGAATGATAATTGATGGAGAAGATTATACATTAGATCTACTTTTTTATCACAGAGGATTAAATAGATTGGTAGCGATAGAATTAAAATTAGGCAAATTTAAACATGCCTATAAAGCACAAATGGAACTGTACCTACGCTGGTTAGAAAAATACGAAATGAGACAACATGAAGAATTACCGATTGGCCTTATACTTATGTGCAGAGGGTAATAAGGAAGTAATGGAGCTTTTAATGATAGATGAAAAAAGAATACGTAGTAGCCAACTACGCTACCGAAATGCCTGAAGCAAAAATAATTAAGCAAAAACTACAAAAAGCTATAAGCAACGCTAAAGCTAAAGTAGGCAAATAAGTACTATGTTTTAAATTATTTGGCAATGATAAAACGAACCCTCTATTTTGGCAATCCTGCTTATCTTAAAACAAAAGATTGAGCAACTGGTATTTGAAGCTATTGACAGCTGGCGAATTAAAGCAACTTTACCTATAGAAGATATTGGTGTACTTATTATTGACCACCAACAAATACACCATCAGCCAGTTGCTTATAACAAAATTATTGGCCAATAATGTAGCTTTTATTACCTGCGATGCTAGCCACCACCCTACTGGCGTTACTATTAAATTTAGATGGTAATACATTACAAAGTGCTAAGTTTACATGCACAAATAGAAGCTAGCAGTACCACTTAAAAAACAGCTATGGCAGCAAACTGTAAGTTGCAAAATAGATAAACCAGGCTGACTGATTAGAAAGTGAAAAAATACCTGCCAAACAACTGACGCAATTGGGCTGCACGAAGTAAAAAGTGGCGATAGCGAAAACCATGAAGCTATGGCTGCAGCCTATTACTGGAAAACTATTTTCCCTGATTTTATTGGCATTTTAAAAGAGAGCCGCTTTGGCCTGCCGCCTAATAATTTATTAAACTATGGTTACGCTATATTACGGGCAGTAGTTGCCCGTAGCCTTGTAGCTAGTGGGCTGTTGCCCACACTGGGCATTTTTCATAAAAATCAATACAATGCCTATTGCCTAGCCGATGATATTATGGAGCCATACCGCCCTTTTGTAGATAAGGTAGTAGTGGGAAATTGTACGGATCAATGGAAATTTTTTAGAGCTAACCCCAGAACATGAAAAAAGATTTACTGGAAATATACCGAGCTATGGATGTGCTTATAAATGGGGAAAAAAGCCCATTAATGGTGGCTGTGCAAAAAACAACCGCTTCATTAGTAAAATGTTTTGAAGGAAAGAGCCTATCAAGTTGTATAATTAAAAGGGTTGGCAATCTTATCCTTGCTTTGATGTTGCAACCTACAATATGTACAACGCTTAAACGCATACCGTATAATGTGGGTACTTGTATTTTTTGACCTACCAACCGAAACCGCTAAAGAACGTAAGATTGTATGCTAAATTCAGAAAAGATATATTGAAAGATGGGTTTCAAATGTTCCAGTTTAGTATTTATCTGCGGCACTGCGCCAGCCGGGAAAATGCAGATGTGCATATAAAACGGGTAAAAAAGATATTGCCAGAACAAGGACATGTAGGCATAATGACCATTACCGATAAACAATTTGGCATGATGGAAATATTTCATGGGCAAAAAATAGCGGAACATGGCAGCCAGTCCCTGTTCAGCAATTAGAAATATTTTAAATAAAAAGTCCCGAATTTGGCAGAGATACTAAAAAAAAGCCATCTAAATTAATTTTTTATTCCTGATTTAAGTACTCAAAATCACTAACAGGATGGGTTTCAGCCAATGCTGTTGTTAAAGAACTAAGTTAACAAAAATTTGAAAGCAAATCACAACTGTCATCCATGTTGTCATACGTTGAATGCAAGTTGTTGTAAGAACTAAGTTAACTAAAAATTTGAAAGCAAATCACAACTGCCTAATAGTCATCTGTTAATTGCTATTCAGTTGTGAAAGAACTAAGTTAGTAAAAGTTTGAAAGCAAATCACAACCATCAATCGTATGCCTATATTTTTAATCATAGTTGTGAAAAGAACTAAGTTAATAAAAGTTTGAAAGCAAATCACAACGCTGTTCAACTTATTGGTACTTTAGTTAATCAGTTGTTGTAAGAACTAAGTTAACAAAATTTGAAAGCAAATCACAACCGTGTAGTTATAGCGGTTTAACTACACTTTATGAGTTGTGAAAGAACTAAGTTAACTAAAAATTTGAAAGCAAATCACAACAGCCATTTGGTTAGTGTTTCAATTTTAGCTGTTGTGTAAGAACTAAGTTAACAAAAATTTGAAAGCAAATCACAACTGCATAGCATCTTTATCTGCTTTGTGCTTGTACGTTGTGAAAGAACTAAGTTAACTAAAAATTTGAAAGCAAATCACAACAATGACTAGTTTGTCAGTTTGACAATTGGAGAGTTGTGTAAGAACTAAGTTAACCAAAAATTTGAAAGCAAATCACAACTACACTTGAAACGCTGCAATATTTTAATTTGTATGTTGTGAAAGAACTAAGTTAACCAAAAATTTGAAAGCAAATCACAACCGCAATTACAAGGATGCATATTGTCAATTCGTTGTGTAAGAACTAAGTTAACCAAAAATTTGAAAGCAAATCACAACGCTATTTGTGATAATCTATCCCTTACCTGCCAGTTGTGTAAGAACTAAGTTAACCAAAAATTTGAAAGCAAATCACAACGGTCATCCGTTACTGTGCATGGCTGCATAATTGTTGTGAAAGAACTAAGTTAACCAAAAATTTGAAAGCAAATCACAACACGTAACCCTGTATTCCTTATAGGCCTACTTGTTGTGTAAGAACTAAGTTAACCAAAAATTTGAAAGCAAATCACAACACAAGGTTTTCATCTGCATCTTTAAGTCCCTGTTGTGTAAGAACTAAGTTAACCAAAAATTTGAAAGCAAATCATCCCGACATGCTGGTGGGATATAAGAACTAAATTATCGTTGGACAGCTCGGCTAACCACGGCAATCAAAATTTATAAGCAATGATTCAAAAGCAAAACAGACCAATCACTTAGTCTGTTTCGGGAGCCGCTGGCTCAGTTTCTAATGTGGCGTGCCCTTCGGTAGTATAAAAGTAAAAAAAATCCGCTGTTTACCAAGCCACCGCTTATGAGGCTGTCGAGGCGTAACAGCGAATTACTTGTAAAAATAATTTTCCTTCGCTATTTCTTCCTGAAAAATATCCTCACCGGCACACCGCTGAAATTGAAATTTTCCCTGAGTTTGTTTTCGAGATAATTGCGGTAAGGAGTTTTAATATCGTCGGGATAGTTGCAAAAAAAGGCAAAGCTGGGCGTATGCGTTGGCAACTGGCTCACATATTTTATTTTGATGGCATTGCCCCTTACCACCGGCGGATGATAGCTTTCGATGGCCTTAAGTAATACTTCGTTCAGTTGGGCGCCCGGTATTTTTCTTTCGCGGTTTTCGTGTACCTGCAAAGCCAGTTCAATGGCCTTGAATATCCGCTGTTTTTCGGTAACAGAAATAAAGAGTATAGGTACATCACTGAATGGCGCCATTTTTTTCTTTAACTGTGCCTCGTAATCGCGGGCACTGTTGGTGGCTTTTTCCATTTTATCCCATTTATTCACCAGCATTACAATACCCTTTCCTTTTTTTACAGCGAGTGAAAAAATGGACAGGTCCTGTGCGGTGATGCCTTTTTCTGCATCGAGCATCAGGAGACAAACGTCGGCTTCATCCATCGCTTTAATGGCACGTATCACCGAATAAAATTCAAGGTCTTCGTGAACTTTTGCTTTTCGGCGTATGCCGGCAGTATCTATCAATATGAATTCCTTGTTGAAAAGGTTGTAATGCGTATGAATAGTATCGCGGGTGGTACCTGCGATATCGCTTACAATGGTGCGTTCTTTTCCAATGAGTGCATTTAGCAGGGACGATTTCCCTACATTGGGCTGACCAATGATGGCAAATTTTGGCAGTTCGTTTTCTGCATTTGTTTCCTCTGGATCTTTTTCTGTAATGAGCGCTGTGATAGCATCGAGCAATTCGCCGGTGCCGCTGCCGGTGATAGAAGACAGGAAAAAAATATTTTCAAAGCCCAGGCTGTAAAACTCGCTGGCCTCCAGCATTCGGCTATGGTTATCCACCTTGTTTACCACTAAAAAAACAGGCTTGGTGCTTTTGCGCAACATATTGGCCATACTTTCATCGAGGCCGGTAATGCCCGTGGTGGTATCTACCATAAATATGATAACATTGGCCTCATCAATGGCAATATGCACCTGCTTGCGGATCTCCCGTTCAAACATATCGTCGCTCCCGCTCACAAAGCCGCCCGTATCAATTACGTTAAAGGTTTTGCCGTTCCAGTCGGCAACACCATACTGCCGGTCTCTAGTAACGCCGCTCACGTCGTCCACTATCGCCTTGCGTTGCTCAAGTAAGCGGTTAAAAAATGTGCTTTTGCCTACATTTGGCCTTCCTGTTATTGCTACTGTAAAAACCATGGGAGATTTAATATTTAATATTTAAGATTGAATATTGTGGACCTATTCTTAACTTCAACGCTTACCCTATCCTCAACTTTCAACTTTCATCAACTTTCAACTTTCAACTTTCAACTTTCAACTTTCAATACCCGTATTCCTTCAAATAGATATCATTGTCGCGCCATTTTGGCCGCACTTTAACAAAGAGTTCCAAAAACACTTTATTATCTAAAAATGCTTCTATATCCTTGCGTGCCAGTGTACCCAGCTTCTTAATCATGCTGCCACCCTGGCCCAGGATGATTCCCTTTTGAGTATCACGCTGTACAATAATATCTGCCGTAATTTTAATAAGCGTGGTCTTTTCTTTGAACTCCTGCACAAGCACTGCCGTGTGATAAGGCAGTTCTTCGTGGTAAAGTTCAAATATTTTCTCACGGATCAGCTCACTTACAAAAAATTTAGTGGGCAAATCGCTCAGGTCATCCCCTTCATAAAATGGATGACCTTCCGGCAGGTATCCAAGTACCAGGTTCAGCAATTCGTCGACCCCCTGCTTTTTAAGTGCTGAAATACGTGCAACTGCTTTGCAATAAGTCTGTGCTTTAAAAAAATCTTCCTGTTTTTGAAGAGTTTCGGGGTCTTTTACACTGTCGGTCTTATTGAGTACAACAATACAGGGCACTTTGAGCCTGAGTTTGCTGAAAATTTCATGGCTTTCCTGCATGTCTTCGGTGGCATCTGCCATCAACAATGCCACATCTGCATCCTCCAGGCTGCTTTTTACGGCGGCCATCATTTTTTCGTGCAGCCTGTATTTAGGATCAATAATGCCGGGTGTATCGGAAAATATCACCTGGTATTCATCTGTGTTCAAAATAGCCTTGATACGGTGCCTCGTGGTTTGCACTTTATGAGACACAATGGCCATTTTTTCGCCAATAAGGGCATTCAGCAGGGTACTTTTACCTGCGTTTGGCTTACCAAAAATATTTACAAACCCTGCTTTCATTGCCTTAAAATGAAAAGACCCGGACAAGACCGGGTCTTCCATCTATTAGTTGCGAAGACAAGGATCGAACTTGTGACCTTCGGGTTATGAGCCCGACGAGCTACCGCTGCTCTACTTCGCGATACAAAGGTAATGTTTTGATGTGGTTAAGCCAAATCAATTTAAAAAACGGATACTATTTTAAATGGCTAAGTCTCTCATGAATGTACCTGCGGCCGGCTGCAGTTTTCAATTCTTTCTCCCTTTTCATAGCTGCCGGCTTGTTCTCAAAAGCTTCCTGGAACAACAATTCCCATGGCCTGAACTTTACGGTCCAGCCTTTTACGCCCAACACATTATGCGAAAGCATACGCTGCTCCAAATTTGATGTAAACCCAATATAAATTTTTTGAAAACTCCTGCTATAAAGTACGTATACGATAAACAACAGAGGATAATTTTGGAGTACAGGGTATTAGTTACGAAGACAAGGATCGAATTGTGTCCGCCAACTGGCGGATATGAGCCCGACGAGCTACCGCTGCTCTACTTCGCGATACAAAGGTAATGTTTTGATGTGGTTAAGCCAAATCAATTTAAAAAACGGATACTATTTTAAATGGCTAAGTCTCTCATGAATGTACCTGCGGCCGGCTGCAGTTTTCAATTCTTTCTCCCTTTTCATAGCTGCCGGCTTGTTCTCAAAAGCTTCCTGGAACAACAATTCCCATGGCCTGAACTTTACGGTCCAGCCTTTTACGCCCAACACATTATGCGAAAGCATACGCTGCTCCAAATTTGATGTAAACCCAATATAAATTTTTTGAAAACTCCTGCTATAAAGTACATATACGATAAACAACAGAGGATAATTTTGGAGTACAGGGTATTAGTTACGAAGACAAGGATCGAATTGTGTCCGCCAACTGGCGGATATGAGCCCGACGAGCTACCGCTGCTCTACTTCGCGATACAAAGGTAATGTTTTGATGTGGTTAAGCCAAAACGTTTAAAAAACCGGCAACTATTTTAAATGGCTACATTTCTCATGAATGTACCTGCGGCCGGCTGCAGTTTTCAATTCTTTCTCCCTTTTCATAGCTGCCGGCTTGTTCTCAAAAGCTTCCTGGAACAACAATTCCCATGGCCTGAACTTTACGGTCCAGCCTTTTACGCCCAACACATTATGCGAAAGCATACGCTGCTCCAAATTTGATGTAAACCCTACCTGTTTCTTGATGCCACTGTACTGGCTCCACTGCTTTCCACCTCTTTCACCTGAGGCTGGCCTTTATAGAAAATACTGCTGGCGCCCGATGCTTTACCCTTTATCTCCTTAATTACCGTAATGTATATATCTGAAGCGCCAGATGCATGCAGTTTACAGTTTTCGGCAGTAAGGTCATAAGCTTTTACATCACTGGCTCCGCTGCATTCTATTTCCAGGTTTGTTGCCCGCCCGGAGAGCTTTGCATCACTGGCACCACTTGATTCAATAGCCAGGTTTACCACATCCAGTTCCGCCACCAGGTCGCTGGCGCCTGAAAGTGTTACGGAAAGATCCTGCGCTTTGATCACACCGGCAATCATCACATCTGATGCGCCTGATACTTCAACCTGATCAATACTCCTGAAGGCGGCATAGACTTTCAGCTTACGGTTTTTTACTCCCCATTTTCCATCGCCGTCGTAGTAAATATGGAGCGTATTACCTTTTACTTCAGTTTTAATGCCCTGCTTATATTTATCCTCTGAAGCACTTACAGCAAGGCTTTCATTTTCGGCCTGGCTCAGGTAAAGGTCAATAGTCCCTGATACCTTTATCTTACTGAAACTACCGTTCAGCTTGCGAATTTCGGCATTGGGATCCACCACAAACTGCTTTTGGGCAAATGCGGCTGTATAAACAACAAGTAAAATAAAAATGCTGGTTATTTTTTTCATCGCTGTATTCTTTATGCTTTTTTAACTGATCCGCCACTATTGCTTTCGGCGTCTATTTGCGTAACTGCTCCTTTGTAACGAATGGAACCACCACTATTGGCCTTTCCTTTTAATTCCTTGTTAATGGTAATTTCAACGGAGGCGCCGCTGGAGGCCCTGGCGGTACAATTATCAGCAGAAAATTCAAATCCCTCAAAATTTGCACCACTGCTAACTTTTACATCAGCCGTTGAGGAGGAGCCATTCAGCTTAACCATGGCACCGCTGCTCACTTCCACTTCCAGGCTGCCAGCTTTTACTGCACCATCCATTTTTGCCCCGCTTGACAGGTCAATTGAAAAACTGCTGGCATTAAGTTCATTGACCACGCTCACTTTTGCACCACTGGAAGCTTTCAACCTGCTGATCGATTTTACAGAAAGATAGGCTTTTAACTTTCTTGTTTTGTCAAAAAGCCATTTAGTACCATTATAATCGTAATAGATCTTCAGTTCCCCATTTTCAACTTTGGTAATAAAACGTTCCAGGTATTTTGAATCGGAAACGCTGATGGCCAATTTATCTTCATTTCCCTGTGTTATAACCAGCTCTATTCCTGTAGCCACCGACACGGCATTAAATGAGGAAGTGAGAGGGCGTTCGATGGCCCCGGGATCCTGAACCAGCACATCTTTTTGTGCAAATAGCTGAGCGCTGATAAACAGGGCCAGTACAAATAACATTTTTTTCATGGTAATAGTTTTTAACCGGTTTTAAATACAATCCGCCAAAAAAAATTACCCGCAGGGAACTATTGAGCCTCCGGGTAATATTTTGGGGTTGTTCATGACTATACTTTTTATTTATACGTTCCCGGAAGTAAAAAGTTACTGTAGCATTAAAAAAAATCTTAGTTTTGTGCATCATTCACCGTCTGAATTCCGGGGTGCTCCAACGCTGGGGCTGAGATTATACCCGCAAAACCTGAACAGGATAATGCCTGCGAAGGGAGATGCTCCATTTCTTACCGTACACCACGGATCTTCAGCCAAATAAGTAATAATGAAAAGATTCTTTTCTATATTGCTGTGCAGCAACATAATGTATGTACAGGCTCAGGAAAACAAACATTTCAACGACACCACGCTTCTGCAACCTGTAGAGATCAATGCTGTAAGGGCACAGGATAAGACCCCATTTGCCAAAACCAACCTCGGCAGGGCAGAAATTGAAAAAAATAATATTGGCCAGGACCTTCCTTTTATTTTAAACCAGGTGCCCTCGGTAGTGGTAAACTCGGATGCCGGAAACGGGATGGGCTACACCAATATAAGGTTGCGTGGTTCAGATGCTTCAAGGCTGAATGTAACGCTTAATGGGGTTCCGTTCAATGATGCAGAAAGCCAGGGAACTTTTTTTGTAGATATACCAGACATTGCTTCCTCTGCAGGCAGCATCCAGGTGCAGCGGGGCGTGGGTACTTCCACTAACGGGGCCGGCGCATTTGGCGGCAGTATTCATGTAAATACAAATGAATTGATAACCCAAAAAAACCTGCAGTTGTTCAGTTCGGCAGGCTCCTACAGCAGTTTCAGAAATACGCTTGTGTTCAACAGCGGTTTACTGGGAAAACATTTCACTGCAGATGCAAGGCTGAGCCAGCTGCAAAGCGATGGGTATATAGACCGGGCAAAAAGCAGGCTGCGTTCCCTGTATGCCAGCACCGCCTGGCTATCGAAAAAAAACAGCCTGCGCCTCAATATAATGACAGGTAAAGAAAAAACCTACCAGGCTTGGTACGGTATTCCGGAGTCAATGTTAAAGAGCAACCGCAGGTTCAACGGTGCAGGTTCCGAGCGGCCGGGAACCCCCTACGATAATGAAACAGATAATTATATTCAAACGCACTACCAGCTTTTTTTCAACCACCAGTTCAACCGCCAATGGAAGACGAACTTTACCGGCTACCTTGTAAGGGGGAAAGGCTATTATGAACAATATAAAGCCGACCGGGAACTTTCCGATTATGGATTGCCTGTACAGGTAAATGGTACCGACACGATTTCATCGACGGACCTTGCAAGGCAACTTTGGCTCGATAATTATTTTTACGGGAATATCTTTTCGGCCCAATACGATAACGGCAAACGGCAATTGATCATTGGAGGTGGCTGGAACCGGTATGACGGAAAGCATTATGGAAAAATTGTTTGGACAAAGGACCCTGTTCAGATACCGGCAGTTTATAAATGGTACAATCTCTTTTCAAAAAAAACTGAATTGTCGGCCTATACAAAATGGACAGAAAAGATAAGTGCCCATTGGCAAACTTTTCTTGACCTGCAGGTACGGAACGTTGATTATACGATCAACGGCTTCAGAGACAACCCCGGTCTCCAGCTAAAAAACGATTATCTTTTCTTCAATCCGAAAGCGGGCATTACTTTCAGCAAAGGCAATATGCAAAGTTATTTTTCTTATGCACGTGCTGCCAAAGAACCCAACAGGGATGATTTTGAAGCTGGAAAAAATCAAGAACCAAAAGCTGAGTATTTAAATGATTGGGAGATGGGCGTTGAACAAAAAACCAAACAATATAACTGGGCTGTAAATTTTTATTACATGCAATATAAAAACCAGCTGGTACTTACAGGTAAAATTAACGATGTGGGCGCTTACACCCGTACCAATATCCCAAACAGCCACCGGGTTGGGATGGAATTTACTGCCGGCGCCATTGTTACTGAATGGTTTTCTGCCAGCGGCAATGCTGCTTTCAGCAGGAACAGGATCAGAAATTTTACGGAATACATAGACGATTATGATAATGGCGGACAGAAAGCAAATTTTTACCAGAAAACAACTATTGCATTTTCGCCGGGCATGGTAGCCAATGCGTCGCTTAATTTCTTTCCGTTTAAGGGAGCAGAGCTTAACCTGGTGAGCAAATACGTAAGCCGTCAATTCCTGGATAACACTACGAAAAAAGAGCGGAGCCTGCATCCCTACTATACGCAGGACATCAAACTGACCTACAGTTTCAGCAAAATAAAAATAAAGGAGCTGAAACTGTTCTTAAACGCAATAAATATTTTTTCAAAATTATACGAACCAAACGGGTATACGTTCAGCTACTTTTATGGCGGGGTACAAACAACGGAAAATTATTATTTCCCGATGGCGCCTGTAAATTTTACCGGGGGCATCAATATAAAACTCTGAGCGGTTTCAGGAAGCGTTTGTCAATTCTTCAAAGGCAGCTTTGAGTGGCCTGTCAATCCCCGCCCCGGTCCATTCTGCAGCGCCGGGTATGCTGCTGGTTGATTTTAGTATTTCATCAAGTGTTTTCCCGGATTTTATTTCGGCCTCCACATGCAGCAGTAACTGTTGCAGGTAATGCTGAAAAGCCCGGAGATCGTTCTGTTTTACAAGCACATCATATCCTGTGGCTGCGTGGCCGCAAATAAAGTTAGTATTGGCAGGAAATGTAATGATGGTTTTATCAAGTACGGTTATCCAATTTTTGATATTGGCACCGGCCGACCGGTCTACATAAGGATGCCGCCTGTTAAATACAAGGTCGCCCATATGCACCGTTTTTGCTTTGTGAAATTCCACCACGCTGTCGCCATTGGTGTGAGCGGCACCAAAATAATGAAGGCAAACTTCTTCTTTCCCGATCTTTTCGCACCAGATATCGGTATAGGTCTGATCGGGATAAAACTGTTTATCTTCTGTTTTATTTTTTACTGCAGCATTCTGCTGGTTCGTTTTTGAATTCTCATGAGCAAGCACATGCAATACGAGGTTTTTAAATGCCAGGTTGCCGCTGCTGTGATCGCCATGATGATGGGTGTTGATCAGCAAACGGAATGGGTGAACGGTACGCTTCCTGATCTCGTTGATGAGATGACCGGCCGAATCTGGAAATTGTGCGTCAACAATTACCGTTCCTTCTTTGCTGAGCATAAAAAGTATGGTGCCGCCCCGTTCTGTAAAGATCCCGATATCCTTCTTCAGCATCCGGATCTTGAAAGCAGGATCATCCAAATAAGCGGCAAGTGTACGGTTATTGAGGAACGCCAATGCCCCCAGTCCCAATCCTGTATTTTTGATAAAGCTTCTGCGTTTCATTGCGTTAGTATTTGAAGTAAAAGATACTGCTTTTTCGAGCAGCCTTTGTTAAAAATTTTGACAGTTTACAGGGAAAGTCCTGATTTTTATTTTGAAATAAGTAACAGAACCCCTATTTTTGAAACAGTCAATGAGAAAATTAAGCACATACACATTTGGTTTTAACTTTTATTACTATTTCTGTGATATAAAGCCGGGAACTATTTGTATATGATGTAAAAGATATTACAACCAGAAAATCCCGGCACAAAGCCGGGATTTTTAATTTCTGTTTATGAATGATTCAATGAAACCAATTGCCATCCAGGGTTTTGAAGGCAGCTTTCACCAGCAGGCTGCCCATTTCGTTTTTGGTAAAGAGGCGCCGATGCTTTTTTGTGCAAGTTTCCGCGACCTTATGAAAGCGGCAAAAGACAGGCATAAAACTTCGGCAGCCGTAATGGCCATCGAGAATTCCATTGCCGGAAGCATCCTGCCCAATTACAACCTGCTTCACCAGTCGAACCAGGTGATCACCGGGGAAATATACCTGCATATTAGGCAACAGCTTATAGTAAACCCCGGCGTTAGTTTAGAAGACATCCGGGAAGTGCACTCGCACCCCATGGCGCTTCAGCAATGTTTCGATTTTTTAGATCAGTATAACTGGAAGCTGGTGGAAACCGAAGACACCGCACTCAGCGCCAAACATCTCAAGCAGCATAAAAGCAAGCACGTAGCTGCCATTGCCGGAAAACTGGCGGCAGAAATTTTCGATCTGAAGGTCATCGTCCCCAATATCCAAACCCTTAAAAATAATTATACCCGGTTTCTCATATTGCAGCGGGATGCTGCTATTCAAATACCTGCAAATGCCAATAAGGCCTCTGTCTATTTCCATACCGATCATTCGAGGGGAAGCCTGGCAAAAGTGTTAACTGCCATTGCAGGTTGTGGCATTAACCTGAGCAAATTGCAGAGTTTTCCCATACCCGGCAGCGAATGGCTTTATGCTTTTCATGCCGATATGGAATTTGAGCAGCAAAAAAATTTTACAGAAGTGATGAAGAAGATCAAACCGCTCACAAAAGAGCTGAAACTTTATGGCGTTTACAAAAAAGGAGAAACAAAGTAATGAAAATACAAACGGCAAAAAGGTTAGCAGGCATCAATGAATATTATTTCTCCGGCAAACTGGCCGAAATAGATGCCATGAACAGGGAGGGAAAGAACGTGATCAACCTCGGAATTGGCAGCCCCGACCTGCCACCGCATCCTGATGTGATAAAAACACTGAACGAAGAAGCCTCCAGGGAGAACACGCATGCTTACCAGGGTTACAGGGGAAGCATGGTATTGCGAAACGCCATCAGCCAATGGTATAAAAACTGGTATAATGTTAGCTTAGATGCAGCGGCCGAAATACTGCCGCTTATAGGCAGCAAGGAAGGCATTGTGCATGTGTGCATGACCTACCTTGATAAAGGCGACCGCGTACTGGTACCCAACCCCGGTTACCCGGCATACCGAACAGCCGTGGAACTGGCCGGTGCAGAAGCTGTGACATATGAACTAAAGAAAGACAATCATTTTTATCCTGATTTTGATGCAATGGAAAAAGCAGGGCTTCAGCAGGTGAAACTGATGTTTGTGAATTACCCCCATATGCCAACGGGCAGGCTCCCGTCAGAAGAATTATTCAGCAAACTGGTGGCATTTGCAAAAAAACATAACATCTTACTGGTACACGACAACCCCTACAGTTTTATTATGAATGACCAGCCCTTGAGCCTCCTGGCAGTAAATGGGGCAATAGAGGTGGGTATTGAGCTGAATTCGCTCAGCAAGAGCCATAATATGGCGGGCTGGCGTGTAGGCATGATCTGTGGAAAAAAAGAACGCATTGATGAAATACTGAAATTTAAAAGCAATATGGACAGTGGCATGTTCCTTCCTGTTCAGCTTGCTGCTGCCAAAGCATTAAATCTTGGTAAAGAATGGCACGAGGCCGTAAATGCGGTTTACCGGGCCAGGAAATTAAGGGCGCATGAACTACTCCGTTATTTAGGCTGCGATTTCGATGAAGAACAGGCCGGGCTTTTTGTATGGGCGCAAGTTCCTTCAAAATACAAAGACGGATATGAACTGAGTGATGCAGTATTAAACAAATCAAATGTATTTATAACACCTGGCGGTATTTTTGGAACAGCCGGGAACAATTATGTACGCATCAGCCTTTGCAGTACAGAAGATAAAATAAAGGAAGCAATAAAAAGGCTAAGGACGGCAGGCCTTGGACCACTGACCACAGGATAGACCATTAGGATAAGTATAGAAATCGGGTATTATGGTAATTCAACCACAGAAAAAATGAATTAAAATGAACATTACAATCATTGGGATGGGCTTGATAGGAGGTTCCATGGCAATGGGGCTCAGGAACTGCGGCATTGCTAAAAAAATTATTGCGGTAGATAACAATAAAGAACACGGCCGTATTGCGCTTGAACTTGGCCTGGCCGATGCAGTAATGAGCCTGGAAGAGGGCGTGAGGGAAGCCGCGGTCATTATACTGGCCGTACCGGTAAATGCAGCAGAAAAAATACTCCCTGGTATTTTAAACAACATAGAAACTCAGCTT
Organism: uncultured Chitinophagaceae bacterium; assembly: GCA_963754695.1. GTDB lineage: Bacteria > Bacteroidota > Bacteroidia > Chitinophagales > Chitinophagaceae > Ferruginibacter. The sequence continues at coordinate 251,025 of CAVWGU010000010.1, forward strand.
GTATTTGATGCAGGCTCTACCAAGGAAGCTGTATGCAGGATAGCAGAAAAACATCCAAAAGGCGGAAGATTTGTAGCTACGCACCCTATGTGGGGAACAGAGTTCAGCGGGCCAACCGCAGCCATGCCCGATGCATTTAAAGGGAAGGCCGTTGTAATTTGCAATAAAGAAAATTCAGATGCCGATGCCTTAAAACTAACAGAGGAAATTTATTCAAATCTTGGAATGCACAGTATTTATATGGATGCTGAGGCACACGACCTGCACGCTGCTTATATCAGTCATGTTTCGCACATTACTTCCTTTGCGCTGGCTAATACCGTACTTGAAAAAGAGAAAGACGACGATAAGATCTTTGAAATGGCGAGTGGTGGTTTTGAAAGCACCGTAAGGCTGGCCAAAAGCAATGCGGCGATGTGGGTTCCTATATTTATGCAGAACAAGGAAAATGTACTGGATGTTTTAAATGAACATATCAGCCAGCTGCGAAAATTTAAGAGCTGCCTGGAAAAAGATAATTATGAATACCTGGAAGAACTGATCGTACATGCTAATAAGATTAAAAGAATTTTGAAATAATGGACAATTAAGCATGCAGTTTCCGAAATATCTATCTCCAGCTTACAGGGTTAAATAATGCTAAGAAAAAAATATTTTTAACAACAACGGTAATAACTTTACATCAAACAGCAACTACATCCATGAAAGAACAGATCAGCAGGGTTTGGAACAAACGCCCGCTCATTATCAGCGGGCCCTGCAGTGCCGAAACCGAAGAGCAGTTAATGGCAACGGCTGAGGCGCTGGCATCAACCGGCAAGGTAGATATGCTGCGGGCAGGAATATGGAAACCCCGTACCAAACCAGGGCTTTTTGAAGGGATAGGCACAAAAGCGCTGGCGTGGATGCAACAGGCTAAAAAGAAAACAGGATTGCCGGTCTGTGTAGAGGTGGCCACCGCAAAACATGTGGAAGATATATTGCATTTTGACATGGATGTAATATGGATCGGCGCCCGCACCACGGTAAACCCCTTCAGCGTGCAGGAACTGGCAGATGCACTAAAGGGAATGGATATTCCCGTGCTTGTAAAAAATCCCATTAACCCCGATCTTGAACTCTGGAGCGGTGCCATTGAACGCCTGCAAAAGGCCGGCATAAAAAACATTGGGCTGATACACCGTGGCTTTTCAAATTATGGCAACAGTACGTTCCGCAATGCACCCATGTGGCACCTGCCTATTGAAATGAAAAGACGCTTTCCGGATATGCTGCTGGTTTGCGATCCTTCGCATATTTGCGGAAACAGGAGCATGCTGCAGGATATTGCTCAAAAAAGCATTGACCTTGACTTTGGCGGGCTCATGATCGAATCGCACCCGGATCCCGACAATGCCTGGAGCGATGCCAAACAGCAGGTAACACCGGCCCGTTTAAAAGAAATGCTCGACAGCCTGGTTTGGCGTACAGAAGTTACGGACAAGGAAGAGTTTCTGACCGCACTGGCAACACTTCGGGAACAGATCAATCATATTGACGATGAACTGCTGGCACTCATTGGTGAAAGGATGAAGGTGGCCGACAGGATCGGGGAATACAAACGTGATAACAACATCACCATCCTGCAAACCAACCGCTGGAACGAGATACTGGAACGTGCCAGCAAAAAAGGCGAAAAAATGGGCCTCAGTCCCGAATTCATCACCCGGTATTTTGACGCAGTGCATATGGAGAGCATTAACCACCAGAACAGGATCATGAATGAAAAAAAGCAGGACAACAACTAATGAAAACGATCACAAATATTTTCAGCCATCGTAAAACGGATTATCTTTTCGGCGGTTCTTTTGAACAGTTGCACGGGGAGTTTAACCCTAATAATGTTTTTATCATTACCGATGAGAACCTAAACAAAGAACACGGAAAAAGATTTGACGGGTATAAGAAAATAATTTTACCGCCCGGAGAAACTGCCAAAACACAGCAAACCGTTGATCAAATCATTGCTGCATTGCTGGAAACTGAGGCAGATAAAAACACGGTATTGGTGGGTGTGGGCGGTGGTGTTATAACTGATTTAACCGGCTATGCGGCTTCTGTTTTTAAAAGAGGCGTTAGGCTGGCCCTTGTTCCCACAAGCCTGCTTGCCATGGTGGATGCAGCCATTGGCGGCAAAAATGGGGTAAATGTGGGCGCTTACAAAAACATGGTGGGTACAGTGTATCAACCCGACATTATTTTGTTTGACTATAGTTTTTTAGAAACGCTTCCAAAAGAAGAATGGATCAATGGTTTTGCAGAAATAATCAAACATGCCTGTATAAAAGATGCCGCCATGTTTGAAATGCTCGAAAAAAGTATGCCCGAAACCTTTATGACAAGCCCTTCAAAACTTGCCGCGCTGGTGGAACAGAACGTAGCCATAAAAACGGAGGTGGTATTAGCGGATGAGTTTGAAACAGGCGAACGAAAACTGCTGAACTTTGGACATACCATTGGCCATGCCATTGAGAAAATGTACCAATTACCCCATGGACATGCCGTTAGCATCGGGATGATGGCTGCCTGCAATTTTTCTGAAGAAATGAACCAGTTTTCATCCGAAGAAAAAGCAAGGGTACGCGACCTGCTGCTGCGTTATCAGTTGCCGGTTAATTTACAATTCGACAAAAAGAAAGCATGGGAACAGCTCGTAAGGGACAAGAAGCGGGATAATGACAGTTTGAATTTTATACTGCTCGATAAAATTGGCTCCGGCAAAGTGGTTCCGGTATCGCTGGTACAGTTAAAAGATATGCTGGATGCTTTATAAACCTTAGTATTTAAGAATATCCCTGATAATATTGTGATACTCGTTATAAGAAGGAAGATTATTATGCCCGCCGCCTTCCACCCTAATTAAAGTGATCATACGCGGATTGATAGCCTGGAGCTTTTCGCTGTTGCTGATGGGAATCAGCCAGTCTTTGGTACCGTGAATGATATATGTGTGACATTTGACTTTCCCCAGCCATTTATCGGTACGCAGATGGAACCTCAGGAGCAGGCGTACCGGCATCATGGGTAAAAACCGCTCAATAGCTTTTGCAAAGCTGAAATAAGGTGCATCGAGAATGAGGTACCTGGGATCGTTATCGCTGGCAACCTTGCAGGCAAAACCGCTACCCAGGCTGCGGCCATAAACGATCAGGTGATCTTCTTTATACTTTTTTGCAAGTTCGGCATAAACAAACTGCATATCACTCAGCATATCTTCTTCCTTACGTTTTCCCGTACTTTTTCCAAATCCCCGGTAATCCACCAGCACCACATCATATTTGTACCGGTAAAAATCTTTGGCATATTTGGCCCAGCCTTTTATACTACGGGAGTTCCCATGAAAATAAAGAATGAGTCCCAGCGGATCCTTTACATAAAAATGCAGGCCATTGATACGCACACCGGGTTCCACATCAAAAAAAAGTTCTTCAAAAGGCGCATCGTATTTATATTGAAAATCGGCTTTTAACTTTTCCGGCTTGAAAATAAAACGCTCCTGCACCAGGTAGATGATAAGCATCAACAGCAGGTAACCGCCAATGATATAGAGAAGCGTGGGATTCAAATTCAATTGTTTTGCTAAAGATAATTTGTTTCTGAGAAGATCGGCAATATAGATTACCCGGTACGTATACGCCTCGAGGTGACTATGGCTACTTGGTTGCAGGAACCGTGAGGCGCATTCAGCATCCAGCCCCTATTTATGATTCTTTTTCCCAGGCGCTCATACCACCTGCAAGATTGATCAGATTGGAATAGCCGAATTTTTCTTCCAGCCTTTGAATCACGATCATGCTGCGGATCCCCTTTTGGCAATAAATGACCACTGGTTTGTGCTTGGGCACCTGGTGCAGGTTTTCCAGGATACTGTTCATGGGCAGGAGCAACCCGCCGATATTGAAGGCCGCATGTTCCCCCGGTTCCCTCACATCTATCAGCAAAATATCCTCATGCGAGGATATTTTTTGCCTTAAAGTATGTACATCTATCGACTGCATAGTTACTTATTCATCTTCGCTGTCGTACACCCGTTTCATTTTGAGCTTGCTTACAGGAGCCACCACCAGTGGGAATTTTTCTGTGGCCACATTACTTTGCTCAAGCCCAAATCCCTTTTCTTCGCTCACGCTCCATTCTTTGAGCATGAAATAGATCTTCATGATTAGGTTTTCGAAGAAAGGCAGTTCATTATCCTGGCTGAGAAATTTCTCCATGACTATAAACTGAAAATCGCCCACCACGTTATTATTCTTCTGGCTTTCATAACGGCTCATAATGTTCACTTCCTTGTTTGCCACCAGGTCTTCCACCACTTTTTTGAACATGAGGTTGATACGGGGCGCCACCCTGAAGCCCAGCCTGAATTCCACCCGGATGATATCGTTTGGAATAATATGTTCCACAGAATATTCCGAGGTATAAGGATCATCGAGTGTATCTACATGCACAAACCAGTAAATATCGGCACGTTTTGGCTTACCGCTGAGGATACTGTACATGATCTTGTGTTCAATTTCCCTGGGGCTGTTGGCGCTGGTAAGATAAACCAGGTGTGTTGCACATTTGGGCACGGAGCTGTCATTGCTCAATTCCTCCAGCTTGGGTACATATTCTTCCACCCGCACAAATTCCACGTATCGGTTCTTGATCTTACGGGCACGGTACCATACATACATCACAACAAAAAGGCCACCGCCAACGATTAGTGTAACATAACCGCCATGAGGGAACTTATCGAGGTTTGCAATAAGGAAGCTGATCTCGATAATTAAATAAGTAAGCAGAAAAAGCCAAACCCAGCCCTGCTGCACCCGCCGGCTGATGAGAAAATTACTGAATAGTACCGAGGTGGCAAGCATGCATAGTGTAATAGCCAAACCATAAGCAGCTTCCATAGCACCTGAGTTGCGGAAGTATAAAACCATTCCGCAGCAGCCGATAAACAATAATAGGTTTATGCCGCCGATATATAACTGCCCTTTTGCTTCGGTGGGATAGTTGATACGCATCTTTGGCCAAAGATTAAGACGGATGGCTTCGCTGATAAGCGTAAAAGATCCGCTTATGAGAGCCTGGCTGGCAATTACTGCCGCAAGTGTTGCAATAACGATCCCAATAAGCACAAACCATTGTGGCATCAATGCAAAGAAAACACTCTGTAGTTTTTGAGCTGCCGGAAAATCGGCCATAAAAGATGCTTTATCAAGCAAATCGGGATTGGCAAATACTTTCCCCTTTTGTGTGAGCAGGTAGGCACCCTGGCCAAGATAGTTGAGGATAAGTGTGGCTTTTACAAATATCCATGAAATACGGATATTGCCACGGCCGCAGTGGCCGAGATCGCTGTATAAAGCTTCGGCACCGGTTGTGCACAGGAAAACTGCTCCCAGCAATAAAAATCCACCGGGATATTTTGAGAGGAGTTCAAAAGCGTAATAAGGATTAAATGCCCGCAGTACGCTCCAGTCGTCAGACAAATGCGATATACCCAATACGGCGAGCATTCCAAACCAGATGAACATTACAGGGCCAAAAAGTTTACCGATTATATCTGTTCCAAACTGCTGCATGAAGAAAAGTAACACCAGAATTCCAAGTACAATATATACAATGGTTTGCTCTTTAATATTTTCGAGCGCCGGTATATTTCTTAACCCTTCAATTGCAGAGGTAACGGTCACAGGCGGAGTTATCATTCCATCGGCAAGCAGGGCTGCCCCACCCAGCATGGCGGGTATGACAAGCCATTTGCGCTGCCGCCTTACCAAAGTATATAATGAAAATATGCCACCTTCTCCCCGGTTGTCTGCTTTTAAGGTGAGTATTACGTATTTGATGGTCGTTTGGAGGGTAAGCGTCCAGATGATACAGGATAAACTTCCTATGATCAACAGTTCATCAATAGGCCTGCCATTAATGATGGCATTGAATACGTAAAGAGGTGAAGTGCCAATATCACCGTAAATGATTCCCAATGCTACAAGTAAACCACCTGCCGAAACCTTATTAATGTCTGATTGATTTGCCACAAAATAAATTTAGATAAAATTACCCATAGGGAAAAATAACGGGCAAAGTTATAGGTAAAACATATCAAATTTCATAATTATTTTTCCCCGTTAACCGGCCTGACTAAAACTGCAGGTAATTATCCCAAATTCATCTATTTTGCACGCAGACGAAATTTTAAAGGATAGATTATTATGAAAGCAGGTTTGGGTATTTTAAAAAAAACAGTTATTGTATGGAGTACATCGTTGTTTTGTAATAACGGCTTTTCCCAAGACAGTTCCAAACTTAGTTTTTCCGGTTATGCAGAAGTTTATTACCAGTTTGATTTTGACAAACCCGTGAGTCAGCAACGGCCCTTTTTTATTTACAACCAAAAAAGACACAACGAAGTCAACCTAAACCTTGCTTACCTGAAAGCAAGTTTTCAATCATCTAACATTAGAAGTAACCTGGCATTGATGACTGGCAATTATGCCCAAAATAATCTTGTGGCTGAACCAACCATGCTGCAACATGTGTACGAAGCCAATATCGGGGTAAAAATTGCAAAGAATCACAACACCTGGATTGATGCAGGCATTTTTCCTTCCCATATAGGTTTTGAAAGTGCTGTTGCTGCCGATTGCTGGACGGTTGGGCGGAGCATTGTTGCAGAAAACTCTCCCTACTTTGAAACAGGTCTGAAATTAACGCATATAAACAAGAAAGAAAACTTAACGCTGGCGTTCCTGGTACTCAACGGCTGGCAAAGAATTCAAAAGCCAGCTGGTATCAACAAACCTTCTGCCGGAATACAGTTAAATTATAAAACGAGGAAGAATGTTACAATTAACTATAGTAATTTTATAGGATCAGACAGGCCGGATAGCCTTAATTCCATCCGTACTTATCATAACTTATATGCCATTTATGAAAACGGGAAAAAATGGGCATTTACTGCCGGATTAGATATTGGAACAGATAAAAATATTAACAACCATTATGCAGCGTGGTACACACCAGTTCTCATTGCCCGGAAAGCGATTGGCAAAAAATCAACATTTGCAGCACGAGTTGAGTATTTCTCGGACAGCAGGCAGGCATATATTCTTACAGGGCGAAGCGGGGGTTTTAATGTATTGGGTGTATCTGTAAATGTGGATGTGGCAGTAGCACACAACTGTCTCTGGAGAACCGAAGCCAGGTACTTTCATTCAAAGGATAAAATTTTCAAAGAAGAATCTCAGCAGCAAAATTCAAATTTACTTACAACAGTAAGTATAAAATTTTAAAAAAAACAGATGCGGAAATTATTCATTTTGTTTCTGCTGGGTTCATTTTGCTGTATGGCAAATGCCCAGATTTCGAAACTCACCGTTGAAAAAATAATGCGTGACCCCAAATGGATCGGAAGCTCTCCCTCCAACCTTGCATGGGACCATGAAGGAAAACTATGGTTTATGTGGAACCCGGAGAAAAACCTATCCGACTCCTTTTATTTCATCAGCAGTTCCGGCTCACAGCCTGCCAAAGCCAGCATGCAGCAGAAACAGGCCGTTGTGTTTTCCGATAATACCACTTACCGCAATGACCGGAAGGCTTATACTTATTCAAAGGATGGCGATATTTTCTATACAAATGTAAAAAACGGTAAAACCCAACGCATTACCCAAACCACTCAATTCGAATTTAACCCGGTTTTCAGTTTTGGGGAAACAAAAATTGTATACCAGGCCAGCCGGAATTTATATGCCTGGGATATTGCCTCCGGCGAAACAATACAGCTGACCAATATCCGTACAGAAGGAACAAGGCCGCCACAAAAACTGAACAGCCAGGAAGAATGGCTCAAAAAAGAACAGCTTACCTGGTTTGAAATACTAAAACAGCGAAAACTAAAAAAAGATTCCGCCGAAGCTTACAACAAAGCTGCCCGCTCAAAAGAACTGCGCAGTATTGTCCTGGGCGAAAAAAACCTCCAGAACCTGAACATCAGCCCCGATGGACGTTTCATCAGCTACCGGCTTTCGTCACCGGACGGTGGCAAACAGGCCATTGTACCTGAATATGTAACAGAATCTGGTTTTACAAACGATATCAATACCCGAACAAAAGTGGGCGCTCCGCAAACGGCCACAGATTTTTTTATTTACGACCGCAAGCAGGACAGCATCTATGCAATAAATACCGATACCATACCCGGTATCAGGGATATACCTGGTTTTGTAAAGGATTATCCCAAACTATATGAAGAAAGAAAAAAGAAAAACGAGAAACGGGCAGTATTCATATTGGGCCCCAGCTGGAGCCCGGGCAGCAGCTATGCCGTACTCGATATCCGCAGCCTTGATAATAAAGACCGGTGGCTGATGCGCTGGAACCCTGCAAGCAATGTACTGGAACCACTCGACCGCCAGCATGACGATGCCTGGATCGGCGGGCCTGGCATGTTCAACATGGGATGGATAGATGAAAAAACATTCTGGTACCAAAGCGAAGCCAGCGGTTATTCGCATTTGTATTCCGTTAACCTGGCCACAAAAGAAAAAAAACAACTTACCCGCGGTAATTATGAAATACAAAAAGCGCAATTGAGCAACGATAAAAGATCTTTCTATATAACAACCAATGAAGTCCATCCGGGCGAACAGCATTTCTATAAATTCGATATTGACAGTGGTGAAAAAGAAAGGCTTACGCAAATGACAGGCGCTCACGATGTAGCCTTATCGCCAGATGAAAAACATATTGCTTTCCTTTATTCATATATGAACAAACCCTGGGAGCTTTACCTGCAAAAAAATACAGCGTCTGCAAAACCGCAGCAGCTAACATTCAATGCACAGAGCGAAGAATTTAAATCTTATGCGTGGAAAGAACCTGAACTCATCAGTTTTACCGCATCTGACGGAGCGCAGCTGTATGCACGCATCTACAAACCCGCAAACCCTCATCCGGCCAAACCGGCGCTGCTGTTTGTACATGGCGCTGGTTATTTGCAAAACGCACATAAATGGTGGAGCCAATATTTTCGTGAATATATGTTCAATAATATGCTTGCCGATGAAGGTTACTATGTAATGGACATTGATTACCGTGCAAGTGCCGGATACGGCAGAAACTGGCGAACAGGTATTTACCGGCATATGGGCGGAAGAGACCTGGACGATCATGTGGATGCAGCAAACTACCTCGTCAAAAATTACGGAGTGTCGGCAAACAGGATCGGCATTTATGGCGGGTCTTATGGTGGCTTTATCAGCTTAATGGCCTTGTTCAATAAAGCGGATGTTTTTGCCGCCGGGGCTGCTTTAAGGCCGGTTACCGACTGGGCAAACTACAACCATGGCTATACTGCCAATATCCTTAACGAGCCGGTAACCGACAGCATTGCCTACAGGAAAAGTTCGCCCTTTTATTTTGCCGAAGGTTTTAAAGGACATTTGCTGATCTGTCATGGTATGGTGGATGTAAATGTACATTACCAGGATGCCATAAAGCTAAGCCAGCGCCTGATAGAATTGGGTAAAGACAATTGGGAGCTTGCGTCTTACCCAATGGAAGATCATGGTTTTGTGGAACCCAGCAGCTGGACGGATGAATATAAACGCATTTTTAAATTATTTGAAAACGTGTTGAAGAAGTGATTGGTTCTTAAAAAAAATTGGGTTTCAATGGGGTTTTCTTTAAAAAAGCCTGGCGTTATTTATTTGCCAAACTTTGCGATACAGTATTTATTTAGTATCGCAAAGATACCGCTAAGCTTTTCGCTAAGATGCGCTAAGAATTTCATTTTTTTACAAAACTTTTATCATTCAAAAAGTAAATATTTAGAAAACTGCCACTTCCCAGTAAGCATCCCAGCTTTGCCCAGGTTGTAATATTTTAATACCTTCTTTTTTAAAAATATCCTGTTGGTGGTTCTCAGCATCGGCAATACCCTGCCAGGGTTCCAGGCAAACAAAAGGAGCATTTTTAGCCGACCAGATTCCAAAAAAAGGAAAATTGCTGAACAAAAGATCGAAACCATGCTTGCTTTTTAAACAAGCCAGTTGAATGCTGCCCGACTTAAGGTCTTTTACAACAATGGCATCATCGGCAAACAAGTCGTGCCTGAGATAAAGTTTTTTGTGCTGCAACTCAATTTGCGCTGTTTCTTTACTGATAAGGCCGGCACTATTAAGTTTCCAACGGGTAATGGATGTGTCCTTATCAAACTCCAGGTAATGATCTTCAAAACAAGTTCCCGGCAAAAATGGCACGGCAAAAGCCGGATGGGCGCCCAGCGAAAAAGGCATGGCTTCTTTTCCGGTGTTTTTTACGGTATAACTGCATGTCATGGAATGATGATGGAGGCGGTAACATAGTTCCAATGAAAATTGAAAAGGATAAACCTGCCGGGTATTTTCATCGGCATGAAGGGCCAGTGTAATTTGATCATTTGTTTGCTGGGTAACTGAAAATTCTTTTTCCCTGGCAAAACCATGCCTTGGTAAATGATACTCATTACCCTCGTACAGGTAAGTATTGTGCTTCAAAGTACCCACCACAGGGAAAAGCACCGGGCTGTATTTGCCCCAATAAGCCGCATCGCCACTCCACAAATGCTCAATTTTTGTTTGCTTATGGTACAGGCGCTGAAGTTCTGCCCCTTTTGACTCTATTTCAATGGCAAGTGAACCACTGTCCAAAAAATATTTCATTGCACCGGAATTTTTAAAGAATGAAGATAAAAAAACGGGGCCAAAGCCCCGTGAAATAAATATGGTAACGTGTTGTGCTATTAAAAAAAATTGGTTTTCAATAAGAATTTCTTTGCGGACCTAGGCGTTATGCTTTGCCCAACTTAGCGATTCATATCAGTGTCGCAAAGAACGGCGAAGTCATTTCGTAAAGTACGCTAAGAATTGCTACTAACTAAAGATATTCTATAGCACAATACGTTAATAATAGTAAACACAAGTTAACCCGGTTAGTTAAATTGTTCCTGCATGGCCATGCTTTCTTCATAAGTTGGTCCATAAAGGCCAGGCACTTTATTGCCGGTAGCCCTCAGGTGAGCAATCAATTCGCCGCGGTGATGATAGAGATGGTTGAACAAAAATCCACGTGCCACCACCACTTTTGGCATAGGGGGCATAAGATCCTGCCCGCCCATCTGCATATGCCAGTTATTCATAGCGGTGGATTCATCCCAATTTTCAAGTACGGTTTTTGCAGCGGCCAGATTTTCTTCAAATTTTGCCACAATGTTCGACGCTTTACTGATATCGCCTTTATCATACTTGTATGTCCCCATATCAAATATATCCTGGTTAAAGGTACAATCGAACCAGTTATACACTTCGGCAATATGTGATGCCAACTGGGCCACCGACCACAAATGAGGCTGCGGCTTATAATCCAGGGCAGCATCGGGAATTGCTTGTAACAGTTTGCGGGTGTTTTCTGCTTCATGCATAAACTCACCCAGGAGTGCTTGCTTTATCATAAAAAAAAATTTAGGTACCAAATATAATGATTTACATATTGCATGTACATTTAAAATGACGGGCGGCAAACTTGTTTAACATAAAAACCAGCACTTTTTGTTTACCTTTGGGTTCTTGAAAAAAATCATCCTCATAGCATTGATAATCAGTTACGGACTTTCCTCCTTTGGGGTGAGCCTGAACTATTTTTACTGCTGCGGGAAGCTGAAATCCGTTAGTTTAAAGGCGCAAACAAACCCAAACTGTTCCCCCAAAAAGAAAAAAGGATGCTGTGAGAACAAAAAACTATCCCTTAAACTCAATATTGACCAAAAGAGCGAACAAACAAAATCAATTGCTGTAGATATCCCGGTTAAAGCCATTCCTGAAACCGGGTATGCTTTCTTACAGCATGAAATGCTTACCGGTATCATACCTGGCAAGCGCAATTTAACTAAAGACCCGCCCCTTCCTGCTCGGAAAAAAAATCTGCTCCACTGTGTTTTCAGGATTTGATAGGTGTTGAAAAAAACTTTTTCACTTATCAAAAACTTAATCATGAAAAAATATTTTTTGCCGTTTGCAATACTCTTCTGCAATGCAGGCATGGCTCAAAACAATATCAAAACAGAAACCTTCAGGGTTCTTGGCAGTTGTGAAATGTGTAAAGACAGGATCGAAAGCACGGTTCATAAGCTGAAAGTTCAGTTTGTGGAATGGATTGTGGAAACAAATATGCTAACGGTAAGTTACGACAGTACCAAAATCACCCGCGAAAAAATTGAAAAGAAAATAGCCTCCAAAGGCCACGACACACACGATTTTAAAGCCAATGATTTCGATTACCGAAACTTACCCGAATGCTGTAAGTACAACCGCCTGAGCACACAGGGCCCGGCAGGCATCAACGATGAGGCGGAATCTGCCAGCGGCACCATTACCGGCATTGTGATGGAAGAGGATAAAAAAGGTGCGATGATGCCCATTGCCAATGCCAACATTACAAGCCTGCACAATAAAACCGCCGTGGTTTCCGACAGTGCCGGCGTTTTTCATTTTACCACGCAAATTCCAACGCAACTGGTCATCAGCTATGTAGGCTTTAAAGCAGATACGGTGGAAGTAACCAGCGTAAGCGATATAAAAGTGTTCTTAAAAAATTCGAGCACTGCCAATCTCAGCGAAGTGGTGGTAAGGTCGAAAGCGCCCTCTACCTACATTTCATCTCTGAGTACATTGAATACCCTCGTGATCACTTCCCGGGAACTCGCCAAAGCAGCCTGCTGTAACCTCAGTGAAAGCTTTGAAACCAGTCCGTCGGTGGATGTAAACTACAGTGATGGTGTTACCGGTTTAAAGCAGATTCAGCTGTTGGGCCTGTCGGGAAGCTACTCCATGCTCACAACAGAAAATACTCCCGAACTGCGTGGCCTGCCGGGAAGTTATGGATTGAATTTCATTCCGGGTCCCTGGCTCGAAAGCATTGAAGTTACAAAAGGTATTGGCAGCGTGGTAAATGGCTATGAAAGCATCAGTGGCCAGATAAATGTGGAAGAAAAAAAGCCCGACCGTGCAGAAAGGGTCCTTATCAATGGCTATGCAAACAATATGGGCCGGCTGGAAAGTAATATCAATCTTGCAAAAAATTTTAACAGCAAGTGGAGTACGGCACTCCTCACACATGCGAGTACCGTGTTCACTAAAAACGATGGCAATAAAGACGGATTTCTTGATATGCCGCTTGGAAGGCAGTTCAATCTCATCAGCCGCTGGAAATACGCCGACACAAAAGGATGGATATTTCAGCTGGCATTAAAAGCCGTAAGCGATAAAAAAGTGGCCGGTGAAACAGCTTTTGATGAAGATAAAGACCGTTTAACCAGCAATCATTATGGCCTGGGCATAAACGCAGAACAGTACACAGGCACGGCCAAGCTGGGTTACGTTTTTCCGCAGCAGAAATATAAAAGTTTGGGATTGATCGTTTCGGTAAATAACTTTAATAACAATTCTTATTACGGAACAAATCCATACAAAGCCCGTCAAACAAGCTTTTACAGCAATTTAATTTTTCAGTCGGTGATCGGAAACAGTTTTCATAAATATCGTACCGGGCTGAGTTTTATGAATGACCGTTTTAACGAAAACATATTTTCCCTGCATTTTAAAAGAGAAGAATCAGTACCCGGTGGATTTTTTGAATATACATTCAGCGGCCTCAGAAAGTTTACCGCCATTGCAGGCATCCGTGCAGATATACATAATGAATTCGGATGGATGACCACGCCCCGCCTTCATTTGAAATACGATTTTACCAATAAATCAAACCTGCGCTTTACAGCCGGATCGGGCTGGCGTTCCGCCAATATTTTTGCTGAAAACACCGGCCTCCTGGCCAGTTCAAGGAGTTGGGATATTGTGGGTGAAAATAATTTTGGCTATGGACTGGGCTATGAAAAGGGATGGAATTTCGGGCTGAATTTTGTACATAATTTCCGGATCAATAACAATAACGGCAGCCTGGGTATTGATGCCTACCATACCAGGTTTGACAAGCAAAATGTGATAGATACTGATATAGACCCGCAACAGGTATTTGTGTACAGGCTGAGTGGAAAATCTTATTCTAACAGTATACAGGCTGAACTCAATTATTCTCCTTTTGAAAATTTTGATATGAGACTGGCTTACCGCTGGCTTGATGTAATGACTGATTATGCAGGGGGGCGCAGACAAAAACCGCTGATAGCCAACCAACGGTCGTTTGTAAACCTGGCTTATGAAACACATAGCGGATGGAAATTTGACCTTACCACACAATGGATCGGCAAAAAGCGTATCCCGAATACGCAGACAAACCCGCCCGACAAGCAGATGCCGTCTTTCTCTCCTTCGTATATTCAAATGAGTAGCCAGGTCACCAAAACAATCGGGGAAAAATGGGAAATTTATTTAGGTGCAGAAAATATCACAAATTATACTCAAAAAGAGGTGATCCTTTCTGCCAATGCTCCCTTCAGTCAATTTTTTGATGCCAGCATGGTTTGGGGGCCAGTAAATGAACGCATTATTTATTTGGGCTTCCGGTTCAAAGTAAAATAAATGCACCGGTAAATTAAGGGTGTCAGCTTTTACAAAGCTGACACCCTTAATTTACTTTGTAAGCCCCGCATTCCTTATCTTAGCCCTATGAACAATAAGGCTCCATTAGATTTTAAATATATCATCCTCATTATTCTGCTGCTGGTCATTATTGGCCTGCTGGTATTTAAAAAAAACAGCAGTATCCCCACGGTTACCAACGGTAACAAAAACAAGCCGGCAGTTACCGTCAATCCATCAAAAAATAAAGAAAGGCCCGAAAATACCAACCCTTTCTTAACAAAGGATATAGACAAACTTACCCGTGAAGAGGTGGTAGTGCCTTATGTAAAACAACATGGTGAACTGCCCGATTACTATATTACAAAAGGTGCCGCCCGCAGCCAGGGATGGAATGCCGGAAAAGGAAATCTCTGCGATGTATTGCCGGGAAGGGCCATTGGCGGCGATATTTTTACCAACCGGGAAGGACAATTACCCAAAAAAGGGGGAAGAACCTGGTATGAGGCCGACCTGAATTATAACTGCGGGCACCGCAATGCCGACCGCCTGCTGTTTTCGAACGACGGGTTGGTTTTTGTAACACACGATCATTATAAAACATTCGAGGAAAAATGACCAGACAAATTAATATAGATTTCTACCGCATACATACCTGGAAGGCATTTTACCGGGAATTGAAAAAGCAAATGCCCTTACCGGAATATTTTGGCGACAACCTGGACGCTCTTTGGGATTGGTTGACAGGGGGAGCAGAGTTGCCGATGACTTTTCATTTTTTTAATCTTTCTGGTTTCCAGCTTAAAAAATTTGAAAAATTATTTGTCCTGATGCAGGATGTACAAACTGATCTTGGAAGCGATTTCAATTTTAGCCTGGAATCAAGGGAAGACATGGATGATATTGGTTAAATGGCCATACCCAGCAACTCCAACTACCGATTTAATTTCAATTGAACAGTTCTCCCTCATCAGAAATTTAAAATGGGCTTGCACATTGTTCCCTAATTTAGTATTCAAATGGCTCCTGGGTATATTTAATTTTAGCCTCTCCGATTTTATTTTGCCCCTTGGCACAGGATTTTAATATCAATATCCCGGAGGTTGAGACAGGCTCATCGGTATCCATCGCCGTTTATATTTAAAAAAGGAATATCAATGAAACCGATAAAATTGCCGCTGCTTACAACTGGGTTACCCAAAACATCCGTTATGATACCGACAGCCTTTATTATTTTAACTGGAATTGCGACCATGATACAAGAGTAGCAGCTACGCTCCGCCGCCGGAAAGGTGTATGCGAAAACTATGCAGCATTGTTCGGCGATATCCTTATCAAGATGAACATTCAGAGTTTTATTGTACATGGATATGGTAAACAAACCGGGATGGCCGGCCACGCATGGGTGGCTGTAATGCAACAGGAACAATGGTTCCTCTGCGACCCCACCTGGGATGCAGGTTACCAAACTCCAAAACATTTCATGATAGAACCCGACGTTTTTATTGATACACATATGCCTTATGATCCACTATGGCAATTACTTCCACATCCGCTTACGCACCGAGAATACAAACGGGGCATTAAGGCTTCATCTAAAAATAAACCCGCCTGGAACATTAAAGATTCGGTGAGCAATTATCTGGCATTGGACAGTATGCAGCGTTTTGAGGCTGCCAACAGGCGTATTGCCGCAGCGGGGCTCGAGGATGAGATGATCGGCCATTGGCATAAGTACAACTCAATGAAAATTGCCATTATCAGGGGAGAAATGTACATGTATAAGTACAACAATGCAGTAACCTGCCTCAATAAAGCCACTGCCGCTCTTAATAAATTCATCCTTTACCGGAATGAACAGTTCAGGCCATCTAAACCTGATGCAGAAACAAGCCTGATGCTGGGAGATGCAGAAGCCTGGCTTATCCAGGCTCAGCATCAAATCTCCGAACTTGCTGCTGCCAAAGACAATTTCCAATACGATCCCGGGGGGCTGCAAGAGCAGCAGCGCAGTATCCTGCAAAAACTCAAACTTCAGCTGGATTTTCTCCGGCTTTATCTTACCTCAAAGCCGGCAGAAAGGGAAAAGCTTTTTTACAGGGAATAATTACATTTTTCCCGCTTTGCTGTAATACATGCCAGGCCTATAAAATAAACTGGTTATTTTTTATCTTTCTGTGAGGTCCATCTTTTACAGCCGGGCTTTACCGGCTGTTGCCCGATAAAACAAAATTTAAAAAACCGGTGAAAATAAATGGCTGCTCAATTCCCCGGTTCATTCTGCACCTCAAGCCCCCTGAAAAGTTCCGGTTGATTATTTTTCATTTTTTGAATGATATGGTTAAGCGCCTCGATCTCATCCACCCTTTTATTCATTGCCTTTATTACATGCTTACTCATGACCCAGTTCATTGGAAAACTTTCAGCCGAATCGCGTTTATACAGATTAAACTCGATGTATGATCCTGGCTGCTGTTCGTTCAGGTATTTTTGCAAGCGGGTATTGTTGACGCTTGTTTGAGATTCATAGGATCCTGCCAATGTTATAAGCGGTGCTGCCAGGTCGTTATTGAAGGGATGCACTTTTTTCTTTTCCCCGCTGCTGTAAGGGCTGTTGATGATATGGATCACATAAAATCGCAGCTTATTAAGCGCACTGTCTTCTGCCGGCATCAGTTTCAGTCGTTTGATCCTGTTTATTTCAAGCAACATTTCGTGCACCACACCTGCCCCGCTGTTGTCAAAATATCCGCCGTCCACAAAATAATCGTGCCCTATTTTTCCTGCAGGGCTTATATAAGGAAACCTTGCGCTGAGTGCCATGGAACTGCTGAGCCTGATCATTTTTCCGCCGGGCAATGAATCTATCACATCAATACGGTTACCAAACGCAGTACTGTCGAGGTCGATATTACAGATCACCGCCGGGTTTCCATCCTGCATACGGGTGGAATTAAAAACGGTGATCGGAAAAAGATACTTGTCCTTTGAAGGATACAGTGCAGAAAATGGGCCGCTGATATCTTTTGCAAGAAACCCGGAATGCTCTGGATTCTCCAAAGACTGTTCGAGGGCCCGCCCCCTGTCGCCGCCAAAAATTTTATAGGTAAGCGGCGCCGCAATATCGGGACCAAGCATGCGTGCCAGGGTAAATGTTAAGAAATCGGATGATAACACTTCGGTAGTTGTTTTTCTAAATCCGCTGCTTGTATTCAATAATGAATCTTTGTACATCATGGAGGCCATGTAAACGCCATTTCCCACACTGCCTCCCGATGCGCCGCTCAAACAAAAAAGGTGTTTAGAGAACGGAATGGGAAAGTTTTTAGTTTCATCGGTAAGTTTACTGAGTACCAGCGCCGTCCAGTATCCGCTGCGTGAGGCGCCACCATCGGCCAGTACAAAGAAAACAGGATAACCATTGGTATCCTGCAATATTGCCTGTTTCCTGGAAGGATCATTGATCCATTCGCCCAGGTATTGCCGGAAACCAGGCCTGTTTTTTTCTTCTGACTGATTCAAAAGTGAAACACGGTGTGGTTCGCTGAATAGTCCAACGATAAAAAGAAAAGCAAAAAAAAGGAGATGTACATTGGTTTTCCATCGCTGAGACAAAAGCGTGAGCAGGTTTCCCGCGCCGAGCAATACTGCAAAAGCTAAAAAAATGAATGCCAATGGGCCAATATACCTGGAAAAAGCGAGGGAGAACACCGATGCAAAATAAAACAGCATACACACCAACGCTATCAAATTGAAATAAAAAAAGATGGAGCGTTCCGCATCACGCATATCATGCAGCCAGGGATTGTTTTTTAGTTTGTCTTTATCAAAAACCCAGTTCAGGTAACCGTCTAAAAAAAGATATTTCTGTTCCTTATCCCGGTTCCATAAAGCAATGGAACGCCTGATTATGATCAGGAAAAGAAAACCGAATTGCAGCAGTGCCGTCATGGTTATAAGCACCCACTTGTTTCCCCAAAAAATAACAATAATACTGCAGGCCAGCAGGATCAGCGAGCGCACCATATTTCTCCTGCCGATCAATATTTTCACTTTCCCCTCATCTGCCTTCTCTTTTTCGAATTTTGTAAAATAATGATGAAAGAAAAAATAAAGAAAAAGTTCGAGCAGTAACAAAATGCTGATGAGAAGATCGGACATCTCGTTCAGCTTGTCGTGGCGGTAAAATGCAATGATGACTACAAAAAAAATAAAAAAAGCGATCAATCTTGGACCGTGGTACAAAAGCAGTTCCCCTATTTTAAAATCCCGGATGCCGTTATGCAGCTTCACCACAAAAAGTTCATTGTTATTATATGCCACCAGCCTGGCGGTGTACCAGGTAACAAATACCCAAAAAATAACGGCCAGCACCACAATAGCGCCCACCCATGCAGGCCTTTCCAGGCATTGCCTTACCACATCCCTGCCCTGGCCAAGCGATACAAGGGCAAACAATGCCAGCAATAAAAACAGGATGCCCGGAAAAAAAAGCCAAATGGCCCTAAGTATATAAGGAATCGCTTTTAAGATGAACAGCAGGTTGTTTTTAATATTCGAAAGCATTGGGTGAGATTTATTGAGAAGTAATAATACACGAATGTCTGTAATATGCAGCAGATAAAAAATACCTAAAAAGGGTAAATCCTGCCCAGGCGCTGCACAACAAAAAAGCGCCTGCTTCCAAGGGCGCTCAAAAAATCTTTTAATTATTATTCAATACAATTTAAAAATACGCGGTCTTACTATCCTGGGCGTATGAAAAAAAATATTTATCGTTAATTTACTGACACTATAAAATTACAACCTGGGTTTGATCCGCCATTGGTCGCAAAAGTAAAATTACCAGCTGCCTGTGGCGTACCACTTGCCGTTAATAAAACTGTTCTAAGGCCGGTTGTATTGGCCATTCCGGATCCCATAAATGTGATGCCGTTTACCGAATTGGTCATTATACTATACGCCCCCACTGAAAGAATATTAATTTGAATGGCAGCCGTATTTGGCCCGATCAGCGGAACGCCTGTTTGGTAATTACCTGCTACTGTTACCCCGGAACAAGTGCCCGGAGCGCCCTCAAACGTATAATTGGCAGAACCCGTAAGCGTACTGGTAAGGTTAAATGAACAAACGGGTTGCCCGTTGTTTGGCTGCAAAAGATAGGTATTGGTAGCTGCTGCTGCCGGGTTTCCATAAGCCCTGATCTGTACTGTTTGCACACCAGTGTTATTAAAAACACCGGAGTCCTGAAAATAAATGCCATTCACAGATGAACCACTGGATACAGCCCATGCCCCCACCGTTGTTACATTTACAGTGGCCGAAACAAAATTGGTAATATTTAAGGGGAAATTCACCACATAATTTCCATTTACGGCTATGCTGTTGCAGTTAATTGTATAAACAGCTGCAGGGTTATTATTGCCTACATTCACCGTAACGCCACAATTTTGCGCAGCACCAGGTACTGCAAAAGTAAATATCCCGCTGTTCACCGGGGTTCCGGCAGCAGATAATAAAATGGTATCCCTCCCTACATTCGTAAGGTTGCCCGTTCCTGTAAATACAATTCCATTGGAAGTGTTTGTAGTGATATTATATGGACCGGGAGTAACTACGTTTATAATAGCAGCTATATAATTGGCTGCATTTACAGGTACCCCTGCAATATATGAACCAACAGCAGTACAAGCAATATTGTTGTACACTGCCGCGGGCGCCACTGTACAGGCAGTTTGAGCCGGTAAGGTAATGCTGTTGCCGCTTACAGGCACAGTAACCGGGCCTGCAGATGCATTTGTAGACTGGTTGTACAACCATACCGTGGCAGTTGATACGGTAAAGCAATATGGAACAGTAATACTATAGCTGCCATTAACAACAGCAGCATAATAATAATTATAATTACCAAGGAGAATGGAAACCATACCGCTATCAACAGGCTGCCCATTACAATCATTGAAAGTACCGTTAATGGTTAATTGTTGGGCAGCATTTAAATTAACCGTTACATTAATGGTGGTATCATGGGCAAAAGGCCCTATGGCTTGTGTAAATACCGGTGTGCTGCAACTGTAAAAATTTGGATTAACCGCCATAGTGAGGCCGAGGTTGGCCGGCACTAATCCCGACACTACTCCTGCACTATCAGTAATACCGTATGTGGTGGCCCACCAGGTATTGTTGTTGGGAATAGATAATTGCACCAAAGTGTTTGAAAGCGGGATTGCCATTTTGGTTATGTACATTAAGTGTAAGAAAAATAGCCTGCGATGGCACATCGCAATTCCAGAAAGAAAAATGGGTTACCTGAAATTGATACTGGTTACCGTTTTTAGTAGCGGTGCCCTCTTTTACCCAAATACCCTGTTCATTAAGGCTCCAGGTATCAATCTCCTGCGGAGCTTTACTGATTAAAGTGGGGGGAATAGGCAGCTTAACAGAAGCCGTTTTTCCTGAAGCTAATTGCAGGGCTTCCCCCGTGGAAGATTCCAGGTCTACGGCGACCATACCGGTAGATTGCAGCACATACATACGGTTGTCATTTCTTGCCATCATACTTCCCGGAACACTGGCCCCAAAATCGCTGGCAGTTGGATCAATGTAAGCGGCATAAACTCTTACCGTACCGGCATAGGTTGCTCCGGAACTTTTGATTACAAAACCATTGGCAGGCAGACCTATTTGTGTACCGTTAGCCAGATTAATATTGCCACCCGAAGCTGCATCAAATGATCCCGTTAATGACTTTGGTATTAGTTTAATAGAAATATAATTTCGGGAAGCACTGGCCGAAAACGAACGGTATGCTTTAAAATAACCGCCTTTGGTTACTGTGATAGTGGAAATATATTTATCGAGCTGCGTGTTGCTGATATGAAAGAACCCTTTGCTGTCTGTATGGTAAATACTGCCGTTCAGTTTAACTTCAGCCTGCTGAACTGGGGTATTGTTTTCATCCACCACAATCCCGGTTATCCGGCCTGTTACCGGGCTTGCAGCCGGAATTGGAAAACTGTTGTCGCTGACCGGTAACGGCCCGTTAGTGTCTATCCCTTTTTTACAGGACAGCAAGCTTATTAAAAAGCAAAAGGCAATAAATAGAATGTTTCTTTTAATATGCATACTAACAATTTTAATAAAGCAAACCGGTGGGTAAAAAAGATCTTCGCTAAGGTATGATTTCCCTTCCAATAAATACAAATCGTCGGCTGGCAATAAAGATATACAGGCAAAATTGCAACTGCATTGGGTTGCTTCCACACCCAAACTGGAGCAGTCAAACACTCAAGTGAATAAAAAATAAGAAAGAGGCTGTTCCAAAGTTTTATGGCAGCCTCTTTACAGAATAAACTATTCTTTTATTGCGTAAGCGATATCCTCACCTGTACACCCGCCCTGGTATTGGTAATGGGTGCGCTGGAAGAAATATAAGGGATCACTTTGCGACGGTCGTAGTAGAACTTTATGTTCACCCGGTTATTCAGATAATAATCAATGGTAGGATTGATGGTGATCTCTTTGCTGCCCGCCGTGGGGAAATTGGTGTCCTGGTCTAACCGGTTGTTGGAAGTAAGGTTATCCCGCAGGCGGAAATCGAGACGGAAATTGATCTCGTTATCCAGTTTTCCATCACCCTTGGCACTCAGGAACTTTGGTAGTTTCAATCCTCCAAAAAGTTTAAGCCCACGCTTCCGGAATCCGGCACCCACCACATATTCCGTACTGCGCACTTCGCTCAGTTGGTAATCGTAGAGGCTCAAACTGAGCGTTCTCGATTTTGTGTATTCAAACTTAGCCTGGAGCTGGTTAGTAAACATCATATCAAAGCCGATCAGCGGGCTGAACTGCTCTGTAATAGTAACATTGGGCACCAGGAAATAAGGAATAAAATTGTTGGAAGTGCTGTCGTAAAATGATGGATAGCCAAAGTTGAACACATCCTGGTACAGCAATGCCGATGTAAAACCATTCATACTCAGGTTGCCGGTATAAGCGTGTGAGATGTTGAAATTGGTAAATATCTTTTCAAGGCCTTTTATTTTAGTGAGGCCGTTGTAATCGAGTTTCCAGTTTGGTTTAGGCATAATGGAACGGAAAGGATTCGATTTGATATTTGCATTATTTTGTTTGATGAGGGCCACTTTTTCGGGACTCTGACCTGTATATGCAGCAATGAACGATGGAATGAGTACGTCCACTGCATATTTGCTGTAGCCATAATAATAACCATCGGCAAGCTGCTGGCCCTGGGAGTAAGGGTTCTGTTGACCGAGTCTTTTTGAAAGTATCAGCCTGTTGGCTTCAAAATTTTTGAAGGTTTGAGATATTTGGTTTGGCGGTACTTTCTGGAAGAGCGTTTTAAATGCGATATATGTTACATCAAAACCGCCACCTGTATAGGGGCTCAGGTGAACAAACTTATGATCGGTGCCGCCGCTGGTATCAATAAAGCGGAAAGTTTCACTGAAATTTTTATTGAAAGCCTTGCTCAGGTTTACGGTTATCATGAGATCTCGAACCGGTTCAATGGTTCCGGTAAGTGTGATGCGCTGGTCGAAATTTTGCTGCATCATGTTATTGAAATTTGTATCCCTGGTAATCAGGTTTTTGCCGGCGGCCTTATCAAGCCATGCCTTATCCGGCTGTTTACCCATAATAAAATCAAAGCCCGGCGCCATGCTTCTAAAATTCTGCCCAACATAATTTGTACTGTCCATATAACCAGGCAGCCTGGTATTGGCATTTTCGTTAATGGAAAGGTTCGCCTGTTTTATACTCGTGAGGAGTTTACCCAATACCCTTCCGGCCGTTCCAACATAAGGCATGGCGGTCTTATCTACAATACGCCTTGTTTTCAACACTTTTTTTCCGCTCTTAAGGGTAACACTGTCTTTTACTTTGGTGATGCGCTTCTTCCATTTTTCTTTATCTTCTATGTTCTTTGGTGCATCCAGCTGCCGCAGCCATTTGCTTTTTTGATAAAGCTTGGTAAAATCCAATTGTGCAGTCGCTTCTTTCTGCTGACCATTCTCCAGAATATTTCCAAGTTCCACCGCAAGGCGGCTGGCGCCGATCCAGCGGTAAGTGGCCTGGTATTTCAGGTTAATGGTGGTCCAGTCGAGCAGCGGGAACTTAGCGGTAGGCAGGGTGTATGCAAATGCCGCCGTTTGGTTAAAGATGGTGTTCCTTCCGCCCTTCATCAGGTTGCGCCAGAGGGTGTCTTTTTTTTCTTTTGTATCCAGGTGCCCGGCGGGTTCATCCACACGGGAGTTGTTGGTGGCGGTATAATCAAAACTGAGGGAACGGGTAAAGTTCCAGCGCATGATATAATCCCGCTGAAATAGGAAGTACTTGTCAAAAGTTTCGGGCACTTTGTATTTGTCGCCACCACCCACACTCCTTGGTCTTATCACACCAAACTGCCGGCTGAGGTCGGCACGGAAAGTGAGCTGTGATGGTATATAATTAAAATTAAACTCCTTGATCAGGTCGAACCAATGCGTCTTTGATTTTTTGAACAGCTTTTTAAATGGTTCAATGTATTTTGGTTCCGGCGAAAAATTGTAACCAATAGCGCCCCTGTGTTTGGTTACATCGTTATACTCAATCAATGGGCTATGACTATAGGTATTGATATAAGAATAGCTTACATCAACATTTGATATATCGTATACCTGCGGCTTCTTGCCGTTGGTCTTATTTTTTCTTACGTTGGTGAAGTTCAGTGTTTTGATCGCTGTAAAATCAACCGATGCCCGCTTGATGGAATCTTTCTGCGAAGCGGTGGCATCCTTCAGTTTATCCTTCAGCTTGATGTCTTTATCATAAGGATCATACTGGGGTTTACTTACAGATTGGGAATAACTGGCCAGTACCGGTATGGAAAGCCCGGCTTTTTTAGGAAGCAGTTTTCCCAATTCCAGGTTGGTGGTGATATCAAACTGGTGGAAATTATCCCGGTATCGTTCATTGATCCTTTGTTCCAGCGTTCCAAAACCGGCAGTATGAAGGTTTCCCGAAAGCGACAAGGTTCCCAGGTCGGCAAGGTTTACATCCACCCTTCCGAGTGCAGCATATCCGCCTTTTTCATCAATAGATGAAAGCCGCAGTTCGTTCACCCACACTTCGCCGCAGGCCACTTCTGCATGACTGGTATTTTCCACCCCTATCAATATACCACGCACTTCGGCCAGGTTGGGGTTTCCTATCACCGAGTAAGTATGGCCATTTGCCTGCAGCTGGCGGAATATCTGCGCAATGGATGAGCCGGAAAGGTTTCTATCCTGTTTCAGTCTTGTAAGCGTTACAAAATCCAGGTCAAGCGAATTATTGGGGTTCCATAAAGTATCGTTGTATGCTTCTGAATCGGGATTCAAACTGGCGGCACTCAGCGGCGTAAGGTGTAAGGGTATCCTTACTTCATAGTAGTTGTTGATAAAATCGGTTCCCAGGCGTATTACGGCCGTAAGTTCTTTATCCTGCAGTGTGTTCTGGAATTTTACCGCTTCTTCTGCATGGATATAAAGCAAGAGTTTGCGGAACTGACGCATATCCCTGTCGGCAAATGTTTGGAATACAGCCTTGGTATCTCCTCTTTCAAGTTCGCAAAACTGCAGGGCCATTGACTGTTCGTTTTGCAAAAGGTTCACGCCGTTATTGCCGGTGGTTTGCACCCTTTCAATTTCCCTTGGAGTGCGGTATGGAAGCGGCACCCGCCTGTCGTTCTCCTCAATATTTACTGCACCAATATTTAGCGGACTTGCAGATGCCGTATTAAACAAACCGGTAGAATCAACTTTGTATTTGAATTTGCGCCAGATATTACGGGTAAGCTGCAACTGGCCGAAACGCAGCACCACCAGGCTATCGGCAAAATCCGTCATATACATACGCATGAAGCGAATAGATTTAAAATCGGGGATATTGCCTACCCGCTGTTCGTACTGGCTTACAGGAATGCGGAACTGGTACCAGGTTTCATTGCGGTTGGTACCATCTACCAGGTTTACATTCACCACTTTTTTATCTACAATATAATTTGTGCCGATCTGCATTTCCGGTTCATCCGTACGCTTGATATCGACCTTATACTGGAAGTATTCCTCTGTTTGGTTCATGGTATTATCCCTGTTCAGGTCTTCTGCATCGGGATAAAGCGTGGCAGCCGTGGTAAACTCGCCACCCGTATTAATGGGGGAATTTCCATTAGGACCGTTAAAACTCTTATAGCGTGCCAGTATACCATCGCCTGCGCCAAAACCACCATCGCGGTAATTTTTGAAATTATCGGCAGAAGGATCGTTGAGTGCAGCCTGGTAAATGGGCGAACTCGTACCAAAATTAGTGGCCAGCTGATTGAGATAGTCCTGCCGATTATTTACTTCAGCAGTATCCGACAATCCATCAAAACCCACATCCTGGTATGCACGGTCTTCTTCCACATTGCTGAATGCGTTGGTTACCTGTATAGGATTACGCGGCACCCTTCCCCAAACTGTATTGTTCACCTGTGCTGGTACATTGGGTGTGGGCAAACCATTTTCGTAAAAACGCTGGCCATCTTTGAGAATATCTTCTGAAATATTTCCGAGGTTAATATAAAGTTTACCGCCGTTTGTGGTATTGTACTCGGGCAAAATAAACGGATCCTGCAACCAAAACTCTGTGAACTCTATATTGGCTGTTTCAAAATCTGTTTGGTCGAGACTGCGCATAAGGCCGCCCCATTTTTTTCGTGGATTCTGCAGTTTACCGGCCGCATTGATCTGCAATGGCGACGAAGAATAATTATAAGGACCACGTTCCTGCGGGTAATAGGAAAGGTCGAAGGTAACCAGCTGGCTTTCTCCAAAACCTGTTGTACGCTGCGGAAAAATTTCTTTCTGGTAAACGGCCCTTGTACGCGGATCGCTCAGCAGCCCTGCATCATTGATGGGATTATTTGCCCCACGGTATTGCTGCAACGATTGCTCTATCTGGTACCAGGCCATTTTGGCCCTGTTTATTCCATAAATAAGGCTGTTATTACTGTCGGCCTCGGGAAACATGGTTGCTCCAAAAACATCCTTTGCGCCGGAAGGTGTGGAGGCCAGCATCCAGCTGATGGGTGGAAAGCGCAGATCAATGCCCGATTTGCTTCCTTCAAAATCGTCGATATAGATCACCCCGTTTTTACCACGGCCAATTTGTGGTGCATGGCCCGGCTTTAATACAGCCCCTTCAAAATAGGCGTTAACCGATGATGGTGCTGTGGTGGAATAAAAAGGAAGTTTATCGAGCCACTTGGTAAGCCTTGGCAAATCCCTGCGGTAACTCACATCCACTCCGTACATGGCATTGCGGATAGGGTCTTCATTAAGGTTAACTTTTGTAAAGAACGGCCTTTCGCTAAGCCTTACTGCAGTAGCTCCTATCGACAGTTGTTCCCTGGCGGTGTTCTTTGCCATATAATCGAGGCGCAGCCCCATGTAAGAGCGCTGCTGCAATCCAAAGCTGGCATTGTTTTCTGAACTTACCTGGATAGGTAAGCCGGAATTGAGAATGGCCTGGTTAATGATACGGATGGTTCCGTAATCGTAGTTGATATCATAATCCACTCCTTCCTGCAATAAACGTCCGCCTGCGGTTACGGTTACAGAGCCGCGTGGCACATTATAACCGATACTGATCTCGGAAGAACCGCTGCTTTTAGAAATACCTTTCAGTACGAAGCGGTTGAGGTTTGGATATTGCTGCGCCACTGCTTTAATGGAATCATAGAGTGCATAATACAAAGTGTCTTTGGCGGTGGCAGGTACCGTTGTATAGATCTGTGCGGCCAGGTCGCGGCCAAAAGGTTCCAGTACAGGAAATATCACCCTGCTGTATTGCGAAACCACGGTAAAATTTTCCACGTAATCGAAAACACCATCGGGCTGCGGATCAAGTTGAGAATTTAAGCGGTCGAGATTGATGAGTGAAATAATGGGCGCTCCTTCATTTTTATCACCAAAAGGCACATAACGCTTTGCCCCAAGCCCGGGTTCCTGGAATACCACATCGAGTTTAAAATCCTGGGGCGTTAACTGCCCGTAACCAATGGTATAAACGTTTTTCATCATCAGGTTCCAGATAGGAAGACTGGTACGCTGCGATGTTGCTTTCAGCAATTTCAGGAATAGTACTTTTTGCGTGGCACTGCTGCTGTCGGGCGGCACATCCTGCGAAAATTCGCCCACCTGGAAAATTTTTCCGTTGTAAGAATATTGAAAGGCCACTGCAAGTACTTCATCGGGCAGTAAGGGCTGACTCAATGATAAGGTACCGATCTGTGAATTGTAGATATACTGCGTAGAATCCAGTTTACGGGCAAATGTTTTTTCAAAATCCTGCACCGGGCTCAGTCCCATCGATACCAGGTTATTGTACACCATGGCGGGGTTGCGTGGGTCGGGTTGGGCAAGCGCACGCCTCAACACATCGTTCGCATCATTTGAAGGAACCGGTAAAGAAGGAAGGGGATTAATGACGGGGCTGTAAGGCGTGTCTTCACCAATATCCATCAATCCCACCACATCACGGGTTTCGGTGGTGGTACCGTTACGGTTGGTAACCCATGCTTCGAGCCTTAATATCTGAACCGGGCTGGTAATGGCCGGCAGGTTGTTCATTCTTTTATTATAATTGCGCTTAAAGTACTGGCTTAGTAAAAAGTGCCTGTTCTCTTCATATTCATCCGCCTTTATTTCGAAAGGCTGTGCGGCGGCACCTCCCTGCAGGTTCATATTCTGGCGCTGCGATTTTTGGTTGGCCAGTACCGTGGTAATGTATAATTTACCAAACTGCAATTGTGTTTTTAAACCAAAAAGCTGCTGTGCACCGGGTATAAGGGTTCCGCGGCTCGAAAAGGAAACATTACCGGCTTCAAAACGCTTGATGATCTCATCATCGGCGCCGGTGTAATCCAGCTTAAGCTGGTTGTCTACATCGAGGTTGGCAATGGTGTTATAGTTGATCGGGAATTTCAGTTTATCGCCAATGCTGGCATTCACGTTCACCTGGGCATTCATGTTAAAATCCAATCCGCCATTTTTGCGGGCACGTTCGGGCAGGGTGGGATTATCTATCTTTTGACCCTGGTAGCCTGCAGTAAGGTCTACATTACCCTGCGGGGTTATCTCTATCTTACCATTGCCGAAAAGCCTGTTGAAAAGATTATCGTATAAGGAAAGTTTGGGTTTGGAAAGTTTACCCCGGTTGAGGATACTGGTGGTATTGGCCCTTTTCTGAAAATAAGCCACTTCGGCCTGGCGGTACCGCATTTGCCAGTATTCATCAAAGCTGTAGGTGGTGGGAATACGGTAGTAGCGTTCTCCAATTTTTTCGTAAACAATATACCGTCGGGTAATAGCGTCGTAAACCACGGAATCTTTAATATTGGCCGGATCGTTGAGGCTGTACATACTGCGGCCACCGGAAGAAAGTTCATCGCCACGCCTGTCGTGAATAGGATAACGCAGGCTGTCGCTGCCCTGGGCAAAAGAGACCTGTGCACACAATAAAGCCAGTACTATCTGGAAGAAAGCGGTAAAACTAAATTTTCTGCTAAGCGACATTCCGGTAAATAAGTTTGCGTAGAGCTTCTGTCAAATGGCTTTTAGTGCTTTTTTTATCAAATCTTCCAGTTGTAGGGACCCCGGTTCGTTGCGGGTCACTTTTTTAAGGGCCTGTTCGGCCTGTGATTTTGAAATTCCCAATGCAGTCAATGCTGTTAACGCATCGTATTCCAATGTATTGTATACAGGTGTTATCAATTCTCCTGTTTGGGCCTGCCTGCTCACTTTGTCTTTCAGCTCCAGCACCAGCCTTTCGGCAGTCTTTTTGCCGATCCCTTTCACTGCTTCCAGCGTTTTTACATTTCCGTTAAGAATGGCGGCCGTTACTTCTTCGGGCTTCAGGTTAGACAGCATCATGCGTGCTGTAGCTGCACCAACCCCCGAAACACTTATCAATAATACGAAAATTTCCTTTTCCTGCCTGTCGGAGAAGCCAAATAAACTGTGACTGTCTTCTTTCACCTGCAGGTAGGTAAAAAGTTTTACTTTTTCTAATCCCTGAATGGCGCTGTAGGTATTGAGGCTGATATGTACCTCATAACCAACGCCGTTTACATCCACATAAACCAGTGCCGGGCTTTTATAACTCAATTTTCCCTCCAGGTATGCAATCATAGCTTATCTCCGAGTGTAGGGGCGAAAATAAGCATTTTCCAGTTTAAAATGCCTCAAGATTTACAAATGCTGCCTGATATGCAATATTTTCTGCAATTAAAGCTGGTTTACAGGCTCATCTGTTTTTTACTGTATTTTTGCCACCGTGTAAAATAAACACATTAAAATTTATACAGTTTTATGAGTAAACTGAATGCCGCAATAACCGCTGTAGGAGGATATGTACCTGAGTACCGCCTTACCAACAAGGAAATTGAGACCCTGGTGGATACCAACGATGAATGGATACGTACCCGTACGGGGGTAGAGGAAAGAAGGATTCTCAAGGGCGAAGGACTGGGCAGCAGTGATATGGGTGTGGAAGCCGTGAAAGAGATCCTGCGCAAAAAAAATATCGACCCATCGGAAATTGAATGTGTTATTTGTGCTACGGTAACTCCCGATATGGTTTTTCCGGCCACGGCCAATATCATTGCCGATAAAGCCGGTATCAATAATGCTTTCAGTTTCGACATTGGCGCTGCCTGCTCCGGTTTCTTATATGCCCTTACAACCGGCGCAAGTTTTATTGAAAGCGGACGTTACAAAAAAGTGATCGTGGTGGGGGTGGATAAGATGAGTTCCATTATTGACTACAGCGACCGTGCTACCTGCATTATTTTTGGCGATGGCGCCGGCGCTGTTCTGCTGGAGCCCAGCACCGAAGATGCAGGGGTTAAAGACAGCATTTTAAGAAGCGATGGCAGCGGCTGGCAGTACCTGCACATGAAAGCCGGCGGATCGGTAAAACCGGCCACTGTGGAAACCGTTCTGGCAAAAGAACATTACGTGTACCAGGAAGGCCAGGCAGTGTTTAAATTTGCCGTAAAAGGGATGGCCGATGTGAGTTATGAATTGATGGAACGCAATAACCTCACCGCCGATGATATTGCCTGGCTGGTGCCGCACCAGGCCAACCTCCGTATTATTGATGCCACGGCCAACCGCATGAACCTGCCCAGGGAAAAAGTGATGATCAATATTCAAAAGTATGGAAATACTACTGCTGCCACCCTCCCGCTTTGCCTATGGGATTGGGAAAAGCAGTTAAAGAAAGGCGATAATATCATTCTTGCCGCCTTTGGTGGTGGGTTTACCTGGGGGGCCACCTGGTTGAAGTGGGCGTATTAAAAGGTTCAAAAAGTTTTAAAGGTTTCAGAAGTTCAAAGTGGTGGAAATTTATCTTGCTTTATCATTTCTTTAATACCGTGCAAATAAGAAACAGGCTCCCATCCAAACCGTTTTTCAAATTTAGCGCTGTCAAAAAAATAATCCTGGTTGTTCTGATACTGCATTTCTGCAAGCTCTCCCACTGCAGGGTTGAATAATCCAATCAACCTGATCATCCAGGGTTTAAGGATATAATAACGAGGCACTGTGTTCAGCTGCTTTGCTATCAATTCAACAAAATCTTTGCCGGTAAGCCGTTCATGTGAAGTGGGCAGGTGCCAAACCTGGTTGTATGCATCGGGGGTATTCCCCAGCAAGGCCATGGCCCGGGCTGCCTCTGGTGTGTAGGTAAAAGAATGTACTTTACCTGCATCACTCATCCAAAATGCTTTTTTCCCTTTTTTAAAATTATCTATTACAGAAATATTCAGCATACTGGCTTTATTATTGGGACCATAAAAATCGGCACTGCGGGCTATGATGGCATAAAGGCCACGGTTGTTAACTGCATCAAAGATCATATCGGCAATTTGTTTACGCAGCATTCCTTTTCCGGATGGCGGATTTTGAACCGACTCTTCGGTCATATGCGAAATAGCATCGGCTGCATACATATACACATTATCGAGGAAAACCAGTTTTGCATGATACCGGATACATGCATCAATTACATACTGCATTACAAGTGGCCAGTTCTTTTTCCATACCGCTAATCTATACTCAAGTCCAACAGTGAGGTAAACGATCTCCGATCCCTGCACAGCTTTATCAACTTCTGTTGCCATTGTTAAGTTTGCCGAGAACAATTCATCATCGCCGTTTACCTGTTTTGGGTTACGGGACACCAGGCGTACCTGTTTTGTGTATTGCTTTAAGGCTGCAGCGAGCGGAATACCTATTGCACCACCGGATCCGAGTATTGTTTGCATAATTTATAATTTGAGGTAAAGCTATATGCCCAAACCTGCAGAAAAAATAACCAGGGTTAAGATTTTACGGTTTGCATCAGGCGCTTTTTGATCCGGCTAAGGCTTTCGGGCGCCACACCCAGCTATTGGGCGATATAACGCCGAGAAACTTTACTTCTTTACGCACGGTATCAGTCAACGGGTGATTTATATTCAAATGTAGCTATTTTATAAAATGAAAGAAACCCAGTAAACAGGTATTTAAATACTTCTTTTAATAATTTTTCATTAATTTCACATCCAGAACCTTAACCAATGCTGCTCAGTCAAACATCCCAGGCCGCAATAAAAGCTGTAGCCTGCATAGCAGGTGCGCAGGAGGCTTGCGGCAATGTACGCATCAGCCAGATAGTGGCAGAAACCGGCGAAAATGAACATACGCTGGCCAAACTGCTGCAGGTGCTTGTAAAACACAATGTAGTTAGCAGCAGCCGGGGTATTGGCGGGGGATTTTTTATGGCAAAAGCCCAACTTAAGCAACCAATCCTTAATATTGTGACAGCAATTGAGGGCAGCCAGGCCATGAGTGGCTGTGTACTCGGTCTTAATCGCTGCTCATCTTCTCACCCATGCCCCGTACACTTTGAATTCGCCGAGGTAAGAACCAGGATTGAAAAACTCTTCAGCAGGACAAAAATTTCCGACATAACCGAAACCGTTGCCAGTGGGATTGGTTTCCTGAAAAATTAAAGCCATATGCAGATCAGCGAAGATATTCTTTTAGCCTGGGGAGCTGTAGCAAAAAAATACCGGAAAAACGAAATGATATTCCACGAGGGTGAAGCGGCCCGCTACTATCACCAGCTCATAGAAGGCCGTGTACGCATGTACAGCACTACCGTGGAAGACAAGGAATTTACACAGGGCATGTTTGAAGATGGTTGCAGCTTTGGTGAGCCACCCCTTTTTATTGACGAGCCCTATCCCGCAGCAGCTGTGGCGATAAGGGACAGTGTGGTGCTGAAAATCTCCCGGGATATCTTTTTGAAAATACTTGTAGAATACCCTTACCTGCAAATGGAATTTCTGCATACTTTTGCCCAACGTATTTACGACAAGTCCATTGCAACCAAAGAGCTCATCAACAACTCCCCCCAGGACCGCATTGCCGCTTTTTTAGATGTGTATAAGAAAAAAACAGGCTCCGATAATCCGGTAGTGGTAGGCTTAACCAGGAAAGAGATCGCCAACTTTACCGGGCTTTGCGTGGAAACAGTGATCAGGACACTTATAAAAATGGAAAAGAAAAAAATAGTGGCCATCAATAACAGGAAGATCGTTTATTAGACATGAAAACATTGGTTGCAAAAAAATGGCTGCGTTTTTCCATCTTTAATCTTTTAATTGTGGCGGCCATTGGCGTGCTCATGCGTTACAAGATCGCCTACAGTTTTCCTTTTGTAGACCAGAAACACCTGCAGCATGGTCATTCACATTTTGCATTTACAGGCTGGGTCATCCACACGCTCTACGTGTTGATGGCGCTATTTCTGCAACGAAACAGTAAAGATTTTAACTATAAAAAATACAGGTTCCTGATCATTGCCAACCTGGTTACGGCTTATGGTATGCTGCTCGCCTTCCCGGTGCAGGGCTATGGTCCGGTATCCATTGGCTTCTCCTTTTTATCAACGCTGGTGGGTTATGTGTTTGCCTGGCAATATATAAAGGACCTAAAGTTGGTGGATGCAACCAATCCCGCAAAAAAATGGTACCAGGCAGCGCTTATTTTTAATGTAGCTTCTTCGTTGGGAACTTTTGCGCTGGCTTATATGATGGCCACCAAAAACCTTCACCAAAACTGGTACCTGGCCTCGCTCTATTATTACCTGCATTTTCAATACAACGGTCTTTTCTTTTTTGCCTGCATGGGCCTTATGATCGGCCGCATGCACCGGATGGGCATGGCACATAAAAATTATGATGCCGTTTTCTGGATGTTTGCCCTTGCGTGCGTGCCTGCTTATTTTTTAAGTACACTTTGGATGAATATCCCGGCCCTGGTATATGCATTGGTTATGATAGCCGCCATTGTACAGGTGTGGGCATGGATCAAATTTCTTCAAATAATCAGAACCCGGTACGATATACTTAAGCCGGCGCTTTCAGTGGGCAGCCGCTGGTTATTTTTGCTTGTGATCATTTCGCTCACTATAAAACTGCTGCTGCAACTTGGCTCCACCATACCCGAAGTGAGCAAGCTGGCTTTTGGCTTCCGCAATATAGTGATAGCCTACCTTCACCTCGAGCTGCTGGCCATCATCACGCTTTTTTTGCTCACCTACATATTCACATTTACACTGCGGGAAGTAGGCAAAAAGGCGCTCACCGCGTTATGGATCTTTACTGCGGGTATTTTCATGAATGAAGCCGTGCTGGGTGTGGTAGGAGTAGCTTCCTTTACCTATACCGCAGTGCCTTATTCGAATGAAATGCTGCTGGGCTTTTCGGCGATCATGCTCCTGGGGCTGGTCATGCTGCTGATACGTTTCAGCGGTAAGCAGGAAACGCATGTATAAAACATGCAAGCTGCCACCCATATGCCCCTGGTAAAATAAATAGAAGAATTTATGACCTCATCTTTGCAACTGCGGCCTTTTTCTCTTTCGGGATTCTTCATTTTTTATGACTGCAAGCATAAAATATTGCCCGTTTATGCTGTTGCTTTGTTGTTCAAAACAGCAATTATATGAGACATATTTTATCTTCCATGCTCCTGATATCCTGCGCAGCTTTGTGGAGTTGCAATGCGGGTACCGAGCAGAAAACTGAATCGGCAAGCCCCTCTGCCACCGCTGAATCACATTCACAGGCCGGGGTTAAAGACGAAACCTCCACACCCGATATTGTAAAAGTGGCGGTGGGCAGTAAAGACCATACCACGCTGGTTACAGCCGTTAAAGCAGCCGACCTGGTGGATGACCTCAGTAATGCGGGTCCATTTACCGTTTTTGCCCCTACCAATGCCGCATTTGATAAACTGCCTGCAGGAACGGTAGAAGGTTTATTAAAAGCGGATAAGAAAGAATCGCTGGAAACTATTTTGCAGCACCATGTTTATGTGGGCGTATTAAAAACAGATCAGTTAACAGATGGCCAAACCCTGGGCATGGTGGATGGCACCAACATAAAAATAACCATGCAGGATGGAAAGCCTGTTCTTAACGGCAAAGTACATATACTCGCTTCTGTACCTGCATCCAATGGTATCATACATGTAGTAGACGAAGTGATCGTACCCGGACAATAAGTGGAATTATTTTATTTTGTTGTTGATTGTTTAAGGCCCCGTAAGAAGCGGGGCCTTATTTATCAGTAAACTTGAGAAATAAAATCTTATACGTTCATTTTACAGGAAATATTTTTTGTTCATTTTCTGGAAATCTTATCCCTGCATTATCTCCAGCGCCTGTTTGACCGAATCCTTATTTTTATCGAGCCGGTATTGGGGTGGTATACCGGTGCCTTCGAATTGCCGCTGGCTCATCAGGTATCTGGGAGCATTGGCAAAACAAAACCTTTCTCAGCCCAATATCTTTAGCTGCATCACCGTGGCAATAGCATAGGCTTTTTGCTTGATGAGATCGGCTTTTTCGCCGCTGTACATTTCGTCAACTGTGCTGTTGAAAATTTTTATCCATTGGGAAAACAATTTCGTATTCATAGGTTTCTTTTTGTGGATGGTTTGGTGAACGGTCATGGGGTTACCATCGTAACCGCCGGTGTAAAAAACAGCGTTTTCCCAAAAACGGTACATGACGGGCAGGTGCTTTTCCCAGTTTGTTTTGGCAAAGTACGGAGAAAGTTGTTTATCCATCTTGAGCTTTTCGTAAAAAGCAAAGATGAGTTTTTCGATATCCTTCCGGTTCGTTATATCTTTTTTCATCTTAAAAATTTTATTTCGCCCGGAGCTAGATAAATGCCGGCATCAGCCCTGGGTAAGTAAACATATACTGTCTTGCAGCGCTGAAACGTTATGAGTGGTTTTAGCGGAGATATCGGTTGTATCGTACTCCTGCAGCGTAATTTCCTTTTCGCCCTCATTATAAAGAACACTACCCCTGAGAACGGTCAATTTTGATGGCAGGATAGCCTGGTGATCTTTTAAGACCATCCCACTTCTAAAACCAATCGCTAAAACTTTAAAATGATCGCCTTTGTGCAATGCTTTTGCCACAGGATGCGTGCTGTTTTCAAGTTGTTGTAAAATTTCTTTAATAATCATTTTCTTTGTACGCAGATCTTTATGATATAAATGATTAATTATGATCTTCTGCGTTTAACTTAATAATCATAACAATCAGCGTCCCTTACAAATCTTTCTTCCTGAACCGGCGCTGCGAAACCAGGTATGGAACCATTATCCACAGGAACAGTAATGCAAATGCGATCGCTAACCCCAGGCTTGTTCCAAAAAAATCCTTAAAGATAGCACCGGTATAACCCATCATCGCACTCACATCAAGATGCAACAGTACCAGTATCCTGCTCAGGTCTATCGGGTTGAGCGATGTAAAAGCGATCATCGGTTTTTCTATAGGATAATCAGCAAACTGAAACAGGAAAAACAGCAGCAGCCCGTCGAACAGCAGTGCAAAAAACAACCACAGCATGATGGAAATACCGATTCCCTTCGCCTTATCCCTGGCCATGATGGCACTCAAACAAGCTAGCGCTATAAACACCATGGTAATGATACAACCCACGGCCAGCATCATCAAACCCGTGGCTCCAGGTGCATTCAGCAGAACGGGAATGCCAGCACCAACGATAAATGCGGGTACGAGCGAAAGGCAAAGTCCCGCAAACAAACTGAACCATATTTTTTTACGCTGTACCGGCTGGCTCAGGAGCAGCTCAATGAATTCGCTGCTGTTGTAGAGGTAAATGGTGGAAAAAATAATGGATACCAGCGGCACAGTCAATAAAATAATATTAAGAATTGTAAGCGTGCCCTTGGTGGCATTGTCTTCCAAACCAAATGCGCTCCAGCTCAAAACCGCCAGCAGCAGCGTGTAGGCAATTACCGTCCGGTTTTTGAGAATATCGAGCACCACAAATTTTGTTATCCGGTTCATACGTGCTCGGCTTTTAAGATGTTCGCAATTGCTTTTGATATCTTTTTTTCTCCTGTATTCTCCTGGAGTACTGCCAGGTCATGATGAAACTGCACCTGCCCGTCTTGCATGTAGATCACCTGCGTAACCAGGTCATCCAATTCGCTCAGCAGGTGTGTGGCAATGAGGATCAGTTTGCCCTTTTCCTTTTCCTTAATGATCTTCTCTTTCAATATTTCCGACGACAGAGGGTCAAGACCTGCCGTGGGTTCATCCAGTATCAAAACGGCCGGGTTGAACAGAAAAGCCAGTGTGGCACTTACTTTTTGTGTGGTTCCGCCACTGAGGGTGCCCATACGCTTGCTGTACAAAGAAGGAAGCTGAAACGCTCTGAGCAGTTCTTCATCGGTTTCCCCTGCATCGTTGCGCAGTTGTTTGATCATACTGATAATATGCTCAATGGTCATATTTTGAGGATAATGGCCAATCTGCGGCATATACCCGATCTGCCTGCGGTACAAATAATCTTTTGCAATATCCTTTCCGTCGAATAGTATCTGACCCGATGAGGGAACCACCATACCCAGGATAGCTTTAATGAGCGTGGTTTTTCCGCATCCATTTGGGCCAATAAGCGCAATGCATTCCCCTTTATTACAGGAAAGATCAATTTGCTTCAACACCTGGAGCTTTCCAAAATTTTTCGATATGCTCTTTATTACTATCATAGGGGCAACGAATGCATCAATGGTGTTTTATCAATAAAATTATCCGGCGTGAGACTGGGAATGAGTTTTTCCGACTTATCTAACAATGAAACAATAAAACTCCGGAACAGGATCATGGCGGGAGGATTTTTTTCCACGATCACAGAAAATAAACTGAGCGGATGATAAGGCACGTCGCCGGTATTGTCTTTATTAAGATCATACCCTTCATACTTATCCCAAAAATTGCTGTTGAACGTATTGAGCACCAGCGAACCATTTGTACCCATATCGAAAGTGTTGCCGGTGAAGTTATTGAATGTAATGGTGTTGTCCATGCAGCTGGCCTGGATCTTCATGGCCCAGCCATTGCTCCTGAAAATATTTTTTTCCACGATCAAACGGCTGGTACCTTCCATATAGATCCCGGATGTATTGTTCATAAATCGGTTGCCAACAATATGGCTGTCGGAAATTTCCTTCAGCATAAGTCCATACGCTGCGTCGCCCCAGTTTTCTTCAAACAGGTTATTGTACATGCGCACTTCTTTTGTAAACATCACAGCCACGCCTGCACCATTGTTCCGGAATATATTTGTAATATAGGCATCGTTGTTAGAAAACATAAAATGCAGCCCATAGCGGATGTTTTTATAAGAAATGTTCCGCCAGATGACCGAATTGGTTACAAACTCAAAATAGATGCCATCGCGGTGCCCGGTTATATCATTTGCAATGATCTGCAAACTGTCGCTTTTCCAGCAATGGATACCGTTTCCAATTTCCTGTTCCTCCACACCGTAGGCCCTGATACGGTTGTTTTTTATAATGCAGTGAAGTCCGTATTGAATATATATCCCAAAAAAATTATCATCAAGCACGTTATTGCTGATGGTCACATACTTGCTGTCGTACACCTTAATGCCCCCCGGATCGTCGAGTGTGGCAAAACCGGAATGCTGTACTTTAAAACCATTCATGGTAACGCTGTCGGCCTTAATGGAAACTACCTCGAACTTCTTTTGTCCGTCGAGCACGGGCAGCCCTTCGCCTAAAAAAAAGATAGGCTTATCAACGATGATATTGCCCTCTTTATAAAGGCCTGCGTGCACCAGCACCGTATCGCCCGCTGTGCATACAGCCAGCGCATCCTTTATCTTTTTGTACGGATGCTGATCGCCCACATGCAACACCCTTGCAGGCAATTGCATGCAGCTGAATAGAAAAAATATGGAAATAACGAATTTCATTTTTTGGTTGCGCCCCAAAGGGGCACTGCATTTTTCCTTAAAACTACAGTCGACTCAGGCCGCATTTTAAATTTACTTTAAAACCTGCTCCCAGCCCAGTATTTGTGCGCCGGTTTCTTTTGCAAATTTTTCCGCCTTTTCCCTGCTGCCGAATGCTGCTGTATTGCCTGCCATTGGGCTCTTTAAACTTCCTCCTTTAATGAAAACAGCTTCAGAAGACTTTACGAATTTACCGGGTGAAGCAAAATCAGAAAAGTAAAATACGGCAGCTTCTCCCGTACTGTTTTCCCTGGCATACCTGACGATACAGTCTGCATCATCAAATTTATACAACCGTCCCTTCTTTGTTATCAGTTCGGCCGCATAACGTAAATCGGAAATGGGCATTTTGCAATAAATACATGCATCTACATTCAGTTTTACCGGCTCAGGTCCTTTGGCTTTGCAGGATGTCAATGCCAGCAGCATTATAAATATTACCAGTGGCTTCATGCTAAATTTTCTTTTTTGCAAATTTAAACTCATAAACCACCGCAATCAACATGGCCATCCCGGCCCCAATGAACAACCATCCCCCGATATCGGGAAAAGAATATGCCCCGAAGTTTAGCAATTGCTTAAAACCAATCAAAGGCGGCTGATAAGCCATGCCCGGAACAATGATTGCTGCATTTGGATCAAGGTTGTGCCCATAATCGTATTCCCATCTCCAGAAATCATACATGGCAAAAATGCCAAAAGCCACAAACAAACCAAAGAGCCAGTACAATAATTTTCTGTTTCCAAGAACCGCCAGCAACAGGCTTGCCAGGGCAAAAAAACCGATGATGTACGGCAGCACGGTGAATTCAATAAAATCTTCCGTGTGCAGGGTCTTCATTCCTATGTAGTGGTTCAGGCCATTGATGATCTCAACGTTTCCACCTAATTTATCCGGGTAAATCAACAGGTTCAGTCCTTCGGGATATTGCGGCGCATCCAGGTCTATTCTCCACAGTGGTACAAAGATTGATACCAGCAGGGCCACTGCTGCCAAAAAGAGAAGTACCCTGGACAACAAAGTTATTTTCGGTTTTTTCATCGTTGTATCATTTATGCTGCTCATATAAAAAGGGGCAGCGAATAATTTCACCGCCCCTTTATGCTGATTTCTAACTAACGTTTATTTCTTAGGTGCGGGATCGGCTACTGCCGCAGCGGGCTTAGCTGCATCGGCAGCCGGCATGTTTTTACCCACGCTGAAGGTAAGCGGCACATTGCTGCCTGCCGGAGATACCCTTACATAACCCTGCATTTCCTGGTGCAGTGCACTGCAAAAATCTGTGCAATACATCGGGAAAATTCCAATACGGTCGGGCACCCATTTGAGTGTGGATGTTTCACCAGGCATGATCAGTAATTCCGCATTACTGGCCCCTTTTATTGCAAATCCGTGTGGTACATCCCAATCCTGTTCAAGATTGGTAACATGGAAATATACTTCATCGCCCATTTTTACCCCTTCAATATTATCGGGAGCAAAGTGAGAACGGATCGAAGTCATGTACACATGCACCTGGTTTCCCTGGCGCACTACTTTTGCTTCGGCTTCACCCTTGGCAACATAGGTATTCTTATTATCGCCGATCGGGAATATCTTGGTTGAATTCTTGCTGATAAGATCGGCTGGCGCTGCCTGCGCATAGTGCGGCTCTCCAATGGTGGGGAAATCAAGAATCAACTGCATTTTATCGCCGCTGATATCAAACAATTGCGCACTTTGAGAAAGTTCAGGGCCGGTGGGAAGATAACGGTCTTTGGTGATCTTGTTGTAAGCGATCACATATTTACCAAATGGTTTCTTGCTGTCGCCACCGGGTATGCAAAGATGACCCACAGAATAATAAGTGGGAACACGGTCGAGCACTTTCAGGTCTTTGATATTCCATCTAACAAGCTCAGAAGAAACAAAGAAGGAGGTAATGGCATTGCCTTTTCCGTCGAATTCGGTATGCAGCGGGCCAAGGCCGGGCTTCTTCACTTCACCATATAATGCAGCTTCGTATTTAATAACGGGAACGCCATCATATTCTCCATCGAAAGCCTTGTCGGCAATGGCTTTTTGTATCTTATCAAAACTGAATACCGGAATGAGAGCCGCCAACTTACCACTTCCCACAATGTATTCTCCTGTAGGATCCACATCGCAACCGTGTGGCGATTTTGGACATGGGATCATATAAACGATATCTTTCAGTTCCTTTACATCAAGCACAGTAACTTCTGTTTTCATTTCAGATTTAGCTGTATGGGTGCTTTCATCGTACCAGTTGTGTGCATATTTTGCAGGAAGTTTTTTACCCTTGCCTGCTTTAAGGTATTCTTCCGCCTTTTTCCAGTTTACTGCCATAATGAAGTCCTTGTCTTTTTGGGAAGCATTTACTTCAAGCAGGGTATTGGCCTGTTCTGTGTTGTAACAGCTGAAGAAGAACCAGCCGTGCGATTTTCCTTTACCGGCATGGCTAAGATCGAAGTTCACACCCGGGCAGCGTAGTTGAAAGGCGATATCCATTTTACCTTCCTTGCTTACACTGATAAAACTTATAGATCCCTTAAAATTTTGTTTGTATGTGTTGATAGGCACATCTCTGTTTCCATCATCCGCTGGCACACTAAAACGTGTACCGGCCACCACGTATTCTGTATTTTCTGTAATAAAGGGAGAAGAGTGGTTACCGCCGCTGTTGGGCAGTTCAATGATCTCATCTGTACGGAAGGTTTTGAGGTTGATACGTGCCACACGGGGTGTGTTATTGGCATTGCCAAAAACCCAGCGGCCGTCTAATTCGCCATTTGTTTGCGAAAGTTCAGGATGGTGGAGGTCGTCCCAGGGCACAAAACCATGAGAAGTGTTTAGCATCGGTTTAGTTTCTTCGCTGTAACCCCATCCTTTTTCGGGATCAACAGAAAAAACCGGGATCACCCGCAGCAAACGGCCGCTGGGGATACCATACACGGCCATCTGGCCACTGAAGCCGCCGCTTACGAAGTTGTAAAACTCATCGTATTTTCCGGGGGCCACATAGGCTTTGGCGGCAGCATCGCTGCTAACGCTACTGGCGGTATTTTTGGGTTTGCAGGAACCCAATGAAAGCACTGCTGCT
Source organism: uncultured Chitinophagaceae bacterium (assembly GCA_963754695.1). Classification (GTDB taxonomy): domain Bacteria; phylum Bacteroidota; class Bacteroidia; order Chitinophagales; family Chitinophagaceae; genus Ferruginibacter. The sequence goes on from CAVWGU010000010.1 coordinate 293,174, forward strand.
GTTGCTATAACAGCGCAGATAGTTATTGATCGTTTATTTCTCATAAAAATTAATTTCAAAATTTGAAAGCAGTTTTACTTAGCTCCGTCGTTCTTCCTCATAAATTCAAGCAGGTTTCTTGCATCTGCATCTGAAAGGCTTTGGTTGGGCATACGCACCAGGCATATTTCCAATTGCGCCTGCAGTTCAGGATCTTTTTCGATCATTCCCTCGGGATTGGTAATAAAGTTCATGATCCATTCCGGCGCACGGCGGGTGGTTACGGCTTTCCATCCCGGCCCTACTAATTTTTCGTCGGTCAGTTTATGGCAACTGGTGCATTTTACGCCTGCAATTTTTTCCCCATTGGTAGCCATGGTTGCATCAAGTGAAGCCAGCTTCAGGTTTTCTGCTGTGTATTTTCCTTCGCCGCGCTTGGGATCATATTTTTCAGGATCGCTCACCATACTCTTGGGAGCTTCTTCGTTGGCGCCATCTGCCGCTTTATTTTCAGATTTGTTTCCACCACAACTTGCCAGGATACCAAGCCCGATGATGGCAGATAAGATGATTGTCTTTTTCATGAAGAATTTTTTGAATGGTTATTTTGCTGTTGAAATATGGGTACAAAATTGAGACGGAAAGAATGGAGTTTTTATGACTGTGGTCATAAAAAACAGAAAACAATAGAGACGGGAAGCTACAACGCAAGCAAAAACTAACCATTCCAATACACCATTTTATCCTGTTCAAAAAATCATGGAACCGCTGCAGACTAATAAGTGTCATCTAAAATGGGTTAAACGACCAAAAACAAAAACGTCGTTAAGACCTTTAAATTTGATTTAATGTCCGCCTAAGGTTTCTTAGCCTATAGTTATACGTCCTGTGCTGGCTCAGAATTCCGCCATTTAACTTTGAAATAGCTCAAATTTTACTTATTTTTAATGTCTAACCTGCTTCCCTATTAAAAAACGATTTTTCATTTTCGTTATTTTTTTTCAAGCAAAAGAGGTTGTTCATCATCCTTAAAACCGTGTTTTTCAAAACAAAAAACGGTCTTATGCATATTATTACCCATTGCCCCGGCAAAAAACTATTCGTTATTGGCCTCCTGTTATTTTAGCCTTTTCACAAAAACTGTTGCACAGTCGGCTATACAGTTCGATGGCACAAACGACTATACCAGTTTTGGCTCCGCCTCTCCCTCGTTAAATGCTTCGGCATTTACACTTGAAGCATGGATACGCATACAGGGAGCCGGAATAACCACTACCACCAGTGGTGCCGGCGGCGGTGGGCTCGAGGGCGCCAATGCAGTAGTGCCCCTTGTTACCAAGGGAAGAGGCGAGGCTGAAACGCCGGCCAATGTTAACATCAATTATTTTATGGGCCTCGTGGGAAACAGGCTGGCTGCAGATTTTGAAGAGGCCACTGGTCCAAACCATGCCATCATCGGCACCACGGTCATTCCATTAAACACCTGGACACATGTAGCGGCTAGTTACGAACCTGCCACAGCTGTGTGGAACCTCTACATTAACGGAAACCCCGAAGCCACACTCGATATTGGCATTAATATTAACCCTGCCAACACCAGTATACAGCATGCTGGCATTGCCACCGGCCTTAATTCCGCCGGCACCGCAGCCGGTTTCTTTAACGGCAGAATGGATGAAGTGAGAATATGGAATGTGGTACGTACGCCACTGGAAATAAGCAGCAATTTTAATACAGAAATAAGTTCCGGCACCGGCCTCATTGGCCGCTGGGGGCTAAATGAAGGAACAGGCACTGCTGCCGGAAATGCCATTGGCGGAAGCCCATCTGGTGTGCTTACTAACGGCCCAACCTGGACCACGGGTGCACCTGCACTTGATGTACCGCCTGCTGCACCTTCTTTACCCGCGGCAAATTCTACGGCTTATTATGCAGTTAATATTTCATGGACTGATAACTCAGGAAATGAAAGCGGGTTTGAAATTGAACGGTCGCTGAACGGCATCAACGGAACCTATATCCTGCTTGCCACTACTGCCGCAAATGCCACTTCGTTTACAGACATACTGGTGGCACAAAATATTGAATTCTGTTACCGCATCCGTTCTATAAATGGCGCCGGTGGCTCAGCTTATACAAGTGCTGTATGTGCCACGCCCCCGGCCGAGGGAGCCCATGCGCTCGACCTGGGCGCATCGGGTGCTTATATAACTTTTGGTGCGGCACCATCGCTTGCAACACCCACTTTTACAATAGAAACCTGGTTTAAAAAAACAGGCGCAGGTGTGGCCAATACTACCGGTACCGGTGGCATCACCATCATTCCATTACTAAGCAAGGGCTCCCCGGAGTCTGAAAACAGTAATGTTGATGCCAATTACATTCTTGGAATACAATCGGGGAGCAATGTAATAGCAGCCGATTTTGAGGAAGGCACCGGATCAACCAGTCCGGGCCTGAACCATCCTTTGGTGGGTACAACTGTTATAACAGACAATGTTTGGCACCATGCTGCCGCTACTTTTGCCAATGGCGTACTCAGAATTTACCTGGATGGCGAACTGGAAGGAACACTTACGCTCACGCCTGCTGTATTTCCGCAGGGCGCCAGCATACAGCATGCCGCATTGGGTACTATGATCACATCTACGGGCACAGCAAATGGCAGGTTCCAGGGTGTTTTGGATGAAGCCCGTATCTGGAACATAGAAAAATCAGGCACCCAGATACAGGCATCTATCAACGATCAAATAACAACACCTCAGTCGGGCCTGCTTGCACGCTGGGGACTGAATGAAGGAACAGGCACAATAATACATGCCAATGCGGCCACCAACGTAAACGGCAGCATTACCGGAAGCGGCTACAGTTGGGTTAATCCTGGTGCACCATTCGACCTGGTGTTTACGCCACCGGCAGCGCCTACATCGCTGACCGCCACTGCAACTTCTAATTCTGCAATTCAACTGAACTGGACCGATAATGCCAATAACGAAACAGGATTTCAAATAGAGCAATCAACCACCGGGCCGGGAGGCAGTTTTAGTTTTATTGCCACTGTGGGTGCCAATATTACAACGTATAATAACAGTGGCCTTAGCGCAGGCAGTAATTATTGTTATCGCATAAGGGCTGTAAAAGGCACAACAGTTTCTTCTTACACTGCTGCAGAATGTGCCAGCACATTAAGTTCCGGACCGGTTACTGTTTCGCTGCAGGATGGCGTGAATAGTTATAGCGGTACCAGGGATACTTATTTGTATGATGTAGATCCGGCAATTGTTCGCGGGGCAGAAATCACTTTTGTACAGGACAAAAATGTAGCCGACGACCGCACCTCTTTATTGAAATTCGATTTAACCGGATTACCAGCAGGTATCAGCGTAACATCTGCAACGTTGCAGTTTTATGTAGATGTAGAGGGCCAGGGTTTTAATATGCACCGTATGTTGCAGCCCTGGGATGAAAACAATATTTCCTTTGCAACCAATGGCGATCGTCATTTTGCTGCCAATGGCATCGATGCAGAAACAGCCGTAAATGCCAATTGGCCGGGAGTAGACACATATGTTGGTTTAATCAGCGTTCCAGTTCCCTCCGCAACCATACAAGATTGGATTAATGGAACATTGCCAAATAATGGCTGGTTGATGCTTGCCACACATGCCGATGACGGGCAGCAATTGCGCTCAAGAGAAACTGCCGTAATTGCCGACCGGCCAAAGCTTAGCATAACTTATGCCATAAATCCACCAAACTAACCCATCAATCCGCAGCCGGCCGATAATTCCACGGCTTCTTCCACCAGCCCAAATTTATGTGCAACCGTGAGTGATCCTGATGGCGGAAACCTTACCGTAAAATTTTATGGAAGAAAAAAAGCAGACCCTAATGCAAAATTCGCCATCATCGGTTTACCCGATACTCAATTTTATACAGAGGAACCACAGGGCCAAAACAGCAGTGGTGGCGGGCACAATGGCATTTTTAAAGTGCAAACACAGTGGATCGCCAATCATAGAACAGACAGTGCCATTGCTTTTGTGGTACAACTTGGCGACTGTGTGCAAAACGGTGATAACCCCCCGGGTGCCGATGATCAAATTGAATGGAGGCGTGCGGACACTTCATTTAAGAAAATTGAATTTCCGGCAGTGCCCCTTGCAGATGGAATACCATACGGAATATGCGTGGGTAACCACGACCAGGGCACCATTGGTAACCCCGATGCGCCCAGTGTATTTTACAATCAATATTTTGGTGAAACAAGGTTTACAGGCCGGGGATACTATGGCGGGCACATGGGAACCAACAATGATAATCATTTTGAGTTGTTCAGCGCAGGCGGTATTGATTTCATCCATATCAGTATTGAATATTACCCCAATGGTACCACGACCTCGTTACAGGCAGTACTTGATTGGGCAGATGCACTGCTGAAAGCATTTCCAAACCGGAAAGGAATTGTATCGAGCCATAATTTACTAGGCACCGGCAATCCCGCCGGCTTCCAGGGACCAGGTCAAAAATTTTACGACGACCTCAAAGACAACCCAAATTTCATCCTGATGCTGGCCGGCCATGTGGCGGGGGAAGGAAGGCGTACTGATGTGTTTAGCGGGAACACCGTACACACACTGATGTCCGACTATCAAAGTGGTTATACCAATGGGGGAAATGGCTACCTGCGCATCCTGCAGTTTATTCCGGCACAAAACCTGCTCTCTGTAAAAACATACTCTCCTTACAGTGGCACTTCGTTAACAGGCTCGGGCAGCCAGTTTACATTGCCGGTTAATTTAACAACAGCTTTCGAACTCATAGGAACCAGCATTAATGTAGCATCCGGCACACAAACATGTGTCAACTGGCCTTCTCTTGAGCCCGGCCAAATTTATGAATGGTATGCAGAAGTGATTGATGAAAGCAATAATACCACTACGGGCCCCTTATGGACATTTACGGTTCCTCCACCGGCACCTCCATCTGTAACAACTCAGCCTCTGTCGCAAACCATTTGCAGTGGAGATGCTGTAACTTTTAGCAGTGCAGCCTCGGGCGATCCGGTACTTGCCGTGTACTGGCAGCTGAGCACTGATAACGGTAATAACTGGACCACTATTCCCGGCGAAACAAACAGCAGCCTTACATTTAACGCAGCGCCAGCCAATGACGGATATCAATACCGCTCTATCTGGACAAACACTGCAGGCAACGATACCAGCAATGCGGCCATACTCAGCATTCAAACATACAGTATCACCGTTACACAAAATGCAAATGGGAATATTAGTCCCGCAGGCATAACCGTCCAATGCCACGCAACCCAGCTGTTTACCATCAGTGCAAATAATTGTTTTTTCATAAGCGATGTACTGGTTGATGGCGTTTCAGTGGGCCCGGTTGGCAATTATACTTTTAATGACATAACCGCCAATCATACTATAACAGCTATATATGCACCTGTTGTAATAAATATTTTGAACAGCACGGCAGCTGTACCCATTGTATGTCCGGGCGACAATACCGGCAGCATCAGCATCAATGCAGCTGGTGGCACTGCCCCGCTCGAATATAGTATTGACGGCGGAAACAATTACAGCAACTCCAATAGTTTTACAAACCTGGCGGGCGCAGTATATGCAGTGCGCATACGTGATGCAAACGGCTGCACAAAAGATACCAGCATATCGCTGGAACCTATTGTGGTTCATTGGACGGGCACTGTTAATAACAATTGGCATAATGCCGGCAACTGGAGCAGCAATAAAGTACCAGATGCACTTACGCATGTAGTGATAGATGGCGGCACACCCAATGTATGTATGATTGGCACAGCCAATGCCGAAGCAGCCAGCCTGCGTGTAAAAACTGCTGCCGATATTGAAATCGCCAGGTCTTCGGCACGGCGAGGGCGGTCAGGCGTCGGGGAGGTGGAGCGTCCGGCTTCCGATGCCCTCGGCGCCGAGGGCATCGGCCACCCAGTCGCTGCACGCCACGACGACGTCCGCCCCGTCGATCGCCCGGCGCAGGAGCGCGTAGCGGGGGCGGTCGCGCTCCAGTGGGCGAGTCCGACAGCACCCGCCGCGCCAGCAGACGGCTCCGGCGGGAGCGGCGCACGGCGTGCCGTCGGGCAGCAGCTTGACCCCGATCGGGCAGATCGGCTTGTAGTCGTTGATGCTCACCACGGTCGGGACGTCGCCGAGGGCGAGCACGGCGGCGGGCGACAGGTGGAGCTCCACCATCCCGACCAGCGCCACGTCTGGCCGGAAGCGGCGGACCGCTCGTCGGACCGCGGCGACGGCGGACGGGTTGGCGATCTGGAGGACGGTCTGGGGCAGGAACCGCTCCGTGCCGTAGGCGCGGAACTCGGCCGTCCCCCCGGCCGCCGAGCCGGCCGTGCTCGTGAGCAGCGCGACCTCGTGGCCCTCGTCGGCGAGCGCCGTCCGGAGGGTCGTGAAGTAGGCCTCGACGCCCCCGTGCAGACGCAGCCAGTCGGTGATCAGGAGGATCCGCACGCCACGACTCCACCGGTCCGGGCCGACTCCTCGGCCGCGAGGACGATCGCGAGGCTGCGCAGGCCGTCGCCGAGCGAGGCCGGCTCCGCGAGCCCGCCGCCGGCCCGGTCGATGAAGGCGCGAAGTTCGCCGCGTACGAGGGTTCCGCGGGACCGCCGAGAGGCCGCCGCGCGCGCCATGCGGCCAGCTCGCGGGACGGCAGCGGGCGGGCGACCCGCAGGCCGTAGCCGCGCCGGCGCCCGCAGGCGCAGAGCGACCGACGCGCGGTGCCGGTCGATGCGGAGCGTGCCGCGCTCGCCGACCAACTCGATGTGGTCCGCGAACCCGCCGCGGAACGAGAAGGCGCACTGTGCCGTCGCGCCACGGCGGCCAAGGGCGCGGAGGCGGGCGAGGAGCTCCTCGTAGGCGAACGGCTTGACGAGGTAGTCGTCGGCCCCCGCGTCCAGGCCCTCCACGCGCGCGGCGACGGCATCGCGGGCGGTCAGCATGAGGATCGGCACGGCGGAGCCTTGGCGCGCAGGCGGCGCGCGACGTCGAAGCCCGAGCCGTCCGGCAGGCCGACGTCCAGGATGACGGCGTCGAGCTGCGCCTCGGTCGCGAGCTCGAGGCCGTCGGCGGCGGTCGTGGCGCTGTCGACGACGTGGCGATCCTGGGTCAGGAGGCGCGTCAGCAGGCGGACGAGCCGCGGGTCGTCCTCGACGAGGAGCAGGTGCACGGCGCTACTCCCGGCCGCCGACCTGGAACGTCATGCCCCGGCCCCGGCGAGGAGCGCCAGGGCGTCGGCGATCGGGATCGCGAAGCCGATCCCCTCGCCGTCGCCGGCCGAGGTGACGATGACCCCGACCACGATCCCGGTCGCGTCGAGGAGCGGCCCGCCGCTGCTCCCCGCGTTGATCGCGGCGTCGGTCTGGATGAGGCCCTCGAGGGCGACCCGGCGGCCGGTGGACGGGTCCTGCAGGTCGATCGACCGGTCCAGCCCGGAGACGATGCCCGCGGTGACCGTGTCGGTGAACTCGCCGAGGGGGCTCCCGATGGCGACCACGAGCTGGCCGACGGCCAGGCCGGTGCCGGACCCGATCCTGGCCGGGGTCAGCCCGGTCGCCTCGGCGCGGAGCAGGACGAGCCCGTGGGCAGCGTCACTCGCGACCACCGGGCGGTTGTCTCGCGCTGGTCGGCGAGGAGGATGGTGTAAGTCGCGTCGGAGGGCACGACCACGGCCGTCGTGAGGATCAGCCCGTCGGTCGAGACGATGATCCCGGAGCCGCCCGCGGTCGCGTTCCGCCCGCCGCCCGTCGCAGCGATCGTGACGACCGAGGGCTCGACGGCGGCCGCCACCGCGGCGACCGCATCGGAGGCGTCCAGGCGCGTGACGGTCACCCCGGCCGGGACGACGGAGGGAGCGCTGGCGGCCGTGGCGGCCGGCGCCGCCGCCGGGGCCGTCGCGAGGAGGAGCGCCGCCGTGCCGCCGCTCGCGAGCGCCGCCGAGAGGAGGGCAGACGCCAGGACGAGGCGGAGCGGTGGCGCCGCCCGCGTGCGGTCCGGGCGCGGTCCGACTCGGGGTCGGGGGCGGGCTGCGGTGCGAAGGTCATCGGTTCTCCGGACGGGCGGCGGGATGCGCCCTGCGAGCCACGTTGTAACCCGAAATCCTGAAACGTGCCTGAAGGAAGTCACGCCGCGCGCGTCAGGCAAGGAGCCGGTCCACGAGGTCCGACCACGTCGCGACCCCGGCCTGGTCGATCGCAAGCACGCCCATTCCCGGCCGCGCCGCCACCCCGCCGGGCCCGTCTGGCCGATGGCGAAGGCTGCGGTCGCGTAGGCGTCCGCGAGGGCGAGCGTCGGGGCCGACGACCGTGACGCTCGCGTACGCGTCCGGGACCGCGCCCGAGCGCGGGTCGCGGATGTGCGCGCCGCGCTCGTAGAGCCCGGACGTGGCGACGGCGAGGTCGCGCGACGCGCAGGACGGCGGCCACGCGGTCGGCGTCGGCCGGGTGCCGGATGCCGACCCGCCAGGCCCGGCCGGGCGCCGGCTCGCCCCGCGGCCAGATGTCGCCGCCGGCGTTGATCGCGAACGGCCGCGCGCCGGCGGCCGTCAGCAGGTCGCGCCGCCTCGTCGACGGCCCAGCCCTTGACGAAGCCCGACGGGTCGAGGCCGGCCGTCGGCCGGTGGCCGCGGACGTCGAAGGCGCCGCCGGTCGCGCGCGGAGGTCCTCGCAGGCGCGCAGCACGTGGCGGACGTCGGGGTGGCAGTCGTCGAGCGCGAGCTCGCCGCGGTCGAGGCGGCTGACCTCGCTGTCGGCGCGGAACGGGCTGAAGCGCGCGTCGACGTCGTGGAGCCAGGCGACGGCGGCCTCCACGGCCGCCGCGACGCGCGGGTCGCGGACGTCGACGGAGTCCGGGTCGCGGACGTCGATGCGCGACGACCGTCCCCATCGACCGGCTCGACGCCGGACGCCCACGGCTCAGGCCCGCGCTGCGTCGAGCGCGGCCTGGAGCGAGCGCGCGTAGGCCATGCTCGTGTAGGTGGCGCCGGAGACGACGTCGATCTCGGCGCTCTGCGCGGGAGGGCCGCGCTCCGCAGCATGGGCTCGACCCGCTGGCTGATGCTCGCCGAATGGCGGTCGCCGACGGGCAGCTGGAGGCCGTCGACGTCGGTGATCTCGCCGCCCGCGACGGTGACCTCGACCTGGACGGTGCCCCAGCGCGTGTCGACCACGGCGCCCGTCGACCGTGCCGTCGCGCAGGTCCGCCGGCGGCCGGGGTCGGCGGCGGGCGTCGCCGTCGGCCGCGACGGTCGCGGCGCCGGTCGCCGGCGCCGCGTGGCGTCCGGCGGCGCGGCGCCGGCCGACGGCGACGCCGGCGCGCGTCGGCCGCCGCCGACCCGGTCGCCGGCCGTGCGGCGTCGGGTCGCTCGGCGTCTTGAAGGTGAGCAGCAGGGCGAGGGCGACGGTGGTCAGGAGGAGCGCGACGGCCCCGCGTTTCGGCATGCAGGCCTCCGGTCAGTACGCGAAGCGTTCGGCGTGGATCTGCGCGCCGGCACGCCGAGGCGCGCGGAGCGAGCGATCGGCGGCGTCCATCATCGAGGTCGGGCCGCACAGGAAGACGTCGCGCTCGGCGACGTCGGGGACGAGCGCGGCGAGGTGGCGGGCCCAGCGGGTCCGGCCGGACGCCGGGCTCGCCGCGGCGGCCGACGAGGTAGTGGACCGTGGCGCCCCGGGCACGGGCCAGGGCGTCGAGCTCGTCGCGGAAGACGACGTCCTCCGGCCGCGCGCCCGATAGAGGAGGGTCAGGTCGCCCGGCCGCGCGGGCAGCTCCTCCAGGAGGGCGCGGAGCGGCGTGATGCCGATGCCGCCGGCGATCAGCAGCACCTTCGGGCCGCGTGCGGCGGGCGCCGGTGAGGACGCCGTAGGGACCTTCGAGGAAGACGCGCGTGCCGACCGGCAGGCGCTGGAGGCGGCCGCCGGTCAGTCGCCGAGGTCCTTCACCGTGAAGCGGAGGAAGCGCCCGTTCGGCGCGGCGGAGAGCGAGAACGGGTGCGCCCGCCACCAGCCGTCGCCGGTGAGGAAGCGGACAGGAAGAACTGGCCGGCGCGGACGGCAGCCGGTCCAGGTCGCGGCCGGTGACGTAGATGGAGACGACGCCCGGGCGCCTCCGCGACGACGTTGGCGACGCGCAGGCGGTGCGCGCGGCGAGCGGCGATCGGCTGCCCGACCCGGAAGACGAGGACGAGCGCGAGCCGTCGCGACGTAGAGCGCGACCCAGTAGGCCCCGGCGAGCGGGTCGTCGACGAAGTCGGCGCCGACGACGAGCTGGTGCAGGAAGGCGAGGGCGATGCCGAGGTAGGCGTAGAGGTGGAGGCCGTACCAGGTCTCGTAGGAGAGGCGTCGCCGGGCGGCGCGCATGGAGGTGACGGCGACGAGCAGGAAGAGGGCGAACCCGGCGACGCCGCCAGGCACGTACGGGTAGGTGCCGAGGAAGGTCGAGCAGCCTCGTCGACCACGCCGCGCCCGTCGCCGAGGGCGTAGCCGGCGGTCGTGAAGACGACGTGGCCGCCGATGAGCCAGACCGTGGCGAAGCCGAGCCAGCGGTGGGCCCAGGCCAGCCGGTCCGGGCCGAACACCTGGTCGAGCCAGGGGCTGCGCGAGACGAGGACGAGCTGGAGGAGCGCCGGGTAGGTGCCGAGCAGCGCCGTCAGCTGGCCCGCTGCCGGTGATGATGCCGGCCGGCGATCCGAGCTCGGCCGGGCCGCCGTGGCGGACCCACATGAGGACGATCAGGGCGCCGATGCCGCCGGCGAGCGCGCCGAGGTCGGACGCGCGGAGTGACCAGCGACGGGGGAGCGGGAGGGCGGCAGGGCGGAGCGCATCGAGCATGGCGGGTCCTGTGTGGGGATTGGCCGGATCGGCCCGGCGACGGTGATCCTCCGGCCCGGGCCTGAAACCACCCTGAAGGGATGCGGCCGGGGCCATGGCCGGTCGGACCGGGCCGCGGCAGGGTCATCGCGCCGGCTTCAGGACCCCTTCAGGTCGACCCGCGATACCTGTCACAGTCCGGGCGGCCCCTCCACGCACCGGGCGCCGCACCGTCCCAACCGGAGGACCCAGGAGACATCACGTGCAGGAAACGACTCCCAACCTCGGAGACCCCGTCGGCGGCCGACCTCATCCCGAACGTCGAGGCCGAGCCGGGCCGCCCCGGAGGCCGCGTCGGATGCCGTCCCCGCCGCGCGCGGATCGCGGGTCCGAACCATCGGACTCGCCACGCTCGCTGGCGCAATCGGCGTGGGCGCCATCGCGATCGCGATCGCGGCCGGCGGCCCGCGCACCGGGGCCGCGCCGGGCGCCGCGACCGACGGGTCGGCCCCCGCGGCTGCGCCGATCGGCGCCACGTCCGGCTG
>CAVWGU010000011.1:0-370368 GCA_963754695.1 uncultured Chitinophagaceae bacterium
AATGAAATATACCGGAATATCACGGCAGGCGACCGGTTTAAAGGTTTTATCAAAAGAATACACGAAAATAAAAATATTGATGTGGCCGCCGGCAAACCAGGTTACCAGCGGGTGGAAGATGAGGCAGGAAAGATCATGAGATTGCTCGAAGAAAACAATGGTTACCTTCCTTATAACGACAAAAGCGAACCTGATGCCATCTACGATTTTTTTGGCATGAGCAAAAAAACTTTCAAGATGACCATTGGCAACCTCTACAAACAAAAAAAGATCACACTCGAAAAAACAGGTATCCGCCTCCTGCAACATTAAAAACCTGCGCACTTGAAACAAGTCCCCATTTTCATATGGAGAACAGCCAAAAAACTTTTTGCAAACTTTGGCGTATTGCTGCTGGTATTTATCGCCAGCCTCTGGATCTTACTGGCGCTTGCAGATATGATCTTCGATGATAACAACACCCGCTTTGACGAAGCGGTCTTTGCATCTGTAACGCCCTATTACAACAGCAAACTCACCCGTTTTCTTGAGTTCATTACTTTTTTTGGCTCGCAGTATTTTTTGCTCCCTGCAAACCTGCTGCTGGTCATCATTTTTGTTTCATCGAAAAAAATACGCTTTTACGGATGGAAGATCGCCATCGTTTCAAGCACAGGTATCGCCGTTATGTTTTGGCTCAAGGAATTACTGGAAAGGCAGCGGCCAATTGTTCCGCTCATTAGCCAGGCACATGGCTACAGTTTCCCCAGCGGGCATTCGTTCAGCAGTTTTTTATTTTTTGGAATGGCCGGTTATATCGTTTATAAAAAAGTGGAGCACAAAACACTAAAGTGGTTGATGATAGCATTCATTGCTGTATTTACATTTCTGATCGGTTTCAGCCGGATCTATTTAAAAGTGCATTTTGCCAGCGATGTATTGGCAGGTTTCCTGCTGGCAGCCATCTGGCTCACTCTGGCCAAATGGATTTTGATCGATAAAAGAAAAAAATTGCCACCCGGTAATGAAACATTGATCGGCTAAGGATTTTTCAAGTTTATTTATGCTGTTTCAGGCCTATCGTGATGTAATGAAATATTTACCAAAATTTTGCATACAACGCAATCACCACCATCAGTATCATGGCTATCAGTGCGGTGGTGGATGGCTTTAGCTTAAACATGCTGCTGTCTATTTCAAATGCCTTAGGATTAATTTTTGGCCCGGCCAGACTCATGATGATCATAAGTAAAACAGTAAAGAAGAACGACCAGCCCATATTTACAAGAAAAGGTATCTCATACTTTCCATCGCCAACGGGATAAGCGGTGTAGAGCCATGTTTCATACCCCATTACGGCCGGTGCATAATTATTAAAAAAGATCACGATCACCAGCCCCGAAATAAGACCAGCCACGGCAGCTGCTGCAGTAGTGCGTTTCCAGAACATTCCAAGCAAAAACATGGCAAACACACCAGGGCTTACAAAACCTGTGTATTTCTGAATAAAAGTGAAGCCGCCTTCCTTGCCAATTCCCAGCAGGTCTTCCCAACAGCAGGCAATGGCAATGAGCATTGATACCAAAATAGCGATCCTGCCAACCCGAACCTGCTTTTTTTCATCGGCATTTTTATTGAAATATTTCTTATAAATATCAAGTGTAAAAATGGTGGAAATGCTGTTTGCCTTCCCCGCCAGCGATGCCACAATGGCCGCTGTTAAAGCAGCCACGGAAAGCCCCTTCATGCCCACAGGCAATAAACCCAGGATGGCTGCATAAGCCCCGTCTTTTTTACCATCAAAAGCTGCTGCATCAAAATAACCATTTTTATGCAAAACAAAAGCTGCAATACCCGGAAGCATTACGATCACCGGCATAAAAAGTTTTAGAAAGCCTGCAAACAAGATCCCTTTACGTGCGGTTTCAAGGTTGGCACCGAGAGCTCTTTGTGTAATATACTGGTTGCAGCCCCAGTAATTTAAATTAGCGATCCACTGACCGGCAAAATACATGGTGATACCGGGCAATGCCACATATTTGCTGATATAATCAGCGCTACTGGCCGCATTGGGCTTATCAAATATCATATGAAAATGATCGGGCGCCTGTGTAAGCAAAGTTTTAAAGCCTCCAATAACACTGCTGCCGTTGTTTACCACTTCATCCACTTTTATCAAAGCGATCCAGATGGCAGCCACGCCACCCACAATTAAAACCGCCACTTGTATCACATCTGTGTATCCAATCACTTTCATGCCGCCTAATGTAATGAGGAGCGCAAACAATGCAAGCGCAAGCAAAATATAATGAAAATATTGTGTACCTGCCAAACCGCTGATGGCCTTAGAACCGAGGTAAAGAATAGAAGTGAGGTTTACAAAAATGTACAGGAAAAGCCAGAACACCGCCATAATGACCGCAACAGTTTCGTTATACCGCTCTTTTAAAAACTGCGGCATGGTAAAGATCTTGTTCTTAAGATACACCGGCATGAACCAAACCGCCACAATAATGAGAGCAATAGCTGCCACCCATTCGTAAGCGGCAATGGCCACGCCTGAAAAAAAGCCTTCGCCGCTCATACCGATAAATTGCTCAGCCGAAATATTTGAGGCAATAAGTGAAGCACCAATGGCCCACCAGGTTAAAGAACCTTCTGCCAGGAAATAATCTTTGGTACTGGTACTTGCCGATTTTTTTCTCTTATACACCCACCAGCCATAACCTCCCACTACAAGCAGGTAAATAATAAAAACAATGTAATCGCTGGTTTTGAGCATGCTGTTCATGAGCGAAGGTTCTGTTTATTAATATTAAATGTGTACAATGGCGAAACAAATACTTTTTACATACTTTGTAATTTTTTGTAATTAATAAATTTGACTGTACCACAAAAAGCACAAAGCAGACACAAAGTTTCATAAAGGGAAAGAAATTTAAACCTACGGATATTTTTACAGATAAAGTAAAAAAACATGTATTAGTAAAAAGAAATCAAATAACAGAAGTTCCCTCGCTTATCTTTGCTTCGTAAACGGTCATTTCTTTTTGTATATCACGTTTGTAAGCGGCTGCCAGTGTTGCTGTAAGTTCGGGCACTGCATCCCTGCGCACAATGTTAATGGTGCAGCCGCCAAAACCCCCACCCATCATCCGGGCGCCAATGACGGCATCATTATGCCGCACTGCATCCACCAGGTAATCGAGTTCGCTACAGCTCACTTCATATTCCCTGCTGAGCCCATCGTGCGTGGCAAACATCCTCTTTCCCAACGATTCAATATCGCCTTTCTGCAAATCGGCACAGGCATGCTGCAGGCGCTGAATTTCTTCCACCACAAAACGGCACCGGCGGTCAATTAATGGCTCATAAGGACACACGTGCTCATCCAGCATCTGCAGGGAAACATTCCTTAGCGAATGCACCTCCGGATAATGCTGTTGGAGTATTTTTACACCTGCGGCACATTCTTCCCTTCTCTTGTTGTACGCCGATGAAGCCAGCGAATGTTTTACATTGGTATTAAAAAGTAAGATCACATGATCTTTAAGCGCCAAAGGTACATACTCATACTCAAGGCTTCGGCAATCTAGTTTGATGCAATGGTCTTTCTTTCCCATCATACTGGCAAACATATCCATGATACCGCACATCACGCCCGCAAAACGGTGCTCCGCTTTTTGTGCCAGTTTTACCATCTCCAGTTTCTCCAGTTTTAATCCAAACAATTCATTCAAAGCCATGGCCGAGGCACATTCCAATGCAGCCGAAGAAGATATTCCGGCCCCAATGGGCAGATCGGCTGCAATTACTGCATTGAAACCGCCAGGCTTATGACCCAATTGCTGCAGCTGGTCTATAACACCCAGTACATAATTAGCCCAATGATGCTCCAGTGGTTTGATATCATTGATAGTGCAGGAATAATTTTCCTTGAAATCGGCTGCATATAAATGAACTTCATCATCCGTTCTGCTGCCAATGGCCATGTACACCGCTTTATCAATAGCGGCAGGCATTACAAAACCTTCATTGTAATCGGTATGTTCTCCAATGATATTAATGCGCCCCGGGCTCCTGATAATGAGCGGTTCGCCCTGCCACCGTTCTTTAAATATTTTTGCAACAGTTTCTTGTATCATTGTTTTTTGGCGGTTTACGAGTTTAAAAATACCAAGTGTACTAAACTTTTGCACAGTCGAGAGATTCAACTTAAAACTTAACCGTAAAGGATCGCAAAGTGAACCAGCGCAAAGTGAGCAAAGAATTATTTATTCATCAAAAATCTTTTACTGAGTTCATCATACACCAAAATACGTTCATTAGAATTTCCCTTATCATCAAAAATTTTTTCCCAGGTATTGAGCGGTTCCCAAATGCAGGTTCCCTTTCCTTTTCCGCCCGGCACTTCAAAAGCGATCTTGTTCACTTCTTCCTTCAATGCCGAATACTCCACCACAATCACATCTTTCCCATACCGGCGCACGAGGTCTTCGAGGTTATTTTGAAGATCGCTCAAGGTTCCATGCCATTTTGGATAATAAGATTCGCCGATCACATCAAAATGTACGCCGCGGGCTATCATATTGTCGATGAAAAATACCGACTCATGGTTTTGCCCTCCCAGCGCCACATGCAACATCATTTGCACAATTGGATCCACTGCCTTTACAGCCGCCGTTCCTGCAGCTATCAATTGTGCCGTTTGATCAATATTGGCCACGCTTCCATCTTCCCATACAATACCATGATTTATCTCGTTTCCTACCTGCACCATATCGGGTGTGGTTCCCTGTGCCTTCAATTCTGTCATCACCAGTTTTGTATAATCATAAAGGGCTTTTTTCAGATCACCGAACGATAAATTTCTCCAGGCTGCCGGCTTGTATTGCTTTCCGGGATCGGCCCAATAATCGCTGTAATGAAAATCGAGCAGGAGTTTCATCCCTGCGGCTTTTACCCTTATGGCCATTTTTTTTGTATAGTCAAGATTGCAATAACCCTTACCCGGCGCATAGCCGCTATCTCTTGAAGGATCGTTGAAAATGCGGAGCCTCACATAGTTGAAACCATGATCTTTTAAAATTTGAATAGCATCTTTTTTTTGGCCTTTATCAGAAAATTTCATACCACTTTCTTCCAGCTGCGGAAGAAAAGAAATATCGGCGCCCATCATTTTATCAACTGCTCTTGGTTTGGCCGCATCTCCTTTGAGTGTATATTTTTCATCTATGTTGATGACAGCCACATTTTTTGGCGCTACGGTAATAATATCGGTAGCACCGCTGTATAAGCCCGGCGAAGCAGCTTCAAATTTTATGAGCCCGGCCTCTCCTGTACTTTGTACCAGCACCTGGCATTTACCATTAAAGGCGCTGCGCTGCCAGGCACCATCTGCACATTTATCGGGTTCGTGGCTGCTGGGATCGCCATTACCCACACCAATAATTTTTCCCGGGCCGCTGATGCTGAAGCGCACCATATTGAGTGCATCCGGCACTTCCCTGCCCTCCCGGTCAATGATGCTCACATTCATTACGGCTACATCTTTGCCATCGGCCAGCATGGTGGTTTTATAAGGAGTTAGTTGTACTTCGGCAGGAGTACCTGTAGTTTCAATTTTGGAAGTAAGTTTTTTCCCTTTTTTAAATGCAACAGCCTCCAGCCTGCCGGGTTCAAATTTTACTTTCCATTGCAGATGGCCATTACGCGGCATGTCTTTTTTTCCGAGGCTTTTTCCGTTTAAAAACAGCTCCACATCATCGGCATTGCTGTTTACCCACACATCAATTTCTTTAACAGGCTGACCCCATTCATTGCGGTGGTTCCAATGGGGTGAAATATGCAGTACATCCTTATCGGTCCACCAGCTTTGATAATAGTAATAAAGATTTTTTGGAAAACCACACATGTCCATGATGCCAAAATGCGAATTGATATTGGGCCATTTAAAAGGCGTAGGTTCTCCGCGGTAATCGAAACCAGTCCACACAAAACCGCCCAGCCAATAATCATTGGGTGCCGCAAGTTTCCACCAGGTTTCTGCCGTACTGGCCCACCAGGGTGCCGTAATATCCTGATCGGGCAAATAGCCACGCACCGAATCTTTTTGCAGTTCGCCACGGGTACTTACCGTGCTGCCCATTTCGGTGCCAAGTATGGGTTGGGTGGGGTGATCTTTATGATAATCTTCCACCGCATATTGGCGGTAGTTAAAACTCCGTACAGGAATTACTTCATTAACACCGTTAAACACATTGGCTACGTCGGCCGCATAGGTGCAGGTGCGGGTGGGATCGAGCTGTTTTTGTTTGGCAATAAATGTTAGGGCAATGCGCTTGCCATGACTGGTCGTATGTATCCATCCTTCTTCATTGCCAATGCTCCAGATAAAAATGCTGGGATGATTACGGTCCCGCTTTATGATACGCTCAAACTGGTTTATATATTCTGCGCTGCTGTTGAGCAGGCGTTGCTCATCCATAACCAGCATGCCCAGGCTGTCGCAGGCATCGAGCAGTTCGGGTGCGGGTGCATTGTGACTGGTACGGTATGCATTGCCGCCCATATTTTTTAACAGGCTGATGCGGTAATACTGCATATAATCGGGCAGGGCGCTGCCAATACCAGCATGATCCTGGTGATTATTAGTACCCAGAATCTTTATATGTTTACCGTTGAGAAAAACTCCGTTTGGTTTAATATCAACCGTGCGAAAACCAAAACGTATTTTTTTTCTTTCAATGATCCTGCCATCTTGTTTCAACTCAACCAATACCCGGTAGAGATATGGATCATCGAGCGACCATAGATGGGGATCGCTGACCATAATTTGCTGTTTGACCGTTCTCTCTCCATTTGCTGCCAGCGAAATATTTTGTTCCCTTGCTGTAGCGACCTTATTCCCGGCACGATCGGTCAGATAAGTGTTTACCGTATAATTGCATGCAATATTGTTTTCATTAGTAATACTTGTTTCCACGCTGAGCCGGGCTTTATTTCCATTTATAGCTGCATATGCAAAAACACCATCTGTGGCAATATGCGCATTGGGATATTTTTTAAGCCAAACATGCCGGTAAATGCCTGCTCCTTCGTAGAACCAGCCTTCATACTGCGTGGCATCCACTCTTACCACCAGCACATTTTCTTTGTGATAATTAATAAAATCGGTCACATCATAATTTACCCCCACATAGCCACTTTTATTATTGCCCAGGTAAAAACCATTGAGCCAAAAATTGGCATCCCTGAAAACGCCATCGAACTGCATTTGAAAACGAAAGCCCGAATCTGATCTTTGTATAGTAAAATGTTTGCGGTACCAGCCAATACTGGTTGCTGGAAACAATCCGCCTACAGGCTTAAAGCCGTGGCTTTCCACATCAAAATTATCCACCTGCACAAAGGGAAGTTCCACAGCCCAATCGTGCGGAAGATCAAGACTGCGCCAGCTGCTGTCTTTAAAGCCAGGGTCTATTGCCGTACCGGTCGCCCCGCCCGATTTTGAAAAAATTGTTTTGATACCGAAATTAAAATCCTTTTCGGGATTAGCAGCATGGCCAAAGGAAAATTTCCAGTTGTTGTCGAAACTGATCCTGCTATCAAGCTGCGCAGTTAAAAAAAGCGGGCTAAAAGTACTAACACTAAGCAGGAAGAAAAACCGGTGAAATGGCATGCGATGGTTTTGAATTTGAGGTATAAAGTTAGCGGAAAAGGGCTGGATTGTTACTACGTTAATACAGCATTTACATAATCCTTACAAACTAATTTCCAACAATATATTTCTTCTAATTCCTGAACCCCGAAACATCGGGCGTCATTAAAAATGCGATCAGCAATGCAAGCTGGGCGAGGATTAGCAGGATGGCCAATAGTTTTAAAATAAAACTTACTTTTCTTTTCATTACATTCCGATACAAATTATGGACCATAAGGACATACTCTTAATTATATAGTGTTTCAAATGATTGCTATTGTTTAGGGCAACAAATTTGTCTGTCGCCTGACTTTCAATTGCGTCCACAATTCGGGCAACGAATCAGCGATAAGAAAATTGAAGCAAAGCAAACAAGAACAAAATCGTTTCAAAATAAAAAACCGTGCTCGCCAATACTTTCCCTTAGTAACGACTTGCTCTGTCCGCGGTGGTAACCAAGATATTAAAAGCCGGTGTAGGCGGTAAAGCCATGTTTTTCAATGAGCTGTTATCGCTGGAGTGTTGGAGATAATCTCCATGAACCGGGAACTTTTGTCCGTTCGTTTCGTTGCACGGCCTTTGCGATGTTCACCCCCTATTCGTGAGTTACATTATATAAGGAACCCGGCTGTTAACCGGGCTCTTTGCGTCTTTAATCTTAGCGTGCTTTTTTTCTTGGATTCGCTTTCTTCTGTGCTGAGCTTTTCTTTTTAGTAGGCTTATTCTTCCTGGGTTCAGCGTTCTTTTTCGGCATACATTTAAATTTTAGTTTAGTAAATTATTTACTTATGGCTGCAGGAAATTCTCTTCCCGTTTTTTCATCTTTCCCCATAATTTTACAAAGATATGCCTATAATGGCACAGTTTTCTGTATTCTTGCTAAAGTGCTAAAAAGTTCAAACTGTGCTTATCCAGTAGCGCCTTGTCAATAAAATATCTCGGCGAAAATAACCGAACAAAAAAAGTGGAAAAGTAAAGCGAACAGGAGGTGTAAAGAACTGGCATTAGGAACAGAGCAAAAAAAAATCGAGTTTTTATTTTCATTTAATCTCGGGCAAGTTTGCAAATATTCATTGTTTTTCGATCTGCCTTTTTTTAAACGGACCGAAATAGCCACAGGTTACTACGTAACAAATAATACATCAAAAAAGAAATTGAAAATGTAGCGATCAACTATATCCTTCGTAGCCGAGGAGAATAATTTTTAGACCGCAATAAATATGTAAGAAAACAAACTGAAGAAAAAGATTGGAAAACAAGAAATAAATTTGTAAATCAAACTAAGAAAAAGCACCTAACAATCAAAAGAAAGTAAACTACTTTCCGATACAAAACTTACTGAAAATAAAATCCAGTTTGTCTTCATTGGTTATTTCACCGGTTATTTCGCCCAGGTGGTAGAGGCAGGAGCGTATTTCGAGTGCCAACAGGTCGCCGGAAAGATGGTTAGTGAGACCTTCTTCAATTTTCAGTAATCCTTCCTGCACTTTTTGTAATGCTTCATAATGCCTTGCATTGGTAATGATATTGCTTTCTGCAGCCGCATCGTGGCTGATAAAGGAATGGTAAAGCGCTTCTTCCAGCTCCGCTATGCCTGTTTTATTTTTGGCCGACAGGAGATAAACGGGTTTTGACAGCCCGGCATATTTTGCAGCGGCATCTATTTTATCGGCCTTATTGCCCACCAGCAGGTAACGGATACCCAATGATTCAAAAGTGGCCTGCTGTTTTTCAACGGCAGCAGCGTTTTCTGTTTCCACATCAAAAATATAAAGCACAATATCGGCCGACTTCATTTTCTCCAGGCTTTTTTCAATACCGATATTTTCAATAATATCTGCACTGTGCGTACGGATGCCCGCCGTATCTATGAGCCTGAACAGGATGCCTTTGATATTGAGTATTTCTTCGATGGTATCCCTGGTGGTGCCGGCTATATCGCTTACAATGGCCCGCTGTTCATTGAGCAGGGTATTGAGCAGGGTCGATTTACCTGCATTGGGTTTGCCAATGATGGCCACGCTCACGCCGTTCCTGATAACATTGCCAAGCTGGAAAGAATGGAGCAGGCTCCCGGTGCTATCTTTCAGCTGTTCTATCAACCGGCGAAACTGTGTGCGGTCGGCAAACTCCACATCTTCTGTGGCAAAATCGAGTTCAAGTTCTATCAGTGCCGAAAATTTTATGAGCTGTTCACGCATTTGGGAAAGCTGCTTGGAAAATCCGCCCCGCACATTGTGCAGCGCTGTTTTTTGTGAAGCCCTTGTATTGGATGCAATAAGATCGGCCACTGCTTCTGCCTGTGCCAAATCGAGTTTCCCTTTCAAAAATGCACGTTGCGTAAATTCGCCGGCCCTGGCCAGCCTGGCACCTTTTTGTATGCAGGCTTCCAATACTTGTTGCTGAATAAATGCGCTTCCATGGCAGCTGATCTCCACCACGTCTTCGCCGGTATAACTTTTGGGGCCTTTAAAAATGGAAACAACCACTTCATCAATCGCATGATGTTCATGGCTGAGCAGGCCTACATGCAGGCTGTGCGAAGGCTGCCGGCTTAAATCTTTGGATGTAAAAAGTGCATTGGCAATATCAATGGCCCGCGGCCCGCTGAGACGGATCATCGCAATGGCCGCAGGCCCTGCAGCAGTGGCAATGGCAGCAATGGTATCGTCCCATCCGGAAAGCTTATTGATCATGGATGCAAAGATACGCCGGTGATGCTATCTTTTTCGTTGTTAAAATACCAGGTCGCCTATGAACGGTTGTTTAAAAATTCCTCATCGGCTTCAGAAACTTCATCAATAAAATATCTTTTAATGGCATTGATATTTACTTCGTCAAATAACATCCACCAGGTTCTTCAAAGTAGACCCTTTGCCGGGTTTAATGATAACGGAAAGCTGGTCGCTCCCTCTTTTTTGAATAGCATAGCGTTTAGCATCCAGCATAAGCTGCCTGAGCAGGTGGTAATCAGTTGCTGTTTTTTTTGAATCAGCTGATCCGTTAAAATAATAAATCCGGTCCTGCGCACCCAGTAAAACGGTAAGGGCACAGCTTTCGCAAACAGCACTTGGATCAGTACTTTCTGCTGGCTGCAGCATATTCATGGCTTTGGGTGCTGCCAGGTTTGTGGTAAACACAAAGAAAGTGATCAGTAAGAAGCCCAGGTCTACCATGGGTGTAAGATCCACTTTGGTAGATAATTTTTTTGATTTTTTTACGCCGGGATTTTTCCCCGCGGCCGTGGTATTTATTTCTGCCATAAGCATGTTTTCATTAAGACGATAGTAGCAGATAATTCCATAAAAAAACCTCCGGTAAAATCCGGAGGTTTATGAATTTTATTTAAATGCTGTACTATCCTCCATCTGTTACCACAAAGGTAATTGGCTGGCGGCGGTAGGCGTTTACGTTTCTTCCGTTCTGCAAAGCAGGTATCCATTTAGGTCCTTTCTTGATAGCCCTGACGGCTTCCGCTTCCATTCCATAACCATGTTTGGTTTCAGGCTGTACATCACTGATACTTCCGTCTTTACTTACGATAAAACGAACAATTACCTGGTAGGTTCCGGGAGGTGCACCCTCATCAACCGGGGCGCTCGCATTCAGGTTACGCTCAAGATACCTTGTCCACGCACCTTTCCCTCCTGGAAAATCGGCTTCCACTTCCACTTTATTAAACACTTTGTTCTCGTCTTCATCCACTTTGGGAACTTCCACCACCTGTGTACCTTTATCTTCTACAGGAGCCTGCACTACCTGTGTTTTGTTATCGCTTTCCACCGTTTTAGTACTGATAGCCGCATCATCTTTGATCTCTTCAATTTTTTCATCCGGTTTCACCTCTTCATCCTTCACCACTTTTGGCGGTGTAAATTTCACCTGGTTGATCTCGGGAGGAGGAGGCGGTGTGGGCGGTGGTGGTGGTGGCGGTGGCGGTGGCGGTGGTGGTTCATCTTTTTTCAACTCCGCCATTTGGGTATCCAGCACATCAATGGTATCGGCTGATTTGCTATCAACGGCTTTTACAAGCAAGGAACCCAGCACAATGAGCAGCAGAAGTGCGCCCATCATCAGGAGCGCTTTCCACAATGTTTTTGCATAGTTCTTGCGCAACTGGTAAGCCCCATAAGCCTTATTCTTGCCTTCGAAAAGGATGTCAAGAAAATCGGCAGTTAAGATCTTGTTTGCTTCCATATTAATATCTTTTGTTACTTAGATTCAAAATTGCACCCGATTGCATAAATTTATTTTATGCCGTTTGCTTCTTCCGTCATCCTGATCAGTTCCAGTTCTGTAGGGGTTATATCCACTTCGGCATAGTGCCCTGGTTTTATGGCCGATATGCTCATCTCATCCAGTATATCTATGGCATTTTTAAACGTGGAATTGGGCGCCGACTTGATGATGTACATCAGGTCGTCTTCGGGTGTATTTTTCTTTTTGTTTACAATGATTTCCCTTACGTCCTTGAAAGTGGATGATTTGAACTGCTCGTTAATGGTAGCAGGGTCCAGTTGTCCAAAATAATAATATACCTGGTCTTTTTTTCCAAGCAATATTGTCATGGCACCTGAATTTTTCACCTTCATCTGCTGTGTGGTATCATCATCTTTTGGTTCATTCATATTCATGGCCGTACTCTGGCTCATGGTAGTGGTAAACACAAAGAAAGTGATGAGCAGGAACCCAAGGTCCACCATGGGTGTAAGATCCACCCTTGTAGAAAGTTTTTTCGATTTTTTGACGCCGGGGCCTTTCTTATGACTGCCACCCGACGAGGTATCCATTTCTGCCATCGAAAATATTTTTTTTGTTAACGATAATTATTTTTATTTACCCTTTTCTTTATAGAGTTCCGAACCAATAGGAACTGCTTCCCCGCTGGTTACGATCCTGAACTTGTATATCTTATTAGCCTTGAACGATTTTTTTACGCTTTTAAAAGCAGGATACAAAACATCCAGGTCACCTTTTACCAGCAGCATTTCTTCCAGCTTACGCTGGTCTTCACCGGCATATACATTGGTAATGCTTCTTATCCAGTCGGAAAGTTCATTATTGGTACTGTCGATGGGTATACCCGGCATTTTACTGGCGGGGATTTCCTGCTTAATGGCGAGCGCACCTTTTACCTGGTTGAACGGCATTCCGAAAAATTCCGTTTTCTTCCATTTGGTTAATTCTGCGGGAGAAAGGTTGAGTCCTTTAGTAAGGTTCACATTTTCCAGTATCGCCCCTTTTTTGGTATCGTCGCCCAGCATTAAAAAAGTTTTGCCGTCTTTAGAAAGCGTAACCATGATCGACTTATCGGGAACCGCTTTGGCCGAAATAGAGTTGGGCGGCGTTACCGCAAGCGCCTCTGGTGGTTTTTGCTTTGTTGCCAATATAAAGAATGACAACAGCAGGAATGCCACGTCGCACATCGCCGTCATATCAATTGCAGTACTCTTGCGTGGTATTTTAACTTTTGGCATAATTAATTATTATTTAAATGTTTCAACTTTTAGATGCAAAATCCGGTTGCTTCCACAAATATTATTTGTAAAGAGAAGCAAAAGATTGAGTTAAAGTGAAACCAGACTCATCAATACCATAAGTGATCCCATCGATCTTGGTTGTAAACATATTATAGAAAATGATCGCAAATGCCGAAGTACCAATACCCAATGCCGTGTTGTACAGGGCCTCGGATATACCCACAGAAAGCTTACTTGCCGCAGCGCCACCGCCTGCATCTTCGCCAAGTGCAGAGAAAGAGCGAATCATACCCAATACCGTACCAAGCAGACCCAACAGGGTTGCAATTGAAGCAATGGTGGACAGGAACACAAGGTTTTTCTCCAGCATGGGCAGTTCGAGCGAAGTGGCTTCTTCCACTTCTTTCTGTATTGCCAATACTTTTTGTTCTGTATTAAGTTCGGTATTGCTGATCATATCTTTATAGCGGTGCAGGCCGGCTTTCATTACGTTGCCTACGGAACCTTTCTGCTTATCGCATTGGGCCAGGGCAGCGTCTACATTTTTATTGGCCAGGTGATACTGAACCTGACGTACAAAATCAGCAACGTTTCCGTTACCGGTTGCTTTTGAAATTGTGATGAACCTCTCAATAACAAAGGTCATCATGGTAAGAAATGACCCTATCAGAATTGGTACGATGATACCACCCAGGTACATTTTACTTAATGCTGTCTTTGGGCCATCCCTGTGCGGCCAGAAACCACCACCGGTACCTTCGGTGAAGTTGTTTGCATTTCCTAACCCGAACCTCCAGATAAGGTATCCCACGATGAGGCATATAACAGGGGCCAGTAAGGAAATAATGTTGCTTGATTTCTTTGCCTGAACGTTGGTTACCGGCTTTACTGCTGCAGTTGGTTTGATTTCTGCCATAAAATTCAAATTTTAAAAAGTGAAAATGTTAATTCTTTTTTTTGTTAAATTTTTGATTGTACAATGCTACTAAAAAATAAATTAAAGTGAAAGTTTTTTAAGGGGCCCGGATAAGGCCGACAAGGTAATAAAATATTCCAAAGATTAAACAGCAGTCGGGAAAAAATATTATTTTTCAAAAAAAGCTGTATTTATAATGTGGAAAACAAAGAATTCCGGATTTGCAAACGGGTGCGCTCACTCATACCGGAGGGCAACGATGGGGTCGAGTTTAGACGCTTTGTAAGCTGGGTATAAACCGGCAATAAGGCCGGTAAGGCTGCAAACGATCACAGCAATGACCACCCATCCCCATGGCACTACAAAGGCCGATTTGAAGAGGATGGCAACAATGTTTCCAACCAGTATACCTGATACAATACCAAGCAATGCGCCCATCAGGCTGATAAGGATCGATTCAAACAGGAACTGGTTGCGGATATCTTTTTTAGTTCCGCCAAGCGCTTTGGAAAGACCTATTTCCTTGGTGCGCTCGTTAACAGCCACCAGCATAATATTCATAAGGCCAATGGCAGCCCCAATAAGTGTAATGAACCCGATGCCCACCGTACCCTTTTCCAGCCAGCCCATGTTCTTAAAAAAGGCTTCGGCCACACTATCGCTGCGGTCAATATAAAAATTTTCATCATCTGTTACTGCCAGTTTCCTGATAGGCCGGAACGTGGCTTTTGCCTCGCCGATGGCTACATCCATCAGCCGCATATTTTTTACCATTACAGCTATGGTATACGATGTACTTTGTGTGGCATAGAGGCGGCGTACGTTATTATATGGAATCACCACCACCCTGCTGGTGTTAAAAAAGGCGCTTGAGCCCTTGTCTTCCAGCACCGCTATTACCCGGTAAGGCCGGTGGTCTACATTTACCACGGTTTCCAGCGCTTTGGCGGGATTGTCGGGAAAGAGTTTTTCTGCCACCCCGCTTCCCAAAATACATACACTGGCACCCGATGTTATTTCCGTAGGCGTAAAATTCCGGCCATTGTTCACCAGGTACCCGTTCATCTCCAGGTAATTTTCATCGCTGCCAAATACATTGACATCGGGGTTCGTTTTTTTGCTGCCTGTGTTCACCACAACTCCACTGGCCCCGCGTAAAGCCAGGCTTACAATGGCACCCGGAAAAGCGTAGCGCTCCTTAAACTGTCCCGCTTCATCGAAACTGATCGGGATACCAGTATTGGACTTGCGCTGCCTTAAGGAAGATTTTTTTTCGACACCGCTGGTGTTTCCGCCACCATGGCCAAAGCGGATAGTCCGTTCTTTGAAACGGATGCTGAAAGAATTGGCCCCCATGGTGGAAAAACTACTCGACAGGCTGTTGCTGGCCACTTTAATGGCCGTGGTGATCATAATGAGGGCCAGGATGCCCAGTGCCATAATAATAATGGTGATAACCGTACGCAGCTTGTTGCCCCGCACATTTTTCCAACTTAAAGAAAGGGTGTCTTTAAAAGTCATGCCATAAAGTTAGGGCCTAATTATGTATAATAAAATAAGGATTATTTGAATGGCAATAATCAAGGCCGGCATCCTTTAAAAATACAACCAGCCCAGCAATGCTTCGGGATAAATACCCAGTATGACGATAAGTACTGCTGTGATAATGAGTAATGTTTTAAAAGCAGGGCTTATTTCTGCATCGTTTACGATCGTTTCGCTGGAAGCCTCCTTAAAATAAATGGCCTGTATCACCCGGAAATAATAATAAGCGCTCACTGCTGCCAAAAGCACGGCCGCTATTACCAGCCAGGTATGATGACCGTTTTGCACGGCTGCCATCAGCATATAAAATTTTGCAGTAAACCCTGCGGTCAATGGTATACCGGTAAGCGACAACAGGAAAACGGTGGCGGTGAAACCCAGTACAGGATGCGTTTTGGCAAGTCCGTTAAAACCGTCGATGGTGTAATCCTTCATACGCATCAGAATAGCAAATAAACCAATGGTGGCCAGGCTATAAGCTGCACTGTAGAGTATAAGTCCTTCTTTTGCCAGCTGGTTGATCGCAAAAATAGCAAACATCATAAAGCCGGCCTGGGCAATACTGGAGTAAGCAAGCATGCGCTTTACGCTTTGCTGAAAAACGGCTGTAATATTACCTATCAGCAGCGTGGCAAGCGTGATCACCACGATCAGCTTTTGCCATTGAGGCTGCACGATACCAAAACTATTTTCAAACAGGCGGAGGAAGGCCATGAAACCGGCCACTTTTACTATACTGGCCATAAAAGAAGTGAACACAGTGGGCGCCCCATCGTACACATCGGGTGTCCAAAAATGAAAAGGGGCGGCCGATACTTTAAACGAAAGCGCAATTACCAGGAATACCAGCCCCACGGCCAGCATGGGCGATAATGTGGCCAGCTTGCCATTGCCCAACTGGATACTGTCTATGAAAAAAGAACCATTTACGTTTCCGCCATAAATAAAAGCGATCCCCATCAGTAATATACCTGTGGAAAATGAACCCATTAAAAAATATTTGAGCGCTGCTTCATTGCTTTTGAGATTGCGTTTATCGCTGCCGGTAAGTATATATAAGGGAATAGACATGATCTCTATTCCCAGGAAAAGTATCAGCAGTGTGTTATAAGTAACCGAAAGGCCCACCCCGCACATCACAAAAAATATCAATGCAAAGTATTCAGATGCGTGCTCCCCCACTTTCTCTACATCTCTTCCGCTGAGCAGGAAGAAAAGCAGCAATATGGCATATACAACAATAAGGAAAGTAAGATTGAAATTACTTGTTTTAAGCATGGAAACGCTGTCGTAATTGAACAGGGGCCGGCCGGAATATAACTCCAGCACTGCCAGTACCAACCCTATGGCGGCGCCCGTTATGGCAATATACTTTGCCGTACCGCGGTTCTTTACAAACACAGCTGTAAACATCATGAGCACACCCCAAAAAGCAGAAAATATAATCGCATTCATAATCTAAATATCTCTATAGTTTTTAACCCACCCTCAGCAAAAGCCAGTTTGCCATATCCTTTGTCAGTTCTATCAGGGGCTGTGGAAAAACCCCGGTCATAAAGATGGCCACCACCACAATGGAAAGGGCCATTTTTTCATTCAGAGAAATATCCTTTACTGCAGCGGTGGCGGCATTGGTATTTCCATAAAATATTTTTTGCAGCATATTAAGTGTATAAACGGCTGCAAGTATGATACTGATGCCTGCAAGGCCAGCATACCATTTGTTATATTGAAACAGGCCGCTGAACATCATGAACTCCCCGGCAAAAGCATTGGTAAGCGGCAGGGCAATATTGGCCAGTGCAATAATGACCATAAAAATGGTAAGTGCCGGCGCTTTTTGTGCCACGCCGCCGAGCTGGCTCATACTGCGTACATTCATTTGTCTTTCCAGCAGTTCTACCAGCATCCACATGCCAATGATGTTTATACCATGAGAAAACATTTGCAACAGGGCGCCTTTCATGCTGCTGTCTTTAAATGCAAAAATGGCGGCACACATCAGGCCGATATGTGCAATAGAGGAATAAGCCAGCATTTTCTTAAGGTTATCCTGTGCCATGGCCACCACACTGGCGTACAGAATGCCTGTAATACAGAGCAGTATAATAATGTTTGCATATTTTTCCGATGCATCAGGAAACAAGGGAAGTAACCAGCGCAGCAGACCAAAAAGACCCATCTTTACCATGATGCCGCTCAACACCATGGTAACCGTTGTGGGCGACTGATCGTAGGCATCGGGCTGCCAGGTATGAAATGGAAATACCGGCATTTTTATGGCAAATGCCACAAAGAAGAGCCAGAACAGCCAATTTTGCGCATTGCCTGAGAGATTAGCATTATAAAAAGAAGTGATCACAAAAGAATGGGCAGAATAAGTGCCGTCTTCAAATGTGCGGGAAGGCGTATGCAGGTAAATATAAATGATGCCAATGAGCATGAGCAGTGACCCTGCAAATGTGTACACAAAGAATTTGAATGTTGCCTGTATCCGGCGTTCATCGCCCCATTTGCTTGCCAGGAAGTAAACGGGAATCAGGGCAAGTTCCCAGAAGAAATAAAACAGCAATGCATCCATGGCGGTAAATACCCCCATGAGCCCGCATTGGGTAAGCATCAATAAACCAAAAAAAGAGGGTGCATTCTTAATGGGCCGGTTCCAGGTACTTGCTATGATCAGCGGATAAGTGAATGCAGTAAGTAGCGTGAGGAGCCGCCCGGTACCATCCAGTCCAAAATACAAACTGCTGCCCAGGTATTTGAGCCAGTAATACACCACATTGTTGTAAGAGCTGTATTTGGGGTCAATGTACAGCAGGCTGGCCAATGATGCAAACAGTGTAAAAACAGAGGCAAGGAACGCAATGGTTCTGGCCGTTTTTTCATTACCGGCAAAAAAACAAAGTACCCCGGCCAAAAACGGGAGCCAAACCAGCAATTCGGGAAATGTAATATATGTACCCAACATTAAATTTTATTAAAGAACAATTGAATTACGAATAATAAGATCATACCCAGCACCATCAGCAGTACATAGGCGCCCACCTGCCCGCTTTGTATCCAGCGTGCCTGGCGGCTGCCATAATTTACCGCTTTGCCCACACCGTTCACCAACCCATCGATCCCCTTTCTTTCTATAATATTGCTGAAGAATGCCGACATGCCTTTTAATGGTTTTACCACGATGCTGTCGTACAATTCATCGATATACCATTTATTTTCCAGCAGTTTTGCAAAGCCTGTATTTTCTGCCCCTGATTTTTGATATTTACTGAATTTATTCCATGCAAAAGCAATAGCCAGCAGGGCAGCCAGTACAGAAGCTCCCATCAGCATATACTCCGTGTTATGGCTTATTTCATGTGCATGCTGCAACCTGGTGCTATCTGCAAATACCGGTGCCAGGAATGCCTGCAGTTTATGTCCGCCCTGCATCATAAATTCCGGTATGCCCACGAGGCCGCCTGTAACCGCAAGGGCCGCAAGCACGATCAGCGGAATGGTAATAGCAGCCGGGCTTTCGTGCAGGTGATGTTCTTGTTCATGCGTGCCGCGGAATTTGCCAAGAAACGTCATGGCATATAAACGGAACATATAAAAAGCCGTCATCATTGCACCCAATACGCCTACGATCCAGAAAGCCGGGTGTTTGGCAAAAGCCCCCGCTAATATTTCATCTTTACTGAAGAACCCTGAAAAAGGCGGCATACCTGCAATGGCTATACAGCCAAGCAGGAAACTGAAATGGGTTGTCTTCATATGCCGGTTAAGCCCGCCCATATTGCGCATATCCTGTTCTCCGCCCATGGCATGTATAACGCTGCCCGCTCCCAGGAATAATAAGGCTTTAAAAAAAGCATGTGTCATTACATGAAATACAGCTCCCGTATAAGCGCCAACACCCAGTCCTAAAAACATATATCCGAGCTGGCTCACGGTAGAATAAGCCAATACTTTTTTAATATCATTTTGTTTCAAGGCTATGGTGGCGGCCAGTATGGCAGTGGCCAAACCGGTAACAGCTACCAACATCATTGTAAAAGGCGCCATAGTATACAAAATATTACTGCGGGCGATCATGTAAATACCTGCAGTAACCATGGTGGCCGCATGTATGAGCGCACTTACAGGTGTGGGGCCAGCCATAGCATCGGGCAGCCAGGTGTACAACGGGATCTGGGCACTTTTGCCGGTAGCACCTATAAAGAGTAAAAGGGTGATACCAACGAGATCAGTTGTTGTGAGTTTTCCGGGCTCCTGGGCCAGCGAAAAAACATCGTTGAATTCAACGCTGCCCAGTTTTGCAATGATCCAGAAAACGGCGAGTAAGAACCCTAGGTCGCCGATACGGTTCATGATAAATGCTTTTTTGGCTGCGCCTGTGTATTCGTTGTTTTTAAACCAGTAGCCAATAAGCAGGTATGAGCAAAGCCCCACGCCTTCCCAGCCAATGAACATGATCACATAATTGCCACCCATTACCAGCAGCAGCATGCTGAACACAAAGAGGTTCAGGAAAGAGAAATATTTTGCAAAATCCTTCGGTTCCTCGTCATGCATATAGGAAGTGGAATATACATGAATAAGAAAACCCACACCGGTAATAATGAGCAGGAAAAGAGAGGAAAGCTGGTCGATCTTAAAACTGAACGCAACTTTTAATTCGTCTATATTGATAAAATCAAAATAGTGGGCCGTATGTGTATTGCCGCCTTTTACCAGCAAAAAAACATACACACTCAGGCAAAAGGAAAGAAATATAACTGCACTGCCAATAAAGCCGGCAGCTCCTTTTCCGAGCATATTTCTGCCGGCACCGTTAATGATAAATCCTATAAGCGGCAGTATGGGTATCAACCAAACAATATCTAAAACATTATTCATAAGCCATTAGAAACGGACCACCGACCATTGACCGCAGACGACCATGGGTTGTGGTCGGTGGTCCGTCGACCGTGGTCAATTTTTTAACCTGTTCAAAAAATTTACATCTATCGAATGCGTATTCCGGTAAAGCATTACAATAATAGCCAGCCCCACACTCACTTCTGCCGCCGCCACTATCATAATAAAAAATACAAATATCTGCGCATCACTTGCAAATGTAGGCGAAGCCTTGGCTACCGCACTGGCTGCATGCATCTTACTGAAAGCCACCAACAGCAGGTTCACCGCATTCAGCATCAGCTCCACACACATGAAGATCAAAATAGCATTGCGGCGGGTGAGCACACCCACAATTCCGATAGTAAACAATGCCAGTGATAATACTATATAATATTTAATATCCATAATTACAGTTGTACATAAAGACCCACACCCAATGTTTCAGAAGCTGGTTTTACCGAGAGTATGTCTTTTATTTTTCTGTTCACCACTCCGTTAAAAACATCAACCGCTTTGTAAGATGCTCCCTTTGTGAGTAATTTAACCACTACGCCTGATGCCAGCGCTCCCACGCCGCTTGCCAATGCTGACTGGTATTCTTTTTTTGCAGTAGCCTTATCAAAGGAACGGTAGGCACCATATGCTGCAACAGCCATTCCTGCATAAGAGGCAACTTTGTAAACTGTTCTCCCGGTACGAAAGGTCTTGAAGAGTTTATTGGCCTGGTCGTTTTTCTTGAGCCCGATCAACTCTCCCACTTTGAATACTTTATCAATATTCTTCTTTCCCAAAGAGAATTTTGGCGCCCAGCCTTTTTTTACATTTAACGGGATGCGCAAAAGCTTATCGAGGTTAATGCCGTTTAAATCAATATTGCCAAGATCTATTTTCTTCAGATCGATCTTATTGAGATCGATATCTTCCAGGTCGATCTGTGCAGATGCATTTCCCAGGGAAAACATGGCAACAAACAAAATGATAATGGTCTTTTTCATGGTTACTCTATTTTTATTGTTAAGATTCTTTTTTACCAATGATAACAGCGCCTATCATTGCACTTAAAAAAAGTACACTGCTGATCTCAAAAGGCAGTACATAATTGGTAAATAAGGTTTTTCCCAGTTTGCCAATAAGCCCGGCCTCCCCGGTTTTCATTAACACCGGGTTGCTGTTCTGCATGGTCATGAATGCAGATAACAATACCAGGAACAGGCATCCGCCCGAAATGAGCCCGATGAGGCGCAGCCGGTAATTTTTAACCGGTTCTGTTTCCGCATTAAGGTTCATGAGCATCACAACAAATAAAAACAACACCATGATGGCGCCTGCGTACACTATTATATTGACTATTGCAAGGAACTGTGCGTTTAACAGGATATAGTGCCCGCTGATGGCAAAAAACACCACAATAAGCCAGAGTATGCTTTTTACCGGATTTTTGGCCAAAAGCATCATCAGCGCTGCTCCCACAGCCATTGCCGATAAAATATAGAATAAAATATTAGCCATATTCAACTGTTTCCCGCAGGAAATTTAACTTTCTTTTTTAGCCCTGTTGCCCAATGCTTTTTTATACGCCTCGGGATTTTCTATTGGATGTGGGATCAGCAGATCCTCTTTATTATACACAAACTGCTTACGCTGGTAATCGGCCGGCGCAAAAGTTTCACTCAGGTAAATAGCATCTTTGGGGCAGGCTTCCTCGCAATAGCCGCAAAAGATGCAACGCAGCATGTTGATCTCGTATTTAGCTGCATATTTTTCTTCCCGGTACAGGTGTTCTTCGCCGGGTTGCCTTTCTGCCGCTTCCATGGTGATGGCTTCTGCCGGGCAGGCTACGGCGCATAAACCGCAGGCGGTACAATTCTCCCTGCCATCTTCATCCCTGTTCAATATCTGCAGGCCCCTGAATACCGGGCTGAAAGGCCGCTGTTTTTCAGGATACTGAATGGTGGGATTCTTTTTAAAAATATGGCCAAAAGTAATGGCCATCCCTTTTACGATGGCGGGCACATACATTTTTTCCCAGAGGTTCATTTCCCTCCTGTCTACCGCTTTCGACCTGTTTGTTAATGCCTGCATATTTTAAGATAAGGTTTGCAAAAATAATTGTTCCTGCTGCTATTTGTTAAAAAATAAAATGGCCGCTCCTGTTAGCAGCATATTCAGCAATGCCAGCGGGATCATGGTTTTCCAGCCAAGGTTCATCAACTGGTCGTACCGGAACCTTGGAATTGTCCACCGCACCCACATGAACAGGAATATGAATATTAAAATTTTAAAAAACAATGCACAAATGCCAACGATGGCGGCAATATTTGGCGTCAATGTGCTTTCATCGAGGAATGGAACATCATAACCGCCAAAAAACAAGGTGGCCATTACCGCACTGCTGATGAACATATTGATGTACTCTGCAAAAAGATAAAAACCCAGTTTCATGGATGAATATTCTGTATGGTAGCCGCCGATGAGTTCGTTCTCTGCCTCGGGAAGATCAAAAGGCGTGCGGTTACATTCTGCAAAAGCACAAACCAAAAAGATGAAAAAGCCCAGCGGTTGTTTTATAACGTTCCACATACCCGCCTGTTGCTGCCCTACCATTTCCTTCAGGCTCAACGTACCAGTAACCATCAGCAAAGCGATCAGCGAAATGCCCATGGCCAATTCGTAACTGATGATCTGCGATGCCGCCCGGAGGCCACCCATGAGTGAATATTTATTGTTGCTGGCCCAGCTTCCGATCATGATACCGTAAACGCCCATGCTTACCACCCCAAAAATATAGAGGATGCCAATATTCACATCTGCGATCTGGAGGTTTACTTCACGGCCACCCGGTAACACAATTTTGTCGCCCCAGGGAATCACCGCACTCGTCATGGTGGCAGTTAGCATGGCTAATGCCGGACCCAGTATAAACAATGAATGGGATGAAAAATTAGGAATGATCTCTTCCTTAAAAAAAAGTTTCAATCCATCAGCAAGCGGCTGCAATATTCCAAAAGGACCTGCACGGTTGGGGCCGGGTCTGTCCTGCAGCAGGGCAGCAATTTTTCTTTCGCCGTAGGTGGTGTACATGGCCACTACCAGCGAAATCATAACCACCGATACAATAAGTACCAGCTTCTCAATAAACATGGCCCAGTCAATTAATAAAAGCGTTGTCATTATTCTTTTTTATAACAAACATTTGTTCTTTATTCAGCTGCATGGGCGTCGCACACTTGTGCATTGGTCCTTTATGCATCTTTTGCAAAATCCGCTGAGTTGGCCGGTCGTTCCAGTTTGCTCAAATCCATGCCGGGTTCATTCACCCCGCTCACACTGTGTATATCCATCAGCAGTTTCGGTTTTCTTCCATCCAGTACTTTACTGATCGTTTCGCCGGGCATTTCAAGTGTTTGATACTTATTGGCACTTATTACAGAATGCCGGCTGATGGTTGTA
This sequence comes from uncultured Chitinophagaceae bacterium, assembly GCA_963754695.1. Lineage (GTDB taxonomy): Bacteria > Bacteroidota > Bacteroidia > Chitinophagales > Chitinophagaceae > Ferruginibacter. Next base: position 23,963 of record CAVWGU010000011.1, read on the forward strand.
AGGCCCTCAATGGTCCAGTCTCCCGTTTCCTTTTTATCAAACCTGCAGGTATTACAGATCCAGCCCGGCTTTCCATCGAAACTTTGTACTTCGCCCCATTTGTCTTTACGGGCAGTAACCCTGAACACTTCGTGGCCACGGAGCCAGAGCGTGGCCTTACCACAGCATTTGGGGTTTTCGCAGTTGCGGTGCGCATCCACCGGTTTGGTGAACCATACCCGGTTTTTAAAACGGAAGGTCTTATCGGTTAATGCACCTACAGGGCATACATCGATCATATTTCCGCTGAAATCATTATCAATTGCTTTTGAAATATACGTGGAGATGGCTGCATGATCGCCCCGGTCAACAATACCATGCACCCGCTTATCGGTGATCTGGTCGGCCACATAAGTACAGCGGTAGCAAAGTATGCAGCGTGTCATGTGCAATTGAATATACGGGCCTATATCTTCTCTTTTGAAAGTACGTCTTGCAAATTGGTAGCGTGTTCCCTGCTTGCCATGATCGTAGCCAAGGTCCTGCAGGTGGCATTCTCCTGCCTGGTCGCAAATAGGGCAATCGAGCGGATGGTTAAGCAATAAAAATTCCACCACACCGGCCCTGGCTTCGGGCACTTTTTCGCTGGTAATATTTTTAACGATCATGCCATCCATTACCGTGGTGCGGCAGCTGGCTACCAGCTTGGGCATGGGGCGCGGGTCGGCCGTGGAGCCGGCGGCCACTTCCACCAGGCAGGTGCGGCATTTACCACCGCTGCCTTCCAGCTTGCTGTAATAGCACATAGCAGGCGGCGTTACATCGCCCCCGATCTGGCGTGCAGCATGGAGGATGGTGGTGCCCGGCGGCACTTCGATCGTAATATTATCGATCGTTACTTTAAAATTTGCCGGCGGTGCCGGTTTTTGTTCTTCTGCCATTTTGTTTAATCTAACAAAGGCGCTAAGGCACAATGAAAGGTTTAATTTTCAAATTTTCTTAATTAACTTAGATTTGTCTCACAAAGGCACTAAGGCACAATGATCGTTTTAATTTGCAATTCTTTTTATACCGTTCTTAAGTAAAGCTTCGTTGAAATTTATCAGTAATCCTAAACGTAACCCCGTTAATTTCAAATAAGTCAATACTTGCTTGTAATGCACATCTTCCAGTCTTGCCACACTTTTTATTTCAATTAGCACCAAATCTTCGACAATGATATCCGCTATGAATCCAACATCCATTTTAATCCCGTCGTGAAAAAAACCAATTTTTTCCTGCCGTTTAAAAGAAGCCCCTTTTTTACCCACTTCATAGCAGATTATTTCCTCATAAACTTTTTCAAACAAACCTGGTCCGTATTTTTTATGAATATCAAAACAAATATTCAAAATATCTTTTGCTATCAGGTTTTCCTGTTCCATAACGGTACAATTGTTGCTTTTTGAGTCTTAGTGCCTTTGTGTTCCATTTTAGATAGAGACAACTGTAGGCAAGGGCAATACATCTGCATACTTTGCCAAACCATAATTCTGCTTCAGACACAGCTCCGGATTTTTTACATGCCATTCAAACTCGTCCCTGAAATGCCTGATGGCTGCCGCAACCGGCCAGGCCGCCGCATCGCCCAGCGGGCAAATGGTATTTCCTTCTATCTTCCTTTGTATATCCCAGAGCAGATCTATATCGCTCATCTCCCCTTTTCCGTCTTCGATCTTCTTTAATATTTTTTCCATCCAGCCGGTTCCCTCCCTGCAGGGACTGCACTGTCCACAACTTTCGTGTCGGTAAAAACGGGCCAGCGTGTAAGTGTGTTTTACCACGCACTGGTCTTCATCCAGTACGATGAAACCGCCCGATCCCATCATGGTGCCGGTGGCAAATCCGCCATCGGCCAGGCTTTCATAATTCATCAGGCGCTTTTCGCCCTTAGCCGTGGTCAGTAATAAATTGGCCGGTAAAATGGGCACCGATGAACCGCCCGGAATGCAGGCTTTCAATTTTTTTCCATTTGGAATGCCGCCGCAATATTCATCACTATAAATAAATTCTTCCACGCTGATAGTCATATCAATTTCGTACACGCCGGGGTTATTGATATTTCCGCAGGCCGAGATCAGTTTTGTACCAGTACTTTTTCCCACGCCAATTTTAGCATATGCTTCTCCGCCCATATTGATGATGGGTGCTACGGCCGCTAGTGTTTCCACATTGTTTACCACGGTTGGCCTGCCCCACACACCTTTTACGGCCGGAAAGGGTGGTTTAATACGTGGGTTACCCCGTTTCCCTTCCAGCGATTCAAGCAGGGCTGTTTCTTCGCCGCAGATATAAGCGCCGGCGCCCCGCTGCACATACATTTCGCAGTCGAAACCGGTGCCTAAAATATTTTTTCCGAGCCAACCATTTTGCCTGGCTTCGGTAAGGGCTTGTTCCAATATATCGGTAATCCATCCATATTCGCCACGGATGTAGATATAGTTCAAATTGCTACCCAGAGCATAAGAAGACACGATCATTCCTTCTATTAAAATATGCGGAATGAATTCCATTAGGTACCTGTCTTTAAACGTACCTGGTTCGCTTTCATCGGCATTGCACACGAGGTGACGGGGTACGCCCTCGGGCTTTGCAATAAAGCTCCATTTCATACCGGTAGGAAAACCGGCTCCACCACGGCCACGCAGGCCACTTTTTTTCACTTCTTCCACAATTTCTTCGGGCTTCATCTTCAGCGCTTTTTCCACGCTGCTATAGCCACCCTCCCGGCGGTACACATCGTACTGCCTGATGTTTGGAATATGTGCTTTGTCTATTAATAATTTTATGCTCATAGATCACTAACCTGAAAAAGGCCGTATAGTTTATTTTTCTTCTTTCGGATAATCAAAATTAAACATCCAGTGCACACCGAATTTATCTTTCGTCATAGCAAACCGGGCGCCCCAAAAAGTATCCTGTATGGGCATGGTAATATTTCCCCCTTCGGCCATGGCAGCAAATGTTTTTTCAATGGCATTCAAACTGGCAAAATTCAAAGAAAGGCTTACCTGGTCGCCACTATTTACGCTTACACCCGGCGGACAATCGCTTACCATCAACTTCAAGTCGCCTGCTTCAAATACAGCATGCATGATCTTTTCTTTCATACTGTCGTCCTGCGCCATATTGGCTTCGCCAAAAGTAGAAGACTGCACCACATTGCCGCCAAGCGCATTTGCATAAAATGCCAGCGCTTCCACTGCATTACCGTTAAAGTTGAGATATGGTATTATTTGTTCCACTATAATTCTTAAATTGCTTAATTGTTAAATTGTTTTCAACTTTCAACTTTCAACTTTCAACTTTCAACTTTCAACTTTCAACTTTCAACTTTCAACTTTCAACTTTCAACTTTCAACTTTCAATTTTCAACTTTCAATTATTTCTCCTGCATTCTTCAATGATCGCATCTACTCTTTCCTTTGTAAGATGTTCCCTGTAATGTTTTCCCAACTGCATCATAGGCGCATAACCACAGGCCCCCAGGCATTCTGCCGGTTTGAGTGTAAACATGCCGTCTGCTGTGGTTTCGCCGGGGCCGATGCCCAGTTTCTCTTTTATATACGCAATGATGTTATCGCTCCCGTTCAGCATACAAGGGCCGGTTTGGCAAACTTCAAAAACATATTTGCCAACGGGCTTCAAATTGTACATGGTATAAAAACTGGCCACTTCGTACACTTCAATGGGTTCCAGTTTCAGCAGTGAAGCCACATAATCCATCACCGGCACATCGAGCCAGCCACCAAATTCTTCCTGTGCTATATGCAGCACCGGAATAAGCGCACTCTTTTGTTTACCCTCAGGGTAACATTGAATGATCTTTTCAACTTCCGCTATTTTTCCATCAGAAAATTTCAACACAATAATTGTTATTTTGAATGTTGAATGCTAAATTTTAAATGTATTAATTCAACATTTAAAATCCATCATTTTTATGACAAAATTCTATTCTCCTGTTTGAATGTGAAATGATAATTGAATTAATTCAACATTTAAAATTCATCATTCAAAATAATTTTCCTATGCGTCCAGTTCCCCTGCTATCAGGTTCAAACTGCTCATGGTAATAATGGCATCGCTCAGCAACCCGCCTTCTATCAGTTCAGGGTAAGCCTGGTAATAGATAAAACAGGGCCTGCGGAAATGCAGCCTGTATGGTGTGCGTCCGCCATCGCTTATTAAATAAAAACCAAGTTCTCCGTTTGCTGCTTCAATGCTATTGTACACTTCACCTTTTGGCATTTCGGTTTCGCCCATAATGATCTTGAAATGATAGATGAGCGCTTCCATTTTTGTATATACATCCTTTTTCTCGGGCAGGTAATAAGCCGGTACATCTGCATGGTACACTTCTGCATCGGCGCCTTTGAATTCCTGTATTTTTCTATAGGCCTGTTTTATGAGGCTGAGGCTTTGCCACATTTCTTCATTGCGCACCAGGAAGCGGTCGTAACAATCGCCGGTAGTACCAACGGGTATCGTAAAATCGAAATCTTCGTAACTGCTGTAAGGCGTATGCACCCGCACATCGTAATCAACACCGGCGGCACGCAGGTTTGGACCGGTAAAACCATAGTTCAGCGCACGTTCTGCACTGATAGGGCCGCAGCCTATGGTGCGGTCCATAAAGATGCGGTTACGTGTAAACAGGTTTTCAAATTCTTTTAACTGGGCAGGATAGCCTTTCTTTTCATCCAGGAATTTATCCAGCTTTTCCCAGGCAGTGGTTGTGAAATTTCTTTCGAATCCGCCAATGCGTCCAATATTTGTAGTTAAACGGCTGCCGCAGATTTCTTCATAAATTTCATAAATAAGCTCCCTGAACTGCATTACATAAAGAAAGCCGGTATAAGCGCCGCTATCCACTCCTACAATAGAATTGCAAATAAGATGATCACTGATGCGGGCAAGTTCCATGATGATGATACGGAGATAATCGACCCGCTTGGGTGTTTTAACACCCAGCAATTTTTCGCAGGTAAGCTGCCAGCCAATATTATTTAATGGAGAAGAACAATAGTTTAACCTGTCTGTTAGCGGCTGCACCTGGTACAATGGCCTCCGTTCTGCAATCTTTTCAAAAGCACGGTGAATATACCCAACAGTGGAAGTAGCCTTGATGATCCTTTCGCCATCGAGTTCAAGGATATTTTGAAACACACCATGTGTGGCCGGGTGTGTGGGACCAAGGTTTAAGGTATTGGTCTGCTTCTCCAGGCTACCCTCGGGCAAAACAATATGGTCAGAATTATTTTCTATCATTTAGCAGTAAAAAACTGTTTTCTGTTAATAATGTACGCTGATCATCAGGATACTTATGACTATCTTGATTTATCTTAATAATCATACCTCTCTGCTTTCCACCTATCCCCTTCCAAACATCTCATCGTCTTTATCTATTCTTGTCTGGTCTTCCAGCGGGAATTCTTTTCTCAAAGGGAAATAATCCATCTCCTCCACATTGAGCACCCTTATAAGGTTTGGATGCCCCACAAAGTTCACCCCAAAAAAATCATAGGTTTCCCTTTCCATAAAGTTGGCGCTGCTGTACAATGCCGTGGCGCTGTACACATCGGGCTTTTCAATGGCTGTAAAAACCTTAAACCGGATCCTCACGTTATCCACTAAATTGTGCAGGTGATAAACCACGGCCAGTTCGGCGCCTTTGTTATCCGGAAAATGAACAGCCTGCAAATCGGTCAAAAACCTGAACTTCAAATCTTCTGCATCAAACAAATACTGCAATACTTTTAAATTCAGTTCCTTTGGCGCCACAAAACTGAGCATGCCGTAAGGCTGCTCCCACGCAGTAAGCTCATCGCCAAATTTTTCTGTGAGTTTTTGCTGTATAAATTCGTTGCTCATGTAAAAATCTGTTGGTCTATTGTTGCATTGTTAAATTGCTATATTGTTAGGCTTAACAGCATATAGCCATTTAACATTTTAATCTTATTCGATTCCATACCCTGCCAGCAATTGCTTATAATGATCGCTGGTCCTTCTCCTCAAAGTTTCGTTGTGCACAAGGCTCTGTATCTTGATAAGCCCGTCTAAAATAGCTTCAGGCCTTGGTGGGCAACCCGGCACATAAACGTCTACAGGGATCACCTGGTCTATTCCCTGCAAAACGGAATAAGTGTCAAAAATTCCCCCGCTGCTCGCACAGGCACCTACCGCCATAACCCAGCGGGGTTCTGCCATCTGCAAGTACACCTGGCGTATGACCGGGCCCATTTTTTTTGCAATAGTTCCCATCACCATGATCAGGTCGCACTGGCGGGGCGAAAAGCTCACCCTTTCCGAGCCAAAACGGGCCAGGTCGTAATGACTGCCCATGGTAGCCATAAATTCTATTCCACAGCAACTGGTGGCAAAAGGCAGGGGCCATATGGAATTTTTGCGGGCGAGGCCCACCACTTTTTCGAGGCTGGTGGCCATAAACCCCTCTCCCATGTAGCCTTCGGGTATCCCCTCAAACTTTATTGTGTTGTTATATTGTACCGGACGAGACATAATTTTATAATGTGCTAATTTGCAAATACTGCCAATGTGAAAATGGCTTCTGCAAACTTGCTTTATTTAGTTTTACTTTCAACCCCAAAAGAACTTATGTTGCAGCATTTGCCTATCTGCACATTTTCTGCATTTGAATTCTAATCCTCCCACTTCAACGCACCTTTCTTATATATATAGATAAACCCTGAGAGGAATAAGCTTACAAATAAAACCACGGCTAAAAATCCCTCCCAGCCAAGTTCCCTGAAATTTACTGCATAAGGATAAAAGAAAATCACTTCCACATCAAACAGCACAAAAAGTATGGCGGTAAGAAAGTATTTGATGGCCATTGGCCTGCGGGCATTTCCCCTGATCTCTATGCCACTTTCGAAATTCTGCAGCTTATCGGAAGTTTTCCTTTTTGGCCCAAGAAGGCTGGAGCCAATTATCATAACTGTAACCAATCCCGCAGCAAACAGTAACTGCAATGCGATGGGAAAATAGTTGTATGCACTGTTCACTTCATTTGCCTGTAATAAGAAAAATTCCATATGCGAAAGAATGCTTAACGGCAAAAATAAGACAGCCTTAGCAATATACAATAGCCTGTTTTAAAATAAAATAGCCTCTCAGCAATTGAAAGGCTATTAGCTTATAGGTTTAATTTTTAGACTTTACTTTTTTTTTGGAGCAGCTGGCTTTTTAGCAGGCGGCTTTTGTCCCGCAGGTTTTGCAGGAGTTGTCTTCTTTACAGCCTTAGGGTCATTCTTACTTATAAACTCCCTGTTTGCCAATAACTGTGCATCATTAGGCTCCAGCAGGAGTGCCTTATCAAGATAAGAAATAGAAGTAGCCTGGTCTTTCTTTACATTATAGTAGTATTCAACAAAATACTTATATGCGCCGGAAAGCTGGTTGAGTACTTTTGCCTTATCGGGGGCAGCTTCGCCAATTGCGATCGCTTTTTCGTAAGCAGGTACCGCCAGGCCAAGCGCTCCGGTACTATCTTTACCGGCCAGGGCCTTTGCTTCCATGTAATAACCAAATATATCGTTAGGGTACTTGGTTTCATAGAACCTGAACACGGCAGCCGAAGAATCAAATTCAGCAGCACGAAAGAATGCATAACCAGCATTATAAATATCCACATTGCTGGGGTTTTTCTTAACTCCTAATATTTTATTGTACCAGATCGCAGCATCTTTTGTTCGCTTTTGGTTATCGAAAGCCACGGCAAGCGTTTTGAGGTAAGTTGCCTTGTTTGTTTCAATACTGTCTAATTCAACCGCCTTGGTTACCAGTCCGGCAACCTTATCTTCATTGCCCGGAAATTTGAGTAAAATTGTAGAATAAGCCGCATAATCGCCGCCACCAATTTTTTCAGGAGCCTGGCGTTTAAAATATTCTTCGTAGCTGTTTTTTGCATTTACAGAATCGTTCAGCCTGTTGTAGGCAAGGGCTTTCAAACCAAAAATATTGGGGTATGGATTGGGTTGTCCGGCTGCAATACACTCATCGGATTTTGCAACAGCATCTGCAAACAACCCCTGCGCATATTTCATGGAAGCCCTGTAAAAACATGCTTTTGGATCATCATCAGAGTTTGCGAGCCACTTTTCAAGGTACATGGCCGATTTGGTAACATCTGTATTGTAGTAATAGTTAAAAAGAGTTGAATATACCGGGGCATAAGCCGGGTCTTTGGCAATGGCATTGTTATAATAATTCAGGTACAATGGCTCCTGCGCCTTTCCTTGTGTTTGATATACCCTGCCAGAACGGTAAATAGCCCGTGCATAATTGGGGTTCAGCGCCAATGCACTGTTATAAGAAGTGATGGCATTGCCGCCATCGGCAAATTTCCGGTAGGCATCTCCCAGGTTTGTCCAAACTTCCGGATCTTTAAATCCTTTGATGGTGGTGGCCTGCTTTAATTTTTCGATGGCATAAGCAGCGTCGCCATTAGTTGCATCCGGGTCAGAATTAGCCACCCCTACAGCGTTTAACACATCAATACGCTTGCCCTGGCTGAGTGAAATGGCAGTTTCAAAGTGATTACGTGCATCGACCTTTTTATCTTCGTGCAACTCAATATGGCCTACACCGGCCAAAATGAGCGGACTGTTGGGGCTGGCCGCCAGTTTATCGAGATATATTTTTTTTGCTGAAGGAATTTCCTCAAGGCCCAGGTATGCAAGACCCAGGTAGTAAATGGCTTCTTCGTTATTGGGTTCCCTGTCCACAATTTTTTGAAATACCTCCCTGGCGCTTTTGAATCGTTCATAGTACAAAAACTTCTTACCCTGGTCCATGCTTTGGGCAAAAACCGCGTTGGCAAAAAGCATTAAAGCAAAAGAAACCAGGGTTGTTTTAAGCTTGTTCATCGTTGTGCGTGTTATTATTTGTAGGTTTGACTGCTGCAATGTCTTAAAAAATTATAAAAAACCGTTAAAGGAAGCTGTTAATTTTCAGGAATTTTCTCATTGATCTTAATATTCCGCACGCCAAACTGCATTACCGGCACCAAATAGGCCCTGCGGAAGATCAGTTGTCCTCTCTCATATTTTAAAAAACTCATGAACCCGGTGCCAAGACCTAAGGTATAATTTTCTTTTACTATATAAAACAAGCCTCTTACCAATGGATAACGTTTTGTTTCAATGCTCTGCTGCATGGGTTTTACATAGGGTGTATCGGGGCAGATGGTACATTGTACATAAGCCATTTTAACCCGCTGGAGGTTTCGTACCTGGGCACTGTCTTCGGGATTACCTATCCAGTTAATGCCTACCAGGCCGATCGCATTGGGATGCGAAGCCACATAATCGATCACACCCTCACTGTTTGGAGCTGCCCGAACCACGGTAGTATCAAATTTTCCACCTTTGAGAAGCGAATCCATCACAAATCTTACGGTACTGGTGGCGTTTAGTCCATCGAAAACAATTTCCTGCTGCCGGTTGATCTTTCCCTGGAGTTGCTCTTGCAGCCGTTTAAGTGTAAAAAGTGTGTCATTGCTTTTTGCATTCACTAAGAGTACCACCGCATCAAGTGCCACTACGTTCCAGGCCGGCACATACTGAAGCGAATCCTTAAAAAACCGCTGTTCTTTTTCATTAAGCCCCCTGGTTACGATCACCATTCTGTTAGAAGAGTCCCTGAAAAGATCTTTCAGACAATCGGCCTCGGGTTTATAATGAGCAATGATCTTTGTCCCGGGATAAGAAGCTTCGTACATCTTTATCTGTTCGTCTATCACCGGCCTGAAACTTTCATCCACGCTGATGTTGATGGTACCTTTTTTAGGAGAGTCCAGGTATTCGGGTCGCTTGTTGGCATTCTTACAGGAAGCCAGCAGTAAAACAGCCCCGATAATAACCGTGTTTAAATTTGTTGAAGTCACTATCTGTCCCTGTAATAATTTTGTTTATACCCCCTGTAAATGCGAAACAATCCATATAACAGGCATACCCCGCCAAATATCTTTGCCGCAGTTTCATCGAGATTTACCTGCAGGCTTGTATTGAAACGTTCTTTGAACAAAAGAAAAATACCCATGGTTGTCCATAAAAGACCCATGCCGTAGTCCATCATGCTGCGCATACGGAGGTAGCCTTTTTCCCGCTTGCTGGTTTCTTCCTTTTCAAATTCTTCTAATGCCATATTAGCTGTTTTTGGGACGGGCAATTTACGATAAAAAAAATAGGTTGCCAACCTTTACATTCATTCCTTCAAAACAGTTTGGTAAAGATGGGCAACCTGCAGTTAAAATTCCGGTGTAAACTTCACCGGCACGGTATAATAAACGGACACATTTTGTCCTTTTGTTTTCCCGGGTATCCAGTCGGGCATCTTTTTTAGCACCCTTATCACTTCCCGGTTAAAAGCGCTTCCGCCGTCTTCCACAATTTCAAAACCCTTTAATTTTCCATCGTAGCCCACCACAAAGCGAATTTTTACTGATATGGTCTGGCCCTCGTCGAGCGATTCCGGCGAATGAAGGTTTCTTGCCAAAAAATCCCTGAGTTTTTCCATACCACCGGGATAGGCAGGCATGATCTCGGCAGTGGACATGGGCGTTTCCTTATCAACCACTGTTTGTGCAGGAGGAACTACGGTAACGCCGGGATTGGCCGGACCGGGATCGCCTATAACCGGGCCACTGCCAGGATTAGTGGGTGGAGTGGTCACACTGCCGATGGCTACATGATCTTTCATATCTCTAATGGGTGGCACAAACGTATTGTCTTTTACTATCTCAATAAAAGGCACATGCTTTTGGGTTTCCACGGGCTTTTGAGGTACTGCAGGTACAGTCGCTTTAATTTTAGGAGGCTCAGGCGGCTTTGGAGGATCGGGCCTGATGCTCCCGATACCCGTATCCGGAATATTGTACACAAACACATCTTCCCCAACTTTGTCTTTTTTAAAAAAACTCAATAAAAGCAGGGCTGATACTAACCCAAAAGTGATCAGGAGTGCTTTTTGCACCGTAACATCATAGGATTTCCGGAGTGCGTACGCACCATAGCTTTTATTCCGGTTTTCAAAGATGATATCCAGTACATCGGCCTGTAAAATTTTATTGGCTTGCATGGTTTTGTTTTTGAAGGATGATAAAAATTGTTTCAAAAACGGGCGCCTGTTTTGTATAAGATGCATTAGGATGGAATATCCATAAACCTTCAATTCCCGTGCATTTTACAGGTGACAGCTTTCTTAAAAGCTGTCACCTGTGATTGGAAAAGAACTAGAGGCTCCCGCACCGCTGCAATGCTTATATTTGCTCCATGAAAATTTTGATGGTATGCCTGGGAAATATCTGCCGCAGCCCGCTGGCAGAAGGCATCTTACAAAAAAAATTATCGGAAGCCGGGTTGAGCTGGCAGGTAGAAAGTGCGGGCACAAACGGTTATCATACCGGTCAATCGCCGCATCACCTGAGCCAGAAAGTGGCAAAAAAACATGGGGTGGACATCAGCTCACAAATTGCGCGGGATTTTACAAAACAGGATTTTGAACAATACGATAAAATCTATGTTATGGCCGCCGGTGTACTGCGTGATGTAAAACGCATCGGCGGACCCTCTTTCAATGCAGAAAAGACCGATTATTTTCTAAACGAAATCTATCCCGGCCAAAACCTCGATGTGCCCGATCCCTGGTACGGAGAAGAAGACGGCTACGATGAAGTGTACGAATTGATCGACCGCACCTGTACCCGCATCATTGAAAATTATTTCAGTAGAACCAAACAAACCGAAACCATTCATGGCTAAGCCATCATTACCACAGGGCATGAGGGATTTTTCTGCAGAAACCGTGCAGAAGCGGAACTATATCCTCCAGGCCATAAAAGATGTTTTTGAACTCTACGGCTTTCAGCCGCTGGAAACCCCTGCCATGGAAAACCTCGAAACACTGATGGGAAAATATGGGGAAGAGGGAGACAAACTCATTTTTAAAGTCTTAAACAACGGGCTCAATGATCCAAAGAATATAGAAAAGGCGAAGGCTGGTTTTGAAAAAATTTTGCAGGGAAAAAGCAGCGCCGACCTTACAGAACGTGCTTTAAAATACGACCTGACCATACCCTTTGCCCGCTATGTGGCCATGAACCATGGGCAGCTTAACTTCCCTTTTAAACGTTACCAGGTACAACCCGTTTGGCGTGCCGACCGCCCGCAAAAAGGCCGCTACCGGGAATTTACCCAATGCGATGCCGACGTGGTGGGCAGTACAGCGCTCATCAACGAAGTGGAGCTGGCTCTTATTTACCAGATGGTTTTTAACAGGCTAGGTTTAAAAGACTATACACTCAAATTAAACAGCCGGAAAATTTTAACCGCTCTAGCAGAACAATGCGGTGGCGCCGGAAAAATGACCGATATCAGCATTGCTATTGACAAGCTGGATAAGATTGGGCTGGAAAAAGTAAAGGAAGAATTACTGGAGCGGGGATTAAATACACAGCAGGTCATCCTCATTGAAAAATATTTGAATATTGGTGGAAGCAATGATGAAAAGCTTGCAGCGATCCTGTCACTCTTCCCCGAAAAAGCCCATGCTGCTTCAGGCGTTGCCGACCTGGCATTTATACTCAGCAAAACAAAAGAAGCAAATATCGAAATAGACTTTACGCTTGCACGCGGACTCAATTATTATACCGGTGTTATTTTTGAAGCCAAAGCGCCGGACAAGGTTAAAATGGGCAGTATTGGCGGCGGTGGCCGATATGACGATCTTACCGGCTTATTTGGCGTTCCCGGTATTCCCGGCGTTGGTATCAGTTTTGGTGTAGACCGTATTTATGATGTGCTGGAAGAAATGGATCTTTTCCCCCAAAATGTACAGCAGGCAGCAAAGGCCCTGTTTTTTAACCTGGGCGAAAAAGAAGCTGCGGCCGCTTTTGAACAGGCTCAACTGCTGCGGGCAAATGGCATCGCCTGCGAACTCTATCACGAAACATCCAAAATGGATAAACAGTTCAGGTATGCCGAAAAGAAAAAAATACCGTTCATCATCATAATTGGCAGCCGCGAACTGGAAGCGGGCGAAGCAGTCATCAAAAACCTTCAAAAAGGCGAGCAACAACCTTTACCTTTGACCCAATTAAAAGATTTTTTCGGCAAACTGCCATAAACAGGTTACCAATAACATTTACAAGTATTAATATTCAAATTAAATTTATGCAAACCCGTATTGTGTCCATTTTTATGCTGGCTTTTTTTTCGCTGGCAATTTTTTCCTGTAAAAAAACAAATAAGCTAGGCCTGCAGATACCAAAAGATGCGGCTATGGCAATTCATGTGGATGGAAAAGCGCTGAACAGCAAGATTTCCTGGGATGAATTGAAGCAAAACGAGCTATTCCAGGAAGTACTGCAAGACAGTTCCGTATCTGCTGTTACAAAAGCCGCAATGGAAAACCCCGAAAATACGGGTATCGATATCAACAGCGATATGATCTTTTACATGAAAACCGATTCAGACGGTGGCATTGCGGTATTTGTAGGCAATTTGAAAGATGTAGAAAAATTTAAAAAATTCAGTACCGATGCGGCCAAAGGCGCTGCTGTAACAGAAAAAAATGGTACCAGCTTTCTAAAAAATGACCGTGTATTAACAAGCTGGAAAAAAGAACGTTTCCTGATTGTGGCCGATATTCCGGAAATGAAGGAAATGAACAAACCCGGTTATTTTGAAAGGCCGGATTCAGGCAATACGGTAAAGGCTCCGGCCAGTGAAAGAAACCTGGAAGCACTTGCTGCCAGTCTTTATGATGTAAAAGAAGGAGAAAGCCTTGGTAAAGACAGCCGTTTTGGACAAGTGATGGACCTGGCAGGCGATATGCATTTTTGGGTGAATTCGGAGCTGCTTATGAAAAACAGCCTGGCTACCGCTGCTATGAGTATGCTGAACATCAGCAAGCTCTATAATGGCAATGCCACCGGCGGTGCCGTTAATTTCGAAAATGGCAAAATTGTGGCAAACACCCTTTCTTTTGCAGGAAAAGAAATGCTCGATATCTGGAAAAAATATTCTGGAAGCAAGATCAATACAGATATGGTAAAACGCATGCCGGGCAATGATATGGTGGGCATGATAGCGCTGAATTTTAAACCCCAGGGATTACTGGAGATCGTTAAACTTACCGGAATGGACGGGCTTATGAATTTGGGTGCAGCAGAGATGGGCTTTAACCTCGATGATTTTGTAAAAGCAAACGGGGGCGACCTGTTTTTTGCAGTAACCGACCTTAAAGCCGACAGCAGTGGCAATGCCCCTGATGTAAATATGCTTTTTTCGGTTTCAATAGGCGATAAAGCAGCATTTGAAAAACTGCTGGCCGCCGGCAAAAAAATGGGTGGCAACGAAACCACCGCCTTCGCAAAAAAGATATCCTATAATGCAAACGATAAATTTTTTGCTATTGGAAACAATAAAGAAAATATCGATAAGTTCATAGCCGGTGGCAGCAATGCAAATATTGCCATGCTCGATAAAGTTTCGGGCAGCCCCATGGGCGGCTTCATTGATTTCCAGAAAATTTTTGCAGTGGCCAGGCCCAAAGCGACGAAAGACAGCCTGGAATTTGAAACATTTAAGGCTATGGAAAAAACCTGGGAAAACATGCTGTTCAGCGGCGGCGAAATGAAAGGCGATGCCATGACAGGCCATTTTGAAGTGAACCTGAAAGATAAAAATACAAACAGCCTTAAACAACTCAACGGCTTTATGGCTGAAATGGCTAAAATTGAAAAAGCCAGGAAGGAAAGAAGACTTAATGTTTCTTATGATGATATGGAAGATGCTAAAATTGAGGAAGTTCCCTCAATTGCACCTGTAGCGCCTAAAGTGCCGTAAAATCTAATTATTAAATAAAAAGCCGCTAATTTCCCTGGCGGCTTATTATTTATTTTCGCCCCGGCAGTTTATTTCGCCGGAAAATTCCAGACCAATACAGTATTCATGCAGATTGTACTCGAACATATCTATCCCGCTTTTCTCGACAAATGGCTTGTGGAGCATTCTGAAATATGGACAAAAAAAATTGTGATCGAAAAAGGGGAACGGGTGCAAATTGTGGCGCCCAGCGGCAGTGGTAAAACATCGCTCATCAATTTCATCTACGGCCTCCGCAAAGATTATGAGGGCAATATCCTGTTCGATGGAAAGAACATCAGGCAATTTTCGCCCGAAGACTGGGCCCGATTCCGCTCCACGCAGGTAAGTATTATGTTCCAGGACCTGCGGCTTTTCCCCACGCAAACGGCGGCAGAAAATATTGAGCTCAAGCGGGCGCTGAACCCTTACCACCATGCTGCAGAAGCAGGACAGATGAGCGAAATGCTGGGTATCGTTCCCAAACTGAACCAGCTTGCCGAAACCTGCAGTTATGGCGAAAAACAACGTATTGCCACTGTAAGGGCCATGCAGCAGCCATTCGATTTTTTATTGCTCGATGAACCCTTCAGTCATCTCGATGAAGCCAACCGGTCGAAAGCTGTTGAACTGATGGAGCGGGAAGCAACTGCAAGAGGAGCAGCTGTTATCCTGGCCGACCTGAAACCGATCGAATATTTTAGCGCCCACAGAATACTGCATTTATAAATAATGCCGGTTTTTTTGTACCGTTAAGATCACAAAGCATGCGCAAAGCAAACGCAATGTATAAAAACGAAATATTTTGAAGAAAGAAGCTATTTCATACAAAACCATTGCAGGCCTGCTGAGTACCGGCGAAAACAGGTCGTCGAAGATATTCAGTTATGCCGGCCTGGGGCTGGGCGTGCTGCTGCTGCTTTGCTGCGTTCAGATGTTTATCAATATCAACCAGCTCATCAGGGAAAAAAATCCCCGAAAAAATGGGTTCGATTTTGTTTCCATTACAAAAAACATCACCAACCAAACGATGGGGAAAGACAATCGTTTTTCGGCCGCCGATGTGGAGGAAATAAAAAAGCAGCCTTTCATTACCGATGCCGCCCCGCTCATCAGCAACCAGTTTCGTGCCAAGGCAAGTGCGGGCAATATCATTCCCTTCAGCACCGATCTTTTTCTGGAAGCCATTAAAAACGATTTTATTGATACTCTTCCGCCCGATTTTAAATGGGAACAGGGCCAGGTGGATGTGCCCATTATTTTTTCGGCCGATTACTTAGAAATGTACAATGTGTTTGCACCGGCGCAAGACCTACCGCAGTTGAGTGCACAAACAGCCGGTGCGGTAAACATCATGCTGGAATGTTATTCCCCGTATGGCGTTCAAACATTCCGCGGGCATATTGTGGCCGTAAGCGACCGCATTAATTCGGTACTCGTTCCCGAAAGTTTTTTAACCTGGGCCAATAAAAATTATGGCAATGCTGTTAATATCCCCGCCTCCCGGGTGTACCTGAAAACAGTGGATGCCAACAATGCCGACCTGCTCAATTACCTGCAGCAGAAAGACTACCGGGTTAATAAAGACAAAACAAAATTTGGCCGGGTAAAGCAGGTGCTGCAGGCGGTGGTGAGCGGGCTGGGTGTGTTTGCGGTGCTGGTCATCTTACTGGCCATGCTGCTTTTTTCGTTTTACCTGCAACTGATGATCGCCCGCAGCAGGGATAATTTGCAACTGCTGCTCACCCTGGGTTATTCGCCGGCCTGGCTCAGCAAAACGGTCTCAAAAAAATGGATCCCGGTGTATGCCATCATCATCCTAATTGCACTTGTGCTTACGCAATTGTTTCAATTTATTTTTCAGCGATCATTCATAGGCGGGCAGGAAATGCTATCGCCCTTTATTCATTGGTGGGTTTTATTGCTGGCACTTACGTTATTCGGGCTTTGTGTGTGGATCAATTTCAGGCTGGTGAAGGGGTTGTTGTATAAATTGTGACCAATGTATTCAACTATATTTTTTTTATTAATATCCTATACCCCCTCATAAACCACTGCACTTCCCTGCCCTACGCCCACACACATGGTGGCCAGCCCATACTTGCTTTTACGCCTTTTCATTTCGTGCAGTAAAGTGGTACTGATGCGCACGCCGCTGCAGCCCAGCGGGTGGCCCAGTGCTATGGCGCCTCCATTCACATTCACTTTTTGCAGGTCGAGGCCCAGGTCGTGTATGCAGGCAATGCTCTGTGAGGCAAAAGCCTCGTTGAGTTCAATGAGATCAAGATCGTTTATCGTAATACCTGCCCGCTTCAATGCTTTTTGAGTGGCCGGAACCGGGCCAATACCCATTACGGCCGGCTCCACACCCGCCACGGCCATACTTTTTATTTTTGCTATAGGTAATAAGCCATATTTTTCCACTGCTGTTGCGCTTGCCAGTAGCATAGCAGCCGCACCATCGTTAATGCCGCTGCTGTTTCCTGCCGTAACCGTTCCGTCTTTTATAAATGCAGGTTTTAATACCCCGAGTTTTTCTAGGGAGGTGCCCCGCGGATGTTCATCATATTCCAGTTCAAAACTTTCCTTGCCGAGCTGTACCTGTACCGGTATGATCTCATCTTTCCATTTTCCGCTGGCCAGGGCTTCGGAATATTTCTGCTGGCTTTCCAACGCAAATTCATCCTGCGCATGCCGGCTGATATTCCATTGCTTAGCCACATTTTCGGCCGTTTCGCCCATGCTGTAAGGGAAATATAGTTCTACCAGTTTTTTGTTGATAAAACGCCATCCCATGGTGGTATCAAAAATTTGTGCATTACGGTCAAATGCGCTGGCAGCCTTTGGCATCACAAAAGGGGCCCGGCTCATGCTTTCCACACCACAGGCGATCATCAGTTCAGCATCGCCGCAGGCAATGGTGCGGGCACTGTCCATAATGGCCTGCAGGCCGCTGGCACACAAGCGGTTCACGGTAGTTCCTGCTACAGAAGTGGGCAGGCCGGCCAGCAATGCCGCCATGCGGGCCACATTACGGTTGTCTTCGCCGCTTTGGTTGGCAGCTCCTGCTATCACATCTTCTATGGCCTTGATATCAATGCTGTTATTGCGGAGCAGCAATGCTTTGATCACATGTGCCAGCAGGTCATCGGGCCTGGTATTGGCCAGGGCTCCGCCATATTTTCCAATGGGCGTACGCACCGCATCAATTACAAATACTTCATTCATAGCTTTTCATTTTTACTGCCGGTATTCAGCTTTAAGCGACTACAAAAAGCAGCCTGGTTCTAATCCTGAATACCCTGCTTACCCCCTTTAAATTAATTGCACGTTAAACAACGCCAACTTTGAACCTTAAACTTTAAACCCTTGAACTTTCCTAAGCAAAGAAAACCAAAATTCCCCAATCTCCCGCTATTCGTATCTTTGCGCCCATGGCTGCACAAAAAAACATAAGGGAACTCAGTTTAGACGAACTGAAAGAATATTTTATCGGCATAGGCGATAAAAAGTTCCGTGCCATACAAACCTACGAATGGCTCTGGAAAAAGAATGCCCGCAGTTTTGAGGAAATGACCAACCTGAGCCTGGCCCTGCGTGAACAGCTGGCAAAGGATTTTTCCCTGCCATCGATCAAAACTGATTTAATACAAAACAGTTCCGACGGAACGGTAAAAATGCGTTTCCGTACCCATGATGGGCACCTGGTAGAAGGAGTGATCATCCCCACCGAAAAAAGAAATACCGCCTGCGTTTCGTCGCAGATCGGCTGTAGTTTGAGCTGCAGTTTTTGTGCCACGGGGCGCATGGAACGCAAGCGCAACCTGTCTTTTGATGAAATTTACGACCAGGTGGCCATTTTAAACGAACAAAGTGAACAAAGCTTCGGGAGCGGGCTTACTAATATTGTTTTTATGGGCATGGGCGAACCATTGCTCAATTATAAGGATGTGCTCAAATCCATTGAAAGGATCACTTCCACCGAAAGTTTTGGTATGAGCCCCAGGCGCATTACCGTTTCTACCGCCGGTGTGGCCAAAATGATCAAAAAACTGGGCGATGATGATGTGCGTTTCAACCTGGCCCTCTCTTTACACGCTGCCAATGATATAAAACGAAATGAAATCATGGCCATCAATGAGACCAATAATATTAAATCGCTTATTGAAGCACTTAATTATTTTCATGGGCAAACAAAAGGCGATATCACCCTGGAATATGTACTACTCAAAGGAACCAACGACAGCCTGCAGGATGCCAAAGAACTGGTGGAAATATATAAGCGGGTGCCCACGCATACCATCAATATCATTGAATATAATACAGTAGAAGGCATTGATTTTGACCGTGCCGATGATGATACCACCGAAGCTTTTGTAAAATTCCTCTCCGACCGTAAGGTAAATGTGCATGTAAGGCGCAGCCGGGGAAAAGATATTAATGCAGCCTGCGGGCAATTGGCAAATAAAATCCCTTAAAACCAGGAGACAACCGCGGATGAAATTTTTCAAATGACATCCGGTCTGCGGTAAAGGAAATAGATTTAGTTCATCCTAAGTTCCTCATTTAACATTTTTTTTTCTCGAAATGTTTAAACATTTACGTCAAACGGCTGTCTATACATCACAAAAAAGTAAAAAAAATATAAAATGAAAAGAATAATCGCCCTGAGTATGGTAATTGCATCAATCAGTTTTTCTGCAACCGCCCAGCAACAAAGAGACTCAAAAGCCAAAAGAAGGCCTGGAACAAGGCATGCATCATGGTAAACATAAAAAAGGCAAAATGCTGAAAGGCCTGAACCTTACAGATGCCCAAAAAGCCGAGATGAAAAAAATGAAGGAAGAAAACAAGGCTAAAATGGAAGCCCTGAAAGCCCAAAATCTTTCACAGGAAGAAATGCAAAAACAAAAAGCAGCGCTCAAAGATGCAAAAAGGCTTAAAATGCAAAGTATCCTTACTCCCGAGCAAAAAGCCAAACTGGAGCAAAGCCGTTCAGAAATGAAAGATAAAAAGAGGGGTGCTGAAAAAATGAAGGGAGACCGCAAAGCTCATTTTGCAAAAATGAAGCAGGAACTGAACCTGAGTGCTGAGCAGGCCGAAAAACTCAAAACCCATAACCAGGCTGTTCACAGTAAGATACAGACCGTGCGCAGCAAAACTTCACTTACGGAAGATCAAAAAAAAGCCGAAATAAAAGCCATCAAAGAAGCTTCCAAAGCAGAGCGTAAAAATATTCTCACCGATGAGCAAATGAAAAAAATGGAGCAAATGAAAAAGGAAGGCAAACAGCAAAAAATGAAAAAAGAAGGCCGGAAACAATCAGCATCTTAATAAAAACGCCCAATAGCAAGGCCGCCCCAAAGGGCGGTTTTTTTATTTTGGTAAATTGATGAAGTGAAAAAAATTATTAATTACATTGCCCGCTAAATATGATTAAAACCCTTTCGACCATATTACCACAAAGGAGCTACGCATTGAAAAAGCTGGCTGCAGAAGACCATGAATGGGATATGGTGGTGATCGGTGGTGGCGCCAGTGGCCTGGGAACTGCATTGGATGCTGCCAGTAGGGGATACAACGTATTACTGCTGGAACAGCACGATTTTGCAAAAGGCACTTCGGGCCGCAGCACCAAACTTGTACATGGAGGCGTGCGTTACCTGGCACAGGGAAATGTAAAACTTGTGCGGGAAGCAAGTGTAGAGCGTGGACTGCTTTATAAAAATGCTGCACATCTTGTAAAAAACCAAAGTTTCCTGGTACCGGTTTATAATTATTTTGAGGTATTGCAGTTTACGGTTGGGCTTAAACTGTACGACTGGATAGCAGGAACATTAAGCATGGGGCCATCCAGGTTCATTGCCGCAAAAAAAGCAAAAGAAAAACTCCCCGGTATTTACCATCAAAACCTTAAAGGCGCCATTGAATACCACGATGGCCAGTTTGATGATGCCCGGCTTGCCATCAATCTTGTTCAGAGTATATGGGAAAATAACGGCTATGCTTTCAATTACATAAAGGTTACGGGACTGCAAAAAAATGAGCAGGGTAAAATAACAGCCGTATCCGCTACCGATGCAGAAACAGGCGATTGTTTTTCCTTTAAAACCAAGGCAGTTGTTAATGCCACCGGTGTATTTGCAGATGATATCCTGCAAATGGATAAACCCGGCAGCAGCAAAACCGTTTGTGTAAGCCAGGGTATCCATTTGGTGGTTGATAAAAAATTCTTCCCTTCCGAAGCGGCTTTAATGATTCCTAAAACAAGCGATGGACGTGTACTCTTTGTTGTTCCCTGGCACGGCAAACTGCTGATTGGCACAACAGATACAGCTGTAGAAACTGCCAGCCTTGAACCTGTTGCACTACAAAAGGAAGTCGATTTTATTTTGGAAACAGCGGGTCAGTACCTCGTTCAAAAACCCGTTGCTGCAGATGTGCTGAGTGTATTTGCCGGGCAGCGCCCGCTGGCAGCGCCGGGGGAAGGTTCACAAAAAACCAAAGAAATTTCCCGCAGTCATAAGATAGTGATTTCCACTTCTAATCTTTTTACCATGCTGGGTGGCAAATGGACCACCTACAGGAAGATGGCCGAAGATATGCTGAATAATATTGAAGAAACCATGCAATGGCCCAGGAGAAGATCGGAAACAAAAAGCCTGTTGATCCATGGATGCATGCAGGTAAAGCAGGATGATCCATTTTATTTTTATGGCACCGATGCCGCCTGTCTTAACACCGATGAGGAAGGATGGGTAAGTAAAACCCTGCACATCCATCGTTCACAGATTGAATGGGCTGTAAACAATGAAATGTGCCGTACGGTGGAAGATTTTTTAGCCAGGCGAACAAGGGCATTGATATTGGATGCAAGAGAAAGTATGCGTATAGCAGCAAAGGTGGCAGCAATCATGGGCGGTTTATTAGAAAAAGATCAGCATTGGATGGAGGAGCAGGTACAGCGTTTTAATGATATTGCCGGAAACTATATTTTGAAGTAATGCTCTGCACAAAACTGCATTTAGTTCCTACAGGTGACAGCTATTCTTAGAGGTGACAGCTTTTCTTAGAGGTGACAGCTTTTTAAAAAGCTGTCACCTCTAAGAAAAGGGCCAATTACAAAATAATCTTTTACATTTAACGACTAAATATTTGCTATGCCAGATTATATCCTAGCACTCGACCAGGGAACCACCAGCTCAAGGGCCATCGTATTCGACCGTAATGGGAATATTGTTTCCACCGCACAAAAAGAATTCACCCAAATTTTTCCGCAGCCGGGCTGGGTGGAACATGATGCCAATGAAATCTGGAGTACGCAACTGGGTACGGCTGCCGAAGCCGTGGTAAAAGCCGGGCTCACTATAAACGATATTGCAGCCATTGGCATCACCAACCAGCGGGAAACAACGGTTGTTTGGGACCGGATTACGCATCAACCCATTTACAATGCCATCGTTTGGCAAGACAGGCGCACAGCTGCTTATTGCGACGAACTTAAAGCAAACGGCAGCGCTGAAACCATCCGTCGAAAAACCGGATTGGTGACTGATGCTTATTTTTCGGGCACCAAACTAAAATGGATACTCGACCATGTGGAAGGCGCCCGCGAAAAAGCCTTAAAAGGGGAACTTTGTTTTGGAACCATTGACAGCTGGCTGCTCTGGAAACTCAGCAATGGAAAAGTACATGCCACCGATGTATCCAATGCAAGCCGCACACTCATGTACAATATCCACGAACTGAAATGGGATGAAGAACTGCTGGCATTACTCAATATTCCCCCATCTGTTTTACCCGATGTGCGCAGCAGCAGCGAAATTTATGGGTATACCGAGCATATTTTAACCGCCACACCCATACCGGTAAGTGGTATAGCCGGCGATCAGCAATCGGCCCTGTTTGGACAAATGTGCACACAACCTGGTATGGTAAAGAACACTTACGGCACAGGTTGTTTTATGCTCATGAATACAGGCACAAAACCGGTGGTATCCAACAACAATTTGCTCAGCACCATTGCCTGGAAAGTAAATGGCGAAGTACAGTATGCCCTTGAAGGAAGTGTATTCATTGGAGGCGCTGTGGTGCAATGGCTGCGTGACGGGCTGAAAGTCATTCAAAGATCATCCGATGTGGAAGAACTGGCTGCTAAAGTGGAAGACAATGGCGGCGTTTATTTAGTGCCTGCCTTTACCGGCCTTGGCGCACCTTACTGGAACCAGCATGCCCGCGGCACCATTACCGGCATTACCCGTGGAAGCAGCATCGCACATATTGCACGGGCTGCATTGGAAAGCATTGCGTTTCAAAGTATGGATCTGTTAAAAGCCATGGAAGCAGATGCAGGCCTGCCCATTAAAGAACTGCGGGTAGATGGCGGCGCTACGGTAAACAATATATTAATGCAGTTTCAAAGCGATATTTTGAATACGAAAGTAGTAAGGCCGCAGGTAACCGAAACCACGGCATTGGGAGCAGCTTATTTGGCCGGTCTTGCGGTTGGTTTTTGGAAAGACATCAACGAACTGCAGAGCCATTGGCAGAAAGACAGGGTCTTCTCTCCCGCTATGGAAAATGAGAAAAGAAATCAACTCCAAGAAGGCTGGCAAAAGGCGGTGAGGGCGGCGTTGGTGGAATGAGCTGCTATATTATATGTCTCTCAATAAATCTATATCAGGTACTTCGAGAATATCTGCAATCAGTTTTAAGTAAGAAATTGAAAAATTAATCTGCCCTAATTCTATTTTGTTTATATAGGCATAATCAATGTCGTTGCAGGCAAATGCAAGTTCTTCAAGAGTCATTCCCTTTTTCTTTCGAATTTGCCTGATCCTAGTGCCAACCTTTTTTAAATATGCACTATCCTGATAATATTTTTTCCTCCTTGTTGGCACAGGCCAAAAAGAGTTTAAAAAAAGTTTTTAAAATATGGTATATTTACCATATTTTTGATTTTACAGGATTCTCTAACTGCAAACGCCAAGAGAGCAACCCCGTGGTAAAATAATATCACCAACAATCTGCACTTAGACAAATTCCGTACGGCTTGAAAATTTCCGACACAGAGCCTATAACTGAAGGTAGGAATTACACTTATACATAAAGACAATGAAAACTTACATCCGCCTGCTGGCAGTATCCTTCGCATTTATTATTTCCAGCTGTACAAAAAATGCACCATCAACAACCGAAGATCAATTAACTCAAGCAAGAATTAACCAGGTGAACTCAATTCAGAATAAGGATTTGCAAAAAATTGCTTATAGCTCTTTGAGTGTAACTGAAAAATACAGTTTTTGGGTAGATCATATTCAATCGGAAAGAAATACGCTTATCTTAGATAAAAATCAAAGGCAAATTGTTGATAATGTCATATCGGCACTTAAACCAGAAATTTGGACAAATGAAAAAAGTATGGCTGACTTTACAAACTCAACAACTTTTATCGAATTAGAGTATCAAATAAAGAAATACATCCCGCAAGATGTGGCAAAAAAACTATTTGGCAGTTACAATAAGACAAGGGGTGGTAGCACAGAAGATTACCCGATTGAATGCGTATGCAATGAAGGAAGTTGGTTTGACTGTGATGATCCACGTTTTTCAGATTGCAGCAAGCAGAAAGTCTGTGAACCTGCTGGAAATGGATGCGGTTTTGCAGGACTTTTCAAGTGTAACGGTGATTGCTTCGAGACTGGTGTAGAATGATTATTTTAGAGGCTGTCTCTATAAGACCGAGACAGCCTCTTTTATTAATTGCAGAGGATGTAAAAACTTTCTTGTATATCCGGGACCTCAAAGCATTGAAAACCCATTCCAGGAGGGTTCATTAAATAACAAAGTTTATGATTTCGAATTCTCGTAAGAGTACCATCCTAAGTGTTGTAGCAGTACTTATACTAACTTTCTTTATTTATTACTTAATATCATATTCAAGGAAGACCGGAGACTATCTTATAAGATATTCTGCCCAGGCACTTGGTTATATAATTTTGGCATATTTTCTGAAGAGACTATGTGTACCAATTGAAAGAAAATTTGCGCTGGGATTAATAGCTTTTTTTGTAATTCTCCCTTTTATTATTCATATAGAGGACACAATTCAATACAATATACGCTGGATCGGTGAAACAATAGTTTGTGTAGCATCAATAATTATTGGACTAAATATCAAGGTTTTACCATTAAAAAAAACAATACTTTACACACTTTGCTTAGCAAGTTTTATTATACTATTCACATTTGTAATAATCCCAACTGTTGTCTTTTCAAATAATAAAACAAACCTATCAACATCTAACATAATTAATTCATTAGATAGCCTCAAGTCGTTCTATACATTCGATGACAAACAAATGAATTTAAAATCATTCAAGGACAAAGTTATGTTGATAGATTTCTGGTTTCACGGTTGCTTACCTTGTAAACAAAAGGACAACTCACTTTTAAAAATTGCAGATCATTTTAAAAATGACACAGGATTTGTACTGATAAAAATTGATGATGGAAAGGCAGACTCATATAACTACTTTAAGAAGTTTTACAGCAATGAAAAAAATATCATATCATTATACGATTCAGCCGGGCTTGCCAGCGAAGCATTAAAAGTTGAAGGATATCCTACAGAATTTATCATTAATAAAAAAGGGGAGCTCGTATCAGAACTTTCCGGCTTTAATGAGAATGGAGAAGAAAAATTTTACACACAAAAAACAATCAATAAAATAAATCAACTCCTCAATGAATAAGTTAATCATTATCCTTCTTGGCAGCATCATGCTCTATGGATGCAATAACAATAAAATTGAAAATTTACAAACCAACCTGAAATTCAAGTCGGATACCATCAACTTTCCAAAAACGCTTAAGGGTGATACCATCAATTTCAAATATGAATTTACAGCAACCGGTAAGGAACCATTCAAAATTGAAGATGTAAAAGCGGGTTGTGGCTGTTCAGTACCCGAATATGACTCTCTCAGGTTGTTTAAAAACGGAGATACTGGAAGCATCAGGGTTCAATACCATACCAATGAAGATACCGGCAATGTCATTAAACATTTGGTTGTTAAAACGAGTAATGACCCAAAACTCCATATTCTCTATTTTATGAGCAAATTCCGCTAAATGAAAATTCCTACGGCTTCTCAATCATTCCCGCCCCAAAATAATGATGCAGCACTTTGGGGAGATGAATAATGTTGCCATCCTGGTTGTTTTCAATCAATGCAGCCATGATACGCGGCAAGGCCAGCGATGAACCGTTGAGCGAATGCAGCAGTTCTGTTTTACCTTCCTCGTTTTTATAACGGATCTTCATCCGGTTGGTCTGGAAAGTTTCAAAATTACTTACAGAACTCACTTCGAGCCATTTTTGCTGGGCAGCGCTGTACACCTCAAAATCGTAGGTGAGTGCAGATGCAAAACTCATGTCGCCGCCGCAGAGGCGCAGGAGGCGATAAGGCAGTTCCAGAAACTGCAACAGTCTTTCTACATGGTTCACCATTTCTTCGTGCACATCATAACTGCGGTCGGGTTTTACCAGTTGCACAATTTCCACCTTATCGAACTGGTGCAGGCGGTTGAGCCCGCGTACATCGCTGCCAAAACTGCCCGCTTCCCTGCGGAAACAGGGCGTGTAGGCTGTCATTTTAATGGGCAGATCGGATTCCTTAACTATTTCGTTGGCATATATATTGGTAACCGGCACTTCGGCGGTGGGAATCAAATAAAATCCATCGGCGGTCACATGGTACATTTGCCCTTCTTTGTCGGGCAACTGACCCGTGCCATAAGCGGTGGCCTCATTCACCATCAACGGCGGTGTGTATTCTGTATAACCTGCTTCTGTATTATGATCTAAGAAATACTGTATAAGCGCACGCTGCAGTTTGGCACCTTTTCCTTTGTAAACCGGGAAACCGCTGCCGGTAAGACGGGCGCCGGTTTCAAAATCTATCAGGTCAAAATCCTTGATCAATTCCCAATGCGGTTTTGCATCGGCAGCAAGCCTGGGTTTGGTACCTCCTTCGAGCAGCACATCGTTATCTGCGGCCGAACTTCCTTTGGGTACCGTGGTATGTGGCAGGTTGGGAAGCAAGAGGACCATATTCTTAAAATCCTCTTCCAGCTGCGCCAGTTTATTGCGGTTATTTGCGGCATCTTCTTTTAATGCAGCCACTTCGGCCCTTTTTGCTTCGGCATTTTCTTTATCGCCTTTTGCCATAAGCGCCCCAATTTCTTTGGAAGCCGCGTTCATAGATGCCTGTATGGTTTCTGATGCGTTTTTTTGTTTGCGCAATTCTTCATCCAGTGCTATCAGTTCATCCACCAATGAGGAATTGGCAAAATTTTTAACAGCCAGTCTTTGTTTTACTTCTTCTGCGTTTTGCCGGATATAATTTATCTGTAACATGCTGTAAAGATAGTTCAAGATGTTCAAGGTTCAAAAGCGCAGCATTTAAGCAAGTCATGTATTTTTAGAAATTATAATTTATTTCAAACCGTTAAACCCTTAAACCCTTAAACCTTTGAACCTTTAGAAACCTTTGAAACTTCTATCTTTGCCGGATGCAACATTTAGAGGAAGACCTGCAGGTGCGCTGGCTCAAATTGAGGATAAAACTGAAGGAAAGCTTCGGCATCAAGCCCGATATGAACGGTGTATTGCTCCTTATAGGCGTACAGGAACTGGGCAAAGGTGCAAGGGAATTTACCAAAGAAGAAAAACAGGACCTGATGCATGTGGCCGTTTGCACTATTCTTACTCCTTCAGGTTATTACTTACTCGAAGGCCATGATGAAGAAGGCTGGCCGCATTTTAAACAACTGAAACCACTGCCTGAAAATGATGCATTTGAACAAGAAAATTTTCTGAAAGATCATGTTTTGATGTATTTTCAATCCCAAAATTTTATTTAAAAAATGAAGAAATTATTGTTTGTCTTGCTGGCCTTCATGTTGTTATTAACAATGGGTGCAAATGCACAGGTGAAAAAGCCGGTAGCAAAGAAAAAGGCCACAGTTACAAAAACCAAAACACCGGTGGCGAAAAAGCCTGTAAAAAAACTGCCGCCTACCAAGGCAGTGGCAGCAAATGCCAGCCGCATAAAAATATGGACCGATTCGGGAACTATCATCGTAAAGCTTTACGACAGCACTCCCCTGCATAAAGAAAATTTTATTAAACTGGTAAAGATGGGTTTTTACGACAGCCTGCTTTTTCACCGGGTAATACCGGGCTTTATGATCCAGGGCGGAGATCCACTCAGCAAGGGGGCTTCACCGGGCGTTATGCTGGGTGGCGGTGGTGGCGAAATGGAACGCATACCTGCTGAGATCAGGAAAGAATTCTTTCACAAAAAAGGGGTGCTTGCTGCTGCAAGAGACGGCAACCCGGAAAAAGCCAGCAGCGCCTGCCAGTTTTACCTGGTAGAAGGAAAAGTTTTAAGCGATGCAGAACTTGACATGATGGAACAAAGGTCCAATATGAAGTACAGTCCCGGGCAGCGGCAAGTATATAAAACCATTGGCGGCACTCCCTTTCTCGACCAGAACTACACCGTTTTTGGCGAGGTGGAGCAAGGGCTAGAGGTGATCTCAAAAATTGTGAATGTTTCCCGCGATGGCAACAACAGGCCACTGGGCGATGTAAGGATGAAAATGGAAATGATGTTTGCGGAAAAATAATTACCAGCTGCCCGAAGCGCCCCCGTAAATCTTATTCACTAATTTTTTTGCAATACCGGGACCTTCGTATATAAAACCTGTCCACACCTGCAGCAGCGAAGCGCCTGCATGTAATTTTTCTTTGGCATCGGCGGCGGTAAAAATGCCGCCGCTTGCTATTAAAGGGATCTTGCCAGCTGTTTTATCGTGTACATATTTCAAAATTTCGGTACTGCGTTTTTTTACCGGCATGCCGCTGAGACCGCCTGCACCTGCCGCATCGGCTGCTTTTTTAGACAAAGCTCCCAGGTTGCTCCTTTCGAGGGTGGTATTGCTGATGACAAGTCCGTCTAAGTTTATTTCGAGCGCCAGCTCAATTACATCATCAATTTGCTCTGTAGTAAGATCCGGTGCAATTTTGAGTAGTATGGGTTTAGGCAAATCAACATTTTTATTTTGATCCTGCATGCTGGTAAGGATTTTACGCAGGGCATCTTTTTCCTGTAATTCACGCAGGCCGGGTGTGTTGGGGCTGCTAACATTTACTACAAAATAATCTACATAAGGGTGCAACTGGTTAAAGCAGATCAAATAATCTTTCCAGGCATCTTCATTGGGGGTGGATTTGTTTTTGCCGATATTTCCGCCGATGATGAGTGTTGAAAATGGATGGTTGATGGTTGATGGTTGGGAGCTTCTCCATTTTTTCAGGCGATCGGCCACCACTTCCACCCCTTCGTTATTAAAACCCATGCGGTTGATAAGGGCCTTATCTGCCGGGAGGCGAAACAACCTTGGCTTTTCGTTTCCATCCTGTGATTTGGGGGTTACCGTTCCAATTTCAACATGACCGAAACCAAGTGCTTCCAATTCTCTTAAATACCTTGCATTTTTATCGAAACCGGCGGCCAGGCCAACGGGATTTTTAAAATGAAGGCCCAGCACTTGTACGGGAATATTCCTTGCTGCAAAGGCAGCATGGATGATTTTCCGGGCCAATTTCATGCTGCAAGCCAATTTCAGGGCTTTCATAGAAAGATGATGCGCTTTTTCTGCATCAAGGTTAAAAAGCAGGGAGCGTAATAATTTATACATGCGGGGCAAAATTACAATGCCATGCCGGTTAAATTGAAAACTTATTTTATCTTTGACTAATAAAGTTGCATAAACAACTAATTTAAGGGATGGATAGTTAAATTGTTAGTGAAGCTTATGATCGCCATAAAACCATCAACAATTTAACCATTTAACAATTAAACAATTTACCCATGCAGGAAGCATATATAGTAGGCGGCTTTAGAACCGCAGTGGCAAAAAGTAAAAAAGGTGGATTTCGTTTTACCCGGCCCGATAACCTGGCCGTGGAAGTGATCAAAGGTTTGCTTGCCACTATGCCGCAACTTGATCCCAAACGCATTGATGATGTGATCGTGGGCAATGCTGTTCCCGAAGCGGAGCAGGGATTACAGTTTGGACGTATCATTGCTGCAAAAGCAGCCGGTATTGATGTGCCCGGCATTACTATTAACCGCTACTGCGCCAGTGGTTTGGAAGCCATTGCTACGGCCACAGCTAAAATACGAACCGGCATGGCGGAATGCATCATTGCAGGCGGCACCGAAAGTATGAGCCTGGTACCTACAGCCGGTTGGAAAACCGTTCCTTCTTACGAAATTGCTAAAGACGAGCCAGATTATTATTTAAGTATGGGCCTCACAGCCGAAGCGGTGGCGAAAGAATATAATATAAGCAGGGATGACCAGGATGCATTCAGTTATAACAGTCATGTAAAAGCTGCTAAAGCCATTGATGAAGGTTATTTTAAAACAGGTATTTTACCCATTACAGTGGAGGAAGTTTATATTGACGAAAAGAATAAACGCAAAACACGTTCCTATGTAGTGGATACTGATGAGGGTGTGCGCCGCGATACCACCGTGGAAGGCCTGGCCAAACTGAAACCGGCATTTGCTGCCGATGGCGTGGTTACGGCGGGCAATTCGTCTCAAACCAGCGATGGCTCTGCCTTTGTAATGGTAATGAGCGAACGCATGGTAAATGAGCTGGGCTTAAAACCTATTGCCCGTTTGGTAAACTGTGCCAGCGCAGGCGTTCATCCCCGTATCATGGGCATTGGGCCCGTGGCCGCTATCCCCAAAGTACTGAAACAGGCCAATATGAATATCGGCGATATTGATCTTATTGAATTGAACGAAGCATTTGCTTCTCAATCCCTGGCCGTAATACGTGAACTGAATTTAAACCCCGGTATCGTAAATATAAATGGTGGCGCCATTGCACTGGGGCATCCGCTGGGCTGTACCGGTGCCAAGCTAACCATACAGGTAGTAAATGATATGAAGCGGCTTAATAAAAAGTATGGCATGGTTACGGCCTGTGTAGGCGGCGGACAGGGAATTGCAGGGGTGATTGAAAATATCAAATAAGTTATTTCGACAATAATATTGAATGGCAGCCTACCAGGTTGCCATTTTTTACCGCTCATAAATTTATTTTTGCAATAATGTTGCAAATATTATATTTGCAACATTATTGCAAATTTGAGTATGTATAAGATTTTCCTGTCTATCGCTTTAATGGCATCCTTAGCCCTGCAGGCAGCTCCCTATTATCCTGTAAAAGGCAGTTTAAGCGGCAGGGTTACCGATGGACAAACGGGCAAACCGGTTTCCGGTGTCTCAATCTTTTTTGCAGATGCAAAAACCGGAACCACAACCAATGAGGCTGGAGATTATGTTATTGAAAACCTGAGCGATGGTTATCACCTGGTAGAGGTATCGCATGTGGGTTTCAATACCATCGCAGAAAATATACTCATCAATGGCGATACTAAAAAAGATTTCATCCTCACGGAGGCTATTGTAGAAAACAATGCCGTTATCATTACCGGTGTAAGCAAGGCCACGCAATTGAAAAAAATGCCCTTCCAGGTTTCGGTCATGAAACAGGAGGAATTACAACGGAGCAGCGCCTCCAATATCGTTGAAACAATTACCAAAAAAGCAGGTGTAGCCAGTTTGAGTAGTGGACCCGCCATCAGCAAACCGGTGATACGCGGCCTTGGATACAACCGGGTCCTTACCATCAACGATGGTGTACGCCAGGAAGGTCAGCAATGGGGCGATGAGCACGGCATTGAAATTGACGAAAGCAGCGTGAATAAAGTGGAGATCCTGAAAGGACCAGCCTCGCTCATCTATGGCAGCGATGCCATGGCAGGTGTACTCAATATCATCAGCAATGTGCCTGTACAAAGTGGAACCAGCAAACTCAACCTGGGCTCCAATATTCAAACAAACAACAGGCTGAGAGAAGCGCATCTTAACTGGGCGGGTAATCTCAGGGGATTTAACTGGAATATTTACTCCTCTCAAAAAGCGGCAGCTGATTACAAGAATAAGTACGACGGCTATGTGTACAATTCAAAATTCAAATCAGCAAATGCGGGCGGGTACATAGGTTATAACGGTGCATGGGGCTACAGTCATTTGCTCATCAGCAATTTTGATCTTACCGCAGGCCTCGTGGAAGGGGAACGGGATGATGAAGGCTTTTTCATTAAACCAACGGCAGGCGGTGGAGAAACAAGGGCAACCAGCACAGATTTTAAAAGCATCAGCCCCGGCATACCTTACCAGCATATCCGTCATGCTAAAATAGCACTTGATAATAACGTTAAAATTGGAAGAAACCGGCTGGCCCTCAATATCGGCTTGCAAAGAAACCGGCGGGAAGAATTTGGGGACCCCGACGATTTGGGTGAGCGTGAACTTTTCTTCGATCTTAAAACCATCACCTATACCTCTCAATTTCATTTTGAAGAGATCAAAGGCTGGAAGCCTTCCATCGGCATCAATGGCATGCAGCAAAATAACAAAAACCGCGGCGCTGAGCAGCTCATTCCCGATTACCAGATGAACGATGCAGGTGTTTATACTTTTCTGCAAAAAGAGTGGAAGAAATCCAGCATCAGCGGAGGTATTCGCTACGACCTGCGAAAGATGGATGTTAAAGATCTGCTCGATGGAACAGGAATAAAAGGAATTGCATTCAAAAGAAATTTTGGAAATTTTTCTGCCAGCATCGGCTCCACAATCGGGGCGGGGAAAAACATCAATATCAAACTTAACCTTGCCCGTGCATACAGGGCGCCTTCCATTCCGGAGCTGGCAAGCAATGGTTCGCATGAAGGCACCAGCCGCTATGAGTACGGCGATAAAAATTTAAAAAGCGAAACCAGCATGCAGGCAGACGCAGGCATCGAATTCAGCAATGAACATTTTTCGCTGAACCTGGCGGCTTACTATAATCATTTCAGCAATTTTATATTCTACCGTAAGCTGCTGGGTGTTAATGGAGCAGATTCGCTCGTTGATGTAGACGGCGACCTGCTAACCGCTTTTACTTTCAACCAGCGCAGGGCCAATATCAGCGGACTGGAGATCAGTTTTGACCTGCACCCGCATCCATTTCACTGGCTCCACCTCGAAAATACATTTTCCCTGGTAAACGGAAGATTTGCAGAAGCGGTTGAAGGGTCTAAGAACATCCCATTTATCCCGGCCCCAAAGCTGCTGACAGAGCTGAGGGCTGATATTAAAAAACTGAATAAATCTTTTCAGAATTTTTATGCAAGGCTGGAAATGGAAAACAGCTTTACTCAAAAAAATATTTTTTCCGCATTCAACACAGAAACACAAACGCCCGGCTATACCCTGCTGCATGCGGGCATTGGTACAGATTACAGGAGTAAAAAAGGCCTCCCCCTGTTTTCAATAAACATTGCTGCAAATAATATCGCAAATAAGGCTTATCAAAATCATTTAAGCAGGCTGAAATATGGGGCGGAAAATTTGGCCACCGGCAGAACCGGCGTGTATAATATGGGTGCCAATTACAGTTTTAAACTGCTGATCCCACTTGAGTTCAGCTTTCGGAAAAAACAATAATTTAAGGGAAAGTTACCAATCAGCCCAGCTCTATTGGTTTTGTTTTTTCGTAATCAGGATCATACTTCACAAAAAAACGCATATACATGCTGCGGCTGAAACGCATCAGCCATGGCTGAAAGACCAGCAGCAAAATGGCATTTAAACCAAGCCAGTAAAAGATCCTGTTATCGCTTATAGAAATACCAATAAGCACCCACCAGGCTACAAAGCTGCTTACAGAAAACGCAACCGTAAGTGCATAGCTTACATAACCCGTTCCATACCAGAAACCGGGTTCCAGGTCGAAGTGCTGCCCGCACTCAGGGCATTTTTCATGCATATTGAAGATATTGGCCAATCCAAATTTTGCATAAGCGCTTTTTGTTTTAAACATTGGGCCACGCCTGCACCTGGGACAACGGTTAGTGAACATACTCCAGTAATAATTGGGCGTGGGTTTCTTTTCTGAATTCATCCGTTATTTAAACTTGAGTTTGAAGTAAAACATGATAAAAGCCATGGTTAGCACCATACTGTTTGTGTAAATGATAGCCACGTCTTTTTGAAGGATACCATAGGTAAGCCACATGGTTACCCCCAGTATAAGCAGGAGCAGCATATTAAATGAAAGGTCTTTGGCCGATTTTGTTTTCCATACACGAATCACCTGTGGTAAAAACGTAATGGAAGAGATGGTGCCGGCTGCCAGTCCGAGTATTTCAATTGCTGTCATGCAGTTTTTGTTTTGGTTGCAAAGGTATAAAAAGAAAAATTGGCGGGTGGTGATAAGGATCACCGTAAAATATTATATGGATGCATGTATTTACCACAGCCAACGGGAGATAAGGAATTTGTACTGAGAAAATACCGGGCCAGCTGAATTTCTGCAACTCATTTTCTCTGCAGCAAAAACTCAAACCAATTGCCTTTTCCGTTCGCCGATCTGCTGGCGCCACATAGCATAATAAAGTCCTTTTTGTGCCAGCAATTCATTGTGTGTGCCGGTTTCTTCCACTTCGCCCTGTTCCAGCACATAAATCCGGTCGGCATGCATGATGGTACTCAGGCGGTGTGCAATGAGGATAGTGACCTGGCTTTTGAGTTCAGAAATACTGCGGATGGTATTGGTGATCTCTTCTTCTGTGATTGAATCAAGTGCCGATGTGGCTTCATCGAACAGCAGCACCCTTGGCTGGCGCAGCAATGCACGGGCTATGGAAAGCCGTTGCTTTTCGCCACCGCTCAGCTTGAGTCCGCCTTCGCCGATCATGGTATCGAGCCCTTTTTCTGCACGGGCCAGTAAATTGCCACAGGCTGCCTGTTGCAGGGCGCTGTTCAGTTCGGCATCGGTAGCAGTTGGGTTAACAAACATCAGGTTTTCCTTAATAGTGCCACTGAACAGGTTGGTATCCTGGGTTACAAAACCGATCTGGTTGCGCAGGTCATCGAAGCGGATCTCCGTCTCATCGAGGCCATTGTACAGGATCTTTCCCTGTTGCGGGCGGTAAAGGCCCACCAGCAATTTCATAAGGGTTGATTTTCCGCTGCCGCTTGGGCCCACAAAGGCAATTGTTTCGCCAAGTTTTACAGAAAAACTGATCTGGTCAATCGCTTTTTGCGAAGCAGATTTATGCTGGAAACTCACCTGCTGAAACTCCAGTTTTTCAATATCGCCCAGGTGCTTTGGTTGAAGCGGTTCCTGCTCAGGCTCTTTTTTCATGAGGTTGTCAAAATTCTGCAGGGAGGCTTCTGCTTCGCGGTAAGAAAGGATGATATTACCGATTTCCTGCAGCGGGCCAAAAACGAAGAAGGAAAAAATCTGCATGGTCACCAATTGGCCGGCATCCATTTCTCCACGGAATATGAGCCACATCAGGATGAATAAGATCACCTGCCGGAGCGTGTTTACCATGGTGCCCTGTGCAAAACTGATACTGCGGATACGCTTTACCTTGGTTAGTTCGAGGCCGAGTATTTTGTACGTATTCTTATTAAGCCTTTCCACTTCCTGGCTGGTGAGGCCGAGGCTTTTTACCAATTCGATATTGCGGAGCGATTCGGTGGTGGAGCCTGCCAGTGCCGTGGTTTGGCCCACAATATTTTTCTGTATGGTCTTTATTTTTTTACTGAGTTTGCTCGTGATCAACGATAAAAAAACAATTCCAATAAGATATGCCACCGGTATGCGCCAGTTGATGAACAATGCCGCGTATACGAATACAAACACAATGCCCACAATGACTCCAAAAAGTACATTGATGAAACTGTTCATGAATTTTTCCGTATCGGCCCTCACTTTGGTAAGTACCGACAGGGTTTCGCCGCTTCGTTGATCCTCAAAATCCTGGTAAGGGAGTTTCATGGCTTTTTTTAGCCCATCGGTAAAAACGCTGGCGCCAAATTTTTGTATCACCACGTTCATAAAATAATCCTGAAAAGCCTTGGCTATCCGGCTTACCATAGCCACGGAAATAGACAGGATCACGATCCAGAAAACGCCCAGTTCAAGATAGGGTTTGCCATTGCGGGTCATTTCCTGGTAGCCCCAGTAAAACCTGTTTTCACCAAATGTAATTTTATTGGCAAAGAAATCTGCAGCAAGGTTTACCAGCTTACCAAATAGAATTGGATCAATAAGCGAGAAGCCAATATTAATAGCTGCCATCAGCAGGGTGAGTATCACCAGCCATTTATGGGGTTTTAAGTAATGGAGCAGAATTTTCATTCTGCAAAAATAACGTGTAGAAACTAATTAGCCTGTTGAAATTGGGAAAGATGGGATACCCAATAAAATTATAAGTATTCGCTTCGATATTGTTGAACGTTTGGGATACTCGCCCACACTAAATAGTCAATGCCAACAGGGTTAATGGGAGTAGGTGAATGTATACTGTACTTATTTACTAACAAATAACTTTCCCGGAATGAATCATAGATCAGTATATGTAAATTGAAACGAAACTATATCTCCATCTAAATTTGCAACAGCCTGAATAGGCATGTTATTTGAATTATAGGTATAGTTTACAGCCACATCCCAGGAAAAACCACCCTGAGGATAAAATTCACGATAGGAAAGGATATTGTTCGCAGCAGCCATATTTATAACATCATCAAGGGTGCCTGAAGACTGGATCATTGATCTGTAAATATTCAATTTATAAAATGGATTTACCTTATTATCGTACGAAATAGTATTTTCTTTTCCCAACTCCCAGGTGCCACTAGCATTGCTCCACGATTTTGCGGAGCTAATGTTTCCCTGCACATTCAATATAGCTGTATCCCGGAACGAATGTGGATTAGAACTGTTATTGTAGCTTCCCAATGAGTAAATAGTGCCTGCGCCATGTACTAAGTTCGTTATTTCTGAATATGGAGGCGATGGCAATGGGTCAGCCACTATGGTAGAATCTTTTACTTTGAGGCCCTGGCTATTGAAAGTGTAAAAGCTTGTATTTGTGTAAACCTCGTTCTGAGTAAGGTCTGTTTCTTTCCTGATCATTTTAAATGGCAATGTATCACTGCCGTTGTAATAGTAATAATATTCATTTTTGATATCCGCAGCGCTCAGGTTGTATAACGAATCAATAATGGATACCACCCGCTTTTGCTGGTCATAAGAGAATTTACGTGATATAATAACAGAGGATCCCTCCAGCACGAGAACTTTATTGAGATAAATACTATCGGCCGGATTAATCAGATTTGACGTATCTGCGTCTTTTTTACAGGAAAAAAGAAGGAATGTTGTAAACAGGCAGGAAATAAAAAAAAACGAATGTTTCATATTTATAAATTAATTACATCAAAGCTACAAAAAATTGATGATACTTCCTTCCATGTGTATTCCTTATTTCCTTCCTGCCGCAGATGCGCAAATTAGATTCTAAAAGCAAGGATAGCCACGAATACAAGAATGAATTCATTTCAGGAAATTCAAACAGAAACAAGAATTTTCCATTTTCATAAACCCGGAAAATATTAAATATTCAATCTTAAATCAAAAATCTCTCTACCCTCCCCACCCTTCACGGTCTAGGCTCCTGTACTGGATGGCTTCGGCCAGGTGTTCAGGCAGTATATCTGGTTTTCCTGCAAGGTCGGCAATGGTGCGGCTCACTTTTAAAATGCGGTCGTAGGCACGGGCGCTCAGGTTGAGCCGCTGCATGGCGGTTTTAAGCAGGTTTTGCCCTGCATTGCTGATGACACAAATTTCCTTAAGCATTTTACTGCTCATTTGTGCATTGGCATAAACGCCTTCGTTTTGTTTGTAGCGTTCGGTTTGTATTTCCCTTGCTGCTATAACCCGGCTGCGGATGGCCTCACTATTTTCAAACTGCTGTGAACTGGAAAGTTCGCTGAAGGCCACAGGAGTCACTTCCACATGAAGGTCTATACGGTCGAGCAGGGGTCCGCTGATGCGGCTTAAATATTTTTGCACCACGCCGGGTCCGCAGGTGCATTCCCGTTCGGGATGGTTAAAGAAACCGCATGGACATGGGTTCATACTGGCAATGAGCATAAAACTTGCCGGGAAATCGAGCGCCAGTTTTGCCCGGCTGATGGTTACTTTCCTTTCTTCCATGGGCTGGCGCATCACTTCTAAAACGGTACGCTTAAATTCGGGCAGCTCATCTAAAAACAACACCCCATTATGCGCCAGGGAGATTTCGCCGGGCTGGGGATTACCGCCACCTCCCACCAGGGCCACATCGCTGATGGTATGATGCGGGCTGCGGAAGGGGCGCTTGTTTACCAGTGTTGCATGTTCGGGCAGTTTGCCTGCCACACTGTGAATCTTGGTTGTTTCGAGCGCTTCATACAAACTCAATGGCGGTAAAATAGTGGGCAATCTTTTTGCCAGCATGGTTTTTCCGGCGCCGGGCGGGCCTATGAGTATGGCGTTGTGACCACCGGCTGCTGCTATTTCGAGTGCACGTTTTATATTTTCCTGGCCTTTTACATCGGCAAAATCAATGTCGAAATTGCTTTGGGCATAGGCAAATTCTTCCCTTGTATTTACAACAACAGGCTTTAAAGTTTTTTCATCTTTAAAAAAATTCACCACATCGTTGATATGTTCTACGGCATATACATGGATGTTATTTACCATGGCGGCTTCCCGGGCATTTTGTATGGGCACTATCAGCCCTTCAAAACCTTCTTTACGTGCCTGTATGGCAATGGGAAGTGCGCCCTTAATGGGCCGTACGGTTCCATCGAGGCTCAGTTCGCCCATGATCACAAAACGTTCGAGCCTTTCCGGATTTTCAATTTGTTCCGTAGCAGCCAGGGTGCCGATAGCAATGGGAAGATCAAAAGCGGTGCCGGATTTTTTGATATCTGCCGGGGCCAGGTTTACCACCAGCTTGGTGCGGGGCATGTAGTAGTTGTTACTTTTTACAGCACTTTCCACCCGCTGCAGGCTCTCCTTTACGGCGTTATCGGGCAGGCCTACAATGTAATAGTGCTGGCCTTTTTCATCTACATTCACTTCCACGGTTATGGAAATGGCTTCCACTCCATAAACAGCGCTGCCAAATGTTTTTACAAGCATGGGTACAATTAAGATTTTTGCTAATGTAAGTAAAATTATCTCATTTATGCGAAGTACTCATTGCCTTTTTCTTAGTTTCGCATTACAATAATTGGTATGGCCACTCCTTACAAGCTACTCCCTGTTTTTTTTCTTACACTATGTTTTGCCGGGACCCGACCTGTACAGGCACAAAAGAAAAAAACTTCCAGGAAACAAGCAGCCATACCCGCACCAATATTCCTTGACCAATACATCATTCCCAACAGCACAAAATTTCAAAACACCACCGTTGGCGGCCTTTCCAGTATTGATTATGATTCTTTGCACAACCAATATTATATCGTCTGCGATGACCGGGGCGGCCATAACCCATCGAGATTTTATACTGCCAGCTTTACTGTAAAAAATAAAAAGATCGAAGATTTTCAAATATCCGGTGTTGACACATTCCGTTATACCGACGGCCGTATTTACCCAACGGCGAAAGCAGATCCCGACAGTGCCCTTGACCCCGAAGAACTCCGCTATAACCCATTGGAAAACCAAATTGTATGGAGCAGCGAGGGTGAAAGGAATATCGGCGGTCAAAGAAATTACCTGCACCATCCCTCTATCAATATCAGCGACACAAACGGCTATTTGCAATACCAGCTGCCGATACCTCCGCAATTTACCATGTCGGCGAGCGAAACCGGGCCAAGAAGAAACGGGGTATTCGAAGGCCTCGCATTTGCCAATAACTACAAGACCCTTTTTGTAAGTACCGAAGTACCTTTGTACCAGGATGGCGAAAAAGCCGGCCTCAAAAAAAAATCTTACTGGTGCCGCATCATCCAATATGATCTGCAAAGGAAAGAAGCAATTGCTCAATATGCTTATCCCCTGGATGCCGTGGCTCAAAAACCATCGCCGGAATCGGGTTATGCTGTAAACGGCATTTCTTCCATCCTGGCGTTAGATGATAAACGGTTGCTGGTGCTGGAACGCTCTTTTTCAACAGGCAATATCAGCCTGGTGGTAAAAATTTACATGATAAATTTAACGGGGGCGGAAAATATTCAAAACAACAGGTCGCTTTTACAAAACCCTGTTAAAAAGCTTTTGTCAAAAAAATTGAACTTTGATTTCAGTTCTTTAAAAAAAATGATCGATAACCTGGAGGGGATCTGTTTTGGGCCCAGGCTGCCCAACGGAAACCGTTCCTTACTGGTAATTGCCGACAACAACTTTAACCCGCTGGAACAAACACAATTATTCCTGTTCGACAGCGGCATAAAATAAATATTGATACCATGAAATTTTCTGCCAACCGTTATGATGATATGCAATACCGCCGTAGCGGAAACTCTGGATTAAAGCTATCCGCTATCTCACTTGGCCTCTGGCACAACTTTGGAGAGCTGGATGACGAAAAGGTTTATAAAAAAACGTTGCGCAAGGCTTTCGATAATGGCATAACCCATTTTGACCTCGC
This sequence comes from uncultured Chitinophagaceae bacterium, assembly GCA_963754695.1. GTDB lineage: Bacteria > Bacteroidota > Bacteroidia > Chitinophagales > Chitinophagaceae > Ferruginibacter. The sequence continues at coordinate 64,511 of CAVWGU010000011.1, forward strand.
AAACAATTATGGCCCGCCACCCGGCAGTGCAGAAAAAAACTTTGGAAAAATTTTGCACAATGATTTTAAGAACCACCGCGATGAACTCATTATTTCCACCAAAGCCGGTTATACTATGTGGGCCGGCCCTTACGGCGACTGGGGTAGTAAAAAATATCTTGTTAGCAGCCTTGATCAAAGCCTTGTGCGCATGAAGCTGGATTATGTTGATATTTTTTATCATCACCGTCCCGATCCGGATACGCCGCTGGAAGAAACGATGGGCGCATTGGATCTGATCGTACGCCAGGGAAAAGCATTGTATATCGGTCTTTCGAGCTATGGCACAGAAGATTTTTTAAAAGCTGTTACTGTATTAAAAAAACTGGGTACACCCTGTGTCATCCATCAACCAAAATACTCGATGCTTAACCGCTGGGTGGAAGATGGCCTGCTGGATGCCCTGGAGCGGGAAGGCGTTGGCTGTATCCCTTTTTCGCCGCTTGCACAGGGATTGCTTACAGATAAGTACTTAAAAGGCATTCCAAAAAATTCACGTGCGGCCAAGGCAGAAGGTTACCTGCAAAAATCAGAAATAACCACTTCCCTGTTAGAACAAATAAAAAAACTCGATGAAATAGCACAACTTCGCGGGCAATCGCTGGCACAAATGGCCCTTGCCTGGATCTTAAAAGACAGCCGGATTACTTCTGTACTTGTTGGCGCCAGCAGTGCAGACCAGTTAGTGGATTCGCTGAAATGCCTGGGCAATACCAGTTTCAGCCATGAAGAATTACAACGGCTGAACAGTATTTTAAGCAGCAGCCATTAAACAGTTTATGTGGCCGCAATAATAACAGCGGCACTGGCGCCTGCTGCCTGTTGAATGGCAGCACCAGGGGCTGCACTGTTCATGTTTGCCATGCTTACAAACTGGTAACCCCATCCTTTAAGTTCATTTTTCCAAATAAGCGAACCATCTTTTGCCGAAAGGCAAAGCATCATTCCGGCACAACCTATATACAGCTTATCCTGTTCTGCCATTATTTGCCCAATGGCATGGCTGATGGCGCTGCCCACATATTGCCTGAGCTTTACCTCCCAGATAATTTCTCCGTCTTTCTTTTTAATGGCAGCCACCCGTCCATTTGAAAGGATATACAAAATCCCGTCTTGTTTCATGATCATATATTTATGGAATAAAAAATTTACATATTTTGACAAACTTACTTGTAAATACGGGCTAACAGTATCCACTCATCAAGAAAATCGATTTCAGGCATAAATATTTCCTGCAAACGTTTTAGGTGAACAAAACTCCTCCTATTAACCTGAAATTCAAGGCAAAACGGGCAGTAAAATTTTTTTTATTTCAATATTTTGTTACATTTAATGCTCCAATATCCCCAGCTGAACTTCTAAATTAAGATCCACCCATTTTTTGACATTAAAATATTTATTATGCAATTATCTAAAACATTGCTTTGGCTGTTGACCATACTTTGGTTTGCAGGAGCGCTGTGGTGGTATAGCAGCAGTCCATGCTCGTCTTGCAATGCCAGCTCAACAATCATCAGCAACGTAACCAGCACGGTCACGCCTGTTGTAAATAATCTTACCGGCTTTTCTGTATCAGACAGCTCATGGAATGCATCTGCTGACGATAACCTGCGTTTTGGTAAATCAGCATCTTTTCCCGTAATGAGCCAATCAGTAAAAAAAGCGTTCGATGAAGTGGCAGCTTATTCAAAAGCAAACCTGCAAAAATCAGTTACCGTTACCGGTCATTATGCAGCATCAGAAATTAACAATACCGGTTTCGAGAACCTTGGTCTTGCACGTGCCGATACTATAAAAAAATGGCTGGTGGTAAACGGGGTTCCTGCATTAAACATCATTACGAAAGCAGCACTCGAAGCGTCGCCAAATTTTAATCCGGCAGATACATTGGTTGGTGGTATTTCTATAGCATTTAACAGCATAGCGCCTGTTGCCGTTTCGGAAGACCTGTTTAAACCCTTTACTGTTTATTTTGCAACGGGGCAAAACTCCCTGAATGTTTCCGGCGATCTGCAAACCTATCTTCAGCAGGCAAACGCTTATTTGCAAACACATACCGACAAGAAAATGGTAGTAACAGGACATACCGACAATGTGGGTAATGCCGAAAAAAATAAAGCGCTCTCCGCCCAAAGGGCCGCTTTTGTAAAAACCCAGCTGGAGCAACAAGGGATTGCAGCGGATAAAATAAACAGCCAGGGAAAGGGAATGACCGAGCCCGTAGAAGATAACAGCTCCGAGGAAGGACGTGCAAAAAACCGCAGGGTAACCATACAATTACAATAATATTCAGATAACGATTAAATAATAGAATTATGAAACTCTTAAATATATTGCTGGAAATAAATTTTGCCTGCTTACTTCCAATGCTGGGCTTTTTACTTGGTTCTTTTGTGCTGGGATGGCTGCTAAGCAAAGCGCTTGGCGGAGCCAGTAGCAAGGCATACGCAGCCCTTAAGGCCGAATTTGATGCGCTTGGAAAAAAACACCATGACTATACCGCCGACCACGACAACCGCTTTAAAATGCTGCACCATGCACACGATGAACTTAAGATCAGTTATGCAAAAGCAAATGCGGAGGCCGGTAAATTGAGTGAGGCAAACGCCAGCATAAAGAAATTAACGGCAGAGCTGGAAACAGCCAACAATAAGCCCCCGCAGATCCAGGAAAAAATAGTGGAGAAAAAAGTGGAAGTACCGGTAAAACAGATAGTGGAAAAAACTGTGGAAGTGGTACCGCAACACATACTGACCGATCTTGAGAATTTGAAAAAAGCGCTGTTTACAGCCCAAACCAGACCAGCCAGTGTGGAAGAAAAAATTGTGGAGGTTGAAAAGATCGTGGAGAAAAGAGTGGAAGTGCCCGTAGAGAAAATTGTAGAGGTTGAAAAGATCGTGGAAAAAAGAGTGGAAGTACCTGTAGAGAAAATCGTGGAAGTTGAAAAGATCGTGGAGAAAAGAGTGGAAGTGCCTGTAGAAAAAATTGTGGAGGTTGAAAAAATCGTAGAGAAAAGAGTGGAAGTGCCCGTAGAAAAAATTGTGGAGGTTGAAAAGATCGTGGAGAAAAGAGTGGAAGTTCCCGTAGAAAAAATTGTGGAGGTTGAAAAGATCGTAGAAAAAAGAGTGGAAGTGCCCGTAGAAAAAATTGTAGAAGTTGAAAAGATCGTGGAGAAAAGAGTGGAAGTGCCCGTAGAAAAGATTGTGGAGGTTCCTGCAGCCGTACCAGCAAAACTATATGCTACTGTGAGTAAATTTTATGGTAAAAAAATCGTGGCCGACGACCTGAAACTGGTGGAAGGCATCGGGCCAAAGATTGAGGAGTTATTTCATAATGCAGGGCTCAAAACCTGGTATGCCGTTTCGCAAACGCCGGCTGGCAAACTAAAAGAAATACTGGTTGCTGCAGGAGAACGCTTCCAGATGCATGACCCTACCACCTGGCCCAAACAATGCCAGATGATGGCGGAAGGCGAATGGGCCGAACTGAAAGAATACCAGACTAAACTTTCGGGCGGAAGGGCATAGAAACTAAAATATTAAAAAATTAAAAGCCGGTGGGAAATTTCATCTCACCGGCTTTTTTATATCATTAAAAATGCAGCCTGATACAGATCATTTTGTAAAATCAAATTTTATCCACCACGCCGTCCACGATTCCATAAGCCACACTTTCTTTGGCATCCATCCAGTAATCGCGGTCAAAATCCTTCATCACTTTTTCAACGGTTTGGCCACAGTTTTGGGCAAGTATGCTGGCGCCCATATCCTTTGCCTTTTGCATTTGCACCGCCATAATTTCCAGGTCGGCACTGGTACCCCGGCCGCCGCCGCTGGGCTGGTGTATCATTACTTCCCCATGAGGAAAAATAAAACGCCTGCCTTTGGCACCGCCGCTGAGTAAGATACTCCCCATACTGGCCGCCATACCCATACAAATGGTGCTTACCGGGCTGCTGATCATCTGCATCGTATCATAAATGACCATGCCACTGGTAACCACGCCACCAGGGCTGTTAATATAAAAAGTAATTTCCTTACCCGGATTGATGGCTTCGAGGTAAAGCAGCCTGTCGGTGATATCCTTTGCACTTTTATCGTCTACCGGTCCCCATAAAAAAACTTTCCGTTGTTCTATGAATTTTTTATCGAAACGCCAGCCGCTCATCATTTTCTCCATGGGATTATCGGGTATGTTTACTTCGGGGTTTTCTTCCTCTTCGTTATACCATTTATTCATCGTTGATAATATTATAGGTTTTTATGTAAGAATTTAATATTGGCTTATTTCTTTTCCTTCCTGGGGTTGATGAGCAATACCTCATCCACCAGCCCGTATTCTTTTGCTTCGATTGCTGTTAACCATTTATCGCGGTCGCAGTCTACAGCCACTTTCTCTGCCGACTGGCCGGTATGATATGCAATGATCTCGTACAGTTCACTTTTAAGCTTGCGGATCTGGTTCACGGTAATTTCAATATCGCTGGCCTGGCCGCCTGCTCCTGCACTTGGCTGGTGCATCATAATACGGCTGTGCTTGAGCGCTGTGCGTTTCCCTTTAGTGCCTGCACACATAAGTACCTGTGCCATACTGGCGGCCATGCCCGTACATATAGTCGCAATATCGGGTGTAATGAACTGCATGGTATCGTACATACCCAGCCCTGCATGCACGCTGCCTCCCGGGCTGTTAATGTACATCTGTATATCACGGGTGCGGTCGGTACTTTCTAAAAAAAGCAATTGTGCTGTGATAATATTGGCCACTTCATCGCTGATTGGATAACCTAAAAAGATGATACGGTCCATCATCAGCCGGCTGTACACATCCATTACAGCCACGTTCATAGGCCTTTCTTCTATGATGTTTGGTGTAAGCCCGGTAACAAGGTAGGGATTGTCAGCGCTTATTTTTTCAGCATTTTTTTCCTGGTAACTGTGCAGTGTATTACTGCTGATACCTTTGTGCTTTACAGCGTATTTTTCAAATTCTTTTCCTAAGTCCATATATCGGTTTTATTAGTGCGTAAGATAATTAAAAGTTTCAATTACAAACTAGTCATCGTTGCTTCGTCCCATGAATATCATTACATATTGCAGCAGCATGGCTATAGAAGCCAATGCAGCCACCACATAAGTAAGCGCAGCCCATTTAAGTGCGTCTTTAGCGCCCTCGTGTTCCTGGCTGGTAGTGATACGTGCATTATTAAGCCATGCCAGCGCCCGGTTAGAAGCATCAAATTCTACAGGCAATGTTACCAGTGCAAACAAGGTAGAAATCGCAAAAAGTATGATACCTACCAGTAAAATGGTAGAGTTGCCGTTTCCAAAGCCCATAAAACCCAGCCCGATCATAATGATCCACTGGCTCATATTACTTGTGATATTTACTGCAGGCACCAGTTTGCTCCTGAGCTGAAGCATAGAATAAGCAGTGGCATGCTGCACTGCATGGCCACATTCATGTGCCGCCACAGAAGCGGCTGCCACATGGCGGCCATTATAAACATCCGCACTCAGGTTAACTGTTTTGTTAGCAGGGTTGTAATGATCCGTCAGCTGACCATCCACTGCGGTGATCTTTACATCGTATATGCCATTGTCTGTTAACATTTTTTCTGCTACCTCGGCACCACTCAACCCGCTGCTGGTGGGTAATTTGCTATAATGGGCAAATCTGTTGCGCAGTCTTGCCTGCACGATCATGCCTATTACCATAAAAACAAGGGAGATAATTAATATTCCAGGTGTCATTTTTTTAAATTTTAGGAAGTAAAGTTACAAAAAGCGTTCCGTGTACAGGAACTGACATTTTAGCGGGTTCGTTAAAATCAACCGATACTTTATTATTGAGTATTTTCGGGGTACAAAAACAAATTATGAAAAAACTAATACTGTTTGTCCTTTTACCGGCAATGCTTACGGCAAACGCACAAATGCCCTCAGCAGCAATTGATTCCCTTGCCCTGCTTACATTAAAAGAATTTGATGTACCTGGCATGGCTATTGGCGTGGTAAAAGACGGTAAGCTTATTCATGCAAAAGGATATGGTGTTCGATCCCTGAAGACCATGCAGCCGGTGGATGAAAACACCCTTTTTGGTATTGCCAGCAACAGCAAGGCCTTTACTGCTGCCGCCATTGCCATGTTGATAGAAGAAGGCAAAATGAACTGGGACGACAAAGTGCGTAAATACATCCCGGAATTTACCCTCTATGATCCTTATGTTTCCGAAGAATTCACCGTAAGGGATCTGCTTTGTCACCGCAGCGGTATGGGCCTGGGCGCCGGCGACCTGATGTTTTTCCCCGAAGGGGGAAATTTTACCGTAAATGATATCATAAAAAGCCTGCGTTATCTTAAACCGGTAAGCAGTTTCCGGAGCAAATATGATTATAACAACAATTTGTTCATTGTGGCAGGTGAAATAATAAAAAGGGTAAGCGGCAGCAGTTGGGAAGATTTTATTGAAACCCGTATTATGAAGCCACTGGGTTTTACTGCAAGTACGGCCAGTTATAACCGTGTAAAAAATAACCCAAATATAATTGATGCCCATGCGCCCGTTAATGGTAAAGCCGTTCAGATACCACACGACTGGAACGAGATTGCTGACGCAGCCGGTGGCATCATGAGCAATATAACCGACCTGAGCAAGTGGGTCATTGCGCAACTCAACGGCGGTACATACGGAGATGGCAAAAAACTGTTCAGCACCAAAATGCAAAACGATATGTGGAATGTTCAAACCCCTTTCCAGGTAATGCCCAATGGACCTTATGGATCGGGCTTTGGTGGGTACGGGCTTGGTTGGGTGCTTTCCGATGTGAAAGGACATAAACAGGTGAGCCATACCGGTGGGCTGATAGGCACTGTAACCCAGATCACATTGATCCCAGATAGGAAGCTTGGTATTATTGTGCTAACAAACCAGCAGGTGGGGGCCGCCTTTGGTACCATTACCAATACCATAAAAGACAGTTATCTTGGTTACGAAAAAAGAGACTGGCTTAAAATAAACACACAAAGGGTTTCAAATAACTGGAAGGAGGCAAACGCCATTACCGACAGCATCAACAGGCTTATTTCAGGTGCCGAAAAAATAAAAGCCCGTTTTCTGAAAGATGAACAGCTTGCCGGGACCTATGTCGACAACTGGATGGGCGCTATCCATATTATTAAAAAAGACAATGGGCTGCGGATTCAGTTTGAACGCTCGCCCCGGCTTTCGGGCCAATTGGTATATTTAAATAATAATACCTATGTGGCCCGCTGGGACGACCGAAGCTATGATGCAGATGCTTATTTGAGTTTTTATATTGATAAACAAGGAGTTGCAGAATCATTTAAAATGGAGGCTATATCCCCAATGACAGATTTCAGTTTCGATTTTCATGACCTTGAGCCAAAAAAAAAGAAATAATTCAGCATAAATAAAATAATGTTAAACAGTTGTTCGTTAATGCAAATGCTTTACTTTTGCGAAAATTTTAAAAAAAACAACCAACACAATCATGAAAAAATTTCTTGCTGTTGCAGTTATAGCCGCTTCATTAGTAGCTTGCAACGAAACTAAAAAAGAAGAAACTCCAGCTGCTCCTGCTACTGAAACTCCGGCTACTCCGGCTCTTGACACTGCAGCTAAAGCATTAGACACTGCAGCTGCTGCTGTAAGTGGTGCTGTTAACAACGTTGTAGGCGACGTTAAAGATGCTGCTGCTGATGTAAAAGCAGGTGCTGACAAAGCCGTTGACGCTGCTAAAGAAGGTGCCAACAAAGCTGCTGATGCAGTTAAAGAAGGTGCTGACAAAGTGAAAGAAGCTGTTAAGCATTAATATGCTATCATATTCAAAAAGAAGCCTGCAGTAATGCGGGCTTTTTTTTTGCCTGTTTGTTTGTACCTTTCTTGCAATAATTGCAACATGAAAAAGTTCTCTCTCTCCTTACTGAGTATTGGCCTTGCCTGCCTTGCTGCTGCCCAGGTAAAACCTGCAAATATTTTTGGAAACAATATGGTGCTCCAGCGCAATAAGCCTATTCCGGTTTGGGGATGGGCATCGCCGGGAGAAAAAGTAACCGTTACCTTTCACCAGCAGTCAAGAACCATATTTGCTGCAAAAGATGGAAAATGGATGACCCGGCTAAACCCCGAAAAAGAGGGAGGCCCTTATACGCTTTCGTTTACCGGAAAAGACAAAACAGTTCTTAAAAATATTTATGTAGGCGATGTATGGATTTGCAGTGGGCAAAGTAATATGGAATGGACCCTGGCCAATGCCCAAAACGGGGCGGCAGAAGTAGCCAATGCAAACTATCCGCTCATCCGGCATATTAAAATTTTAAATGAAACTGCCGGCAGGCCAAAAAATGATATCAGCAAAACCGACTGGAAGGTTTGTACACAATTGAATGCAGGTGATTTTACAGCCGTGGGATATTTTTTTGCAAGAAAGATCTTCAGAGAAACCAATATACCAGTTGGCATTATCAATACAAGCTGGGGCGGCAGCATGGTGGAAACCTGGACAGGGCTGGACGCATTTCAGCAAAGCCCTGAATTTAAATACCTCTTCAACAATGCAAATAACAATAACCTGGAGGAACTGATCGCAAACCATAAAAAAAGCATGGTTGATATGATCGAAAAATTACAGGGAAAATTTGACCCGGCAGAAAATACACAATCGTGGAAAGAGGTAGGGTTGGATGACAGCAACTGGCCCCCCATTATTTTACCTTCCACCTGGGAAGAAAAAGGTTTGCCAGGGCTGGATGGAACAGTGTGGCTTCGCAGGAAAATCATCCTCCCCGACAGTCTTGCCGGAAAACCTGCCTTGCTTTTTCTCAGTAAAATTGATGACAATGACATCAGCTTCGTTAACGGAATTAAAGTGGGTGCTACCAACAGCTGGAATACACAAAGAAAATACAGTATTGAACCCGGCATTCTAAAAGCCGGGGAAAATATTATTGCGGTGCGGGTGGAAGATACCGGTGGCGGAGGTGGACTTTACGGAAGCAAGGATGATATGAAACTGGTGATGGAAGGAGAAAGCTTTGCCATTGACGGCAGTTGGAAACTTAAAGTGGAATCCATGCTCAATACAGGTCAGGTAAGCCCAAATGATTTTCCGGCCCTGCTTTACAATGCCATGGTAAATCCGTTAATTCCATTTGCTTTTACAGGAGTGCTTTGGTACCAGGGCGAATCAAATGCATCCAGGTCTTTTCAATACCGCAAAGCCTTTCCGCTGATGATCAATTACTGGCGTAAAAAATGGAGCGCTGGCAATTTCCCTTTCTATTTTGTACAACTTTCTAGCTTTGATCCGTGGCACAATAACGGCTTGAAAGGCAGCAACTGGGCTGAACTGCGGGAAGCGCAAACCCTTAACTTAGAACTGCCCAATACAGGCATGGCCGTAAGCACCGATATTGGCGATGCTGCTGATATCCATCCACGCAACAAACAGGATGTTGGACTACGGCTTGCAGCTATTGCGCTTAATAAAGTTTATGGCAAAAAAAATGTGTACAAAGGCCCTTCCTTCAGAAATATGCAATCCATGGCAAATAAAATAATGGTACAGTTTAACCCAAATGGCAAAAACCTCCTTACAAAAAACAATTTGCCGCTAAAAGGATTTACCATTGCCGGGACAGATAAAGTATTTCACCCGGCCGAAGCTATGATCCAGGGCAATAAAGTTATTGTTACTTCGGAGCATGTTGCAAATCCCGTAGCAGTTCGGTATGCATGGAAAGATGATGCAGGCGATGCTAACCTATACAATAAAGAAGGGTTTCCAGCACAACCATTCCGTACAGATAATTGGGAAATGCTTACGGCAAAAAATAAATTCGGGTTCTGATCCCATCCGGCATACCCTGCATGCACCCAATCGCAATGTGCTTTAATCCGGCTTTATGGAGTTGGCCCTCCCGGGCAGGTAATTTTGAACCAAGGAATCACCTGTAAACATCACTATCATGAAAAAAATATTCTTTATTATGCACTTTGCAGCAGGATATTCATGCCTTTTTGAACAAACAGAAAAAAAGGGTTGCTTATATTGACAAACAGACCGACCATATCAATTACAAGAAAATAAAATTCAGGTACTCCTTAGACGTTGTGTTTGCCCTTAAATAGTTTTTGAAAAATCAATGAGGCCTTTTGTGTATGATTTTGCCCGCTGTTGTGCAAAATAATCGAACCCAAGTGAGATCGCTGCCTGCAAAGCCAGCGCCAGGCCAAGGCCCCGCCAAAACAGGCGGGCTTCATTATTCCGCGAATAGAAGTACAGGCCAATACCGGCTGCCAGCAGCAGTATCTCTATCCACATAATGAGACTGAAACTTTTATTAACCTTTTCCATACGGGGAATCTCCTTGCTCTTCAGTTGATCCGGGCTCATGTCGTATGCATATACATTTCTCTTACGGTCGGCATCGCAGCGCTTATAAACGGTGTATCCTACAATTCCCTGCAGCAATCCGATAATAAGCAATGGCAGTGCAAAACCTTTATGCCAGCTTGTTTTCATTACAAAATATAATACAATGGCGGCAACAATTGAAATGATTCCCAGTACCAGCAAAAACAGGGTGGCGTTTTTTTCTGCAAGAAAATATTTTTCAATGTCTGTTTTAGAAAACATATTATGTTACATTATGGGTTAAATCAACAAAAAAAATCTTACAAAATATCCCTTGCTAAGCATTTATACAGCCGCTTCATTCATTGCATCAGTCAGTTCTGCAGACATTGGCTCTACTGCCGACTGAAAGAAATGAGTAAGATTACCGTTTTCGTTGATAAGGTATTTACAAAAATTCCAATCGGGGGCCGTGTAATTCCAGCCATTCTTATGCTCATCTGTTAGCCATTGGTAAACCGGGTGCTGGTTGGCCGATTTGATAACGTTCGATTTTTTGACCAACGGAAAACTTACCCCAAAATTCACCTGGCAAAACTGTTCAATGGCGGTATCGCTCCCTTTTTCCTGCTCCCCAAAATCGTTCGACGGAAAACCAAGTACAAAAAGTTTTTCTCCAAATTTTTCATGCAACTGCTGCAAACCTTTGTACTGAGGGGTATAACCACAGTCGGAAGCCGTATTAACGATCAACACTTTTTTGCCCTTTAATGAAGAAAAGCTGAGTTCCCGGCCATTGTTTAAAGTAACCTTTAAATCATAAAAAGATGATGTTGCCATTTTATTTGATTGAATGGTTTTATTTCTGCCCAAAAGCTTGCTGAATAAATTGAAAAAAGGGTATGCGAAAATTAAGACTTTTTGCCTTGTGGTTAGTTTATTCATCCAAATACTTTTTTAAAGAGTGAAAGTTTTCCCTGGAAAGGTGGATATTTAACTGATGGATCGAACCATGTTGGTGTTTTCATCACGGATTTTTTATGACTGAAAGTATCAAAGCTGAAACGGCCATGATAACTACCTGTACCACTGTTTCCCCTGCCGCCAAAAGGCAAATGATGATTGGTAAGATGATATGATGCATTGTTTACACAGCCACCGCCAAATGCCACCTTGTTTAACCAGAATTTTTCCTTTTCACTGTTTGATGTAAAGACATAAAAGGCGAGTGGATTTTTGTGCCGGGCAATAATGCTGAGTGCCTCTTCCCTACCCGAAAAACTGATCAGTGGAAGCAGGGGACCAAATATTTCTTCCTGCATCAACGGGCTCTCCAGGTCAACTTCATCCATTAAAGTGGGTTCAATATACAGATTTGATGCATCTGTCTTTCCGCCATATAGTATTTTTCCGCTTTTAAGATAACCGGTCAGCCTTTCAAACTGGCGAAGGTTGATGATCTTGCCAAAATCAGCGCAGTTATTTGCATCGGCTCCATAAAATCTTTGCAGTTTATCTTTTACCGATTCTATAAAAGCCTGTTTTTTTGATTCATGTACGAGGATATAGTCGGGTGCCACGCACATTTGTCCGGCATTGGAAAACTTGGTGGTTACAATGCGGCGGGCAGCCACTTCGATATTGGCATCATCTTCCACCACGCAGGGGCTTTTGCCTCCGAGCTCAAGGGTAACAGGTACCAGGTTTTTGGCTGCCATCTCGTAGATCTTTTTCCCTACAGCCGTACTGCCAGTAAAAAATACATGATCAAAAACAAAATGATCCATCATGGCAGGAATAACTATTGCACCGTCTCCCTCGGCATACAAAACATAATTTGGAGGAAAACAGGACGCGATCATTTTTTTGATAAGGGCCGCCGTATGCGGGGCTAATTCGGAAGGCTTAAGCACAACCGTGTTACCGGCCGCAATGGCGCCCACCAGCGGGGTTAAAAGCAGTTGAAAAGGATAATTCCAGGGGCCAATGATCAGAACCGTACCCAGAGGTTCGGCCATAATATAACTGGAGCCGGGAAGATTCAGGAGGTTGGTGCCAACCCGGTGGGGCCGCATCCATCCTTTTAGTTTCCTGAGATGGTACTTTATCTCGTTAAGTACAAAACCATTTTCGGTGATCCAGCATTCTTCTTTTGATTTTTTCAGATCCTTGAAAAGTGCATCATAAATTTCCGCTTCGTGTTTTTCAACCGATTCTTTAAGTTTTTTAAGCTGTGCTTTCCGGAAAGCATAGGTTCTGCTGGCACCGCTGTCAAAATAGTTTCGCAGAGCGGTCAATTGATCCGTCATTCGGTATAAATTTGTTTAAAGTTAGGTAATATGACCGATGAACAATACATGCAACAGGCCCTGAAAGAAGCAAAAAAAGCATTTGATGCCGATGAAGTGCCCGTGGGCGCTGTTGTGGTGATGCAGAACAAGATCATATCCCGTGGGTACAACCAGATGGAAATGCTAAATGACAGTACGGCCCATGCAGAGATTATTGCTCTCACAAGTGCCTTTAATTTCCTTGGCAGCAAGTACCTGCCCGAAGCAACTTTGTACGTTACGGTGGAGCCATGTCTTATGTGCAGCGGAGCCCTGTATTGGAGCAAGATCGGCAAGATCGTTTTTGGCGCTTACGATGATAAGAATGGTTACCGGCGCAGTACGGGGAAAAAAAATCCTTTTCACCCCAAAACAATACTAACAGGCGGCTTACTGGAAGTGGAATGCGCACAGCTGATGAAGGATTTTTTTAAAGAAAAAAGATGAGGTTACTCTTTTACGATCATTACGGGTTTTGAGAAAGTCTGTTTGTTTCCTGTTACCTGCAACACATAATTACCCGCTGCAATTGCAGCAGGGAAACGCAGATCTTGGCTGAAATTTTCTGAAGATACATTGAGTGCAGTGCTGTAAACCAACTGTCCTGTTTGGCTGATCAGTTTCGCCATATACATTCCTTTTGAAACCCGGTCTAACTGGAGTTTTACCTGCTGTTGGGTAACCAAACTGGGCGTTACCCTTATTTTTTCTGATGCATCCTGGCGGATGTTTACAATAGTTGAATAAGATATTCTTCCGTCAATAGTTACAATTTTAATGCGGTAAGCAAGGTTGCCACTTATGAGGTCATAATCGGGCCATTCGTATTGTACTACCCCGGAAATTAATTTAGCAGGCACATCCACAACAGCAGCAAATGCTGCTGAATTAATAGACCTTTGCACTTCATAAAATTTTACCTCGTCTTGTTTTTGCATTTCCCATTGCAAAAGATGATGATCAGGTTTCTTTGCAACTTTAAAATTTTTCAACTGCACGGGCACAACTGAAAGACATGGGTCATTTGGAAGAAATGGCCAACCCCAATCAGTAACGGACAAGTATTCTACACTACAGTCTTCCTTTACTTTAAAGCTCCAGGTCCTCCTTGAAGTACAGCCAGCCGGGCAGTCGCCACAACCTTTACTATATATTACTACAATACCATCATTAACTTTATAAGTTTCAATAGTATTTGCATCTCCAAAATATGTTTGGGGCCAAGTCTCAAAAACACCATTAAAGGACTGAAAGCGATTCTTTAATGCAGGAATATTTAAATTTACCATCGATAGGATTGTATACACTTTTTTATCAGGGTAAGGCTGAAGGCTTTGAGGAAAAACCTGAAGTGAGTACCGGTTAATCAGTTCATTAACATCGGTAAAAGCTGTATTTGAATAATTGCCAGAAGCCCAGTCTGAAGCCCAGCTAGCAGTGTTATTCACTGTAACATAAAGAACTTTCATTCTAAAATTATACATATAGCTTCCACCGGTTATTGTATGAAGCGAGTCTTGTGTATAACCAAAATATGGAGGAAAATAGGAAAAACCAAAGTGCGATACGATTGTATCTCTAACAGTAGATCCTGTCATATTGTATACGGCATATAATGTTTTTGCAATTGAATCCCTGTAAACCTGGGGAATCAATATACTGTCTTTATAAACTGACCCATTATCGTTTACCCACTTTATAGAAAGATAATACGCATCATTCCTGTAAATAGCTTCCATATTGCCTGTGGGCATACAGGAACTGTTATAAGTTTGAGCGTTGACTGCCAGAAAAAAACAAAAAACAAGTGCAGCAGTTAAGATCGTTTTCATTGCATGTACATTTGACTGATGGAACAATAAAGTTACTCAGTTCTTTCGAAATCCGAAATATCATTCCCTGCCAGAATTGCATTTTGCATTTTAGGCTTTAATTTTGCTTTACAACATAAAGAAATCATTTTTAACGATAAAACAAACAGATCATGGCATTTACATTAGCACCCCTGCCCTACGCATATGAGGCTTTAGAACCACATATTGATACAGAAACGATGAAAATTCACCACGATAAGCACCACCAGGCTTATGTTGATAATCTTAATAAAGCCATTGCCGGTACGCCAAACGAAACCACTTCGCTGGAAGACCTCGTTAAAAAGGCCGGAACCATCAGCCCGGCAGTTCGTAACAACGGGGGTGGCCACTGGAACCACGATTTTTTCTGGAACAGCCTGGCAGCAAACACCGGCGGCGCTCCCACCGGTAAACTGGCAGAAGCCATCAACAGCAGTTTTGGCAGCTTCGATGCTTTTAAGGAAAAATTTGAAGATGCGGGTAAAACACGTTTTGGCAGCGGATGGGCCTGGCTGCTGGTTAAAGACGGGAAACTCGAAATAAGCTCCACTCCTAACCAGGACAATCCGTTGATGGATGTAGCCGATGTAAAAGGCAGCCCTCTCCTGGGCGTGGATGTTTGGGAACATGCTTATTATTTAAAATACCAGAACAAACGCCCCGATTACCTGAAAGCAATATGGAATGTGATCAACTGGAATGTAGTGGCAGAAAGGTATCACAATGCTGTGGCGTGATCGATAGATTAATAAATAAAACTGGCGGCAAAAATTTGCCGCCAGTTTTATTTATCGCTGTTAGGAATAATTAATCCGCCAAAAATTTCATGGAAATTGAATTTACACAATGCCGGGTATTTTTTTGGGTAAACCCTTCGCCTGAAAAAACATGGCCCAGGTGTCCATCGCAATTGGCACATACAATTTCTACCCGTTCTCCATCAGCATCGGGGTATCTTTTTACGGCACCAGCTATTTCATCGTCAAAGCTTGGCCAGCCGCAATGGCTGTCGAATTTTGATTCTGAACGGTAAAGCGGAGCATTACAACGGCGGCAGATATAAGTTCCTTTTTGCTTATTGGTCAGCAATTCGCCGGTACCCGGGTATTCTGTTCCTTTGTTTACAATAACCCTGGCTTCCTGTGCTGTCAATTCATTCCACTGGCTGCTGTCTTTTTTTACTGATAAATTATCCATTTGTTGTTTTTTAGCAGTTTTATCGCCGGCATGCTGCTGTGCACAGGATGCAAAACCAAAAACCATGCATATAAATAGGAAAGAAGTTATTTTCATTTCTGCTAATTTACGAAAAATTAATACCAGCAGATCTTAATAAAACCAAAAAGTTTAATGGAAGGCATCTGTTAACTTTGCAAAAAAATAAATGTTTCAAAAAAAGGATGCTGTTGATATTAAAAGTGATGCCGTTATTGGTATGAGCGATGGACTGATTGTGCCTTTTGCCCTTGCCACCGGCCTGGCATCGGCGGGTAGCAACCAGCAGCTGATCCTGGCAGCCGGTTTATTATCAGCAGTTGTTGGCGGTATAACCATGGGAATTGGAAGATACTTTTCAGAAAAAGACGAACCCGTGCATTCCAATCATGATGTCGTTGCCCAAAAATCAAAAACCATCCTGGGAAATATAGGCATAGATAAACAGGAACAACAACAGGCCGTGGAAGCAATTGAGCAGGATCATGAAAACCTTGCTTCCCTGGTTGGAAATGAAGAGGGAAGGACGCAGCCAATTAAAAATGGTTTTATCATCATGGCATCCTACATGCTTGGAGCTGTCATTACAATAGGAGCCTATTTTTTCCTTAACAATTTAAAACAGGCAATGATCTATTCATTCATCATAGCTTGCCTGATGCTCTTTTCTGTAGGTTTTGTAAAAGGTAAAATAAGCGGCGCTAACCCATTTCATTCAGCATTGCGGGCAGTTATAACCGGAATGCTTACTGCGGCGGCAGCATTTTTTGTAGCTAAACTTTTCTGATCTTACTTACGCTAAAGTTGAGTAGTACACTCCATTATTAATTACGGTGTTCCGCCGGATAATTTTTTACAGGTGTCACCTTTTAAAAAGGTGACACCTGTAAAAAATCACTTCTTCTTTCTTGGGTTTTCCAGGGCGGCCTGTGCTGCTGCCAGCCTGGCTATAGGCACCCTGAAAGGGGAACAACTTACATAGTTCATGCCGATACGATGGCAGAACTTCACACTTTCCGGGTCGCCACCATGCTCGCCGCAAATACCCACTTTGAGGTTTTTCTTAGTCTTTCTACCCCGCTCTGTACCCGCCTTGATCAGCTGGCCAATACCTTCCTGGTCGATGGTTTGGAAAGGATCATCGGGCAAAATTTTAAGATCGAGGTACTTAGGCAGAAAGCCTCCAATATCATCGCGGCTGAAACCAAAACTCATCTGCGTAAGGTCGTTTGTACCAAAGCTGAAGAAGTCGGCCACATTCGCCATAAATTCTGCACGCAATGCTGCACGGGGTGTTTCTATCATGGTTCCGTAGAGGTAAGGTATTTTCTTCATCTTCATATTATCGCATACTTCTTTGTACACCCGGTCTACTATTTCTTTTTGATGCCGCAGTTCGTGCGAAATAACCGTAACCGGAATCATTATTTCGGGCATGGCCTTTTTACCGGCTTTTATTAATTCTGCCGTTGCTTCAAAAATAGCACGCACCTGCATCTCTGTAATTTCGGGATAACTGATGCCCAGCCTTACTCCGCGGTGACCCAGCATGGGGTTATTCTCGTGAAGGGCAAGCACACGCCTGTTGAGCATGCCCATGCTGATGCCAAGTTCCTTACTGAGCTGCTTTAGTTTTTCTTTATCGTGCGGTACAAATTCATGCAGGGGCGGATCCAGCAGCCGGATGGTTACCGGGTGCCCGTTCATTACCTTCAGTGTATCCTTTACATCTTTCTTTACATATTTAAATAAACCATTGAGGGCTTCCCTTCTTTCTTTTTCTGTTTTGCTTACGATCATTTTACGTAATTGAAACAAAGGTTCTTCGCTGCCTTCGCCATAAAACATATGTTCTGTGCGGAACAAACCAATACCTTCCGCACCAAACTTCACCGCCTGCAAGGCATCTTCAGGAGTTTCTGCATTGGCACGCACCCCTATTTGTTTTGTTTTATCTACAAGCAGCATCAGGTCTTTATAACTCTGGTTTTTCTTAATATCAATATCCACCAATGACATGGAGCCCTCGTACACCAGCCCTTTTGTTCCATTCAGGCTGATCCAGTCTCCCTCCCTGATGGTTTCTCCGTTTTTTGCCTTAAATAATTTCCCTTCCTCATGTATCTCAATATCGCCGCAACCAACGATGCAGCATTTTCCCCAGCCACGTGCCACCAGTGCAGCATGAGATGTCATACCGCCTTTTGTGGTCAATATGGCCTGCGCTTTGTGCATGCCATCCACGTCTTCCGGAGACGTTTCTTCCCGGACCAGGATTACTTTTTCTCCTTTGGCGGCCCATGCCACGGCATCGGCGCTTGAAAATACCACCCGGCCTTTTGCGCCACCGGGTCCTGCCGGCAACCCTTTTGCAATTACAGGCGTAGTGAGTTCGGCTTTTGGATCAAGCATTGGCAGCAACAATTCTACCAACTGATTAGGGTGTACCCGCATAATAGCGGTTTTAATATCGATCATTTTTTGCTTGTACATTTCGGTGGCCATTCTTACCGCAGCCACTCCATTGCGCTTGCCCACACGGCACTGCAGCATATAGAGTTTACCTTTTTCAATGGTAAACTCTATGTCCTGCATATCATGATAATGTTTTTCGAGGCGTTGCTGGTAACCATACAATTCCCTGTACAGTTTGGGCATGGCTTTTTCAAGGGTAAGGAAATGTTTGCTCTGATCATTTTTCGAATATTCGTTTACAGGGGCTGGTGTACGGATACCAGCCACCACATCTTCGCCCTGGGCGTTGATAAGGTATTCGCCGTAAAATCTATTTTCACCGGTTCCGGGGTTGCGTGTAAATGCCACGCCGGTACAACTGTCTTCTCCCATATTTCCAAAAACCATGGCCTGCACGTTTACGGCTGTTCCCCATGCATCGGGGATCCTTTCTATACGCCGGTATTCAATGGCCCGTTTCCCGTTCCAGCTGCTGAATACGGCGCCTATGCCTCCCATCAGTTGCTTCCAGGGATCTTCCGGAAATTCGGATTTCAGGTATTTTTTTATCAGTGATTTATATTCCTTAACAAGGTCTTTCAATTGAGGAGCGGTTAACTCTGTATCACTCTTATACCCGTTTTTAGATTTTGTTTCGCTCAGCAATTCATCCATCAGTTTGCGGATGCCTTTCCCTTTTGCAGGATCCAGTCCGCCGGCTTTTTCCATCACCACATCGGCATACATGGTAATAAGCCTGCGGTAGGCATCATAAGCAAAGCGCTCATCGCCTGTTGATTCAATAAGTCCTTTAATTGTTTTTTCGGTGAGGCCCACATTGAGTACGGTTTCCATCATACCGGGCATCGACCTGCGTGCGCCAGAACGAACAGATAAAAGCAAAGGGGATTTTTCATCGCCAAATTTTTTACCCATGATCTTTTCAATATTGGCCAAAGATTGCTCAATTTGCTTTTGCATGGCCGCCGGGTATTTTTTACCATTGGCATAATAATAGGTACATACTTCTGTGGTAATGGTGAACCCCGGAGGAACCGGCAGTTTAAGTTTTGGATGTCCTGCCATTTCGGCCAGGTTTGCTCCCTTTCCGCCCAACAGGTTTTTCATGCTTTCGTTACCATCGGCTCTGCCGCCGCCAAAGAAATAAACGTATTTCTTAGCTCTTGATTTAGTAGCCATAATTAGTTGATTTTTCGAGGCACTAAGTTGGCAACTATTTCAGCTTCAGGAAATGATACATATCAGGTTTTGACATGATTTGCTGCCCTCAGGTTATGCTGATATGTTAAATAATCAGGAAAATAGCTATTTCACCGTTCGCCCCAGGTATGATTTGTAATTGGGGATGATGCTGTTATACTCGTCGTTCATAAGGGGGGAAGTGATGATAAAATCGGCCGTGGCCCTGTCGCAGGCCAGCAAAATATTCCATGCCACACCAAGGCGCAGCAGGGCTTTTACGTCGCTGTCGTGCGGCTGGGCTTCCATAGGGTCCCAAAAAAATATGAGGATATCGATTTTCCCTTCGGCGATCATGGCGCCAATTTGCTGATCGCCCCCGAGCGGGCCACTGAGCATTTTTTTTACGGGCCGGTCCAGTTCTTCTTCCAGCATTTTTCCGGTAGTGCCTGTAGCAATCAGGTTATGACGAGCCAGGGATATTTTATTGTAAACAGCCCATTCTATTAATGCTGCTTTTTTATGATCATGTGCCACCAATGCAATGTTTTTTCGCACAGTTATCTTTCTTACATTTTCCATATTGATTGACTCTTTAACTGTAAAGTACCAAAAACCTGCAAGTATCTGACATTAAGAAAACTTCAATCCTTTTTCCTGGACATGATGGCAAACAGTTCCGTGCCCGCCCTGGCACCGATGGAGTTATAACAGGGTTGCATTGTTTGGATATCAAATTTTCCAGAAAAGATTTCCTCGTACTCAAGCATATTGCCGCCAAATGGCGGGCCTCCCTCAAAACTCCTGTTAAAAAACACCCCCACAAGTTTGCCGCCCGGTTTCAATAAGGCATGCATCTTGCCGGCATATTGCTCCCTCAAAGCTGGGCCTATTGCACAAAAAAAGGTTTGTTCAATGATGAGGTCATAGGAACCCGCAATTTCAAAAAAATCGGCACAAATAATTTCTACATGACTCCCGGCATATAGGGCCAACCTTTCCCGGAGCTTTTGAACAAGTAAAGGAGAAATATCAACAAGCGTAAGGTTCTTAAAACCATTTTGTAAAAGATAGGCAGCCTCATAGGCGTTGCCACAACCGGGCAGCAGCATAGAAATATCCTTGTCTGACAACTGGTCAAAATACGCTTTCAACGGAGTGGATACATGGCCGATATCCCAGCCCGTATCATCATTTATATAACGCTGGTTCCAAAATTCCCTGTCGGGGTTGTTCTGTTCCATTATGGCATTTTATTTTAAAGATAAATCCTTTACAGCCGCCAGACAAAACCGGCTAAAAAAATTATTTTTTTGATTTAATGAATCCATGTAACTTATACCCCTAAAAAAATTATCATGAAAAAAATACTGATTGCCTGCGGAATGGCCGGACTGCTGATAACTGCATCCGGCAACTCATTTTCCCAAACTAAACAAAAATCAAAAACTCCGGTAAAAAAAGCTTCAGAACAGCTGGAGAATAAGGCTGACAAAGCAGAAAAAGTAGCCAACCCCGACAAAGCAGAAAAAAAAGAAATGCCCAGCCAGGAGGAAATGATGAAAGCCTGGATGGAATTTTCCACCCCAACAGATATGCATAAATGGATGGAAGAAATGAATGGCACCTGGGAAGGAATGGTGCTTACCTGGATGGATCCTGCGGCACCCCCCTCTAAAGAAAAAGCAACCAATATACAAACATCAGCCATGGGTGGCCGTTATTTTATTGGAAATTTCAGCAGCAATATGATGGGTATGCCGTTTGAAGGTATGAGTGTAATGGGATATGACAACGGCCGGAAAGTATTCGTAAGCACCTGGATAGACAATATGGGCACAGGTTTAATTAAAATGGAAGGTTCATTTGACCAGGAGAATAAAGTGCTCAAACTGAAAGGAAAACAAACCGATCCTGTTACTCATAAAGAAACAGATATCAGGGAAGAAATGAAAATACTTGATGGCGACTCTTATATAATGACCATGTACGGCACCGGGCTCGATGGGAAAGAGATGAAATTTATGGAAGGGACATTTACCAGGAAGAAATAATATAAGCCCCGGGTAACCGGGGTTTCTTATTTTACAAAACATTTACTTTAAGGCGGACTGTTTTAAGTAAATTGCAAGACAGTTGAATAAAATGAAAGGTATCCATTTTTCAAGATATGATCCGGCAGAAAATGCAAAAAGTAAGTTTGAAGAACTGCTTGACCTGCTTATGCAACTGCTCACCTATACCAATGGCGATTTTACTGAAGCCATGCAATGGCTCAATGAACTTGACAAGGAATATAAGTTAACGGGTGACGATTATGGCATGGGCGATTTTTTAGAAGAACTTAAAGAAAAAGGATATATCAAAGACGATAACAAAACCGGGGAAATCAAAATAACATCTAAAACAGAACAGGGCATCCGCAAAAAAAGCCTGGAAGAAATATTTGGCAAGCTAAAAAAATCAAAGCAGGGAAACCACCAGACCTTTAAGCCCGGCGGTGGCGATGAAATAAACCCTGAAACACGGCCCTACCGTTTTGGTGATACCATGGAACAAATTGATTTTACCAGCAGCATACGCAATGCGCAGATCAACCATGGCATCGACAGTTTTCATATGCAGGAAACAGACCTGGAGATAAGGGAAACAGATTTCAAGGCACAAACTTCCACCGTACTCATGATCGATATTTCGCATTCCATGATCCTCTATGGGGAAGACCGGATTACACCTGCCAAAAAAGTGGCCATGGCATTAAGTGAACTCATTCAAACAAAGTATCCAAAAGACACAATTGACATTGTGGTGTTTGGAAATGATGCCTGGACCATTGAAGTAAAAGACCTTCCTTACCTGCAGGTGGGGCCCTATCATACCAACACAGTAGCCGGGCTCGAACTGGCCATGGACATCCTGCGCCGCAGGCGAAACCCGAACAAGCAGATCTTTATGATAACAGATGGCAAACCCACCTGTTTAAAAATAAACGGGAAGTATTATAAAAACAGTTTTGGCGCCGACAGAAAAATTTTAAACCGATGCATGAACCTGGCTACGCAGTGTAAAAAATTAAAAATACCGATCACTACATTTATGATCGCCAGCGATCCCTGGCTCCAACGCTTTGTACAGGAGTTTACCGAAACCAATAGCGGGAAAGCATTTTTTGCGTCGCTCGATAAACTCGGCTCTTTTATTTTTAAAGATTTTGAAAGCGGGAGGAGGAAGACAGTATATTAATTCGGTAATTGGACAATGTGCCAACGACGAAATGTGCAGATATGCAAATGAATGACGAATATGAACATTGAAAAAATAAAAACATTCGGCGAACTGAAGAAAAGCAGTTATGTTTCCAAACAGATCAAAGACGAGATCCGTGATAACCTCATAAAAAAAATAAAGGCAAAGGAAAAACCCTTTCCGGGCATTGTAGGTTACGAAGATACGGTGATACCCGATACAGAAAGGGCCCTGCTGAGCCGGCATAATATTTTATTTCTCGGTTTGCGTGGTCAGGCCAAAACCCGCATGGCCAGGCAAATGCTTTCCCTGCTCGATGAATATATTCCCGTGGTGGAAGGCAGCGAAGTGAATGACGACCCGTTTCATCCCATTTCAAAATATGCCATGGACCTGCTGACAGAAAAGGGAGATAATACACCCATTGCCTGGCTGCACCGCAGCGAACGCTATGGCGAAAAACTGGCCACCCCCGATGTAAGCGTGGCCGATCTTATTGGTGATATTGATCCCATAAAAGCGGCCAACCATAAATACAGTTTAAATGACGAACGGGTACTCCATTATGGCATCATCCCCCGCTGCAACCGCAGTATTTTTGTCATTAACGAACTGCCCGATCTGCAGGCCCGCATACAGGTATCGCTTTTCAATATACTGGAAGAAGGTGATCTGCAGATACGTGGCTTTAAATTGCGCCTGCCGCTCGATGTACTCTTTGTATTTACGGCAAACCCCGAAGACTATACCAATCGTGGCAGTATCGTTACCCCGCTTAAAGACCGCATACAAAGCCAGATACTCACCCACTATCCTAAAACGATAGAAACCGCCTTAAGCATTACTGAACAGGAAGCATCCATTAAGGCCGAACAAACGGAAACAGTAAAGGTAAGCGACCTGGTAAAACGTTTGATAGAGCAGGTTTCGTTTGAAGCGAGAGAAAGTGAACTCGTGGACAAAAAAAGTGGTGTGAGCGCCAGGCTTACCATTGCCGCCTACGAAAATGCGGTAAGTGCTGCAGAACGCAGGGCGATCATCAATGGAGAAAAAAATACCATTGTGTGGCTGAGCGACCTCGCTGGCATCATACCTTCCATTACCGGAAAAATAGAACTGGTGTATGAAGGCGAACAGGAAGGCCCTTACCAGGTGGCGTATAATCTTTTGGAAAAAGCCATCCGCACCCAATTTGCCCAGTACTTTCCTGGTCCCGAAACATTTAAGAAACGCAAGGTCGGCTCACAGGAAAAAGAAAATCCTTACAAAGCGGTCATCAACTGGTTTGACGCCGGCAATTCGCTGAGTATTTTCGCTGATTTAAAAGATGCCGATAAAATGCAGCTGCTGTACAAAGTAAGCGGACTGGATGCACTGGTAAGAAAATATTTTAATGCGCCATCGGAAAAAGAACATGCGTTATTAATGGAACTGGTACTCTACGGTCTTGCAGCCTATTCGCTCATCAGCAAAAAAATGGTTGAAGGGAAAATTGAGTTCAAAGATTTGATGGGGAGTATGCTGAATTTGGGGAAAGCTTCAGATGATGATTTTGATGAAAGTGATTTCAATTAACATAAAGGTTTAGTTTCAAATTAAATGAAGCAGTTAATCCTTCTAATAACTCAATTGAGTTTTTTCAATGCAACCTCACAAACAACACCTGATTTTGTTTGTAGAATCAAGTTGTCATTATCCGAGATTCAGAAAACAGCAACCTTGCAATTGCTATTCACCGAATTCCAAAAAAAATTACTTTAAGTCTGACACCATTTACAATACAAAAGATTCTGTCAAAATATTTTTCTTAAATCAACAAGGAAAAGTAATAAAAGAAGAGAAAACTACTTATTACAGAAATCCGGCTCCAGGATCCTATGTCAAACTTGATTCAACTATTAATTATTACAACTCCCTGGGGAAATTAGTGTTTATTGAAGGATGGGGATTTGATATTGGATCTTCATTTGACGATCCTGAGCAAGGAATGATAACATTAATTACAACAGGTTATCCTTTTAGAAATTTACTTGCCAGGTTTGAGTATGACAATTTGAACAGACCCACATACGAAGTTTTCCTGTTGAAGTTTGCTGGACGGTTCTTTCGTACCAGACTATTTTACAATCTAAATGGCGAACTAAAAGACTCCGTGACCGAGAATATTTTCGAATGTGAATTTTGGGACTGATTTATAATCCTGTCACTAAGTTTGCCATAAGATTCTTGAAAATTTTTGAACTTCTTATAAAAATTTACTTTGTACCTTTTTGCTTGCCCAAAAAGGCACCCAAAAAAGGCACCCGAAATCGATATACAGCCCGATTTCGGGAAGGAGCTATACTCATCAATAGTTCTTCGGTAGCGTCAACTTTAGTAATTCTACTCTTAGAATCGAATTATTAAATATTTTTAAGGATTTAATTATTGACATCGTAGTCATAGGAGCACATCACGTTATATATTAAATCTTAAATATTCAATCCTTATACTCATACACTTCATATCCCCATGCAGGTATCGTTTTTCTGCCTGCAACCAGCACTTCTGCTTTTTTCTTAAACACATTGTACACATTTCCTGCCAGCTCATTGCCGATCTTTATTGACTGGCTTTTGGCAGAAAGATTGAGTACAACCAGCACTTTACTACTGTCTTTTTGCCTTGTAAACGCATAGATGGCATTTCTGCTGCCCAGGTTTAGTTTCTCAAAAGATGCATCTGCGCTTAAGGCCGGGTTCCGTTTGCGCAGTTCCAGCAGGGTTTTATAGAACGGTGCTCTTTTATAATTTTTGAAACCCATGGGATCTTTTTCAAAAAACAGGATAGAACGCAGCACGGGTTCTTCCTGCCCGCTGTAGATGAGTGGAATGCTCCTGTGCATGGTTTGCGTAAACACGGCAAAAGGCGCATGCACAGCAGCAGGAAAAGTGGCAAAGTCTGATTTGTTCCAGCTGTTTTCATCGTGGTTGCTGGTAAAATACATAAACAGCCCATCAGCGGGGTAAATCTTATTGTAATGGTTCCGTACACTGTCGAGCGCAAAAGCCGGTCTTTCGCCTGCTGCCACTTTTTTCATCATCTGGAACATTTCCCAGGGATAAGTGGCACTAAAACCACTACGGTGCAAAAAATCCCGGTCGCCTTCGGCCAGCAGGAAAATATCTTTTTTAGTGCGGTTGAGATCCCTGATACAACGCCTCCAGAAAGTTTCGGGAACTTCACCGGCCACATCGCAGCGGTAGCCATCAATACCTGTTTTAATGATCCAGTACTTCATGGCTGCTATCATGCTGTCCTGCATCTGCCTGTTATCGTAATTCAGTTTACGCACATCTGTCCAGTCGAAAGGCGAGATGGCTTTACCTGCGCTGTCTCTTGCATAAAAATCGGGGTTACTGTTAAGCCAGCGGTGATCGGCGCCGCTGTGGTTGGGCACCCAGTCGATGATCACTTTCATACCCAGGGCATGAATTTTATTGACCAACCGTTTCCAGTCGGCCAATGTACCAAACTCAGGGTTCACCGTGGTATAATCCGAAACCGCATAGTAGCTTCCCAGCGTTCCCTTCCGGTCTGTTACACTAATGGGATTGATAGGCATGAACCAGCATGTTTGCACACCCATGTTTTTTAACCTGGGTAAATGTTTGGCAAAGGCATTGAATGTACCTTCATTTGTATATTGACGGATATTTACTTCGTAAATATTTCCCTGGAGTATCCATGCCGGATGTTTGCTTTTTGTTTGTGCAAAGGCAATCGTATTCACCGCCAGCAGCAGTAAAAGGTATAGCTTCTTCATAGTAAAATGTTTAAGGAGCGTTTGAAGGGCAAAGTTATGTATTCTGTTTTAACCGCTGAGAACGGGAGAAAAAGAGGTACCGCTGAGGTTCTCTGCACAAACTCAGCGCCCTTCTTTCTCTGCGGAAAAAATCAATCTTTCAGGATCTTATTATAACTAGCCGTTATCCCTTTTATCAATGAAGAACTAAAACCCTGGTGTTCCATTTCGTTGAGACCCGCAATGGTGCAGCCTTTTGGCGTGGTTACCTTATCAATTTCCTGTTCGGGGTGCGTACCTTTTTGTAATAACAATTCTGCAGCACCTTTTACCGTTTGTGCAGCAATCAGATTGGCTGTTTTGGAATCGAAGCCAATTTCTATGCCGCCTTGTATATTGGCACGGATATAACGCATGGCATAAGCTGTACCGCAGGCGCCGAGTACGGTAGCGGCATCCATCAATTTTTCATCTATCACGGTTACTTTCCCCAGCGTTTCAAAAAGACCGGAAACGTATACAATATCGGAAGCAGATGCATTGTCATAGCTCAAACAGGTCATACTTTCCTGTATGGCAATGGCGGTGTTGGGCATGGCACGGAATACCGGTATTTTCTTTTTAATGATCTCATTCAGATCAGAAACCGTAACACCGGTTATAACAGAAACTACTATTTGCCCTGGTCCAAGGTTCTTCCTGAAACCCTCAACCACTTCTTTTACCTGGAAAGGCTTTACAGCAAGTATAACAAGGCCTGCATCCTTAACTGCCGCAGTATTATCGCTACCAACCTTTACACCTTTTGCAGCCAGTTCTTTTAAAGTGGAAATATTTCTTTTGGTAACGGTAATTTCTCCAGCCTTACAGAATTTACTTTTAATAAGGCCTTCTGCAATAGCAGTACCAAGGTTTCCTCCGCCGATGATGCTGATCTTTTTCATAAAAATTTTTTTGCTAAATTATTTTCACAAGTGGTAATAGTCCCTTTAATTTATATCGCCACTAACGCCCCTTCACGTTCCGTACCACGCATTAAATTGCCGATGGCATTGTCATATTTTTCTTTCCAGCTGAGAATGCTTCCCCAGTTTTCTCCGTTAATGGTTACCTCCCCTGCTGCCACTTTACCCAGCAATGAAAAAGCGGTACCGATTGTTTGAAGAAATTTTTCAAAAGCAGCCTGTTGTTCTTTTTTCACACTCACCAGTACACGGCTCTGTGCCTCGCCAAACCAGTATGCATCCTGGCGGATACCGGTATCTTTTTGCCTTGTATCAAAACCCAGGTTATTGTTAAATGCACTTTCCATCAACGCCAGCATCAGGCCTCCTTCGCTCAGATCATGGGCGCTTACAATTAATTTTTGTTCAATAAGTGCGGCAGTTGTTTGTTGCAGGGCAAATTCTTCTTCGATATCAAAATGCGGGCAGGGGCTGTACTCTTCACCTACGATCTTGTGCAAATATTCACTGGAAGAAATATCATTACGGCTCTGGCCAACCAGGTAAATAAGATCCCCGGCCTTTTTAAAGTTCATTGTCATTTTATCATCGGCACTGTTCAGCAGGCCCACCATGCCAATGGTTGGTGTTGGGTACACGGGTCCGTCGGGACTTTGATTATAAAAGCTCACATTCCCTCCCGTTACCGGTGTATCAAACTTTCTGCAGGCATCGCCCATGCCTTTAATGGCCTGGGTAAACTGCCAATACACTTCCGGGTCGTATGGATTGCCAAAATTCAAACAATTGGTTACGCCCAATGGCTGGCCACCGCTGCAAACAATATTGCGTGCCGCTTCCGCCACTGCGATCATGGCGCCTTTATACGGATCGGCAAAAACATAGCGGCTGTTACAATCGGTTGTTAAGGCCAATGCCTTATTGGTGGGCTTTGCCAGCACCACGGCTGCATCGCTGGGCGCATTGGTGCTTGTATTTCCGGTACCCACCATGCTGTCGTATTGTTCATAGATCCAGCGCTTGCTGGCAATATTGTGCAGCGAAATTATTTTCTCGGCAACAGGTTTAAGCGATGAGGGAACCGGAATATTATTAATATCAAACGAGTTGATTTTTTGCAGGTATGCCGGTTCTTTTGTTTCACGTACATACTGTGGTGCACCACCACCCAGTACCAGTTCATGTGCCGGCAGCGAAGCTTCCAGCTGGCCGTTCATAAAGAAATTCAATATCCCATCACCGGTCACTTCTCCAATATGGCTGCAGGGAAGGTCCCATTTTTCAAACACTTTCACAATTTCTGCCTCCCGGCCTTTTTCTGCCACCAGCAGCATTCTTTCCTGGCTTTCGCTCAACAACAATTCCCAGGCTTTCATATTTGTTTGGCGGGTGGGCACTTTTTCCAGGTCTATGTTCATACCCGCATTTCCTTTGGCGCTCATCTCGCTGGTGGAGCAGATGATACCGGCTGCGCCCATATCCTGCATGCCCACCACGGCACCGGTTTGTATCACTTCCAAACAGGCTTCAAGCAATTTCTTTTCCTGGAAGGGATCGCCCACCTGAACAGCAGGAAGGTCTTCGGCACTATCTTCCGTTATTTCTGCACTGGCAAAAGATGCGCCCCCAATGCCATCTTTCCCGGTAGCGCTTCCTACAAAAAACACCGGGTTGCCTACTCCTTCTGCCGTGGCAGAAACTGTTTCCCCGTTTTTTAAAATACCCACGCTCATCGCATTTACCAGCGGGTTGGTATGATAACATGCTTCAAAATAAATTTCGCCCCCAACGGTGGGAACGCCAAAGCAATTACCATAATGCCCGATCCCATGCACCACACCGGCCAGCAGGCGCTGCGTTTTTGCCTCTTCCAATTTTCCAAAACGCAAAGAATTAAGTGAGGCAATGGGCCTTGCACCCATGGTAAAAATATCCCTGTTAATACCGCCCACCCCGGTGGCCGCGCCCTGGAAAGGTTCAATAGCGCTCGGATGATTATGCGATTCTATTTTAAACACCACGCCGTACCCATCTCCTATATCCATAAGCCCAGCATTTTCTTCGCCGGCCTTTACCAGCATTTTCTTTCCCTCCCTTGGTAATGTTTTTAGCTGTTTGATGGAGTTTTTATAACTGCAATGCTCGCTCCACATGCCGCTAAAGGCACAGAGCTCGTTGAAATTGGGAATACGTCCCAGTTTTGCCTTTATCAGCTCAAATTCCTCTTCAGTGATCCTTAATTGCGCAGCGGTGGAAGCAGTAATTTCCATAAAACTGTGGTGGTTATTTTTGAAATGCAAAGTTAGGATGGAAGCAGATATCCGCTGAAGCAATTATTTTAACTAACTTCCCACATCAAAACAATAAGCTTGTATTACCTGCTGTTCATACTTTATTTTGTCCTATTTTATTTTTTAATAAACCGGAGTTCATTTATTAGAAAAACAGGTCTCAATAAAAAAGAAATCGCAGCACTCTACAGCCTCAAAATTGCCGCCGGAATATTATTAGGGTTTGTGGTGAACAGGTTATACCCAGGCGTGAACGATTACTGGGGATTAAACGCCGAAGCAAAAAAGGAATACCAGCTACTGGCACATCAACCCGTTGAATTTTTTACATCAATTTTTCAATCGGGCTATGGCGAATATGGCAGTTTTTTTGGGTCATTCAATTCTTACTGGAATGACCTGAGAATAGTTTTACCTATAAAATTGCTGGCAATTTTTAATATTTTCTCCAGGGGCAATTATTATATCAACAGCCTGCTGCTGAACACCATGGTATTTTTTGGTCACACTGCCTTATTCCTTGTATTTAAAGATATTTTTAAAGAAAAGAAATGGGAGGTTGTTGCGGGCTGCTTTTTGCTTCCTTCCACTCTTTATTTCACATCCGGGCTGGGCAAAGATGCTTTTGTTTTTTTGGGATTGGCGTTCTTCAGTTATGCCATTTATTTTTTAATGACCAGGGGCGCCAGTACAAAAAGGATTGTATTGCTGCTGTTTTCGTTCCTGGTCATTTTGCTCATAAGAAATTTTGTGGCCATGCTGCTGGTTCCGGCATCTTTTGCGTTATGGCTCAGCTACAGGTTAACATTAAAACCACTGCAGCTCTTCTTTGCAGTTTATGCAGCTTCGGCCATATTGCTTACGGTGCTTCAATATGCCAGCCCGCAAAAAAATCCGCTTCATATTGTTGCCGGAAAACAAAAAGCTTTTTTCTCTATTCCCGCAGGTAATACCAATATTTCAACCGACAGTTTAGAACCCCGCATCCAAAGCGTATTCAAAAACAGCCCGCAGGCGCTTAACCACGCATTGATGCGGCCCTATTTAACCGAATCAAAAAGCTGGATAGATGCAGGCATTGCAGCTGAACTGCTGTTCTACCAGCTTTTATTTTTACTCACCCTTATTTTTTTTGAAAGGCCTGCTGCCCCGTCAAGACCTTTTGTAAATTTTTCCATTTTCGTTTCCCTTTCCCTGCTTGTTTTTATAGGCCTGATCGTACCTAATATGGGCGCCATTTTCCGCTACCGCTCTGTTTATCTTCCCTGGCTCATTACCCCTGTTCTTTGCAGCATTAACTGGAGGAGAATAGGGAATAATACACATTAATTTTATAAATATGTGAATATTTTCCTTAAAATATCCTTGAAAATTGAATTTTTAAGTGACTAATACTTGCTCATTACCCGAAAAATGCCTTTTTTTGCTGCTTAAATTAATAAAATCATGAATTCATTGCGCTTTAAGGCCATTTCCAATTTTACGGTTCGGCAGGCAGAAACCGACCCGGAAAATATCGGAAAAGTAACTTCCGTATTTAACGAAAATGTATTTACACTTGAAACAGCCAGAAAATTTTTGAGCGACGAAGCTTTTAAAAGCCTGGTGGCCTCTACAAAAACCGGTAAAAAGATCGACCGCAATATGGGCAACCAGATCGCAAACGGTTTGCGTGCATGGGCCGAAAGTAAAGGGGTAACGCATTTTACGCACTGGTTTCAACCACTCACCGGCGCTTCGGCAGAAAAGCATGATTCATTTTTTACACTCAAGGGCGATGGTACACCCATTGAAGAATTTGAAGGCGGCGCACTCATCCAGCAGGAACCCGATGCCTCTTCATTCCCCAGTGGAGGCTTGCGTGCCACTTTTGAAGCACGTGGCTACACCGCATGGGATCCATCTTCGCCTGCATTCATCATGGAAATAGGCAAAGGAAGAACACTCTGTATACCCACCATCTTTGTTTCTTATACAGGCGAATCGCTCGATACAAAAACACCGCTTCTTAAAGCCCTTGTGGCCATTGATAAAGCTGCAGTGGATGTATGCCAGTATTTCGACAAAAACGTTACCAGGGTTACCGCCACGCTCGGCTGGGAACAGGAGTATTTTGTTGTGGATGCGGGCCTTGCCAATGCACGCCCCGACCTAACCCTGACCGGGCGCACCGTTTTTGGCCATGCCCCGGCAAAAGGTCAGCAGCTCGAAGATCATTATTTTGGCGCTATACCCGAAAGAGTGTATGCCTTCATGCGTGATTTTGAAGAAGAATCTTATAAACTGGGTATTCCCCTGCGCACACGCCATAACGAAGTAGCCCCGGCCCAGTTTGAATGTGCCCCTATTTATGAAGAAGCAAACCTGGCGGTTGATCATAATACCCTGCTCATGGATATCATGGACCGGGTGGCCAAACGCCATAACCTGAAAGTGCTGCTGCACGAAAAACCCTTTGCAGGAATCAATGGTAGCGGAAAGCACAATAACTGGAGCCTGGCAACTGATACCGGTGTAAACCTTTTGGGA
This sequence comes from uncultured Chitinophagaceae bacterium, assembly GCA_963754695.1. GTDB lineage: Bacteria > Bacteroidota > Bacteroidia > Chitinophagales > Chitinophagaceae > Ferruginibacter. The sequence goes on from CAVWGU010000011.1 coordinate 96,799, forward strand.
CCCGGTAAAACACCCAAGACAAACCTCATGTTCCTCACCTTCTTTATCAATACCATTAAAGCCGTGTACGATTATGCAGAACTGCTGAGGGCTGCTATTGCCAGTGCAGGAAACGATCACCGCCTGGGTGCAAATGAAGCGCCCCCAGCCATCATTTCCATCTTTATAGGTAAATATCTTACAGACGTACTCGACCAGATCGAAAAACGGGTGGGCGATAAGTTTGATGAAACAGATGAAGCTATGCTAAAGCTGGATATCCATAAGAGCATACCTGAACTGATGCTCGATAATACCGACCGCAACCGTACTTCGCCATTTGCATTTACCGGAAATAAATTCGAATTCCGTGCCGTGGGATCATCGGCAAATTGTGCCCATGCCATGACCACCCTTAACACCATCATGGCAGAAACACTCAGGAATTTTAAAACAGAAGTGGATGCCCTGATTGATAAAGGGGATAAGAAAGAAGTGGCCATCATGCACATTCTTCAGAAATATATCGTGGAAAGCAAAAAAGTATTGTTTGAAGGTGATGGTTACAGCGAAGAATGGGCAAAAGAAGCCAAAAAACGTGGCCTGCCAAATGTAAAAACAACGCCGCTGGCACTCGATGCATATGCATCAGATAAGGCAAAAAAACTATTTGAAGACAATGATATCTACAACCATCTCGAACTGGAAGCCCGCCACGAGATCATGCTCGAAGATTATATTAAAAAAGTGCAGATCGAAGCCAGGGTAATGGGCGAACTGGCCACCACTTATGTGCTGCCTTCTGCAGTAAAATACCAGAATGTACTCATAGAAAATATCAGGGGGTTGAAAGAAGCCGGATTAAAATCTTCGGCCTATGCCAACCAGTTGCAGGTACTAGAAAAAATCAGCGAACACATGAATACCATGAGCGATAACGTGGAAAAACTGATTGAAGCCCGCAAGAAGGCCAACAAGATAGAAGACACCCGCAAGCGTGCCATTGCCTATTGTGATGACATCAAAGAGAAATATTTTGATACCATCAGGTACCATGTAGACAAACTGGAACAGGTGGTGGATGACTCCTTCTGGACACTTCCAAAATACCGGGAAATTTTGTTCCTGAGATAAAAGAATAAATGAAACAATGAAAAAGCCCCGTAAATACGGGGCTTTTTCATTACAAATATTAGTAGCTTCATTTAATTCCCACACCTGCCACCTCCCCATTTACCACATCCACTACAATCATCTCTTCAATTCCTGTGGCCACCGACAAACCTACATAATCCACTGCTACCGGAAATAATTTATGGGTTCTTTCCACAAGCGCCAGGGTTTTAATTTGTGCAGGATATTGCTCCAGCAGGGGCTTTAATGCGTAAAGCATGGTTCGGCCGCTGTTGGCCACATCATCGATCAAAACAATGCATTTTCCGTTAAGATCAATTGGCTCACTCAGTAATATTTGGTCTGGCTGCTTTTTATTGATAGAAAGGGAAATGACCTTCACCATACCACTATAATGTTCCTTAAGATGAGCTGCAATGATTGATGCTATGAAAATGCCGTTTTCCTTTATACCAATGAGCACGAGTTCGGTTTTATGGTGATGCTGCTCGGCTATTTCCATTGCAAGCCGGTGCAGTTTTTTGGCGGCGGTTTCCTTATTTAAGATCATACGGTAAAATTATTCAATAATATTCAAACTACCGGGTCCGTCACCCCTCTTTGTTGTGTTCAATCTGTATAAACCGCCCGGGTGGCCGACCCTTTAAACCGTAAGCAAGGTTAAATAATGAAAATAGTACTTGTTTAATTCAAAAACCGAAGCTGTTCGCTCAGTTTCGTAAAGGATTTATATCTTAGCCTACAAATTAAAGGTATGCACTATATTCCGCAGGTTATGTTTGTATTGCTGGCCGGCTATGCCAGCTGGTTATTTTCAAAAAACATCGGGCAAATAAGACGGAATATTTTATTGGGAAAGGATGAAGAGCTGGGCGGCCCGTCATCGCTGCGCTGGAAAAATATGCTGCTGCTGGCCCTTGGCCAAAAAAAAATGTTCCGTAACCCGCTGGTGGCTTTCCTGCATTTGATCGTTTACGCAGGTTTTATTATCATCAATATAGAAGTGCTCGAAATAGTGCTGGATGGTTTGCTGGGCACCCACCGGCTTTTTTTGAAACCATTGGGCGCTGTTTATAATTTTTTAATAAACAGCTTCGAGGTACTGGCCCTGTTGGTAATTGTGGCTTGTGTTGTTTTTCTGATCCGGAGAAATATCATAAAACTCAGGCGCTTCATCAGCAACGACCTCAATGGCTGGCCCCGCAGCGACGCCAACTACATACTTGTAACAGAAATTATTTTGATGAGCTTGTTTCTCAGCATGAACGCTGCCGACCGTTCTTTGCAAGTTCAGGGACATGTCCATTATCACGAAACGGGGAATTTCGCAATTTCCGGGTTGCTTGCCCCCCTGTTCAACGGCCTGTCGTCTACCACACTGGTAATGATAGAACGCAGTTGCTGGTGGTTGCACATCATCGGCATTTTTGCTTTCTTAAATTACCTGCCTTACAGCAAGCACCTGCACATTATGCTGGCATTTCCCAATGCCTACTACGCCCGGCTGGAACCCATGGGTAAGATAGACAATATGGAGAATGTACAGAACGAAGTAAAGTATATGATGCAGCCCGAACTGGCACCGCCCGCCGACCCAAATGCTGCCCCCATGAAATTTGGCGCCAAAGATGTGTTTGACCTGAGCTGGAAAAGCCTGCTTGATGCATACAGTTGCACCGAATGCGGCCGCTGCAGCGCAGCCTGCCCGGCAAATCAAACCGGTAAATTATTGAGCCCCCGTAAAATTATGATGGACACCCGCGACCGCCTTGAAGAAGTGGGCCGCAACATCAACGCCAACAGGGAATTTAAAGAGGATGGCAAAACGCTTTTACACAATTATATCAGCACAGAAGAATTGCGTGCCTGCACCACCTGCAATGCCTGCGTACAGGAATGCCCGGTAAGCATCAACCCGCTCAGTATTATTCTTGAGCTGCGGCGGAGTCTTGTTATGGAAGAAAGCAATGCGCCACAGGAGTGGAACGGTATGTTCAGCAATATTGAAAACAATTTTGCTCCCTGGAAATTCAGTCCCGACGACAGGGATAAATGGGTGACGGAGATGTAAATTATTTTTGCTTTCCCTGCATTGGTATAAAAATCATTGCCATTTTTTCATTCGCTCAATATCTTCCTGCTTTATCTGGCCCATTTTATCCACGGCATCCTGGTGCTTCAGTATCTTCCAAAGCTGTATCAGCGCTGTGGCGGTAAATATTCCTCCAATTATCCAGTTGAGATATGATTCGCTGTTTTGAATTTTGCTTACGAGCCATTTTCCGCCAAAAATAAAAACGGCATTTCCCGCCAGCGTACCTAAACCAATGCCCAGGATATAGCTGTTGTACTGGGTTCTTACCGGTTCCAATATTTTTTTTGTAAAAAGAACGGCACTCCAGCCAAACCAGAATGGGATCTGTACAGGATTGATGGCGCACATGAAGGATCCCAGTAAAAACCTGTGCATATTATTTTGAAGCATGATGTTCTTTGCACCGCTCTCATGCGTTGCAGCTACAAAACTGCCAACCGCTAATGCCACAATGATCCCAAGCGTTATCCATTCCATAGCTTTCATCAGCTTTGCCTGCTTACGTACCCAGTCGATACCCACCAGGGAAATGCGTACATAGATCATTTCCACCATCAGCGAACCAAATGAAAAGTACAAGGCATCTTCAATAGATTCCTGTATGCCTATCTGCATGGCAGCCACATTGAGCGTTCCAAGCGGAAGTGAACCCAAAAAGCTGATAATAAGCCCCCATAAAAAAATGCGGAAAATCTTAGGCATCAGTAAAAGTTCAAAAGTTTTAAGTTCAAAGGTTCAACGTTAATACATGATACTAAATCGTACAATGGCCGAAAGAATATACATGAGCGTTTTTATCCGATCTTTTCGTCCAGTTTGCGCATCTGTTCCACCAGCCTTTTACTTTCCTGCAAAAACTTCCAGCCTTTCATAAAAGGCCATGGTTTTATTCCCTGCTTCGTATTATAACGACTGATCGTGTACAGGGCTTTCCAGTGTTTCAAGATTTCTTTATAAGCCCCGGCAAGTGTATAACCGGTATCGTAAAAATGATTGGGCTCTGCACCGCAGCCGTTATACTCCAGTATAGTAAAGTTCCTGCCTGCTTTCAGGTCTTCCACATTGCTGCACATAATATCATAACGCCCATAAAAAAAATCATTGATATCCTTGCTGATATTGTCGAAGATCGCCAGCAGCCGGTCGTCAATATGCTCTTTCAGGTCTATAAAATGCGCTCCGCGGTTATGGTTGGCTGCATAGCTCAGCATATATTTTTCTCCCCTGGGTATAACCGTATGCCATTTATTCTTATGCTTGCTGTGCAGTTCCGGTACCCGTTTTTTTGCTTTAGGATGATCCAATATCAATTGTTCAAGCGTACGCAGATCATCGCCCTGCACCTGTAAAGGGATCTTATGTAAAAAACCGGTTATGGTTCCCTTTTCCGCTTTGGGATGACGGATATAGAATACACTCACTTCCACAGGAAAGTTCACAAGGTCCTGCACGATATATTGCAGCGGAACATTGTTATGGTAATGTTCCAGTTCCTCGGCCGTATCAATTTTGCGGAACAGCATGCCCTGGTAGCCCACTTCCGGTTTTACCACAAACGGAAAATCAATGCTGGTATTTTTAAGTTTTTCATAAACTGAAGGAAGGCTTTCACCCGGCATTACGTAAAATGTTTTGGGATAAAGTGAAGCTGGCAGCAGGTCGTACATTTCTTTTTTTGGCTCGCCTTCGAGCCCGCCAAAAGTAATTTTTGGATTACTGGGTGTAAAAAACCATACCGCCCCCGATTTTAGCATATACCAGGTCCACACCGGTGTAATGGGCAGGTACAAAAGCCTGAAAGGCCAGGCTTCCCAATGCGTTATTTTATGAATAAGATTTCTCAATGCCGCCAATTGAGCAAAAATAGTTTTATATAAGCAATCATCCATGCCAAAATGTTATTTACTTTGCTGAACTAAAAGAAGCATTTATGCAGGTACCAGTAATGGCCGAAATGATGGCAAAGGGCGAAGCGCCTGAAGTTCTTTTTTGGGTCGGCTGCGCCGGAAGTTTTGATCAGCGTGCACAAAAGATCACCAAAGCTTTTGTAACGATTCTCAACAAGGTTGGCATTAAATACGCCATACTGGGCAAGGAGGAAATGTGTACCGGCGATCCTGCCCGCCGTGCCGGCAACGAATTCATGTTCCAGATGATGGCCTACCAGAACATCCAGGTGCTGAATGGCTACGGAGTAAAGAGGATCGTTACAGCCTGTCCGCATTGTTTCAATATCCTTAAAAATGAATACCCGGCACTGGGCGGAAATTATGAAGTGATGCATCATGCCGTTTTTTTACAGGAGCTGATAGATACAGGCAAAATAAAAATAATAGGCGGCGGAAGTTATAAAGGAAAGAAAATAACTTACCACGACAGCTGTTATCTTGGCCGTGCCAATGATATTTATGAGGCACCCCGCAAAGTGCTGGAAGCCCTGGATGCCGAACTGGTGGAAATGAAACGCTGCCGAAGCAACGGGCTTTGTTGTGGGGCTGGCGGCGCACAAATGTTCAAAGAGGAAGAGAAAGGTGATGTACGCATCAATATAGAAAGAACAAATGAGGCCCTGCAAACGGGCGCATCAGTAATAGCAGCTGCCTGCCCTTTTTGCAATACCATGCTTACAGATGGTGTAAAGGGCAGTGAAAAAGAAGAAGTGGCCGTACTTGATATTGCCGAACTTGTAGCAGCCTCCATGGAATAAAATATCAGTTTATGAATCTTGACTATAAAGAGCATCTTCCGCAGGATTTTCATCCGCAAAGCCGGGTTTGGATATACCAGGCCAGCCGCATGTTCATGATCAGCGAAGCGCTGGAAATGGAAGATAGGATCGCCGAATTTATTGCCCAATGGAAGAGCCATGGAGCGCCGGTTAAAGGCTATGCAAATTTATTCTTTGGCCGTTTCCTGGTGATCATGGCCGACGAAAGCAATGTAACTGTGGGCGGGTGCAGCACCGACAGTTCTGTACACCTGGTAAAAGCGATAGAACAACAGTTTAAAACAGATATGTTCAACAGGCAATTGCTGGCATTTATCGTAAAAGACAAGATAGAAATCATTCCACTTTCTCAACTTGGCTATGCAGTGGAAAACGGCTTTATTAATGAACATACGCTTTATTTTAATAATACGGTGCTCACTAAAAAAGACCTGGAAGAAAAATGGCTGGTACCGGTAAAAGAAAGCTGGCTGGCTTCAAAGATCACTGCTGAAAAACAGCCGTAAGATCGTCTTCGGTAAGTTTTACTTGTTATATTCACCAAAATTTTTTTTTGATTTACCAACTGCTTAAGATACCGGCACGTATTGGATTTCATTTATACACAAGGCATTTAAAAGTAAATGACCCATCATGGTTCAATGCCAGGGGCCCGTTGATTCTCGCCTGTAATCATCCCAATTCTTTTTTAGATGCCATTGTTCTCTGCACATTATTTAAACAACCTGTTTATTCGCTCGCCCGAGGCGATGCATTCAAAAACAAATGGGTGGCCGGGTTTTTAAGGGCCATTCATATCTTGCCGGTTTACCGTACCAGCGAAGGCGTGGAAAACCTGGGGCACAATTACAGCACTTTTGAAGCTTGTAAAGCGATCTTCAGGCAGAATGGCATCGTACTTATTTTCAGCGAAGGGCTCTGCATCAACGAATGGCACCTGCGTCCATTAAAAAAAGGAACGGCAAGGCTGGCCTGCAGCAGTTGGGAAGAAGGTATTCCGCTGACCGTATTGCCTGTAGGCATCAACTATGATTCATTTAAAAAAACCGGTAAAAACATTGAGATCAACTTTGGGAAACCTATCGTTAAAACGGATATAGATATCAACGAAAGCCATGGAAAAACATTGCAGTCATTCAATGCTGTATTACAAACCGCATTGGAAAAACTGGTACTTGAATTTAAGAGCAATGATCATGACTTAATTAAAAAACAGTTCCATGTGCCTGTTTCAGCTTTTAAAAGATCATTGCTTTTATTTCCGGCAATATTGGGATATATCTTCCATTGGCCGCTCTACGCACCTATTAAGTCTTATGTGCACAGGCGGTTCATCAAAACAGGGCATTACGATTCCATGGTGCTTGGTTTTCTTTTTTTTACATACCCCGTTTACCTGCTGCTTATAACCGCTGCCCTTTTTATCTTTCTTAAAAGCAGTTGGGCCCTTGCAGCATTGCTGGTTTTTCCCATTTGTGCCTGGGCCTATATTCAGCTGAAAAAATAAAAAAGGCCCATTTTAAAATGAGCCTTTTAATTAATTAGTGCAATTAAGTTTACATCTCTTCTGCACCTTCCACCAATACGGTTGTTTTGTTGCCAAACACTTCTACAAAACCGCTTTGGATGGTATAGCTTTCGCTGCTGTTTTTATCTTTCAGTATCTTCAGTTTACCGGTCTTAAGTGCACTCACAAGCGGGGCATGCTTATCTAAAACCTCAAAAAGGCCGTCGATGCCCGGCAGCTGAACGCCATACACATCGCCGCTGAAAATTTTCCGTTCTGGTGTTAATATTTCTAAAGTCATGATAGTTGATTTGAAAATTTGGAAATTTGGAAATTCGACAATTCTGGCCATTAGCTCATTGTCAAATTTTCAAATCATCAAATTATGCCTGCGCCGCCGCCATCAGTTTCTTGCCTTTTTCTATCGCATCTTCCAGTGAACCCACCAGGTTAAATGCAGCTTCTGGATATTCATCCACTTCGCCATCCATAATAGAATTGAAACCACGGATGGTATCTTCAATTGGTACAAGCACCCCTTTTAAACCGGTAAATGCTTCGGCCACAAAGAATGGCTGAGACAGGAAACGCTGCACTTTACGTGCCCTGGATACCACGAGTTTATCTTCATCGCTCAATTCATCCATACCAAGGATGGCAATAATATCCTGCAGTTCCTTATAACGTTGTAAGATCAGTTTAACCCTGTTGGCAGAATTGTAATGTTCTTCTCCCACGATCTGCGGTGTAAGGATCCTCGACGTGGAATCCAGTGGATCCACGGCAGGATAAATACCCAGATCGGCAATTTTACGGCTCAATACCGTAGTGGCATCCAGGTGGGCAAAGGTTGTTGCCGGTGCCGGATCGGTAAGGTCATCTGCAGGCACATACACCGCCTGTACGGAAGTGATAGAACCGTTTTTGGTTGAAGTGATACGCTCCTGCATCAATCCCATTTCGGTAGCCAGTGTAGGCTGGTAGCCTACCGCACTTGGCATACGCCCCAGCAGCGCCGATACTTCGGAACCAGCCTGGGTAAAACGGAATATATTATCCACAAAGAAAAGAATGTCTTTACCCTGGCCTTCGCCATCGCCGTCGCGGTAATATTCTGCAATGGTCAAACCACTGAGCGCCACACGGGCACGTGCCCCGGGCGGCTCGTTCATCTGTCCAAATACAAAGGTTGCTTTAGAATCTTTGAGGCCTTCCATATCCACGGAATCCAGGTCCCAGCCACCTTCTTCCATACTGTGCTTGAATTTTTCGCCATAGTTCATGATACCCGCTTCAATCATCTCACGCATCAGGTCATTTCCTTCACGTGTACGCTCTCCCACACCTGCGAATACAGATACTCCACTATAGGATTTTGCAATATTATTGATCAATTCCTGGATCAGTACGGTTTTACCCACACCAGCTCCACCAAACAAACCAATTTTACCACCTTTTGCATAAGGCTCGATCAGGTCAATAACCTTGATGCCGGTAAAAAGTACTTCCGAAGCCGTAGTCAGGTTTTCGAAAATGGGTGGCTTGGCATGAATAGGGCGGCCATTGGCTTTGCTCACAGGAGGCAGCCCGTCAATAGGATCGCCGGTAACGTTGAACAGACGGCCTTTAATGCCTTCACCAATAGGCATGGCTATTGCCTTCCCGGTATCAATCACCTGCATACCACGCACCAAGCCTTCTGTACCGTCCATAGCAATGGTACGCACACTGTCTTCGCCCAGGTGCTGCTGCACTTCCAACACTAAATTTGATGCGTTTTCCCTTACTATTTCAAGGGCATTATAAATTTCCGGAAGCCTGGAACCGCTGTCGAACTGAACGTCTACCACGGCACCGATAATAGTTTTGATTTTACCCGTATTGGCCATAACAAATATTTAAAATATCTAAGGTATAATTTTGAGCCGCAAAGGTAAGGGTGCAGCGCCGGATATAAAAATTAGAGTAAAAGTTTTTTTGAGGCCCGGCATCCGGCCCATGGCTGAACTTCAGTGGCGACGCTCCGTTCAACTTTGGAACCCGGATCAGCATTTTCGCTGCTCCCTGGCAATCAGCCGGAAAAATACGGCACGCTAAGCCACAGCGCTAAGGAGAATGGAATAGGATCGATTTCTCTCTTGCCAGTACATGATACCAATAATATAGTTTTCTCAGCATCCACTGCCCCTCTGCGTGAAATTTACTCTCCTGCGTACAAAGAAACCTATATATAAAAATTTATTCTACTTTTACCCTCAATGAAAAATGTATTACCTGTAATTCTACTTATCATCACTATTGCAGCCTGCTCGCCCACGCAAAAATTCAACCGCGATAAAGCCGCATTTGAAGCCTCCCCTGTTTCTAAAAGCTTTAAAGCGGTGAGTGATATGAATGATTCTTATTTCGATATCAGGGATAATAACTTCTTTGAATTTTACAGGCAGTTATTCGACAGTGTGAAGAACACCCATTATCCGGGCAAATACAGCCTGCAGGGCGATACGATGCTGCTTTATTTTTACGACAAAAAAGGATACGATCTGTTGGGAAAAAAAGCTTATATCGACAAAGAAAAAAAGGAAATTGTCTTTTTTGACCAATACCCCGGTATCCGAAAAAAATTAATCTTTAACTGATTTTTTTGAACGGTTGGCTATATACACGCCACTTAAGATGATAGCCAGGCAAAGCACCTGCGGCCAGCCCACTTTTTCGCCGTAAATTATGCCCCAGGCAATGGCTACCACTGGTATTCCATACGTAACCATGCTCGAAAAAACCACTCCTGCCCTTTTAATGAGCATATAAAAAAGAATAGAAGCAATAGCCGTACCAGCCACTCCCAAAATAAAAGAAGCCAGGCTGCTCCACAGTACACCCTTATCTGATAAAGGAAGCTGGAAAAATCCCGTTATTACCAACACAAAAAGTGCCGGAACAGCATTCATTACCATGGCCAGTGAAACCACCCTTAACGAAGGTATCCCCTGCAGGTATTTATGCACCATGTTAACATTGATGCCATACAGCATGGTAGCAACCAGGATAAAAAAACCGTATATAAAATTGGTAAATGAAACCTTATCCTGGCTTAAAAAAAGTAATACCGACCCGCTCAAAGCCACTGCAATGCCCAGTATTTTGTTGTACGGAATTTTTTGACCAAAAAAAAGCAGCCCGAACAGTATCACAAAAATGGGCGTTAGAGAATTGAGCACACCTGCCAATGCACTGTCAATTTCCTGTTCGGCTATGCAAAAAAGATAGGCAGGCAGCAGGCTGCCCAGCAAGCCAGATAGAAAAATGAACCCGGTCTTATTTCCGGGTATTTCCTTATAGGTCTTTATGGCGGTAGGGAGCAAAACCAGCCCCGCTGAAATGATCCGCAGCGAGGCCACCTGCCAGGCATTGAGGTGAAGAAGGCCTTCCTTCATTAAAATAAAACTGCTTCCCCATATTACGGAAAGCAGTAAAAATAACATCCATCCGTAAGAGCCGGGTTCTGCCTTTGCTGTTTTGTCAAAGTGTAAATTTGTGCAAATATTATTGAAAAATGTGCAATAATTATTCAAAAAATTGTTGGAAATTTTAGTATTGTCCCATATTTTTGCCGCTCACCTTAAAATAATTCAATCATGGGATTCTTAAAAGATTTTAAAGCCTTTGCCACAAAAGGCAATTTGGCAGATGTAGCCATCGCATTTTTAATGGGTACTGCCTTTGGAAAAGTGATCAGCTCATTTATTGATGGCCTTATATCACCTATTTTGGGTATCCTCACAGGCGGCACAGATTTAAAAGGCCTGAAACATGTGGTTCGCCCCGAAGTAAAAGATGCCGCGGGAAAGGTAACTGACCCGGGTGTTGTTTTTGCTTATGGTAATTTTTTGAATGAAGTTATCAGCTTCTTACTGGTTGCACTTGTTTGCTACCTGGTAATTAAAGCTGTTATGAAAAAAGATCCAAATGCTGTTCCTGCCCCAAGTCCAACAGAGTCATTACTTACAGAAATCAGGGATTCTCTTAAAAAATAATTGAACCGATTTTTAAAAACTGCCTTGTTTTACAGGGCAGTTTTTTTCTATAATGATACCTATACAAATCACCTGGAAATTTTTAATTCAAAACAATTAATAGTTCATGAAGAAGATTTTTTTATCACTTATTATGTTTTCGGGCTTTTATGCTACAGCGCAGGATGGATCCGTAAAAGATTTACAGGCCGCCTCCACCAAATCGGTGGCTAAAGACCCAAAAGACACCGTTCAGCTCAAATGGAAAAAAGGCGGCAATTTTGGTATTAACTTAAACCAGGGTTCACTCAGCAACTGGAGCGCCGGTGGCGAAAAGTTCTCCCTGAGCGTGAACTCCCTCACAAACCTATTTGCCTTTTATAAGGAAGGAAAAAAGTCGTGGGACAACTCGCTTGACCTGGCCTATGGTGTGGTAAATACCAGCAGCCTGGGCACCCGTAAGGCCAGCGACCGTATTGACTTATTAAGCAAATACGGTTATGCCATTGGCAAAAAATGGAATGCCGCTGCATTATTTAACCTGCGTACACAGTTTGCAAAAGGTTATGCTTATTCTAAAACGGCAGCCGGAAAAGACACTTCGGTTGTAACTTCTAAAACTTTTGCCCCCGCTTATGTACTGTTTTCGCCGGGTTTCGACTATAAGCCAAACGACAATTTCTCCTTTTTCATATCGCCTGTTACCGCACGCTGGGTATTGGTGGGCGATAAAAAACTGGGACCGCTTTACGGGCTCGGTGCCGGTAAAACAAGCCGCAGCGAACTGGGCGCTTTTGCCTCGGCCAATTATATGAAATCCCTGGGCGCAAACGCCATGTTCAAAACCAAGCTCGACCTGTTTTCCAACTACAAAAAAGAGCCGCAAAATATAGACATTTTCTGGACGAACATGTTCACTGCAAAATTGACCAAGTACATCAATTTCAACTTCCAGGTAGATATCATTTATGATGATAATACCGCAAATGTAGATCCCAAAAAGGGCCCGGCCCCGCAGATCCTTCAGCTGATGGGTGTTGGATTGGCCTATAATTTTGCCAATTATAAAAAGTAATCAACGGCTATTAAGCCTTTTTCCACAAAAGCCTTGCAGCCCCTTTACTGCAAGGCTTTTTTAATTAGCTTTGGCGCCCTGCAAGGGATTTAAAAATTAATGAATTGAACGCACCAACCTACCAAATTAAGCTCGAACAGTTTGAAGGACCTTTTGACCTGCTGTTGTTTTTTATAGAAAGAGACGAACTGGATATCTACAATATTCCCATTACAAAGATCACGAACGATTTTTTAGATCATATCCATCAATCCGAAGCGCTCAATATTGAACTTAGCAGTGAATTCATTCTTTTCATCAGTACGCTCATGCGCATAAAAGCCAAAATGCTGCTGCCACGTAAAGAACTGGATGCACAGGGCAATGAAATTGATCCCCGCCAGGAACTGATAGACAAAATTCTCGAATACAAAAAGTTCAAGGAAGCTTCAGTAAAGCTGGCCGAAATGGAAGCAGAACGCATGATGATGATCAAGCGGGGCAACCTGCAACGTGAACTGTCGGCTATTGGAGAAGAAGCTGGGGAAGGAACCGAAATTCAAACGGTGACCCTTTTCAAGCTGATGAAAGCTTTCGAAAAAGTGGTGCAAAAACTGCAGGAACGCAACAATAAGCCCGTGCATACCGTGGTTCAGTACAATTATACCATGGAAGGGGTGCGGGAATACATGCTCAACCTTGCACAGCAGCAAAAAACGCTTTCTTTTGAAAAAATATTTGATGTTTGTGAAAACCGCATTCATGCCATCTTTATCTTTCTAAATATGCTGGAACTGGTTCAGCAAAAATACCTTGAGCTCCTTGTGGGCGAAGGCAGGAACAATTTCATCATAGAATGGAACGAAAACCGGCAGGAAGAACTGCTTGTTCCGCTTACTGAGGAGGATTTTAGCCATTTGAATTGATCGAATTAGTTATTTGTAATACTGATTATTTATTAATAATTATTGAAGTTTACAAAAGGAAGCAGCACCGAATATTGAATAATTAATAATAAATAATCTCACCTCCCTTTCAGTTATAGATCATAAACAGCACAGGCCTCTCCGATTGGTCCAGGAACTTTTTCAGTTGTTCAAAAAATAACGGCGATACCATGGGGCATCCTTCGCTTTTGCAGATCTGGCCAGGATATACCTCCACATCGGGCACGCAATCGTTTCCATGCAATACCACGGCCCGCTTAAAAGCATTGCTGTTCGTTTTATCGAGGCCATGCAATTTATAGGCAAGGCCGTATTTTCCTATGTATGACCTGCCTATTTTATACTTACCCAGCGATGTACAAAGGCTTCCCTCCCTATTTGAAAATTCGGTTTCAGCAGAAGCCCGGGTTTGTCCCATGCCGTGTGTAACCAACCCTGCCAATTCCACCCTTTCGTTGATGAAACTGTACACAAAAAATCTTTTTTTGCCCGGGGCAATTCCCATATCGGCCATAAAACAAAAATCTGTATTGAATTGATTAAGCCTGGCGTACGCTTTTATTTCGATTGCTTTACTACGAAGTTTACCGGTAAGAGGGGTTAACTTGTTTGCCTCCATTTTTACGTTGTAAAATAAACTGTGTTTATTGAATTTACCGGCGCTGGTAAAAGAAGTTACGGCGCACAAAATGGCAAAGGCTGGCAACAGGCCTGCGGCAGGTTTAAGCTGGTTGAACATAGTGGATATAAAATTTGCAGGCAACCTAAAACAAAATCCAAAATGCGGGCGTTAAGGGTTTGTTTAAAAAAAAGAAGGGGATATATTTAACAGCAGGTTCTTAATTATAGATCGAAAGCAATACGGGCTTTTCCCCGTTTTCTATATATTGTTTAAGCTTTTTTAAAAATGCGGGCGATACCGTGGGACAGCCCTGGCTTTCGCAAATGCGCAATGGATACACAGCTTCATCGGGCACGCATGCATGTGCATGCAAAACCACGGCCCTTTCGAATGCCCGGTTATTGGTTTTGTCGAGCCCGTGGAGCTTAAATGCAAGACCAAACCTTCCATAGTAGGAAGCGCCAATTTTATACCTGCCTTTTGAAGTACAATAGCTGCCTGGTTCGTTTGAATATTCTATTTCTGCGTTGCCGGCAGATCCCTGGCCATGGGTAACCAAACCGGCCAGCTCCACACTGTCTTTTTGAAGGTTATAAACAAAAAAACGAGGTTTCCCTGAAGCAATACTCATATCTATTAAAAAACATATTTTTTGATTGTAATCCTTTCCTTTTACAAATTCGCTTATCTGCGCCGATTTCCTGGAAAGTTTTTTGAGCAGCAATCTATTCCCGAGGCCTGATTTTTCCATTTTTTTTGCATGCGAAACAGCTGCATTTTCAGGATTGAACTTTGGCTTATACCAAAAGATGTACGTAAAAAAAGCTGCAGACGTAATGGTTATTAAAATGCCGGTAAATAAGTGGGGAATACGCATAAAAAGCGGGTTGAAACAGACAGATGCAGCCCTGCATCCATTCCATAAACTAAAATATAGAGGAATCCGTGCAAAGAGAGGTTTGGGGAAACAGTTAGTAAATATTTAACGAATATGCCTTTTCCGCCGGTCACTTTTTGAGATCGGATTTTTGAAATAATGTTTAACTTGAAATTTAATTTATTTACCATAAACAATTGCTATGACATTCAACAACGCCATCAGCTGGTTCGAAATTCCATCAGCAGACCTGGAAAGGGCCTCAAAATTTTATGAAACAATTTTTGAACTCAGTTTAATTCCCGTTGACATGCCCATGATAAAAATGCGTATGTTTCCCATACAGGACATGGAAAACGGGGTTGGCGGGGCCGTGGTGGACAGTGGCGGATTTCACAAACCTTCTATGACCGATGGACCGCTTATTTATCTCAATGGCAACCCCGACCTGCAAGCTGTTTTAAACAGGGTGGAAGCGGCAGGCGGCAAAATACTGGTTCCCAAAACTGAGATATCGCCCGAGTACGGTTTTATGGCGGTTATTTTTGATACAGAAGGAAACAGGATCGGTTTGCACTCTGTAAGTTAAGCCTGATATATATTATTGTTTAATTGTTGCATGGCTAAATGGTTGTGCGGTTTGCAGAAATCCAACTTCAATAACAATTTAACTATTTAACCCTGCAACAATTAAATTAAACCCTCATCTGCAAAACTGTAGTACCCCTCCTCACTAACGATGATGTGGTCGGCCACATTGATGTCGAAATAAGATGCGGCCGTTTTTAATTTTTGGGTAAGCGCTTCATCATGGCGGCTTGGGGCCAGGTTGCCCGATGGGTGGTTGTGGCAAAAAACGAGCGTGGTAGCCCCGGTGTCGAGCGCTTTTTTTAATATGATCCGAGGATCGGCAATGGTACCTGCAATACCTCCCTGGCTGATGATTTCATATCCTTTTACCTTCATGGCCATATTCAGAAAAAGGACCACAAACACTTCATAAGGATAATCTTTTAGAATTGTTTTGAGGTAATTGGCCATATCAAAACTGCTTCTTATCTGTGGCCTTTGCAGGATATCGCCTCTATGCCTGCGCCTGCCCAGCTCCAGGGCGGCTGCAATGCTGATGGCTTTTGCCGGGCCAATACCTTTTACTTTCTGAAGATCGCTTAACGAAAGCTTCCCCAGTTCATTAAGATTGTGTTCGCCCAGCTGGAGGATGTCTTTTGCCAGGTCGAGTGCCGATTTTTCTTTACTGCCGTTATTGATCAGGATGGCCAATAGTTCCGAATTACTCAGTGCTTCCACTCCTTTTACCAGCATTTTTTCACGTGGCCGGTCATCGGAAGCCCAGGTTTTAATAGGTCCGGCAGGTTTTGAAAATTTTTCCATACAAAACCGTTTTATTAAGATGAACTAACTGTAATTTCGCAGCATCACATTTACATCTTCACAACACAATCCAAATGGAATCTAACGCTAAGATTTTTTCCGGTACGGGCTCTCAATACCTGGCCGAAAAGATAGCCAGGAAATTCGGGGAACCCTTAGGCAAGGTAAATATACAACGATTCAGTGATGGCGAAATCGGCGTTGAATTCCAGGAAAGCATCCGGGGCCGCTTTGTATTTTTGATACAAAGCACTTTTGCGCCTACCGAAAACCTGATGGAACTCCTGCTGATGATCGATGCGGCCAAAAGGGCTTCGGCATACAAGGTAATAGCCGTAATACCCTATTATGGGTTTGCCAGGCAAGACCGTAAGGACCGCCCAAGGGTGGCCATTGGCGCAAAACTGGTAGCCAATATGATCGTGGCGGCAGGCGCCGACCGGGTAGTTACCATGGATCTGCATGCGGCGCAAATTCAGGGTTATTTCGATATTCCGGTAGACCACCTGGAATCTTCGGCCATCTTTATCCCTTATATTGAAAGCCTTTATCTACCCAACCTCACTTTTGCTGCGCCCGACGTGGGTAGCGCCAACCGCATCAGGGAAGTGGCCACTTTTTTTGAAACAGACATGGTCATCTGCGATAAACACCGCAAACGTGCCAATGAAATTGCCAGCATGGTGGTAATTGGCGATGTGGCCGACCGCGACATTGTACTGATAGATGATATTTGCGATACAGGCGGCACCCTTGTAAAAAGTGCAGCGTTAATGAAAGAAAATGGCGCCCGCAGTGTAAGGGCATTTTGCACCCACCCCGTTTTAAGCGGTAAAGCATACGAAAATATTGACAACAGTGTGCTGGAGGAACTGGTGGTTTGCGACACCATCCCTTTAAGGGGCCACTCCGATAAAATTAAAGTGTTGAGTACCGATGAGCTTTTTGCCGTAGCACTCCGTAATGCCTACGAAAACAAAAGCATTAACAGCCTCTTTATCAGGAGTAGGGTAAGAAATAAATTGTAAATCAATGAGTTGCGAATCTGCAGCGTAAAATATTTTTAAGTGAATGGCGGTAAAACCGCCATTTTTCTTTACCTTTGCGCCTCAAAATTTAAAACAAAAAAAATGAAATCAATTACAATCGAAGGACAACTGAGGACCGAAAGCGGAAAAAAAGCCACCCGCCAACTTCGCTCTCAGCAACTGGTGCCAGGTGTAATTTATGGTGGTAAATCAGAGGTGAACTTTGCTGCCCCTGCATCTGCATTTAAAAACATCGTGTACACCTCTGAGTTTATGCTGGCAGATATTAAAGTAGACGGTAAATCTTACCAGTGCATTTTAAAAGATCTCCAGTTCGATAAAGTGTCTGATATGCTTAACCATGTTGACTTCCTGGAACTGGTAAACGATAAGAAAGTGATCGCCAATCTTCCGCTGAAATATGTAGGCGCACCTGCCGGTGTAAAAGCAGGTGGTAAGCTGGTTACTAAAATGAAAAGTGTTAAAGTGAAAACACTTCCAAAATACCTGAAAGAATTTATTGAAGTGGATATCAGTGCGCTGGAACTCAATGGCAATATGAGGGTTCAGGATATCCCATCAGAGAACATGGAGATCCTCAACTCACCACGTATCCCTATTGCATCGGTAACCATGACGCGTCAGCTCAAGCAGGAAGAAGCTGCTGCTACACCTACGGCGGCGGCCCCTAAAGCTGCAGCCCCGGCCGTAGCTGCCCCGGCAAAAGCACCCGCTGCAAAAAAATAAAATGAGTTCAAAACTATCATAAAATGCCCTTTTTAAAGGGCATTTCTTTTTTGGAACAACGGCGGCAAGGGCCAAACATACTTACCTTTGCACACTTAAAATAATTCTAGCAAAATGGAAATGGACAGGAACACGGTCATTGGCTTTATCCTTATAGGTGCCATGCTTATTGTAATGTTTGTAGTAAACAGCAAGAGCAGGCTGGCATACGAAGGCGAACAACAAAGGCTGGCCGATTCGGCCGCAACGGTGAAGGCAAAAAAAGATGTGGCGACGGCACAAAAGGATACAGCAAAAAATGACAGCATAAAACCAGTTGCGGCACAGCAACCCGCTATTGGAAGCAACCCTGCAGAAATAAAGACCGTGGAACTGGAAAATGATGTGATGAAAATTGCTTTTACCAGCAAAGGCGCCCAGCCCCAAACAGTAACACTGAAAAAATTCACAAAATTCGATGGTACAGCCGTCGTGGTTCAAAAAGGCAGTTTCAATAAGATCTCTTACCCGGTAATGAGCGGTACCAATCAAACCATACAATCGGCCGACATTGTATTTGATCTGCAACCAGTGGTAAAAAATGCAGATGGCAGCCAGGTACTGAGTTTTACGAGCGCCGACAGTGCAGGTACCCGCCAGCTTACCCACCGCTATACTATTAAAAAAGATGATTACCTCATTGACTTTGATATTGCAGCCAAAGGCGCCAGCAACCTTTTCAGCCAGCCTGTTATTAACTTGCTTTGGCAAACACAGGCAGAGCAGGTGGAGAAAGATTATACCTATGAACGCACTCAAACAGAGGTTTCATGGGTGGAAGACGGCGAATACGATTTTGAACTCATTGGTGAGGGTGGAAGGGAAAATTTCAGCAAGCCGGTTAGCTGGCTTTCGCAAAAACAGCAGTTCTTTATCAATGCCATTGCGGCTAAAAACAAATTTTCGGCAGCAGAAATAGACTGGAAAGTGCCGGCCGACACCAATGCCTACCTGGTGCAAACCACCGCCAATACCAAAATTTCGTTTACGCAGGGCAATGAAGTGGCTGTTCCTTTGCAACTGTATTATGGCCCCAGCGATTATACGATCCTTAAAAAATACGATAACCAGATGCAAAATATAGTGCCTTATGGAAGCGGCGTATTTGCATTTGTAAAATATATCAACAGGCATATCCTGCTGCCTGTTTTTAATTTTTTAAAGAACAATGTGGCCAGTATGGGTATTGTGATCCTGCTGCTGACCCTTTTCATCCGCCTGATAACCTCCCCCATCCTCTACAAAAGTTATTTAAGCGGAGCCAAAATGAAAGTGCTTAAACCGGAAGTGGATGAACTGAGAGCAAAACTTACCAATCCCAAGACCGGCGAATTTGATCAGCAGGCATTTGGCATGGAGCAGATGAAACTCTGGAAAAGTGCAGGCGTAAACCCGCTTGGAGGCTGTATTCCGGCCCTGCTGCAGATACCCATATTTATGAGCCTGTATTATTTTTTCCAGAGTAATATTGACCTGCGTGGAAAGAACTTTCTCTGGGCCGATGACCTGGCACAGTACGACTCCATATTGAAAATCCCTTTTAGTATTCCTTTTTATGGAGACCATGTGAGCCTGTTTACCATCACTGCTACATTGACCAGCCTGATCATCTCTATATACAGCATGCAGCAAATGCAGGACAACAGCAACCCGGTGATGAAGTATATGCCCTACATTTTTCCCATAATGCTGTTGGGTGTGTTCAACAACCTGCCTGCGGCGCTTACCTGGTATTATACCGTTTCAAACACGATCACGCTTATTCTCCAGATCATTATCCAGAAATATATCATCAACCACGACAAAATTCTGGCCCAGATCAACGAAAACAAAAAGCGGCCTGTAAAGCGGTCGAAACTGCAGGAACGCATACAGGCCATGCAGGAATCTCAGCAGAAAATTAAAGACCTGAAGGATAAAACACAGAAAAAATAAGCTTTTAGTTAAAATTTTTATAAACTGCACCTATTTCCCGGTGCAGCTTTTTTGTTTACAGTCTAATACTAAACAATGGTATAGGATTGTATTATCTTAGTACCGGAAACACACAACAAATGAAAAAAATATTTAAAATATCATTACCGCTGCTGATGGCAGTTTTTACCTTCCTCCATATTACTGCGCAAAAACAGTTGACCGAGGCTGTGGTAGTATATGATATCAGTATCAGTTCTTCAAAAGCAGATGCTTTGACAGATAATCTTAATGGAGCAAAACTCACATTGTATGTAAGACCTGGCATCAGCCGTACCGAAATGGCAAGCAGCCTGGGTACAGAATCGACTGTTTTTGACAACAAAGCCGGTAAGGGCTTTATTTTAAAAGAGTACAGTGGCCAAAAACTCATGATCACCATGAACAAAGAAAACTGGCTGCAAAAAAACCAGCGCAATGATAACCTCGAGTTTATCATTTCCGCCGAAACAACAGAAGTAAATGGCTATTCCTGCAAAAAAGCCACGGCTCTTACTGCCGATGGCAAGACTTTGACCGTTTACTTCACACCTGGTATTACGATCGTAAATACACAGTATAACAATGCATTTAATCAGCTTCCGGGCCTTCCTGTGCAATATGAGATGCAAAGCGGTAACCTTAGTTTTAAGTACAGCCTGAAAAAAGTAACCGAGCAGCCCGTGGAAACTTCAAAATTTGATGCCCCAAAAAGCGGTTACCGCATCATGAGTTTTGAAGAAAACCAGCAGCTTAAAAAGGGGAAATAACCTTATAAATAAACCGGAATAATTTTAAAGCCTGTTCTTTTTTGAACAGGTTTTTATTTGCTAAAAAACACGCCACATCATTACCGGCAGAAAGGCCTCACCTTTTTTTTTGGGGGGGGGGGTAATGCCCCGGCTTAGCCTCTTTTAACAGCCCTCTCCACAACACGTTAATAAATTAAACGTTATACCCTTTTGAGACAAGAAAATTCTTGGTAAATTTGCCCAATGATTTGGAACGAAACCACATCTATGAAAGTAGCAATTTTAGACCTGTACGAAGGAGTGGAGAACCAGGGAATGCGTTGTATCAGGGAAATCTTAAACCAGTTTTCAGAAATCAACCATATTGACCTGGTTAAGGACGAATTTGATGTGCGCCTTAAAAACGAAGTTCCCGATCTGAGTTATGATATCTACATCAGCAGCGGCGGCCCGGGCAGCCCGCTCGAAAGCATTGGCAGCAAATGGGAAGAAATTTATTTTGACTGGCTCCGGAAGCTGGAGCAGTTTAATGGGAATGAAGCGAATGTGATCAAGAAAAAAGTATTCTTCATCTGCCACTCTTTTCAGCTTGCCTGCCGGCACTACCAGGTGGGAAATGTTACCAAAAGAAAAAGTACCGCCTTTGGTGTTTTTCCCATCCATTATCTTCCCGGCGCCGATGAAGAGCCCATTTTTGACGGGCTTAAAGATCCGTTTTATGCCGTAGACAGCCGCGATTACCAGGTAATACAACCAGACCATAACCGCCTGCGGCAGATGGGCGCCAAAATTCTGGCAATAGAAAAAGCCCGCCCACATGTACCCTATGAGCGTGCCATGATGGCTGTGCGTTTTAATGAACATATGATCGGCACACAATTTCATCCCGAAGCCGATGCCATTGGTATGAGCCTGCACCTGCAAACCCCCCAAAAGAAAAAGACCGTGGTGGACAACTACGGGCAGGAAAAATGGCAGAGCATGATTGAACACCTGAATGACCCGGATAAAATCATGTACACTTACGCCCATGTACTCCCCAATTTTTTAAATGAGGCCGTTAACAAGATGCAGGAGCTGGCAGAGGTTTAACAATCCCAGTCTGCGTGTCTTTATAATTAGAAAAGGGCCTTTTTGCTTGCTTTTGTTGCAATCAGGAATTAACTTTGCACTGTCTTACTACTAACCCGTAAAACTCCAGCTTTCCTTCTAAAAAATCAATCCCCAAAGGCTTACAAATAACAGGCATTCCGATAAATGCTTAGTATTCGTTTACTTTTAAATCAGGGGATCTTGAAACCGTTTTTATTTATACTGCTTATTTCATTTTGGGCAGGTATTTCAAATGCACAATCTTTTACCGCAATTGACCTTGCAGAAGCTTCCAGCCTTTCGGCCAAAAAACTTGAGTTGTACCTCCTTAAAAAAGGTTTTACAGGAGGTGCTTATACAGCCCCTTCTGAAAAATCCTTTCGTTTTAATGGCAAAAAAGGAAAGGGCATAGTAGATTCAGCAAGCAGGGAAATAACCATGAGCACCGGTGATTCGGGTTTTCATTTTGCCTACAACAGCAGCTCTTCAGCAGAACAGGATTGTATGGTAACAAACCTAAAAGCGAAAGGATTTGATGGCGAAAACGGTTTTTACCAGAAAAACGATATTACTGTCAGAACGTTGACTACCACAACAGACAGCATAACCACCTGGCATTTTTTTGTAAAAAGACATTTGCTGCCGCCAGTTCACGACATTAAGTTTGCCGAAGACCTGCTTGCATTCAATTCGCACGAAATGCTGCGGTTTTATTTTGGCGATAAAAACCTTAAGAAAGACCTCTATTATTTTTCCGACAATGAAGTAAACAAGTGTTCTGTGCTTTTTCCAAACAGCAACAAGCAGGTTGTTTTTATCTGGGAAGATGAAATGAATAATTACCAGCTTGCACAAATCCATATAGGCTCCCAGCCCAGCCTTGGCGGCGCTTCTCAAAACCAGCAGCATGCCGGTGAAAATCTATGGCAGTTGAAAGATGGTATTAAAACCGGCATGAGCCTTTACCAGTTAAGGCTGCTGAATGGCACCGATTTTAACTTTGGTGGAGGCCGCTCCCCTTATACCGGGTTGGTTTTTGCTGATGGTAAAGGAAAATTAGATTTTAGAAAAGTAAACATTATCCTGGGCTGTATCAACTGCAATGACCCCTCTTTCGAAAAAGCTGAGATCGTCAATTCTGATGATGCCCTGCAAGAAAAACGCATCATGTTTATATATACCATTGTACTGAATGCACTGCAGCCGGCACAGCCACAAAACGGAATAACTAAAAAATGCCCCCTGAATTACGGACTTATACTGGTTACAAAAGTAATTACAGGTTCAGCCTGCTTAAATACCGCTTCGGCCCCTTTCATTTTTTAAAGCCTTTACGTTGATATTATCTTTAGTGCGTAATCAACATTATACACTTAAAACATCAATACTATGAAAAGGTTTTTTTTAATGCTGCTGATCTCAACAATTGCGATGAGCACCACCTGCACCAAAGAAGATAATATTTCTTCTTCCAGCAGCAGTAATGGCAGCAACATCAGCAGTGCTGCAGTACCCGCTGCTGTAAAAGCGGCTTTTAACAGCCGTTATCCAACCGCCAGCGGACAAATAGAATGGGAAAAAGAAGATGGAAACACCTATAAAGTAAAATTTTTTATAGGCAGCCAGCGCAAACAGGCCATTTTTGCGGCAGATGGCAGCTTTCTTTCTGAAAGAGACATTTAATCATTACACGCTAAAGACATATCATTCTGCGAGGGATGTTGCGGGTATCCATTAAATCTTTCTCTCCCGGAACCCTTTACAAATAAATTAAGATTTTTTGAATAAGCCGGCAGCATCCCTTCACTACAATCCTTTCTTTCTTTTAAGCGTGATCGCTGCATTCTTTTTTAGGTCGCCCGAAAACCTGATCTCTTTTCTTCTCTTGTCGTAATCAACTACCAACAAACCGCTATTGGGGGGGAGGGCGCCAAGATTCTCTGCATACATTACCAACTGAACAGAATCCCCCATGTCTGGCGTTATATAAATGGTTTTAGTGAACGCTTTTTCTGTAAGACCCTGCCTTGATACGATCGTATTTCCGTTTAAAATAATACTTACAGTATCGCCGTCCACTTCGCCGTTATCATAAAGCGTCAATTTCAAGCTATCCGCTTCAATTACGAGTTCATCTATTGTTTCAATTTTTCTTTTACTAAGGTCTACCAACGGCCCTACCACTGCATTAGCAGGTACAGTCCTGGGCTTCGGTGCAGTTTGGGCTGCCGGGATGGATTTTGGTTTGGCCGGCTCGGTCTTTACAATAGCCGGAGCCGGTTTTGAAGGCGCAGGTTTTGATTTAGCTGCAGCAACCGGTACCGGTTTCTCTTTTACAACAGCAGGTTTTGCTTTAGGTGGATCGGTTTTTACTATTGCAGGTTCAGGTTTATTTTCCAGGGGCATTTTGGGTGTTTCCGTCCTGGCAATGATAACAGAGTCAATTTTCGGAGCAGGCTTTTCTACCTGCGGAACTGTTTTAGCAACAATATCCTGGTTCTCTTTTAACAGTGCCGGATCCACACCTGCCACCACACTGGTATCAACAGAAGGTGCGGTAGTTTTAACTATATTCAAATCTGTATTTACCTGGGTATTTAAAGTTGGTTTATCTAAATTAAAAGAAAGGTCTTTTGAAAGATCAAGTTCTTCCAGCTTTGCCATTGCTTTGGAATCTTCTTTTGTTTCCTGCTTTTGGAGTGATACAGAACCCTTGGCTGTTTTAAATCCCTCGGGCACTTTGGTTTCAAAACTCCCGGAAAGCTTATTATCGTCCATCACAAGCGTATTGATCTGCTTGATAGATTTGGCCGCATCTTTTTTAATATTATTGTAAAGTACATCTTCATCTGAAATGATGATTTGGCCATTCTCAAAACTGATATTGATCTTCTTCATGGTGGCCACATCGTCCCGCACACCGAAAGTGGTATAGGAATATCCGCTGAATTTGCCATCCTTATAACTGATCACCAGCTCATAAGGCAATTTCCTTTCGGTGCTTTTGACATGGCCTTTCCATAAGCCTACCAAAGAATTCACTTCTGCATCGGGCTGGGCCTGTATACCCTGATGCAGAAAAACGAACAATAATAAAAAGAGTGCAGCTATTTTCATAGGTAAAAGATAGCATTTTTAACGTAAAAGGAAATCATAAAAAAATTCCCGCAATTCCGGGGAACTGCGGGAGGCATATTTTAAATGGTTGAACTGACTAATTGACAACCTCCCGGCCGGCTGTTCGAAATCAAAAGCCGGTGCATCAGGATTCTTTGGATCGGGGCCATAGTTATTGACAAACCGGTCGCCATCTGTAAAAAGCCAAACCAACAGAATAATGGTTCCTATAAAAGGGATGAAGAATCTATTACCGCACCTGCCACGGACAATCCAATTAACGGTATGAGTAATAAAAAGTTCAACAGGACAAAATACCAATATGCTGCACGGCGAGTAGGGCCTTTAAAATTTCCATAGTTTTCTAATACCACTTTTTCCAGCAGTCGGGCATATTGAATGAAGATTCATGTTTTTGCATAATAATACAGTTGTTTAGGTTAAAAGTAAAAGCAATAATAATAAAAACCATTGGCATAAATAGGTAACCCACGCCCGATTTGTTGAAAATATGTATGAAAATAATTTTTATTATTTTGAGAGATGGCACTTCTTTTGCAATTCAAACGCAATCTTTCCGCCCTTTAAAAACCAAACTATCGCTTCCCCTATTATTATGAATCATTTTTAAACAGTTTTAAACTGGCCATTATCATATGAAGTTCAAGCATTTACAGGCATTTTTGTGCCTTCTTCTCCTTTCATTTTTTGCGGGAGCCCAAACCCATACAGCTAAAACTAATATTACTACCTGCTCTATGAGCAACGGTTATTACGAATACCTCCCTCCTGGCTATTGGGACAATGCAGCCGAAACCTTTCCTTTGATCATATTTATATCCGGGGCTGCACAATGCGGAAATGGCTCCCCTGATGAATTAGGCCGTGTATTGGTGCATGGACCTGCCAGTTTTATAACAGCGGGAACCTGGCCAGCTTCTTTTACTGTAAATAATCAAACTTATAAACCCATTGTAATTACACCACAGTTCATCAATCAGCCAGGGGCAGCCGTATTCAATGATTTTTTAAATTATATGGTTGCCCATTACAAAGTGGATATTAACCGCATCTATCTTTCGGGCTACAGCATGGGCGGCGCTGTTTGCTGGTCTTACTGTGGCAGCAATGCCACTTACGCAGGCCGCATAGCAGGTATTGTACCAGGTGCAGGGTCTTACACTCCCAATACTGCCATGGCTAATACGATGGCAGCTTCCAATTTGCCTGTACTTGCTATTCAAAACAATCCCGATCCGGCGGTTCCCACCCAATGGACCATTGATTGGGTGAATATGATCAATGCCGCCCCCGTTCCCCCAAACCCATTGTCAAAAACGGTCCTGTTCAATATTTATGGTCATGATCTTACCCATGGCTGGGAACCCAACATGAACGCAAATAACCAGTACGGATTTTCCGGCAGAAATGTATGGGAATGGATGCTCAGCAACAGGAGGTTTTTAACCCCCTTGCCGTTAAGTGTAACTTCTTTTGGCGCCATCAGGCAAAACAGAAGCACGGTACTAAACTGGCAAACTGTCAACGAAACCAATACCCGTGGATTTGAAGTACAGCGCAGTGCGGAGGGTCAAAACTGGCAAACCCTTGCTTTCATCAACAGCAAAGGAACGGCTGGAAATTATTCTTATACTGATCCTGCACCCCTTGGCGGAAAAAATTTTTACAGGATTAAACAATTGGATCTTAACGGCAGCGGCTTTTTTACAGCTATCCGTTTCATTGATTTTTCAAAACAGGGTTACTTGTATGTTTACCCAAACCCGGTTCCTTCTGTGCTGACGCTCTATACAGATATGGAAATAAAAAACGGTACGGCAAGAATTTTTGATGGAGCCGGCAGGCTTGTTCATACATCCAATATAGCAGGCGGGGGTACTATTTATATTCCTGTTTCCAAATTACCAAAAGGCCATTATGTAATACAAGCAATTACGGAAACTATAGATAAAAAGCTGAGCTTCATAAAAGAATAATGGAAACTTTACTATTAAAAGCTCCTGTGCAGTTTTTTTTAATTAAAAAAGGGGGGTCAGGGGTTTTAAAAATGACCGAAAACATTATATTTGTTGCGGTTCTAACCCCAAGCAAACGCTACCTGCTTTAAATCACAAGAGTATTTTTTTCAAAACATAAATTTCATTACATGAAGCTGATGCGCTCGGCATTAGGATGCCTTTTTGTTTTTTTGTGGAATACAGGCTTTGCTCAAACACTTACTGCAAAGTCGGGAGTGGTTACCTGCCCGATATCAAATGGATATTATGAATACCTGCCGGAAGGCTATTGGAACAACCCTTCGGAAACTTTTCCGCTGATTGTTTTTACTCCTGGCCTGGGCGAACTGGGCAATGGAACAAGCGATTTATGGAAAGTGCTTTCTTATGGCCCGCCTAGCCAGATCGTTGCAGGAACCTTTCCAACCTCGTTCAGAGTGAATGGGCAAATATATAAGTTCATTGTAATAACGCCCCAGTTCACTGCCAACCCGTGGACTGGTCACTTCAATACTTTTCTTGATTATGTTGTAGCCCATTACAAGGTTGATATCAACCGGATCTATCTCTCCGGTTTCAGCATGGGTGGAGGCGCCTGCTGGGCCTATGCAGGAGAAAACAGTACGTATGCAAACCGGATAGCAGCCATCGTTCCCACAGCCGGCGCCTGGCAACCAAGCCTGTCTATCTGCGAAACGATGGCTGCAGCCAACCTGCCCATTCTTGCGTTTCACAACAGCGGAGACAATATTGTACCGGCATACTGGACCGATTTTTTTGTTGATAACACCAACCAGGTTGCCCTCCCGCCAAATCCTCCTGCAAAAAAAATAATTTTCAACAGCAACAACCATTATTTAGCTGAGGCATTTTCATTGACCCTGAACATAAATAATCAATATGGTTTTGAAGCAAATAATATTTACGAATGGATGTTGCAGCATCGCAGGTTTTTCACAACATTGCCGGTAGAGCTGAGCGGTTTCGGTGCAGTGAAGCAGACCGGCAAGACATTCCTGCAATGGCAAACTGCCAATGAAACAAACAGCCGTGGCTTTGAAATACAGCGGAGCAACAACGCACAAAACTGGAGCAGCATTGCATTTGTAAACAGTGCTGGCACTTCCACAGGCAATTACAGCTATACAGATGTACAGCCCATGAACGGAAAAAATTATTACCGCCTCAGGCAGCTGGATATCAGCGGGGCCTATAAGCTGAGTGAAATAAAATGGGTCGATTTTTCGAAGAAGCTGAGCCTGGGCATATCTCCCAACCCGGTTATAAACAGCATCAATATCTATACCGATGCCGCTCTCAGCAATGCACTGCTGGAAATCTATAATACCCAGGGCCAGCTCATATTGCGAACCAAGCTTACCGGAAACGGAAACATCAGCATTCCTGCACAAAATCTGGTCAAAGGCAATTACGTGGCCAATATATCCGTTGATGGCATCAAAGAACGGATAAAGTTTATCAAGGAATAAAAAAAACTAAAAGCCCTGCGGGGCTTTTTTATTTATCTTTCGGCCTACAAAATATTAAATGGTAAACAAGGAAGCTTATCATAAGTTATTGCAGGAAACAGCCGCTCAAAAAATTACACTGGTGGCAGTATCAAAACTGCAGGCGGTTGCGGCAATAAGGGATTTGTATGACGCCGGGCAAAAAGATTTTGGCGAAAATTATGTACAGGAACTGGTCGAAAAGCAGGTACAGCTTCCCACAGATATCCGCTGGCATTTTATTGGCCATCTCCAAAGTAATAAGGTAAAATATATAGCCGCTTTTATACACATGATCCAGGGCGTCGACAGTGAAAAACTGCTTGCAGAAATCAACAAACAGGCGGCTAAGCACAACCGGGTCATTAACTGCCTCCTGCAGGTTCATATTGCACAGGAAGAAACAAAGTTTGGATTTGACCCCGAAGAAGCATCAGCACTCCTGCATAAGATATTTGAAAACCCTTCTCTTTATCCCCATGTAAACGTTTGCGGCCTCATGGGAATGGCTTCCTTCAGCGATGACATGGAAAAAGTACGGGAAGAATTTAAATCGCTGGCCACCTTTTACCAAACCATGAAAATTCAACAGGAAACATTCAATTGCCTGAGCATGGGAATGAGTGCTGATTATAAAATTGCCATAGAGGAAGGCAGTAATTTGATAAGGGTGGGCAGTTTGGTCTTTGGCCCCAGGAGCTAAACCGGCTTCCCCTCCATATTTTTTCGCCAGTTTTCCCAGATAGGTGAAACCAGTTTTTCGAGTTCTACAGCCACAAAAACCATGGGGATGCGGCGCCTGCGATTAACTGATCGCCCAGATTTGGGCTGCCAATCCAGGAACATATATTTTAAGCAGTCTGTACGATCTTAATCGGGGGTTCAGTTCCTTATTTTTAATGAGCTATGAACAAGGGCGCTTCGCATTCCTTCATCAGCAGGTCGGCCATACTTGTTTTTAACAAGCGCGACAAGTCTGTGCGCTGGTAAGCCCCCAAAACCACCATCCTCCTGTTTGCCGCAGGCTTAAGATGCTGAATAATCTTTTCCCTGGCAAAGCCTGTTTCTGCCATAAAACTGGCCCCGGGGAAATACCGGTGAACAAATTCCTTCATAAATTTTTCATCCGGAATAAATGCCCTGTCGCCCGATTCTTTTACGCAAAAAACTTCGGCAGGCAATGATTGCAACTTGCTGAATAAATAATCATACATCTTGATGGCATAAACAGCAGACGGGCTTCCATCGTATAAAAAAACAACAGATTCGGGCTCGCAGAAGTTATCGGGAACAATAATAGCGGGACACTGAATATCCCTCAGCAGTTCCCTGATAAAATGTGTGGGCGTTTCTTCTTTATGCCTTGAAAAATTCTCCTTCCTGTCTATGATCAGCAGGTCGGCATAAATACTTTCATGCTTCAGCTCCTGCAGGGCTATATCGGTATCCCTTGTAACCGACCAGCTGATGCCGGCTTCACTGCATGTTTTTTTAAAGTATTCCACTGCAGCCGCCCTTTTTTGCTCGTCTTTCTGATCGAGCCGCTCTATCACTTCATCGGCATTTTCATAATTTTTTATCACGCTCGTTATACTGTATGTCCTGTACACAAATTCGTCCAGGAATAAGCCATTGAGATGGGCGCCGGCCAGTTTACTCAGGGAAACAGCATAGGCAAGTGTGCTTGCAGAAGGCTTATAACCATCAAAGACCGCCAGGAATTTTTTCATAACATATGTTTTATTGTTATCAGAATAACCCGGACTTTAAAAAGTAAACTTTGTCGGGCGAACCGGTTTTCCGAAATAATACCTGATTAAAAACGGACAAATCAGTATTGCTGTTACTGAAGTTTTTGACTGCATAAAGCTACGAAACAGGGCTTGACACGGCTATGATTTTAATCATCAAGCCCCGCATCATTAAACTGTTAAAAAATAGCACTTTTATGCATTTGCTGCTGTTTGTGCATCCATTTTAAACAGAATAAAATAACTTTACAGCATGACCGCTATTGAAAAAGCATTTGAATCGGAAAAAAACCGCAAGGCTCTGATGATCACACTGGGTATTTGTGCAGCCCTGCTCCTGCTTTTTTTCATCATAAGCTGGAAAGTAATGCCCCCATCGCCTCCTGTGGCTCAAGACCTTATAGAAATAAACCTGGGCAATAATGAAGAAGGGTTTGGTGAAGTGCAGCCGCTGATAAAAGGAGAAATGAAACCAACACCTGATGTGCCGGATGTACCCGAACAAAAAGCCAGCTTACCAGTGCCGGAAGCAGAAGAAAAAGTAACCGCACAGGATGATGCGCCCGATGATGCAGCCCCGGTTACCAAAGTGGTGAAAGCCAGCCCAAAACCCAAAACCAATACAGTGGTTCCCAGCCCCACTCCTCCTGCACCCAAGCCTCAGAAACCTAAGGTCACTTATAATGGCCCGGGCAACGGTAATGGGAATATTGCCACTGAAGACAATGACTACCGCTACCAGGGAAATAATCCAAATGGAAAGGGCGATGCCGGCGACCCTTCGGGCAATAAGGATTCGTATGGGAACAGTCCCGGCGGTAAAGTGGGTGGCTCTAACCGAGCTCCAATAAAAAAGATCTACCGTGCTTATTCATTCAATGACGATTTACCCAAGGCCACCATTTTTGCTACCATCAAAATTTCTACTGATGGCCGTGGAACATTCGTTGGCTTTGCCAAAGGAAGTACCAGCCGGGATACAAAGTATGCACAAGCTATAAAAAACTATCTTCCTAACATTCAATATGAAAAATGGAGTGATTCATATACTATTACACAGCAGTTCAATTTTAATGTAAATTGATGAATAAAGATGTTCAATTAAAAATGCCCCTTTAAAGGGGCATTTTTAATATGGTAAAAAAAACGAATTTTGTCTTAATCTCTGCTACTGAGTTTTGAAAGCAGGCGCAATATTTCAAGATAAAGCCATACGATCGTTACCAATAACCCAAAAGCTCCGTACCACTCCATATACTTAGGGGCCCCGGTTGCAGCTCCCTGTTCAATCATATCAAAATCGATGATCAGATTTAACGCAGCAATTGCAGTTACAAACAAAGAAAAAGCAATACCTATCCAACTCCCCTGGTGTAAAAATGGTACTGCCTGCATGCCGGCAAAATGCATGATCCAGGTTATGAGATAAAAGATGGCAATGCCCATTGTGGCAGCCATCACTATTGACTTGAATTTTTGAGTAGCCTGTATTATCTTAAAACTGTACAGCAGGTACATGGCCAGCACAACAGCAAACGTAAGTCCAATTGCATTGATAACAATATTGGGTGCCGTCTCTGCAAATGCAGCATTATACATAGAAGAAATTGCTCCAAGGAAGAGCCCTTCGAGTATTCCATACAAAGGAGCAAGGTATTGCGATAAATGCGGCTTGAATATCATAACCAATGCCACTACAAATCCTCCAATAGCACCGGTATATATCAGTGGCATGGCATTGCCTCCTTCTGAAAACTCTCTCCATGAATACACAGAAGCAGCCAGAACCATTAAAAAAAGAATCCCGAATTTTTGCATGGTGCCCTTTACGGTCATTGCATTTTCGTTTACAATTACCGTATCCAGTACCGTGCTCCTGAATTTATTTTCCTGTAAGGCAGGATTACCTGATTTAAATAGGTTCATTTTTAAAATTTTATGTATAAATATATATCTTTTCAGAAGAGAATCAGAGAATATTCCAGAAATTTTGTTGCCTCCACCTGTTAGCCGGCAAATTCATGCATTAAAGATTAAAACCCACAACAACTGCTCAAAAAAACGCCATTTCATTTACCTTTGCCGCATGCAACAATTGCTCGATAAACTTTCCGCATACAAAACAGAAATGGAAGCCGCCCAGGTAAAAACCAAAGAAGACCTGGAGGCTTTTCGCATCAAATACCTTGGCAGCAAGGGACTGGTTAAAACCATTATGGGCGAAATGAAAGACGTAGCTGCTGAAAAAAAACGGGAGGCCGGGCAGGCACTCAATGATTTTAAATTACTGGTGGAATCTACTTTTGAAAGTTTTAAAAATGGTTTTGACTCCGGGGAATCAACCAGTGATGATGTTGACCTGAGCTTACCCGGCAGTCCTTTACCACTTGGAAGCCGTCACCCGATCAGCATTGTTCAGAATAAGATCCTGTCTATTTTTCAGCGTCTTGGATTTGCGGTGGCAGAAGGCCCCGAAATTGAAGATGACTGGCATAATTTTTCGGCGCTCAACATGCCCGAAAACCATCCTGCCCGCGACATGCAGGACACTTTCTACATACATGAAAACCCTTCCTGGTTGCTGCGTACGCACACCAGCAACGTGCAGATACGTGAAATGGAAAAAGGCAAACTGCCGCTTCGTATCATCTGCCCCGGCCGTGTATACCGAAATGAAACCATCAGCGCAAGGGCGCATTGCTTCTTTAACCAGGTGGAAGGCCTGTATATTGCCGAAAATGTTTCCTTTGCAGACCTTAAACAAACGCTTTATTTTTTTGTACAGGAAATGTTTGGCCAGGATGTGAAGATTCGTTTCCGGCCTTCTTATTTTCCTTTTACAGAGCCCAGTGCCGAAATGGACATCAGCTGCCTTATCTGCGGTGGCAGCGGCTGCAATGTGTGCAAGAAAACCGGTTGGGTGGAAATACTTGGTTGCGGTATGGTAAATCCAAAAGTGCTCGAAAGCTGCGGCATAGACAGCAATAAATACACCGGATTTGCCTTTGGCATGGGTATAGAACGCATTACCATGCTCAAATACCAGGTAAAAGACCTGCGGCTTTTCAGCGAAAATGACCTTCGGTTTTTGAAGCAGTTCACCAGTGCACTGTAAAAATATCGCATTTATATCCAGGCAAAGAATTACTACGGCATGATCAGGAACATTAATTTTACCGCATGATCAAACAAATTTGCATCACAGGTGCCGGAACAATGGGTATGGGTATTGCCCTCGCATCGGCACAAAACGGATTTAAAACCACTTTATTCGATATCAGCAGCGAAGCGGTTGAAAAAGCGAAGTTGCAAACAGGGGCTATCCTCGCCTCACTCACAGATAAAAAGAAAATAACTGCCGAAGAACAGGAAGCGGTCTTTAGCAGGATCCTGTTTACCTCAAACATGGATGATTGCAGGGCCGACCTTGTAATTGAAGCCATTGTTGAAAAAATAACTATAAAAGAGGAGCTGTTTAAAAAACTGGCTGCCATCAACAGTCCCGAAACTCTGCTGACCAGCAATACTTCCTCGCTTTCTATTACCAAAATTCAACAAAACATCCCTCATCCCGAACGGGTGGCAGGTATGCATTTTTTTAACCCTGCACATATTATGAAACTGGTGGAAGTGGTTAAGGGAAAACAAACTTCTGATGATACGGTTAACCGCATTGCTGACCTGTGCAGGCAGCTGAATAAAACCCCGGTACTTTGCAATGATGCCCCGGGCTTTATTGTAAACAGGGTGGCAAGGCATTATTACCTGGAAACTTTGCATCTCGTGGAATCCGGTAAGATCACGTTTGAACAAGCCGACGCCGCCATGGAAAATGCCGGGTTTAAAATGGGGCCGTTCAAACTGATGGATATGATCGGAATGGATATCAACCTGGCTGTAACCACTTCACTGTATGAAGCGTTTAACAAAGCAGTACGTTTTAAGCCATCAGTTCTTCAAACAGAAAAAGTGGCAAAAAACGAACTCGGCAAAAAAACCGGAAAAGGTTTTTATATTTACCCCTGATTGGAAAACAATACTCAACATATAGTTTTAGTAACCGGTGGCGCCGGTTTATTGGGTACGTATCTTATACAACAGTTATTAAATGAAGGCAACACCGTTCGTGCCATTTATAACAAAACGGCTCTTACAAATATCTCTCACCCAAATTTTTCGCAGCTTCCATGCAACATACTTGATATAATGGCGCTGCAAACCGCTATGAAGGGCGTTACTGAACTGTATCATTGCGCCGGTATGGTCTCATTCCAAAAAAAAGACAGGCAGCTTTTATACAAAATAAATGCAGAGGGTACGGCCAATGTGGTAAATGCAGCATTGGATACAGGTGTGCGAAAAATGATACATGTAAGTTCCGTGGCAGCTCTCGGCCGCATTCGGGTGGGCGAACCCATAACCGAAAAAATGCAGTGGACACCCGAAACGAGCAACAGCATTTACGGGCACAGCAAATTCCTGGGCGAAATGGAAGTATGGCGTGGTATTGCCGAAGGCCTGGATGCCGTAATAGTGAACCCGGTCATCATTTTAGGTGCGGGCAACTGGAACGACGGATCCACCAGGCTTTTTAAATCGGCCTTTGAAGAATTTCCCTGGTACACAACCGGCAGTACGGGTTTTGTGGATGTACGGGATGTTTCAAAAGCAATGATCCGGCTGATGCAGGGCGACATACAGGCAGAACGGTTCATCATAAGTGCAGAAAATGAAAGCTATCAAAATGTTTTTAACTGCATGGCAAAAGCATTTGGCAAAAAGTCTCCGCACAAAAAAGTGACCCCATGGCTTGCTTCGCTGGTATGGAAAATGGAAGCGCTTAAAAGTTTCTTTACCGGGAAAAAACCGTTAGTTACAAAAGAAACAGCAGCAACGGGCATGGCAACCGTTCAGTTTGACAATAGTAAACTGTTAAAATTTTTACCTGGTTTTGCTTATATACCGCTGGAACAAAGCATCAGGGAAACCTGTATGGCATTGCAACAAAACCTTAACAAAGCATAATATATTTTAGCGCCGGATTAATAAACCTCACTACATGCAAAAAATTTCTTTAACCCTTTTTGCTTTCCTGTTTCTATTCATGAGCGCTGCTGCGCAACTTGTAATAAGTGGCCGGGTGCTGGCAAAGGAAAGCGGGCAACCCTTACAGGGTGCATCTGTGTTTGCCGATAATACCACGCTGGGCACCGCTACTGATGCCGATGGCAACTATAAGCTTTACCTGCCTAACGGCGGTTACGATATTGTAGTAACTTTTACCGGGTACAATAATGAAAGCCGCCGCGTCAGCGCAGCCGATGCAGGAGATAAAGTGAATTTCGAAATGAGGGTCAAAGAAAAGGAAATGGAAACCGTGGCCGTGGTGGCGGGCAGCGAAGTAAAAGACGGCTGGCAAAAATATGGTAGTTTTTTCCTGGAAGAGTTCATCGGAAAATCGGCCAACAGCAGCTCATGCAGCTTAAAGAACCCCGAAATACTGAAGTTCTATTTTTCCAAAAGAAAAAACAGGCTGAAGGTGATGGCTGCCGAACCGCTTGTAGTAGAAAACAAAGCCCTTGGTTACAACATTAAATATGCATTGGATTCCTTTATACACGAATATAATTCGGAAATAAGCCTTTATACCGGCTACCCGCTCTTTGAAGAGATGATGGCCGAAAGCGACAGCCAGTACCGGCAGTGGAAAGAGGCCCGTAACAATGCTTATACAGGGTCCATTCTCCATTTTATGCGGGGCATTTACAATAAAACATTGAGTGAAGACGGTTTTGAGATACAATTCCTGGTAAAAATAAACAATACAGATGCGGCTATTAAACTAAAGGATTTTTATTCGGCGCTTAATTACCGCAAAGACGACAGCACACAAACAGTGGAAATATTTCCCAACCAGCCAAATGTTGGCATCATTTTTACAAAGGAAAAACCTGCTGAAAAATTTCTGAGCGAACATCCGGGAGAGCCAAAAGATTTCGAATTCAGCCTGCTCAGTTTTCAGTCCAGGGAATCTCTCATTATTGAACAGAACGGATATTATTACGATCAGAATGATATCGCAATAAGCGCCTATTGGGCCTGGCATAAAGTGGCCGATCAGCTACCCTATGATTATATGCCGGGGTCTTTTTAAAATCATGGCAAACGGGAGCATCCTGCGGCCTATCAACCATTGTTCCTCCCCGGTGACCAATGGTCTGATGTCTGTGGTCCGTCGACTATGGTTTACCCTCTTCCAGCTTCCTGATCTTCTCCCACATTTCGGGGATCCGTTTCATCCAGACCAGTTCCCGTTTTTTTATAGAGGCTTCTTCTGCAGGGCTGCCCCAGTAAATTTTTCCGCCTTCCAGGCTTCCCCCCACCCCACTCTTTGCAAGTAAAATGGCATTGTCGCCAATGCTGAGTGTTTTGCTGATGCCCGCCTGCCCCCAAACGGTAACGCCGTTGCCAATATCCACCACGCCTGCAATGGCAGTGCCTGCGGCAAACAAACAGTTTCTTCCAATAACCGTATCGTGCCCTACATGAATATGATTATCCATTTTGGTTCCGCGGCCAATGATGGTATCGTGGCTTACGCCGCGGTCGATGGTGCAGCCCGCTCCTACTTCCACGTCATCTTCAATAATGACCCTTCCGCAACTGGGCATTTTTCTGTACCAAACATCCCGGTCTTTTTTTGTGTTGTAATAAAAAGCATCGCTGCCGATAACGGTGCCCGATTGTATGATAACATCATTGCCAATAATGCAATGGTCCATGATGCTCACATGCGGATGTATGATACAGTTCTTCCCGATCCTTACATGATGGCCCACAAATACCGAAGGATAAATAAACGTCCCTTCTCCTGTAATGGCACTGTCGCTGATCATTTTAACTGCCGGCTCAAAAGGACGAAAGTGATCTACAATTTTGCAGTAAGCCTCAAAGGGGGCATCTACCAGCAGCAACGTTTTTCCTTCCGGCACGGATGTTTCTTTGTTGATGATGATAAAGCTTGCAGCGCTGTTGATACATTTTTCATAGTACTTGGGATGGTCCACAAAAACAAGATCGCCCGGTTCCACTTTGTGCAGTTCATTAATGCCGGTAGCATTTGCCTGGTCGTTTCCAATAAGCTTTGCATTGATAAAACCGGCGATCCATTGAACCGGAACGGGTGAAGGGAATTGCATATAAAAATGTTTGGGGCAAAGTTACGTAACCATCAAATTGAAAAATTGGCCTCAAAAAACAATTAAAAGCTGGTTTTCCGAAAAAATTTTTCAACTATTTTTTGGAGAAAAAAATACCCGGAATGCCGTTGACGGGAGTTAAAAAAAATGGGTAAGTGCAGAGAGAAAAAAATTTTAATGAAAAGAGTAGTCGGCCGAAACACCAGTATTCACAATGGTTTCAGAAGAATGAAAAAAAAATAATTTGAAAATGAAATCAATTTCCTGTTCTGATTTATTTGCCGGAATTTTAAAATGCAGTGGCATTTTCCACAACCACACCCCAAATTGTTAATAAAATAATTGAAAAAAATTTTTCTGATAGCAAAAATTATTTTTAATATTGTGGTGGGGATTTACTATCCCAGTACTTACTAACCCATCTATATAGTAAAGCTCGGTTCAAAAGACCGGGCTTTTTACTTTTTAAAAATCAACTTTTATTTTTCAAAAGCCTGTTTCCTTTTCAGAGAAAACGTGGTGGCCAAAAGGAAAATGTTTACGGCAGCAAGCAATAAAGATTTATCTTGCGTACTCTAAAACTTGAATATGCTTAAATCGATGACAGGCTTTGGCAGGGCAGAACAAACGATCGGCGACAAAACTTTCCTGGTGGAAATTAAAGCACTCAATGGAAAGCAGTTTGAATTGCAGTTAAAGCTCCCTGCTTTGATGAAGACCTATGAGTTCGATATCCGTAGCCTGTTGCAGGAACAACTGTTAAGAGGTACGATCGACTGTTATATCAGCCTGAAACAAAACGGAGCCCTCAGGCCCGTGGTCATCAATACTGATCTCATAAAAGCGTATTACCGGCAAATTGACGAATTGGCTTCAGATTTGAAAATTGACACCAATTCTGTTCTCGCTGCCTTACTCCGCCTGCCCGAAGTGGTTACACCCGCAACCGATATACTGGATGAAAAGGCCTTCAGTGAATTCACGGCGGTATTAAAAGATGCTATCAATGAACTCAACAAGCACCGCCTGGAAGAAGGCGCCTCTATTAAAAAAGACCTGGTGGCAAGAATGGATAATATTGAAGTGCAGGAAGAAGAAATATTAAAGTATGAACCCGGTCGCAAAAAAAGGATACAGGACGAAATACAGCAACTGTTGCAGGACCATGTGGGCAAAGAAAACATCGACAACAACCGCATGGAACAGGAACTGATCTATTACATTGAAAAAATAGACATT
The DNA here is from genome assembly GCA_963754695.1 of uncultured Chitinophagaceae bacterium. Taxonomy (GTDB): domain Bacteria; phylum Bacteroidota; class Bacteroidia; order Chitinophagales; family Chitinophagaceae; genus Ferruginibacter. Next base: position 135,593 of record CAVWGU010000011.1, read on the forward strand.
CACGAAGAACAGATCCGCCTCAGGCAGCATTGCGAATACTTTAAGGAAATAATGAACAGTACTGATGAAAGCAAAGGAAAGAAATTATCATTTGTACTCCAGGAAATAGGGCGTGAGATCAATACAACCGGCAGTAAAGCCTATGATGCCGATATCCAGAAATGTGTGGTAATGATGAAAGATGAGCTCGAAAAGGCAAAAGAACAGGTATTAAACGTATTATAAATACTTTCCGATCATACATGAACATTAAACACTGCTATCCGGTACTTTTCATCCTGCTGATGTTTACAGGGTGTAGCCAGGTAGAGCTGTACGAAAAAAATACAGCTATCCCTGCTTATAAGTGGGATTATAATTTTGCTGCTAAAGGAAATTTCAATATTACAGATACCGTTTCGGCATATAATATATATATTGTATTACGGCATACCGACAGCTATGCATATAATAATATATGGCTCCAGGTGGGGCTTCAGGCTCCCGGCGACACTATGTATTATCAAAAAGTGGAGTTAAGCCTCGGTTCCGATGCCGGAGGCTGGGAAGGTACAGGCATGAATGATATTTGGGAAGTTCGTAAACCGCTTACCGACAAGCCAAGACGGTTCAAAAAGCCGGGAAATTATAATTTTTCCATATCCCAGGTCATGAGAGATAATCCGCTTCCGCATGTAATGAGTGCGGGCCTCAGGCTTCAAAAAGCCCCGTAAACCCGCTTCTTTAACATATATTATATCTCCATATTCAGCTTTTTTAAAACAATTGTGTATTTTGCAGTTTACCTGCCAATTCAGGCACTAATCGTTTAAAAATTTACTACAGTGAAGCTGAAAATTTTTATTGCTTTAACGGGGCTAACCATTACCCTGGCCGCCCGTGCCCAAAATAATAACCTTGAATACGTTCAGCAGGGAGAATTTGGTGTAACAGTGGGGATGGCGCATTATTTTGGCGACCTGAATACAAGGGCCGGATTAAACAGGCCAAAGCCGGCAGCCGGCATATTTTACAGGAAACAATTTGGCAATTATATCGGCGCCCGCGTGGCAGCCCGCTATGCCCAGATGGGGTACAGCGATATATTCAGTAAAAATGCTTACCAGAAATTAAGAAACCTGAGTTTCAACAGCAATATCTGGGAAATTGCCATTCAGGGCGATTTCAACTTTTTTAAATTTGTTCCCGGCGACTGGGATCATGGCTTTACCCCTTATGTAACACTTGGGGTAGGTTTGTTTTCCTATGATCCTTATACCCTCCTGAAAGGGCAAAAAGTATTTTTGAGGCCGCTGGGCACAGAAGGGCAAACCATAGGTTATATGGGCCGTAGCGAATACAGTACCATGAGTTTCAGCATACCATTTGGGGTTGGTATCAAATACAATATCAACCAGAAATTTAACCTCACTTTTGAAGTGGCACACCGTTTTACCGGCACCGATTACCTCGATGATGTAAGTACCACTTTTATAGGCGCTGATAAGTTTTTGGCAGGTTCAAACGCCGCCCTGCTGCAAGACCGCAGGTTTGAAATTGATGCCGATTCGTTCCTCGAAGGCCAGCAGCGTGGATGGAACAAGCAAAAAGACGCATTTATCATTGCTGAAGTGGGCATTTCTTTCAACCTGAGTTCGTACAGATGCCCATCGGCTTTTTGATATTAAAAAAACTAACTAAAGGCCGGCATTTGCCGGCTTTTTTATTGGGTTTAACTGCTAAATATTTGCCCTCCTCTCCCCAAATTTCAGTAGTTTTGCGCCCTCCCGTAAACACTCGGGTAAATCTCTATAGCAGGATATGTCTCTACTACAAAAGATTAATAAGGATTATTTGCCCCGTCATATTGCCATTATAATGGACGGAAATGGCCGCTGGGCACAAGAAAAAGGGGAAGACAGGCTTTTTGGCCACCTACATGGCGTGGAAAGTGTACGGAATATTGTTGAAGGTGCCGCCGAGCTTGGCATTGGCTACCTCACCCTCTATGCTTTTAGTACCGAAAACTGGGACCGGCCCGAATATGAAGTAACAGGCCTCATGGAATTATTGGTGGATACCATCCGTAAAGAAGTTCCCACCTTAAATAAAAATAATATTAAACTTCATGTAATTGGCGATATGGGCATGTTGCCCGAAAATGCCCGTAAAGAACTGGAAGAAGCGCTTACCGAAACCAGCCAAAACACCGGCCTAAACCTTATTATGGCCCTCAGCTACAGCAGCAGGTGGGAGCTGGCAAATGCTGTAAAAAATATTGCAGCTGACGTAAAAGCCGGTAAACTGCAGCCGGAATCTATTAGCCAGGATACGATGCAGCAATACCTGAGTACCAGTGCATTCCCCGATCCTGAGCTGATGATACGCACCAGTGGCGAATACAGGATCAGTAATTTCTTATTGTACCAGCTGGCCTATACAGAACTCTACTTTACCAATACCCTCTGGCCCGATTTCCGGAAAGAAAACCTTTATGAAGCCATTGCAGATTTCCAGGCCAGGGAACGCAGGTTTGGAAAAACCGGTGAGCAGGTGAAAAAAGAATCCCAAAACCTTCAAAATGAAGTATAGAAAGGGTTTTATATATATTTCATTTAACAAATAGTTTTAATTATAGGGCTTAATTTGCCCACCGTAAAAAAACATTGATGCAACGGATCTACCAGAACTTTTTCTTATTGTTTTTAATCCTTACCGGTTCACAGGTTATAGCGCAGGACAGTACCGAACTCAGGGATATCTATGACCAGAAATACCCAAGAGATTATACCCTCGCCGGTATTACTGTAACCGGAACCAGGGCTTTTGATCCAAACCTCATCATCTCTATCAGCGGGCTGGCCGTTGGCGATATTGTTAAAATACCCGGAACCGATGCATTTTCGGGCGCTATTGAAAAACTCTGGAAACAGCGCCTCGTTTCCAATGTGTATATCAATCTTACAAAACTCGATGGCAGCAATCTCTATATTGAAATTGAACTGGTGGAACGTCCACGCCTGATCGAATTCAACATCATAGGTGTAAAAAAAGGGGAGCGTGACGACCTGGAACCAAAAATGGGACTTGCCAATGACCAGGTACTTACCGAAAACATGAAGCTGAGCGCCATGGAAGTGATCCAGAAACATTATTACGATAAAGGATACCGCAACGTGGATATTAAAATGGTGGAGCAGGAAATAGCAGGCATCAGCAATGGCGTACGTTTGAACTTCTTTGTAACAAAAGGCAAAAAAGTAAAGATCAACTCCATCAATTTTTCCGGGAACGAAACCGTTTCTGATAATAAGCTTAAAAAACAGATGAAGGGAACCAAAGAAATGATGCGGTTCACCCTTTCTCCTGAAAAAGTTAACAGCCCTTATGGCGACACTAAAAAGCCACTCACCATCAGGCAATACTTCAGCGAAATGGCTTACCTAAAGCCCACCCGCACCAAAGAATACCTCGATCCCTATATAAGGATCAAATTGGGCGGCGGTAAGTTCAGCGAAAAAAAATATACAGAAGACAAGGAAAAGCTGGTGAACTTTTATAACGCAAAGGGTTTTCGTGACGCACTTATCATTGCAGACACACCCATTCAAAACATCAAAGGAAACCTTGACCTGCACCTTAAGATTTCTGAGGGCCGCAAATACTATTTTGGCAATATTACCTGGAAAGGAAATACTAAATATTCTGACTCCCTGCTCAATCTTTTACTGGGTATCAATAAAGGCGATCCTTATAACCTCGAAACGCTTAATAAGCGGGTGGGTAAGGAACTTTCTATGGAAGGTGGCGATATCGGAAGCCTTTACCAGGATGATGGCTATCTTTTCTTCCAGGCAGAACCCGTGGAAACATCTGTGTATAATGATACCATTGATTTTGAAATTCGCATGCGGGAAGGCTCGCAGGCCACTTATGACAAGATAACCGTTTCGGGAAACGATAAAACAAAAGATTATGTGATCCTGCGGGAACTCCGCACTATTCCCGGAAATAAATACAGGCGCGAAGATATCATTCGTACACAAAGGGAACTTTCCCAGCTTGGATTTTTAGATGCAGAAAAAATTGTTCCGCAGGTAGTTCCCAATGCAGAAAACGGAACGGTAGACATCAACTGGCAGGTGGAAGAAAAATCGGCCGACCAGCTCGAATTGTCGGCAGGTTTTGGCGGTGGCATTGGCCTTACCGGAACATTGGGTGTAACCTTCAATAATTTTTCCATTAAGAATATCACCAAAAAAACGAGCTGGGACCCGCTCCCGGCAGGCGATGGGCAAAAGTTAAGTGCAAGGATCCAGTCCAATGGCAGAGCTTACCGTTCTTACAGCTTCTCCTTTACTGAGCCCTGGCTTGGCGGAAAAAAACGCAACTCATTTTCGGTGAGTTATTACGATACCAAGTTTGCCAATACCTTCAGCGGAGGTGTTTTCTGCAGGTCATGCGGCGATACTTCGTATGTAAAGACCATCGGCTTTGGCATTTCGCTTGGCAAACAACTTAAATGGCCCGATGACTTTTTCAACCTGATCTATTCGCTGAATATACAGCAGTATAAGCTTGTTAATTATCCCCTTTTTACCGATCCTAAAACTAAACAAACACTGGAAGACGGAAGGTCTACTAATATCAGTTTGAAGATCGCACTGGTGCGTAATTCTGCCGGCCCCAATCCTATTTTCCCCACAAGCGGTTCCAGTTTTTCGCTTAGCGGACAGTTTACCCTGCCCTACTCGCTCATGGGAATTAAAACAGACAATGTGTACAAGTTTCCCGAGTTTCATAAGTGGCGTTTTAATGGAGAATGGTATGTGCCTATTGGCCGCGGAAAAGGGCCAGACAGGAATAAACAATTCATCCTGAAGGCCGCTGCAAAATATGGTTTCCTCGGCAGGTACAATCCCGATATGGCCATTGCGCCTTTTGAAAGGTTCCAGGTAGGCGATGCCGGTTTAAGTAATACGCAGGCCTTTTTGGGTTACGATATTATTGCGCACAGGGGCTATCCTGTTTACAGTAATTCCAATCCACGCATCAACCCCGATGGGATAACGCCGCAGGAGTATTTTACCATTTTCAACAAATACACGATGGAACTGCGTTATCCGTTCAGCACCAGCGCCAGCAGCACTATTTATGGCCTTGCCTTCTTTGAAGCTGCCAATGGCTGGTACCAGTTTAAGGATTACAATCCTTTTAAGCTGCGCCGTTCTGCAGGACTTGGCATGAGATTCTTCCTGCCCATGTTTGGTTTGCTTGGGTTTGATTATGGTATCGGGTTTGACCGTTACAACCAAACCAGCGGACTGAAAGGTGCGGCAAAATTCACCTTCATGCTGGGCCAGGAGCCGGAATAAATTTTATAGCTTAGCCAGGCTGTTTATAAGTTTATCTGAAAAAAATAAATTATTAAAATGAAAAAGTTTTTAACCCTTGTGCTTGTATCAATCCTGTTGGCATTTTCGGCACAGGCACAGCGCTACGCCGTTATTGATTCCAAATACATTCTCGATAAAATTCCTGAGTATAAAGAAGCCCAGCAAAAGCTCGACCAGTTCAGCGACCTGTGGCAGAAAGAACTTGACCAGCGCCAGGCTGCCCTCGATAAAATGTATAAAGATTATGAAGCAGAACAGGTGATGCTGCCCGATAACCTGAAAAAGAAAAGGGAAGACGAGTTATTCAATAAAGAAAAAGAACTCCGCGACCTGCAGCGTAAACGCTTTGGTTTTGAGGGAGATCTGTTTAAAAAAAGGCAGGAGCTTGTAAAACCCATACAAGACAGGGTGTATAATGCCGTTCAAAAGCTGGCAGTAGACAAACAATACGACTTTATTTTGGATAAAAGTGAAGGAATTACCGTTATCTTTGCCGACCCAAAATTGGATAAGAGCGATGATGTGCTCAAAAACCTGGGTGTTAAATAAATGATAATAAGGCCTTGAGGTGCAGCCAACCATTAAACAATCTGCACTTATCATATCTAACATATAAATAAAACCTATAAAAGTAAAATGAAAAAACTATTCGTAGCAGGTGCCATGGTACTGGGAATTCTGACAGCATCTGCACAAAGCAAATTTGGCTACATTAACAGTGATGAACTCATGGGATCGATGCCCGAAGCAGCCAAGGCCGATGCTGAACTGAAGCAATTCCAGGCCGACCTGCAAACACAGGGACAAGACCTGATGAAAGACCTTAGCAATAAAGACAGCCTTTTTGTGAAAGACTCTGTGAGACTTTCTGAAAGCATGAAAACCATCAGGAGAAATGAACTGATACAATTATACCAGCGTGTTCAAAACTGGCAAAATGAAGCCCAGGAACTTTACCAGGCTGAGGCACAAAAGAAAATAACCCCTATCCGCACAAAAGCTATGGAGGGCATTAAAGCCGTGGCCAAAGAAAGTGGTTATGGTTATGTGTTCGATACCGTTTCGGGCAGCCTGCTGGTAGCGCCTCCAGGCGATGATCTTTTGCCACTGGTTAAAAAGAAACTCGGCATTAAAGATGCAGCAGCACCGGTAAAAAAGAATTAAGAAAATAAATGATTCAATAAATAAAGCCACCTATAATGGTGGCTTTATTATTTTATAGAATTTATTGAAAGGCAAATTGCAGCCTGCACTCCGGAGGAGTGCAATTTTTCCTGTAGTGGGTTGAACCCACATCAACCTTTCCGGAAAATAATAATGCCTATTTTTGGTTTATGAACAAACAACCTATTGGTGTTTTCGACAGTGGCTATGGCGGCCTTACCGTGTTAAAGGAAATTAAGGCGCAGCTTCCTCAGTACGATTACCTGTACATGGGCGATAATGCCCGGGCACCTTATGGCAGCCGCAGTTTTGATACGGTGTATCATTATACCCTGCAGTGTGTGGAATGGTTTTTTAAACAGGGTTGCCAGCTGGTGATCCTTGCCTGCAATACCGCCTCGGCCAAAGCGCTCCGCACCATACAGCAAAAAGACCTTCCAAAAATAGCCCCGCAAAAAAGGGTGCTGGGTGTTATACGCCCCACGGCAGAAGTGATCGGAAACCTATACGAAAAGCGGACATGTGGGTGTAATGGGCACCACCGGCACTGTGGAATCGGGTTCTTACCTGGTAGAGATAGAAAAGATGTTTCCTAAAATAAAAGTAAGCCAGGAAGCCTGCCCCATGTGGGTACCGCTGATCGAAAACAATGAACACCTATCTCCGGGCGCTGATTATTTCATAGAAAAGCATGTAAAAAATCTCTGGCAAAAAGATGAGAAAATAGATGCGGTATTGCTTGCTTGTACCCATTATCCCTTGCTTGCCGAACGCATCCATCAATACAGCCCCAAAAACGTGCAGCTTATTTCGCAGGGAAGTATCGTGGCAGAAAGCCTGGCTGATTATCTGAACCGTCATCCCGAAATGGAAGCGCAATGCAGTAAGAACGGGAGTCTCGAATTTTTTACCACCGGCGATACGGGGGATTTTGATAATCATGCGGGGATTTTTTATGGCAAAGCGGTGAAATCCATCCATACGGAGCTTTTTTAGGGGATATTTTGCCTTTTCGCTTCCTTTTTAGCCCATTTTCCCCTACCTTTGCCGTCCTTTCACAAAAAGCAGGGATGGTGCCCCGCTTTATGGAACAGCAACAATATTTGTAAAAGGAAAAATTTTATATCATGCCGGGTAAAAAAAGAACCTACCAACCTCATACACGCCGCCGTAAATCTGTTCACGGTTTCCGTAAGCGTATGCAATCTGCCAATGGCCGCAAAGTATTGGCCAGCCGCAGGGCAAAAGGCCGTCATAAACTGACGGTGAGCAGCGAGCACGGTTCAAAAAAATAAATTGACCACATTCCCGAAAGGAATGGAATAATACATACAGCCCCTGTAATTTTGCAGGGGCTTTTTTAATATTCTTATTTGCAAACAAGTACACGATATTTTTACCGCAGGGCCAATAAACTCAAGAGCCGCAAAACCATTGACCGGCTATTTAAGGAAGGAAAAAGTTTTTCTAATTTCCCCTTCAGGGTTTACTGGCTGCCCGGCTATCCCGGCAGTATTTTGCAGGCTGGTATGGGTGTACCCTCCCGGCATTTTAAAAAAGCAGTGGAGCGCAACCGCATCAAAAGGCTGATGCGGGAGGCCTGGCGTCTGCAAAAAAACCCGCTGGAGCAAATGCTGGCCCAGCAGGAAAAATCTTTGTGTGTATTTATCCTGTACAGCGGAACCGAAATGCCGCACTACGATACAATTTTTGAAAATACAACTCATGTTATCAACCGGCTTATAAAATTATCGGGTGAAAACAATTAAACTCATACTGAGCTTCCCCTTTATAGCAGCCATCAGGCTGTACCAATGGATCATTTCGCCCTGGATAGGGCCAAAATGCCGCTATACACCCACCTGCTCCCAATACGGTATTGAGGCATTAAAAAAATACGGACCTGTAAAAGGGCTTTGGCTCACCATTAAAAGAGTAAGCAAATGCCATCCCTGGGGCGGGCATGGATACGACCCGGTTCCGTAGGCAAATAAAAAACCGCCAAGGGGAATGGCGGTTTTAAGAAATATTCAATCGCTTTTTCTCTTAGCTGGATTTCCCCAATTTACTTGTATAAAGTGCCAAATGCACTGCAGCAAATCCAAAGGAGATATACATAAGCGTTCTGTCTGTATCAAAACCAACAGTGTATTGATGAAGCAACCCTGCAACAACTAACAGCGCACTTAATGCAAGACCGGTTATCCTTGCCATTTTCATTCCTTTCCTGGTTGTTGTTCCATCGCCTAAATGACTGTGCTTAACTCCATACACAAGATATATATCAAGGCCAATCAGCATCCAAACAAGCAGCCGTATCCATGTATCCATTGGAAGAAAAACCATCATGAACAGGCAGGTTATAATTCCCAATAATGGTACCAACGGAACCATGGGTGTTTTAAAAGCCCTGGGTAAATCGGGCATTTTACTGCGCATTACCCATACTCCTATACATACAAGAATAAAGGCAAAAAGCGTTCCGATGCTGGTCATTTCGCCCACCACCCTTGCGGGTACAAAGGCTGCAAACAAACTTACAAAAAGCATAAAAAGTAAATTACTCTTGGCTGGTGTTTGTGTTTTAGGATTCACGGCAGAAAAAACTTTGGGGATAAGGCCATCTTTACTCATGCTGAAAAACACCCTGGACTGGCCCATCAGCATCACCAATATAACAGAAGCATACCCTGCAAGAATAGCCACAATAATGGCACGGTTTAGCCACGGGAAATCAGGTGTTACAACCCCGGCAGCGTCTTTTGTTCCCATATGATCTATTGCAACAGCTACTGGCGCAATTCCATCTTTACCGACAAATGTAGTATAGCTGGTAACACCTGTCATAACATGTGCAAACAATATATACAACAAAGTACAAATTGCTAATGATCCCAGTATTCCAATTGGCATATCCCGTTTTGGGTTTTTGGCCTCCTGGGCCGCCGTACTTACTGCATCAAAGCCGATATAGGCAAAAAAGACAATTGCAGCTGCACGTATGATACCACTGAAGCCAAATTCGCCAAATTTTCCGGAATTATCGGGAATATAAGGATTCAGGTTTTCTGTATTAATATATTTCCAACCCAATACGATGAATATTACAACAACAGTTATTTTCAGGCCTACAATGATGGCATTAACAAAAGCACTCCCCTTTGTTCCTTTCATCAACAATAAGCTCATGAGTACGATAATAAACACTGCCGGTAAATTAATAATTCCTCCATCCCATGGACCTACCGTTAAAGCAAGCGGCAAATGAATATCAAAGCCTTCTAAAAATTTAATAAGATAACGGCTCCAGCTGATACCAACCGTAGCTGCACCCACTGCATATTCCAGCACAAGATCCCACCCTATGATCCATGCTATGAATTCGCCCATGGTAGCATAAGAATAAGTATACGCACTGCCGGCTACCGGAATCATGGATGCAAATTCGGCATAGCATAGGCCAGCAAACAAACATCCCAAAGCTGCCACTACAAATGAAATAGTAATAGCCGGGCCGGCATGATTGGCCGCCGCCATCCCGGTTATGGAAAACAGCCCTGCGCCAATAATGGCCCCAATACCCAAAGCGATCAGCCCCCATGAACCGAGTGTCCGCTTGAGTGTATGCGTACCGGAATCGCCCGCTTCCTCCAGCAAAACGTTCATTGGTTTTCTTACAAATAAACTCATACAGTTAATTAGTTTGATTGATGATAATGAGTGGAAAAGTAAGGAATATATTTTTATTAACCTTGCCAGCAGTACATTTTATGGTTTTGATGCCGCCAAAAAGGGCATTTAATGGTATATTGCAAGCTTAAACGTTTATTCATAGCTGAAAGCGCCCGATTGTATGATTACATTTCTCGAATTTAACTGGCATGATTTAATCAACCCTGAATTTTATATAGTATATGGCGGCCTCTGGCTGTTCCTGTTCATTGTATTTGCCGAAACAGGATTGTTTGCAGGATTTTTTCTGCCGGGCGATTCCTTACTTTTTGTAGCAGGCATATACAGTTATGAACTTATTTCAAAAGGGCTGGGCATTAATCTTGGTAGCGACCTGCTGCATTTGCTGCTGCTTACCGGCCTGGTGATCGTGGCCGGTGTGGCTGGAAATTCCGTAGGATACTGGTTCGGCAAAAAATCGGGGCCGGCATTGTACCACCGTAAAGACAGTTTTTTCTTTAAGAAAAAATACCTCAATAAAGCGCATGATTTTTATGAAGAAAACGGGGCCGGTACCATTGTAGTGGCAAGGTTCCTTCCCATCATCCGCACTTTTGCACCTATTGTGGCAGGCATTGTGCAAATGGACAGGAAGAAATTTGTCTTTTACAATATCGTGGGTTGTATTGCCTGGTCGATCACCATGCTTTTTGCAGGCCATTATCTTTATAAACTCATTTTAGAGAGATATGATTTCGACCTTAAAAAACACCTCGAAGTAATTGTGCTGGGCATTATAGTGGTAACGACCCTGCCGGTAATATGGAAACTTTTTTTTCATAAAAAGAAACCGGCTGCCGAACTTCCAAAAGAATAAATTCGATGCAACAAAAACATGCGCCTGTATTCAGTATAGCCGTATTGGTGGCTGCACTTGGCTATTTTGTTGACATTTACGATCTCCTGCTTTTTAATATTGTTCGGGTAGAGAGCCTTGCCAGCCTTGGCCTCAGCGGCGACGCAATAAAATCGGAAGGCGAGTTCATCATTGGCATACAAATGATCGGCCTGCTGGTGGGGGGCATTATTTGGGGCATTATGGGCGATAAAAAGGGAAGGCTGAGCGTATTGTTTGGCTCCATTATTTTATACAGTATTGCCAACATCATCAATGGATTCGTAGAAACGCCTAACCAGTATGCACTGGTGCGCTTTGCAGCAGGCGTGGGCCTGGCGGGCGAGCTGGGCGCAGGCATCACACTTGTTAGCGAGCTTAGCCATAAAGACAAACGCGGCCTCAGTACATCGCTGGTGGCGGGGGTTGGGCTCACGGGGGCTGTTGCGGCTTATTTTGTTTCGCTGCATTTTAACTGGCGCACCTGTTATTTTATTGGCGGCGCTATGGGCTTTTGCCTGTTGCTGCTCCGCATCAGCGTTTTTGAAAGCGGAATGTATAAAGATGTAAAACAACAACAGGTGAGCCGCGGCAATTTCTTTATGTTTTTCAATAACAAAATCCGTTTTAAAAAATATTTGCTTTCCATACTGATCGGCCTGCCTACCTGGTATGTTATTGGCATTCTGGTGGCTTTCTCAAATAATTTTGCAGAAAAATTTGGGGTAGATGAAAAAGTGCTCCCGAAAAAATCCACCATGTTTGCCTACGCTGCCATCTCCATAGCCGATGTGCTGATTGGCTTCGTAAGCCATTGGCTGCGCAGCCGCAAAAAGGCCTTGTATATTTTTTATGCAATCACGCTGGCAGGCATTGCCCTGTTTTTTTCGCAGGCCAATAATAGTGCCGAAAGGATGTATGCTATTTGTGCGCTGCTCGGCTTTGGCACCGGTTTCTGGGCCATTTTTGTAACCATGGCCGCCGAACAGTTTGGTACCAACCTGAGGGCAACAGCCGCCACCACCGTACCCAATATGGTGAGGGGCGCCTTGCCACTGTTGCTGTTATTTTTTAACGGACTGCAAAGCGCTTTCAGTTATGTAAATGCAGCGCTGATCACCGGCCTTGCCGTGATGGTCATCAGTTTTTTTGCTGCCATTTTTTCTGAAGAAACTTTTGGCAAGGATCTAAATTATATTGAAACCAACTAATGGCTAAAATACTGGTCATACGATTTTCTTCCATAGGCGATATTGTGCTGGCCAGCCCGGTGTTCCGCTGTATTAAAAAACAACTGCCTGATACAGAGCTTCATTTTGTGACCAAAGCGGCATTTAAAAGAGTAACCGAACATAATCCATACATCGATAAGTTTTTTTATTATCACAAAAACATGAAAGGGCTCTTGAAAGACCTGAAAGAGGAGAATTATGATGTTGTGATTGACCTGCATAAGAATTTCCGCAGCTTAAAAATAAAAAGAACACTGAAAAAAGAAACCCATACCATACGGAAACTGACGCCGGAAAAATTTTTGCTTACAGAATTCAACATTAACCTGATGCCCAAACTGCATATTACCACACGCAGTTTGCAAACAGTGGAAACGTTGGGTGTAAAAGACGACGGGCTGGGCCTTGATTATTTCATCCCCCAAAAAGACAAGGTGCCCGCAGATCATATCCCTACATCGCACCTGGCAGGTTATATTTGCGTGGTAATCGGTGCATCTTATGAAACCAAGAAACTACCGGTACACAAATTGCAGGAGCTCTGCAAAAAAATAAATCATCCCATTATCCTTATTGGTGGAAAAGAGGATATAGCCAATGGCGATATAATAGCCGCTGTGGACCCCATTAAGATTTATAACGCCTGCGGAAAATTCAACCTCAATGAATCGGCCTACTTAATTAAAGAATGCAAGCTGGTGCTCTCGCACGATACCGGCATGCAGTATATAGCCTGTGCTTTTCAAAAACCGGTACTTGCCCTATGGGGCGCCACTACACCAGAACTGGATGTGGAGCCTTATTACGGATCGGCATTTAAGAACAATGGCCCTTTTCCCATTTATGAAAATATTTATCTAAAACTCCCCTGCCAGCCCTGCAGCAGGTACGGCGAAAAAAACTGTCCATTGGGCCATTTTAACTGTATGGAAAACCAGGACATGGATGCGCTGGCTGAAAATGTACACAGGAGGCTGAAGAAATAAGCTTTTCGAAAATGCATAAATTCGGCCCTGTTAATGATTTGATAATCTGCCCTTCATTAGTATTTTTTTCACAGAAATCCTGTTTGCTTTGCAGCATTAACATTTATGAAGCCGATCCTTTTTATTTACTTTTTGCTTTTTGCTTTAAAGGGTACCTCACAGGTACTTACAAATATCTACTGGACCGAAAATACCGCCCTGCCTGCATCGGATGTCATTTACTATAATCCCGCCAAAAAATTGGTATGGAACGATTTTAAGGGATCGCCGGTTACTGCCGGCCCGGTGGCTGCCATGACCATGAGCGGCTTTGGCTATAAGGCCGAATTAAAGGCAATGGGCAATAGCGGTAACCTTAATATTTCTGTGTATTGTTATTTCAGCAAACCTAAAAGCTGGGTAAAGCCCGATAAAAAAACACAGTATATTCTTAACCACGAGCAGCATCATTTTGACATCAGTTTTATTGCAGCCAGTATTTTTTTCAACAAACTGAAAAGCAGTACCATCACCCTCGCAAATCATAAAACGGTTTTGCCCGCCATTTATAAAGAATGCCTCGATATCATGAACGATATGCAGGATAAATATGACGGCCAAACTAAGAACGGCCAACTGAAGGAGATGCAGGAAAAATGGAACCTTGCTTTGGAAGAAAAGCTCCTGGCTATTTCAAAGTGACCACCAATACGGGAATGTGCAGCTTGTGGCGTACTGCATCCACCGTTTGTCCGTATAAAAAATCCCGTATTCCGCTATGCCCGTGAGCGCCTATCACCAGCATATCTGCCTGATGCTCCTGTACAATCCTTACAATTTCTTTCACCCGCTTATTGAATCCGATCTCTGCAATGGCAGTATAACCTTTTTCGTTCAGTTGCTGTACATACTGCTCGAGTTGTTCCCGGTCTTTTTTTGTTTCATAATCATCGCTTTCGCGGCCATGCAGGGATGCCGAAGCGCTCTCCACCACATGCACCAAAAGATAAACAGCCTTATTGCCGCCTTGGGCCAGTGCGTGCGCTATGATCTTATGGTCATTTGTGCTGAAGTCGAGCGCCACGGCGATCTTGCCGAAAGCAGGCACAGCAATATCTGGCAATACATTCATTACAGGATGTATCTGGATGGAACCCTCCTTATCTATTTTTGACCGTACCGGCACAAACACAATATACAGCAGCAGTGCCAAAAACAATAATCCGCCCATGATCACCAGGCCCTGGCCCACCCAAGTGCCGGATTCAAAAACCGGGAGCGCTTCGTTTATCAGCATCCGCACATTAAGATAAATGAGCACCAACGCTATTACCCAGGCCGCCAGCTTAGCCAGTGGTTTTATGGTAAAAACGCCCATCTTCTTTTTATCGCTCACAAAATGAATGAGTGGTATAATGGCAAAACCGAGTTGCAGGCTCAATATCACCTGGCTGAGTACCAGCAGCGCATCCACTTCCGATTCCCCGTAAATAAGGATCACGATCAGGGCCGGGATAACTGCCACCAGTCTTGTAAGGAGCCGCCGCAACCACGGGTTGATACGAAGGCTTAAATAGCCTTCCATAATAATTTGACCGGCAAGCGTACCCGTGATGGTGCTGCTCTGCCCGGCTGCAATGAGCGCCACCGCAAACAATACCGGTGCTGCATTTCCCAAAAATCCGGGCAACAAGCGATGCGCTTCCTTTATTTCGCCCACATCTGAATTCCCGGTTTTAAAAAAAACAGTGGCGGCTAAAACCAAAATGGCCGCATTTACAAGAAATGCAATATTGAGTGCAATGGTTGTATCAATGCGGTTGAATTTGATTGCCTCCCTGATACCGGCCTCCGTTTTTTCGATCTTGCGTGATTGTACGATTGCCGAATGCAGGTACAAATTATGCGGCATTACCGTGGCGCCAATGATCCCAATAGCAATATAAAGCGCTTCGCTGTTTGGAAAAGACGGAATGAAACCGGTGACCACTTCGGCAGCTTCGGGTTTTGCTAAAACAATTTGTATGAGAAAACAAATGGCAATGGTGGCTACCAGGGCCAATATGAATGCCTCCATTTTCCGCATACCCAATTTTTGCAAATAGAGCAGGAGAAAAGTATCGAGTATAGTGATGCTAACACCCCATACCAGCGGCAGGCCCGTTAGCAATTGCAAACCGATGGCCATACCCAGTACTTCCGCAAGGTCGGTGGCGGCAATGGCAATTTCGGCGAGCAGGTACAGGGCAAAATTCACATACCGGGGATAAGCTTCCCGGTTTGCCTGTGCAAGATCGCGGCCACGAACGATACCAAGTCTTGCAGAAAGCCCCTGGAGTAGTAACGCCATAAGGTTGCTCATGAGCAGCACCCAAATAAGTGAATATCCAAACTTGCTGCCACCAGCGATATCAGTGGCCCAGTTGCCCGGATCCATATAACCCACACTTACCAGGTAGGCCGGGCCCAGGAAAGAAAATATCTTTTTCCAGCCTGCCGCTTTTTTAGTGGTATCAATTGTTTCATGCACTTCGCTCAGGGAAGTATCGGTATGTTTTATAAAACTCATATGCTGCAAAGGATATTTTTTGCCACCAGTGAACTTAATACGGCAGGTGGCTGTTTTTCAATTTTTATTTCCACTGATCCGTCAAAATCAAAATGCCTGCTTACTTTCAGTTTAACACCTATGGCAATACCATAATGTTTCATCAGCTGGTGCATTTGTGTGCTTTGCTCGGTAATAGCATGGATGGTAACTATTGTTTTCACCGGAATATCTGCCAGGCAGGTTTGCCGGATGGATTTTATTTTACCATTTCGGTCGGGTATGGGATCACCATGGGGGTCAAAAGAAGGAAAATCAAGATACTGATCCAGTCTTTGCACCAGTTCCTTATTACTGATATGCTCGAGTTCCTCTGCGATTTCGTGCACTTCGTCCCATTGAAAACCGAGTTTGTGCACCAGGAAGTATTCCCATAAACGGTGCTTGCGTATAATCTCCAGCGCAATACGGTTGCCGTTTTCTGTAAGAGTGAAATTCTGATAAGGTTTATAATTGATCAGTTTTTTCCGGTGAAGTTTTTTCAGCATCTCTGTTACCGATGCTGCTTTTGTATGGGTGCTGGCAGCCAGCATAGTAGCGGATACGCCCTGCCCGGGCAACTGCAGGTGATAAATATTTTTTATATAATTTTCTTCGCTCGGGCTGTATTTCATATACCCTAAATTAATTTTTAGGCAAACCTAAATTATTTATTCAAAATGACAAAATTACTTTAATGTGTTTTTTTTACACAATTTGCCCGCAAAGCTTTAATTTTAAGGAAATAGCTGTTATTTTGCGCCAAATTTTTACTGATTATGGACTTTAAACACTTCCAGGTACCTTATACTATTGACCCTGCTTACCAGAAAAAAGTAGCCTATTTTTCAATGGAATTTGCCATTCATCAGCCACTTAAGATCTACAGCGGAGGCCTGGGTTTTTTGAGCGGCTCACACTTACGCAGTGCCTATGAGTTGAAGCAGAACCTGATAGGGATCGGCATTTTATGGAAATATGGTTATTATGACCAGGCACGCAACCAGGACCAGACATTGCAGGTGCAATGGAACGAAAAGATCTATAATTTTTTGGAAGATACAGGCATCAAATACCAGATAGAAATACATGGTCACCCGGTTTGGGTAAAAGCGTTTTACCTGAATCCCGAAACTTTTAAATCTGCTCCGCTGTTCCTGCTGAGTACCGACCTGCCGGAAAATGATTATGTGTCCCAAACGATTTGCCATAAACTGTATGATGCAAATGTGGCCACCAAAGTGGCGCAATTTATTTTACTGGGTGTGGGCGGCGCCAAACTGATTGATGAGCTGAATTTTAACCCGCAGCTTTATCACCTCAATGAGGCACATGCATTCAGTTCGGCCTTTTACCTCCTGAAAAAATTTGGCAGCAAGGAAGAAGTGAAAAAAAGATTGGTATTCACTACTCATACGCCTGAAGAGGCCGGTAACGAAAAACATGAGATACACCTTTGCGAAAAAATGGGTTATTTCTGCGGCCTGCCGCTGGATGAAGTAAGGAAAATAACCGGCATGACCGACGACCAGTTCAACCATTCGCTGGGCGCCCTGCGTTTTGCAAAACTCGCAAACGGTGTAAGCCAGCTGCATGGAGAAGTGAGCAGAAAAATGTGGAACAGGTATGAAGGTATTTGCGAAATAAAAGCGATCACCAATGCACAAAACTGGCATTACTGGGCCGACAAGCAGCTTTACAATTTTGTAGACAAAGCACATGAAGATGCATTTGATGACCGCAAACGTTATCTTAAAAAGCGTGCATTTGACCTGGTGGCCGATCAAACCGGCAAGCTTTTTAACCCCGATGTATTTACCATCGTTTGGGCCAGGCGCTTTGCCGGGTACAAGCGTGCAGATCTGATCACCCGCGATGAAGAACGTTTCAGGCAATTGCTGGAAAATAAAAAATACCCGGTACAGATCATTTGGGCCGGTAAACCATACCCGCTCGACTACCCGGCCATCAGCGATTTTAATTACCTGGTAAACCTGAGTAAGGAGCATAAGAATATGGCAGTATGCACCGGCTACGAACTTGGTTTGAGTAAACGATTAAAGCAGGCATCGGATGTTTGGCTGAATAACCCACGTGTGCCGAGGGAAGCAAGCGGCACCAGCGGGATGACAGCTGCTATGAACGGATCTGTTAACTTCAGTACAAATGACGGATGGATCTGCGAATTTATTAACCATGGCAACAACGGATTCCTTATTCCGCCGGCAGATTATGAAAAAATGAGCGTACATGAACAGGATGAATATGACCTCGAAAAAATGTACGATATCCTGGAAAACCAGATCCTTCCGCTGTACTACGAAAACAGGAAAGTGTGGAAACAGATCATCAAGAATGGTATGCGTGATGTACGCTGGCAGTTCGACAGTAACCGGATGGCAAAAGAGTATTACGAAATACTGTATGTATAAATTTACAGTGCTTACATTTGTAAAACCCTTTTCGCCCTTCGAAAAGGGTTTTTTACTTTACAGATCTTCACAAAATGGAATACATAAAAAATATACAGATCCGCTGGTCAGACCTTGATCCCAATTTTCATGTGCTGCATTCAAAGTACTACGACTTTGGCGCCTATTGCCGGATGGCATTTCTCGTGGAACATGGCCTTACGCCTGCACTCATGAATCAATACCGGTTTGGCCCCATACTTTTCAGGGAAGAATGCGTATTCAGAAAAGAAATCGGTTTTGGGGAAGATATTTCAATTGATCTGAAAATTAAATCTGTTTCTGCCGATCATTCGAGATGGAGCATGCAGCATCAAATCTTGAAAGCGGGGGCGGTGCTATCGGCAGTAATAAATATTGATGGTGCCTGGATGGATACAGAATTGAGAAAACTCACCAAACCCCCAGCAGAACTGTTCCATATTTTTGATACTGCGCCAAAAACGGAGGATTTCATGGTAACCGGAAAATTAAGTAAATGATATCGGCCACAAAAGATCTGTATAGAAATGCCTACAGCGGGCTTACCCGGCGTATATGGCTGCTGAGCGTGGTGATGCTTATCAACCGCAGCGGCACCATGGTGCTTGCCTTTATGACTTTATATTGCACCCATCTTGGGTACAGTATTGAGCAGGGCGGTATGGTAGTGGCCATCTATGGTGTGGGATCCGTGGCGGGTGCACTGCTGGGTGGAAAAATAAGTGATGCCATAGGATTTTATTACGTTCAGTTTTTCACCTTGTTTTTAGGAGGCATTATGTTTATTGTACTTGGCCAGATGCAAACTTATCTATCCATCTGTATTGTAACCTTCCTGCTGAGTATGGTCAATGAAGCCTTCAGGCCGGCCAATTCCACGGCCATTGCCTATTACAGTTCTGCCGAAAACCGCACACAATCCTTTTCGCTCATCAGGCTGGCCATTAACCTTGGCTGGGGCGTGGGATCGGCCCTTGGCGGCTTCCTGGCATCTGTCAATTACAGGTTATTATTCTGGGTAGACGGGTTCACCAATATTATTGCGGCCTTTATGCTGCTGGTTATTTTACCAAAAGTAAAACTCATAGAACAGCGGCCTGAAGCAAAAAAAGAAATTACATCAAAAGCTTCGGCATGGAACGACAAAACCTTCCTGTACTTTCTCTTTTTTAAAATTTTATTCGCCACCTGCTTTTTCCAGTTGTTCACCACGGTACCGGTATATTTTAAAGAAGGATTAAAATTGACAGAGTTCTGGATCGGCATGGTAATGGCGGCTAATGGTTTACTCATTGCGGTTTTTGAAATGGTGATTGTTTTTAAACTTGAGGGCAAAAGGCCCTACCTCACCCTCATGAGTTATGGGGCCATCCTGATGGGCCTTTCATTTTTACTTCTTGATATGCCCATTGAGAACGGCCTTATTGTGGCAGTAGCTTCCATGCTTACCATTACCGTGGCCGAAATGATCAGTATGCCTTTTATGAATTCGTTTTACATTGCCAGGAGCAATGAATATAACCGTGGCCAGTATGCCGGTATATACACCATGGGATGGAGCATTGCGCAGATAATTGGCAGCCGCAGCGGTTCCCTCGTGGCCGGCCAATTTGGTTATTTTAATTTATGGGTAATGGTGAGTATTGTATGCATCTTTGCCGCGGGTGGTTATTACTGGCTGCAGAAAAAGATGAATGAATCAATTTTGCCCTGAATGAAATTGCCAATAAAATTGTCTTTCAAATTATAAATAAATCCAAATAATATGTTCACTAATTACCTGGAAAGCGCCAAAAAAGAGTTTCTTTACTGCAAGCAACTGGCAGAAAAAACATTCTCTCAACTGCCTGATGAGGCATTGTTCTGGCAGTACAATCCCGAAAGCAACAGCATTGCCACTATTGTAAAACACATGAGCGGAAATATGCTCAGCCGCTGGACAGATTTTTTAAGTTCCGATGGGGAAAAAGAATGGCGCAACCGGGATGCCGAGTTTGAAAATGATATTAAAACACGTGAGCAAATGCTGCAGGTTTGGGAAAATGGCTGGCAATGCCTTTTCCATGCGCTTAACTCCATAAACGACCAAAATGCTGGCAGCATTGTTTATATCCGCAACCAGGGCCATACCATTACAGAAGCTATCAACAGGCAACTCGCCCATTACCCGCATCATGTGGGGCAAATTGTTTTTATTGGGAAAATGGTACTCAACGACCATTGGAGATCATTGTCTATACCAAGAGGGGCTTCCTCAAAATTTAATGAAGAAAAATTTTCGAAATCAAGGGAAAGAAAACATTTTACCGAAGAGTAAAAGGAAATAAATATTTAAACCCTACCCCGGAAGCATTGAACCTATTGAAGTTTTGAAGCTTCCTTTTCCATCTGCCGGAGCACATACACATTTTTTTTAAGCCAGCTGCTTTCATTTTTTGGCCATTCATATTTTACATCAAGCAGTTCGCTGGCCATTTTATAAGCTTTCATGGCCTGGTCGCGGTCATAAAAACAATCGAACCAGTTCTGCAGCAATTCTTTTTCCTTCTTCAGGTATATTCCGCCTGCATACCACCTGTAAGGCGTTGTCATCCCGGTAAAATTCACCACCTTAAGATCAGCATTAATACAGTGGTCATAATAAAGTACCCAAAAATGCAGCATGGCTGCCACCCGCTTTTTGAGTTGTGCATCCGTTTCCGCTGCAGATGGTTTTATGCGCCAGGCATTATTTGATTTATAAAACGGGTCTTCCTCCGGAATTTTATGGCTGAAACCCTCCCCTTCATATTCCACCAGCTTACTGCCGGCATCGTCATTTATTGCCAGCGACATCGCTTTTGGTTTAAGCGAAGCCAATTTATAAGATTCCCTTGAACCATTTTTATACTTTATTGATATGACATATGGCTTCTGTTTATCGAGTAATTGCCAGGTTCCTGCCTGCAGATGGTTGCGGTGATTTTTATACATGCTTCCATCCTTATAGAAACAAAAGCCCCTGTACACAATTTCCAGATCGCCCTCATAATTATTGGCAGCGAGGTCATCCGCATCCTCCTTATTATCCCAGCATTGGCAAATAATATCCTGCATATTATCAGCAACTGAAAGGTCATTTACTGCGGCGGCTTTAATATCATCACTGTTCTTTTCCGGAAGGGCTTCGGTGCTGGTTTCAATTTTATCATTTTGCTTTTGGTCTGTGCCGCAAGACAGGAGGGAAAACATAAAAAGGCCGGTCAAAATTTGGTGACGCATCTCGAATATTTTCTTCAAATGTAAAAAAACATTGTTTAACACCTAAATGTGCGGTATTTGCAGACCGGCTCCACCAATTCGTAATTATTTTTTACCTTCATTGTATGAGACTGCTTACTGTTTGCAGCTTTTTATTGCTGCCATTTCATTTATTTGCCCAAACTAAAACCGCCACAGTGAGCGGCCGCATCATTGATGAAAATGAAAACGGCATTGGCAATGTTTCTGTTATCATCCTTGGAAAAACAGCTGGCATTTCTGCGGGCGACAGCGGGAATTTTACCATAACAGTGCCGGCAGAAAAGGCTTTTGCGCTTGTTTTCAGTCACACCGGTTTTACCAGCACCCAGAAAAATTTTTTCCTTAGCCCGGGCGAGCATGAAACAATAACGATCAAACTCATGCGCAGCGGTAAAATGCTCGAAGCTGTTGTAGTAAAGGATGAACGGCCCCGTACAGAACTGAGCCTTGTAAAGATAAATCCCCGCAATGCCATTACAATTCCAAGTACAACCGGTGGTGTGGAAGCGCTGATAAAAATACTGGTGGGCAGCAACAATGAACTTAGTTCGCAGTACAATGTACGCGGAGGCAGTTACGATGAAAACCTGGTATATATAAACGATTTTGAAGTTTACCGTCCTTACCTGGTGAGCAGCGGGCAGCAGGAAGGCCTGAGCCTGATCAACCCCGAACTGGCCCGTAATGTGCAGTTTTATACCGGCGGGTTCCAGGCAAAGTATGGCGATAAAATGAGCAGTGTACTTGACATACAATATAAAAAACCGATAAAATTTTCGGGCAGCGCTTATGTGAGCCTCCTCGAACAGGGTGCACATATAGAAGGCAGTACAAAAAACAACCGCCTTACCTACCTGGCCGGCGTTCGTAATAAAAGTAACAGGAACCTGCTGAGCAACCAGCCCACGTTGGGTTCCTATATTCCTGCTGCCTCGGATGTACAAGGATTACTGAGTTATAAATTAAGTGATAGATGGCAGGTTGACTTGCTGGGCATTCTCTCCAGGTCTAAATTCACCTTCTTTCCGGAATCTGTTCAAAAAACGGCATCGGTTTTTTCCCCGCTGTTTACGGCCAACCTCGGACTGGATGTTTTTTTTGAAGGACAGGAGCGTGACAGCTATACCACATCGCTGCTTGGACTAAGCATCCTGCAAAACCCATCAAAGGCTTTAAAACTTAAATGGATGCTCAGCCGTTTTAAGGATGATGAAAATGAAAATTTTGATATAGCAGGCGCTTATCTTTTTGGCGACCGTGATTTCGATAAATCGAGCAGCACGTTTGGTCAAATAGTGAACCCGCTGGGCGCAGGATATTACCAGGACTATGCAAGGAACAAACTCAATATTGAAGTTTGGAATGCATCGCATAAGGGCAGCTTTGATAAAGGAAATCATTTTATACAATGGGGAGCAGGTATCGAACAGTCTAAGATCAATGATGTGCTCAGGCAATGGCAGTACCAGGATTCTGCCGGCTATTCGTTACCCTATACGCCTGGCACAATGGCTTTGTTCAACAACTGGAACAGCAGCGCCCATTTAAAAGTGAACCGGCTCAATGGTTACCTGCAGGACAATATCCACTTCATTGGAAAAAAAGCCGATATCAGTTTGCAGGCGGGTGTAAGGGTTAATTACAACGATCTCAATAATGAAATGCTTGTTAGTCCACGCATGCAGGTAAGTATAAAACCAAACTGGAAAAAAGATATGCTGTTCAAAGCAGCTGCAGGCATGTACAACCAGCCACCCTTTTACCGTGAGTTAAGGAAGCCTGATGGATCTCTTAATAAAGAGGTGAAATCACAAAAAAGCATCCAGTTTGTTGCCGGCATGGATTATAGTTTTAAAGGGCCCGAAGGAAGACCGTTCCGATTTACCACGGAAGCTTATTACAAACAAATGAAAGATGTGGTGACCTACGATGTGGACAATGTAAAAATTCGCTATGCCGGGTTTAACAATGCCAAAGCATACACAACGGGTGTTGAATTCCGTCTTTTTGGAGAACTGGTGGAGGATGCAGAAAGCTGGTTCAGCCTTGCCTTTATGCGCAGCAGGGAAGATATTCAGAATGATTTTTATTACCAGTATAAAAATGCAGCAGGTGAGATCATTGGTCCGCAAACTGCCGACCAGGTGGTGGTAGACAGCGTTAAAAATAATGTAGGTTGGGTGCGCAGGCCGGCCGACAGGCTCATAACAGCGGGCTTATACCTGGAAGATTACCTGCCCACCAATAAGAATTTTAAAGTGCACCTCAATTTATTATATGGCAGCAATATGAGCTACAATATTCCGGGTAGTGTGCGTTACCGCAACGGGTTGATCATTGAACCGTACATGCGGGTGGATATTGGTTTCAGCGCTTTGCTGCTCAGCGAAAAAAGTTTGCGGCGCAGCCATAATCCTTTCCGGGGATTCGATAATATTTGGGCCAGCCTCGAAATATTTAATCTCATAGACCGCGCCAACACGATCTCTTATCAGCTCATCAAAGATTTTTCAAACAGTACTTATGCCATTCCAAACAGGCTTACACCAAGACTGGTGAATTTGAAAGTGCTGGCGAGGTTTTAATATCCGCTGAAACCTTATCAGCATAAGATTTTCAAATGGTTATGAACGTTTGTATTGTTAATCTTGATCCCTCATACTAAGATTTAACTTTTCCACGTTATTATAACAAATGTTAATAAGTAAATTCGTATAGCTAAAATTTCAAATTATATATTTGGAACAGATGCACGAAAAGCACCTTACACAATTTTAAATTAACCCAAACCTGCGCATCCACGTTTAGATGGCTGGCAGTTAAAATTGACACGCATTGACAGAAACAATCATTAACCTTGAAACCGTTAACCCCATTGAATTTTTTGGCGTTAACAATGGCAAACTCGATATCCTGAAGAAAAAATTTCCGCTATTGAAAATACTGAGCCGCGGTACACAAATAAAGCTGAGCGGCGCACCCGAACAAATTGAGGAAGCCAGGGAAAAAATAGATCTGCTTATACAGTACCTTCAAAGAAACGGGCACATGAGCGAAAATTATTTTGAACAGATCCTCGGTGGCGACGATGAAAAATCGATCGACAACTTCATGGACCGCAATCCAAATGATGTACTGGTTTTTGGGCCCAATGGTAAAACCGTAAGAGCACGTACGGCCAACCAGAAGATTATGGTGCAGGCTGCCGACAAAAATGACATTGTATTTGCAATTGGCCCTGCAGGTACAGGTAAAACATATACTGCTGTAGCACTTGCTGTGCGTGCACTTAAAAATAAAGTGGTTAAAAAGATCATCCTTACACGCCCTGCAGTGGAAGCAGGCGAAAGCCTTGGTTTTTTACCCGGCGACCTGAAGGAGAAAATTGATCCCTACCTGCGTCCCTTGTACGACGCTCTGGATGACATGATCCCTGCCGATAAGCTGGGCTATTATATGAGTACACGTACGATAGAAATTGCGCCGCTCGCTTACATGCGCGGCCGTACGCTCGACAATGCTTTTATCATACTGGATGAAGCACAGAACACCAATGATCTGCAGATAAAAATGTTTCTTACCCGCATAGGACCCAATGCCAAAGCTATCATTACCGGCGACCCAACCCAGATAGACCTTCCGAAAAACCAACATAGTGGCTTGTTCAAGGCCTCAAAGATCCTGAGGGGCATCGAAGGCATTGCGCACATTGAACTCGATGAGGAAGATGTGGTAAGGCATAAGCTTGTCAAGAGCATCATCAAGGCTTATAACAGGTTTGATGAATTGCACGCAAAAGAAACGGAGAAAAAATAATCTTTTCATGAAGTTTCTTTGCAAAAAGTTTATAAGGCAGTTTTTATACTGCCTTATTTTTTTTATACCGGTTTTGGCCTGCCGGCAAAATAATGCAGCACAAAATATTACGACTGGCCGGGACAGTGTGGCACAACAGGCAATGATAGACCATGCTTTAGCAGCAATCCCAAAACTGGAAAAATTAGTAAAAACCGGCGACCTGGTCACCCGTACCGGAAACGATTTTACCAGCCAAAGCCTGCGCACACTCAACCAAAGGGATAAAACATGGTCGCACTGTGGGATCGCCCTTATTGAAAACAACCGGGTTTTTGTGCTGCATGCATTAGGAGGCGAATTCAATCCAGATCAAAAAATAAGAAAAGATCCTTTCATCATCTTTGCAGAACCATACAGCAATAAAGGCATTGGTATATTCCGTTATGATATAGGTACTGCAGGGATTGACCGGATCGTGGCTAAAGCCAAAAAATTCTATAATGATGGTATCATGTTCGATATGGATTTCAATTTATCAACTGATGAGCGCCTGTATTGTACCGAATTTGCCTGGAAATCCCTTCAAACCCCGGGCTCGGAAATAAATGGCATCAATGAAAGCGCCATAAAGGACTTTGAGTTCATTGGCGTTGATGACCTGATACTGCATCCAAAATGCAGGTTAATAAAAACTATTGTCTATAAATAGTAATGGCATTTTCAATTAAAAATATACTTTTGCCAAAACTTAAACAATTAAAATATGAAAAAACTCATCCTCGCTGCTGCGCTTGTTTCAATAACATTCTTCTTTAGCTGCAAGACTGGCGGTGGCGATCCAAAAGCTGTTTTATCTGAATTTTTTGAGGCACTGGGAAAAAAAGACCTGGCAAAAGCTCGAACACTGGCCACCGCAGACAGTAAACAATTGCTCGACCTGATGGAAATGGGACTAAAAAGCGGGGATGCAAAAGATATGCCCGATTACGACAAATCAAAAATGGAATTTGGAGAAGTGAAAATGGATGGCGAAAAAGCCACTGTGGCTGTAAAAGACAAAACCAGCGGTGAGGTTACCAATTTCCCGCTTAAGAAAGAAAATGGCACCTGGAAAGTTGCTTTTGATAAAAGCAGCATGATGGAAATGGGTATGCAAAAAATGAAAGAAAAAGGATTAGACAATACGGTGGATTCGCTCAAAAAGGGAATGGACGAACTTAACAACATTAATATAGATTCGCTTAAAGGCCAAATGGAAGAAGGCCTGAAGGCGCTGGATACGCTTAAATAATAAACAAACCATCTCTCAGCACTGAAAGCACCTTTTACAGGTGCTTTCTTGTTATTACAATGCATTACCTTTATAAAAATTTAAAGGATGAAGTTTTTTTCATTTTTAGCTGGCTTTTTATTGCTGGCCGCAGGCTGCAACGAAGCATCTAAAATACAGCCTCAAACGGCACTGGATACCGGCCGTGATTTTATACGGGCCAGCCTTGATGGCAATTTTAAAACGGCTGAAGAACTCATGCTCAAAGATTCTCAAAATGTACAGATGTTCCAGTCGTACAAAACTTATTATGACCGTCTTTCCTCTGAAAAAAAACAGCATTACAAGCAGGCATCTTATACCATCAACAAATATCTCGACATTGACGATTCCACTTCGGTGATCAACTACAGCAATTCTTATATGAACAAACCCATGGAAATTAAAGTTGTTCGCCAAAGTGGAAAATGGCAGGTTGATTTTAAATATATCTCTTCAGGAAACCTGCCTATAGACTGATGCTGAAAAATCTATTACTTGTGGGGGCCGGAGGTGCTGCAGGGGCTATGGCAAGGTTTTTTCTTTTCAGCTTACTTAAAAGCAGCCATTTTCCTGTAGCAACCCTTGTAATAAATATCTCGGGAAGTTTTGCAATTGGTTTGTTATTTTCACTCAGTATGAAACAGCATTTTCTACCGGCATCTGCCATGCTGTTTCTGGCTACCGGAATTTGCGGGGGGTTTACCACCTTTTCGGCATTCAGCCTCGAAAATATTGAACTGATGCAAAACGGCAAATGGCTGCTTTCATTTATATACATTGCCGCAAGCGTGCTGTTTGGCCTTGGGGCCTGCTGGCTGGGTTTTAAAATTTTTCAGGCTTAAAATAAATTATTATGCAACATGTTTTACATCCCTGGCACGGGGCACATTACGGAAAAAATCATCCTAAAGAAGTAAATGCGCTGATTGAGATCCCGCAGGGCAGTAAATGCAAATACGAAATTGACAAGGAGACAGGTTTACTCCGGCTCGACAGGGTGATCTATTCTTCCTTTCATTACCCGGTGAACTATGGTTTTATTCCACAAACTTTGGGGGAAGATGGAGATCCGCTCGACATACTGGTGATCTGCAGTGAGCCTATCCAGCCCTTATGCCTGGTGAGTGCCACCGTTATAGGAAATATGCAGATGATCGACAACGGCGAAGAAGATGATAAGATCATTGCCGTGGCATCCAACGACCCCACGGTAAATCATATTACCGATGTGGATGGTATTCCGGCACATTTTTTTGCGGTACTCAAAAATTATTTTGAACAATACAAAGTACTCGAAAACAAAATTGTTCTGATAGATGATTTTCAAAGCAAGGAAATTGCCTACAAGGTCATTGAACATGCCATTAAATTGTACAACAGCAAATTCGGCAGCAATGCAAACGGGAAAAACTAAAATCATGGACGCACAAACAATCATAATCCTTATTTGTATAGGTATCGTGGCAGGCATATTAAGTGGCATGGTGGGCATTGGCGGAGGAATCGTAATTGTTCCCGCCCTTGTTTTCCTGCTTGGCTTCAGCCAGTTTAAAGCACAGGGTAGTTCCCTGGGTTTATTGATGTTGCCGGTGGGCTTCCTGGCAGTGTGGCAATTTTATAAACAGGGTCATGTAGATTTCCGGGTGGTGCTCATCATTGGCCTGGGATTTGTGCTGGGAAGTTTTTTTGGCGGAAAACTCACCTTGTCTATGCCGCAGGAAACCGTTAAAAAGATATTTGCGGTCATTATGCTGCTCATCAGTTTTAAAATGCTGTTCCTCGATAAAAAGAAAGAAGCCCCGTCTCAACAAAACCCAACCGGGCATACGGTCAATAAAGCCAGCTAAACTCAGGGAATTTTCCTGCTTCTTTGCCATACAGCGAAAAAAAGCAGCAACCATCCGGCTATAAAGCAAAGGCCCCCTACGGGTGTAATGGCGCCCACCCATTTATACCCGGGTACAACCGCAGCCTGTAAAAATGTAAGTACGTACAATGAGCCGCTGAAAAGGATGATGCCCAGCATAAAAAAGCGGGCCGAATACAACAATGTCTTTGATACAAATTCCTTGTATAAGAATCCCACAACCAGGAGCGCAAATACATGGTAAAATTGGTAACGCACCCCTGTTTCAAAAGTGGCCACTGCGTTTTCGCTCACCATTTTTTTAAGGGCATGTGCGCCAAAAGCGCCCAGGGCCACACTCAAGGCGCCCAGCAATGCCGCTATCTTTATTATTCCCCTGTGCATTATTATTTTTTTGAAGAGATGATCTTATCCAGGCTTTTTTCTGTTAGTTCCTTTGTTTCGAGTTTTATGGATGCCTGGTCGTAAAATGGTTTTCTTTCCTTACTCAGTTGTTCTATAAAGAATAAAAGTTCGGCCTGGTTTTTCCCTTGCAGTAAGGGCCGCTTGCCTGTTTCATCCTTTATATTTTCAAAAATGGCCACTGCATTTGCCTGCAGTAACACGGTGGTTCCATGCTGGTTCATCCAGCTCATGTTGTCATGAAAACAGGGTGCACCGCCGCCGCAGGAAACAATGCATTTGGTGTACACTTCGGTAGATCGAAGACATTCAGCCTCCGCCTTACGAAAATAGTCCTCCCCTTTTTTTTCGAAAACCTGCTGCGCAGAAAGCTGTTCCTTTTCTTCAATAAGTGCATCCAGGTCAATATAAGGCAAATGGTATTTTTCGGCCCAAATGGTTCCCCAATGCGTTTTGCCCGTGCCCATAAAGCCCACGAGGTAAATGCGCATGACTTGGTCTTTTTTCATAGATGCAAAGAAAAAGAATTATAAGTAAATGGGAAAGCTGATTTTTTATGATAAAAGCAAATCATGGTAATTTTAAATTTCAGCATGTTGTGCTGTTAGTTTTATTATTTTCATGAACTCCCTTTCAAATTTAGTTTTGTACTTTTTTGCTTGCCCCCCGACACTCTGTCGGGGCACGCTAAAAAAGTACCAAAAAAAGGCACCCGGAATCCCTGCCTGCTTGCGCAGTCTGGCAGGGATATACAGCCCGATTTCGGGCCCAGCTTTACTCAACCTTAGTTCTTCGGTAGCATCATCATTTGTAATTCTATTCTTAAAATCGAACTCTTAAATACTTTTCCATATTAACAACTAATGAAAATACTTTACAAATCAGATGCTGTTATTTTTTCAAGTGATGTTTTGATCAGCTTCTCTACAGCCGCCCCTCCATCTTTTGAGAACTGTTGTAAAACCCGGTTGGCCACAATTACATTCAGGCTCAGGCAATGATGCCCAAGTGCCCGGCCCAGGCCATAAATAGCCGAACTTTCCATTTCAAAATTACTGATACGGTGAGCACCGCTGCGGAAACTGGTAAGCTTTTCGATCAATCCCGGGTAAGCCAATGGCAATCGTAAGATTCTTCCCTGCGGGCCATAAAACCCCGGACAGCCCACGGTAATACCGGTATGATAATCTTCTTTAAACAGCTGGAGCAGGTTGGCGCTGCCGGTAAAAATATAGGGCACCACATTTCCACTAAGCCCGGTATGTTTTACAAAATCGCTGATGATCTCCTGCTCGGCGGCATTGGAGGGTTGGTTGTAATAATGCATCACATTGTCAAATCCCAGGCCATGGGTGCCGGCCACTAAGTTGTCTACCGGTATATCGGCCTGCAAAGAACCGCAGGTGCCAAAGCGGAAAATGTTGAGCGAAGTTAAATTGGGTTTGATGGTCCTGGAATCAAAATCAATATTGGCCAGTGCATCCACTTCATTCATGGCAATATCAATATTATCGGGGCCGATGCCCGTGCTGATGACCGATATTCTTTTTTTGCCGATAAAACCGGTATGGGTAATGAACTCCCGGTGCTGGAGTTTAAATTCGATGCGGTCGAAATATTTGCTTACCACCGGCACCCGGTCGGGATCGCCCACCAGTATCACAATGCCTGCCAGTTCTTCGGGCCGCACACCCAAATGATAAATAGCGCCGCGTTTATCGATGATGAGTTCTGATTCGGGAATTTTGTTCATAAAAAAAATGTTTGGGGTTGTTTGTTTGGGGTTATGGGGAATTTCGATTGATTCAAACCAACAACGCCAAACGCCAAACCTAAAATTAAAGAAATTCTATTTTATTAGGCAGTTTCCCTAAATTTGAACCTTTACTACACTGCTATGGCAATAAAACAAATGGCATATATGCCCGATTTCAGCCTCAGCCCCCGCATAGACCAGGTGGGCGTAGAAGAGAGGGCCAGCCGCTTCACCAAGCGCAGCATCAAAAAGGAAACCAAAATGAATGGCCTGCTGCTCACCCTCAACATGATCGACCTTACCACCCTGGAGGGCAAAGACACCGATGGCAAGGTAAAGCAGCTCTGTTATAAGGCAAAGCATCTTCACGATTCTTATGAAGGCCTGCCTACCGTAGCAGCCGTTTGCGTGTACCCCAGCATGGTGCGCACCGCCAAAAAAGCGGTGGAAGGAAGCGGCGTAAAAGTGGCAGCCGTGGCCACCGCATTTCCCAGCGGCCAGGCACCCCGTGATGTAAAGATCCGCGATACCCGGTTTGCCGTGGACGAAGGCGCCGACGAAATTGATATGGTGATCAGCCGGGGAAAATTTTTAGAAGGTGAATATAATTTTGTGTTCGATGAAATAGCCGCCGTAAAAGAGGCCTGCGGCAATGCACGCCTTAAAGTGATCCTCGAAACAGGCGAACTCTGTACCTACGATAAAGTGCGCCGTGCCAGCGATATTGCCATGTATGCCGGCGCCGATTTCATTAAAACCTCTACCGGAAAAATATCCCCTGCGGCCACCATGCCGGTTACATTAGTGATGCTGGAAGCCATCAGGGATTTTTATTATAAAACAGGTAAGAAGATCGCCATGAAGCCTGCGGGCGGCATTTCTAAAAGCAAGCTGGCCCTGCATTATTTAGTGATGCTCAATGAAACCCTTGGCGAAGGATGGATGAACAACCAATGGTTCCGCTTTGGCGCCAGCAGCCTGGCCAATGATGTGCTCATGCAGATCATGAAAGAAAAGACCGGGGTGTACCAGGGAAAAGATTATTTTTCAGTGGATTAATAATGTTTCAGAGGTTCCAAAAGTTTCAGAGGTTTCAGAGGTTGGTTTGAGCGTTGAGAAAATATTTCCATCACTATAAAAACTTATCTATGGCAACTATTGAAAAATTTGAAGAAATTCTTTCCTGGCAGGAAGCAAGAAAACTAAATCAGAAAATCGGGAGAATGATAGATTCGGGCAGGTTTGAAAAGAATTTCAGGTTGATCGCACAGGTGGATGGATCGGCCGGATCAATTATGGATAACATAGCAGAAGGTTTTGAAAGAAGTGGAAACAGGGAGTTTATCCAGTTTTTATATATTGCCAAGGGCTCTTGCGGCGAATTCAGATCGCAGCTGTATAAAGCACTTGACAGAAACTATATTACACAAGAGGAGTTTGATGATTTTGCTGTTCATGCAAAAAAAGTAAGCAGCCTGATTCAAAAACTGATTAACTATCTGCATGAAACCGATATGAGAGGCACAAAATATAAAACTTAAAATATTTTTTAAAATAGCAGAGACATTAGAGGTTCCAACAACTTTTGGAACTCCTGAAACCTCTGGAACTTATTAAACTTGCTTATGGCAACTGCTAAGAACAATACCATCAAACTCAAATTCGACAGTGCACGCAAATTTGCGCCTGCACCCGAAAGCCGTTCTGCGGCAAAGATCAATCCCCGTTATGATCATTTCATCAACGGAAAATTTGAAAAACCGCTGAGCAAAAAATACTTTGCCACCTACAGTCCATCCACAGAAGAAAAACTGAGTGAAGTGGCCGATGGTAATGCCGCCGATGTGGACAAAGCTGTAAAAGCCGCCCGCAATGCCTACAACCGTTACTGGAAAAATATGCCGGGCGCCGAACGCGGAAAATATATTTACCGCATTGCCCGCATGATACAGGAACGTGCACGGGAGTTTGCCATTATTGAAACACTTGATGGTGGTAAGCCCATCCGGGAAAGCCGCGATTTTGATGTGCCTACTGCAGCCAATCATTTCTTTTACTATGCAGGCTGGGCCGATAAGCTGGAATATGCATTCCCCAACAGAACTGCGCAGCCGCTGGGCGTGGCCGGGCAGATCATTCCCTGGAATTTTCCGCTGCTGATGGCCGCCTGGAAAATTGCACCGGCGCTGGCTACCGGCAATACGGTTGTATTAAAACCAGCGGAAACCACCCCGCTCACTGCATTAAAACTTGCCGAAATAATCCAGGAAGCCGATCTGCCGCCCGGTGTGGTAAACATCATAACCGGTGCGGGTGCAACAGGCGCTGCATTGGTAAACCATCCCGATGTAGATAAGATCGCTTTTACCGGCTCTACCAACGTAGGAAAAATAATACAGAACGCCATTGCAGGCACCCATAAAAAAGCAACGCTTGAACTGGGCGGTAAAGCAGCCAATATTATTTTTGATGATGCCCCGCTCGACCAGGCCGTGGAGGGTGTTATCAATGGTATCTTTTTTAACCAGGGCCATGTTTGCTGTGCCGGTAGCCGGCTTTATGTGCAGGAATCCGTGTTCAAGCTGGTGGTACAAAAATTAAAGGACAGGCTCGAAACATTGATCGTAGGTGATCCGCTGGATAAGAACACAGATATCGGCGCCATCAATTCAAAAGAACAACTGGGCACCATCAATAAATACATCAAGATCGGTTTAAAAGAAGGGGCCGAAATGTTCCAGAGCAGCTGCGATCTGCCTAATAAAGGTTTTTGGTGCAGGCCAACGCTTTTCACCAATGTGGCACAAAGCAACCGTATTGCACAGGAAGAGATCTTTGGGCCGGTACTGGCCATTCAAAGCTTCCGCACAGATGATGAAGTGATAGAAAAAGCAAACAACACGCCTTATGGCTTATCGAGCGGCGTATGGACCGATAAGGGTTCTAAAATTTTCAACCTCACCACCAAGCTGCGCAGTGGCGTGGTTTGGGCAAACACCTTTAATAAATTCGATCCCACTTCGCCTTTTGGAGGTTATAAAGAAAGTGGATATGGCAGAGAAGGTGGATTGCATGGATTGAGTTCGTATGTGAAGTTGCTGTAAGTGTCTAAAGGTTTAAGGGTTTAAGGGTTTAAAAAGTTTAATAACTGTTATTCCTTTGAATTTGGATGAGAATTAATTTTATACCTTAATATGAAACAAGATGGCTACCGTAAACCATTTTGAAGAGCTAGAAGCATGGAAACTTAGCCGCGAACTATGCAAAAAAATCGGCGTTCTTATTAAAGAAGGGAGGTTTGAAAAGAACTACCGGTTTGTACACCAGGTTGAAGGTTCTTCCGGGTCAATAATGGATAATATAGCAGAGGGTTTTGAAAGGGGTATGCGAAAGGAATTTATTCAATTTCTTGGATTTTCGAAAGGTTCATGCGGAGAACTAAGATCACAATTATACAGGGCACTTGATAAAAATTATATTACGGAAATTGAATTTGACGAGTTATGCGGTTATTGCAAACGTATAAGTGCAATGCTTCAAAAATTAATTGCGTATCTACAGAAAACTGAAATTAAGGGTGAACGAGCGAAACAACCTTAAACCCTTAAACATTTAAACATTTAAACGATTTAAACTATGTCCCGTTTGGAAGTACTCAAAACATACAAAATTTACATCGGCGGAAAATTTCCCCGCACCGAATCAGGCCGCTATTATGTAGCAGAAAATAAAAAAGGTGAAAAGCTGGCCAATGTGTGCCTGGGCAGCCGGAAAGATTTTCGGGATGCAGCCCTGGCGGCCCGTACCGCCTTCAGCGACTGGGGCAGCCGTTCGGCTTTTAACCGTGGCCAAATACTCTACCGCATTGCCGAAATGCTGGAGGGCCGGAAAGCACAATTCATTGAAGAGTTGATGAAGCAGGACAGCAGCCGTGTACAGGCCGAAAAAGAAGTGGAACTTTCCATAGAACGCCTCATCTATTATGCCGGATGGTGCGATAAGTTTCAGCAAATTTTCAGCTCGGTAAACCCGGTGGCTTCTTCTCATTTTAATTTCAGCGCCCCGGAGCCAACGGGTATCATCAGCGTAATAGCGCCGCAGGATTCTTCATTGATCGGCTTGGTGAGTGTAGTGGCGCCCTTGATCGCAGGCGGAAACACCTGTATCGTTTTGGCATCGGCATCCAAACCCCTTTGTGCCGTTACTTTTGCCGAAGTTTTGGGAACAAGCGATGTGCCGGGTGGCGTGGTAAATATCATCACCGGTAAAGTTTCGGAACTGCTCAGTTGGTTCAGCGACCATATGGATGTAAATGCCATTATGTATGCCGGAAACGATAAAGAAACCGTTCATAAAATACAGCAAAAAGCCACGCTAAACCTTAAAAGAGTGTTGTTGTGGAACAGCTATAACTGGATGGACCCAAAAGCACAATCGCCCTACCTGATCAACGATGCCCAGGAAATAAAAACCACCTGGCACCCGATTGAAAATATTGGCGGGGCCAAGGCTGGTTATTGATCTCCATTTTTTAACACTTGATAAAATCAACAAACAACTTGTTGGTTTGCCAGAATTTTGAACAATCGCTTTTGTTATTCTTTATTTTGTTGCAGCCCATTATTACACCGGTGGTTCGCAAGCTGATAAAAACTCTCCGCGTATTAGCTGAAAGCATCAATTTTGTGCTTCCCCAAAATAAAAAGCCTCTCAATTGAGAAGCTTTTAAATATTTAATTTGGGGTGAATTACTTGTATTGTGCCACCAGGCCTTTTGCCAGTTCGGTCATCTTTTTGAGACCGTCTTCGGGCAAATTACCTTTTTTGAACTCAGCCATTACATCAGCATATTTATTATCCATTTCCATCAGGAAGTGTTCTTCAAATGCCTTTACATTTTTAACGGCCACTTCCTTTAGGAAACCCTGGGTTCCCAGGTATATAATGGCCACCTGTTTTTCTACAGAGAATGGTGTGTATTGGGGCTGTTTCAGGATCTCCACGTTGCGGGCACCTTTATCAATTACATTCTTTGTGGCCGCATCCAGGTCGCCGCCAAATTTGGAGAACGCTTCCAGTTCACGGTACAGTGCCTGATCGAGTTTAAGCGTACCGGCCACTTTTTTCATTGACTTGATCTGTGCATTACCACCCACACGGCTTACACTGATACCCACGTTAATAGCGGGACGTATACCGGCATTGAAAAGGTTACCTTCCAGAAATATCTGCCCGTCGGTAATAGAGATCACGTTTGTTGGAATATAGGCAGATACATCACCTGCCTGTGTTTCAATTATGGGTAAGGCAGTTAATGAACCACCGCCTTTTACCAGGTGCCTGATAGAATCAGGAAGATCATTCATCTGTTTTGCAATTTCATCTTTGCTTACCACTTTGGCAGCCCTTTCCAGTAAGCGGCTGTGCAGGTAAAACACATCTCCGGGATAAGCCTCACGTCCGGGTGGGCGACGCAGCAGCAGGGATACCTCACGGTAAGCCACCGCCTGTTTTGAAAGGTCATCATAAATGATCAGTGCCGGGCGTCCTGTATCGCGGAAAAACTCCCCAATGGCAGCGCCAGCAAATGGAGCGTAAAACTGCAAGGGAGCAGGGTCAGAAGCAGATGCTGCAACGATGGTGGTATAAGCCATGGCACCATTTTCTTCCAGGGTTTTCATAATACCCGCAATAGTGGATGCTTTTTGGCCAATGCCCACATAGATACAATAAACAGGTTTGCCTGCAGCGTAAAATTCTTTTTGATTGATGATGGTATCAATAGCAATGGCCGTTTTACCGGTTTGGCGGTCGCCGATGATCAACTCACGCTGGCCGCGGCCGATAGGGATCATGGCGTCAATGGCCTTGATACCGGTTTGAAGCGGTTCTTTTACCGGCTCACGAAAGATTACGCCGGGGGCTTTTCTTTCGAGCGGCATTTCGTACAATTCGCCGGTAATAGGGCCCTTACCATCAATGGGTTCTCCCAATGTATTGATAACACGGCCGCTCATACCCTCTCCCACTTTAATGGAAGCGATCTGGCCCGTACGTTTTACCTTATTGCCTTCCTTGATCTCACCGCTTTCGCCCATCAATACCACACCCACATTATCTTCCTCAAGATTAAGGGCAATGGCTTTTACGCCATTTTCAAATTCCACCAGTTCGCCCGAACGCACATTATTTAGACCATATACACGGGCAATACCATCGCCTACCTGCAATACGGTTCCCACTTCTTCCAGGTTTGTAGAAGCGTTGAAATTACTCAGCTGCTGCCGCAGTATCGCCGAAATTTCGTCTGGTTTGATCTCTACCATAATTTATAATTATTGGTTATTGGTTAACGGTTTAGCGTTTGATTTGCCGCTAACTTTTTAACAGTTTTTAAATTTGGCTGCAAAGGTAAGTATTGGTGATTGTTCTGGCAAAAAAAACAGGGTTTTAGTCCGAAAAATCCTGTAAAAAGCCTGCCTTTTGAGCCCCCCTAAAATATTAAAGAAATTTATACGTTAAGAATTGGAGATGCCCGTTTTTAACGGCAAACAAACCCCAATATCAAATCAATATGAAGAACCTTATTTTGGCCAAAACGGCCATAATTGCGGCCATTGCCGGTTTTATACCGTTCAAGCTGAGCGCCCAGGCACTTTACCCGGTAGCACTTATAGAAAAAGTACAGCAATCGACCCTTATTGCAGAAGCGAAAGTGGAAGAGCAGTTTTCGTTTTGGAACCCTGCTCATACCATGATCTATACCAGCAATAAACTGAAAGTTTATAAGGTTTTTAAAGGCTCTATACAATCGGAATTCATAGATGTGATCACCGTGGGCGGAACCGTTGGTACAGAAAGCATCGAGGCCAGCGACCTGGCCGTACTACAAAAAGGAGAGATCGGCCTTTTTTTCTGTTTCCCAAACAGTATTAATCTGCGCAACCCGCTCAATAATGAACTTATGCTTGATCTCTACAGCAGTGCCCAGGGCTTTGTGAGATACGATCTGCAAAGCAAGGAAGCGGATGCTCCTTTTGCCCGTTATAAAAACATCGTGAACAACCTTTACCCTGCTGTTATTGAAAAAACAGGCAGGCCTTACGAAAATAAATTCCCTGCTTTTGATGCAGGAACAGAACCCATCATTTCAAACAACGTACTGGGGATCACTTCTTTTTCGCCTGCAAATGTGGCGGCGGGTGCAACAGAAAACCCGGCTCTCAACCTTTTAACCATTACCGGAACAGATTTTGGAAATCCTGCCGGAAGTGCAGCCATTTTATTTGATGATGCCAACAACGGAACAGGTGGTACGCCCTTTACCGTGGCATATAATGATCCGCTGGTAGTATCCTGGACAAATACCCAAATTCAGGTGAGGGTACCCAGCCGTGCAGGTACGGGCAGTTTCCAGGTAAGGGATGAAACTAGCAATACTACTAATTCACCTTCTGCACTGAATGTAATGTACAGTGTACTTTCATCCACTTTTACCTTTAGCGGCCCGGTTATCATGACCAAACAATCGAACCTGATGAATGACAATGGATCAGGTGGTTATACCATCGTTTACAGTACCAGTACGGCAGGTGGCGGTGTAGACCTGGATGCATCTCCGGTAAAAGCCACTTTTCAGCGTGCACTCAATACATGGAAAGAAGTTAACGGATTGAATTTTATGGAGGGCGGAACAACCACTACACAGGTAGTAAATCCAGGCGACGGTTCCAATACGATCATGTTCGACAACCTGAACACGGGTAATGCGCCGCTCGCAGCAGGTGTGCTGGGTGTTTGCTATTCGTTTAACAGCGCCTGTGGCCTGGGCTTTTCTTATCGTAAAACAGAATTTGATATCGTTATCCGTAATAACGGTGTTTCATCGGGAAGCACCAGCTTTGAAAATGGCCCATGCTATCCCTCCACCTCTAATATAGATATGGAAAGCGTGCTCCTGCACGAATTGGGGCATGCACTCAACCTGGGCCATATCAACGATTCCTACCAGGGGTCATTTTTGCCAAATATCAACCCGGGAAAGATCATGCATTATGCAGTACTCAACGGTGTTGCAAGAAAATCGCCAGACTGGTCGGCAAACATTGCTGCACAATACAGTATCAATCCAAAGGGATTGTCGTATGGAAGCTGTACAAGTTTTAATACAGAAATGACACCCCTGTCCAGCACTACAGAAGCCAGGGATGAATGTCCTTCTTTCCCGGTAACAACCACTCCCGATAATACTTTTATCAGTTTTGATCTTGTACATGCTACAAGTAATAAAAATACCGACCCGCAATACACTGCCATTAATTGTGCAGGTACCGGTTCAGGCGTAACCAATACGGCTTATTATGCTATAAGAACCGGAAGCGGATCTACCATTACCATGACTGTGAGCGGCTACAGCACAAATCCTGTAGCGCAATCGGCCTGTGGCAGCGCAGGAGTGGAACTGGCACTGTACCAGGTATCTTCCTGCCCCGCAGGACAGGCTTTTCCGGCACCTGTAACATGCCGCACGTTCAATGCTGATGGCCCGCTTGCTTCATTTACCGGGCTGAGCCCCAATACCAATTACCTACTTTTTGTAGATGGGCGTGATAATACAAAAACAAATTTCAGTATTTTATTGAATGGATCTGCCCTGCCCCTGCGTATTGTACAATTTAATGGCGCGGCCAAAAAGGCTTATAACGAACTGAGTTGGCAAATA
Organism: uncultured Chitinophagaceae bacterium; assembly: GCA_963754695.1. Lineage (GTDB taxonomy): Bacteria > Bacteroidota > Bacteroidia > Chitinophagales > Chitinophagaceae > Ferruginibacter. The sequence goes on from CAVWGU010000011.1 coordinate 175,075, forward strand.
CAGGTTACCGGAACTGTACAAAATATCAGCCTGGAATCTTCGGCCGATGGACTTTATTACTCAACAATATATACATCGGCCATTGATGCCGGTTCAGAAACAATCAACCAAAGTTTTAAAGATTATACAATACCCGGCCAGGAATATTACCGGCTGAAATATACTAATACAGACGGCAGTAAAGGCTATTCAAATATCCTTTTGCTGCAAAGGAATAAAACAGGAATCAGCGTATCGCCTAATCCGGCTGCAGATTTTGTGAACATTTCTTTATTCAGCGAAAAGGCTGCCAACATAGATATCAGCCTGCATGATATTTCCGGAAAAAAACTGCTGGAACAGCGGCAATTTGCTGCCGCAGGCATCCAAACCATCCAGCTCAACGGTTTATCAAAATATCCCAAAGGCAATTACCTGCTGCGTATATGGGATGGGCAAAAAATACATTCGCAAAAAATCAGCATTCAATAGATCAGGAAGCCGGTACCAACCGGCTTTCCTTTTTATAACTTTTAAATCCTTAAAAAACCTAACTTAGCGGGCTTAAAAACAGGCTGTCTTTCGTATTGTGAAAGAACCCTGCCCCTTAATTAAATTATTATCAAGACAGTATGAAAAAAATTATACTCCCCCTTTTGTTTTTATGTTCTCATTTTTACAGCATTGCGCAGGATATTGACAAAGCTGCTGCGATGCGCCTTGTGGAAAATAACAAAAATGCCACAGGACTTACCAGCAGTACCATTCAAAATTCCATTGTTTCTGCAGCGTACTACAATAAAACTGCTGGAACCGAAATGGTTTATCTGCAGCAGGGTTACAAAGGGCTGCCCGTGTATAACCAGTTGCTTACGCTTGCATTCAAAAACGGGCAACTTGTTTCCAAAAGCGGTTCCTTCATACAAAGCATCGACAAAAAAACAGCAGGGGCTGCCGAAATACCCACACAAACAGCTGCGGATGCAGTAAGGGCCGTACTGGCAGAAAAAAAATTGATCAGCAGTTCCGAAGTTGTTTCTTATTCCGCATCTTCAGCTAAAAAACATTTTGGAAAGTTGGGCGTGGCTTCAGAAGACATTACGGCCGAATTAATATGGGTACCACTAAACGAAGGTAAATCAGTAAAACTTGCCTGGCAGATCTACCTGGTACCGGCAAACAGTTCAGATTACTGGATGGTAAGGGTTGATGCAAACAATAACCGCATTTTAGAAGAAAGTAATCTTACCGTTTATTGTTATTGGGGCGAGGGAGAGGCAACCCATAAAGCACACAGCAAGACCACTGCATCTTCGGTTGCAGCAAAAAATTATTTTTCATGGAACGGAAGCAGCCCATTGCTCGTTAGCAATGCCAGTTACAGGGTAGTGCCTTATCCTGCAGAAAGTCCCAACCATACAGGTGGTACACCTGCCCTCGTAAATAACCCCTGGACCCTTGCAGGCGGAAATGCCGTAAGCCTTGGCTGGCATAACGATGGAACTACAGATTATACCATTACCCGGGGCAACAATGTTTGGGCCAAAGAAGACAGGGATGGCAACAACAATACGATCGGTGTTTCGGCTTTCTCTACTACTACCCCCGATCCGCTTACTTTTGATTTTACCCCCAATTTTACCATTGCACCTACACAAACAACACCGGTTCAGAACCAGCAGTTCAATATCAGCAATGTTTTTTACTGGAACAATATTATCCACGACCTTACCTACAATTATGGCTTTGATGAAGTGGCTGGTAATTTCCAGGCAAACAACCAGGGACGTGGAGGTGCAGGAAATGATTATGTGAATGCAGATGCACAGGACGGCTCCGGCACAAACAATGCAAACTTTGCAACCCCTGCCGATGGCAGCAGCGGCCGTATGCAGATGTATCTCTGGAACGGATCTCCTCAAAAAGATGGCGATGTGGATAATGGCGTAGTGGTACATGAATATGGACATGGTGTAAGTAACCGCCTTACTGGTGGCCCGGCACAAGCCGGTTGCCTGCAGAATGTGGAACAAATGGGTGAGGGCTGGAGTGATTATCTCAGCCTGATGGCCACACAAGACTGGGCCAGTTCCACCCTTACCGATGGCGCCACAAAACCACGTGGAATTGGCACTTATGTTGTAGGGCAAACGGTAACTGGCCCCGGTATCAGGCAATTCAGGTATTGTACAGATATGGCCGTTAACCCGCTTACTTATACCAGTATCAATACAGCGGCCATTCCGCATGGCATTGGAACTGTTTGGTGTACCGTATTATGGGACATGACCTGGAACATCATACAACAAGTAGGCTCTATCAATCCCAATCTTTTTAATGCGGCCGGTACCGGTGGAAACAGCATTGCGTTTAAACTCGTGATGGAAGGTATGAAGCTGCAACCCTGCAGCCCCGGTTTCATTGATGGAAGGGATGCTATTCTGCAGGCAGACCAGCTTCTTTACAACGGCCAGTATCATTGCGCCATTTTACAGGCTTTTGCCCGCAGGGGAATGGGAGCCGATGCAAGGCAGGGATCATCCAACAGCCGCTCCGACCAGGTAGTTGGTTTTTCCACCGTGGAAAGCGCACTCAGGCTTTCGCAAAACGTTACACAGCAGGAAGAAAATCAAAATATCATTTATACCAATAGAGTTACCGCAGGGCCATGTGGCGACATTACTAATTTTTTATTGACAGATACATTGCCCACGAATGTTACTTATGTATCGGGCGGCTCTTATAATTCAAGCACCCGTGTGGTGAGCTTTCCCGTAAATGTAGTGGCCGGCACATCGCAGAACTATTCTTTTACGGTTAGGGTAAATGCAGGAAGTTATTTCCCCACGGTAAACCTTTACGAAGATGTGGTTCCGGCAAACAGTATCCCGGCAGGCTGGGCGGCCACAAGCAGCACCACTACAAACTGGGTTACCAGCGGCGCCACAACACACTCGGCCCCTTTTGCATATTACTCTGCCAACCTTGATGTGATATCGGATCAGCGCCTCAGCATGACCAATTCCATTTCCTTAGGCGCCACACCTCCACCCTTCACTTTCTGGAACTGGTACAATACAGAAAGCACCTATGATGGCGGCGTGCTTGAAATAAGTACCGATGGCGGAACCACCTGGGCCGATGTGGGGCAAAGCAATTTCATTATTGGTGGCTATTCGGGTACTATGGACGGCAGTACAGCACTGGCTGGAAGGCCGGCCTGGACCGGAAACAGCAGCGGTTATATAAAATCTTCTGTAAACCTTACGCCCTGGGCAAACCAGAGTGCCAGGTTCAGATTCAGGTTCTCATCTGACCTGGGTACCAGTTTATTTGGATGGAATGTGGATGATATTACGATCAAAAAACAAGCCCTGGTCGAAATAAAATCAAGCCTGTTCAATCCAACCGGCAACCGGCTTGCTACCAACGATACCTTTACTATCATATTGCCCGAACCGGCAGGATGCGTAAACGTATCGGTGGCCAACCAGCCCACCAGTGTAAGCGGTTGTACGGGCAATTCGGTTACCATCAGTGCAGATATTGCAGGCACCAACCCTTCTTACCAGTGGCAGGAAAGCACTACGGGCTGCGCCGGAACCTTTACAAATATTGCCGGTGCCACACAGCCCACGCTCACACTTTCGGGCCTTACAGCTGCACAAAATAACAATGTGTACCGAGTTGTGGCAACAAATGCATGTCCTTCAAATATTACTTCAGCCTGTATTACGCTTACGGTAAATGAAACGGCCGTCATTAGCACACAGCCAACCAGTACCGCCATTTGCGAAGGACTTACGGCAAACTTCAGTTCCAATGCATCGGTGGCAGGCATGAGTTACCAATGGCAACTGAGCACCGATAACGGCAGCAGTTGGGCAGATATAGCCGGGGCTAATACTGCCAATTTATCGCTCAGCAGTGTTACCGCATCCATGAACGGGAACCAATACCGGGTGCGTATTAGCGGGCCCTGTACCGATCTTACCAGCAATGCCGCCACCCTTTCGGTAAACCTGCCCGTTTCCATTACTTCGCAACCCCTAGCAGCAAGCGCCTGCAATGGCGATATTAAACAGTTCAGTGTGCAGGCTTCGGGGCTGTCAATTACTTACCAATGGCAGCTGAGTACCGATGGCGGAAATACCTGGACCGATATTACAAACAACAGCACTTATAATGGCAGCAGTACAAATACCTTAACCGTTATCGGCGTTAGCCAGGCCTTGAATGGCAACCGCTACCGTGCCATTGTATCGGGCATACCCTGCGGTACCGTGAACTCTGCAGGCGCCTCGCTTACGGTAAATGCCAACCCGGATCTGAGTTTAACGGCCAGTGCCACCGCTCTTAATCCTTACACAAAAGCCATTGTTACTGCCACGGCCACACCAGCCGGAAATTATATGTACGATTGGTATAAGAATAACCTGCTCATTCCCGGCATTACCGGTTCCACTTACGAAGCCGGCATTGATGACGTGGGTGATCTTAAAGTAATTGCCAGGAACCAGGCCACCGGCTGTGCCGATACTTCTGCTGCAATAAAGATTACCGGCATCCAGTCGGACATCGTATTCATTTCGCCCAACCCGAACGACGGCATATTCACAGTTCGCTTTTATAAGGATCCCGTTTCGGGCCCGCAGGAACGCTACCTTAGCATTTACGACAGCAAGGGTGCCCGGGTTTATGTAAGAAAATACAGCATCACTGCTATATATGAAAAAATGCAGGTAACCCTGCCGCAGCTTGCTTCGGGTGTGTATATGGTAGAACTCACCAGCAGCTCAGGCAAAAGGTTGGGTGTAGGCAAGGCCGTTGTGCAGTAAATTTATTTTGATGATATTTTAAAGCCATCCGGGAGGGTGGCTTTTTTTATGCTAATTTTATTTGCACGCAGATGGCACGAGTTGGAGGGATGGTGCAGGTTTTCTGTTATCAATAAATCCTGATGGCCAATCAGTACTTACTGGTGTACTCACTATTAGCATTTTACTTTAATATGGTAGTAGATACTATTTGTTTCTGCCTCTCAGCCATGCTGCTTTTTGCCATCTTCACGAAAGTTGCAAATTAATAATTTTAGATACTAAAAATATTGATAATCAACAATTTATTATTTTTTTACAGTATAACCTAATTTTAATACCACAATATTCCCTAATTTTGAAAAAACAGAATTTCCTAATTTTAATAAAGCGTCATTTCCTAATTTTAATACAAAAATAAAAGATATGGCAACCCCGTCAGAAAAACTTGCTGAATCACTAGAGGTATTAAGGCTATTACAGGACACTGGAATTGTTGCCATTAAAAGTAATTTGCTTTCCCGTACTCATAAAGAACGACTGGTACAGAACGGGTTTATTAAAGAAGTATATAAGGGTTGGTATATAAGCGCAGCACCAACAGAATCAAAAGGCGATAGCACATCCTGGTATAGTTCCTACTGGAATTTTTGTGCCCAACTTATAAGGGATAAGTACAAAGAAAAATGGAGTATTTCGCCGGAGCAATCTTTATTGATACATGCAGGCAACTGGACAGTGCCGCAGCAACTGATAATAAAATCGCCTGATGCCACCAATTTTAAAACAGACCTTCCATTCAATACATCTTTGTTTCATATTAAATCACCAGCTCCTGCAAAATCAATAATTGTAGAAAAAGAAGGTATTAAAATGCTGTCTGTACCTGCCACACTTGTTCAGGCTTCAGAAAATACATTCAGTCAAAATCCTACAGATGCAAGAACTGTACTATCAATGGTAAAAGATGGCTCAGAAATTTTGGCATTATTGCTGGAAGATGGTAAAAGTGTTGTGGCAGGGAGATTGGCAGGTGCATTTCGCAACATAAATAAAGATAGTATTGCGGATGACATTATAGAAACAATGGAAAAGGCTGGTTATACAATTAAAGAATATGACCCATTTGATAATAAACTAATTGTGCCGCTTTCAAACCGTGACCAATCTCCTTACGCCAATAGAATCAGATTAATGTGGCATCAAATGAAGGAAGTAGTGATAAAACATTTTCCAAAAGCTCCGGGTATCCCGGGAGATAAGAAAAAATACATGAAGCAGGTTGAAGAAATATATGTTACCGATGCTTACCATTCTTTATCAATTGAGAAATACAAAGTAACTCCCGGAATGATCGAAAGAGTAAGGCAGGGTTTATGGGATAGCAAAGAAAATAGTGAAGATAAAAAACAAAGAGAAGCAATGGCAGCCAAAGGTTATTGGGAAGCATTTAAAGCAGCAGAGCAAAGTATAAGCAAAATATTGGATGGAAAAAATGCAGGTGAAATTGCAGAGGCAGAACACAGGATATGGTACAGAGAATTGTTTGGACCAAGTGTAACTGTAGGTTTACTAAAAGCAGCAGACCTGGCAGGTTACAGAACCCACCAGATTTATATTAGCCAATCAATGCATGTGCCATTAAATAAAGATGCCGTACGGGATGCAATGCCCGTTTTATTTGAGTTGCTGCAAAAAGAACAAGATGCATCGGTAAGAGCCGTATTAGGTCATTTTATTTTTGTTTTTATTCATCCTTACATGGATGGCAATGGAAGAATGGGCCGGTTCATAATGAATGTAATGCTCGCCTCTGGCGGCTATCCATGGACAGTTATTCCTGTTGAGGAAAGAGATAATTATATGAAAGCATTGGAAAGGGCAAGTGTTAACCAGGATATAGAACCGTTTGCACAATTTCTTGCACATTTAGTTAATGAAGGGTTGAAGGGAAATCCGGTTGCAAAAATTTAAACGCCCTTCTGGCCCCTTCTGGCGCAAGTGTTCCGCAGGATTACTTGATGCCTTTTATTGCTGCTCCCGTTGTACGGGAGGTTAGCACTGCAAATGCTCAATCTTTAGCAAGCCTGCCCGGTTTGTTTGATAATCTACAGCGCTGCTGTATTTATATCCGCTTGCCTCCCATACCAGGCCACTCCTAACAGGGTTCTCACCTTCTGGCGCAAGTGTTCCGCAGGATCACTTGATGCCTCTTATTGCTGCTCCCGTTGTACGGGATATTAGGATTGCAAATGTTCAATATTAATAATAATGCCGGGCATTAGCTTATAAACCCGGCATGAGCAATCTGATTACCCCGATACAATCGGGCAGATTTAACAGGCATCAAGTGGCCGGCTACGCCGAACACTTGCGCCAGTGGGTTATTATAACTATAATGATACACACCCCAGTCGTGCAGTTCTGCCGCCGCCATATCCACCCCATTAAACCTACCCAACACCGCATCATATTCCCTGTAAAAGGTGCTGTAATAATCGGCCATGCCTTCTTCAATATCGTCCTGCAGCTCGCTGCCGGCATTGTACAAAAACTTATTGGTGTTGCTGGGTGGTGTATAACCTCCGGCTATTTGCATACCAAAGGCATAGAAACTGCTCTCCTGCCGGGTTATGGGCGTACCACTGCCATTGTCTTCAAAGCTAAGGCGTACATTGCCCTGCCAGTCGGTAATCATATACTCGTGCTTTAGTACACCTGCATCGCTGCGCACCCGGCCTTCGGCGGCTGCATAGTAGATTAAAGAACTGTTTTCGGTTACAAAACCGCTAATATACTCCGTGGTTTTTACCACAGCGCCATTGGTTACTATTTTGGTAATACGCACACCGGCTGCATCGTATTTGTATTCAATTTTTTTGGTGGCGGTTTTTTGTATCAGCGTGGTTTTGTCGAGCTCATTATACGTAAGCGTGGTGCCCTTCTTGGGGTCGGTAAGCAGGTTGCCGTTATCATCATAAGTATAAACGCCTGTGCTGCCGGTATAGTTTCGCCAGCCATAACCGGTGGTATTGGTGGCAACGGCATCGGTCACGTTATCTAACTGGTTGTCTTTGGTTGCGTTTTTATAGGTATAGGTCAAATTATCTACCAGGGTGCTGGCAGCGCCTATAAGGTTGTTACGTTGTAAGGTAGCTATATTGCCGTTTTCATCATAAGTAAGAGTTTCGTTATAATAATTTCGCAGCACAAAGGTTCCGGAGCTCCGGTCTTTATACACAGCGCTGCTGAGCCGCCCCACAAAATCGTAACTGTACAAAAATCCTTTTTGTGGCGGCATGGGCCCCGTGGGCGGCAGGGCGCTCCATTTTACGGCGCTTATCATGCCCCGCCAGTCGGCCGTATTGGCCAGTTCGATATTCACTTTATCGTAGAGCAGTTCGAGGCCAAAGAGGTCGTTTCCATCATCGTTGGTTACACCGGCATCGGCGGTAATGCTTTCTTAAACAATTGGCCAATACTAGCTAACCCTTTTACCATTTTACCTTAACATAGTAGTACATCCAATTTGTTTCTACCCTCTTGGTCGTCTTGCTTTTTCCATCGTAGTAAAAGAAGAAGTATTTTACACGACGTGCCCCTTCTTCAAGAAAAGAGCAGGATGGAGGGAAAGAAACTATTTGCGAAATAGTTTCGTTAGTATAAAATATCCGTCGACGACCTTGTGGTGGATAAGGCAAAAGTGGATCAGGGCCAAAAGTACAAGTTGAGTCAATCACAAAATCGACTCCCCTCTTTTTTTCCACAATAAATCCAATATTTGAATTCGGAATATTATTAATCCCTATTCGGAAATTTATTACATTAATAGTAAAATTTATTGCGCCAGTATTTGCCCTTATGAAGTTATTTTCAGTTGTTACAAACACAGTATCAATGACAGGTTTTTCAATGACAATTGTCAGTTGTTTCGGAGGTTGTGCTTCAGCCTTAAAAACATATGCAAAAAATATGGCTATCAAAAAAAATCTATTCGTCAAATACATTTCCAAAATTTTAAGGTTTATACTTTATTATTTGATTATACCAATTTTGGTACATGTTTCTTTCACTAACAGATATACTATTATCGTTTTTTATAGAGGTTTTAAACAAATCTCCGTAATACCTGCCATATGTATCTTCATAGGCTAAAACAGCGCCCCAAAAGATCGACTGTTCTTTGCGTGACATTTGTGGCAAGCGAACATCGCCTCTTGCCATAAGGAAATGGCCACGAAATTCTAACAATTCCTTTTTAAATGTGCTAATAAAAGTACCCTTCGTACCAGACATATCCCATGCGTGAACGTATTCATGGTAGATTGCTCTTACTAATCCTCCAAAAGTATTGAAATCCTTGCCTTTTGAAAAGGCAAATGAGTTAAAATACTGCTGGGAAAATCCTATAATGATTCTTTTCTCTGTTTGGTTTGCTACTGTATTAAAGCCTCCATCACAAGCAATAATATTATACTTCATAGAGTATCCATTTCCTACTCCTTCAAATACATTTTCGTACGCCTTTAGTATTGTTTTCAAGGCTTCTTCCATATTTTGGTTAAACACCTGTTCTCTTACAGTTTCCCCTGCCGCTAAATCATAAAACTCATCGCTTTCAGTGTCGGTTTTACTACCACTTTGCCCTTTAACTCTATTAACAATACTATTAAAGCCAGATTGTCCGCCAAAAGTTGAATTTGTCACTCCCCACCGCTCGTGCAACTTCGAAATTGCTTCGGTAAATGGATCATTAACGTAAGGGCTGCCGCCGCCATCACTCCCTTCCCATGGGTAATATTTAGCGTTTGAGCTGTTTATTCCGTCTCTTGCCAGTTCGGCCAACAGTTGTTCAAAATACTTTCCACTTGCAGTAGTTGCCGCTGCCGCATCCCCCATCGGATCATTAAAATTAACCGGGTTATTATAGCTATAATGATAAGTTGTCCAGCTTTCAAAATTTTCGCTCTTGGGATCCACGCCGTTAAACCTGCCCAGTATGGGGTCGTACTCCCTGTAAAAAGTACTGTAGTAATCGGCCAGGGCCTCTATATCGTCCTGCCACTCGCTGCCAGCATTGTAAAGTTTTTTATTGGCGGCCGTGCCGATGTAACCTCCGGCTATGGGCATGCCAAATGCATAGAAACTGGTTTCCTGCCGGGTAATGGGCACCCCACTGCCATTGTCTTCAAAACTAATACGGGTATTTCCCTGCTGGTCGGTTATAAAATATTCCGTCTTTAAGTTCAATGAGGCACCACCATCGTTTCGTACACGGCCTTCGGCCATTCCATAATAAGTCAGGAATTGTTTTCGGTCACATAACCGCTAATATATTGCACGTGTTTTTACCACAGCGCCATTGGTTACTATCTTGGTTATTCTGCACCGGCCGCATCGTATTTATATTCTATCTTTTTAGTGGCATTGGCCATTACAAGTACAGGTTTGTTTTGTTCGTTGTAACTGTCGTTGTTCCTTTCTTTGAGTCTGTCAGTAAATTACCATTATCATCATAAGTGTATGCTGCTGTGCTACCCGTATAATTTCGCCAGCCATAGCCGGAGCTATTAGTGGCTACGGCATCGGTCACATTGTCGAGCTGGTTGTCTTTAGCAGGTATTTTTATACGTATAAGTCAAATTATCCACCAGGGTGCTTACAGTGCCTATGAGGTTATAACGCTGTAAGGTAGCTATATTGCCGTTTTCGTCGTAAGTAAGCGCTTCGGTATAAGTATTTTTTAACACAAAGCTGCTGGCCTGTTTTTGCACATACCCTGCATTGCCAAGCCGCCCCACAAAATCGTAAGTATATAAAAAACCTTTTTCAATTGGGTTAGGGTCGGCCGGGGTTACTGCACTCCATTTTACAGCGCTTATCATGCCCCGCCAGTCGGCCGTGTTAGCAAGGGCGTATTTCCGCCGCTGCAGGTAACCATACTTCCACTCTTGCGAAGCCCTCGCCTGCGTCTCCTGACCAGCGAGGTCACCTATATAAATTTACGAATCTATTTGTTGCTTTGCTGTAGGTGGAGACCTGACGACTGCCAGCGCACAGGCGGCTGCTCACCTACAGCGGCGTACATCGTCCTGCAGCTCGCTGCCGGCCTTCTACAAAAATTTATCGGATGTATGCTTGGTTGTACAATGCCGCTATTTGCACACCAAAGGCATTGAAACTGCACTCCTGCCGGGTTACGGCGTACCACTGCCATTGTCTTCAAAGCTAAGGCGCACATTGCCCTGCCAGTCGGTAATCATATACTCGTGCTTTAGTACGCCTGCATCGCTGCGCACACGGCCTTCGGCGGCTGCATAGTAGATTAAAGAACTGTTTTCGGTTACAAAACCGCCAATATACTCCGTGGTTTTTACCACAGCGCCATTGGTTACTATTTCTGCCGCTTTAGGTAACCATACTTCCACTCTTGCGAAGCCCTCGCCTGCGTCTCCTGACCAGCGAGGTCACCTGTATAAATTTACGAATCTATTTGTTGCTATTTGTCGTAGGTCCACCTACTGCGTGGTGGCACGGCGGAGACCTGACGACGGCCAGCGCACGGGCGGCTGCTCACCCACAGCGGCGTAAACGGCGGGCGCACGGGCACCGGCGGCATTATCTACCAGGGTGGCGGCTGCACGGAAGGTTGCAATAACTCAATTCCGTTAAAAGTCGAACCCATAAACTTTATTTCTTTTAAGTTTATTAAAATCTGATAAAAAAAAATATAGAGAAAAAATTCCCGTAACAATATATAAAACCAGTGGTGCTGAAATAGCAAAAAAAAGTAACCAAAAAAGCACCAGGAAAAAGGCGATAGTTGAAGGCTTAGTGTAAAATGAAAATCCAACTCTCTTTACATAAATATCTCCAATCGGTTGAATGTATTTATAAAACACTGACTTAGCCTCACTCTGGCTAACCTCCCCTTTTTCTAATAAGAAGTCCAAATAATCTTCTAATAGTTCCTCTACCTGGTTTTTCATCTGAAAAGTAACAAGTTCATTATAATGCAGAATGAAATTGTTGATACTTTTAAGATTCAAGTATTTTACATTCGATGAATTAGAAGTTAAAACTCTATTGTATTTTTCTAAAACAGATTTTTTCATTTTTTCTATCTATTATCTGGGCAATAACCGTTTGAAGGCAGAAGGAAGATCTTGAAAAAGGGTTAAAGCAGGAATGCCTGCTCCTATCAACGTTTCTCCAGTAATAATAACGCCTGAGGCCTTGTTAATTACCGAGAAAAGTGTAGGACTAAAAATCATACTTGATGGCCCATATTTTACAAGAGCTCCTCCAATTGCATCAATTGCAGCATTCTTCCCTAAATTAATCCTAATTGCAGCTTCAATCCCTTTATCCACCATTATCTGATTGAGTCCCGAGTATGCCGAACTTAACACTCCGCTTAAAGCAATTTCTGCCCCTGCATACAAAGCCAATGGCGCCGCCATTACTCCCACAAAACCCATCTCAAAGTTACGGCCATCCTGATAGGCTGCCCACCTATTTTGAAATTTTGCCACACTTTCCCTATAACTCCCCCTGTCACCACTCTGCAAAATGCTTTCGCCGCGTAACATTCTACGTTTAAACAACCCATAATTATGGCTGTCCATGTTATCAAATGTTTGCTCTCCGCCAAACCACCTGTAACTGCCTTGTCGGTGCTTTTCTCCCCATGTCATAGCACCAAGACCCAATGATCGTGCACTTATGAAACTACTATTTGAGACATAAACCTCATCAAGTGTTGTCATTTTTCCAAATCCGCCATACTTACTGTTATTATAGTGGCCCGTTATTGAAACACGTATTCCTCTCGGATCTCCATTTTCATCTCTAACCACATCTATGAAATTTGCTGTGGTCACAGTTAAATTTGAAGTTCCTCCTTCCTCCTCCCGCCAACTGAACGATACAAAATCTCTATCAAACTCTCTTATTCCATTCTTTTCAATGTATTCCAAAAGTTCTCTTGGAGTTTTAAAATCAGTAGGTGCTTTATCTCCTAATGGATCATTAAAATTAACAGGATTGCTAAAACTATACTGGTACACACCCCAGTCGTGCAATTCTGCCGCGGCTACATCCACCCCATTAAACCTACCCAGCACCGCATCATATTCCCTGTAAAAAGTGCTGTAATAATCGGCCATGCCTTCTTCAATATCATCCTGCAGTTCGCTGCCGGCATTGTACAAAAACTTATTGGTGTTGCTGGGTGGTGTATAACCTCCGGCTATTTGCATACCAAAAGCATAGTAACTGCTCTCCTGCCGGGTTATGGCCGTACCACTGCCATTGTCTTTCCGCCGCTGTAGGTAACCATACTTCCACTCTTGCAAAGCCCTCGCCTGCGTCTCCTGACCAGCGAGGTCACCTGTATAAATTTACGAATCTATTTGTTGCTATTTGTCGTAGGTCGGAGACCTCACGACGGCCTTCGCACAGGCGGCTGCTAACCACAGCGGCATAATCGGCATCAAGTGGCGGCTACGCCGAACACTTGCGCCAGTGGGGAATAGTCACCTAAAAACCTCGTAATAAGGCGTTTCTTTTTCAGGGGTAACCAATTTTACATTATTTGTATAACAAACAGCTATCAATTCGTACAGATATTTTTTATATTTCTTTTTTAGTGTTCTGTCTTCTTTAAAATACTTATTCAATATTTCGCTTATCGGTTTTTTTATTAACGTGTTATAAATTCCCATATCAACTGCTACTCCCTGTATGGAATACTTCTCCCCAGGGTATCTTGCAAATTCTTCTATTTGTCGAAGTGTTTGGTAGGCATCGAAATAAAACATTTTTTCATTGAACGTTGTTCTGCGGCTGGCATAAACAAAATAAATATTTGAAGGGTGAATCACTTCGTAGGTACTATTCCGATTACCTTCTAAAACTATTTTTACAAATATCCACCTGCCATCAAAGGCATACTCTTTTAACACATGCATAATAAACCGCTGGTGTGGTGTACTATCAAGCAGATTCTGGGCAGAGATGGCCTGGGAAAAAATTAATGCAGCAGCAATACTAATTAATTTCTTTATCATAAAATTTTATTTTTAGTAATGAAACCCTGTGTACATAAATATTCCATAATAGCCTAAGGGGATATTGCCGGTAACGCCACGCCTTGTATGCTCAAAATTTGCACCGTTTCCAGTCATAAAGAGCCCAGTATAAAAAGTTCTTTGGCTTAACTTATACCTACGAAAGGTTGCATTCTCAATATAAGCATAATCGGCATCCCTGCCCATTGACTGTGCCCATCTACCAACGGTCCCATACTGGGCTTTCTGGCTCCAGCGGTTTCCCTGCACCCAGTTGATGCTGCCATCGTTATTAAAATATCCATTTGCTAACTGGTTTGTTGCCAAAACGTTTGTGCCTCTTGAATTTAAGAATGTTGTGCTTAAAAAACTTGCAGCAAAGCTGGCACGATAGTCTGAAGTGCCGTTATCTTCTATCCTGTCTGCTTTCGTTATTGGCATAGGTACCGCTGCCGGTGCCGCTGCTGTTCCATTTAAGTACATTATCGGTAGCTAAACTGCTGCGGTAATTAATAGTTTTTCCGCCGCTGTAGGTAACCATACTTCCACTCTTGCGAAGCCCTCGCCTGCGTCTCCTGACCAGCGAGGTCACCTGTATAAATTTACGAATCTATTTGTTGCTATTTGTCGTAGGTCGGAGACCTGACAACGCCAGCGCACGGGCGGCTGCTCACCCACAGCGGCGTAATAACACTTGCGCCAGTGAAGTAACCATACTTCCACTCTTGCGAAGCCCTCGCCTGTGTCTCCTGACCAGCGAGGTCACCTGTATAAATTTACGAATCTATTTGTTGCTATTTGTCGTAGGTCGGAGACCTGACGGCGGCCTTCGCACGGGCGGCTGCTCACTCACAGCGGCATAATAGGAGGCTGGTCACCCACAGCGGCATAAATACATAGCCCTAAATTGTGCCAATGGGTCAGATGTTACTCTAATAAATCTAGAATTTGCGCCTAAATAACTGGAACCGGAAAAATCCCTTCTGGCGCAAGTGTTCCGCAGGATCACTTGATGCCTCTTATTGCTCTTCCCGTTGTACGGGAAGTTAGCACTGCAAATGCTCAATCTTTAGCAAGCCTGCCCGGTTTGTTTGATAATCTACAGCGCTGCTGTATTTATATCCGCTTGCCTCCCATACCAGGCCACTCCTAACAGGGTTCTCATGCAGGTAATCCATGCGTTGCCTTAGCAGATTAACCCTTCTGGCCTTCTGGCCCTTCTGGCGCAAGTGTTCCGCAGGATCACTTGATGCCTTTTCTGCCGATGCAGGTAACCATACTTCCACTCTTGCAAAGCCCTCGCCTGCGTCTCCTGACCAGCGAGGCCGTCTACATAAATTTACGAATGTATTTATTGCCAATTGCCGTAGGTCGGAGACCTCACGACGGCCTTCGCACAGGCGGCTGCTAACCACAGCGGCATAAAATAGGGAGAACCTTGGTTTTTGAAAAACCAACACTTTTGATGCACTACCATCAGATTAATTAAGTAGTAGCTTTTACACTTAATAGAAAGTTAAGCGATCATCGATGCCTTCTTTTCTATCGTTCTCAAAATAAATGTATTTCCCAATCTCCATACTTCCATCAAACAATAACAAACATACTTCAAATGTATAATGCTTGAAATCCCTTTTCGAAAATACAATCTTTATTCCTTGCTCAACTACTTTAACATCAAACAGGGGAATACGCACTTCATCTCTTAAGAATACATTGTCTTTATTTCGAATACACTCGTCAAAGCTTTTTTTTGCTTTATTGTAGAGTAATAATAATTCTGCTTCTAAATTTTCAAATAACATTTTTATTTTTTTTAGTGCCCCATAATCTTGTCAAAAACTATATGCCCATTTTCCATAGCATTGCCAAATATTCTAATATCTCCTCCTTTACCTAATATCTTGATTTTATATTGATACCCTGTCTGGGCAGCTTCAGTTGCCGTCAATTTTATTATTCTTGTTTTCCTGTTGGAGCAACTATACCATTTTCAATTGCAGATGCAACTTTCTTTTGAATTGCAGGATCCAATGAGTTAAACACAGACCTTTTTACCCACCCAGATGTCTTAGTTGCCCCTTTAGCGACCTCTAACGCCTTTTCTGCTCTCCTAGCTAACTTCATTCCCTCAAATCCCTTACCCCATCCCGGAATCATACTACCTAA
Source organism: uncultured Chitinophagaceae bacterium (assembly GCA_963754695.1). Lineage (GTDB taxonomy): Bacteria > Bacteroidota > Bacteroidia > Chitinophagales > Chitinophagaceae > Ferruginibacter. Next base: position 191,111 of record CAVWGU010000011.1, read on the forward strand.
TCCTATAAATCCACCTTTGTTATCCCCATCATAAAAACTAATACCAGCACTTACTAATTCTGCACCCTGCGAAAGTATCGGAATTTCAGTCATTCCTACTCCGTCAAGCCAAATCTGTGACTCACGTAACAAAGACCGCATGGTTATAAATTCCCGTCCTGCACCAACTGATACTTCACGTAATAAATTACCATCACGAGTACCTGGTGCGTTCACATAACCAAGCTCAGTTGGAACAAAAGTATAAGTTTTCCAATACCCAAATTCTCCTTTTGCATTTCTTCCAAAAATATTTTTAAGAGCTTTTGTAACATAACCTTCAAATTCAATTCCAAACAGCCTGTTATTAACATCACTAACAGATGTTCCGCCTGCACCGCCGCCCCAACCATCATTAAATGGCATTCCTCCAAAACCACCATCATTCAAATATCCAAACGTCAGTATATCCCTGTAGCTCCCATACCGTCCATCACGCCATCCTTCATACTCCTGCTGCATTTGCCTGCCTAATACTGCACCCCCATCAGTAGGGTTATCCCCCCACGGATCATTAAAATTAACAGGATTAGTATTTCTTTGTAAAGTTCCCGGCTGAAAACATCCACCCACCCTACCACTGTAAAAGTTACAAAATGTGCTATAGCATCATCGCCGGGCTTATATTTAGAAGACATAGGGGAATTATTTAGCTTCTTCAAATATACTAAATTCCCGTTCTATAACACCCGATGCAATCGGGCAGATTTAACAGACATCAAGTGGCCGGTTACGCCGAACACTTGCGCCAGTGGGAATTATTTACATTTCACTTTTACAGCAATTATTTCATTCTTACCTTCTACTACCAAGTAGTTTAAGGAAAATAGCCTCTCGCATATATACTTGTAATTTCTTGTGGGATTAGGTAAAGACCAATGAATTTCATAAAAATCACTGTACTTATTATATACTGATAGATACTTTTTAAGGAATTTATCTTGATTAGATTTTGATGACAGACTAATTGGATTTCTTTTAGTCAAAATAACGAAATCACTAGATTTAAAATACTGCTTGAAGAAATATTCATCAAAGAACAGTTTTTTTTTCTTAAGCAATATATCTTTTGTGTATGTTTTTAAACTGTCTACGTTTGAATACACAGAATCAAATGCCAGTAAGTAGTTTATATACCGACTTTTCTTGATCATGAGTCTAGCATTTTCATTATCGACCGTTTCAACTGGCAAAAACAAATAAAAATCTCCCTTGCGATCCAAGGAAAAGGCTTTGTCAATTAAAGCAACAACACATTTTTTATCTTTTAACAAACGTAGTTGGGCTGAAATTTTGTTAATTCCAAAAAAAGATAAAACAATCGTTACAACTACAAATTTTAGTTTCATAATTTTAATATTTTTATTAAGGCCATCTCCTAAAATAACGTGGGTTCATCGAATTTCTATCATATAGATTAAAATTCATGGGAACCATATGATATAGAAATGTTTTGCCTCCATTACTATTTGTCCCTGGTTCTTGGTAAGCCGGTTGATACATCCCTGGCCTACCAGACATTATGGCAACCCGAGAGGTAATATTTGACGCATCAGCTTCTGCAACTGGAATTCGTGAGATTACTTTTCCATTCTCTCTCCATTCTATTCTTTCGTTATAATTCAAGTCTCCAAATAACCATTGATAGCCATGCCCCAAAAGTTCATGAGCCAAATTTAAATCAGCATCTCTTCCAACATTACTCATTTTACCCGAAGTATAAATACTACCGCCATTGTCTAATAAAATTTGCGAACTCCTTTCGCCAGTCCACATAAGATCCCCTGTTTCAGAATTAAATTCGTTTGTATAACCATCGGAAATTGTTATAATTTTATCTGAATTTAATACACTGTATAACCTACCGCTAATTTCGTAATCACTAATTGAACCAATTAGATTCATAGCTATTAATACTTTTTGAGCGAATTCATTTGGCGGTCCAACTAAAGGTCGATTTTTTTCGTCAAAATAACCATATGTGCCATCACCAATACTCCGAATAAAATAATAACCGCCTCCTACATCAACACGAACACCTCCTTTACCCGAGGCAATCCCTGACATCCCAAAAAAACTTAACTCCATTTTAAGGCCCATATACATATTATAAGAAGAACTAAACTCTCCTCCTCCAGCTCCACCGCCATCATCAAAATAGGAGGCTGGTCACCCACAGCGGCATAAATAATAATGCCGGGCATTAGCTTATAAACCCGGCATGAGCAATCTGATTACCCCGATGCAATCGGGAGATTTAACAGGCATCAAGTGGCCGGCTACGCCGAACACTTGCGCCAGTGGGGGGCCAGTGGGGGATCCCTACACTGCGTAGGGACTGCATTGGCGTCTCGCTAATTGAAAGTTGGGTTTTTAAAGCCCTAAGACCAACAACGGCAAAAGCCTCGTTGTTGGTACGCACACGCACATGACCCGCCCTGCATACACAATGCTTAAAAATCTTGCTTTCGCTTCACGGAAAACTCACTTTCAATAAGTTTCATGATAGCCTCTATTTTCTTTGTCTCCTCAAATTCTGGAAAGTATTTTGGCGACGAATATGAGTAAATCCGGTAACTTCTCTTTTTTGCAATTTCTACAACAACGAAAGCCGCATCATTACTGGGCGTATATGATGAAGGTAGTTCAGCATCGCTGGGTAGGGTTAAAAGACCTAACCCATAAAGGCTGTTTAGTAATTTGTTCCAGCCTGATTTTGGTTCCTTTTGAAAAACTCTTTATAACAAAGTGATAAGTTATCATTTCGTCTATGGAATGTGGTTTGTCTTGAACGCTGTCATTTATTGGCTTCTCACCTAATGTAAAAAAATTTGCACTCCAGTTCCCTTCTGAATTTATAAACTCAACTACTTCCATTTCATTTCTATAAATATACCATAAGCGAATACAAATAGAGTCAACCCCATTTTCTATAACTGACCAATTCAATTGCCTTGTGATGCTTTGTACAAGGGTATAATAATAATTAAACTTACCAGGTCTGTTTCCCAATGGCAATATCTTTACAAATTCATGCTCATTACTTTTTGCTTCTAACACAATAGTTTTAGGGACAGGACTCTTACAGCAGAACGAGCTAACACAAATAAAAACAAAGCAATAAAATAGGATTGAAACTTTCATAGTCACTAGTTATATATTTAAAAATTAGTAAGATTCTCCCCAACGAAATGGCTTTCGGTTATATTCATAAGGTATACCAGTTCCCGGAGTTCGATAATATATGGGCCTGAAATCTAAGTCCCCAATATAAGAATCTCGAGAATGGAAGACACACCATCGGGCCTTGTTCCTTCGATAGAAAACTTGCCATCCGATGACTTCCCCAAGTGGGTAAAAGACGTGTGCATCTGACGACGCACCTTTAATCCTCCGGTTGGTGTTACTAAATAAAAATCTAAATTTCTATTATCTGGATCTTGGTCAACCCCAAGTGTCCGTTTATCGCCCTCACTAAAATTTTCATTATGTGGGTTCAATGAAATTATCTGCATATATATCCCGACTGTGTATGTATATGGGCAGCTTCAGTTCCGCCAAATGGTATCGGATAGTGTTCAGGAGCTCGGGCCCCCAGGGCTGTATTCTCTGGGGTCTGGTGTATTATCACCACTAAAAGATACAGGCTGTGTTTCCCCCAAATAGAAGCATCTCCTAAATAACATACATCATTATATCTCGGTACGAACCGTGATTGAGTCTCTCTCCATGCCAATTAACAGCAGCAGCATCCTGACTTTTAAATAAAAGTAATGAGTATTGAAAACTCCTTCCGCCTTCATCACCAAAAGCAAAATTTCTCATTACGCTACTTTCATTCGTAAATAAAAATATCTGCTCCAAATTCCTTCCCGTCCTAAGCTGACTTTCACTATTACTCAAGATCATTTGAAAATATTTCTTTTTTCGGTAGTTGCCTAGCCGCATCCCCCATCGGATCATTAAAATTAACCGGGTTGCAGTAACTATAATGATAAGCTGCTCCAGCTTTCAAAACTTTCACTCACAGGATCCACCTCGTTAAATCTCCCCAGCACAGCATCATACTCCCTAAAGAGGTGCTGTAATAATCCGCCATGCCTTCTTCAATATCGTCCTGTAATTCGCTACCAGAATTATAGAATTTTTTATTTACATTGCTTGCTGGAGTGTACCCCGCTATTTGCATACCAAAAGCATAATAGCTTGTTTCCTGTCTTGTTACTGCAACGCCACTGCCATTATCTTCAAAACTCAATCGTACATTGCCCTGCCAGTCGGTAATCATGTACTCGTGCTTCAATACTCCTGCATCGCTGCGCACCCGGCCTTCGGCGGCTGCATAATAGATCAAAGAACTGTTTTCGGTTACAAAACCGCCAATATACTCCGTGGTTTTTACCACAGCGCCATTGGTTACAATTTTTGTAATACGTACACCGGCCGCATCGTATTTGTATTCAATCTTTTTTGTAGCGGTTTTTTGTATCAGCGTGGTTTTGTCGAGCTCATTGTACGTAAGCGTGGTGCCCTTCTTGGGGTCGGTAAGCAGGTTGCCGTTATCATCATACGTGTAAACCCCAGTGCTGCCGGTATAGTTTCGCCAGCCATAACCGGTGGTATTGGTGGCCACGGCATCGGTCACATTATCGAGCTGGTTGTCTTTGGTTGCGTTTTTATAGGTATAGGTCAAATTATCTACCAGGGTGCTGGCAGTGCCTATAAGGTTGTTACGTTGTAAGGTAGCTATATTGCCATTTTCATCGTAGCTAAGGGTTTCGTTGTAATAATTGCGCAGGGCAAAGGTGCCAGAGCTGCGGTCTTTATACACAGCGCTGCTGAGCCGCCCCACAAAATCGTAACTGTACAAAAACGCTTTTTGCGGTGGTATGGGCCCGGTGGGCGGCAGGGCGCTCCATTTTACGGCGCTTATCATGCCCCGCCAGTCGGCCGTATTGGCCAGTTCGGTATTCACTTTATCGTAGAGCAGTTCGAGGCCAAAAAGGTCGTTTCCATCATCGTTGGTTACACCGGCATCGCTTGTTCGGGCACTGCATTATTAATGCTGAGCAACTGGCCGCGTATATTGTAGCGCATATCCACACTCTGTAAATAACCGCCGCCGGTGCTGTGCAATTTTTTATCAATCAACTGCCCAAGTGCATTGTACTCGTAAAAGGCCACGGTGTACTGGGCGCCCGCCCCATTGGTTTGTTTTATTTTTTGCAGGCGGCTCTGCACATCGTACTCGTAGCTGTTGGCCACGGTTACGGCAGCAGGTACATTTTTAACGGTTTTGGTTTGCAGGGCCTGGCCAATAAAATTATATACAGTGGTGCTGTGGTCTGTTACAACAAAACTGGTTTGGTTGCTGCTGCGGGTTTGTATGGGGCGCAGGTATTTGTCGTAAAAAGTCATATCCTGCAGCCAGCTACCGGGCGTGCCGCTGCCCAGTATTTTTCTTTTACTGCCGGTGGGCAGGCCAAGGGTATAAGTGGTTGCCGTGGCCTCGCCGGGCAGGCCCTGGGGCTGCTGGGCATAGTCGGCCGTACCATCGTAATTAAAATCGTAATCGTCAAAATAAAAATACAAGCGTTCCTCGGTGCCCGTGGTGGGGAAGCACTGGTTGCTGTAGCCGCTGGCCGTGGCCGCCATGCGCTGTTCGTAATAGGTGCTGCTGCCCGCGGCATAGCAGGTTTGGCTGTTTACATGGGCCTGCATCTGGGCCTGCGTAAGTACGCTGCCATGGCTGTATTTTCCCTGTATAATGGCCCGGCCGGCATTATCGTACTTCATATACATCCAGGCGCTGCCGCCTGCGCTGCGCAGGTTGCCGTCTTGTGTTAGTACCAGGCGGTCTAATGGGTCGTACACCATAAAAGTTTCTTTGGCCCCGGGTGTTTTTTTGCGCACAAGGCGGTTTTTGTTATCGTAATAAAAACGGTAAACCAGTTCGGGTACCGTGCTTATATCGTAGGTGGTGCCCATTTTAACAAAACTCTTGGGAGAAATGATATAAATGATATTATTGGCATTGTCGTAACCATAGTAGGTACTGTACCAAACCGTAGCGGTGGCCTGTTGTTTCTTAAGAATGAGGCGGCCCAGCCTGTCGGTAAAAGTTATGGTCTTTACATTTGCCTCATCGGTGGCTTCCACCACGGCCAGTTCGTTATTGGCATAGGTACCGCTGCCGGTGCCGCTGCTGTTCCATTTAAGTACATTGTCGGTAGCTAAACTGCTGCGGTAATTGATGGTTTTAAAATGCTGGTCGGTTTGAAAGCCCTCGCCCACACCGCCCTGTTTTATCAAACGCTGGAGGGGGCTGGTTTCATACTCGGCCATGGCCCAGGGCTTAATATCCTGCGCCACTTTACCGCCGTATATATTTGCAGTGTAAAAATTTGCCTGGTTGGTGGCTGCCTGTGGCATATCGGTATAGGCACCTGTGCCTGCGGTGGCCTCGTAGGGCAGGTATTGTTTAAGCGGGCGGCCAAGGGCATCGTAGCGCTGTATGCCAATGATGTCTTTATTGTTTGGGCTGGCTGCCACGCCAATACTTTGTATGGGCCGGCCAAAGCCATCTGCAAAAGATTTGGCCTCTGCTTTTTCTGCAGCCAGCAGGGCCTGGTACTGCAGCATGTCCTGTGTATTTTCTTTTTTAATAACAATGCTGGTAACATTGGCGGGTTTATCGAGGTAGCCGCCGCCAGCGGGCAGGGTTATTTGGGCATTGAGCGTGGCTGCGGCCATCGTTAGAAAGCCAGCAGAAAGCAATTTTTTAATTAAATGGTACATACATAAAAGTTTTATGTTCTTTTTTGCTTGCCCAAAAAAGAACCAAAAAAAGGCCCCGGCAAACGATTACGGCCCGTTTGCCGGAAGGAGCCCTGATGTGGCTTCAGTACTACTGTAGCCTCCGCATTGGTAATCCTACTCTTAGGATTGAATGCTGAATATTTCTTCCATTCTTAAATACTCGTGTGCTATTAAAGAGCCGTTTCCCCCTCTCCCCTGGAGAGGGGGTTAGGGGGTGAGGTCTAATAATTATCATTCGTTACCGTTATGCTGTTCGAATAGGCAATACTGCCATTGCTGAACTGCACTTTTGCCCGCATCATATAGGTACTGGTATGTGCTATATGAAAGGGCCGCAGGGTTTCGTAAACAGGCTGTGTTTGCACCGCACCCCAGTTGTACCAGGTTGCATTGGGCCCGGTGGCGGCATACTGCCAGGTAACACTGGCCACATAGGTCATAGAGCCGCCGGTAATACCGGTAAGCCTGAATTTTGTTTCGCTGCAAATGGCCGTCATACCGCTGCAGTTGGTAAGGGTGCATACCCCTCCGCTGTACTGTGTAATACCTGCCGCACAAATATCCGGTGTTCCGCCTCCCCCGGTGGGCGGTGGTGGCGGTGGGGCGCTTACCACTTCTACCGGCAACGGGTTGGGCGCTACATTTGTTACAGGCGGCGTTTGGGTTACAATGGGCGCCATGCCGGGTATATAGGCCGTAACGGTTATTTGATACTTACCCAGCGCAGTATAAGTATGCGGGGCACGTGCTTTGGCCAGTTGAAAGGCTGCCCGATTCGGTAATGACTTCGGGCGTGCCATCGCCAAAATTCCATTTATAAATGATCTTAGCGGGCGCACAGGTAGTGGCGGTTGAAGTGGGTATTTCAATATGTATAGGGATAAGATTGGTTGATGGGTTGATATTGATTATAGCTGATCCTGAAAACCGGCGCCGATTGCCATGCGCCCACGCTGTTACGGATCTCTTTTATTTCGCCCATACTGTTTCGTACCATCCATACCCTGCCGGGGTTATCGTATTCATAACATTCGCCCAGGCCATTGAGCCCGGTTTTGGCCGTTAACAGATTATAGCCTTTTGCATCATCGGTATAAGAATTGGCGCTTATGCCGGCATTATCGGGGTAGATCAAAATATCGTCAATCTTAAGGTTTACCGAGCTGGCCATTCCCACATAAAAAGAAGGATTGGAACGGGCCGGTTATCCAAAACTACCTGGTAATACTTCCATGTATTGCCGGTTGTAATACTTACAGAAGGGTAACCTGGCCCAAGACCCGAAGGAGGGAATGTAGTGTTTTTGGTGGTATGGCAAAATACATTTCTCCGGCTGCAGACGCATCTTTTGCCCAAAAAGAAACAGATGATCTTTTTATTAGTATTAGCATTGTTAACAATACGGGTAAGTACCGCGTTTGCCGTAAGCGCCAGGCAATTATTGCTGAACCGGCCGGGGCTGGCAACAGACCCCGCAGCACTGTATGGAAGGGAGATGCTGCTGTTATCTTTTTCAAAATTTGTAAAGCTGATGTTACCGGGCTTTGCGTTCTGCACTTCAAGCGTTACCAGTTCATCTGCATCGGCAGATATCATCGTTTTTGGCTGCAGGGTATTGCTGGTCACTAACTGGGGCAGGGCATTTACATTGTATTTTTCTATTACCAAGGGTGGCAGTGTATAGTTGCTGTTTTTTACAAATACCTGTGAACCATTAAAGGCCGACCAGGTAAAACTTGCCAGCCCGGCCTGGTTAATAAAACTGTATTTTTCGTAAGGCAGGTATTTTGTTGCAGGGCTGTTAACACCCACGGTATGCGGTTTAAATGTGCTGAGCGATGCGCTGATGGTTTTTTCCACCGCGGCTTCCAGTTTGCTTTGGTAAGATTCAATAAGGGCCAGGTTGTTCTTTGCCTTCAGGTCGTGTATGGCCTTGTCCATATCATCTCCAGCACCGGTAGTGGTATATTCCGGTGCATATTTAAACCTGTTGATGAAGGTGCTGCCATCGCTGTTTTGCAGGCGTGTTTCTGTAAGCAGCCGGTAAGCAGCAGTGGAAGCCGGGGGCGTGTACACATAATTTTCTGTAGTGCTTGTAAAATACGTTGCCGAGGGGCTGGTAGAGTTATTGACCTTGCTGAGTTTTGTAACGAGGTAATTATCTATACTGGTATTGATGGTATATTTTGCATAGGCTTTGGCCGTATTATTCATTTCATCCACTTTTACGCCATATATCTTTAAGGGGGTTGTATGGGAGCGGCTATAGGTATATTCTTCTCTTCCCACTTCTACACCGGCATCGTTATAATGTATTACACGCTCGGGTAACCCTCTTTCAAAATCGAATGCGGGGTTGGGGGCAAAAGGATATTGCAGCACATCGTTCCGTACAAAACTGGGCGCAAAGGCCGGGCAGCCCGGCGATGTTACATTGGTGCGTGCATGGTAGTTAACGGTTTCTGCCCAGTCGGTAACAGCTGTTGATAAATAAGTTCCGCTTGTTTTGTATTCAAAAATTGATTTGCCGGCACCGGCCCTGGTTACGGTCACTTTTCCATAGAGAATGTCTTTGCTTTCGGAACCCAGGTCGTAATCTGTGCGATAAACAGAATTTTTTATTTTATCGAACAAAGTTCCATAGGTATTCGTATGCGGAAAGCCAATGGTAAATACAGGCACAGAAATGGCCCGGCCTGTGGTAATGCCCGTAGCAGGGTCGTTGTATGTATAAGTGGTCACTTCATTGGTATTGAGCCCATCGTTATTGGTAATTTTTTTAACCCGTATGCCTCCTCCGGTAACAGCTCGCATTCACATCTTTGTCGAAAAAAGTATTGGGTTCGTATTCAAGCTCGGTAATGCCGCCCAGCGGGTAAGCGATCCGCTTAAGCGAGCCATCCGAGGCATTGGTGGTTGCATTCCTGTTTACGGTATTTTGATAAGTGAGGCTTACCTCCGGGTTGGGATTGCTATAACCCGGTATCTGGTAGAGTTTATAGGTTTCCACGGCAGCATTATCGGCATATACCCTTATAGTGGGCACTTTACTGGCATTACTATAAGCGCCATTGTAATAGCCCCAGTAATCCTGTGCATTTAAAATGGTATCTACCGGAACCGAATTATATACAGGGGTACAGTAACAGGTATTGGCAGCTTCGTTTACATTGTAGTAACTGAAATCGAACTGCTCCGATGTAATGCTGCAATTGCCCCTTAAAAATTTTACGCTCCGCAGAAAAAAGCGGCCGTATCCGTTCCAGGTACTTTGATTTGTATTGAACTTACGGGTATATGCTGGGCACAAAACTGAATTTTTCTTTTGGCACCGTAATGGACGAAAGTTTATCCTCATCGTACTGGCCGCCATCGTTGCTGTAGTTGATGCTGAGGTACGACAAGGGTATAATATCGGTCCCAATACTAACCGGCACGATAGACTCGAGCCTGTACTCCGATCTTATTTTATGCACGGAATATAATTTCTTTTTGGTATATGAATTCACGCCGCTTACGCCGTCGCTTTTATATATTTCCACATCTTTTACTTCATACTTATTTTTTACGGTGGGGTTTCTTTTGGCGTAACCACCATAGCCAAAATTGATATAATTCCCTTTTGTGTCCTCTATTTTTGTGAGCATCCACATATCATGATAAAAAGCGCCACCACTTTGAGATTTGGTGCGGTACATCATAAAGTCGTTTTTAAAAACTTCGAGGGTGTTCGGGTCTATTTCCTGTGCATTCCCGTTTTGATAGGCGTAAATGCCATGCGTAACCATATTGCCCTGGGTGAAATAATATTTTATACCTGCTTCGTTGGTAATGGTAAAACTTTGTATGATGAAATTTGGGCGTGTATATTCCACCTTATAATTCCGGTGCTCTATCAGCCTGATAGGATGTGCAGCAGATGGATCAAATACAAAGGAGCAGTAAAGGCCCGGGGCAGATGCGGTAAAAATATCGGGTTCGGCATCTTTATACGAATAATTTACAAGCGCATTTTTATCGGTTACTTCATCGGTACAGGTAGCATTGTTATTATCGTTGGCAATGGTAAAAGTTTGGGCAGTTTGCGGGGCGGTATTTTGTGTATATAACCAGCCATACACCCATGGCCAGGCAGGGTCGCCCTGGTATTGTACATCATCGGGAAAGCCCCGCACTTCCCTGTAAACAGCGCCGCCCGCCACAAGGCCCCAGCCAAGTCCAAAAGTATAATCATAGTCTTCCACTTTTAAGCCCGATGCGGTATAGCTTAATGCTACCGGGGCCGAAATATCGCCTACTTTAACATTAAAAACCGGTATGCTCATATTGGACCTGCCAGTAAGGTTGTTTACATTTACTGCATTTTGAGCATGTACATTTTTAGAAAATAAGAAGGTACAAAATACCAGTACGAATAGAAGTTTTAAGATACGCATACGGCCGTTTTTTAGAAGTGTAGATTAATGATCAGGTACCTGACATAAAGTTATAATCAAATCTTTTAAAACAAATCCCATATTTTAACCCGATTTTTTTTGCAAGTATTTTTACTGCTTCTTTATTTACAAATGATTCTATGACCGGGAAAAGCAAAGGATTTGCAGTACAAAGCTAAACAGGGCCTATGAAACTGCAACCCGTATTTTAACCCATAAAAGGAGGGTGTTTTAACGGTACTGCACTAAAAATGGGTATTTGTGAAGGCCTCTTTTTTTTATTTTAAGTACGGGTTAATCCAAACAAAATAAACCGTAATTTAGCCCCTCCCAAAATACAATCCTTGCAATTACAGCCGTGCTTTGTTGAAGACCCATAACATTTAAAAAAATTACCGGTTCATGAAAAAAGTTTTACTCCTTTCTTTTGCGGCAGTCTTATGCTTTTTTGCAAATGCACAAAAAATAGACCCCGCCAGCGCCATCAAAATGGTTAGCACCCATGCGGCAGCCATCGGCATCAGCAATGATGAAATAAACAATGCCTTTTTGAGCGATGCCTACCATAGCAGCACATCGGGCATCAACCTGGTTTACCTGCAACAGGGTTACAAGGGCATCCCTGTGTATAACAGTCTGCGGGTACTGGCATTTAAGAACGATCAACTCGTTTCAAGCACGGGTGGGTTTATAGCCGGTATCGAAAATATAGCCAGTCCCCAATCGGGCCAGGCTTCCATTAATGCCTCCAGGGCCGTGCAGGCATCTTTTGCAGCCGCAAAACTGCCGGCCCCTGCAGCGGCATTTCCATTGAGTTCGGAAAATAACCGCAAGCAGAACTTTGGTGTTTTGCCAGGCACACAGGAAGAAGTGAAAGCAGAATTGATGTGGATGCCTGTACAAAACGGGCAGGCGGTAAAACTCATCTGGCAGGTGCAGGTAGTACCCTCCAAAACAAGCGATTGGTGGATGATGCAGGTGGATGCCATTAACGGAAATGTAATAGGTAAAACCAATCTTACTGTGTACGAAGCGCATGGCCATGAAAACAAACAGGAACAAAATTTAACCGGCGCTTTTCAAAATTATTTTTTCAACTCAGACGGACCGCAGCAAAACAACCGGGCGGCATTGGTGAACACCGCGAATTATCTCGTTTCCCCCTACCCGGCCGAAAGCCCGATACACCCCGGAGGCGCAGCAGCCGTACGTACCAATCCATGGACCAGTGCGCCAGGCAATGCCAGCAGTTTGGGATGGCACAATGACGGAAATGTTGATTATACAATCTCCCGCGGAAACAATGTTTGGGCCACCGAAGACAGGGCTGGCACCAATACCAACACCAGCATCAGCACACCCACGGGTTTGCCTGCAAGTTCCAGCACATCGCCCGACCCGCTTAATTTCCAGTTTACGCCTAATTATACAAACAACCCCACCACTGCCACCAACCAGCAGTTTTCCATCACAAATTTGTTTTACTGGAACAACCTGATGCACGATCTCAACTACCAGTATGGATTTAATGAAGTGGCCGGCAATTTCCAGGCAAATAACCAGGGCCGGGGTGGCGCACAGGGCGATTATGTAATTGCGGTGACTCAAAGCAGCACCGGCTATAACAATGCAAATTTTGCCACACCGCCTGATGGAGGAAGACCAAGGATGCGGATGTATCTTTTTGATACCGTTTCTACATTAAGGGTAAACACACCATCGGGCATAGCAGGGGTATATACTTCTATAGAGGGGGCTTTTAGTACCAACAACAGGCTTATTGCCGTAGGTCCCGTAACGGCCCAGGTGGTTTACTTTGATGATGCAGGGGGTACACATGAAGCCTGTACCGGCGCCCCTGTAAATGTTCTCACCGGAAAAATTGCACTGATCAACCGGGGCAACTGCAACTTTACAGTGAAAGTGCTTGCAGCTCAGACAGCAGGAGCCGTGGGGGTCATCATGGTAAATAATGTGGCAACCCCACCCTATCTAACGATGGCAGGTGCAGATAATAGCATTACCATACCTGCCGTACTGGTATCGCAGGCCGATGGCGCCATACTGGCTGCACAGCTTGCCAATAACCTGAATGTAACTTTAAGTGCTGCCGAAATGGATGGTGCACTGGATGCCGGCATTGTTTGCCACGAGTACGGGCATGGTGTAAGCAACAGGCTTACGGGCGGACCCGCACAGGCCGGCTGCCTGAGCAATGCAGAACAGGGCGGCGAAGGCTGGAGCGATTACCTTGGCCTGATGATGACAACAGACTGGAGCACTGCCACACTTACCGATGGTGCAATTGCAAGACCGATCGGCACTTATGTAGTAGGACAAAAAATAAATGAAAGCGGTATCCGCATTTATCCCTATTCAACAAACCTGGTTACCAATCCCCTTACTTATGCCAATATGGGTACCGGCACAATTGGTACAGAAGTGCATAATATCGGCGAAATATGGTGCGTGGCTTTATGGGATATGACCTGGAATATTATTCAGCAGGTTGGAAGCATAAATCCAAATTTCTTTAACGCAGCCGGTACCGGTGGAAACAGCATTGCCTATAAACTGGTGATGGAAGGTATGAAACTGCAACCCTGCAGCCCGGGTTTTCTTGATGCAAGAAATGCCATTCTGAGGGCCGACAGTATTATGTATAACGGAGCTTACCGCTGCGCTATCTGGTCGGCTTTTGCCAAAAGAGGAATGGGTTACAGTGCCATCCAGGGAAGCGCCGGCAGCGCCACCGATCAAACAGCAGCATCCGACATGCCTCCTGCTCCGGCAATCAGTGCAGGCCCGTCATCTTCCTCTGCCTGTGCAGGCGAAAATGCAACATTTACCGTAGCCACAACCGGTTCCGTATTCTCTTATAGCTGGCAGGTAAGCACCAATGGCGGCGGTTCATGGACAAATATTTCACCAGCCGTTAACGGCCCTACGCTTATATTGACGGGTGTTACTGCAGGAATGAATAATTACCAGTACCGGGCCATTGTAAGCGGAGGTTGTCCATTGGTTCCGGTTACTTCAACTGCTGCAACACTAACCATTAACTCCTCTTCTGCTTCAATAACATCTCAGCCAGCAGCTGTTACTGCATGCACAGGCAGCAACGCAAGCTTTACGGTTGCAGCCAGCGGAACAGGTTTAACCTACAACTGGCAGATAAGTACCGATGGCGGAACCACCTGGAACAATGTTTCCCCTGCTGTAACAACTGCAACATTAACGCTGACTGCAGTAACAGCCGCCATGAATAATTACCAGTACCGCTGCGTTATATCCACCAGCGGTTGTTCGGGCGGATCGGGCACCAACTCTAATCCTGCCACACTTACTGTATCAACCAACAGTATAAATATAACAGCACAGCCAGCGGCTTCCACCGTATGTGCAGGCAGTAATGCCAGTTTTTCTGCTACGGCCAGCGGCACCGGTTTGACGTACAACTGGCAGGTGAGTACCGATGGCGGAACCACCTGGAACAATGTTTCTCCTGCGGTAACAACAGCAACGCTCACACTTTCTGCCGTTACAACCACTATGAACAATTACCAGTACCGTGCAGTAATAACCAGCAGCGGCACCTGCGCCGGTAGTCTTAATTCATCTGCCGCCACACTAACCGTTACCGGCCCTGCTGCCGTTACCGCACAGCCTGCAGATGCCACTATTTGTACAGGAAGTAATGCCAGCTTCAGTGTAACTGCAAGTGGCAGCGGCCTCAGCTATCAATGGCAACAAAGCATTACCGGATGTGCAGGAACCTTTACAAATATTGCAGGAGCCACGTCTGCTACTTATACTATTACCAATGCCGCCAGTTCTTTGAATGGTTATGCATACCGGGCCGTTGTTACAGGCGCCTGTGCACCTTCTGCCAACAGCAATTGCGCCGTATTGACCGTTAATACAGCACCGCAGTTTACATCTCAACCTGCTTCTGCGGTATTATGTGCAGGAAGCGATGCAAACTTTAGTGTAACCGCAAGCGGTACCAATATTTCATATAACTGGCAGGTAAGTACAGATGGCGGAGCCACCTGGAACAGTCTTTCACCAGCTGTAACAACAGCCACGCTTGCACTTTCCGGCGTAACAGCTGCTATGAACAATAACCAGTACCGGGTACAAATGACCGGGCAGGGAACCTGCACCACACCAGTGGTTTCAAATGCAGTTACCTTAACGGTAAACAGTGCCGCCGCTATTGGCACACAACCATCTAATGCTTCGGCCTGCCAGGGAAGCAATGTATCCTTTACAGCTGCTGCAACCGGTACAGCTATTTCTTATCAATGGCAGTTGAGTACTACAGGATGTGCGGGAACATTTACAAATATTACGGGAGCCACGTCTGCCACTTATAATATTACAAACCTTACAGCCGCCATGAATAATTATGCCTACCGGGTTGTAGTAAGCGGCAGTTGTGCTCCAGCCGCCACTTCAAGCTGTGCATCTCTCACTGTAACTGCACCGGCAAGTATTACCACACAACCTGTGGCTGCTGCAGTTTGTGCAGGAGCCGATGCAGGCTTTACCGCAGCGGCAACTGGCACCGGTATCAGCTACCAATGGCAGGTTAGCACTGATGGCGGTGTAAGTTTTTCAAATATTGCAGGCGCCAGCAGCGCCAGCTATACCGTAGCGGGTGCTACAGCGGCACAAAATAATAACCGGTACAGGGTGCAGGTAACCAATTGTGGAAACGTTACTGTAAACTCAGACGCGGCCATTTTAACCGTAAATGTCTTACCATCAGTAACACTTACACAGGTACCAGCGAGCGGTACGCCGGTTTCGCTGGAAGCTACGGTAAGCCCTGCAGGTTCTTACAGCTACCAGTGGTACGACGATAATGTACTGATGCCGGGCCAAACGGGGGCAAGCCTTGCGTTGAACACTAGTCTTTCGGGATCCTTCCAGGTGTGGGCAACTAATACGGCAACCGGGTGCTCGTCCACATCAGGCAGTATCAATGTGGTGCAGGGCAAATCGGATGTACTTGTTATTTACACAAACCCCAGCAATGGCCAGTTTGAAGTGATGTACAACAATGCAATTTTCGTTGCAGAAAAAAGGATCATCAATGTATATGATGCCAAAGGCGCCAGGGTATTCAGCAAAGTATATGATATCAGCATCCCTTACCAAAGGATGCAGGTAACGCTCATTAATGCTGCCAGCGGGATTTATATGCTTGAACTTATGAGCAGCGATGGAAGGAAAATTGCAGCAGACAAGATAATGATCCGTTAAAATAATATTTGTTTACTAAAAGGTACAATCGTGCTGATTGTACCTTTTTTTATTGCGCCAAATAGCAATTGATTTATCTTTATGCCATGAAAACCTTTCTTGCTGTTGCATGCCTTTCTCTTCTGTTTGCAATAACTGGCTTTACAGGTTCAGCACCACCTTCGCTGTTCAGCAAGGCCGACCTGGGCAAACGGCTTTTTTCAGAAAAAATATTGTCGAAAGATTCCAGCGTAAGCTGTGCCAGTTGTCATAAGCCCGAGTTTGCTTTTGCCGATACCACTGCATTCAGCACCGGTATTTATGGAAAGCTTACCAGCCGTAATACGCCATCGGTGCTCAATATGAAAAACCGTCCCTATTATTTTTGGGATGGAAGGGCCACTACGCTCGAAGAACAGGCTTTGATGCCTATTGAAAATCCCGATGAGATGGGGTTACCGGCCGATGAAGCCGTAGAACGCCTTAACCGGTCCGCGGTTTACACAAAGCTTTTTTATAAAGTATTTAAACAAAAACCCACAAAAAAAAACCTGGGGGCTGCGCTGGCTGCTTTTGAACAAACACTGGAAACCGTTAACAGCCGGTTCGACGACTGGAGCAACGGCCTACGGAAATTAAGCGTTTCCGAAGAAAGGGGCAGGCAGTTGTTTGTGGGCAATAAGGCAAAATGCTTTGAATGTCATAGCATGGAAGATTTTACCGACGACGAATTCCGGAATATTGGCATTTTCAATGGACAGGATTTTAACGACTCGGGGCGCTACCGCATCAGCGGTAAGCCGGAAGATATTGGCAGGTTTAAAACACCCGGCCTGCGCAATGTGGCAGTAACCCCGCCGTATATGCATAATGGCAGGTTTAAAACGCTGGGGCAGGTGATCTCTTTCTATAACAACCCGCAAATGTTTGTAGATGCACCCAAAAACATGGACCCGCTGCTGAGAAAGCCACTTGGCCTCAGCCTCCAGGAAGAAAAGGATATCATTTCATTTTTACACAGCCTTACCGACAGGGCCTACAGCAGAAAAAAAGCATTAACAAAAAATTAGGCACTATATTAGCGGTAGGAATAATGATTTTATTTTATTTGTAAAAACAACTCAATAAAACATGGAAGCAGCTAAACCAAAAATCCTTTTATGCGAAGATGACCTAAATCTGGGCATGGTTCTGAAAAATTATTTGGAACTAAACGATTATGATGTAACGCTCGAAAGGGATGGCCGGCTTGGGCTTGCAGCCTTTCAGCGTGAAAAGTTCGATATCTGCCTGCTCGATGTGATGATGCCAAATATGGATGGTTTTACCGTGGCTGAAGAAATTAGGGATATCAACCCCGATGTGCCCCTGTTTTTTCTCAGCGCCAAAACCATGAAAGACGATATCATCCAGGGATATAAGCTGGGCGCCGATGATTACATTACAAAACCTTTCGACAGCGAAGTGTTGCTGCATAAGATAAAGGCCATTCTCAAACGCAACGAAGAGATGCATAAGGAGGAAGCCAATGCGGAGTTCGATCTCGGCAGCTATCATTTTAATCCACGCCTCCGGGAACTGGGGGTCAATGGCAAACTGCAAACACTTTCTCCAAAGGAAAATGAATTGCTGAAAATGCTGGCCGAATATAAAAATGACCTGCTGCCAAGGGAAGCGGCCCTCAAAAAAATATGGGGCAGCGATACCTACTTTAATGGCCGCAGCATGGATGTGTACATTGCCAAACTGCGTAAATATTTAAAAGAAGACAGTAAGATCGAGATCGTAAATATTCACGGAAATGGTTTCAGGCTGGTGGTGCAGGACTGATGTACGTTACTTTGCAAGGGGAATGGTAATAATAAAACTGCTCCCCTTGCCTAATATACTCTCTGCTTTTATACTCCCTTTGTGGGCATCCACCATGGTCTTTACATAGCTTAATCCAAGCCCGAAGCCTTTCACATTATGCACATTGCCGGTATGGGCCCGGTAAAACTTTTCAAAGATATGGCCCAGGGTTTCTTTGCTCATGCCAATACCATTGTCCTCTATTTTTATTTTGAGTGTTTGACCTGCATTGGAAGTACTGAGTGTTATTACTGGCTTTTCTTTTGAGTATTTCAATGCATTATCCAGCATACTGTTGATGAAGTTGATAAAATGCACTTCATCGGCCATTACCACGTCTTTTGCTGCATCGAGGTGCGTTATGAGCTGGCCTTCTTTTTCCTGTACCGGAAGCGCAATATTATTCAACGCAGAGGAAATAAGTTCGTGCGCCGGAAGTTTTTTAAGGTTCAGCTGCACTTCCTGTTTGTCGAGCAATGCTGCCTGTAAAATGGTTTCCACCTGCTTGTTCATGCGCCGGTTCTCTTCCTTTATGATGCCGGTAAAATAATTTGATTTCTCCCGGTCGGACATCACTTTTTCGTTTTTTAAAGCATCCACGGCCAGGGAAATAGTGGCCAGGGGTGTTTTAAACTCATGCGTCATGTTATTGATAAAATCATTCTTTATTTCGCTGAGTTTTTTCTGGCGCAGTAACGTGTGTATGGTAAGAAAAAATGCGGTGGCAATAATAAGGGTAAAAAGTAAAGCCCCTATGATAAACATTTTAAGCTCCCTGATGATAATAGAACGCTGGTGTGGTACAATAATAACCAGCATTTCTTCCGGAATCAGGCTTTCCCTGGAGCTCCCGCTCTGGGCCTGAACCGGGATATGATACACTTTGTTTTTTGAAGTATCGGCATAATATTTAAAGAAATTCTCTGATTCCACCTGGTTGCCTGTTATGGCTATTTCTGTTACAGCAAACTCAAAAGGCACTTCTTTCAGCATATTTTTATCAAAGGCAGCCCGAATGATATCCCTCATTTCCTCCTTTGTAAAGCGCTGAATAGTGGTTTGACGGTTAAAGTCCATCAGAAATTTTTCCTGCCCAAATGAAAATGGTTTTTTCCTTAATGGAATGGGCACGTTTTCGTCCACCATCCTGCTGGCAGCTTCGCCCGTGGCTTTAATAATATTTTCCTCCAGTTGCTGCTCCTTAATTTCCCGGGCACTTCTCAGCCAGAGGTATTGAAAAAATATCAATCCCAGCAAACTAAGCGTAATAAGGAAGGTAATGATGGGAAAAATTCTTTTCATATTTGCATATAGCCAGTAATCTGCTGCCCTGCAAATGTAATATACTAATACCTATTGGTGAAGTTCCTGCTTTATTTTCAGTTAATATTAACGCAGCAGCGGCTTCCTGTGCATAAGTTTTATATTAATGTTTCAAAACGGATAGAACATTATTTATGGTAAAATCCTTATTTTAGAACTATGATAGCACCGCAAACAGGAAGCCTTCTTATAGCCGAACCATTTCTTAAAGACCCCAGCTTTATGCGCACCGTTGTACTTATTTGCCGGCATAGTGCCGAAGAAGGTACATTTGGCTTTACGCTCAATAAGCTTTTTCAGCAGCCGCTCAATGAACTCGTGCCGGGATTGGAAGGAATTGAGCTGCCTGTTTATGTGGGCGGCCCGGTACAAACAGACACCCTGCATTATATCCATCAATACCCGGAACTGTTCGATGATTGCGAAAAAGTGGGCAATGGCATCTACTGGGGCGGTGATTTTGAAAAACTAAAAGAATTGATAAAAGACGGCAGTATTGATCAGCAACGTATAAAATTCTTTCTTGGGTACAGCGGATGGAGCGCCGGCCAACTGGACGCAGAAATGGAAGAAAAGTCCTGGCTCACCGTACATGCCACTGAAAGGATCGTTTTTGATACGCCGCATGCAGATATATGGAAAGCAAGCTTGCAGCACCTCGGGGGCAAATATGAAATGATGGTACACTTTCCAACCGACCCGCAGTTGAATTAAACTCCGCATACAGCAACGGGTAAAAGACCATGCCAGCTTCAAAAACCTATAAATAGTTTTTAAAATACTTATAACTGCTCTTTATCAGCAGCGGATTTATTTATCTTTGCCCCCTACATGGCCAATAAAGTAAAGTCTATTAAAAAAAACACCCAAGCAGCTGAATCGCTCCGGCAGGATAAGGAGGAAACGGTTCAGGTAAAACAGCTGCTGAAGGATGAGCGCACACATAAAATTGCGGGCAGCATTTTTATCCTGCTTGCCATCCTCTTTTTTATTGCGTTCACATCCTATATTTTCACCTGGGATGAAGACCAGGACAAGGTTTTTAAAGAAGGGTATAAACTCCTGCTTGGGAGCGACAGCAGGGTGAATAACCTGATGGGCACTTTTGGTGCATTTATTTCGCATTTCTTTATTTACAAGGGATTTGGAATAGCCTCATACCTGCTCTGCAGTTTCTTTTTTGTAGTGGGCGTAAACCTGTTTTTTGGAAAAAAATTGTTTTCCATCTGGCGAAATGTAAAATACATTATCCTTGGTTTGCCACTCCTGAGTGTTACCGCTTCCGTACTGGCAGGCAAGAGCGCTTTTGCCTGGGGCGGCGCCGTGGGCGATATGTGCCGCAACTATCTCTATAACAGTATCGGGCAGGTTGGTACAATGGCCGTAATAGCCGTTGGCTTTCTTGCATATGTTATCTGGCGATTTAACCCCTCTTTTGATTTCAGTAATAAAAAAACGGTAACAGCTTCAACAGAGCATGCAGAAACAGCAGAAGATGATTTTGAAGAAACAGAAAAAGAAGAAGAAACACTTAAGCCCGCAACTGTAAAGGGAAATATGCTAAAAGCTAAAGATGGCATAGTTACGATTCCGGATCAATCGCCGGTTTTCAATCATGAACTCGAAATTGTGGAAAAGGAAGAACCAGCGCAAAAAATAGTGGCTGCTAAAGAACCCGAACCAACAGTTGAGCTTGAACTGCCCGTACAACCCGTGCCGGAAAAACCGGTTCAAAAAGAAACCCGTATCGTTCCCGAAAGTGAACTGGAGCTGGAAATAAAAACGGCTGATCAAACCCCCGAAGAATTAGCCGCCGATATAAAGGCTAAAGAAATAAAACCCTACGACCCTATTCTTGATCTGAGGGATTACAAATATCCTTCGCTCGAGCTGCTTGATAACCATGGCAGCGAAAAAATAGTGCAGGACCCGCAGGAACTGGAAAACAATAAGAACCAGATCATCAACACGCTGAAAAATTATGATATAGAGATCCAGAAAATTTCGGCAACCATCGGGCCCACTGTTACGCTCTACGAAATTATTCCTGCCGCCGGTGTGCGCATCAGCCGTATTAAAAACCTGGAGGACGATATCGCCCTGAGCCTTGCCGCATTGGGCATCCGCATCATAGCACCCATTCCCGGAAAAGGCACTATAGGTATTGAAGTACCCAATACCCGAAAGACCATTGTGAGCATGAAAACGCTTTTGTCGTCAGAAAAATTCCTGCAAAATAAATTTTCACTTCCCATTGCCATTGGCAAAAAGATAGACAATGAAAATTTTATTGTAGATCTTGCCAGCATGCCCCACCTCCTCATGGCCGGCGCCACCGGCCAGGGAAAATCTGTGGGTGTAAATGCCATCCTTGTTTCTTTGTTGTATAAAAAACATCCGTCACAGCTCAAATTTGTATTGGTAGATCCCAAAAAAGTGGAATTAAGTATATACAAAACAATTGAGAAACATTTTTTGGCCAAACTCCCCGGCGAAGAAGACGCCATCATTACCGATACAAAAAAAGTGGTGCATACACTCAATGCGCTTTGCATTGAAATGGACAACCGCTACGATCTTTTAAAAGAAGCCGGCTGCCGCAATATTAAAGAATACAACGAAAAATTTGCCGCACGCAAACTCAATCCCGAAAAAGGTCATCAGTACCTTCCCTTCATTGTACTCGTGGTGGATGAATTTGCCGACCTGATCATGACCGCCGGTAAGGAAATTGAAATGCCCATTGCACGCCTGGCACAGTTGGCAAGGGCCATTGGTATACACCTGATCATTGCCACACAGCGGCCTTCGGTTAATATTATTACAGGTACCATTAAGGCTAACTTTCCTGCACGCATCGCCTTCAAGGTAAGCAGCAAGATAGACAGCCGTACGATCCTCGATATTGGCGGTGCCGAACAGCTGATCGGTAAAGGCGACATGCTGATCAGTTATAACGGCGAACTGGTGCGCCTGCAATGTGCATTTGTAGACACGCCGGAAGTAGACAGGGTGGCCGAATTCATTGGCGATCAAAGAGGATATCCGCAGGCATTTTTACTGCCGGAATATGTGGATGAAAAAGAATTAGAAGGCAGAGATTTTGACATCAATGATAAAGATGCCCTGTTTGAAGACGCTGCCAGGCTGATCGTAAGCAGCCAGAGCGGAAGTACCTCATTATTGCAAAGGCGTATGAAACTTGGCTACAACCGTGCAGGAAGGCTGATGGATCAACTGGAAGCAGCAGGGATTGTGGGGCCCAACCAGGGCAGCAAAACAAGGGATGTTCTTATAAAAACCGACGCAGACCTGCAACAGCATCTTAATGAAATGATTTAACGCTTCCCCGTTTCAAAAAAACCGGATATGGAAACCGGTTTTTTCCGAAAGAAGGTATTAATCAAAACCGCATTTAACCCCTACTTATATTCATGTCAAAATTCTTAATTGCAGGTCTTGGTAATGCCGGTAATGAATATGCCGACACACGCCACAATATTGGTTTTGATATAGCCCATGCTTTTGTACGAAAACACGGAAGCAGCTTTCGGGTAGACCGCCTAGCCTATGTGGCCGATGTGAAATGGAAGGGGAAGCAATTTGTTGTCATTTGCCCCACCACTTTTATGAATCTTAGCGGCCGGGCATTTAAATACTGGATGGACAAAGAGAAGATTCCGCTCAGCCATACACTTACTATCGTAGATGACCTGTCGCTTCCCCTGGAGAAGCTGCGGCTAAGGGGCTCTGGAAGCTCGGCCGGGCATAATGGCCTCCGGGATATTGAAGCCAGCCTGGAAACCACCGAATACCCCAAACTGCGCTTTGGAATAGGAAACGGCTTCCCTAAAGGCCTCCAGGCCGACTTTGTGCTGGGCAAGTGGAAAAAGGAGGAAATACCCTTAGTGCAGCTCAAAATTGAAAAATGCGTGGAAATCATCGAAAGCTTTGCCAGTATTGGACTGGAGCGCACGATGTCGGTATATAATAATCTTATGGTCAAATTGCCCTAAAAATCCAAATTCTGCACGTTTTAATGTGTTTTTTGTTATTTTCGTAGCCCCAGACCCGAACCATTAAAACAACCTGTAAATGAAGATAATTTGCATTGGCCGGAACTATGCAGAGCATGCAAAGGAACTTGGCAAAGAAATACCTGAAGAGCCCGTAATTTTTATGAAGCCAAAAAGTGCTTTATTGCAGCCTCATACGCCTTTTTATTATCCCGAATTTACCAATGAGCTTCATTATGAATGCGAACTGGTACTCCGGGTATGCAAAAACGGAAAATACATCCAGGAGCGCAATGCCGGCAATTACTATAATGGCATTTCGGTAGGCATAGATTTTACAGCCCGCGACGTTCAAAAAGAAGCACAGGAAAAAGGGCTTCCCTGGGAAAAAGCAAAGGCTTTTGACAATTCTGCCGCTGTAGGTAAATTCCTTGACCTTACCCCCGATCAAAAAAGGGCAAACTTCACTTTCAAATTGCTGGTGAATAACGAGGAGGTTCAGCGTGGCAACAGTGCCGATATGCTTTTCAAATTCGACAGCATTGTGGCCCATATCTCAAACTATTTTTCCCTTAATATTGGTGATCTCATTTTTACCGGCACACCTGCTGGTGTGGGCGAATGCGTGGTAGGCGATGAACTGGAGGCCTTTTTGGGCAATCAGAGCCTTTTAAAACTGGATATCAAGTAGGAGACACTGCCTGTTTCGTTTCAAATAATCAGTGATAGCTTTAAGTTTATTGAATGAGCGGGTAACAACGCTTTGTTCAGCTGTAAAAATCAATTAACGCCCCAAAGTATATTTCGTTCCATCCTTCAACTATTTCTTCATATGCTTCATCGGGGATATTGGTATGGCGTAGCTCTGCCGATGTGCCCTGTTTATGTTCGTGCAGCAGGATGGTTACCACCGATGGTTCTTCCTGTATTCCAAAATCCCAATGCTGCACTATTTTTTTTCCTGTTTCAAATGAAATATTGGTGCCGCATATATTTCCCTCCCATAAAGAAAACTCCGAGCCTGGTTCGGTGCTCATTACAGCCATGGATCCTGTCCAAAGCTGCAGTGTGGCAGGGTTTGTTAAGGCAGCATAAACTTCTTCGGGGTGAGCCGGAATAACGTAGTACTTCTTATAGTCTTTCATGAAATGGTTATTTTTTTAACTTAGCGGATATTTTATGTACTTCATTTAGCTTAGCAATATAAATACTCCTCCCATGTGTACCCACCAGCAGTTCATTTTCCCTTTTCTGAATAACCAGGTCGTGTACCGGCACATTCGGTAACTGGTGGCTCATATTCATAAAACTATAACCGTTGTTGAATGAAGTGTAAACTCCTTTATCTGTACCTATGTAAATAATGTTATCATATACATTATCTTCCGTTACCACATTAACCGGTTCATGTGGTAAATTACTGCCGAGTTGCTGCCAGGATTGTCCATGATCCTCACTCACAAAAACATAAGGGGGAAAATGATCAAAGCGATAGCCATTGAGGGTAACATATACACGGCCTTCTTTGTGCTGGGAAGCCCTTACCCTGGATACCCATAAATGTTGCGGAAGTTTTTTGCTGATAAGCACCCAGGTATATCCGCCATCCCTGCTTATATGCACATTACCGTCATCCGTTCCGGCATAGAGGAGCCCGAATTTTAATGGAGATTCGCTGATAGAGGTGAGGGTGCCGTAGGGTACATCCCCTTCCCTTTTTCCTTTTGTTAAATCGGTGCCCAGTTTTTGCAGGTTCTCCCCTTTATTCAAACTGCGGTGAAAATAATTACTGCCATAATAAAATACATCCTGGTTATGCCTGCTCAGTGCAATGGGTGTTTGCCAGTTGAACCGGAATTTCTCTTCTCCCAGGTCTGGTTGCGGACGGATGGAAAATGACCTTCCGCGTACCTCCAAAATCCTGCGGTAATAATATCCAAACTGCAGGCCGCTGTAAACAGTTTTATTATCCCTGGTATCTACCTGCACCTGCATACCATCGCCGCCTCCTAAATTTTTCCAGGGATAGGGATCTTCATAATTCCACTGGTCACTTTCGCTGCTGGTACTTGGCGCATACCAAACACCATTATCCTGCAGGCCGCCATAAACATGGTAGGGTTTTGCATCATCGGTTGTAATGGCATAAAATTGACCCACCGAAGGCGTATTGGCTTTAAACCAATGCTCCCCATTATCATACGTTACATTACAGCCGCCGTCGTTTCCGGCCACCCAGTGATTATTATTTTCCGGGTTTATCCAGCAACCATGCCAGTCGGGATGGGTGGAAACCTTATCGGTACGGTTAAATGTTATTCCCCCATCGGTGCTTAGCTGAAGGTCATAGCCGTTGATGACCACTTTATTTTCATCGTCGGGCGCCACGGATATTTTTCCAAAATAATACCCGTAAGTGTTAAAGGATTCTATCGCCTTTGTATTTACTTTTCTCCAGTTGCTGCCCGCATCATCGCTGCGGTATACTTCGCAGCCTATAATGGGCGTAAGAAACAGCGCTGCATTGGCATCAAACAGGTAGTCGTAGAGCAGGCCGGGTTTTATAGAATCCTTCTCCACCATTCTTAACAAGCGCCTGGCAGTATATTTTGCGGGTACATCATTCGCTGTTAAGAAAGTATCGAGCTTATTGGTATCCAGCTTCAGGAATTGTTCTTTACTGATGTTTTTAAAATCTTTGAGCACATAGGTAGTATCCGGCTTTTTTTGAGCGGTATCGGGCCGGCGGCCCTGGTTGTCGAGCACGGCATATATTACAGAGGGATTTTTTGCACAAACAGCCAGGCCGATCCGGCCAATACTGTCGCCTGCGGGGAACCCTGTTCCATTTCCGGAAGCCATTTTCCAGGTAGTGCCGCCATCGCTGCTTTTGTAGATAGCAGAGGTTTTACCGGCTTCTTCAAAATTCCATGCACGACGGGTGCGGTACCAGGCTGCAGCATAAAGTTCGTTTGGATTGAGGGGATTCATATCCATATCTATTACGCCGGTATTTTCATCAATAACTAATATATGGTTCCAGGTTTTGCCGGCATCGTTTGTTTTATAAACACCCCGTTCTTTATTGGGGCTGTAGAGGTTACCAATAACGGCTACCCAGGCGGTATGCTCATCGGTTGGGTGAAGTTGTATTTTACCAATATGCTGGCTTTGGGGCAAGCCTGCATGCTCCCATGTTTTACCACTGTTTTTGCTGATGTACACACCATCGCCACTGTAAGAAGACCGGCTGCTATTGGCTTCGCCTGTACCCACCCAAATGATATTTTTCTTCCAGTTAACGGCAATATCGCCAATACCCATACTGTTCTCCTTATCAAAGACAGGCTTCAGGCTCTGCCCGTTGTTTTTTGTGTACCAAAGGCCGCCTGTAGCATAGGCCACATAAAATTCGATTGGATTGTAAGGGTTTACATCAATATCCACCACCCGGCCACTCATATTGCTCGGCCCGATATTGCGGTATTTTACAGATCTTAATGTAGTGTCTTCATCGAGCACTTTCCTTTTTTGTAAACTTATAAGCCGTTCTGCTGCCGTGGAAGGTTTTAACTGGGCAATGGCAGAATTAACATTTATCACTGCCAGTATTAAAGTAATTTTGAGTGCAATTTTTTGAAACATTTAGAGTTTATTATTAGTAAGAAATCTTATAGAAATGCAATATTTAAATTTACGCCTTTTGTTTTTGACTGCCACGGCCATTTTAATTTTTACTTCGGCAACAACAGCTCAAAAATATAAAAGCTTTAAATTAAGCGCCAAAGGCGATACACTTAACGCCACTACCCAGGACGGGCTCAAGCAGGGCAAATGGGTGGTACGTGTGGATGAAATACGGGGAGAGCCTGGTTATGAAGAAGAAGGGCTCTACAACAAAGGGCAGAAAGAAGGCTTATGGCGGCGCTATAACCTTACAGGGGACCTTATTTCAGTAGAAAATTTTTTACATGGCGGCAAAGACGGCCTTCAGCAGTATTTTACTTACCTGGGCGACCTGGAAAGAGAAGAGAACTGGAGAGGATACAACCCCGATTCGCCTTATGACACCATTGCCATTTACGGAACCGGCAGCGGCGAGATCATTGACTACAAAATTGTAAAAGCCGAACCATACAGCGTTAAACACGGAGAATGGAAGTATTATGAACCAGGCACCGGCCGTTTAATTAAAAAGGAAGAGTATGACCGTAACCTGTTAGTGGTACCCAAACCCAAGGAGACCGCACCGGTGGCTGCAGCTGCCGCAAAAAAGAAAGAAACCCCCAAAACAGCAGAAATGCTTGAATGGGAAAAAAAGAATAAAGGAAAAAAGAAGGTATTACGGGATGGAAAAACAGGATTGTAAAATCGTTCAAACAAAGAGGCTGCACCGTTACTGATGCAGCCTCTTTCATAAAATGTCG
Organism: uncultured Chitinophagaceae bacterium; assembly: GCA_963754695.1. GTDB lineage: Bacteria > Bacteroidota > Bacteroidia > Chitinophagales > Chitinophagaceae > Ferruginibacter. The sequence continues at coordinate 219,272 of CAVWGU010000011.1, forward strand.
TTTGCGAATAAAAAAAATATATATCCGGAAGTTAAAATGTTATACTGCAAAACTTTCCCCGCATCCGCAACTCCGGCTGGCATTGGGGTTGTTGAAGTAAAAACCCTTTCCATTCAGTCCATCGCTGAACTCAAGCTCCGTGTTTACGAGGTATAAGAAACTTTTAAGGTCAGTAACTATTTTCACACCCTTATCTTCAAATACCTGGTCCATTGGTTTTACTTCGTTATCAAAATCAAGTTTATAGCTAAGTCCGCTGCAGCCACCACCCACCACGCCTACACGCAGGAAATAAGCAGGGTCATCTGCAATGTCTGCGTCCTGCATCAGCTGGCTCACTTTTGCTTTTGCCTTATCACTGATGAGTATGGTATTATCGCCAAATTTTTGTGCGGCTGGGTCAGCGGTTTGTACATTTTCCATTTTCAGTTCTCCGTTTTCAATTAATGCACCACACTCTCTTCAAATTTGATAGGTTCCATCCCATTTTTTACGCGGTAGTCGTTGATGGCAGCCTTTATGGCATCTTCGGCCAAAACAGAGCAGTGAATTTTTACGGGTGGCAGGGAAAGTTCTTCCACAAAATCCATATTGTCCACTTTTAATGCTTCATCCACGGTTTTACCCTTTAGCCATTCTGTAGCCAATGAAGAAGAAGCAATAGCAGAACCACAGCCAAAGGTTTTGAATTTTGCATCGGTGATAAGGCCGGTGGCATCGTCTACCTGTATCTGCAGACGCATTACATCGCCGCATTCGGGTGCACCCACAAGGCCGGTTCCCACGTTCTTGTTTGCTTTATCAAGTGTACCCACATTTTTGGGGTTTTGATAATGGTCTATAACTTTTTCTGAATATGCCATAATTAAAAATTTGCAAATTTAGCAATATGCCAATGTGCCAATTGAACATATCAAAAAATTGTTGCTATCTACAGGTTTGCAAATTGGCACATTTGCAAATTGATTCATTTTAGTGCGCTGCCCATTCGATCGTGTTCAGATCAATTCCGTCCTTATACATTTCCCAGAGCGGACTCATTTCACGCAGTTTCAATACAGTTTCGCTGATGGCTTTTACCGTATAGTCGATCTGCTCCTCGGTGGTAAACCTTCCGAGGCCAAAACGCAATGAACTATGTGCAAGGTCATCGCCGAGGCCCAGGGCTTTTAGCACGTAACTTGGCTCGAGCGATGCAGAAGTACAGGCAGAGCCCGAACTGAGCGCAATATTCTTATTGAAACCCATGAGCAATCCCTCTCCTTCCACGTGCTTAAAAGAAATATTGCTTACATGTGGCAGGCGATGCTCCCGGCTGCCGTTTACATAAGCCTCTTCCAGTTTAAGTAATTCGGTTTCCAGCCGGTCGCGCATTTTGATGATGCGTTTATTGTCTTCCTCCATATCCTGCATACAAAGTTCGCATGCCTTGCCAAAACCCACTATACCCGGAACATTGAGCGTGCCGCTGCGCATACCCCGCTCGTGCCCGCCACCATCCATTTGTGCGGTAACCTTTACACGGGGATTTTTACGGCGAACATATAAGGCACCGATCCCTTTTGGCCCGTACATCTTATGCGACGTAAAGGCCATGAGGTCAATTCCATCCATATTTACATCCACCGGTATTTTACCCACCGCCTGTGTGGCATCGGTAAAAAGCAACACACCGTTTTTTCGGGCAATAGCGCTTATTTCCCTGATAGGCTGAATGGTGCCAATTTCATTATTGGCATACATAATAGCGATCAAAATAGTGGTGGGCTTTATGGCTGCTTCCAGTTCCTTTAAATCAATAAGACCTTCAGCATTTACCTGGAGATAAGTTACTTCTCCACCGGATTTTTCTATATGCTTACAGGTATCAAGTACAGCCTTATGCTCTGTGGTGGCCGTAATGATATGATTTCCTTTGGAGGCATACATTTCAAAAACACCTTTAATAGCCAGGTTATCTGCTTCAGTTGCCCCTGAGGTAAAGATGATCTCTTTCGGATCTGCACCTATCAGTTTGGCTACTTGTTCACGGGCATAGTCAACTGCCTCTTCTGCCTGCCATCCAAAAGGATGATTACGGCTGGCCGCATTGCCAAAATGATCCATAAAATAGGGCGTCATGGCCTCAAACACACGGGGATCCATTTGTGTAGTGGCATTATTGTCTAAATAAATAGGTAATTTCAACATATTCGTCGTGAACGTTTTAATAAATTTGTAGCACGAAATTACTATAAAAGCAGCGATTTTAAGAGCCGAAGGCGGCAGCAGGCAAGCATTTTACCGATTTCGTAAACCAAAATGAATTAAAAAAATACAGATATGCTTAAAACTGAACATATAGGGATTGCCGTTAAAGATTTTACAATTTCGATCCCTCTGTTTGAAAAGATTTTTAACAATAAATGTTATAAAACGGAAACAGTGGAAAGCGAACACGTAAATACTGCTTTTTTTCAACTGGGCGGTGCAAAGATCGAACTACTGGAAAGTTCCACGCCAGACGGTGTTATTGCCAGGTTCATTGAAAAAAAAGGAGAAGGCATCCACCATATTGCATTTGAAGTGGAAGATATTTATGCAGAAATGGAACGCCTTAAAAAGGAAGGTTTTGTTTTACTGAATGAACAACCAAAAAACGGCGCCGACAACAAGCTGGTTTGCTTTCTTCATCCTAAGGGAACGAATGGAATATTGGTGGAACTGTGCCAGGAGAAAAAATAATCTACAGTACAACAAGGCGATGAGTGCTGGACCCTTTAGAGGTTTTTACAACCAGCATGTATATCCCACTTGGCAATGCAGGATGCTGCAGTTCAATATCGCTCAGGCCAGCCGGTATATTTTGCTCCTGTAAATAAATTTTTCTGCCCGTTGCATCAAACAGCGTACAGGTAATTTTTGATGCTGAAACTGTTCCTGTTTTTACACGGGTTCCGGATGTTCCATCTGTTGGATTTGGATAAAGCAGCACAAAATCCTTATTTGAATTGAGCTGGTAAAGATGATAAGTAAAGGAAGCCGTGCATCCCATACTGTCTTTTACAGACAACATGTAACTGCCCGGGCTAAGGTTAAAAATTTCAGGTACAGTGTCCCCGGTGTTCCACACATACTGCAGCGGAGGAACTGTACCGGAAATACCCGATATTGATATAGCGCCTTTTCCCGCATCAAGCGGATGAATGATTGCTACTGCAGGTTGTATTGAATCATTTACCTGCAACTGAAGGCGGGTAACACTGTCGCACCCATTTGGAAGCTGGTTATTGAAATAATAAACCCCCGACTTATCCAGGCCCGAGAATGTTTGTCCGGCGCAGATCCTTTTTTGTAAAAAAATGCTGTCTTTGCCCTGCCAGGGTAAGGATGCAGAAAAAGTAAAATCATTTTGTTTCAGCGAAAAACGCATCATATCAATCCCGCCGGCAAAGCCCTTGTAATACCTTTGCACATAAAAATTGGGGGAAACGGTTAAAACAAAAGTGCCAATTAAAACTGATCTTAGCCTGAACAAAGATGTGTCAATGACCTGTACCGATGAATCGTACAAAGAGCCATTTACCATAAGTTTTATTCCTTTGTCGCCATAGCTGAACCCAATATGATTCCATTGATTGAGCATTAAAGGACCGGCCCGGCCGGGTTCAATATGCCCAAGACCATTGGAGTCAATCATTAACTGAAGGCCGCCCCATTTTGTAAACATGAGATGAAAAAGGTTTGATTCCCTGTATAAAAGGGGAAATCCATTAAGCACATAACCGGTATCCCTCGCTTCTGCAGGAGTTCCCAGTTTTTTTACCAGGCCAGAAACCGGAAACAATTTCATTTCAATGGTGCCTGATTTAGGTACCTGGAACAGCTCATTACCGGATACGAGATCTGGATATCGCAGAAAACGACCTCCAAAAGGAAAATTAAGATTCTCAAGACTATCGGCTCCAAACCATGCCAATTTTCTGCAAAGGGTGTCGCGGTATGCAAGGTTTGTACTATATCCAAAAGTTGAACTGCCATTGAGGCTATCTATTACAGATTCTTTTACGTGGAGGTATTTCACGATGTCTGGCAATGCACCGTCTGTATCCCATACTTTGAGTGTTATTTTATAAACGCCTTCCTGGTTATACTGGTGCCGTGCCTGAAAACCCTGCATACTTCCTCCATCTCCAAAATCCCATTCTGCCCCAGCAAGGCAATAATTACCAGTTGAAAAAAATACATCTAACCCGTTTTGGCTGGTTGAGATGAGATGCGTAAGCACTGGTTTTTGAACCCTGATGGTATCAGAATAATAAGTACATCCATTTTTTTGAATTTCAAAGCTGTACCCGCCTGTTGGATAAGCGTGAATGGTGTCTGATACAGCGTTTTGTAGCAGGGCCCCGTTTCTGTACCATTTATACTGCGCACCATTGTAAGGAACTGCTCCCAGTGTCCAGTAGCTGTCCGCACAAATACTAATAGCAGTTTCCAAATTGGTAAAATTAGCTGCAGGAGCCTGCATATCACCTAAAACAGAAAGGTAAGATGTGCCGTATTTATTAAGTTGGCTGCAAAAAGGGGTTACAGAAAACTGGATTCTTTGTTCGCAGGCAGTTTTAGGCATCACAAAACTGTCGGCAGTGGTTTCATAATACACCCAGCGTTGGCTGGTATTAGAAGATACCCCTACCCTGTATTTTGGATATTGATGCTGCCATTTAAGTCTCAGCATGGTATCGTTCATTGAAGTTTCAAGCAGGTTTACCAGGTTATTTGCACAAACAGAATCTGCGCAACTGGCAAGGCAGCTTCTTCTTTCTATTTCGTATTTCAACAATGCAGCGGGAAGTGGGCCAAATCCATTGAAAAAATTTACGCCGTATTGGGTACTTTGACAGTAGCTCATAATGGTGCCTCCGTTTACCGGAGCCGGCCCGGGCGCACATGGTCCTTCGGGCTGTGCACAATTATCAATGGCACCGCCCGGCCATCCGCAACTTTGCGTATGCGGACTCCCGATCATATGCCCCGTTTCATGGGAAAACAGGAATACAGTTCTTGAATAAGAAGGAAAAGGGGCAAAAGGGGTAAGGAAGCCTGATGCAGCGGCTGTAAAATTCCCATTTGCCTGGTTGCATCCATCATCCATTCCAATACGTGTGGCTGCCCCGCCATTGAGGTTTCTTGCAGATAAAAGATGGCCAATTTCTGCATTCAGCAGCATCCCCCGACGGTATTCATTCGAAAGGCGGTTACTTAAAATAATAGCGGCACCCGATGCATCCGGGGCACTGGTATATATATCGGGCCGGGTCCAGATAAACAGCTCAGATAATTGAATATTAATACCATCATTGCTGAAAATGGTGGACGCTGCATTAAAAAGCCCAAATACAAAATTTATAAGCTCATCGGTATTTCCGTTATAAGACTGGTAAAGTGAATAATCACATTCAATATACATCTTAACTACTTTACAGGTACTGGTGAGTTTACCCTGTGCAACAGCCTGGGAAAAGCTGTGCTGCAGACCTGTATCCAGGGTAGCGCAACCAACAGGGCTTTTCTCTGTTAAATCTGCATCGTTATATAAAACATAAACCCCGCTTTTTCCCGGAACCGGTTCCACAAGTTTATTGCCATTGATATCAGCGTAAAAACCGCTCAGTCCCCGGCTGCCCATTGAAAAGGCCGCTATGGACCTATCATTGCCCAATATTTTTCCGGAATAATGTTTCCCGTACCGGTAATTATTTAGTTGCCTGCCATCACTAGTATTCACTTCAAAACCCGGAGCCCTTAGTTCCCTTTGAATAAGCTGGATAGAGGTTTGCTTGTTTTTGCCTGCAGGTATTTTCAGAATCATCTTCTTTGAAGTATCAATCTGAAGTGCCAACGCCTGGCCTTTTGTAACAGATAACAGGTCAAATTTTGAGAGTCCGGGCAGCAGTTTTCCTGTTATTTCAGCGCCAGCATTTTCAACAAATTTAAACGGGTCGATTATTTTTGTTTGGGCAAAACAAATTCCGGAAATCAACAATAATTGGCATAGCAGGGCTTTTCTAAGCATCATGCGTGAAAATTATACAAAATTAGTTACCAATAAAAGGATTTTCTGCCATTTCTTCTCCAATGGTAGTTTCGGGTCCATGCCCGCTGTACACTTTTGTTTCGGCCGGGAGTGTAAACAACTGCTCCCTGATGCTTTTAACAAGGGTGTTAAAATCACCACCGGGCAGATCTGTACGCCCGATACTCCGGTAAAACAAAGCATCCCCGCTTATTACAAACCCATTTTCCCTGCTGTAAAAAGATATATGCCCGGGGCTGTGCCCGGGAGTGACCAATATTTCCAGTTCATCGTTGCCCAGCGCAATGGTTTTATTTGAATCAAGAAATACTATTTCACCCTGGTAATTGTCGAACGGCATATTGTACATCAGCCCGCTGGCCGGGGCAAAATCGAGCACCTGCTTTTCCAGCTGGCTAATATGCAACAGAAGCCCGTATTTTTCGGCTACAAATTTATTGCCGAAAACATGGTCGAGGTGGCAGTGCGTATTAAGCAGCATTTGGGGCTTTAAATCCATCTTATCAATAAAAGTGGCCAGCATTTCCTGTTCTTCGGCAAAATAGCAGCCCGGGTCAATAATAACACATTCGTTCTTTTCATTATAAAGTACATAGGTATTTTCCTGGATCGGGCTAAAAGTGAAGCTTTTTATTTTTAACATGAGGTTGTTATAAATTGATTTTAAGGATTAAGGCTAATAAAGTAATTTTAATACTCAATATAAAAGAGGTATGGCAAAGTTCAGCAGAATAATCATAATAGCCTGTTTATTTTTTATGGCGCCGTTTCTTTCATTGGCTCAGGTAAATGCGGTAACATTTGGAAAGAACAGAGTGCAATTCAAGAAATACAAATGGCAGTTTTATCAAAGCGATAATTTCAATGTTTACTTTTATGAAGGCGGGCAGGAACTTGCCAAGTTTACAGCACAGGTGGCAGAGGCTGAACTTCCGCAAATTGAAGCTGCCACAGAATACAGCCTTCAACGCAGGGCAAACATCATACTCTACAATCATTTTGCTGAAATGCAGCAAACAAATATTGGCCTGGAAAGCAGTATCCTGACCACCGGCGGCGTAACCAGGCTGGTGAACAACAAAATGGTCCTTTACTTTGACGCCAACCATGCAGCGCTTAAAAAACAAGTGAGACAGGGCATTGCCGATATCATCACTAAAAATGTTCTTTTTGGCGACGACCTGGGTGAAGTGGCCGGCAACCAAACCCTGCTCGATCTGCCCGCCTGGATCACGGATGGCTATGTGGCTTATATCGGCGAAAACTGGAGTACCGACCTGGACGATGATTTTAAAAGTGAAATACTGAGCGGTAATTATAAAAACTTTTCTGCCCTGGCTTTTAAAAGGCCGTTGCTGGCCGGGCATGCTTTCTGGTATTATATTGAGGAGAAATATAAAAAAGAAAATGTGACTTATTTCCTTTACCTGGCCCGCACCTACAAAAACCTGAACAAAGCCTGCCTCCAGATCACCAAAAAAACCTTTAAGGGGGTTCTGGCAGAATTAATGGAATATGCCGAAGAAAAATATTACCAGGATATCACCCGCCGGCGCGCCTATCCAAAAGGAAATTATGTAGACGGTTTCGATATCAGCAAAAGGCTGAACTATTACCGTTTTAATGTAAACCCAAATAAGCGGGACAATTCTTATGTGGTAACCCAGTTTAAAAAAGGCCAGGTACGTGTGATCCTTAATTATGATTTTGAAAATAAAACGCTTTTAAAATACGGGGCCCGCACTTATGAAAATGAAATGAATCCAAACTATCCACTGATGGCCTGGGACCCGAAAGGAACCAGGATCTCCATACTTTATACAGAAGAAGGCCGGCTCAAATTATTTGTTTACGACCTGGTTACCCGTATCAAAAACCCTAAAATAGACCTTACAGCACAATTTGACCAGGTGCAGGATATAAAATACATGCTCAACAGCAGCACACTCCTGCTTTCGGCAGTTAAAAACGGGCATACCGATATTTATTCGCTCAACCTGCAGAATGAAAAAGTGCAGCAGATAACAAATGATGTGTACGATGATGTGGATCCCAGTTTTGTGGCTTTTCCAAATAAAACGGGCATTATTTTCAGCAGTAACCGGCCAAATGCCACTGTACGTGGCAGCGATACTTCTTTACCAAGCAATAACCGGTATAACGTTTTTTTAGTTACAGATTTTGGCGACAAACCGGAATTGAACCAAATATCACAGCTTTCGAACCTGAAATACGGAAATGCACGCTACCCGATGTCGTATAACAGCAGCCATTTTACCTTTGTTAGCGATGAGAATGGTATTGCAAACCGTTATGCAGGATTTTTTACCACAAGAAAGGCAGGGCTCGACACCCTTGTTTTAATAGGAGATGAAATTTTGCGCAATCCTTCCACAGCCGAAGTAGACAGTGTACTAAGGGTATATAAAAAAACCGATATTGATTCAGTAGCTGTTGTTTCTATGTCTGAAGATTCGGCCTATACTTTCCCGCTTTCCAACTATCCCAGCAGCCTGGCTGAAACAAGGGTGGCGGGAGATAATAACCAGGTAAGTGAAGTAACACGCCAGAGCGATGAAAAGATCCTCTACAAATTAAAGATCGATGAGAACACGCTTTATAAACGGAATATATCTGCAAGGCCAACCGAGTATGCGAAAAAGCTCATGAAGGAAAGCCAGCTCACCAGCATTAAACCGGCGCAGGTAATTCTGGCCCCGGTCGAAATAGGCGCCCCGGTGAAAGACAGCGCTAAAAAACAGGATGATTTTTTTCAGAGCGAATTTGCCAATGAAAAGCCAGACAGTAACCAGGCTCAGCCTGTAACAACGGTGGTGAGTGGTACAAACGGTGCAGCTGGTACCTCGGGTGTTTTGAGCCGGGCAAAGCTATTCCGCTACAAACCATTAAAATTTTCTGCAGATTACGGCACAGCCGCTTTTAACAGTGCAGTACTGGTCAACAGGTATGAAGTGTATACCGGCGGCAGCGGCCCTATAAGACTCAATAGCGGAACAGCATTAAATGGAATGATAAAACTTGGCACATCAGACCTGATGGAAGATATCCGGGTAAATGGCGCTTTCAGAATTGGCACCAATCTTAAAGACAATGAATGGTACCTGGATTTCCAAAACCTGCGCAGGCGGGTGGATTGGGGTGTTTCTTATTACAGAAATGTTCAGGGATATATTGCAGCTGTACAGATAGACAGCAATGCGGTTTTTCAATACCTTTCTAAAAATTTTACCAACCTTTACCAGGCAAATATTTCTTATCCCTTTGATGCCAACCGCAGTATCAGGTTCAGCACAGGGATCCGTTCTGAAAAATTTGTTGTAAAAACAGAAGACCCGCTCAGCCTTATAGTACCCGATGACAGAAAATTTTATTCTGTTTCAAAACTGGAATATGTATACGATAACAGCCTGAACCCGGTGATGAATATATGGAACGGCCTGCGCTATAAAGTATACGGGGAGCTTAACAGGCAGCTCAATAAAAATGCTTTTGTAGAAGGGCCCATCAGTTTTAATGTGGGTTTCGATGCCAGGTATTATTATCCCATTTACCGCGATTTCATCTGGGCCGGAAGGGCAGCCGGAGATTTCAGCTGGGGTACGCAAAAGATCATTTATTACCTCGGTGGCGTGGATGGCTGGATGATGTTTGGAAACAATGTGAAAAGCGACGGAACTTACCGTTACTTTAATGAACTTAACAAGCCTGCAGCCGACCAGTCGTATGCATTTCAAAGTCTGGCTGTAAATATGCGTGGCTTTCTTCAAAATGTTGCCAACGGAAACAATGCACTCGTGTTAAACAGTGAATTCCGCCTGCCGGTACTCACCACTTTCTTTAATAAAATTTCGAGCAACTCATTTCTCCGTAACCTCCAGCTTACCCAGTTCATTGACCTTGGTACCGCATGGAACGGAAACTACAATGGCATTAAACGGCCCGAAATAACTTTTGCTGTGATCGACCCCGCCACAGGCGAACCGGATCCTGCCTATGCAGTGGTTAAAAAGAAAGCAGGCGGTATTGGTCCTTTTGCAGGCGGTTATGGTTTTGGTGCAAGGAGTATGTTGCTTGGTTATTTTGTTAAGTTTGATGCAGGCTGGCCAATGAGCGGCATCTTTAAGGGTAAGCCGGCCATATACCTTTCGCTGGGACTCGATTTTTGATCGTCACCATATTTTTTAAAAGAACATACCGGGTTAATGCCCGGTATGTTTGTTTTCAGAGAAAGCATAAGGCAGTACCTTCATTGAAAAATAAAGCAGCGAATAAACGCCTGTGAAAAGCAGTGTGATGGCCCATACCCTGTAATTATCCACCGGCGAAAAAACTGATGACCCTATTGAAATGGCAAGCGCAACCGGATGGGTTATTATATCCCAGCTGTTCCAGCGCTCAAAACGGCCAAGGTATACGCCATAAGATGAGAGGAATAAAATAGCCGGAATGATGAGGGCTACTTTTTTAGCAGGGAACAGCCGCCCCATGAATTTTTCGGCCTTGCGCAGCGAAACGAATGCCATCACAATACCAATAAAAGAAGAAGCAAATAGCAGCACCGCATCGTACCAAACAGGCACATTGCTGTCTTCATTTAAATGAATAAGATCTGTAACCATATAAAGTGCATTGGGGAAAAACAAAAGCCAGGTGAAAAACAAAACCAGTTTTTTCCAGTTTTCTTTTTTATTCACCGTGGAAAAAAAACCGGCAAGTGCATAAGGTATCCAGCCTAAAAAAATATTCCACAGCATTGACACATACCGGATATTTCCCGAAAAGAATATACGCACCAGCACCAGTAAAAAAACAAAGCCGATGAAAAGTAAAAGCAGCCTGTTGAACCCCCCGATTGTTTTCATAAAATATGTTTTAGAATAAATGAATGATTTTTGGAATAAAGATGATCAGGCCGCAAATGGCCGCAACCAGGGCACAAAGCATAACAGCGCCAGCTGCCATATCCTTTATCTTTTTAATAACAGGACTTTGGCCCGGGTAAACCATATTGCACAAATGCTCCAGAGCTGTATTGGCCATTTCCATCGCAATTACGATGGCTATACAGATCAGTATTACAGCCCATTCTGTGGCTGCCAGCCGGAGCAAAATGCCCATGCCGGTGGTTGCAGCCGCAAAACCCACATGTATTTTGAAGTTAGGTTCATGGGTAAAGCAATGCCTTATACCCTGCCATGCATAACCAAAGGATCTAATCAGCCGTTGCATTTGATTTTATTTTTTGTTTAAGCAGTACCGTTTGTTCCTGCAGCAATTCAAACCATTTCCAGTTTTCCAGGGAGGGAGCCTGTTTACCCTTCTTACAGGCAGTTCTGAAAAGCTTCCAGTGTTCGGGCATGGTAAAAAATCCGTAACACACAGTTGCCAGTACGGGGAAAGAAATATGCCCATTGCCCAGCATGAAGCATTGAAGGCATACTTCCCCGTCGTCGGTGGTATCATAGCCAAGCAAAATATGTTTCATATCGTGCCGGGCATAGTAAGGCAGCAAGGCCAGGTTCTTTTTGCTCAGAAAATCGTACAGGTCTTTTCCAAGGCTGTTTGCTGGAAACTGCTCCAAAGCTTCCATCGTGTAGGGAAAAACTTCGGGCCGCCGTACCAATTTCAAAAATGGCAAAGCCATATTGTGTGTAAGAAAAACAAGAATGGCCGAACGGATCTTAATCATCAGGTGGTACATGATCCCGGGTTTTATGGTATGGCAATACCTGGTTGATAAAGGTTGTTTCCATACCAGTTGATCTTCCGGCTTGCATACATCACCAATGCCAGTACCACAAACAAACCGATGCTTCCCACGAGCAGCGCTGTATCTTCAAGACGGATGAGGATGAAGATAAAACCGTAAAGCATACTCAGTACAGCAGCAAAAACAGCGGCCGTTTTCCAGTTCCGGAAATGGCTTTTGGCATAGAGTGTTATCAGTAATATGGTGGCCCCCGCTGCAATAAGGTATGCCTGGTCGAATAAAATATATTCACTGATACTTAACAGGAGCGTGTAAAAGATAACCAGCGCCAATCCCACCAGCACATATTGCACCGGGTGAAACGGCTTTTTCTGCATCAGTTCAATGATAAAGAACAATGCAAAAGTGAGCCCGATAAACAGGATCGCATATTTAACACTCCGTATTGTTTTATCGTACTGGCCGGCAGGCTGAACCAGGCTTACCCCAAATGCCATTGCATCTGCCTTCAGATCGCCCGATCTCACAACCGTGGCATAAGGCAGGTTTGCCTGGTTAAAACTCCAGGAAGCGGAAAAACCACTATCGGAAATATTCCTTTCAGCCGGCAGGCTGTTTCCATCGAAAGAGGGACTTGGCCATACCGAACGGAGCGAATACTTACTCCCTGCAGCCATTGGAATAAAATGAAGGCGCTCACTTCCCTTTAATTTTAATTGCATGGCAAAAGGAATACTGCCTGCCAGCATTTCTGCATTTATATTTACCGGAACAGCAACCCCGGTGCTGCCCAGGTCGGCAACAGGCATGCCGGGAGTAAGCATCAATTCCTGTCCGTTAAAATTGATCTTTAATTCCTCTTCAATTCCTTTAAAATCGCTGAGGCTAAAGCAAATTTTAGCATTGGCAAAATCAATGCCAGCCATACTGATATCTGCCGGCCAGCGTGGCTTAAAATTTCCGGAAAATTTAAGCGCTGTTTTATACAGCAGCACTTTGTAAATAGAACGGGGCCGTTCCTCCGGAATAATACTGCCGCTTAATTCAGATTTTTCAGCCAGCAGGATGAGTTGTTTTTTAACAGCAACTGTTTTTCCATCGCTGTTGATAAAGGTGTCGGTATAAGGTACGGTTAAAAACGGGCCAGAGAGGGTTTGTGCGTTACTCCATTTACTGCTTACCTCCGCCACCACTTCTTTCTGGCGGAGCTGCCGTTCTTTTACAAGATTGGTTATAAAAATAGTGGGCACCAGCATCATCAAAATAAGCGCCCCCGTAATGAGGCCTTTAATGAGGATGCGGTTCGATGGCTGTGAAGCCTGTGGCGGCGCAGGGCGGTATGCCTGCATGTCTGGTTGTTCCATTACAGTTGAATTTTTATTTGTAAAGATTTGATGAAGTGTGAAAGTATAAGATCCGGTTCCTGACAGTCCGTTTGAAAAGTAGTTTACCAGTGCCTGGAAACGGAGTATCACTGCCGAAAGAGAACATACAAAAAGCAGGGCGGTAACCACTACCACATCCGAAACAAATGCATTGACAATTACATATTCGTATGGAACCACCCTCAGATTAAAAATGCCGGCAATTAATCCATAGCCCATACAGGTAAACAGCATGAGCAGCAGCAGAAAGAATAATTTTATGCGGGGTTTTGATCTGCTGAGCCGGATTACAGGCAGCAGCAGCAAGAGGCAGATAAACGCGGGCAGGCTCCCTGCAAGTGAAGCAAGAAAACTCAGCAGTAAAACAGCTATGGCTTCTGTACTATTGCCTGCATACACAGACCCGATCATCATACCACAGGCAAATGTTGCTGCTGTAAGTACCCACAGGCCTGCGCTGATCCCTGCTGTGCTGATGATCTTTTTCATTTTTTAAAAAGTACTTTGTTTTTCAAAGCGTTTGTATAAAAAAATTTACTTAGTGGTCTTTATCATTTTTTCAAGCGCTTCAATATGCGCTTTAAAGGCCTTTTCCCCGCTTTTTGTAAGTGCGTACACCGTATTTGTCTTTCGTCCAATAAATCCTTTATCCACTTTTATAATATTATTTTCTTCGAGCGCCTTCAGGTGGCTGGCCAGGTTCCCATCCGTAATTTCAAGCAGTTCTTTCAAATCATTGAAACTCACTTCTTCATTGACGATAAGGCTGCTCAGGATGCCCAGGCGCACCCTGCTGTCGAAAAGTTTATTTAAATTATTGATCGGGTTCATGAAGAAAGTTATTTGTTAGTAGTTAATAGTTTGCCCGTACACAGTGTTGCCCACAAATAACTATTAACTATTAACATTGCTCTTTTCGTATTTCCACCACATATACGCCCCATACAGAATATGCATTACTCCAAATCCCATAGCCCAAAAATAAAGTCCGTACCCCACAAACCACATATTGATAATACCCAGCAATAATTGTACGTAACCCAGGTAACGTATTTCACCAAGTGTATATTTGCTGGCATTGATAAGGCCCAGCCCGTAAAAAATGAGGCAACCCGGCGCAACCAAACCAAAGGTTCCATAATGCATCATTTTAAAAAGGAAGATACCGCCTATAAGGATGGGCAGGCTTACGTTAACGAGTAATCTTTTAGCGGTATGGCCCCAGAGGGGAATACCTTCTTTGCGGCTCTTAAGCCACGTAAATATAAAGGCGCTTATCACCGCAGCAACAAATGTACCTGCGGCAATCCAAAAAATCCAGGTATTTAATACAATGGTATAACTGCCCGACATAGCCTGGGCAAGCGCAGCATCTGAGTCAATAATATAATCTTTGCGGCCAAAAACATAAGGACCTGCCACCCATGCTCCTATAAGTGCACATATTCCGGCACTGATACCACTCAGCCCGCTGAGGCTGATGAAACGGCTGCTGCGTTCCATCATCGTTTTAATATGATGCAGGTCGTTGAGGGATTGTTGCTGCTCAGTCATAAAAAGTGCTTTGAAATACAAAGTAAATATACAAAATTGATATTTGCAAATTTTTTTTTATTTAATTCAGGAAAGATTTGTTAATGTGCTGCTGATAATGCGGCAGGCCTTATCTATATCCTCCCCGGAAATATTCAGCGGCGGCACGATCCTTAATGCCTCTGGGGCAAATAAAAACCAATCAGTAAAAACCCCGTTGGCAATACAGGCATCAATAATGGCCTTATTTGTTTTAAAATCCTCGAAGAAAACTGCCATCATTAAACCATGGCTGCTGATACGTTTTATTACCGGGTGAGTAAGACCTGAACGGAAACGCTTTTCCTTTTCAAATACCGTTTTGATCATTTCTTCATTGATCAACGCAGCAAAAGCTGCCATGCCTGCCGCACAGCAAACAGGATGTCCGCCAAATGTATTGATATGGCCCAGCACCGGGTTATGTGTAAGGCTTTGCATTATTTTTTTATCAGAAATAAAGGCGCCCAGCGGCATACCTCCCCCAAGCGCTTTACCGAGTAAAAGTATATCGGGTACCACATCAAACTGTTCAAAGGCCCAGAGGCTGCCGTTCCGGCCAAAGCCGCACTGTATTTCATCGAGCACCAGCAGGGCTCCTGTTTGTGTACATCGTTCCCGCAATGCCTTGAGCCATCCGTTCAGCGGGGCACACACGCCCGCTTCTGCCTGTATGGTTTCAGCAATGACGCAGGCTGTTTCAGTTGTTATATGTTCAAGATCACCGAAATCATTATAGCGCAACTGCACTATTCCCGGCAGAAGCGGACGGAATGCCTGCTGCCAGTATTCGCTGCCCATTACACTAAGGGCCCCCTGCGTGCTGCCATGGTATGAATTTTTAAAAGAAGCGATCTGTGTACGACCTGTGTAACGTTTTGCAAGTTTCATGGCGCCTTCCGTGGCTTCGCTGCCGCTGGCAGTAAAAAAAACGGAGTGCAGGTTTGGGGGCAAATATTTTGCGAGCAGGCTGGCATATTTTACCTGTGGATTTTCCACCAGTTCCCCATACACCATGATGTGCAGGTATTCATCTGCCTGTTTCTTTATTGCTTCCACCACTGCAGGATGCCGGTGCCCGATATTGCAAACACTGATGCCGCCAATTAGGTCAATATATTCTTTGCCGCCGGCATCCCAAAGCTTTGTTCCTTCTGCTTTTACAATATTTAAGGCAAGCGGAGCGCCGGAAGTTTGGCCCACATGCTGCAAAAACAATTGCCGCATACTGCCGGGCCAGGGAAAAGACAGGTTTACCAGTTCTTTACTGCTCATGCAGTAAAGTTAATAAGGTTTCGGAAGTTTAAGCTTTTTAACAGATCAGATGGCCCCGGTTACACGTACTTAGTTCCTAGGAAACGAGTTTGGAAACTGTGTAAAGTTCCACCAGGCTTTGAATCTGGAATTTTTGAAAAATGCGCATTTTTTGTGTACTGATGGTGGAGCTGTGCAGGTTGAGGATACTGCAGATCTCTTTTATAGTTTTTCCTGCCATCATGAGCCGGGTAATTTCCTTTTGTTTAGGAGAAAGCTCATCAAAAATGCTTTTTACTTTTTCTGAATGGGACTTAGTATTTTTTGCAGGAGCATTTGTTTTCACTTCGAGGAGGGCATCCAGCACCGCTTCTTTAATAACCTGCTCATTATCATTTTTACGGATATATTTCCTTGCGCCGGCCAGGAGAAATTTTTTCTCATATACAGGTTCCGTGTTCATGCTGTACATCATGATATACTGCGAAGGTTTTTCTTTAACGATCTTCTGCACACATTCTGCTGTTCCTTCACCAGGCATGTTAACGTCCATTATCAGCAGGTCAAAATGGTTGTTGAGTGCTGCTTCCAGGGCTTCCGCTGCTGTTTCCACTTCATGAAACACGAGCCCGGGGGCTGCCCTGTATAAAAGCATTTTAAGCCCGGCACGGCTAATACTGTGATCGTCGGCAATTAAGATTTTATGCATAAACGCTGGTATTAAAGGTCAAATTCCAGCTTAATACGGCAACCTTTATTCTTAGCAGTTACCAATTGAAGGCGGCCTTTGTGAAGCTGCGCCCTGCTGGAAATATTTTTGAATCCGAGGCCTGCATTTACCTGTTTCTTATTAAAGCCGCGGCCATCGTCTTCCACCTCCAGTATCAAACGTTTTTTAAGGGTTTTTATTTTAATTCTGACGTTTTTCGCATGTGCATGTTTTATAATATTCGTAAGCTGTTCCTGTACAATGCGGAATATGGTCAACCGCAGGTCTTCGTTCAGTTTCTTTTCATCCAGCAATTTAAAATCGTTATGTATTTTAAATTTTTTCAAAACAGCAATACTATCTGTAAGATCGGAAAGCGCCATTGCAAGACCAACCTGCCCCAAAGAAGGAGGCATCAGGGACCTTGAAAGCCTTCGAATTTCTTCTACAGCAGAGGCTATGAATTTCTTTGAATTTTCCAGAAAATCATCCCTCATATCCCCATTCTGCATGGCATACTCAATATAGAGTTTGGTGGTGGCGAGTACCTGGTTGATGTTATCGTGCAGTTCTTTTCCAATAGCCTCCCGTTCCCGCTCCTGGGCTGTAATAACAGCTGCAGTAATTTCATCCTGTTTTTTCTTTCTTTCATATTCAAGGGTTTTCTCCAACTCAAGTTTTGCCGAAATATCCTGTGTAACCCCGGCCAGTCGTATCACTTCTCCTTTTTCGTTCCTGATGGCATAGCCCTTGTCAACGGTGTGGGCCACGCTGCCGTCATCTTTTATGATCCGGCATTTAATTTCAAAATTCTTGATGTCCCGGTTCTTTAATACCTGGTTGACTATTGCCGCCACTCTTTTTTTATCCTGCGGGTGCACCCGGTTCCACCAGCTGTCGGGATAAGAATAATCTGAATCGCTCCCGGTAATATTCTTCCAGGCCTCTTTACTCCTGAATACCTTATTATTCAGCAGGTCCCAATCCCAAACCATATCTTTTGTAGCTTCCCCAACGAGGTAATAGCGTTCGTTGCTCCATTTAAGTTCGTCTGAAACATGGCGCATAGCCAGTGCATACCGCATAGCCTTTTCGAGTAATAATGCGTCAAGTTGTTTTGCAGGGAGTATATCCGCCACACCGGCATTCATCATTTTTTTGCAGGCGGTAACAGAAATTTTTTCAAGTAAAATCAGGAGCGGGGGCATTCCGGTTGTTTTGAGTAAAATTTGAACAGCCAGCTGCTCCTCTCTTCCCAACTGAGGAAGGTATAGGATGCAAAGATGACGCCCCGGCCTGATGTCTTTTTGCCTGAATACTGCCATGGAAGCAGCTATAAATATTTTTTTTAGTGGCAAGCCTGTGCTTCTGACAATTTTTTTTAAATACGCAGCTTTGCCTGTTTTATTTTCAATTATAGTAACATCAAATTTTCTTTCTGTATCCATTGGTAAATATACCTGCACAATTTACCTGATTTTTATAATTCGTAAAACGTAAAAACACTTTGCAGGAAATGTCTCCATTCATTACATTTGCTTACCAAAACATTGCATCCCTTCCTAAAAAAACCAGTTTGATGAAAAAATTTCTCATTATAGATGACCACGTGGTAGTTCGATCCGGCATCAAAGCCTTACTTTCTGATATTTATAAACCATCTGTTACAGATGAGGCATTTGATGGCGAAAGCAGCCTGGCAATGCTCAAAAATAGCCAGTACGATCTTGTTTTACTCGACATACAAATGCCCAATACAGATGCACTTGGATTAATGGAATATTTTAAAATAAAGTTTCCCGATCTTAAAGTGCTTGTTTTTTCCATGAGCCCCGAAAACATATATGCCAAGCGGTTTTTAAAGGCTGGCGCCAAAGGATTTATCAGTAAAGATGCCCCGCTCGATGAATTAAAAAATGCGGTGTACCGTGTACTCAACAATGGTAAATATATCAGCAACGACCTGGCCGAAGTCTTATCGGGTCCATCCGGAAGTCATATCGATGAAAACCTGTTCAATAAATTATCATCACGTGAGTTTGAAATCGTTTCACTGCTCCTCAGCGGGCAAACGCTTAGTAATATTGCCAACATGCTCCACTTGCAGGTAAGCACTATTGGCACACATAAGGCAAGGATCTTTGAAAAATTAAAAGTGAAAAATTTACTTGAATTAAAGGACCTTGCTATCAGTTATCATTTGTAGTATTAATACGTCATATTATAAAAAGGGCAATTGAAAGATCAATTGCCCTTTTTTATTAAACCAACGCTGATGCCGTCAGCCTATTTTGAAATGATCAAATTCCCGGTTTCTTCCCTCCCACCACAACTGAGCCTGTAAGTGTATGTTCCGGAATTAACTGCTGTAAAAGTTTTCTTGTATCTGCCGCCTTCCATTGTTCCATTCTGTAATTGTTTTACCATTCTGCCCTGCATGTCAAAAATTTCCAGCTTCACTGTTTGTTTTTGGTCAACACTGAACTCAATATTTACCTGGGAAGCAGAAGGATTTGGATATACGATCGTTTCAGTTATTGTTACAGGAATTGCTGCTTTTACCGGTTGAACGGCCTGCCTCAATGCGGTATATTCTGTTTGCAGCACCCATGCTGCATAGCCACGTGGCGGTGCATAAAGATGTACACGGCCGTCGGCAGCCACGGTTACCGTTTGTGACGGGTTAAGTGCATTTACCAGTACTTTATTTTTCCAATCAGCATAACCGGCAGTGGCGGTGCCGTTTGGAGAACCGTCATTGTCTACCCAGATACCTCTTGTGAGGTTATCATTATTATTTACAACCAAGATAGCGCCGCTCTTGGTACCATTGCCCTGCCTGCGTGCGGCGTATACATTCCATGTATCGCCTGCAAAAGTGGTAGTACCATTTGGATTGGGCTCTGTTACCGGGTTACCCTGCTGGGTCAGCACAATAAGGGAACCTCCAAGGTATTTGCTCCGCAATGACATCAATTTATCAATGTCTGCTTTTAGCGAGGCAGGCGGCGTTACGGTAATGGCATTATTATGATTGTCTACCTGTGTTATGCCGTAATACTGCGGATAAAAAAGGCAGGGCCTTCCTTCATGAAAGAGAATATAAGCGTAGCCCATTTTCCAGTCTTTAGTCACCCACTTATCACTTTCCTTCCCGGTATCGTGGTTTTCCAGAAAAGTAACCACCGCGGTTCCGCTCAGTGCATTACCACCATTATCCCTTACCATACCGGAATTGTTGAGCCATGCCATATTAAAACTGGCACCGTTTCCATTGGTCATAGAAGTGAGCGTATTTTTCAGGGGGAAGTCAAACACGTCTGCATCGGTTCCCTGTGCTGCCAGGTCGTTCACCCAGTTTTTAAGCCTGTATTTGTACCCGGTAAAATACTCTCCAACAATAAACCTTTGAACACCTCCTGTTTTTTTGGGAAGATTATTCACCCATCCTGAAACCATTTGCGTTTGAATGCCACGTACAAAATCAAGGCGGTAACCATCGAACCCGATGGTATTGGTGAGCCAAACGCCCCAGGCTTTCAGGCGGTTTTGCACCGTAACATCAAATGTGTTCAGGTCGTTTCCAAACCACCTGGTATTGGTTACGATCTGGTCTTCAAAACCACCATCGGTACTTCCGCCATCGCCTAAATAATCATTTGCATCTACGGGATGAAAATTATTATAGGTCCAGGTAAAATTTGCTTCTCCCGTACCGGTATGGTTCACAAAATCGATACTGGTGGCGGTGTAGGCTTTTAGTGTAGTATTGGCAAGGTTGCTGCCGTTGTACCAAACTGCAGATGGATAATAACCGTTTGTTTGCGCCGCCCACTGCCATTCCCATTGATTAGAACTGTTTACACCTTCTCTTTTTGCAGTAAGGGTGATTTCTATTGTGCGTGCAGCAGGTAATGTAATTTTAAATTCATCAATATCTGTGTTGTTCTGCATATGGCCGCTGTAAGTGTATTGGTCAAGCGCTGCGTTGAACTGACCGCCGCCATTATTAGGTTCAGATTCCCAAAGTTGGGTGGTTTGAGTGGGGGCAGCATTGCCGGTAAATTTAAATTTTACATCATAGCCCCTTTCGCCTACAACACCGGCATAATTTAAAAAATAGCCACCGATCTGTATATAATAATCGCCTGCTGCGGCATTGGGAATAAGCCAGCGTATTTCGTTTGTAGGAAAAGGAACCCTTTGTATACCACCAGATACCGCTTTGTTGAATACATATGTTTTAACAGCGGGGTTATCGCCGCTTTCTTCCGCATCTGTATTGTTGCTGTAAGTATGGTTTAAAATTACGTCAGCATAAAGATCCATGTAGGGTGCGCCACCTGCAGTGGAGTGTGCCGTTGTAATAAGGCTTTGCAATTCTGCCTTGGATCCAAAACGTGTTTGCGTGGATCCTTTCTGGTTATAAGCACCCAGGTCGTAATGGTCAAAAAGCCCGTAGCCCATATCAACTATACCCCAGTTGCCTTTGGAGGGCGGCGGCATCCATAATGCCCGAATACCGGCTGTTTTCATAGCGGGTATTTTTGCTTTAATGGTATCGTACCAAAACCCATTTTTTGTAGCTTCATTTACCGGCACATTCCAGTAAAAAGCCTGCATCATTACATCGTTTTGTGCGTACAACCGCTGCAGACAAATAATGAATAGAAGAGTTGCAAGGAGAATTTTTGTCTTTTTCATATAATGACATTTAAAGGTGAGAATGCATTTGGCATGACGTATTCTTCAAACGAACTATTCCTGCAACAGGAAACAGGATATTTATCGTTCCTGGTAAATAAGCGAAAGTAAAGGTCGTGTAATACTTATACATTATGATCAATTTGGCAGGAGCCGGATTTCGGTTTTGTTGTAGTATTTAACCGGATGCTGATAGAAAAATAATGATAGCAGAAACTATTTGGGAAAAGAAAATAAGCGGGCGGTCAGTTTCGGCAGCGCAGGCACCCACATTCCTTTTCCGAGCAACGTCTCACGCAGTGGACGTTGCGTACTTTAACCAGAAATTAAATTTGTTATCTGACGCAACGTCCCTTTCAGGAGACGTTGCTCGTAAGTAATTTCAAACAGATCGTACTTAAAATAAAAGCGAATCACATTTTCAGCCGATGTTGGTCTTCCACTTCATGCACAAACCCATCCTTCAGCCGACACAGCCGCTGCCGGAGTTATCTCCGGCGGCAGCAGCACTAGAAGCATTTCCAACTTTTACCTAAATTAGTACAAATTTTCATCATGTCCACAACATACCCTACTGAATGGCCATATTTTTTCACTGCCAGCAACCTCAACTGGTTGCCTATTCTTGAAAATAATGAAAGAAAGAATATTATCATAGACAGTCTCCGTTATCTCACTCTTAATAAAATAGTGAGGCTACATGCTTTTGTATTGATGAACAATCATATCCACCTTATCTGGCAGCCAATGCCAGGCTATACAAAGGAGAAAATACAATTATTGTTCATGAAATATACTGCACAGCAAATAAAATTTCATCTTGAAGTTAATGACCCAATACTCTATCAACAATGCCTCGTAAATAAGGAAGACCGGAAATTTCAGATATGGAAAAGAAAGCCGCTCAGCATTGAACTCTTTACACCTGCAGTTTACCAGCAAAAAATTGAGTACATCCATAACAACCCGGTTAAAGCCGAGCTATGTAAATACCCGGAAAAATACAGATACTCCTCTGCCAGGTTTTACTATGATGGCAAAGATGAGTTTGGGTTATTTCCTGGTTGAGGTTTATCATGGCTGCCCTTCGGCGGCCGGTGATAACACCGGCACCGGCATGCCAAAGGAACACTGGCAGCGGCGGAAAAAAAGAAAATTGCTGCGGGTTTAGCTTCTGAAAATAAAAAAGCAGGCCTTTTTAAAATGACCTGCCCTAATATTAAATTTTTATTGAGAAATTATTTCCCGCTAAGCTTTTATCAAAACTGCCTGCCGGATATCCGAACAGCATACTTGCGAAAGCACTGGTAGGTTGCATCGCATACGCAACAACGGCGAACTCACAGGAACTCCGGCACCGGCGGAATGACATTTAAAGGTGAGAATGCATTTGGCATGACGTATTCTTCAAACGAACTATTCCTGCAACAGGAAGCAGGATATTTATCGTTCCTGGTAAATAAGCGAAAGTAAAGGTCGTGTAATACTTATACATTATGATCAATTTGGCAGGAGCCGGATTTCGGTTTTGTTGTAGTATTTAACCGGATGCTGATAGAAAAATAATGATAGCAGAAACTATTTGGGAAAAGAAAATAAGCGGGCGATTAATTTCGCCAAAGCAGAAACACACTTCAACCTTGTGACGCCCCCGCCTTGCCTACACTGTGTAAGGACCGACCAGGGAAGCCACCTGTATAATTTCTTTTCCGAGCAACGTCTCACGCAGTGGACGTTGCGTACTTTAACCAGAAATTAAATTTGTTATCTGACGCAACGTCCCTTTCAGGAGACGTTGCTCGGAAATAAATATACAAAAGCTTACAGCAAAAAGCAGCTAAAATAATTTCAAACAGATCGTACATAAAATAAAAGCGAATCACATTTTGTAATTCGCTTTTGCCTGTGGCCTCGCCAGGAATCGAACCTGGATCCGGAGCTTCGGAAACTCATATACTATCCATTGTACTACGAGGCCAAACTATCAACTTTCAACCATCAACCGTTAACCGTTAACTTATTTTGCAAACTTTACCACATTGGTCCCGAATATTTTTACGGCAATAGCCAGCAAAATTACGCCAAAAAATTTTCTTATCACAATCAATCCGCCCGGGCCCAGCGCCCTTTCAATCCATTTGAGCGAATGCAGCACCAGAAAAATAACAATAAGATTAATGAGTATGCCAATAAGAATATTCACATCTTCATAATTTGCCTTTAAAGACATAATCGTGGTGAGCGTACCCGAACCGGCAATCAATGGAAACGCAATGGGCACCACGCTCCCGCTTCTGGGGTTATTATCGCCCTTGAAAAACTCCATGCCCAGCACCATTTCGAGGCCCAATATAAAAATTACGATACTACCGGCAACGGCAAAGGATTTTACATCGAGGCCGATCAGTTTCAGGAATTCCTGGCCCAAAAACAGGAAAAGGATCATGAGCGCCCCCGAAGCAAGCGTTGCCTGCAGGCTCCGTACCTGCCCGCCCATTTTGGCCTTAAGGGTTACCAGCACGGGTATGGAACCCAGCATATCAATCACCGCAAAAAGCGTGAAACTGATGGTGATAATTTCTTTAAGCGCTAATTTTCCAAAATCGAACATAAAACCGTTTTGCTGCAAAGATAATCAATGTGATTTGCTGTTTGGCTCAAACATGGCCCTGATCTGCCCCAGGCAATCAATACAAAGGCAATCATCAAAATGATCCTTTAAATAAGCCAGTGCAGCAACATCGAGGTTAATATTGCTGCACTGGCACCGGGAAATAGCTGTGGCGCAGCATTCAAATGCAGCGCTGCAGCGGGCACAATATTTTCTCTGCTTCTTTTCCATTTTAAAAATTAAAACGGATACCGGCATTTGCATGGAAGCCCGGCGTATTAAAACCAGCCACTTCTGTATATTTTGCCCCTGCTAAATTGCGCAGATCGGCAAATGCCATCAGCCGGTTGTTTAAAAATCCGTAATCGGCATACAGGCCAATCAAAACATAAGCTTTAAGTGTTGTTTCTACAGATTGAAAATTCACTGCGTCAAAATACCGGTCCTTCCTGCTGTCTGTAAAATTAATGCTGGTTCCCAGATTGAGGCGTTTTTTGATCAGGGTGTTTACTGTTATAACCGCACTGTGCTTTGGCCTGCGCAAAAGATTGGAAAAGCTGGTATCTTTCCCTGCTGCATCTTTTGTACGGATCTTTCCCTGTACATAGTTATAAAAAAATTTAATGCTGCTGTTTTTAAACCCTGTATAATTTACATCCAGCTCAAGCCCCCGGTCGTTTTGCCTGTCCTGGTTTATATACTGAGATCTATAACTGACCGGGTCTGTATAAAAAAACAATACATCTTTTAGTTGTCTTCCAAAATAAGCAAGCCTTGCATTCATTTTTTTGCTGGCCGAAAAATACTGAAGCCCGGTTTCTGCATTTAACGATGCCTCCGGTTTTATGGCTTTGTTTCCATATTCGGAATAAAGCTGGTAAAGGGATGGCGTGCGGTAACCACTCGAAAGATTTGCAAAGATCTTGACCCGCTCATTGAGCAAATAAGACTGGTTAACATTAAAAACAATATGGTTCCCGTAAGCGGAATGAAAATTGATACGGCCACCGGCCTCAAAATTGTAATAATTATTCTTCGTTAGGTTAAGCGCAGCATAAATGCTCTGCTGGCTGCTGTTTGTATCAAGCGGTACCGGCGGGGCCCAGGCCGGAATGGAAAGATAAAGTTGTTTTGTTGATGAGACCCTGAGATCGGCACCGGCGGTCAGCCTTATCGCTTTGTGTACCGGAAAATTAGCATACACATCAAAAAAATGTTCCCTGCCCGAATAATTTCCCTTGCTGTAAGTATCAAAGCCATTGCGGCTTTTTACGGAGTCGTCAATATAAAGCCGGTCTGTTTTAGTAAAGTTATAAAGCAGGTTCAGTTTTGTTTTGCCAAACATAAATTCATTGCGTACACCCGCCTGTATGTTTTTTTGTGTATAGGTATAATCCAGTTCATCTGTAAAAGCCCCCTGGTCAAGATCGCCTTCAATTTTTGAATAACGGAGGTAGGGAGCCATGCGGATATTTTTTGCGGCCTGTAACCCAAAGCCTGCCTGCAAAGACTGTTGTATAAATCTGTCTTTATCATAAACAGGATTTTGCGATACGGCTTCGTTAATACCCCCGGTACTGGTATAGCCGTAAGAAACCTGGTAGTCGGTCTTTTCTTTTTTCCCGCTGATGCCTGCATTTGCTTTATAAGTATTGAAACTTCCCGCACTAAGGGTTCCGTTTACATTTAACGACTTGGGTGCCGCTTTTTTGGTAATGATATTGATAATACCTGCTATGGCATCGCTTCCGTACAAAGTACTCTGGCTGCCTTTTAAGATCTCAATGCGCTCAATATTTTCCAGGTTAAAATTCCTGATATCAAAAATTCCACCAATACCCGATGGGTCGTACACAGGTATTCCGTCAACGGTTACCAGGGTATGGTCTACCGATGCGCCGCGGAGGTAGATGGCTTTATCTTTTCCCATACTGCTGTTGGCGCCGTTAACAAAAAGACCGCCCATTTCCGTTAACACCTGGGCCAGGTCTTTTCCGCCGGCCTTTGCCAGCTCTTCCTTTGTGATAACGGTAAGTAATTTTGCGGTTTGGGATGATTTAAGCGGGTACTTGCTGGCGCTGATTACCACATCATCGAGCAATGTTGTACTGTCGGTTTGCGCTGCGGCGGCACTGCTGAAAATTACAGCAGCCGCAATAAAAATTTTCCTTTTCATGTTCTGAAAAAATTTTGATCGTGACTGCTTCCGGAAATTGTGAGAGAAATATAAAAGCCTGGGCGTTTACATTTCAAGCCTTTCACCCGAAAGCTTAATGTTGTTAAGCGGAAACTGGCAGGTCTTCTG
The DNA here is from genome assembly GCA_963754695.1 of uncultured Chitinophagaceae bacterium. Classification (GTDB taxonomy): domain Bacteria; phylum Bacteroidota; class Bacteroidia; order Chitinophagales; family Chitinophagaceae; genus Ferruginibacter. The sequence continues at coordinate 245,622 of CAVWGU010000011.1, forward strand.
GCTCGCCGCTCTTTAAAACCTTCCCGTGTACCGGGGTGGTACACAGTGGCTGAAACTTTAAAGAGTTATACAGGCTTTACAGCTACGGGGATAGCGCCGGAATCTACAACCGGACTTCCCTTTTAATCCCTCCCGATAGCCATCGGGGCTGGAACCAAATCCGCGGCAAATGTAGGGGAGAAAATTTTGAAGGGCAAAAGAAATTACTGCATCATGCCCAATGAACCTCCGGAACCATGAAACTTTTTAGAACCTCTTAAACTTATTTACTGCTCATACGCACCACCGGAACGATCATTTCTTCGAGGCTGATGCCACCATGCTGAAAGGTATTGCGGTAATAGTTTACAAAATGGTTATAGTTATTTGGGTAGCACAGGAAGAGGTCGCCTTTTGCAAAAATAAAGGAAGAGTTTACGGTGGGCACAGGCAAACCTGCTTCACGGGGGTCACGAAAAGCCAGCACATCACGATCTTCATAATTAAGATTGCGGCCATGTTTATAGCGGAGATTGGCTGTTGTTTGCTTATCGCCTATCACTTTTGCGGGCGTTTTTACCCGGGTGCTTCCATGGTCGGTACCCACAATGAGGTTAATGTTTTTGTCGGCTATTTTTTTAAGTGCCTGGTGCAGCGGGCTGTGTTCAAACCAGCTTTGTGTGATGCTCCGGTAACTTGTTTCGTCGCCCGCCAGCTCTTTGAGCACTTCCATTTCTGTACGGGCATGGCTGAGCATATCTACAAAGTTGTATACGATCACATTAAAATCGTTTTGCAAAAGATTATGGATATTATCTACCAGCTTTTGCCCGTCATTATTATTGGTGATCTTCGTATAAGAAAATTTAAGATCGCCTTTGCCGAGCCGTTTTAACTGGGCTTTTAAAAATTCTTCTTCGTGCAGGTTTTTTCCCCCTTCTTCATCATCGTTTTTCCATTGTACCGGAAATTGTTTTTCTATATCAATAGGCAAGAGGCCGGCAAAGATGGCATTGCGTGCATACTGTGTAGCGGTTGGTAAAATAGCATAAAAAGTATCTTCTTCGAGTATGCGGAAGCTTTCGGCAAAAATAGGTTGTATGGCCTTCCACTGGTCGAAACGCAGGTTGTCTATCAATACAAAAAATAAGGGTGTACCTTTTTCCAGGTGGGGAATCACTTTATACTTTAAAAGACTGTTGCTCATAATGGGCCCGTCGGTACTTTTGGGCGACACCCATCCTGCGTAGTTTTTTGAAACGTATTTAAAGAACTCGATATTGGCTTCCTGCTTTTGTGTTTGAAATACTTCCTGCATCTCGGGGCTATCGCTTTTTTTCATTTCAAGCTCCCAATACACCAGTTTTTTATACAGTTCCATCCACTCATTATAATCGGGATTGTTATTGAGGGCCATAAACAGGTTGCGGAATTCCTGCTGGTAGGCGTGGGTTGTTTTTTCGGCTACCAGCCTTTTATTATCAATGAGTTTTTTAAGGCTCAGCCAAACCTGGTTTGGGTTTACGGGTTTAATCAGGTAATCGCTAATCTGGCTTCCAATAGCTTCATCCATCAGGTTTTCTGCTTCATTTTTTGTAATGAGTACTACGGGTACGGTGCTGTTGTTTTCTTTTATTTGCTGCAGTGTTTGCAGTCCGGAAATGCCGGGCATGGTTTCATCTAGCAGCACCACATCCACAAAATTCTCTTTTACGTATTCCACGGCATCGAAGCCGTTTGTTTTAGTGGCCACTTCATACCCTTTATTTTCCAAAAACATGATTTGCGAAGTGAGGCTGTCAATTTCATCATCCACCCAAAGAATTTTTGCAATACTCATAATAATAAGTTCAAAGTTTAACGATCAAAGTTTAAGGGTCGTTGGGGGCCAGCTGTTGTTCTGTAATTATCTCTTTGAATCAGTGGCAAATTAGCCAATTAGCCCTTAGTTTTGCCCACTTTGTATTACATTTAACAAATATTCAAAACCCGGTATGGCCTTTCATAAAATTATCAACGATCCTGTTTATGGCTTCATCACCATCGACGATCCGCTGATAAGCGACATCATTGCCCACCCTTATTACCAGCGCCTGCGCCGTATTCACCAGATGGCCATGGCACACCTGGTTTATCCTGGTGCGGTGCATAGCCGCCTGCACCATTCGCTGGGTGCTTATCACCTTATGCGCAGCGCCTTACAGGAATTAAGCAGCAAGGGGATAGAAATTACAAAAGAAGAACAACAGGCTGCAAAGATAGCTATCCTGCTGCATGATATCGGCCACGGCCCTTTTTCGCATGCACTGGAACAGGTATTGGCAGAAAACCTGCACCACGAAGAAATTTCAAAACTGCTCATTCAGGAACTCAACAGCAAGTTTGGCGGAAAGCTGCAAATGGCCTACGATATCTTTACCGGCAACTACTCCAAAAAGTTCCTTCACCAGCTTGTGAGCGGGCAACTGGATGTAGACAGGATGGATTACCTTACCCGTGACAGCTTTTTTACCGGCGTTCATGAAGGAGTGATCGGGTACGACCGCATTTTAAAAATGCTTACTGTACACAACGGCGACCTGATGGTGGAGGAAAAAGGAATTTATTCCATAGAAAAATTTCTGGTGGCACGGAGGCTCATGTACTGGCAGGTTTACCTGCATAAAACCGTATTGAGTGCCGAGCAGATGCTGCAGCGTATTGTAAAGCGGGCAAAAATGCTGGGCGCACCCTGTGCAGAACCGCTTAACAGTTTTATCAATTCCCCCTTAGACAGTATAACGCTTAACCAGTTTTGCAGTATGGACGATACAGATGTACTGATGGCCATCAAAAGCTGGTGCAAACATCCCGATAAAGTATTGTCTTCCCTTTGCAACGGCATAATCGATCGCAAGCTCCTGAAAGTTCAATATGCAAAGGACCCATTTGAAACTTCCACGGTGGAAAAAAAGCAAACAGATACCGCTGAAAAAATGGGCATCTCTAAAGAAGATGCCGGCTGGCTCGTATTTACCGGCGAGGCCAGCAGCAGCACGTATGATTTCGAAAATGAACATATTTATATTCTTTTTAAAGACGGACAGGTAAAAGATATTACCGAAGTGGATAATGCCCTTATTAGTGAAAACCTGCGGGGCAAGGTGAAAAAGCATTATTTTTGTTATATTCGGGTTTAATTTAAAGCATACAGCAAAGAACACTATGCAATTCAGCGCAGCACAAATAGCACAAATCATTGGAGGCAGTGTGGAAGGCGATGCAGGGGTAATGGTGGGGTCTTTCGGCAAAATTGAAGAAGCTAAGGAAGGCCAGCTTGCTTTTTTGGCCAACCCTAAATACGAAGATTTCTTATACAGCACCCGGGCATCCATCATCATTGTAAACAATTCCCTTCAGCTCAAACATCCTATCAGCGGATCACTCATAAGAGTAGCAGATGCGTACAGTGCGTTTGCCCTGCTCCTTGATAAATACCAGCAAATACAAACACAGCAGCTGAGTGGCATACAGGAACCGGTGTATATACATGCCACAGCCAAAATGGGAGAAAATGTTTTTATAGGTGCATTTGTTTACCTGGGCGAAAACGTAATTCTGGGCAATAATGTAAAAATATTTCCCAACACTTATCTTGGAAACAATGTAGTGGTGGGCGAAAACAGCATCTTACATGCAGGCGTAAAAATATACCACGACACCATCATTGGGAAAAATGTAATCATACACGCAGGTACAGTTATAGGCAGCGATGGTTTTGGCTATGCCCCGCAAAGCGACGGAACCCTGAAAAAAGTGCCACAGATAGGAAATGTGCTGATAGAAGACAATGTGGAAATTGGTGCCAACACCACCATCGACCGGGCTACTATTGGCAGCACTTACATCCGCAGCGGCGTTAAACTCGATAATTTATTACAGATAGCACATAACGTGGACATTGGCAATAACAGCGTGATAGCTGCACAAACAGGTATCAGCGGCAGCACCAAGATCGGGAAAAATGTAATGATTGGCGGCCAGGCCGGCATTGTGGGTCATATACAAATCGCCGATGGCAGCAAGATCAATGCCCAGAGCGGTGTTAGTAAATCGCTCAAAGAGCCCGGCATGGCCGTAACCGGATCGCCCGCTTTCGATTATACGGCTGCACTCCGCAGCCAGGCAATATTCCGCAGCCTGCCCGAAATGGAAAAACGCCTGAAAGAACTCGAAGAACTGGTGAAGAAGCTTGGAGAAAAGTAACCTGGTATTTACGCTCCATGTTTATCAAAGACCCTTATTAATTTGAACATATTTCAAATTAATTACTTCATTCATATCCCATCAACAAAACTTTTTATCTCTGAATTTTAAAATATCTTTGCCCAAACGTTAAACAAGGCATGGATAAGAACTTTAATATAGATAAACAGCATACCCTTACAACTGAAATCAGCATTTCCGGTACAGGCCTTCATACCGGTATAAACGTGGATATGACCCTTAAGCCCGCCAATGCTGGTTTTGGCTTCCAGTTTCAGCGGGTAGACCTGCCCGGCAAGCCCATAATAAAAGCCGATTGCGACCTGGTAACCGATACATCCAGGGGAACCACGCTTGAACAGGGCGAGGCCAAAGTGAGTACGGTGGAACATGTACTGGCAGCGCTGGTAGGCATGGGGGTCGATAACTGCCTTATTGAGATCAACGGGCCCGAAATTCCTATCATAGACGGAAGCAGCCGCCCTTTTACCGATATTATCGAAGAAAATGGCGTACAGGAGCAGGAAGCTGCAAAAGTTTGGTACAGCATCGACACTAATATATCGCATTACGACGATAAAAAAAGGGTTGAAATGACTGCCCTGCCTTCAACAAACTACCATATCACCACACTGATAGATTTTAACAGCCCGGTACTGGGCACACAGCATGCCAGCTTAAAAAACCTTAGCGATTTTAAAGAGGAGATTGCACCCTGCCGTACGTTCTGTTTTTTACATGAACTGGAAATGCTGCTTGATAATAACCTGGTAAAGGGCGGCGATATCAACAATGCCATTGTGGTGGTTGATAAACCGGTAACCGAGGAGGAAATGAAACGGCTTGCAAAAGCATTTGGCCGCACCAAAGTGGAAATTAAGAGCGAAGGTTATTTAAACAACCTCGAACTGCGTTTTCCCAATGAACCGGCCCGTCATAAACTGCTCGATGTAGTGGGCGACCTGGCCCTGATAGGCGTTCCCATTAAGGCACATATCATTGCTAACCGGCCAGGCCACAGCAGTAATGTGGAATTTGCCAAAAAAATAAAACAGTACATTAAAAGGAACAGGCATACCAAGGACATTCCGGTTTACGATCCCAATCAGCCACCGGTGTTTACGACGGAACAGATTGAAAAAACGCTGCCACACCGCTTTCCATTTTTACTCGTAGATAAAATCATCCAGCTTTCGGATACACAGATCGTAGGGATTAAAAATGTAACTTTCAATGAAAATTTTTTCCAGGGTCATTTTCCCGGAAATCCTGTAATGCCGGGCGTTTTACAAGTGGAAGCGCTTGCCCAAACAGGTGGTATTCTCTGCATCAACAGCATGCCCGAAGGACAATACGATACTTATTTCTTAAAAGTAGATAACTGCAAGTTCAAGCAAAAGGTGGTGCCCGGCGATACGATGATATTGAAAATGGAACTGATAGAACCTATCCGGCGGGGCATTTGTGTAATGCGGGGCAGCGTTTTTGTAGGCAATAAACTCTGTACCGAGGGCGAGTTTACAGCGCAGCTGGTGAAGAGAAGTTAATGTGCAAATATGCAAATGTTCCAATATGCAAACTGGTGATTCTTAATTTCGGCATAAAGCCAGGGCATGAATCACCTAAAAAATTAAACTGATCTGAATATTTAATAACCATCAAAAAAAAGAATTTGCACATTTGCATATCTCTACATTTGCATATTAACTCATGATCCATCCACACACATACATACACCCCAATGCCAAACTGGCCACCAATGTAAAGATCGACCCCTTCAGCGTAATACATCCTAATGTAGAAATTGGCGAAGGCACCTGGATCGGCAGCAATGTTACCATCATGGAAGGTGCCCGTATTGGTAAAAACTGCCGAATATTTCCCGGCGCCGTTATCTCTGCCATTCCGCAGGATTTAAAATATGAAGGGGAAGTAACTACGGTGGAGATCGGCGATAACACCACCATTCGTGAATTTGTGACCATCAACCGGGGCAGTAAAGAAAGGTGGACCACTAAAGTGGGCAACAATTGCCTCATAATGGCCTACAGTCATATTGCACACGACTGCCTGGTGGGCAATAACTGCATTATGAGCAATAACACCCAGATGGCCGGGCACGTGGAAATGGGCGACTACGCAATACTTGCCGGTATGTGTGCCGTGCACCAATTTGTAAAAATAGGCCAGCATGCTTTTGTGGCCGGTGGCTCGCTGGTAAGTAAAGATGTACCGCCTTATATCAAGGCGGGCCGCACACCGCTCAGTTATGCTGGTGTTAATTCTGTAGGACTTAAGCGCCGGGGTTTTAACCTGAACCGCATCAACCAGATACTCGATATTTACCGCATCATTTACAACAGGAACCTCAATACCACGCAGGCCTTACATTATATTGAAGAAGAGCTGGAAGCCACCGATGAAAGGGATGAAATTGTAACTTTTATCCAGGAAAGCGGCCGCGGCATCATTAAAAAATTCAGCAAGGGTGCGGTGGATGATGAATAGTTTTTTGTTGCCGGCAGCAGAACAAAACCCGCCATCGTTGTGTCACTCACTTGTACATCAGTGCATCTTGCTGCCAGGCGAAACCCAGCGCATGCAAATAAGCTCATATGACTGAAAAAATCTATAACCCCTTATTTGTAAAAGAACTTTTCAACCGGATGGCAGGCTCTTACGAAAGAATGAACTATATAACTTCTTTTGGCTTCTCTTTAAAATGGCGCACCCAGTTCATTAAAAAACTCAGTTACACCGAAGACAACTTACAGGCAATAGACCTTCTGACCGGAATGGGAGAAACCTGGCAGGCCGCTAAAAAGCATTTTCCAAATTCAACTTTATCTGCACTCGATTTTTCGGAAGGGATGTTAAAAAATGCCCGTAAGAAGAATCATGCACAGTTCAATAACAGTGTCCTTTTGTTTCAACAGGATATTTTACATAGCAATCTGCCAGCAGATTATTATGATTATGTTTTTTGCGCCTTTGGCCTGAAGACCTTTGATAAAGGGCAATTAAATATTATTGCAAAAGAAATTAAAAGGATATTAAAAAAAGGCGGGGAGTTTTCCTTTATTGAATTATCTGTTCCGGAAAACAAAGTACTCCGGGGTCTGTTTGGGTTTTATCTTGGCAAAATTGTTCCTGTAATTGGAAGACTGCTGCTCGGAAACCCGTCGGAATACAGGATGCTCTGGAAATACACAAGGCAATTTAAAAATGCAAAAGAAGTAACAGCAATTTTTAATGCCACCAGTTTGCAGGCAACTTATAATACTTATTTTTACGGTTGCGCCACTGGTTTCAGTGGTAAAAAATAAAAACATTTGCAGATCACACTTCAAAATACAGGCAAACGTTATAACCGCGACTGGATATTCCGCAGGCTCAGTTATGTGTTTGAACCCGGCAGATCTTATGCTATAACCGGTAGCAATGGCTCAGGCAAAAGCACGCTGCTGCAGGTAATTGCCGGCGCCACCCTCCACAGCGAAGGCTCACTTGAATACCGGCAAAATGAAAAAAAAATAGAACCCGAAAGCGCTTTTGAAAATATTTCGATCGCTGCACCCTACCTCGACCTGGTGGAAGAAATGACTGCAACAGAAATGCTGCAGTTCCACAGCGGGTTTAAAACACTGGTAAAACCCATTCCTGAAATTTTAGAATTTGTGGGCCTGCAAAACGCCGCAAACAAGCAAATACGTTATTACAGCAGTGGTATGAAACAGCGCCTGAAACTTGCCCAGGCTTTTTTCAGCCACACTTCCCTCCTTCTCCTGGATGAACCCACCACCAACCTGGATGCCGATGGCGTGGCGCTTTACCGGAAGCTGATCAGCGATCATACCTCAAACCGCCTTGTAATAGTAAGCAGCAATGACAAAATGGAATATGATTTTTGCAACGAAGTGGTTTCAATAATGGAGTATAAATAACCCGGCAAAAAAGGCAAGCCCTGCCGGATAACGAAATGTATTTGCATTTAATATATAAACTTAAACAAAATAGTATCTGGCATGATAGATATTTTGGTAAGTTTCTCCAATGAAGCTCCGTTCGAATAGTAGCCGAAAATATTTGACTTTATGGTCGTATCCATTTTATATTGGATTCTATAAGCACCATCAGTCCTGCCAGGTCCGCTCATGTCAGTTACATAGTATTTTTTTTCGTTTGGTTTTAAAGAAACAAAATGTTTACCAGACGCTCGGTCTGGTTGAACATAAATCGAGTCTATTATTTTAGACGTCATATTAGTTATCTCAAATTTTCCATGGCTCCAATCTTCACATGAGATAAATATTACGCAAAGAGCAATAATTGATATTTTATACCTGGATTTCATTTTTAGCATGCCGTACAACAGCAAATATCATAGTATGTAATCGCAGTTTCCGAAAAGCGGCCGCTTTAACCTGCCGCTTATTTTTTCAGATTTTTTTCATAAACATTCACCCAGTCTTTTACCGTCATTTTTTTCATCAGCTGTCCAATGAGCTTGTAAGGGATATCTTCCGGCTTTTTGAACCGCATGCAGCTTTTACCCATATCCAGTTTTTTGGTAGACACTTTTTTAAACTCCTCTGTAAACCATTTGAGCAGCGCCGGATTGGAGTAAATGCCCATATGATAAAAATTGATGGAATTCTTTTGCGAGGCAAGACCGGCAAAAGGCAATGGCAGCTCGGGTGTGCAATGATAGCCTGGCGGATAAAGTTTGTGCGGCACCACGTAACCGATCATGCCGTAGCTCATTACTTCTTCAAAACCACTGGGCAGGTTTTTGTTGATGGCATTGCGCAGTTCATTTACAGCGTCTTTGCGGTCGGCCGGTAATTCCTTTACATACTGGTCAACAGTACTGGCTTTGGATTGCATATGATAGAATTTAAATTTATAGAGCAACTTTGTGGAACTACAAAATAACTTATCTCCTGCTCGCAATCAGTAAATTCAGGTCCGTAAACTTCAGGTCAAATTTTTCGCTCAGATGGAAATTGGTAAGCGACCCTTTGAACATATAAATACCGCTGCGAATGTTGATCTTATGCCATATAAGGCTGTCGATACCACCTTCATCGGCCGTTTCCAGCAGCAAACTCATCAGCACATTGCTGATAGCCTGCGATGCCGTACGGGCAAAACCACTGGGTATATTGGGTACGCAATAATGAATAACATCGTATTTTTTAAAAACCGGTTTTTTATGTGTGGTTACCATGCTGGTTTCAAAACAGCCGCCATGGTCAATGCTCACATCCACGATCACACTGCCCGGGCGCATATCGCTCACCATTTCCTCGCTGACCACAATGGGTGTACGCCCGCCTGCTGCACTTAATGCTCCCACGGCCACATCGCAGGTTTTTAACTGCTTGGCCAGGATCTTGGGTTCAATAACGCTCGTCCACATACGCACCCCAATATTGTTTTGCATTCGCTTCAGCCGGTAAATGCTGTTATCAAAAACTTTCACACTGGCGCCCATGGCCAAAGCGGTACGGGCCGCATACTCGCCCACGATACCGGCGCCTATGATGATCACTTTTGTAGGCGGAATACCGCTGATACCACCCACCAGCACTCCTTTGCCGTCGTTGGCGTTACTGAGGTACTGACCGGCAATGAGTATGACCGCACTACCGGCAATCTCGCTCATACTGCGTACAATGGGATTATGGCCACTTGCATCTTTTAAGTTTTCGAAACTGAGTGCCGTGATCCTTTTCTCCATCATTTTTTCTATGATCTCTTTTTTCATCACAGAAAGGTGTATAGGCGATATGATGTATTGGTTTGGTTTGAGAAAGCTGCATTCAGATTCGCTTACAGGCGCACTTTTTACCAATACATCGGCATTATAAACCTCTTTTTTATCGTATGCTATTTTTGCACCCGCATCGCTGTAATCCCTATCGCTGTAGTTGGCACCTTCACCAGCCTTGGTTTCCAGCACTACATCATGACCGTTTGCCACCAGCACACCCACGGCTTCGGGCGAAAGGGCAATACGGTTCTCATTAAAAGAATCTTCACGGGGAATACCAATGAAAAGCTGTTCTGTCTTTGGTTTTACATCAAGTGTTTCTTCCAGCGTTTCGTAAGAAAGCGAGGGAGAAACATAAGGTTTTGAAGCGGCCATAAAAGAGTTTATGTATTACTTTTCGGAACTTTTCAGCCTTCCTGAAACTTTGCGGCAAAAACATAATGAACTGGTACACAAAATTATCAAAAGAGCCTCTAAGCACCCCGGAATTGAGCAGGTTACAAATTACAAATTTATTTTGAGCTTTCTTTTATTATTTGGCGCTATTTCGATCCGGCAGTGCACTGTTTTTTCCGGAAAGATGCCCGGAGCCTTTTCCGGCCATTCCACCAGGCAAACCGCTCCGCTGTTCAAACATTCTTCCACCCCAGCATTGATGGCCTCTTCCTCGTCTTTTAACCGGTAGAGGTCCATATGAAATATTTTTTCTCCAGCAGCTGTACGGTATTCATTAATGATGGAAAAAGTGGGGCTCCCCACTGTATCTTCCACCCCTTTTGCTGCACAGAGTGCCTGGATAAACGTGGTTTTGCCAGCCCCCATCTGTCCATAAAAAGCAAATACACTATACTGGCCATAGGCCTGCCAGAAATTTCTGGCCACCGCCCCTATTTCCCTGATCTCAAAAATTACATCCATGATGCAAATATAAATTTCAGATTTAGTAAAAATGTCGCCCGGGGGCTTGCTAACTTTGTTTTATGGAAAAAACCGATATAATGGTGGAAGGGATGACCTGTAGTAACTGTGCATTGAGTGTTACAAAATTTCTTGAAAAACAGGGGCTACAGGAGGTAAAAGTCAATCCAATTACCGGCGCTGTGAGTTTTATTCACACAGAACCCATTGATGAGACCCGGATAAAAAAAGGTATCAACGCACTCGGATATAAGGTAGCCACAGAAGAACAGCAAACAGGTGGCCCTGATGCTCAGCTTAAAAGCCATTCAGTTGGAAGTGGCTTTTTGAGCAACAATAAAAAACGTTTCTTTTTTTGCCTTCCTTTTACATTGGTGCTGATGCTGCACATGCTGCACCGCTGGTTTCCAATGCACTGGCTCATGAACCCATGGCTCCAACTGGCACTTTGCCTGCCGGTATTTGTGGTGGGAATGCGGCATTTTGGAAGAAGTGCCCTTAAAAGCCTCCAAAGCGGCGTGCCCAATATGGATGTACTGATTGCACTCGGCGGCCTGGCAGCCTTTGTTTACAGTTTAACCGGCGCTCTCCTCAATCTTGGGGAAGAGTATCTTTTCTTTGAAACCACTGCGTCCATTTTTACGCTGGTGTTTTTGGGTAATTATTTGGAGGAAGCTTCCATCAGCAATACACAAAAAGCCGTAAAAAGCCTGGCAAAATCCCAAAAAGTGATGGCCAATATGATCGCTTTTGATGATCAGCACCAGGAACAGATATTCCCTGTAGAAAATTCTGTACTTAAAGCCGGCGACCTTGTTTTAATAAAAAATGGCGAGCAGGTGCCGGCCGACTGTAAGATACTCTGGGGCGATTGCAGCGTAAATGAAGCCATTATTACAGGAGAAAGCTTACCCATATCGAAGCAGAAAAAAGAGATGCTTATTGGCGGTAGTGTAATTGAAAACGGCCTTGTAAAAGCGCAGGTAACCGCTGCAGGAAAAGACACTGTTTTATCCGGGATATTAAAAATGGTGCAGGATGCGCAGGGCGAAAAACCTCCCATGCAAAAAATGGCCGATAAGATCAGTGCTGTATTTGTGCCTGTGGTCATTGGTATTTCCCTGCTCACCTTTATACTCAACCTTACCCTGGCAAATCATACCCCTGGCGAATCACTGATGCGGGCCATAGCCGTGCTGGTCATCAGCTGCCCCTGTGCCATGGGGCTGGCCACGCCCGCTGCCATTGCTGTGGGTTTGGGCCGCGGTGCCAAGAGCGGGATACTTTACCGGAATGCTTCGGCCCTCGAAACATTTAAAGATATTAAACAGGTGGTGTTTGATAAAACAGGCACACTTACCACGGGTAAGTTCAGTATAGCTGGTTTTGAATCAACAATTAATGAAACTGAATTTAAAAAGATCGTTTATTCATTGGAGAAATTTTCCAACCATCCACTGGCAAGATCCATTGCTGCACACTGGCAAACGATTGACATCATTCATTGGAAAAAAATTGAAGAGATTAAAGGAAAGGGAATCCTGGCAGAAGACCGGGAAGGTAATGCGTTTGAACTTGGCTCCTATAAAGTGTTAGCAACAGAGCCGGCCGAACTCCATAATGTGTATGTTCTCAAAAACAGGGAGCTTATTGGCTGGGTGGATGTAAAAGATGAAATAAGAAAAGAAGCGAAAGAAGTGATAAACTGGCTGCATTCAAAAAATATCAAAACGATTTTATTAAGTGGAGACCGTAAGGAAAAAGTGCAGCAGGTGGCGGCAGAACTGGGCATCGACGAAGCCATAGCAGAACAAACACCCGAAAAAAAACTGGAAAAGATAGGTTCCCTGAGTGCCATTACCCCAACAGCCATGGTGGGCGATGGTATCAACGATGCGCCTGCACTGGCAAAAGCCACCCTGGGCATATCATTGAGCGATGCATCGCAGATAGCCATGCAAAGCGCCGATGTGATCTTAATGAACCATGGTTTAAATAAGTTACCGGAATCACTGGGGCTGGGTAAACACACTTACCTCACCATTAAACAAAACCTTTTCTGGGCATTTATCTATAATATCGTTGCCATTCCGGTGGCCGCATTTGGTTTGCTTACCCCCACTTTGGGAGCGCTTACTATGGGCTTAAGCGATGTGGTTCTTGCCATCAATTCCGTAAGGCTGTTTGTAAAACGAGTTATCTGATTACTAACCACTAAAACAATCCGTATAATTCGTGTATTTAATTCGTGTTATCCATTCATTCCATACTTAAAAAATATTGGGGCTTTGAAAGCTTCCGGCCGCTTCAGCAGGAAATTATTGAGGCGGTGCTGGAAAAGAAAGATGTATTGGCCCTGCTTCCCACCGGCGGGGGCAAATCTGTATGCTTCCAGGTACCGGCCATGGCCACAGACGGGATCTGCCTGGTCATCAGCCCCCTCATTGCCCTCATAAAAGACCAGGTGGAAAACCTGAAACAAAAAGGTATCCCTGCATTGGCTATTTATTCCGGCATGTATTACAACGACGTAAAAAAAACATTGCAGAATGCGGCTTTTGGGAATTATAAATTTCTGTATCTCTCGCCCGAAAGGATCGAAACGGATTTATTCAAGGAATTTTTACCGGCTATAAAACCTTCCCTTATTGTGGTAGATGAAGCGCATTGTATTTCGCAATGGGGGTACGATTTCCGGCCGCCCTACCTGCGCATTGCAAATATAAGACAGGAACTGCCCGGTGTGCCGGTGATAGCGCTCACCGCTTCTGCCACAAAAAAAGTGGAAGATGATATTTGCGAAAAATTAGCCTTTTCAGGAGAAGCCGTAAGATTCCGGCAGTCATTTGAAAGGCCGAATTTGTCGTACAGTGTTTTTAAACCCGTATCCAGGCAAACAAAACTGCTGGAGATACTCAATAATGTAAAAGGATCCGGCATTGTTTATTGCAAAAGCAGGAAGCATACACAGCAGGTTGCCGAATTGCTGCGCCTGCACAAGTTTCCTGCAGATTTTTATCATGCCGGATTAACAAACGAAGAACGAAGCCGCAAACAGGAGCAATGGATCAATAATAAGATTCGCATCATGGTTTGCACCAATGCATTTGGCATGGGGATCGACAAACCAGATGTGCGCATAGTGGTTCATTTTGACCTTCCGGATTGCCTGGAGAACTATTACCAGGAAGCAGGCAGGGCCGGGCGGGATGGCAAACGTTCTTATGCGGTGCTTTTGTACGAAGACGGGGAACCCGATGAACTGCTTTTTAAATCTGCCTTAAGGTATCCGGCATTGGATGAAGTGAAAAAAGTTTATACTGCATTGATGAATTATCTGCAGGTGGCAGCAGGCAGCGGGGAAGGCATGAGTTATGATTTTGATATTGCAGATTTTTCCAAAAAATTCGGCCTGGGGATCATGAATGCAGGCTTTTGCATCCAGTTATTGGGCCTGCAGGAAATATTATCTTATAACGAATTGTTCTTTAAACCTTCTTCGCTGGTTTTTACCTGCAGCCGCACAGATATGGAGGAATTTGAAAAACAGCACCCGGCGGCGGAGCCCATCATCAAAGGATTACTCCGCAGTTATGAAGGTATTTTCGATTATACTTCAAATATCTATGAATCGGCACTGGCCAGCTTTCTAAAAATGCCTGTAGAAAAAATCATACTGCACTTAAAAGCATTACAGCACTACAAGATTGTGGAATACAGCCAGGCATCAGACAAACAGCAGATTTTTTTGATGCAAAACAGGATGTATTCCGACGACTTTAAATTTGACAGTGCAAGAACAGATCTTCTCCGCAGCCAATACCAGGAGCGACTCCATGCCATAACAAATTATATAAAGGAGGAACAAAACTGCAGGAGCAAAATGATGGCAGCCTACTTTGGAAGCACAGGCGAAAAAAATTGCGGCATTTGCGATAACTGCATAAACCGGCAACAAGCCGCAACGGATCATGCAGCCTTTAAAGCCCTGTCAGAAAAAATAATGGCAATAATTGGCAATCGGCCCATTACTGCAACTGAACTGATTACATCGTTGAAACCAAACAGGGCTTCTGAAATCTGGAAGGTGATAGATTATCTTGCTGCGGAAGGAATTTTGAAAAAAGATATTGGTAATGAAACACTAAAGTTATAAAATAAAAAAAGGGACCAAGATGGAAATCTAGTCCCGCTTTAAAATCCAATATCCTATGAAAAACCAGTGCGAAGATATATCGCATTATTTAACTTTCCAAGTTTTTTTCAGTTTTTGTGTAGTATATATTCTACAAATTTATCCACATTTATTTAATTATTATTATAAAATATTGATTAATAATTAATTACGAAAAATATATATTTTAATAAATTTTATACCCCTTGTTATTAAACAGGAAACTCGCCACTTGGTACCAGGCTATAGCTTCTGCTTCAAGTGTCATAGATGGTAAGATTTTAGTTGATTTACCGCTCTTATAATCAACTATGTAGGCCTCAAGTTTTTTTTGAGGAAGTAAAACCGTTAGGGTATCTCCTTTTAAGTAGCCGAGGTTTTGGTAAGTACTGATAAAAGCCCGGTCGGTAGATATGGGCGAATGATACATGTCTTTTCCCATAAACCTACTGGTATAACTCAAATTCATAAAACCCAAAACCGTAGGGGCCAGGTCTATCTGGCTCATTAGCCTTGTTTCCACTGCAGGTTTAATTAGCGCAGGTGCATAAACAAGGCAGGGAATATGATAACGGTTAACCGGTAGATCGGTTTTACCTGCACTTTTTGAGCAGTGGTCTGCCACAATGATGAAGACGGTATTATTGAACCATGGCTTATTTAGCGCATCCTTAATAAACTTATTGATGCAGTAATCCGTGTATTTAACGGCCCCATCACTTGATTTTGCATTACCCGGTATATCAATTCTTCCCCCGGGGTAAGTATAGGGCCGGTGGTTGCTTACTGTCATGAGCTGGTTAAAAAATGGCCGGCCGGCAGTAAAACTTTTGTCGCATTCATCCATCATCATCGTAAATGCATCTTCATCGGCCACACCCCATGCCGTTTTATGATGAACGATCTTTTCGGGGATATCCCGCTGATCCAGTACTTTATACCCGTTATGGCTGAAAAAATAACCCATATTATCAAAGAAACTGTTCCCTCCGTAAACATAGCGTACCTCATATCCTTTTGTTTTCAGCAGGTTTCCCATGGTAAACATATCCTCATTGTTGGGTCTGCGTACAATGCTTTGCCCCGGCGTGGGCGGTATAGCAAGCGATAACGCTTCAAGCCCCCTAACGGTTCTTGTACCAGTAGCATAGAAATTACTGAAGAAAAGGCTGTGTGGTATCAGCGAATCCATATAGGGCGTAATATTATTTTTCCCGCCAAAGTAGTTAAGATAATCGCCGCTGAGGCTTTCCACGCTAATCAATACAATATTCCACTTTCTTTCCGCACTATCGGCTGTTATTTTCCTTTCAACGCTTATCGTATCGCCGTTAAAAACAGCATTGCTTTGTTGCAGTTGATTTTTTAAAATTTGAAAGTTTTTCTTATTGTCAGCCGTACGGTAAAAAAGGGAATAATCTATTTCATTGTGCCAGAAAGCTGCACCAAATTCATAAATGCCATTGCCAGCCAGCTCGTTCACATAATTATTATTACTGAAATTTTTCACCCGGTTGTTCACCAGAAAATAACCGGCAGTAGCCAGGAGTAAAACAACAAGAAAGTATCCCGTCCTCCTGCCAAAGCGCATGATCATTTGCCGGGAGTCAGTTAATTTTTTTCTGATCAAAAAAACCACTGCAACAGCAGAAATTAAAACAGCCCCAAGTATGAGCGGCATATTGTACGATTCCTTAATATTTCCGATCACTTCTGTGGTGTATATCAGGTAATCTACCGCAATAAAATTATAACGTACATTAAACTCTTCCCAAAAACCGATTTCTCCCACTGCATTAAATACCAGGATAACCGTAATGATGCTGAACAAAATGAACATTGGAATGCTGCCCCACTTACTCCGGTACCAACTGTCTTTCATAAGCCAGCAATACAGGGCCACGGGTATAGAAAAGAATAAACCCACTACTATATCGTAAAAAAGTCCTATAAAAAAGATGCCTCCAAAATGAATTATATTAAAATCAAGACTTCCCCAGGATCTTACAAGCAGGATAATACGGGTAACAAGGCTGATAGCTGCCAGCAGCAGCAATACCAGCAGCACGGGTCCAAATTTATGTTTGAATACAGGAGCCAGTTTAATCATACTGCAAAATTAGCTCCTTCATATCAATCATTCTATTATTTGATCAACCGAAACCAGTTTTCCTTCCGCATTAAAACCACGCAGCCTGAGAAGCAGTTTCCTGGATATATCGTTGTTATAAAACTCCAGCCTTACCCTGTTGCTGCCCTTGTCTGTAACAATATAAGGGGCCCAGTAAATTAAGGCACGGTAATCGGGGTTTAATTGCTCTGCAGGTTGGCTGTAATCGGGTTGCTTGAATTCCTCCGCAATATCATATCCTTTTAATTTCTCAAACCTCATGGCAGTAGCACCGGTTTTCTCCGGCTCATCGCCCCGCAATGTATATATAAACAGGGCCCCCCCGCTTGTTGTAAAAGAAGAACCAATAACAATCCCGGGTATATATTTAATATAGGCGATATTGGAAACTCGGTAAGATTCTAATGCCTCATAAGGAAATTCTGCATCGTTGATCAGCAATGTAACCGGAACCGGGTCAATAAGCCTGGTACTCATTAAATAGCGGGCGCCGGTTTCCCTATCCCGCTCTACCGATAAGCCCGGCACCCGGTAAATAATGTAATTAATAATATCCATCTGCATTTCCGCCGTGGGATCATCCAGTACATTCAGTTGCATGCCCCTTGCAAGTCCGCGTGACATGCCGGTTGCATATTTATCGTCGAGTTCCTGCAAGCGTTTGGTAACCGGGTTGGCATACTTTGCCCTTACAATCACGTTTTTTATGGTTTGAACTTCATTGAATTTAGACGGTTTTTTAATGGAAGAATCCTGTTTAATACCTAAGTCTAAAGGCTGTTTAATGATTTTTTTTGCTGCTTTTACAAAATACTCAACAGGGCTGGAAGCCGGAATTTGGCGGGGCACTATAATTGAACTGTCTGGGTAAATGGAGAAAAAACTGTTCCAGGCTTTGTTATTATCAAAACTGTAATGCACCCGGGCAGAATCATAATAAATAAGCCCCTCCTGTTCAAAATAGTTCTTTTCACTGCTTTTAGAAGCTGATAATTTAAAGAACTGTTTTCCATTTACTTTATCGCTCAGGATCATACTGAGTATTTCTTTTCCCGTTAATGCATACCGGTTGTTGCTGAAGCCAATTTTTAGCGACAAATAATTATCTGAAAATGGTCTTGCTTCTTCCTGGCCCGTAAGTACTTTCCAATTATAGGGCTGCATGGCATTGGTGAGCAGGGTCAAAGATTTTTGCTTCCTGTCTGAACCTGCAAACCCTTTCTGAAAAGAAGAAAAACTGCCCCCGCTTTCTTTCAGCAACAAATCGGCATAAATGTTATCAACCGGGTCTTCATGATAAAACCGTGCATCTGCCACCGAAAACGACAAATTGGTAAGCAATGTATCCGGCACTACAATTTCTATCACATTTTTACCCTTGGCTGCCAGGTTTTTTTCTACAATATTTACCTGCGGTTGCCATTGCACGGCTCCTTCCTGTGCCTGGATGAACTTTTGCTGCAGCAGGTTCCATTTTGCATCAAATAAACTTACCTGTACCATACCTGCGCCCAGCGAATCGGCAGGTATATTGTTAACAGTCTTACTGCCTCTGTTCATTGCAATAGATAACCTCAACAACTCGTGCTGGTTGTTTTGAAAAAGTACATATAGGGTATCATAATTGGCAGCATCGGTATTTTTCTGAACTGAATAATATAATTTTCCAGCAGCCAGCTCTGTATGCAGCGATGCGCCATATGGTAATGCCTGGGGTAAGGAAGTTTGCTGCAGATCCCCGTTTTTATCTTTCCAGGTAGCAATATATTTTTTCCCGCTTTCAGGAATAAACTGGAACTGGCCCACACTGCTTTCATTTACAAAAACAGAGTCGATCAACCTGCCCGATGACTCTTCTGTTATAGCTGCAGCCATTGGCTCACTGCCTTTATAGGCAACGTAATTGGTAAGCCCGGCCACCAGGTTCCCTCCTTCCGGGTAAAAGCTTAGGGTTGTGTTTTCCTGGGCTGTACGGGATAACAATGGAGGATTAGCTTTGTCGTACACAATCAGCACACGGCTGTACATGTTACCGGCTCCGGTAGCCTGCATTTTTTTTGTAAAAGCTTTTACCTGTATCAGTTTAGGCGGAAGCGAATCTGTAATTAAAAAGTCTCCGTTGGCCGTACCATCAAATAAGGGATAGCGCTTTTCGCCAATGATTTTCCCCTGCTCGTTATAAAAACCTAAAAACAAATTGGTACTCACAAAAGAAGGCTGGCCATTGCTGTACACATAAGCCTTGAACCATACCGTTTCGCCCGGCAGGTAAATATCTTTATCAAAATGGATATGTATTTTCTCCGGATGCTGGGCGCTTGCCTGCAGGCAGAAAAAAATTAAGGCAGGGAGTAATTTCAGTTTCATATCAGTGTTTTGGAAACACTAACTTAAACGAACCTAAGCGTTCATCCCAAAAAAAAGAGCATTATTTATGTTAAAACAAACTTTTCTTTCTCCGGCGGGTGGTTCCACCCAGGCCGAGTGAGCCCAAAAGGGAACGCACAATGGTATTGCCTGCTGTGCGCATGATACTTTTTACCACTGTATTATTGGCCACTTTTTCGATTGTGGATGCCTCTTCTTTTCCTTTTTTCTTTTCCTCTTCCGGAGGGTTTTCAGCTGCGGCTTTTAATTTTTCTGTAAGTATTTCATGCGCACTGTTGCTGTCAACATCCACTGCATACTTGGCCACCAGCTTGCTTTTTGCATTGATAGCAGCCACTTCACCATCAGTAAGCACATCCATACGGCTGCGGGGGCTGCAAAGCATAGTATGTGCCAATGGGGTTGGAATGCCTTTTTCGTTGAGCATGGTAACCATGGCCTCTCCAATGCCCATTTGGGTAACGAGGTCTTCCGTTTTATAAAAAGCTGTTTCCGGGTAGTTATCGGCCGTTTGTTTAATGGTTTTGCGGTCGGCTGCAGTAAAGGCACGGAGCGCATGCTGTATCTTTAAACCAAGTTGGCCCAGTACGCTTGCCGGCACGTCCATAGGATTTTGTGTACAGAAGAAGATGCCCACTCCTTTGCTTCGAATAAGTTTAATAATGGTTTCTATTTGTTCGAGCAGCACTTCGCTGGCTTCCTGGAAAATAAGGTGTGCTTCATCTATGAACATCACCAGTTTCGGCTTGTCCATATCCCCTTCCTCGGGCATGGTGGCGTAGAGTTCGGCCAGTATCTGGAGCATGAATGTTGAAAACAGCTTGGGTTTATCCTGAATATCGGCCACCCGCAATATGTTTATTACACCCCGGCCCTGGTCGTCCATGCGCATGAGGTCCTCCACTTCAAAGCTTTTTTCGCCAAAGAAAATATCGGCGCCCTGCTGCTGCAGTTCTATTACTTTGCGCAGGATAGTTCCGGTAGATGTGGTGGATATTTTCCCATATGTTTTTTCAATTTCAGCCTTTCCTTCATCGCCAATATATTGAAGCACTTTAATAAAGTCCTTCAGATTGAGCAGTGGCATCTGGTTATCATCGCAATATTTAAAAATGATTGCCACTAATCCACCTTGTGTATCATTCAAACCCAGAATTTTGCTCAGGAGTACCGGGCCAAATTCACTTACCGTGGCACGCATGCGCACCCCGTCTTTTCCGGTTAAGGAAAGCAGTTCGGCGGGAAACTGGGCAGGCGTGTACGAAAGGTTCATTTTCTGATAACGGTCGGCCACCTTTTCATTGCTGGCACCAACTGCTGCAATGCCACTCAGATCGCCCTTGATATCCATCAAAACAACCGGTACACTATTCTCGCTCAAAAACTCACTGATCATCTGCAGGGTCTTTGTTTTACCGGTGCCGGTTGCCCCGGCTATTAAACCGTGCCGGTTCATCGTTTTCAAAGGCAGGTTGATCTTTGCGCCGCTAATCACTTCACCGTTTAACATACCGGCGCCTATCTGAACATATTCGCCTTTAAAACTGTACCCGTCAGTTATTGTTTGTATAAATTCTTCTGGAGTGGCCATGTAAATAAAAAATTTAAGCCGAAAGTTACGAAGCTGCTATATATTATGGCTAAATTTTATTGAAATATTGGCAACCGTCCATTTAATTCCGTTACCCTTTGTCATTTAATACAAAAAATCATTGCTGAGAATGCCTTTTGCCCCTACATTTGTACACATAATTTTTATATATGAAAAAAATTCTATTTGCGACAGCGCTGCTGTTTGCAGTATTTCTCGTATCTGCTCAGAAGGTGGCTTATACTGAATACAAACTCAAAAATGGCCTGGGTGTAGTACTTCACCAGGACAAATCGGTGCCTGTAGTGGCCGTTTCTGTAATGTACCATGTAGGCAGTAAAGATGAGCAGCCAAACCGTACCGGTTTTGCACATTTTTTTGAACACCTGCTTTTTGAAGGTTCAAAGAATATTAAACGGGGCGATTTTTTTAAGATCGTAAGCCAAAACGGAGGGCAAAATAATGCCAACACCACCCAGGACCGCACTTTCTATTTTGAATCATTTCCTTCAAACCAACTTGAAACCGGTTTGTGGCTCGAAAGCGAAAGGATGCTGCACCCGGTAATTAACGAAATTGGTGTAAAAACTCAGAATGAAGTGGTAAAAGAAGAAAAACGCATGCGGGTGGATAACCAGCCTTATGGCAATTTTCTTTACGAGATCATGAGAAGGCTTTTTACCAAACATCCTTATACCTGGGTAACCATTGGCAGCATGGAGCATTTAGATGCTGCTACTTTACAAGAGTTCCAGGATTTTAATAAGAAATATTATGTACCTAATAACGCCGTACTGGTAATAGCCGGAGATATTGATATTGCAAAAACAAAGAAACTGGTGGAAAGTTATTTTGGTGAAGTACCTTCCGGTACACCGGTTACCCGCACAAAAATAACGGAAGACCCCATTACCAAAGAAGTGGTGGATACTGCATTTGATTCCAATATACAGATCCCGGCCATCATGGCTGCATACCGTATTCCTGGCATGACCAGCAAAGAATCAAAAATGCTTGAAATGGCCTCATCGGTACTAAGCGGCGGCAAAAGCAGCCGTATGTACAGAAAAATGGTGGATGAAAAGAAAAATTCACTGCAGGTCGGCTCTTTCAATTATGCACTCGAAGATTATGGTTCTTATATCACCTACGCTTTACCAAGCGGCGAGGTTTCACTGGATACCCTGCTCAGGGATATGGACGAAGAAGTGGCCAAACTGCAGACAGAACTCATCAGCGAAAAAGAATTTACCAAAATGCAGAACCAGATGGAAAATGAATTTGTAGGTACCAACAGCCGCATGATGGGCGTGGCAGAAAACCTGGCCAATGGTTATACTTTCCATAATAACACCAATGAAATAAATACCCAACTGGATGAATTGCGCAAAATAACCCCCCAGGACATCCAGGATGTGGCCCGTAAATACCTCAATAAAAATCAACGTGTGGTATTATATTACCTGCCAAAAACCAAATAAGCCCTTAAACTTTTTAAAAAAATTATCATGAAAAAAATATTTTTGTTTGTATTGGGTGCATTGGTTTTTATGGCATCTGATGCACAAATAAAAAAGATAGACCGCAGTAAAAAACCAAAAGCCGGGCCAGCACCTGTAATCAACATTAAAGACCCGGTAATATTCAAACTTAGTAACGGCCTGACTGTACTGGTGGTAGAAAATCATAAATTACCAAAAGTGAGCGCTTCGCTTACCATTGATGCAGGCCCGGTAAAGGAAGACAGTAAAGCCGGTACTTTAGACCTGATGGGCCAGATGCTGGAAGAAGGTTCCAGCACCATGAGCAAGGCCGACTATGATGAAGCCATCGACATGATGGGTGCTAATGTGGGACTTAGTTGGAGTGGCGGATCAGCCTCCTCGCTCACCCGCTATTTTCCAAGAACATTTGAATTGTTTTCTGTGGCGTTGAAAAACCCTTCTTTCCCGCAGGCCGCCCTGGATAAGTTAAAGCAACAAACCATTACCGGTTTAAAATCTTCCGAAAAAAGTGCCTCCACTATCGCTTCAAGGGTAAACAGGGCGCTTAGTTATGGTAAAAATACAGCGCAGGGTGAATTTACCACAGAGGAATCTGTAAAATCAATCACACTCGATGATATAAAAGCAGCCTACAAAAATTTCATTACCCCTTCACGCAGTTATTTAACTTTTGTAGGGGATATTACACCGGCTGCTGCAAAACAACTGGCAGAAAAAAATTTGGGAACATGGACAGGAACCAAACTCAAGCTGCCTACCATTCCCGATGAAAACAACCCTGCCAAATCTGAAATCAATTTTGTAGACTTACCTACTGCAGTGCAGGCCGAGATCAATGTGGGCAACCTGGTAAACAACCCTATGAACGGAAAAGAATATTTCCCGTTATTACTGGCCAACTATATCCTTGGCGGAAGTGCCAATTCCAAGCTGTTTATGAACCTGCGTGAAAAACATGGCTTCACTTACGGCAGTTATTCAAGCCTTGGAAGCGGCCGTTTTCAAAGTCTTTTTAATGCTGGTGCTGCTGTTCGTACAGATAAGGCCGACAGCGCCGTGGCTGAAATTGTAAGGGAGATCCTGCATATGCGTGACGGAAAAATTACAGCAGAAGAACTGTCAACGGCAAAAGCAGCCTACAATGGTTCCTTTGCGCTGGGTATGGAAGA
Source organism: uncultured Chitinophagaceae bacterium (assembly GCA_963754695.1). GTDB lineage: Bacteria > Bacteroidota > Bacteroidia > Chitinophagales > Chitinophagaceae > Ferruginibacter. The sequence continues at coordinate 269,498 of CAVWGU010000011.1, forward strand.
TCCTGCAAGAAGTGCCCGTTATGCAAGTAATATCCTCATCAACAACCTGCCAAAAGATTTTTACCGCACTTACCTGCAAAAAATAAATGCAGTTACCGTGGATGATATCAAAAGAGTGGCTAAAAATTATATGAGCGAAAGCAACAGCCGAATTGTAATAGTTGGAAATGGCAGTAAAGTGATCCCCAACCTCATGAGGCTGGGTTACCCTATTAAGAAATACGACAAGTATGCAAACCCGGTAGTGGAGGAAGTGAAAGATGTTAAAGCAGACGCATCTGTAAAAACCACCGATAAGGTTTCTGCTTTTGATATAGTGGAAGGCTATCTTAAGGCTATTGGCGGAAAAGAAGAACTGAAAAAGATCAACAGCATGAGTTCAGACATAAGTATGGAAATGATGGGCCGTAGTTTTGAAGGAACCGATAAAAGGATGAATCCAAATAAACAGGCCTTTGAATTGAAAATGGGTGCCATGACGGTTGTTAAAAAAATATTTAACGGCGCTACCGGTTATACAGCTCAAATGGGGCAGAAAAAAGATTATGATGAAGGCGAAATAAAAGAAGCCATGGACGAAAAATCTGTGATCGCACAATTATTTTATGTAAGCCCCGATTATAAACTTGAATACCTGGGTGCCGGAACCTATAATAATGAATCCACGTACAGGCTCAAAGTGGCCATGCCGAGTGGCAGGGTTGCCGTTCAGCAATACTCATCAAAAACAGGACTTTTATTGCAGGAGGAGATCACTGACAAAGATGGAGATATATCATTGGTAACTTACGGTGATTACCGTAAAGTTGGCGCTTACAGCTTTCCTTTTGAGATAAATGCCTCACAGGGCGGACAGGAATTTCCAATAAAGATCACTTCTATAAAAATAAATGAAGGAGTGAGTGAAGAGGATTTTAAATAAGAATTTTTAATACTTAGGAAAAAGCTGCTCAAAATTTTGAGCAGCTTTTTTTATCTGAGTAATAATAAAGTGCCTTTTTTAAACCTCCTGGAATTTGCGGGCTTAAAAAAGTAAACATACACCCCGGGTTCTGCATCAATGCCATTATATTTTCCATCCCATGGAATGCGGCTGCCACTGTCGGAAAAAATTTCCTGGCCATACCGGTTGTATATTTTTAGTTCATACGCAGGAAAGGCTTCGAGCGCTTTGATGATCCAGCGATCATTTTTACTATCGCCATTTGGCGTAAATGTATTGGGAAAATATATATCCGGAAATACTTTTACAAAAACAGCATCCTCTACAGTACCACAGCCCGCCATTGATTGAACCAGCAAGGTGAAGGTTTCATCAGCCGGTGGATTTACGTTGGGCCGAAGTGAATTAACATCTGATAAATTGCTGGAATATATCCATCGGTGTGTAATACTGTCGCCGGAAGCGCTGCCGTTAAGTTGCACTATATCGCCTGCAATGATCGTTTTATCTGGCCCTGCATTTACTGATGGCCCTTCAAGGATATTTATCATCAGCTGCTGCGATGCCACCCTGCATTTAACCGAGGCTAAATTCTCCGTTTCGGCCGTGGAAAGCCGGTAAAAATATTTGCCCGGCAAAGCCTGCGCAGGAAAACTCAAACTGTACTGCAGGCTGTTGGCACCTGCAATATCTGTCCAAACGCCATTAATAAACTGCTGCCACTGGTACCCGGGATTACTGTAAAAATTTGTAGTAGTTCCCGAAAAAACATACTGCATTGCTGCGCCGGAGCAATGACCGGTTGTATCGGTTTGAAAACCATTGATGCCTGCAGAAACAGATGGCCCGCATGGTTTGAACTGAATATCATCCAGTGCAATATCGTTTCCGCATCCTCCATCTGCATTGTTCTTTATTTTGAGTACAACTTCATTGAGCCCCACCGGTAATGTAAAAGCAAAACCATACTGTATCCAGGTTGGCATTGCGGATGAGGCAATGGGGCCTGTATTGAGCGATCCCAGTACAGTACCATCTGTTTTTTCGATCAGAAATGTAATATCCGGAAGAATAGCACTGCCGGGACAGGTGGAATTTCTCAATAAGTTAAGTAAATAGGCAGAAAACTGAAAGGTAGTACCCGCACAAAGATTTCTCACCACTTCTGTATAAAAAACACCCCTTTCAAAAGAAGCGTTGATCACCATCATATACCCATTTGGATTTCCTGTATGATCAGAAACGATGGAATGCCAGGTGGAAGCAAAACAATTTTGCGTGGCGGTTCTGATGGCATACTCTCCGTCATTAGGACAATCGCTGGTAACAAAATTATAAGAAGTGATGCCGAAACTTAAAGCTGGCCCCGGGTTGGATCCGGAACCGAAGTCTACATTGACGATGGGATCGCCAAAATTTCCCTGGCAAAGCTGGGCAAATGTATTTTGTACACAAAGACTAAAACAAACTGCTAAAATAACGATGCTCTTCATTATATTAATGCAAAGCTAAGCCAAACGGTTTGCATTACATATTCCTCCTGTATTTACCACCCACTTCGTATAAAGCGTTTGTTATTTGGCCCAGGCTGCAGTATTTCACTGTTTCCATTAATTCGGCAAAAATATTTCCGTTTTGCAAAGCCACTTGCTGCAACTTTTTGAGCATACCTGCAGCGATACCTGCATGCCGCTCTTGAAAGGCACTGACTGCTTCAATCTGGTATTCCTTTTCTTCAGCGGTACTGCGTATAACTTCTGCGGGCAAAATGGTAGGCGATCCCTGCTTGTTTAAAAATGTATTTACACCTATCAATGGCAGTTCGCCCGTGTGTTTTAAATGCTCATAATGCAGACTTTCCTCCTGTATCTTATTGCGCTGATACATCCGTTCCATAGCGCCCAGCACACCACCACGCTCTGTTATGCGGTTAAATTCTGCCAGTACGGCTTCCTCTACCAGGTCTGTCATTTCTTCAATCAGAAAACTGCCCTGGTTGGGGTTTTCATTCTTTGCCGTACCAAGTTCACGGTTAATGATAAGCTGAATGGCCATGGCCCTGCGCACACTTTCTTCGGTAGGGGTGGTTATGGCTTCATCGTAAGCATTTGTATGCAGGCTGTTGCAATTATCGTAAATGGCATATAAAGCCTGTAAGGTGGTTCGTATATCGTTGAAGTCAATCTCCTGCGCATGGAGGCTGCGCCCGCTGGTTTGTATATGATATTTCAGCTTTTGGCTACGGTCATTTCCCTTGTATTTGTACTTCATGGCCTTGGCCCAGATGCGGCGTGCCACCCGGCCGATGACACTGTACTCCGGATCCATACCGTTACTGAAGAAAAAAGAAAGATTAGGGGCAAAATCGTCTATATGCATGCCCCGGCTTAAATAATACTCTACATAAGTGAACCCGTTTGCAAGTGTAAATGCCAGCTGCGTAACAGGATTTGCGCCCGCTTCAGCAATGTGGTAACCGCTGATACTTACACTGTAAAAATTCTGCACTTTATTTTCAATGAAATACTCCTGCACATCTCCCATTAATTTAAGTGCAAACTCCGTTGAAAAAATACAGGTATTTTGTGCCTGGTCTTCCTTTAAAATATCGGCCTGCACTGTTCCCCGCACGGTACTCAATGCCCTTGCACTGATTTCATTATAAATATTCGCAGGTAAAACATCTTTTCCGCTCAGGCCAAGTAAACGCAATCCTAAGCCATTATTTCCTTCGGGCAGTTTTCCCAGCAGTTCTCCTTTTTGCGGCGCAATGGGTTGGCCATCGGTTCCTATATATTTGGGAAGGCCGGCAAACTGATACTTTGCTTCAATGGCCTTATTTACTTCGGGCCCCAGCTTATTTTCAATGATATATTTTTCGCATTGCTGATCTATGGCCGCGTTCATAAAAAATGCCAGCAGCATGGGAGCCGGGCCATTGATGGTCATGCTTACCGATGTTTTGGGATCGCATAGGTCAAAACCGCTGTACAATTTCTTTGCATCATCCACCGTGGCAATACTGACACCGCTGTTCCCCACTTTACCATAAATATCCGGGCGATGGGCAGGATCTTCGCCATATAATGTTACACTATCGAATGCCGTGCTGAGCCGTTTTGCCGGCTGTCCCAGGCTTACGTAATGGAAACGTTTATTGGTCCGCTCGGGCCCGCCTTCGCCGGCAAACATGCGGGTGGGATCTTCGCCCTCACGTTTCAAAGGAAAAACACCGGCCGTGTAAGGGAATTCGCCGGGTACATTTTCCTGCAACTGCCAGGTGAGAATATCGCCCCAATCCTTATATTTTGGCAGTACTACTTTTTTTACAGCTGTTCCACTGAGGCTTTTATAAGTGAGGGGTTGTTTTATGATCTTATCACGTACCTTAAACTCATAATATTCCCCGGCATAGCGCTTTTTTAAATCATTCCAACCATCGATCAGTTCTTTTGCTTCAGGAGAGATTTTCTTCAGTATATTTTTCTCCGTTTCACCGATATAGGAAGCGGCATCCGGCAACAGTTTTTTTGCCCCCTGGAGCTGATAATATTTTGAGGCCAGTTCGCTTTGTGCTTTTACCCAATGATCGTAATCCTCAATTGTTTCTGCTATCTCAGATAAGTAGCGCACCCGCTTGGGCGGTATGATCTGCGATTTGCTGCTGGTATCTTTAGTATGTGCATGATGTTCCACAGGGCCTTTAAAACTAATCCCTGTTTTTTCCTCCACTTTCTCCATGAGGCGTTCAAAAAGTTCATTAACCCCTGCATCATTGAACTGTGATGCAATGGTACCCACAACAGGCAGGTCTTCGTCCTTTGCCGTCCATACCTGGTGGCTTCGTTTGTATTGTTTTTTTACATCGCTCAAAGCATCCAGTGCACCGGCCTTATCAAACTTATTGATACAGATCACATCTGCATAGTCGAGCATATTGATCTTTTCCAGCTGTGAAGGCGCCCCATACTCCGGCGTCATTACATACATGCTTACGTTGCAGTAATCGAGTATGGATGCATCGCTCTGCCCCACACCGGCGCTTTCGAGAATTACAAAATCGTACCCTGCCGCCTTACAAATATCGACTGCTTCCTGTACATGACTGCTGAGGGCCACATCGTTTTCCCTGGTGGCAAGGCTGCGCATATAAGCCCGGGGCGATGAGATGGCATTCATGCGGATACGGTCGCCCAGCAGGGCGCCGCCTGTTTTCTTTTTACTGGGATCCACAGAAACAACTGCAATGGCCTTATCGGGGTAATCGTTTAAGAAACGGCGCACAATTTCATCTGTAACAGAAGATTTTCCGGCACCGCCCGTTCCGGTAATACCAAGTACGGGTTGATTTGTTTTTTCAATTTTGAAAAAAGACTGGTTTTGCCCCAGTTCGGCAAGTGAAATGGCCCTTGCAATTTTTCGTACGTCTTTTACTTCACCCAGGGGCAATTCATTGCTCCAAACGGTGGCTGCCTTTATATATTCAGACTGCTTGCCGTTCACTGCTGGCGAAGCCTTATCTATTACGTCCTGTATCATTCCTTCAAGTCCCATTTTCCGTCCGTCATCGGGGCTATAGATCCTGGTGATGCCATAGTGGTGCAACTCATCAATCTCTGCTGGTAAAATGGTACCTCCGCCGCCGCCAAATATTTTTATATGGCTGCAACCCGCATGATTGAGCAGGTCTTTCATGTATTTAAAAAATTCCACGTGCCCGCCCTGGTAGCTGGTAATGGCTATGGCATGTGCATCTTCTTCAATGGCACATTCCACTATTTCGTGAACGCTGCGGTTGTGCCCAAGGTGAATGATCTCTGCGCCCTTGCTTTGCAGGATACGGCGCATGATATTGATAGCAGCATCGTGCCCGTCGAACAGGGATGCGGCTGTTACGATCCTTACTTTCATTTCTGTATGTACACTCATAAGATTTCCTTTTTTTGAACCTGCTTAGCATTCGCAATCATTCCGGCCTTATCCAAAATGGCATCATTCATCATACCGGGAGAATAGACACAGCAGGCAACCCTGCAAATTTAATGAGATTATAGTGTGCTGCAAGGCCGTATCATTTCTTTTTGCCCTCCTTGCTTTTTGTAAGGATTTTCCCCAAATCGGCCACCAGTGCTGCAGAAAAATTAATGCTCCTTGCATCCACGAAACGGCGGCTCATTAAAAAGCTGAACCCAGCCTGCCACTCCAGCAAAAATCCGGGGATTTTCCTGAAACCATAGGAATTTACAAAAACCGGCTCCCAAAAAACAACCGTTCTTCCCGACAGGCCTTCCAACTTATAGTTTTCAAGGTCATTGAATGTATAATCTGTTCGGATTCCATTAAAATGCAAAAAACTGAAACGGGAGGAAAAAGCCGAATTAAAAATGCCCTTCCTGGAATAAATAAAAGAGGGTTGAATATAGAATTTCGTGACCCTGGAACTGAAATGATTACGATACAGGGTGGAATCTGCATACCTCCCGGCATCTGTAAAACTGAATTTACCGTAACCGAGCCCAGCGAAAACCTGGAAATATTTATTTGATTCATTTTTTATTTTTACATAATACCCTATTCCTGCTTCCAATAAACTGCGCCTGTAATTAATAACCGCACTATCGCCTCCGGAAAACAGGAAGCTGCCTTCATTTTGCTCCCTGCGTTTATAATAGTTGGTTTGAACAGCCCAGTTTTGCGACACGGCCCATGCGCCCTGTATATCATAACCAAAACCCTTTTGTTTTGTTTTACGGCCATTGATAACCTTTGCGCCCAAGAGGTTAATGGAGTAGTTAACGGCGAGCTTTGTATCGTTTTTTTTTGTTAGCAAGGGCACATTGTGTGCAGAAGGACTATATACATACCTGGGGCTGTAACAGGAAGCCATTGAAACCAGCAGAACCAGGTATGTAAAAAAAAGTTTCATTTCATTTTAAAACTAAGCATGGCAAAATCGTCTATGCTCAGTTGCTCTGCACGTTTTTGAAAAATTTCTTCTTTCAAAACTTCGTCTGTAAACAGCGGGCTTACAGCATTGCGCAGCATTTTTCTCCGTTGGTTAAACGCTGTTTTTACCAGCACTTCGTAGGCCCTTGTACTTTTTACCTGAAGAACGGTTTCTTTCCGCATAAGCTTTATAACGCCACTCATTACCTTTGGCGGAGGATTAAAACTTTGTGGCGGCACATCAAAGAGATATTCGATGCTGTAATAAGGTTGAATCAATGCACTCAGCACCCCATATGTTTTACTCCCCGGCCGGGCAGCGGCCCTCTCCGCCACTTCTTTCTGAAACATACCTATCACCACCGGAACGTCATCTTTCCATTCTAAAATTTTAAATAATATCTGCGAAGAAATATTGTACGGAAAATTACCAATGACGGTAAAGCTGCTTTGAAAAGGCTTTTCCATATCAAGAAAATTTTTATGTATCAGTTTCTCCTGCAGGGCAGGGAATTTTTTTTCCAGGTAATTCACTTTTTCTTCATCGAGCTCCACCGCTTTAAAATCAACCCCATTCAGTTTGAGTAATTCTTTGGTAAGGGCCCCGCCACCCGGCCCCACTTCCAGCAAAGAAGTGAACGGGCTTGCCTTTAGCGACTGCATTATTTTTTCAATAATACTTTCATCTTTAAGAAAATGCTGGCCGAGTTCCTTTTTAAGTTTGTACATGGCCAGCAAAGCTAACATAAATAGGCCTGTTTATGCTGCAAAAAAAGAGGCCCTTGCGGGCCTCTTAAAGTCAATTTCTTTATTGCGCTTAGTTATTGTTGTTCAATAATAATTTAAATGTTTCAATCCTGTCGCTGAACTGGATCTGAAGCGTATATGCACCGGGGCTGAACCTTGAAAGACCGGCAAGTACAATTTTATTGGTTCCTTTAACAAACCGTTGGTTTTGGAGCAGCACCAGCTTACCAAGATTATCTATTAACCGGAAGGTTCCAGTGGTTTCCTTTTCGGCACTGAACTGAACATTTACGAAATCAGCAGCTGGGTTTGGATGAACCGAAATACCTGAGGCAATTTTTGTACGCCTTACCATCTGTACATCGCTATATTTAATTTCCCCATTCTTAGTGATCACTTTAAGCCTGTAGAAGATCACATCTTTGTAAACATTGACGATATCATCAACAGTTGCAAAGGATTTCTCCTGGTTAAGCAAAAGGCCGGTGGCCGATACCGTTTTAATTTTAGTGAATGTTCGGTTATCAAAACTCCGCTCAATTTCAAAACGCTCCAATTCTTTAGAACTGATGATACTCCAGTTAAGCTGTACCATTTCGTTATTGAGCACGGCTGCGAATTGTACAAACTGTATGGGCAGCACATAGAAAGTGTATCTCCAGTCCCTGTCGGGTTGTGCAACCAATCTTCTTTGAACAGTGGCCCTTGAACCGGGGCTTGCATCCCCTGTAAAGCTTCCGCCATTTCCCATATAGGCCGATGTTCCTTTATAATTAAGACTGGTTCCGTTTATAAGGTCAAAAAAATCATCAAGGCCATCGTTATCCGTATCAATGCCCAACGGAATTATGTTGTCATCTGCCACGCCATTGAAATTATAGTCATGCCCTTCAAAGATATCCAGTGCCCCATCTGCATCTGTATCCAGATCCCTGAAGTCTGGTATAGCATCTATATCCCTGTCGTATGGTATATTTCCCGAACCGCCAAAGGAAGCGGCAAACGGTGCCAGGTCGTAGCTGTTATCCAGCCCGTCGTTATCCGTATCGGCAAAAGCAGGGAGCCTGTAACCGGCTGTACTCATACCTTCCACATTATCGGGAATACCGTCATTATCGCTGTCTATATCCAGCCAGTTTGGTTTGGCGCCACCAGCATCTGTGGCAGCATCTGTATTAACAAGGTTTAGTGCCGGAAGGCCATTTACTATGGTACTCCATCCGTCGGATCCACGGGCGCCATCTACAAACCCGTTAAAATCTGTATCGGCAAAACCTGCTTCCGCCACATCCACTATTCCATCGCCATCGCTGTCAATATCATAAGGATTGGCACGCACATCGTTATCCATATTCTTATTTGGATAATTATCGGCCCGCCCGTTATTGTCTCCATCGGGGCCTGTGCGCAACAATGCTGTTGCATTTATGTACGCATCATGCAGTCCATCTGTATTGGCATCCACAAAGCCATCAATGATACCATCATTGTTTCCATCTGTACCATATACTTCCACTACATCAGGTATGCCGTCGTTATCGCTGTCTCTGTCAATAGCATTTGGAACAGCGTCGACGTCAAGGTCGAGCAGTCCGAGGCCAAGGCCAGATATATAAGCACCTGTACTGTTAGCGTCTGAGTTTTGTGAAAAACCATCGCCATCAGTATCTGAAAAATTATCTATTCTTCCATCACCATTTGCATCCACGCCACCGGCTTCCACCACATCGGGTATGCCATCGTTATCGCTGTCGAGGTCAAGCATGTTGATGATTCCGTCCATATCCATATCAAAGCGGTCATCCACTCCATCGCCATTGGTATCTACCCTGCCGGGAAAGCTGCTGTCAAGATAATTGGGTGTGCCATCATTATCTGCATCTCCATCGGCTTGAAAATTATCATTAATAAAATCGTTGTTATTGTCCACAAAACCACCGTAGGTAACATCATTTGAATTATCTACGCCGTTACCATTGGCATCCTGGGTAGCGGCAGTTATATAGCTTTCTACGTAATCGGGTATTCCATCATTGTCTTTATCAATATCGCAGCTAACCGTAACCGTTACCGTGCGGCATGCTGTATTGTTACAATCCCCTTCTGCACGTACGTAATAAGTGGTGGTGCTTGTGGGCGATACATTTATATTGGTACCTGTACCAACCAGTGTACCTGAACAGCTTCCTGCATACCATCTCCAGGCAGCATTAGTTCCAAGCAGGCCGCCGGTTAATGAAAGCGCTACCTGCTTACCGGGGCAAATATTATTCTTATCCCTTGAAGCGGAAGTGGCAGGCCTTGAGCTGTCTTTACTCACCAGTAAAACCGGGCTTGATGCATAACGGCAAAGTGAGTTACCCATATTACCGGGTGCAGCCACATATAGAATATAGTACAGGCCTACATCAGCGCCTGTTACCGGGCTGATGGTAAGATTTGCAGCAGTGGCACCGGTTATGGCTGTAAAAGGACCTGTTGGAGTACTACCCACCGCCCACTGGTATTGAACAGTTGGCATTACGCCCGGATCGTTCAATGCAGAGGTAATAACCGTTGTTAAACCAAGGCATCCGTCTGAAACGTCTGCAGTAACAAGCGGAAGTGGGTCGCAGCCGCCAAATTGTATATCATCCAGTGCTATATCGTTTCCGCAACCGCCGGGTGCATCATTGATCAGCTCAAAAACAATAAATGAATAAGACACCGGTGTTAAAAATTTCAATCCGAATTGCCTCCAGGTAGTATCAGATATGATAGCTGTGGATGTTTCGGTAATGATCAATCCGGTTAATCCATCCCTGATGCGCATTTTGATACGGGGAAACTGGAAACCGCCAAATGCATCACAAAGGGTTTTATAATTTGAATTACCCACAAAGGCTGCATAAAAAGAAAGTGAATATTGCTGACCTGCACAGAGGTTACCGCGGAAAGAACCTGAATACATCCTTGTATTGGCTGCATCGGCATTTACAAGGAGCATCCGCCCATTAGCATCTCCGGTATGGTCTCTCAGCCGTACAAATTCTGGTATATTTCCCCGCTGAGCACTATCTGTTACCGCATAGGTTTCGGTTGGCATAGGTATTGCGCCTGCGTTGCCATAAAAGCTAAAACCTGTTGGTAAAGATGCGCCTGAACCAACTGTAGCAATTGGTATGGCTCCAAAACCTGTAACGAATCCTGCTCCCGCACCAAAATTTTGCGTGTACATAACCCTGGCCAAAGAAACACAGGGTGGTGTTTGCGCTACTACGGCAATAAGCAGTGGTGTGGGCTGACTTTCACCCACATCATCGGGCCGGTCGTTTGTATTCAGATCGGGCACCCTTCCATTGGTGGAAGAATCCCGCAGTGCTTCTCCAAAAATATTGGTGGCTGTTACAAAGGCCTGGTTATTGTACACCACCCCACGAAGGATATTTGCAACACGGCAATTGACACGGATCACCACTTGATTTAGCCCGGGCCTGTTCGAAAGTGTTGAACCTGGTAAGATCAATCCATAATTTCCAGCCCCATTAAAAGCGCCGTTGGATGTAAAGCCGGGAGGAGATGAAATGATACTGGTGGAGGCACTGATGAGATTGGCCGCCCCATTTATTTTGGTGAGCGTATCGGTAACCATTACATTATTTACCGGTGTGCTTCCGTAATTTCTAAGAATGACATCATACTGGATATCGTAAATACCTGAACCAACAGGATTTTCAACTGCCGATATCAACTCTTTAGCAGAGCCAATACCTGTACCGATATTGGTCATATCATAAGAAGAAAAATTCCCTGAAGTTTGAGTGATTGCGCTTTGGTTACCAGTAAGAATATCAATTTCGTTATATGTACAAGGGGTCGAAGCGAGTGCATTTCTTATAGAACCTACCAATTTACCGCCTGAAAAACTTAACCCAACCAAATAATTATTTGCACCAAATACCAGGCTGTCAATATAAGTGGCATTTAAAGCACCAATACCGTAGTTCTGCCAATTTATTGCAAAATATTTGTTATCAAAAATTGCAAGCAACTGTCCTGCCGGTGTTAATATCATATCACCTGATCCCCGGTATATCTTTCTTCCGCCAAAGTTTATTGGAATGGAAGCGCCCAGAACGCCGGTTGTATAGTTAACCTGCTGTAACTGCATATCGTAAGGCCCTCCGGATGGCCCAATAAGGTTAAGTTGATAGGCTAACCCGGTTGCCGGATCAAACTCTGCACCAGCAACGAACATATTTGGAAACATTTTAACTGTATCTAATGCAGGCCCGCTATTTGGGCATACTGTTGGCAGCCATTTCCAGACATAAGAATTAAATATGCCTCCACCCATATTTACAATCCTTGTATAATAAAGATTACCGTCAAAAGAATTAAAACTAATAGCAGCACTACCAGCGGTAAACGTGAAAGGGGTAAGAGATGGTTTACAATTACTCCTGTGCGACAGCACATTGGTATTTACGTTGTAGTTAAAATATTTTACAGAATCAGTGGCGGAACTCCCCCCGCAATTTCTTCCAACACCCACAGGGATGGTTATGGTAGCAGGCTGGGCGTATGTATTTATACAGGAAAGTACAAACGCAAAAAGAAGTGCTATTGGCAGCACTTTCTTTTTTATGATTAAATACGGTTGCATAGACATTTTTTTACAGGAATTGTGATTATATATGGGTCTTTTAAAGGCCGACTGCAATTTTTACAGTTTCCTTACTATTTCCATTGTATCTTAATTCCACAGAATATAAGCCGCTGCTCAGCCCCGAAACAGGTAATTTTACCTGGCTGTTTTGCGGGATATTCTTTACCGATCGCTGCCTCAATGTTTTGCCCTGTGTATCCAATATCCTTACCGTAATGTCCCTGGCGGCCGAATTGCCTGAAACATAGATAAAATCTGTTGCAGGGTTTGGCCACACATTAAACAACGCAGAAGTGCCTCCAGTATTGTTCACGGTGGCAACATTTGAATACTTTACAGTTCCGTTTCGCAAATTCACTTTAATACGGTAGCTAATAGTTCCCATAGGAACATTAGGGTCATAATGAACAAAGGCAGTTACATTTACATAGTCCGAAGCATTTTTTTGGCCTATTTTACTGAAATTGACGCCATTTGTACTCCTCTCCACTTCCATCGACAGGTAATCAGAGGTATTTTCGGCAGACCACCAAAGCTTGGCGCCGGCACCTTCTTTAACGGCAGAAAAATTGAGCACATTGGTGCTGAGCAATGTAAGCCCGGCATCTTTGGTTACCACATTACTGGCAGCACTCACATACCAGGCCATGGTTTGGGCAAAGGGGTCAAAGGTTACTGTTGTGGGTGTAAAGGAAAGATCATACTGCACCATGGTAGTAAAAGTATTTATAAGCGACCCGTTATTCACGTAATTCATTATACCGCCTTCGTCGTATACCACTACTGTTGTATCCTGCCCGGCACCAGCACCTTGTATGCGCAGCACCAATGGCATATCAAAATGAGTAAGCGGGGCAGATGCATTTGCCATTTGCACCAGGTTAATAAACACCTTGTTTCCGGTATTGTTCCATCTCGATCCGCTGTAAGTAGCATAGCCTTTGTTGTAGAGCCAGTTGTTAAAAAAAGTTGTAAGGTTCAGGCCGGAAGTTGCTTCCATATGTCTTTTCACATCATTAGTATAGGCATTGCCGTATTTCAGCAATGGATCGCTCTGGTAATTCTGCAATGCCTGGAAAAATTTTGTATCCCCCAATAAAGTGCGCATCATGCTTACGATCATGGCACCCCTGTCGTATATATAAACGGATGGAGAAAAAATAGTGGTCATAGTGCTGGTATCGGTAACATAGGTAGTTTGATTCTGGTTAGCGGTATTCATCGCAGAATTCTTAATATTAGATCTGTGTGTTGTAAAAGTGGTGGCACTGATAGACGGCGCATACTCCAGCGTAAGAATTTCGCTGTAGCGGGCAAAACTCTCATTAACCCATATGTCATGCCAGCTGCCGCAGGTAACGTTTGCCCCCCACCATTGGTGGCCAAGTTCATGCGCTATCACACTCCAGTCGGTGGTTTGATCATACGTGTTAGGCCCCATTCCGCTAAAAGTATTGTGTTCCATTCCGCCACTGAACCCGAACGTATAATGCCCGTATTTTTCGTTCTTAAACGGGTAATCGCCAAATATGCTGCTTTGGGTCGTTATCATGAGCGGAGTACGGTTTAATGCAGTTTGTGCATTTGCGGTATTCGTTTCAGGAAAAAGCAGGTTATATACCGGCATATTGGTTCCACTGATATTTACCATCGTGGGGCTTGTGGGGTATTGCACATAATTGGCAACTGCCACTGCTACCTGGTAATTGGAAAGCGCATAGCGGTTTTTCCAGTAAGTGATTATATTGGCGCCCTGCGTAATTTCATACACTCTTGTTCCATTGGCAGCAGAACGGAACCCAGTTGGGTTACTGATGATAATATCTACAGAATCGGCCTTGTCATTGGCGATCCTGGTTTTGCAGGGCCACCAGGTGGCTGAAGAATAGGGTTCTGATAAAGTATAAATATAATTTTGCGTGCTATTGTGCACCGTTTTTACAAAGCCGGTTATCCCTCCAAAATCAGTTGTAACCCGGGGTACACCTTTATAAAATATCGTAAGGGAATCCAGTGTACCGGCTGCAGCAATATTGGGAATGGTTATTTCAAGGGTATCTACCACGGTATTTACATTACCGGCAGCCAGCTTTACGCCATGATAATAAACAGAATCGCATACCAGCGGAGATGCAAGATCGGCCCTGAAAAGGTTGAAATTAGACGAAACAGTTTTAAAGTAAGTGGTTACAGCGCCGCGTACATATTTACCGGTATTGGTGCCCGAAACAACAGTATCGGGGTTGAGCCTCAATAAGATACGGTGATAGGTAACATCATAATTAAGACCTACTGTATAATTAGCAACCGGCTCTGATCCGAACCTTTGTGTATAGGCAGCCATTTCTCTTTGCTGCATTTGAGTATAGGGGTCCACATTTTGAGGAATTGACTGCGAAAAAACTACATCCGGCAATAACAAAAAAACAACTGAAAAACTGAAAAACTTTATCATCACTTCTGGCTTTAATTAGGATATATAAATAATAATAACTATGGCTTTCATTCCATAGTTGATTTATATAATTACGCTTAAATTAGGGGGTTATTGTGCCAGGTGGCGGGGCTTCAAAAATATAATTTGATAAATAGAAGAATTTCTATGAAAGGCAGGTCATATTAGAAGAATATCAAACCCGGCTTCTCCTTAATAAGGAAAGGCCTATATTAAATAGCCATGTATTGGCCCGGCATCCTTTACAGCAATATTTCCTTTTCGCAGATAGCCTGGGGCTTCGGCGACTGGTCAGAAAAAACGACCTTAAGTTTACCCGAAGCATAATCAACCCCTTCAGATTTTTCGAGCAGTAAACTGATATTCCTTTTGGTATTGGGTAAATACACGGCAAGACCCCGGAGAAAACCCACCTGGGTTATTTTATTGTCATTTGAAATATGCGTTACCGTAATATCGCCATAAGCGGATATATTACCTGAGCGGTTGAGCGTGAGTTTTAAAACAGGTTTAGCTGTTTGTTTATCCATTGAAAAGTTGCTGTTTGTAATGCTGGCAGTTACAGCTGTTTCTCCCACCCTTATAATGAGCGGAATTGAAATTCCATAAACAGGCGTTAGTTTTATTGAAATACCTGAATCAAGTTTTGTTTCTGCCACTTCTTCGCCAAGTGCCTTTTTGCGGGGAGAGGCCCTGAAGAATAAATGAGACCTGTATTCCCCTGTTTGAAGTTCATTGGCCTTTATCACCTGTACTTTTACCGATTGTGCTTCTCTTGGCGCAAGTGTAACCGTTCTGGGGAAAAACCGCAGGTTCCGGTGAGCAAATTTCTGGGTACTATCTGTATCGGAAATTTGTTCAAAAGCCCCGTCTTCATTCATTTTGTACTGTGTAAATGAAATGGTATAGGTGGCCGTGTCTTTCCCAATATTGGCAAGATTGATCTCTTCTATTCGTTTGTTTCCTTCAAAAACCAGTCTTTTGGGCGTTATGAGCAGGTCGCCCTGTGCAAAAACCGGCAAGGAAATCAGGATAATTAAAACAGAAGCGCCTGTTTTTGAAAAAAATTGAAGCATTGGTTCAGGATATTGTTTGGTAAGATAAATGTGCTTGTGTAAGATATAAAAAACGTTTTGTATTAAACTGCAAACAGGAAGACAAAGCTTCCACGTTTTACCTGCAAAATAAAAAGAAAAAGGCCACACCAGGGTTGGTGCGGCCTTTTTTAAGTTTTAGTTATAGTTAACTGCTACAAAAAACGGAGTACTGGTAGTGTACACACCTGCAGCTTGTGCAGCGTTTACAACTAAATCAGCACCAACATAAAATGTTTCAGCACCTGTACCATCCAAAGTACCGGTAGGCACACTGGAAGTAAAGTTTTGAACATCCATAAAGTTCAGGCCGCTCTCAATAACAGCACTTGCTGGCAGGGTAATGTCATAAGTGTAGTTTGCCTGACCATTTACCAAAAATTCAGCAGCTGAAACTGTTCCGGTAATAGCTGGAAAAGAAACACCACCACCAACACTGGCCGTACGCTGGCCTGCAGCATTTGGCAGCAATGTTACAGTTCCACCGTTAGTGGCACTTACAGCTATATTACCAAAATCCATATCGGCATTCTTAGTAATAGTGATCGGGCTAACGATCGTTGCTGAAGCTGATGCGGTGGCTGTTACCTGTGCATTTGAAGTTGCTGATGCAGATACCAATACGATAACTGCTGCGAGGATTTTTCTCATTCTTTGAGGTTTTTAGGTTTTAAATTTTAATTTGTTAATAAAGGGTTTCAGATTAGTTTTCGTCTATTAAACGGGTACGGGCAGGAATTATTGTAGATTATTTTAAAAAAATACAGTAGAAACCAGACTACTAGGGCTTTATTCCCGATCCGAAAGCATGATTTCAATACCATCTGCAATATCACCGTCATTTTTTGCCTTTATGGTAAAGCCTGTTTTAGGATTATTAGCCGTCATTTTTATTTTTTTCAACTGCTCCTCATCTGCCAGCACGTAGTAGTTCCCCGGCATCAGGCCCAGGTAAGAAAAATAACCATCTTCTTCGCTGAGCGTTTTTGCAACCAATATATTATCCTGGTTATATATATTTAATTTAGCCCTGGCTATTCCCTGCTTTTGTTTGTTTTTTTCTATATATACATATCCTGCTACTTCCCCAACCACCAAAACCGGTATTTCTATTGAAGAAAAAACATTTGGCTGGGCCGTTATGCCCAGCACTTTATTCCTGATCTTCCATGCCGGGTTTTCAAAACTGTTTTCATCCAGTACCACAAAATATTTGTTATACGGTTCAAGCCCGGTCACCTTCACCATTGTTTTGCCGGGGCCCTGTTCTACCTGCCCGCCTTCCACCCTTGCTATCAGGCCTTTCACATCCGGTTCGTTCTTATCCCTTTTACCATTGCAATTGAGATCGAGGAAGGGTACGAGCACCAACCCGCCCCTGCCGATATTCTTTTGAGGTTTTGCGTTCAGTTTTCTGCTGCGTTTATCAAATACAAGTCCGCCAGATGCGGTTTGTGTGATGAGATAAGAACGGTTTATCTGCGTTGCCAGGGCACTTGTTTGGGCAAATGAAAAATTATGCCTTACTGCAAAGCTAAACCCACTTGTACCCAGTAAATTGTTTTTTTCGTACCCAAGGCTCATGATTGATTTTTTAGAGACCTGTTTTTCAGCCATTGCCTTCAGCATAGAAAAATTCTTCTGGCTGTAATCATACTGAACCTGCGGGTTAAGTTTAATATTCCAGGGCAGGGTTACAATAACAGACAGCCTGCTGAACACGGATGCAAAATCGGGCAGAACAGCAAAAGTTGAAATGGTTGCATTGAGTCCGGCCAGGTTTCCGCCCAAAAAAAGCTCGGCATTTTCCTGCCTGCCTTTATACAGCACAATACTGTTCAGCTGCAGTTTGCAAAACCCATTAAAAAAACGGCTGCGCACCGGCAATGAAAGGGTAAGTTTTTTTTCTTCCATGCTTCCTGTTCTGACCACTGTTTGATCTTTTGCAAACTTTGCATAGTTAAAATCAACCTGGAGCTTTCCTTTAAAACGGTAATTAAAATCTGCCCGGGTAACCACATCTTTTGTATGCTTAGCCGATAAAATAATCGAATTGCCCAGCCTCATCGAAGCCGTAAGAAAAGGCATTGCTTTATTTTGTACCAGCGATGAGTTGTACTCCACACCCGAGCCAATGGTGATCCTCCGGTTCAACCCATAATTAAGGTGAAGCCTCGAAAATTTGCCGTTTTCTGCCTCGTCAATAAAACCGGCCGTAAGATCATACTCAAAACGCCCGGCGGGTAAAAATGTAAAGGGAATGTTTATTCGTTCCTCACTGATCGTTTCTTCGCCCCAGGGGCCGTAATATTTATACCTTATGCTGTTACCACCATATACCATCGGCACTTCAAATGAAAAAAATCCGGAGGCATCTGCCTTTGTATAATTTACCAGCACATCGTTTATATATAATTCCACGATCCAGTTGGGATTGGTGGTATTGCTCACCAGGTAAGTGCCAAAAGATTTTCTGCGGTACGAAGGGGAATTGTTAATTTGAAAACCGTTCAGGGGGCTATAAAGCGATACGGAGGATGAAGGGCTTACCCTTCCCAGGCTAAACTGGTTAAAAATAGTACGGTCATTGTCTACATATCGCCACAAATAATATTGGTTTTTGGCATCAAATGGCTGAAGACTATTATAATTAAAAAGCAAATTGGCCTCGCCGCCAGCCAACAAAGTACCAAATCCCAACCTTGCCAGCGTATTTGTTTTTCCTTTAAAATGCGAGGAAGATACATCCCAGTCGATAGCGCCCAGGCGAAATACAGAAAAATCCCTTCCGATAACCGTATCTGCTTTCCGCTCCCCTTTCAGCTTAGAAATATTCCTGCGCATTTCTTCCTGCCGTTGCTCACGCACAAAAAGAAGTTCTTTTACAGAGGAAAAGCTTATTGAAAGGGCACGGAAATTAAAAACACATTCCAGCCCGAACACTTTACCAAAATAATCACTCCGGAGATAGTATTCATTGTTTACAAAAAAGAGATCATATTGGTCAAGCCGGTAACTACTGTCATTGTATGCAATGGTATTGAGTTTCCTGTTGATGCTGTATCTGTCACCGGGATGCATAAAAAAGCCGCTTAAAGAATCCGCACCTGCTGAAAGGCTGTTTTTAATATGGAGAAAATCAAAGAAATCATGAACAGGCAGATAGGCTTTCTCTTCGTAGACAAGGGCAGGTATTTCAGCTGTGCCAATCGACTTACCGTTCAGCGTTAAAATAATCTCTTCGTAATCGGCCTGGCAGAAAGAGAGAAAGGGAAAAAAGAGAAACAGAAAAAATGTAGCAATATAGCGGTATACTGAACAAGACAGAAGCCTCATTTTACCAGGCGGTCTTTTTTCCGCCTGAGCTTTACCAGGATAATGTTCAGATACAATCATTTATTCAACCATGAACGAAATATATACGTTGCCCTCATAATTCCCTGCCGGCGATTCGGAGCCGTTCCCAACGGTGAGTACCGCCCCGATATTCAGGTAGGTTTTTGAAGGCGCCCCGTCTGTAATATAAAAGGGGCTTACCGGGCTTGAATTTCCGGTGGTAATGAACATCGTACCTCCATTACTGCCGGTAAGCTTCGACGTTCCACCCAAAACCGATACGATGGTTCCCGCCGGGGCTTCAATTTCCAGTATCATTTGGGAATAACTGAACCCAAAATTCAACGGAATTACCGTACCTGAGGCCGTTCTTGAACCATCGGCGGCTATATTAACCGTACCACCGCTTTTACCTTGTGCAAAAAAACCAAACTGCAGTAGCTGAATGATATTTACTTTGAAGGTCTCCTGTAAACTGTCCTTTTTATTGTGCAAAAACTGGCTGAAAGCTCCGGAGGCTGCCATTGAAAACCAAATTGCCAGGATGGCTTTTATTAGCCGTGATTTTTTCATTTAATTTTCTTAATCGGCACAAAATAATACATTCATAAAATTGCCCATTCAATAAAAATTCCGCTGTTACAACGTTTACCCCGGCATTCTATTGCACTGATTATAGCATTATTTGGTTTAAACAGCCCTGGCTAACGGGTTAAATTTTGTGCACCGGACCTGTAAGACGTTGCCGATTTATGTTGTACTTTTACATTTAAACAATTTGTTTAAAATGAGTAGTTTACCTGATCAAAAGCCAGTTATTGGCATCACTTGTGGTGATCTGAACGGAATTGGCATTGAAACCATCATTAAGACCCTCAGCGATAACAGGCTGCTGGAATTTTGCACCCCTGTAATATTTGCAAATAATAAGGTCATAAATTTTTACCGAAAAAGCCTCCCCGAGACCCATTTCAGCTTTTCCATTAACAAAGACGCAAGCCGCATCAATCATAAACAGGTGAATGTATATAATTGCTGGGAAGAAGAAGTGGCGGTTACACCCGGCCAGATTAACGAAACAGGCGGAAAATATGCCATTCAGAGCCTAACTATTGCAACCGAAGCACTTAAAGAAGGTAAACTGGATGGACTCGTAACAGCGCCTATACATAAAAAAAATATACAGTCTGCCAGCTTTAACTATACCGGGCATACCCCGTATTTAAAAAGTTTTTTTGGCGCCCGGGAAGTGGCCATGTTTATGGTGGCCGATAATATGCGTATTGCACTGCTTACAGAACATGTGGCCATAAAGGATGTAGCCCAGTATATTACAAAAGAGAATATCATCAGTAAACTACAGGTGGTAAATGAAAGCCTGAAAAAAGATTTTGGTATTGTTAAACCAAAAATTGCCGTATTGGGCCTCAATCCACATGCAGGCGATGAGGGACTTATTGGAAAAGAGGAAGAGGAGATCATTAAACCTGCCGTAAAAGAGGCAAAACAGCAAAAAGATATCTTTTGCTTTGGCCCATACAGTGCTGATGCGTTTTTTGCCCGCGGTCAGCACGAAAGATTTGATGCCGTACTTGCCCTTTACCACGACCAGGGCCTTATACCTTTTAAATCCCTTGCTGCTGGCGAAGGGGTTAATTATACCGCTGGTCTCTCAGTTGTTCGTACATCACCCGACCATGGAACCGCTTTTGATATAGCCGGAAAAGGCATTGCCGATGAATCTTCGTTAAGGGAGGCCATTTTTAAGTGCATAGATATTATTAATACAAGGAAGGAGAATAAAGACCAGTATAAAAATCCACTAAAAAAGATGAGTGCGGCAGTACTGCGTAATGCAGTAGATGAAAAAATCAGCGACGAAGCAGAATAATCAAACAAGTATTAAATATATTAAACAGGTAAGCAGGAAAACGGCTTGCCTGTTTTCATATGTAAAATGTGGTTTTTACTATTTTGCCGGCAGTAACCGCCATTTACTAAAAAATAATATGAAAATATTTTTTTAATTAAACAATTGATTTACAATATTTTAAACGATTTTTTTAGACGATTTTGAAAAAAATTTTAAAAAAACTACGGAAAATACTATGAAATAAGAAAAATCGCAATTATGTTTGTACCAGCAATTACCGAAAAGGCTGCGTATAACAACCTAAAAAGTAAAAGCTTTAAACCCTCAAACCCCAAGAAAGATGAAAAAGATTTTTACCCTCGTAGTTTCAACCCTCGTTATTGCCAACGTATTTGGCGGCAATATATCAGGTGACATCAACAACCTGAAAAACATAGCAGCAAAAGTTCCTACTGCTAAATTCAAAACTTCTTTTGTATCCAGGCCTGTTACTTCAAAGGATATCAGCATACTTCCCGATGCTTCTTCTACAGGTGCCTCTGCAAAATTTTCTACTAATAAGACTGCTTTGGCCCTGGTGAAAGTGTATGATCAAACAGGAAAAATCGCTGTTCAGGAAGTTTGCCTCAAATCTGCAGGCAGCAACAAGATCAGCATCAGCAATATCACCAATCTTACAGATGGTACTTACACTGTAGTGGTGGATGTAAACAAAATCAGTTTCAACACAAGGTTGATGATCTGGAAATAATTTCCATTTCAACTAAATTTTCAGCCCAGCAATTTTTTAAACAATGGTTTACTAAAGTAAACCTTTACCCCTGATAAGACAATGAAAAAGATTTTAACACTCACCGCAGCATTGGTTGGATTGACACAGGCCTACAGCCAGTCATGCACAACCGCTGGTTTTGATGTGTGCAACGGCAATTCTCCCGTAACATCGTTTACGGGTGCACAGCTGGTAAGTGGTACTGCGCTTTCTAAAGGAGCCACTTATAAATTCACCAATGTTTCGCAGGGTACAATTGTAATAGATGCCATCATTACCATAGACAATATTTACAACGCCACTCTGAGCAATATTGATGATGATAATGCCGGAGATGAAACAAATACACCCGGCACACATGCATCTTTGTTTGCGCCGCGTATTTCTTCCAACACAGACCTTAAAGGCAATGCCCAGCATGGTTGGGTTGAATTTACTATCAAATTTTACAATCATTACGCAGGCAATACCCTTCCACCTGCAAACACAGACATGGCAGCGCTTGCAAGCCTTAACTTCCTTCATTTTGATATGGATGGGCATATGGTGGGCAGCAATGGTTGGTTCAAAGAAACAGGTTATATAAAGATGCCAAGCATGGTTACAACTGATGTCATTAATTATGGTTCCGGCAACACAGAACTAGTTAATGGAGGCCTGGTAAGCGATGCCTCGGGCAGCTGGATACTTACATACGGCAGTACAACGGAAAGAACAAATGTATCGAGGTGTGCTGAAGTGATTGAAAAATCAGTATTCTTAAAGCCACAAACCTCCATCAGCTTCCGCATGGGATACGATTATAAACCAACAACTCCTTATAATAATGCCAACCATGGCAGGCCCGTTCGCCAGTATGGATCTAAATTCGGGTGCTTTAATTTAGGCTCTGTATCCGTATTACCCGTTTCAATAGTTAAGTTTACAGCAGTTTACAACAATAAAGTGGCAAACATCAACTGGACTACTGTGCAAGAAATCAACAGCAGCAGGTACGAAGTTTTGCGCAGCACAGATGGCAACAATTATAAAGCCATTGGAACAGTAAGTTCACGCAACAGCCTTACTGAACAAAACTACAATTTCCAGGATGCGGGTATACCAGCTGGAACTAAAAATGTTTTTTACAAACTGGCAGTTTATGATTTAGATGGAACCATGAGAACCACCAATGTGGTGCTGGTTAAGATCGGGGCAACAGAAACCAAAAAGGAAATGAGCATTTTCCCCAACCCTTCTTCCTCTCATGCACAGGCAAGCTTTAATGCCGATAAAGCAGGTACTGCAAGCATCCTTGTTTACGATGCAGGCGGCAAGGTAGTACTGCAGCAACAATCAAATATCTATGCAGGCAAAAACAGTGTCACCATCAATAATATCACTAAACTTTCTGATGGTATGTACACAGTTAAGATCACTGCAAACGAAAATATTTACAGCAGTAAGCTGATCATATGGAAATAATTTTTATCTGAGGGGGTAAAATTTTCTCGTCCTGTTTACCAAAAAAGGACCGGGCACGCCATAATGACGTGCCCGTTTTATTTTAAGATCAAACAGATTAAAGCTTCATATAACTCTGCAGCGCTTTAACATATGATTCAAATGCTTCAATTCCTTTGGGCGTTATTTTACAGATCGTTTGCGGGTAGTTGTCTTTAAACTGCTTGGTTATAGAGATATACCCGGCTTCTTTGAGTTTACCCAACTGAACACTCAGGTTACCTGCGGTGGAATTTGTTTTTTCCCTTATGAATGTAAATTCGGCCTCCATTACACTGATGAGCAGGCTTATGACCGCCAGGCGAAGTTGCGAATGCAGTATGGGATCAAGCTCCTTAAACATTTTGCGGGTGCTCCATTTTATATCTTCTGTATTCCCTTTCCATGAGGATGCCCGGTACAAACCATGCCAGTAAAGCAGCAAAAGCGGTAAGCAATAAATCAACCTTATAGTTTGTGTATACGGCTGCAATACTGCACAACCAGCAAATAATGCCGCCAATAAGCATCGGGCGGAATTTGCATGCTGCCCCTGTTACAAAAGTGGGTAGCCCGTACAAGATCAAAAAAAGCGGCATGACGTATTCGCCCAACCTGAAGGAGGAAGACTGCCCTGTTTCAGCCTTAAAAGCAGCTGCTGCCGGCCCCCAGGCCTGGAACGCAAGGTTAATAACATGTACAAGTAGAAAAATACTGATGCCAAAAGCCATCCACAGGTATTTTAAATATCGATCATCGTAAAATTTTACTTTACGCTCTTTATTTTCTTTAATGTTTAACCAGATCTGCGGGATGAGGGCTACGATAGTCAGTAAAAAAATATCGAAAGGCAGTTTAAAACCGAAATGAATTTCGCAAAACCGAACCAGTGAACAAATGGCAATAACAATACCCCACATCATGGCCCCGATACCGGTATCGCGGTAAGAATCCTTAGCCCGGTTGATCATCTGGCTTATAAGGTTGAGGCTCTCAGCATGCGAAAGTTCAGGCTGCTCCATAAAATTTGTTTTATGTGAAAAATTTTATTTGAATATAAATCCCATGAGGATCCACGTCACCAGTACCACTGCCCAGGAATTACAGGTTGTATTAAAGAGATACCTGCCCGTTTTGCATTTACTGGTAAAATCTCCTATTCACATTCTTTCATCAGCATTTCTGTACGGCTTAAGCCCCAGTTTGGATGCAGTTCAGAAGCAGTTTTAAATGTATTAAATTTTTCCTTTGCTTTTTGCAGCTCAAGCAGGGCCGTGGCACATCCGCCACCAAATTGTTCCGGTGTATTCTTCAAATTCTCTGCTTTGAAATAGTGAGGCCTCGGGTTAGCAGGATCGAGTAGTTTTGCCTTTTCCAGGTTAGCATCTATAGCAGGGCCATACTCCATAAAACGCTGCATAGGGTTTACCACCATACGGGCCGTGGCAATCATGGCCTTCACCACGCTGATCTCAGAATTGTCTGGCGAAAGTGAGTCGGCCCTGTTAAGCAATGCTTCAGCTTTATCGGCCACAGGGTCCATTCCGCTCATATCGCTACTCATAAATCCATGGTTTACGTGCAGCATCGCCGCATAATAATAAGGGAGCCACTGCACTTTTTCAGCATTGGCAATTCTTTCAAAACTGTTAGCCAGTGAAAGCAGGTTAGCCGGGTTTGCAAAAGCGGTATCCATCGCTGCAATATTTGCCTTCATGGCATTAATATATTTTTCGCTTTGAGCAAAGCTGGAAAAACAGAGTATCGCAAAAGCTGCAGTAAAAATGATTTTTTTCATGTCAGTGATTTTATTTATTTGCGGTTTTGTTCATTTTTAATTTTCTCATATTCCCTTTCCACAGAATTTGCTTTTGGAAACATGTATGCATTGGCATAATCAAACGCCAGGCCAATACCCCAGCCCAGCGTTGGCCATATGGGCCATGGATAGCGGGAAGGCAGGTCATTCAGCTCCGTTAAATTCCGGTTACCAAAAAACCAGATGGCCCATAAAAATCCATTTACTATGAGATAAGCCACCAGGTGGCGCTTAAACCCCGCCCTTTTTCTTGCAATCTCCCAAAGTATGGGGTCTTTACCTTCGGGAGCCTGTTCAAATTGTTTCATGTTTATGTTGTTTTAAATTTTTTTTTTAATTATGCCTGCAGCAAATGCCTACAGGTTATTATTAATGGCATCCTCTGTTCTGTCGGTTCCAATACTAATGAAGCATCCGATGAAAACAAATCTTTTTGAAGTGGGGCCAACTGTCTCCCTGTTGGATGTATTAACCGTACCATAGTTATAAGTAAACACCTGTCTAATGCCAAAAGCATTGCTCAAACCAAGCACATATACAATGAAGGATTTGGCATCTTTTTTACCGATCTTGGGCAGGTAATTTACGCCAAAACTCACATTGTGGTAATCAATGGTGCGCCCTTTATCGGTAAGCACATTTTTATTCTGTGTGGCATCGAACCCAATATGGTAATAAGGTCTTCCGCTGGCATAATTATAACTCATATTGAAACCTGTTTTCCAGGGCAGCATAAACTTTTTTACTATAAGGGAGGCCGTATGTTTTGCAGCAAAATTGGGTTCCATGGTTCCCGGAAAATTAAGGTAATCCCTCTTGGTATCTAAAAAAGAATAGCTGATCCAGTAATCCATGTTTTTGATGGTTTTCTTGTCGCGGTAAAAAATTTCAAAACCTCTTGCATAACCGCTTCCATTTGCACTGATGGCCACCGGGATCGTTTGGGCAGTGCCTGTCTTATATAATTTTTCATAATCTTTATAAAAAAGTTCCGCCCTCAGGGTTCGCTGGTTTGCTATTTTCTGGTATTGAAATATATAGTGTGCAGCTTTGGCAAAACCGATATTGGCCACTGCTGGCTGCAGGTTTGTTTCTGCATTTTGGTAAAAAATACCATATGCTATGGAGGCCTGGCTTTTATCCCTGAACTTATAGGCCAGTGAAGCACGAGGGGCCAGGTTCCATTTATCGGCCAGCGCCGAATGTTCGGCCCTCGCTCCAAGTTTTACCGCCAGGTCGGGCGATAGATAAAAATCCGTTTCTGCAAAGCCGGCATAAATTTTTTCCGTAATCGTTTGGCTGCTGCCGAATCCGTTATACCCGGTATAATTTCTTTTTTCATTATTGTAAAAATAATCGGAGCCAAAGCGCAATGTATTGATGCCCCCCAGTCTTTTTTCCATCACCAGTCTTGCCTGTGCATCTATGCTTTTTGTGCCAAAGTCATAATTCTTAACGGCATACCCGAATGGATTTGTGATCAGCTGCTTTTGTGCGGCAGCATTCTGAAGTTCATTTTTTATATCCTGCCTGTCGGTTCCAATACTAAAGCCTGCCTGCATTTTCCAGCTTTTGCCAAGCGTTTCCTTCCAGGTGAGGTTTTGATAGGTATTGAAGTTGCGCAGGCTGAATGCATTATTAAGCACGGCAGAATCGATATCCGGTGTGCGGAATCCTACGATTCCCTGGCTCCAGTAACCAAAATATTTTACCATACCCTGTTTTGTTTTGATACGGAAATTTGCATCCCCTTCATTAAAAACCGGGTTCTTAAAATAATCCTGCTTTTGTTTAATGATGGCAAAAGCGGGACCAAGGTGAGAAAATGCATAACTGGTGCCCCAGGAAGATCTTTTATTTTTAGCCAGTTTCTGAATGCCTGCATTTAAACCTATGACAGAAATGCCCAGGCTTGCCTCTGTTCTTTCAGGCATATCATTACTTTCCAGTATTAATGCGGAAGAAAGCGCCTGTCCATATAACGCAGAATAACCTCCCGTGCTGAAAATAGTTCCTTTAAATAAAAAAGGATTAAACCTTCCCCTTGAAGCCATCCCCGGCAGGTTGCTGTAAAAAAAATTGTTCACTAAATTACCATCAATATAGATCTTACTTTCCACTGCCGATCCGCCCCGCACAAACAGACCACCCGCCTCACCCACCTGCTGGGTACCCGGCAATGTTTTAAGCGCACCGGTAATATCACCCTCGGCACTGGCAGTTGTTACAATATCCAGGGCGGTAAGCACCGCCGCTTTCTTTTTATCGCCGGCTTCAAATGAACCCGCCGTGATGATTACTGCATTTAACTCGGTTATCATTTCCTTTAACTGGATGGAGATATACTGCTCCTTATCAATTGAAATATTTTTAGCATACGAACTATACCCACTCAGGGTTGCTTCCAATACCTTAACCCCGGTTTCCGTGGTTTGAAATTGAAAATTTCCCAAAGAATCGGTTATTGTTCCATCATAGCTGTCTTTTATGCTGATACTTACCCCAGAAAGAGGCTTATTCCGGTTATCCATCACTTTCCCGCTAATTTTTACCTGTGCCTGCAGCATAAAAGGAAGTAAAAAAAATAATAATATATAGGTAGGTTTCATGTCAAAAAAATTTCTACACAAACGTAGAGTAGTTTACAATATAAACCAAATTATTTTTTACGACCAATCGAAAATTTGAATAATATGAAAGGGCGACATTGAGCCAACTGTCCATATAAATCATTATTAATCAATATTTTACAGAAAATAATTTCGCCCCAAAATGAGTTTTCACAAACAGGAAAAATTATTCACAAAGGGAAAAATTTATTTTTTTTTGTCGCCCCAATGTGTAATTTAGCAACAGAATTTAATGGGTTAGTAAGTACAGAGAGTCAACAGAAATGTTGGCTCTTTTACTTTATGGTCAGTTTAAAAAAATAGTAAGTTACGATGCCTTATTTGCCCAAAAAAATAAATGAATACCGGATGAATCAACAGGATCTTTAATTTCAATTCACAGGTTTCCACTATTATAAAAAATAAAACTGCTTTTAAAACCTGCACAAGGTTTCTTGCCCGGAAAACATCTTCCTGCCAATTTACAAAACTCCGTTTACTAACTTTACCGCATGAGTAAAACAAAATCGGCATTCTTTTGCCAGAACTGCGGATACGAAAGTGCCAAGTGGCTGGGAAAATGTCCATCCTGTAATGAGTGGAATACTTTTGCAGAAGAAGTGATCATTAAAGGAAATGACAAACAGGCTAAAGAGGAGTGGAAAGATTACAGTGGCCCTTCCCGCCAAAAAACCATTCTCATAAATGAGGTCAGTAGCGCCGAAGAAAAAAGGATCGTAACCACCGATGCAGAATTGAACCGGGTACTGGGCGGCGGCATTGTACCCGGCAGTATTGTACTGGTGGCAGGCGAACCGGGCATTGGTAAGAGTACCCTGTTTCTGCAAATTGGTTTGCAGCTGAACAATATCCGCACACTCTATATCAGCGGGGAAGAAAGTGAGCAGCAGATAAAAATGCGGGCCGACCGTATTGGCGCTGCAAGTGATGAATTTTACCTTTTAACCGAAACCAATACGCAAAGCATTTTCCAGGAAATAAAAAAACTGAAACCACAACTGGTGATCGTAGACAGCATCCAAACCCTGCAATCGCCGTTTGTAGAATCGGGGCCGGGCAGTATCAGTCAAATAAGGGAAACCGCTGCCGAACTGCAACGTTATGCGAAGGAAACCCATACGCCGGTATTCCTGATAGGGCATATCACCAAAGACGGAAATATTGCCGGCCCAAAGATCCTGGAGCATATGGTGGATACGGTGTTGCAGTTTGAAGGCGACCGCCATTACGCTTACCGCATTTTACGCACTTTAAAAAACCGTTTTGGCTCCACCGCCGAACTGGGTATTTATGAAATGACCGGCATGGGTATGCGGCCGGTGCAAAATCCCAGCGAGATCCTCATTACACAAAAAGAAGAGGCGCTCAGCGGTATTGCCATTGCAGCCACCATTGAAGGCATACGCCCGCTGCTCATAGAAACCCAGGCGCTTGTAACGCAAAGCGTGTACGGTACGCCGCAACGTACCGTAAGTGGTTTCGACCTGCGCAGGCTGCAACTGCTGCTGGCCGTTTTGGAAAAGCGGGGCGGTTTTCATTTTGGCGTAAAAGATGTGTTTGTAAATATTGCCGGTGGCATCAAGGCCGAAGACCCGAGCATTGACCTGGCCATTGTAAGCGCCCTGCTCAGCAGCTATGAAGATGTGCCGCTGCCGCAAAACATTTGTTTTGCCGGTGAAGTGGGTTTAAGTGGTGAGATACGTGCCGTTAACCGCATAGAACAACGTATTGCAGAGGCTGAAAAACTAGGCTTCGAAAAGATCATAGTGAGCAGATACAGCACCAAATCGTTTGACAAACCCAAGACAGGCATTGAAGTGATTGCGTTGAGCAAAGTGGAGGAATTATACCAGTTGTTGTTTTAGCAAGGCAGTAGTTCAATTGGTTTTTTAAGACCTGGTTTCCTTGCATATTAGTGTATGAAAGCCCCCTATTTCAGTTTTTGTATTTAATGACCCCTCCCCGTAATAAAACTGTTTTTCAAGGCAGCACTTTTCGGAACTTTTCCTGCATAAAATGGGCACTGTTTGCAAAACGGCCAAGGTATACTTAGAAGCTGATTAAAAAGGACTCTGGTAAACGGGGGCACCTGCTAAAATTTTATGCTTATAAATAAAGCAATGAGTCTTGATAATTAGTGGTAATTTCGGAATTTTCATTACATTAAAAACTACTATGCATTCAAAAATTTCAGTTCCTTTCTTATTCTTGTTATTTTTCGTGACCCCGGCTTCTTTTGCTCAGTCTGTTAGCTCAGAAAATATTGAAATCCAGCTTTTACAGCCCCCGAAATTTCCATTGCCCGAAGAGCAACGAACTTATAAGGTCATCGTCACATCACCGTATAGCCTTTCGGCTGATGATATTATTAAAAATGCGAAGAAAAAACATGAAGAAGAACTTGCAGCTTATGGTGGCAAAATTTCAGATAGTGAAAAAGAATACCAGAAAAAACTCAAGGACTACGATGCAGATGTAAAAAAAGCCAAAGACAAATATGAACTCGAAAATGAAGCTTTCAAGAAACTCTCCCTTTTAGAAAGGCTTTCTTTGATCGACCAGGGAAAAAGCCCAAAGTTGGTTTTACCGTCCAAGCCGGAATATATTAAACCCCTCCCGCCGGAATACAGAGAACCCAATTTGGCCGACTATATCATTGTTAACAACCAGGTACTGGCTTCGCAGGTAAACATCGAGGGACTTAAAAAAACCGGCAACAACCTGGAAGTAATGCTTGATATTCAGCAGGCACATTTTCAGGATAATGCAGGTCAAACTTATGTGAATCAGCCAACCCGGTTAACTGTAAAAATGAACGGTAAAGAAACGCTGAACAAAACTTATTTCACCGATTATGAATTCCTGTCTTCCTCGCCTACATCAAACATCAATCAGCCACAGGAAGAAAAAAATTACCTTACTAAAGTGATGACCTTTGTTAACAGGACGCTTACCGAAAATTTTGGTTACAGCATCATTAAAAAGCAATTAAAGATAGAATCGGTAAAAAATAAAGGCAAATACGACGACCTCGAAAAAGCGGATATCTATATAATGACAAACCTGCGTAAACTCCAGCCTTCCCCGGACCCGGAAGAAAATGCAGCTGCTTATGCCGGCTTACAAAAAGGGATCGATATCTGGCTGCAAACCTTAACCAAAGTAGAGTATAAGAATACCAAAGCTGATTTTAATCCAAAAATCGCAAAATTTATTTACCTCAATCTCATACGGCTGAATGTTGCCCTTGGCAATAAAAAAGAGGCCGAAAAATACTTAAACCAACTGCAGGAAAATCTGGTAGATATAAACCTGGGAAATGATGAGGAAAAAGAACTGCAGTCAATGGAAAAGATAATTTACAAAAAAAACTAACACACTCCTTTCAATAAAGAATTCATATGAAACAAATAGCCTCCCTGCTTCTTTTACTATTCCCTTTTACGCTTTTGGCCCAGGTAAATCATGAGTATGGCAGTACTTTCACTTACGACCTGAAAAATGAAAAACATGCTGAACTTTTATTGGTAGACAACTACAACACCCATCTTTTTTCTGTTACCCAGGTAGATGGCATAATGGCAAGCCATAAGATCACCATCCGCAAGTTTGATCAAAAAAATCAGTTGGTGGATACTTACGAGCAGGCATTTCAGTCTCTTGATGCATCTACCTTATTTAATTACCTGGGCTACAAATCCATCAACAATAACCAGGCTGCATTCTTTGCTGAAAGCTATTCTGGCAAAGCAAACAAAAAAAATATCTACAGCTACCTATTTGACAAAACCAGCGGTGTTTTTTCTACGGAACTGGTAGCCTCCTTTCCGATTGAATCTGCTATGAGATCCGGCACTACAGAAATGAAAATTTCAGAAAACGGGAAATACATCGGCCTGTTAAATAAAAAATTTGCCACTAAAAAAGATATTGTGGAAGATGATATCATCATGCTGGATGGCACCAGTGGTAAACAATTATGGAAAAAAGCCATACCATTAAACGGAGACAGTTATGAAAAATCACTTACCGTAACCAATTCCGGTAAAGCACTGCTGCAAAGGGCTTCACGTGGCTTTAAACTATCTAACACCCTAACGCTTGTTTCGCAGGACACCCAGGAAGAAAAACCGCTCCAGGAAAATGTAATGCTTCAGGATCCTGTCGCTATTTCTATTGGACAGGCTGATTTCCTGCTGGCATTTAATTATCCTGCAAAAGGGTTGCGCAAAGGGGATTTTGAAAAACTAATGCTGTATGATTTAACAAACGGTACTATTTTAAAAAATAATGAGGTAAAAAATTTCAACAATATTACCGATCTTAAAGCAGTGGATACCCGTGCTGTTTTTTTACAAAACAACGAAATTCATTTATTTACAGAAGCGCAGGTAAAAGCTGGTACCAGGGCTGTAAAAGTAAACCAGTTTAGTAATATGACGATGGACGAAGCCTATTATAAATATGGGGCCGCCAATGTTTTTGTGCTGTCGTTTGAAGGTGAGTTAAAAGATTCAAAGACTATTCCTATTGACAATTACTCCCTCGTGGATCTTTACCATTCTTATGCAGTGCTGAACGTTAAAGGTAAATATGTAATAACCGGGGGAAATAATATAGGAACCTATATTTTTCCCATGGATAACAGTAAAGTGAAAACTTATCAAAGCAGTGAGGGTAAGCTGGAAGATCCTTACAGACTGGAAGGAATGAAATACATGCCGCAATTATTTGCACATATTCCTGATGCTAAAAAGTATATTTTGGTGAGAATGCACAATGACAATAAAATGTCTATAGTGAGTTTTACAGACAATAATGGAACCTTGTAAAAACGGCATAGGAAAGAACGCCGGTGATCCAACAGCCCTGCCTCAAGTGTTTTGTTTAGCCGGTTAGTTTTACCCGTGTTTCAAGTTAACATCCTCATAAAAAATTAATGCAATAAACTTACCCTGAGCCGCCACAAAAAAAATCGCCCCATTATTAATGAGGCGATTTATAAAAATATTATTTCAATTAAAGGACTACCTGATTCTTTCCCTTCCTATTACCAGGCTCACTTTAAGGTTCACGCTGAAAAAAGCATCTTTTTGCGAAGGGCTTCCACGTTTGCCACCGGGTGCAGTTTTAGGGATAATCTGACGGTCACGGAACTCAAGTGCATCGTTGAGCAAAGCAATGGGAAAATTGTTTGCCGGGTTAGTATAAGCAAATGGGTCGCTGTAGCGTGTACTTACATCATCCAGGTAATCGGTGTTAAGCATGCGGTAAACAAATTCTCCCCGCAGGTTTACAAGGGATGACAATTCATATTTTACTCCCAGGCCAACCGGTATGTTCAATTGTTTCAGTTTGTATACCTGCCTGTCGGGATATTCAACAAAACCCTGGCCTTCTGTACGCAGGGGCTGAAGGTCTACCCAACGGCCATCCTTACTTTGCGATTGCGGGTTAAAGGAAAAATATCCCACACCTCCTAAAAAATAAGGAGAATAACGCGGAGGGGGTTCATCATAAGAGGGCCAGTTAATTAAAATAAACAGGGGATGTATTTCTGCCATGGCAGAAAATTCTGTAATAGAAGAACGAAAACTGGTATTACGGTTAAACCTTTCTACGGCAATATCTGTAACTCCGGCCAGCACATTGTCATTGGCAGATACTTTTCCAAATGTAGCTTCCAGCCTAAAAGTAAAGGCATTTTTATAAGTTGCCGCTGTAAAAAATCCGGCACTGCCATGCGTTTTACCAATATTCAGGTCTTTAATAAATTTTTTCCCAATTCCTTTTTTGCCGCCAATATCGGTAAGGCAGTTCATGGCATTTACTGAACCGCCCACTTCAAAAACCCATGGGTTATCGTAATAATCATCGTTAAAAAAGTAATACTGCGCTTCAGCTTTCGGGGCAGCAAAAAGCAATACCGCCAGCATGCTGAAAATGATCCTTAGTTTTTTCATTATTCTAGATTGTTTTGGCTTTGAGGTGCCTGAACAGG
Source organism: uncultured Chitinophagaceae bacterium (assembly GCA_963754695.1). Lineage (GTDB taxonomy): Bacteria > Bacteroidota > Bacteroidia > Chitinophagales > Chitinophagaceae > Ferruginibacter. The sequence goes on from CAVWGU010000011.1 coordinate 303,244, forward strand.
TTTATCTTACAAATAAAACGAAAATTCTTCAATATTATTTAGTAAATATTAAGCTTGTTGAAAAATTTACAGGCAGCCTGGAGCCCGCATTCGCTGCATTTGGGCCTCCGGGCAGTACATATATAACGGCCGTGCAATATGAGCCAGTGATGTGCTTTGTGAATATAGGCTTCAGGTATATTTGCTATTAATTGTTTTTCAGCGGCATAGGGTGTTTTTGCCCCTGTGGTAAGTCCTATCCTTTGGCTTACCCGGAATACATGGGTATCCACGGCCATATTGGGTTGTTCGTCAACAACCGAAGTAATCACATTGGCTGTTTTCCGGCCCACACCGGGCAATTTTATCAACTCATCCACCGCCATGGGCACTTTACCGCCAAAATCGACCAGCAGCATCCTGGCCATGCCGGATAAATGTTTTGCTTTATTATTTGGATAAGAGATACTTTTTATGAGTAAAAAAATGTCTTCCACTTTAGCCTGGGCCAGCTTTTCGGGTGTAGGATAATGTTCAAAAAAAGCCGGCGTGGTAAGGTTTACCCGCTTGTCTGTGCACTGTGCACTTAGTATTACAGCTACTAGCAGTTGGTAAGGATTATCATAGATCAGTTCCGTTTCTGCATCGGGTGCATGCGCAAGAAAATAATCAATGATGAATTGGTATCGTTGTTTTTTGGTCATAAAAAAGCCCCGGTTTTCAGCCGGGGCAAAGTTCATTATTTAACGCTGAAAATCAGGCATGAGAAGATAATTCTTCTACTGATTTCTCTGCATAGCGGAGAATTTCTTCGATTGTTTCCTTACGGGGAGATTGCATCTTTACAGTGTCGAGCATTTCTTTAGAAGCTGTAAGTGATTCAAACTCTTCACGCAGGTTCCAATCGGCTGCCAGGGCAGCTTTGATTTGAGCCGATTTTTCAGCGGAAGCTTCATTATACAAATATTGTAATAGATCTTCCTGAGTAAAGCGATTCATAAATAAAATGTCATTTAGAGATTAAAAAACCAATCATTTATCCACTTATTAAACGGAGGCTTTTCTAACTTATTGCATAAAATACGGAAAATTTTAAAAAACTATGGGGTTTTTACGATAAATAGGTCTTCGTTGTCTTTCTTCATATAGTAGTTTTCCCGTGCATAGCGTTCAATTGTTTCGGCACTTGTTTGCAACAAATCGAGTTCCTTTCTTGTTTCAACTATTTGATTAGTAAGGTTTTGCTCACTTTTTTGGAGTTCATTCAGCTTCCCGATCCGGTCGTAGGTTTGACCAATATCCTTAGGATCGAAGAAAAGCATCCAAACCAGGAAAAGAATGGAGGCGATGAGGTATTTATTCTTAATAACCCCTATAAAACCAGAAAATCTTTTCATTTCAGATCAATATTATCAGCAATTTAAGAAAATAATATCATTATTTCAATAATCCCCCAATGTTTGGGGCAATTGAGCCAATGCCCTTGTCAATTGTTCATCGTTAGGCGCAATGCCATGCCATTCGTGCGTACCCTCCATAAAGTCAACTCCTTTACCCATAGCCGTTTTCATTAAAATAACCACCGGCTTTTCTTTGCCAAGCTTTGCTTTTGCAGCTGCAAGCCCGTTTATTACCGCCTCCATATTATTTCCATTCATTTCAACCACTGTCCAGTTAAAGGCCTCAAATTTTGCTTTCAGGCTATGAAGCGCCATTACTTTATCGGTAGGGCCGTCTATTTGCTGGCCGTTGACATCAATAGTAGCGATTAAATTATCCACTTTTTTATGGGCTGCAAACATGATCGCCTCCCAGTTTTGACCTTCATCGAGTTCTCCATCGCCGTGCAGGCTGTAAACAACAGAAGGATCGTTGTTCAGTTTTTTGGCCAAAGCCGCTCCCAGCGCCACGCTCAGGCCCTGGCCCAGCGATCCGCTGGCCATACGAACGCCCGGAAGCTGTTCGTGTGTGGTGGGATGGCCCTGCAACCTGCTGTTCAACTTACGGAAACTGGAAAGCTCTTCCAGCGGGAAATAACCGCTCCTTGCCAAAACACTGTAAAAAAGCGGGGAAATATGGCCATTGCTCAGGAAAAATACATCCTCCCCCATACCATCCATATTAAAGGCAGTGCGGTGGTTCATCACCTCAAAATAAAGGGCAGTCAAAAAGTCGGCACAGCCCAAAGATCCGCCCGGGTGGCCACTTTGAACCCCATGCACCATCCTTACAATATCCCTTCTTACCTGGGTGGCTGTGTTCTCTAATTGCTGGATTTTATTCATTTGCCGGTTTTAAAATGCTGCAAACCTACTTCAAAAACCGGTAAGAAATACCCCTTTAAGGGTATAATTTATATTCCCGATAATAAGTTTATTTGCAATTCGTTATTCTAAAGACATGAATCTTATTTTTCAAGTGTTCCGGGGGCTCATCTGAACTTGTTAATACCAGGGCTTTACCATATACTAAGTAAAACCGCCCTGATACTAATTAAGTATGGGTAAAAAGTTCGCCAACAGAAAGTTTTTAATACTTTTGTCGAACAACCCGGCGTAAACGATTTTATTGCATGGATAATATCTTATTAAGTGCGGTCCTTGCGTTTATTATAACCTTCTTTGCTATACCGGTAATTATACAGATAGCAAAATCGAAGAAATTATTTGACGAGCCCGACGAGCGCAAAGTACATAAAACAGTAATTCCCACGCTGGGTGGGTTAGGCATTTTTGCAGGCTTTATTATAGCTATTCTTATGGGTGTACCAGCCGGTATCAACCCCGAGTTCCAATATTTTGTAGCAGCAGCAATCGTCATCTTCTTTTTAGGGATCAAAGACGATATCATTATTCTTTCTGCGAGCAAAAAATTCATTGGGCAGCTCATTGCGGCGGGCATCATCATAAAATTCGGTGGCATTCAAATTACCAATATGCATGGCTTCATGGGTATTTACGAAATCCCTTATTTGGCCGGCGCCATCCTGTCTTTTTTTACCATTATAGTAATTACCAATTCCTTTAATCTTATTGACGGAGTGGATGGGCTTGCGGGTACACTGGGCCTTATTACCACCCTCGCTTTTGGCACTTATTTCATATATACCGGCAAAACGGCCTATGGGGTATTGGCTTTTTCGCTATCGGGCAGTATCATCGCCTTCCTTATATATAATTTTTCGCCTGCAAAGATTTTTATGGGCGATACCGGTTCCCTGTTACTGGGCCTGGTAAATTCCATATTGGTGATCAAATTCATTAACCTGGCTGCTGCATCGGAAGCCCCGTTTGCCATCCAGGCCTCACCTGCTGTTGGGTTTGCCATCATGATCATCCCTTTATTTGATACCCTGAGGGTTTTTGGCCTGCGCATACTCGACAGGCGTTCGCCCTTCAGCCCCGACAGGAACCATATTCACCATTACCTGCTTGACCTTGGTTTTTCGCACAGGAAAATAACCATTACCTGTGCCATAGTAACCATCATGTTTATTGCATTCGCTGTTATTTTCCGCAATGCCGATACTACCCTGCTCATTGGTCTTATTTTGGCCACTGCCACTGCGCTTACCGCTGTGATCTACTATGCAAGAAAGCGGAGCCGGCATGCATACATTCCAAAAGCTGCCGAAAAAGAAGTGGTAAAATCACACAAGATACTTACCCTGGTTTCCGAAACGGTGGAAGTGGATTAATACCTCCTTTTAACAAGTTTATACAGCCCGGTTCTGGTATTACACGCAGATTTGTATAGATTTGCAGCCTAAATTTTTTTTATGGCAGAAGATGTAAACAGTATTTTGGCGCATGCCAAAGAATCAATGGAAAAAGCCATCCGCCATCTTGAAACAGAGTTGGTAAAGATCCGGGCCGGCAAGGCAAATCCAACTATGCTTGATGGTATTATGGCTGATTACTACGGCAATCCCACTCCTATCAACCAGGTAGCCAATGTAACCACCATGGATGCCCGTACCATTTCTGTACAGCCCTGGGAAAAAAATATGCTGGCAGTAATTGAAAAAGCCATTATGGCCGCCAATATCGGCATCACCCCGCAGAACGATGGTAATTCCATCCGCCTGTTTTTACCACCACTTACCGAAGAACGCAGGAAGGAACTCGTAAAAAGATGTAATGGAGAAGGCGAACATGGAAAAATTTCCATCCGGAATATCCGCAGGGATGCAATTGAACATATTAAAAAACTGCAGAAAGATGCACACCTGAGCGAAGATGCAGCAAAAGATGCCGAAGATGATATCCAGGCCAATACAGATAAGTTTATCATCCTGGTGGAAAAACACCTGGAAGCAAAAGAAAAAGAAATTATGGCGGTGTAAGCAGAAGGGATGCGGGATACAGGATACAGGATACCGGTATTTACTTAGTTTAGTCTCAATAATGAATTATAAAAAAATGTTGCTTTGGCAGCATTTTTTTTATCCCTCCCGCTTTGTTACCGAAGGTTTATAAACAGTAATTTTGCCCTATGCAAGTAATTCCTGTAACTGCTCAAAACAGCAGCCTGTTTATTGAGCTGGCTGTTGAACTGTATAAAAATGATAAAAACTGGATAAGGCCATTAAACAAAGACATTGAAGAGGTTTTTGATGAGAAAAAAAATAAGGCCTTCCGTTTTGGAAAAGCACAGCGCTGGATACTTGTTGACGAAGCCGGTAAACCGGCCGGCCGTATCGCTGCCTTCACCAATAAAAAATATAAGAACAAAGACGACAACATGCCTGTGGGTGGCATCGGTTTTTTTGAATGCATCAATAAACAGGAAGCCGCCAATCTGTTGCTTGATACGGCAAAAGACTGGCTTAAAGAGGAGGGCATGCAGGCTATGGACGGACCTATAAATTTTGGAGAACGGGACAAATGGTGGGGTATGGTGGTCAGTGGCTTTATTGAACCATTGTATTGCATGAATTATAACCCGCCTTATTATGTGACACTTTTTGAAAACTACGGTTTCAGGATCTTTTACAACCAGATTTGCTTTGGAATGCAGCCAAAAGCCAAGCTGCCCGATAAGATATGGGAGCGGCATGCCCAGTTTTCTAACGACCCCCATTTCAGCAGCGATCATGCCCGTAAAAACAACCTGGCCAAATACGCGGCGGATTTTGCCACCGTTTACAACAAAGCCTGGGCAGGCCATGGCGGTCTCAAAGAAATTACAAAAGAGCAGGTAGCCATCATGTTTAAAAAAATGAAACCGGTGATGAATGAAAAACTGCTCTGGTTCATTTATCAAAACAAAGAACCAATCGGTCTTTTTGTAAACCTGCCCGACCTGAACCAGTGGTTCAAATATTTGAACGGAAAATTCGGCCTGCTTCAAAAACTCAAATTTTTATGGGTAAAAGCAACCCGTCCCAATAAGAAATTTATAGGGCTGGTATTTGGCATCGTTCCCGAATGGCAGGGAAAAGGTGCCGATGCCTACCTGATCGGCGAAGCAAGGATCGGGTACATACACACAGATGAATCTCCGTATATTGATTATGAAATGCAATGGATCGGCGATTTTAACCCCAAAATGATCAATGTGGCCCAGGCTCTTGGAGGAGTAACGGAAAGCCGCAGGTTGGCCACCTTCCGGTATCTTTTCGACCGGGAAATAGCGTTTAATAGACACCCGTTATTAAATTGATTTTTGATTTAAGATTTAAGAATTTAGATTTGTAGCACACGGATTGCACAGATTACACGGATTTCACGGATGATTATTAATTGGTGAAGGCTTTGTGAATTGCTGGCAAACAAAAGGGGAAATATGGAAAAATTCATTGTATCGGCAAGAAAATACAGGCCACAGAATTTCAACACAGTGGTGGGGCAGCAGCATATCACCACCACGCTTAAAAATGCCATCAACAATAATCAACTGGCACACGCCTTCCTGTTTTGCGGCCCCCGTGGCGTAGGCAAAACAACCTGTGCCCGCATACTGGCAAAAACGATCAACTGCCAGAGCCGCACAAAAGAAGGTGAAGCCTGCAATAAATGTAACAGCTGCGTTTCCTTTGACAACGGAACCTCGCTTAATATTCATGAACTGGATGCAGCCAGTAACAATTCCGTGGATGATATCCGTACGCTGGTGGAGCAGGTACGTTTTGCCCCGCAGGCCGGCGATTATAAAGTATATATCGTGGACGAGGTGCATATGCTGAGTGCAGCTGCCTTCAATGCCTTTTTAAAAACCCTGGAGGAGCCGCCACCCTATGCTATTTTTATACTTGCCACCACGGAAAAACACAAGATATTACCAACGATTCTAAGCAGGTGCCAGATCTTTGATTTTAAACGCATCACCAGCAATGATACCGTGGAGCACCTGCAGGACATCTGCAATAAAGAAGGCATTAAGGCCGAAAAAGCCGCCCTGCACATAATAGCCCAAAAAAGTGAAGGCGCCATGCGTGATTCGCTGAGCATACTCGATAAGATCGTAAGTTTTACCGGAGGTCAAATAACTTACAGCAATACCCTTGAGCATCTTAACATACTGGACGAGGATTATTATTTCCGCATGCTGGAATTTATGCAAAAACAGGAACTGAGCGAGGCACTTTTGTTATTTGATAATATTAACCAAAAAGGGTTTGAAGGCGATACTTTTTTGGAAGGCTTTGCAGAATTCATCCGAAACCTTATGGTAAGTAAAGATGCCAAAGCTGCCGTACTGCTAGATGTTGCAGAAGATTTTAAGGAGAAATACTTAAAAACCGCCAGGCTGGTAAGCGCCGGCTGGATGATAGCTGCACTCAATATCCTGTCGGAAGCAAATATTGGCTACAAGCAGTCGAGAAACAAGAAGCTGTTTGTGGAAATGATGCTGATAAAGCTCTGTTACCTGCAGCAGGCCATTGAAATTGCAGGAGGCCAGGAAGGCCTTACAAAAAAAAAACTGATGGATGATGCCAAACCGGTATCGTTCCGTAGTTTATTGCCGGTAAAGATCAATGAAGCCATTCAAAAGCAGGTTGCTAAACCTGAAAAAACAAACACAACAGCACCAGTTGCCTCTCTTATAATTGAAAAACCGGTCCAGTTTGCAGCAAAGAAACAGGCTGAAATGCCCCAGGCCCCGCCGGCCGAACCCGCCAAACCGGCATCCACCCTTAAGGGCATCCGGGATAAAATACTGGCTCAAAATAAGAATGGCGGCAATACGGCCAGGCAATTAAGCGAAGCAGAACTGAAATATGCCTGGGATCAGTACATTGAAATGTTAACCCAGAAAAAAAATCACTCTGCCGTTACAAATTTTAAACTGGCAACACTCAGCATTGTAGACGAAAACAGCTTCAACATCACGGTATCCACCAATATTCAGCAAAAATTCATAGAAGCAGAACGCTCCATGCTGGTGGAGCATCTTCAAACACATTTCAGCAACCGCATGCTTAAGTACCAGGTTACCGTTGAAGAAACGGAACAGGAAGAAACACCCAAAGAAAAAGGCCTCACCCGCAAACAGCAATACCAGTTGCTTATAGAAAAATATCCGAATGTAAAATCACTAAAAGACAGGCTCAAAATGGAATTGGAATAATAATCGGTTTCTTAATACAGCCATCCATTAAACAGAGATGTTGCAGATATAACAAACCGTTGCTTTTTCCTCATTTTGCCTTAATTTCGGGGCTCTTTTAAAAGATAAATTTTATGGCAGAAGTAATACGCATGCCCAGGCTGAGCGATACCATGGCGGAAGGCAAAATAGTGGCCTGGAATAAAAAAGTGGGCGATAAGGTGAAACCAGGCGATGTACTGGCCGAAGTGGAAACAGATAAAGCCACCATGGAACTGGAAAGCTACAATGAGGGAACGCTTCTTTATATTGGAGTGGATGCCGGTAAAATGGCAGAAGTGGAAGGCGTACTGGCCGTAATAGGAAAAGAAGGCGAAGATTATAAAACCGCCCTGGAAGCTGCAAGCGCCGGAGCTCCCGCTAAAAAAGAAGGGCCTGCTGCTCAAAAAGAAAATGTTACAGCCCCGCAGGCACAAAAAGTAGCCTTGCCTGCAGGAGCCAAAGAAATACGCATGCCGCTGCTAAGCGATACCATGACTGAAGGAAAGATCGTAGCCTGGAATAAGAAATTGGGCGACAAAGTGAAAGCCGATGATGCCATAGCCGAAGTGGAAACTGATAAAGCCACCATGGAAGTGGTGGGATACGAAGAAGGCACTTTGCTATATGTGGGCGTAGAAGCCGGAAAAGCGGCAAAAGTGAACGAGATCATAGCTATTGTAGGTAAAGAAGGTACCGACGTAAGTGCCTATGTGGCTGCAGAAAAAGCCGGGGCCAATGCTGTTGCAACCAGTACCGCACCTGCTGCAAATACCGAAACAAATCCCATAATGGCTACAGAAGTTACAAAAACGGAAGCCGGTTCCTCCAATGGTCGTATAAAAGCATCTCCCCTGGCAAAGAAACTGGCTGAAGAAAAAGGGCTTGACCTTTCGAAGATAAGTGGTACGGGTGATGGCGGCCGTGTTACTAAAAAGGATGTGGATGAATATTCACCTTCCCTGTCGGCGGCTGTAAGTCCCGACAGCGGCTCCTCAAGGGCGGCTGCAAGCCTCGAAAGCGGTTCAGCAAAGGCTGCTGCTCCTGTTTTACCATTTATGCCAGCCGGCCAGGAAGGTCATACCGATATAGAGCTTACCCAGATGCGCAAAATCATTGCACGCCGCCTGGGCGAAAGCAAGTTCACTGCTCCGCATTTTTACCTTACCATGAGCATCCATATGGATAATGCCATGGCAGCCCGTACAGCTATGAATGAAGTAAGCCCGGTAAAAATATCTTTTAATGACATGGTGATCAAAGCCTGTGCTATGGCCCTGCGTCAACACCCAGATGTGAACAGCAGCTGGATGAACGATTTTATCCGCCGCAACCACCATGTGCATATTGGCTCTGCCATTGCTTTGCCCGAAGGACTGATCGTACCTGTGATCCGTTTTGCAGATCAAAAAACCCTGAGCCAGATAGCCGCAGATGCCAACAGCCTCTATCAAAAAGCCCGCGATAAAAAAATTCAACCGGCAGAATTTACCGGCAATACTTTTACGGTAAGCAACCTGGGCATGATGGGCATTGATGAATTCACTGCCATCATTAACCCGCCCGACAGTGCCATACTGGCCGTGGGCCGTATCAAAGAAGAAGTGGTAAAAACAGCCAGTGGTTTTGGTACTACCAATATTATGAAAGTAACGCTCAGCTGCGACCACCGCAGCGTGGATGGCGCCGTAGGAGCCGCTTTTTTACAAACAGTTAAAAAATACCTGGAGAACCCGGTTACGATGCTGGTGTAAATTTCAGCATCAATTTTCATTTTTTAATTTATTGTAAATAAATAACCCCACCATCTCGCTGTATTTATTGTAGAACAGCCTTTTCCCCCGTACCGTTTTCTCATTCTTCCATTCACCCAATTAGCAACTATTCAACCGAAACATCAGCATGCGTTTCGCAGTCAGGGTAACCTGGCCGCAATGCTTTATTAATTGAATATCTGCTATATCGGTGAACCCGCTATACCCAAAAAGCACAGCAGCATAACAGCTGTTTATGAACCAGTTTTTGCTGGTTACAAACTCAAAGCGGCGGTATACAAAATGTCGCTCTTTACATAAAATAGAAATACTGAACTTAACTCCTCTTTTGGTAATAACTGATAAGCTTACCCAACCTATTTCAATTACGCTATAATAATAATTTTTATGAAAAAAATATTAACCAATTTCGTTCTATTAATGGCTGTTTTGAATATCCTCCCTGCAGGGGGATGCAAAAAAGCTGATGCAGGGGCCACAGGAAACAGGTGCAACGTTTCTTCTATTAAAGAGCCGGGATACAACCCGGTAAATATTACGTACCTGGCTGATGGCAAAATTGAAAGGATCACCCATGATGACGAGCTGAGAACATTTTCTTACAGTGGTAGTACAACCACCATACTTATAACATCCGGCGGAGTATTTGACAGCCGAAAAATACTTACGATCAATGCAGATGGCATGGTTACCAATATGCTTCATCACTACAATGAAAGTGGCACCGAATGGTATAATGATGTGTATGAATACAATGGCAGGCAAATAACCAAAAGAACATCTACTGACTCATACGGACCAGGCGCAGAAGTAAATACCTATACATGGGTGAACGGAAATATTTCCACAGAAACCGTTACTCAGGTTGGTACTTATGTGTTCGAATATTATACAGATGAAGAATACCGTGCAGGAGATTATTATTATATTGACCAGATGCTCAGCGATTCTTACCAGGTAGTGTTTAACAAAAATCTGCTAAAAAGCCTTAAACTAAACAGCTATTCCCCCGAAAACTATTCCTACAGCTTTGACTCTGATGGAAAAATAACCGCTGCTACCAGGGAAGGCAGGAGCCCGGTAACGCTTACTTATCAATGTAATTAAAAAGCATAGATAATTATTAAACTATAATCATGAAAAAAACATTGATCTTCTTTTATATCCTATTGTATCTGAACAACGCAGCATTCACTCAAAACGTAGGCATTGGCACCAATACACCCAATCCCAGCGCCGCATTGGATATTAGCAGTACCACAAAAGGATTGCTGCCGCCACGGATATCTGTAAATGATATTGGCAATATTGTAAGCCCTGCGGCCGGTCTGATTGTATATGTTTTTGACAGACAGTCCTATTATTTTTATAATGGTGTAACCTGGAAACAAATGATTATAAAAGAGGATTTATCTTGGAATAAAAATGGAACAGCAATTTATAATGACAATATCCCGGGAAATATCGGTATCGGTACTGCTACTCCAAATTCTAATGCAGTATTGGATATCACTTCAGCCAATAAAGGTATTTTATTCCCCAGGATGACAACAACACAGCGAAATGCAATTGTAAACCCTCCGGATGGTTTACATATTTACAATTCTGAAAGGCATACACTTGAAGCATATGACAGTGAAATTCAAATGTGGGTTAATTTATGTGATGCTTGCGGAACATACTCAGATACAATTAAAGTAAATAGAGAGACTACCTATTCTTTCCCTGATGCAAGCTATAAAAGATATCTCCTTGTGATAAATACTGGTATTAATGTTATTGGCTCATTGGTTGATAGTGTAGCGAACCCTGCAATAGACTTGTCCAATCTCCCAAATAATTCAATAGTAATAATCAAAAACCTGGGTGGGGTTTACGGAAGAGGAGGCAATGGAGGACGGGGTTATAGTCCAAATAATTTAGAAGTAATAGGTAGTTGTTCTCCGCTACCTCTGCCGCCAGAAAATGGGGCAAATGGGGCACATGCAATTAGCCTTGCATCATATTCAGGCATAAGCTTAACAGTGCAAAACTATGGCATAATAGCAGGCGGTGGTGGTGGTGGTGGTGGTAATTATACAGGCACTAATGGTGGCGGTGGTGGAGCAGGAAATGGCATTGGTGGTAAAAGTGGTTCATCTTATCAACAGTTTTTGGGAATATGCAGTGTCATCATTCATCCTGCCGATGGTAACGGGAGTAATGGTTTATTACTTACTGGAGGTACACCCGGAATCAATTATAGTGGTTCAATTGGTAATGCTGGAGCAGGAGGTTCCGCCGGTCAGCCGGGCAGATCTTCATGGGGTGGCGCTGGTGGAAAAGCGGGTAAAGCTGTAGGCGGAAATGCCGGCAGAAATACAGTTATCAATATCGGTGCAGGTATTGTGTATGGAGTTGTTGATTAAAAAAAATAATGAAATGAAAAAAATATTGTTATTCCTTATTTGTTTGCTGTTGGTGATTAATGCAGCGCTCAGTCAAAACGTAGGCATCGGCACCAGCACACCGCAAAGCCAGTTGCATATTGGCGCCAACAGTACTAATGAATTAATTATTGGCCGTAATAAAGCAACAGGTGGATTTACAGCTTTGTATTTGGGAACTTCCTCTTTAAGTAACGGTTATAGTTATTTACAATCCGTACAAAGTTCCGGCAGTCTTTATGGAAACCTGTTATTAAATCCTAATAATGGTAGTGTAGGTATTGGAACTTTTACTCCCAAGCCCAGCGCCGTGCTTGACATTTCCTCATCGAATAAAGGCGTTTTATTCCCCCATATGAATATCGCTGCCAGAAACAGTATTGCAAATCCTGCACAAGGCCTGCATGTTTTTAATACTGATATTGGTTCTCTTGAATACTACGACACAACATTTAAAGTATGGACAGCTTACTGCAGCAACTGTGGAGTGTTTACAGATACTATTACTGTTAATACAACGGCATATCTTGTTCCTCCGGGGTATAATAAAGTAAGGATAGTAATAAACAGTGGTATAATTGTTAGCGGAACCAGTGTTGCTCCGGCCATCTCATTGGTTAATGTTTCCAACGGAGGTTCTGTTATAATTGAAAATTACGGAGGCATTTATGGTAAGGGAGGTGATGGAGGTGCCGGCGGTGGTAATAGTACAGGAATTGCAAATAACTGCTTGCCTGTTCCGCCACAGGCAGGAAATAATGGCACGGATGCTGTTCACTCCAAATCAAACAGCCGGCTTTTAATATATAATTATGGAATAATAGCAGGTGGTGGTGGCGGTGGCGGTGGGGGAAATTATGGTACATCACTTACCAGTGCTGGTGGTGGCGGTGGTGGTGGGCAAGCTGTCCCCTCATCCGGAGGAATAAAAGGTAATTATAATGTCTATACTTCCCTTCCTCTTCCCCTTCCATCTTATTGTGGTCCCGACCAATCCAACCCGGCGAACGCTACTGATGGAGGTCCAGGTGCAATTTCAACTCCCGGCAATTTTGGTTTAGGAAGTACCGGCACAGGTGGCGGCAGCCGTGGTGGTTTGGGTGGCACGTTGGGTTTACCCGGACAGGCTGGTTTTGGCACAGGTGGTGCTGGTGGCGCAGCAGGAAAAGCCGTTCGGTTTAATACCGGCAACAATACTATTACCAATATTGGTACAGGTGTTGTGTTTGGTGTGGTAGATTAAGTAATTCTGTTTATTCTTTTGTACTTTTAATACCCGACATGAATGTTTGAAAAAATATATTTTTATATTAATAGCCCGAATAACCGCTGTAGCAATATTTGTATTTATTAATTTTAATACATCTGCGCAGCACCAGCCCTTTTTTATAACTAATACCGAAGCGGATGGTTTAAGTGACAACCGCATCACCTGTTTTTATAAAGATAAAACCGGGTATATGTGGATTGGTACGGAGAGCGGATTAAACCGGTATGATGGTAATGAATTTAAAATTTACCAGCCATCTGTAGTAAAAATAAATAATTTATCCAATGCTTTCATTACTTCTGTGGCGCAGGATAACGACGAAAATATTTGGGTAACCACCCGCAAAGGTTTAAATCGTATCGATGCTGCTGCAGACACAACAGAAATTATACTTCCATCTCCCTTTGAAAACATTAAAGATTTGCCGGGAGATTTGTTATGGGATATCCTGCCTGATACAGATACCAGCATGTGGATAGCTGTTGATTCAAAACCGTTGGTTCAGTATAATCCAGTTTCAAAATTGTTTCATTATTTTGATTTCAAACAATACCTGAAAGAAAATAATATTGAATTCACCCCGGTATATCATTCTATTTTAAAAATATTGAAAAAGTCCCCAACTGAGTTATGGCTGGCCACCACAGAGGGGATTTTTAGTTTTAATAAAGGGACTGGGAATTTTAAACTTGAATATGGGGTAGCGCTCGATAATATTAATTACTTTTATTACGACAGCGGTTCTCAAAAACTCTATTGCTCCGATGAACGGGAAAAGCTGTACATATATGATGGAAAAACGGGGGAAATGAAAATCTTATCGAAGGATGCTTTTGCCGGCATCAATAAATCATTAAGACCTTATTCTTTGCCTGGTCAAGCAATATTTGTTCCTGGTAACGGAGGCCTGGCATTAATAAATTCTGAAAATGAAGTACTTGGCTGTTTGAATCAAGCTAATGATGACAGGGAAGAATTTTTAATGGAAAAAATCAAAACTTTGTATAAGGACCGGGAAGGCATCACCTGGATTGGTACTTTAAAAGGAATGAGCAGGTTTGTGCCGAAATTGAATGCAAACCTGCATGTAACTTTTTCGCACAACCTGCAATTTGACGTCAATTTTGCCCTTAAAAATTTTTTATACTGCCCTGTTCAAAATGAATGGTTAGTTGCTTCTTTCAAGGATAATAAAATCTGGATAGTAAACAACAGTACGGGTAACGTATCAGAGTTGATAAGACCTGCTGTTTACAGGAATGATACCTGTTATGCCTTTTTTTCATCAAATCCTGATACAGTATTTCTCCTATGTGAGGCCACATTGCAAATTTATTTTCGCAAGCAAAATAAATGGGAGAAGATCAGTTTTCCTGCACCCTTAAATAAAGGAACACTTACCTGTATGACGATTGATAATAAAGGAAATTATTGGGTGGGCACAAGAAGAAATGGGATATTAGTATATAACCCCGTTAACAAAGCAATCTGGACGCCGGATAAAAATTTATTCGAACCTCACATTATTAATGCGCTTCAGTTTGACGGCAAAAATAATTGTGTTTGGGTTGGGACTCATACTGCAGGTTTATTTAATGTTGATATTAATTCAAAAACATTTACAAGGATGAGAAGAGATGATTCATCCCCAAATTCGTTTCATTCTTCCTTGATAAATGATATTACGCAGGATAAAAAAAATAATTTATGGGTTACAATGCTGGAAGGGGGCATTGCAAAATATTTAATCAGCGAGCCACCCGGTAAAGGGGTTACAAACTATGAATTACAAAACGGTTTGCCTGACAATAATGTGTACGGCGTTACTGCTGGAGAAGATGATGATATCTGGTTTACCACATCAAAGGGAATTGGTTTAATAACTGCAGACGGACAATTAAAATCATTTTTCAATAAGGAAAACGGGTTGCCCTATTCAAAATTTCAGCAAAGCATTGCCTGCCTGCCCGGCAGAAAAATTGCCAGCACAGTTGAAAACAGTTTGTTTTGTTTTGATATCAATATGGTAACCCGGCCTCATCAAAGTACGCTCATCATTAACCAGGTACTGCTGCGTGATTCTGTACAGATAAAAAATATTAATCACAAATTTCAGTTTAACCAAAATACCATCCGGTTAGATTTTGTTATGATTGATTTTGTGTCTCCTGCTGCTATAGAATATTTTTATATGCTTGATGGAGTTGATAAAGACTGGGTATCTAACGGTAAACAACGAAGCGTCCGATATTCTGGGTTACATCCAGGCAAATATATTTTTAAAGTAAAAGCCAGAAATGCCAATGGAGAATTTAGCAACCAGATGGCTGAATGGAAATTTGAAATTAAGCCACCGTTCTGGAAAACCTGGTGGTTCCTCCTCATAAGCACTTTACTTATAGGCTACCTTACTTTTTATTTTGCAAGAGACCGCATCAATAAAATAAAACAGCGGGAAAAATTTAAAAGTGAATATGAAAGAAAAATTGCTGAAATGGAAATGCAGGCGTTGAGGGCACAAATGAACCCCCATTTTATGTTCAACAGCCTGAACAGCATTAATAATTTTATTTTAAAAAACGACCCGGATAATGCTTCCGGTTACCTTACTAAGTTTTCAAGATTAATGAGGCTGATATTGGATAACAGTCGCAACGAATGGGTATTGCTTGAAAATGAATTAAAAGCACTTGAATTGTATGTGGAGCTGGAAGCGGTACGTTTTGACAATGCATTTACATATACCATAGAAGTTACACAGGATATAAGTGTAGAAACGGTAATGGTGCCGCCACTACTTATACAGCCTTATGCGGAAAATGCAATATGGCATGGATTATTACACCGCAAAGAACCCGGTGGCAAATTAGATGTCCGCTTATGGAAAAATGATGGTAAGCTATATATAGAAATTGAAGACAATGGCGTGGGCAGGGATGAAGCAAAAAGGCTGAAAAGCAAAACAGCCACCAAACAAAAATCGCATGGCATGAAAATTACTGCCGAAAGGATGGATATTGTAAACAAAGTGTATAATGTAGATGCCGGTGTTGTGGTTACTGATTTGGAAGATGATAGGGGAAACCAAAATGGCACCATGGTTTTAATAACACTAAAATACCAAACACATGACAGCCATAATAGTGGATGACGAAAAACATTGCCGTGAAGTGCTGGAACATCTGCTGCATAAACATTGCAGCGATGTAAAGGTTACAGCCACCTGTGCCAATGGGCCAGAAGCTTTGCTTGCGATGGAAAAAGCGCCTGCGGATCTTTTATTTTTAGACATTGAAATGCCCGGTATGAACGGCTTTGAACTTTTAGAAAAATTTCAGCGCCTCGATTTTGAAATTGTATTTACCACAGCATATAATGAATATGCGATCAAAGCAATCAAACACAGTGCACTCGATTATTTACTAAAGCCTGTTGATAAGGATGAACTGATACAATCAGTACAAAAAGCAAAAGAACATAAAACAATTAAGGCAACCCAACGGGTTGAACGTTTACTGGAAATGCTGAACGTGAAAAAGAATAATAAACGTTTTGCCATACCAACCCAGGAGGGCCTTGTAATGGTAGACTCCGAAAGAATATTATACTGCGAAAGCAATGGTTCTTACTGCAAAATACATTTTATTAACGCTCAAAACCCTATGGTCATATCCAAAACATTAAAGGAAGCAGAAGAAGTGTTACAGGATGCCGGTTTTTGCAGGATCCATCATAGTTATTGTATTAACATGAAATATGTGCAAAGCTATATCCGTGGCGAAGGCGGCGAGGCCGTAATGAATAATGGTATTCACCTGCCGGTATCCAGGACCCGCAAGCAGGAATTTCTAAGCCTGCTGGAAAAGATTTGATCCCGGTTTTTAGTGAAATTCCAAAACCGGTTTCCGCTTTTTATTATTGCCTGCAGGTTATCAGTCTTCGAGGCGTTAAATATATTTTCATTATATTTTGAAAATTCAGAAAACATCACTAATTTTGCTGTATGAAACTGGCAGAAGCAAAAGAACAATTCATTAACAGCTGGGGCGCCTTTGGTACACAATGGGGCATTAACCGCACCATGGCGCAGATACATGCCCTGCTCCTGGTAAGCCCCAAACCGCTTACCCAGGATGAGATGATGGAAGAACTCAGCATCAGCCGGGGCAATGTAAATATGAACATACGCGACCTGGTGGGCTGGGGCTTGGTGGAACGGGTGATCATTTCGGGCGAACGCAGGGAATACTTCAGTGCCGAAAAAGATATCTGGAAAGTAGCCACGCAGATCATCAAAGAAAGAAAAAAACGTGAACTGGACCCTATGATCAAACTGCTTGCCCAGCTTGAAAACGTGGAGGGCGATAAAAAAGATAAGGATGTAAAACAGTTTACCGAAGTGATCGGTGGCATCAAAAAACTGGGTACACAGGCAGATAAGGTACTCGATATGATGGTAAAGGCCGAAGAAAACTGGTTTACCGGAAGTTTATTAAAGATTTTAAAGTGAGAAAAATACACAAGCCGTTTTGCGGCTTTTTTAAATCAATAATGTTTCAATATTTTCTGAAACTTTTAAATTAAAAAGAATGAGAAAATTTAAAGAACTGGATGTAAAAATCAGCATTGTAACGTTGATCCTGTTTGGCACAGCAGCTATTGTAAACCCCAGCTTTCTTTTCGCCGGATACTTTACAGTGGGCGGCTGGCAGCTCATCAGCATGTTCGTACATCAAAAAAACAGCTGGTTTGTAAAAAAAGGATCGGCAAGGCAGCATTATCATTTGACAGTGGCTGGCATCTTACTTCTTTCGCTGGCAGGATTACTGGTTCCAGCCCTATTGATGGGGATTGGATTTGTGATGCTTGTTGCCACACCATGTATGGCAATATACTATACCGTATTATGTCACCACGAGGTAACGGTTTTTATGAAACGCCCGCTTGACTCCTTAAAATAAAAAATATGAAAGATCTTAAAATTATAATCGCAGGTGGTACAGGCTTTATTGGCCAAAGTATTGCCAATTATTTTGGAAACGATCATGAAGTCATTATTCTGAGCAGGCAACTGAAGGCACAGCAAACAAATAGATTTGGCGAAACAAGTAAAAGCGCCGCCAAAAATATCAGGTATGTAAAATGGGATGCCGAATCAACAGGGGCATGGGCCAAAGAACTGGAAGGAGCCCATCTCATCATTAACCTGGCAGGCAAAACGGTTAACTGCAGGTACACAGCAAAAAACAAAAAGGAGATCTTCAACAGCCGACTCCTTTCAACCAAAGCCATTGGCGGGGCCATCCAACAATGCACGTCACCCCCGAAACTCTGGCTCAACGCCGCTTCGGCCAGCATTTATCCTCATGCCACTATCGCTCCGAGAGATGAAAGCTTTACTGCATTCGAAAATGATTTCAGTGTACAGGTCTGTAAAGCCTGGGAAAAAACATTCTTTGAGCAGCGCACTCCCTTTACCAGGAAAATTGCCCTGCGGATGGCCATTACCATTGGCAGTGCAGGTATTATGACACCCTATTTCAACCTCCTTAAATTTGGGCTTGGCGGAAAACAGGGCAATGGAAAACAATGGTACAGCTGGATCCATATCGAAGATACCTGCCGTATCATAGAATGGATGTACGACCATACAGAAATGGAAGGCGTATATAATTTGAGCAGTCCCGGTCCTGTAACCAATAATGAGTTTATGAAAACGCTCCGGAAGACCACCGGGCATAAATTTGGCTTACCCGCACAGGAATGGATGCTGCGCCTGGGAGCCATCTTAATTGGCACAGAACCAGAACTCGTTTTAAAAAGCCGTTGGGTATTGCCTGCCAAACTGCTGGCAACCGGATACAAGTTCAAATACCCGGAAATAGAAGGGGCATTTAAGGACATTGTTGCGCAAACAAAGAAAAAGAAATATCATTTATTTTAACCAGGCTACGAATTGTTCCTGAAATTTGTGAAAGAAAAAATGTTTTGAAAAGAATGAACAGTGATACCATTATACTATTCGATGGCATTTGCAACCTTTGCAACGGATCCGTACAATACGTAATAAAACATGACCCCCGTGGCATATTTAAATTTGCAGCGCTGCAGAGCGTAGCCGGGCAAAGAATACTGCAGCAACACGATCTTCCAAATGAAAAATTCAATTCCTTTATACTCATTGATAATGGGCAGGTCTTTACACGATCCACCGCAGCTTTAAAGGTGGCAAAAAAACTGAAAGGAATTAGAAAATTACTGTATGCCTTTATCATTGTTCCGCCAATTATCAGGAACTTCGTGTACGATCTTATTGCAAAAAACAGGTACCACTGGTTTGGGAAAAAAGAAACTTGCATGGTTCCTGACCCTGGATTGCAGCAGCGGTTTTTAAATTAAACAAAATGAGTAAAAAGACACTGGTGCTTGGCGCCTCCCCTAACCCGGCACGGTACAGCTATCTTGCCGTAAAAAAACTACAAGCGTACAAACATCCGGTTGTGGCCATAGGCAGAAGGGCATCCAGCATTGACGGTACAGCAGTGATAACCGGTCGGCCAGAACTTGAAAAAATAGATACGGTAACACTCTACCTGAACCCCGCTAACCAGGTTCCTTACTATGATTATATCCTGTCTTTAAAACCAAAACGCATCATTTTTAACCCGGGTACAGAAAATGCTCAACTGGCCCAAATGGCTGCCAAACAGGGCATTGAACCGGTAGAGGCCTGCACGCTGGTAATGCTGGGCACGGGGCAATACTAAAATTTCCTTTCTTTGAAATAATAAAATACGGGCTGGGGCGTTTTTAATACTGGTATTCCAAACCTTACACAAAAACAATATCTGATGAAACGCCTTTGCAAAACCCTGCCTGTCATATTGCTATGCATAACCGCAGCAATAAGCCACGCACAAACCAGTTCCGGTAAACCGGCAATTTTTGCCAATTTTCCTTCCTCCATCAACATTTCTGAAGCCATACTGAAAAACAGTTTTGAGCACAGCAAAGACCAGCATGCAACTATTTTGCTGGGAAGCGGCCTTAGTTTTTCCGGCACCGTAATCAGTAATGTACAGAAATATCAGAACCTGCGTATCCTCATCATCAAATCTGATGTTTGGGCAAATACAGTTTTACAGGTATCACAAATCACCAATGAAGATAACAGTTTCAGTTTCAGCGGGCGCATCATAAACCCCGAGGCAGCTGACGGCTACGAAATAAAAAGAAGCCAGGGCGGAACTTACACACTCCGCAAATTTGAAACAGGCCGCATATTTGAACCCTGTTCCAATTAATAACCTTCTTAAAACACCCAGTAATCCTAAAACACGATGAAAAACTTTACTAAAATCCTCCTGTTGCTTTGTGCGGTCATAACCATGCACATTGCCACAGCACAAACACCAGCGCTGAGCAGCTTTGGCAATGCACAAGCCACTATCTTCCTGGATTTCGATGGCCATACTGTTCAATCGGCCGGATGGCGGGGCGGCACAGCTTTTACCTGTGCACCCAGCGGACTAACAGGAGCCCAGATAACAGAAATTTTTAACCGCGTTGCGGAAGACTACAGGCCCTTTGATGTGAATATTACAACAGATTCACTGGAATTTTTATCAGCGCCGGTTGCCAGGCGTATGCGCATTGTGGTAACAACTACAAGCGCATGGTACGCAGGTGTAGGCGGAGTGGCTTATATCGGTTCATTTACCTGGGGCGATGATACACCCTGCTTTGTTTTCCCTGACAGGCTTTCCTTTAATGCGAAATATGTAGCGGAATGCTGCACACACGAAAGCGGGCATACCGTTGGGCTTTCTCACCAAAGCGCATATGATGCCAACTGCGTGCTTACGCAAACCTATGCATCGGGTGCCGGAAGCGGCGAAACAGGCTGGGCCCCGGTAATGGGAAACAGCTACTATAAAAACATGACCGGCTGGAACGATGGCCCCACACCTTATGGTTGTAACAGCACACAGGACAACCTTACCACCATTACATCTGTAAACGGTTTTGGTTACAGGGCCGATGACTACAATGAAAATTTCGGCAACAATGCTTTTTCGCTGGGCAATACAAACTTTAGTGCAACAGGGATTATAAGCACCACAACCGACAATGATGTATTTGAATACAATATGGCGCAGAATGCCGCATTCCATTTTGAAGCGAAACCATTTGGGCTTGATGCAAATAACAGCGGCGCCAACCTGGATGTAATGGTTAAACTGTACGACGCTTCCCTTACGCTGATTCGCACCTATAACCCGCTCGATAAAATGAATGTTGTTTTTGACACCACCCTTAATGCGGGTAAATATTATATCCTTATTTCCGGAACCGGCAACAGCAATGTGAGTGAATACGGAAGCCTTGGCTCGTACAGCCTTCTCGGCGTAAGAGGTGCACTTCCCATACACGATGTAAGCATCACCGGTAAGACTGAAAACAACCGCCATGTCCTTAACTGGAATATCATTGCCGATGAGCCGGTTAAAACACAAACCATTGAAGTTTCAACAGATGGCAGAAACTTCAGCAACCTCAGCACCGTAAGTGCTGCCAGCCGGAACTTTAGTTATACGCCATCGGAAACAGGTATGCTGTATTACAGGCTTAAAGTGATTTCCGTAATTGATCAAATTGCTTATTCAAATGTGCTGGCTTTAAAAGCAACAGGAAAAATTCAAGTATTTAATATTACCACCCTGGTACAAAATGATATTATAATAAACGGGCCTGCTGCATTCCAATATACGCTGATGGATATGAACGGGCGCATTCTTTCCAAGGGAAATGGTACAAAAGGATTCAACAACTTACCGCTGCAAAACAAGCCCTCGGGTATGTATGTGCTGCAGATCATAAGCGATCATATTAAACAAACAGAAAGGATTATAAAACAGTAAGGTAGATTCATGTGTAAGTTAGGGGCCGGAGTTATGACCGGCCTCTTTTTTATTTTAGGTGTTAGCGTAGGGCGCTCTTCCTTTTTTCTGCTAACTTAGAATCGGCTTCAAAAGATTATTCATTCTGCTTACCCTTATTATTCTTATTTTCCACTTATTAACAAATTAGTTAAAAAGCGTTGACCATAAGGTTGTTATTCCCATTATTTCTGCTTAACTTTAAGAAAACCCTTTTATTATGTTATGGAGAAAATTTAATGGCGATGCCATCCAGCTTCCCATAAAAGAAGCGGTGGAGCAGGCCATAAAAAGAGAAACCCTGGCCGGCTATAAACTTAAAGTATGCATTGGAACCGACAGCCAGGTTAAAGGCAGGGAAACCGAATTTGCCACGGTAATTGTTATGCTCCGTGAAGGCCATGGCGGCTTTATGTTCATTCACAATGAAAAGACCACGTACAATTACAGCATCAAAGAACGCATGCTGGTGGAAGTGGCAAAGAGCATCGAAATCGCCTACGACCTATGCAACCTGTTTACCCTTTACAATGTGGATATGGAAGTGCATGCAGATATCAATACCAACCCTCACTTTAAAAGTAATGAAGCTTTGCGGGAAGCCATGGGTTATATCCTTGGAATGGGCTTTGCGTTTAAAGCCAAACCGGAAGCATTTGCAAGTTCCAGTTGTGCCAACAAGATGGTTAATTAGTTGACAGGTTTAAAAGTTGACAAGATATTTTTTTTGTTTCAACATCTCTGTTCTGCATTCCCCATTGGGGGTTAGGGGCTTTAATCCTCCTCGCCTTCATTCATTTCCCCAATAAAGGAAAGAATTTTTTCTTTTCCTGTTTTCTTAACAGCGCTGGTTACAAAATGCCGGGGCAAAAACTGCATCTGCTTTTTAAGCGCTTCTAAAAAATCCTTTACATTTTTACTTACCGTGCGCTGGTTTTCCTTATCGCTTTTTGTAAAAACCAGGCTGAAGGGTACCTGCCATTTGTGCAAGTTTGCTAAGAAATCAAGGTCTAATTTTTGCGGGCTGTGCCGGCTGTCAATCAGTACAAATACCTGGGAAATATTATCACGTTTGCGCAAATAATTTTCAATCATTTGCTCCCAGCGCCTGCGGTTGCTCTGGCTTACTTTTGCAAAGCCGTACCCCGGGAGATCCACCAGGAACCATTTTTCGGTTTTTTCTTTTCCCCTGTTTTCCTGATCTGCCCGTATACTGGTTATTTCAAAATGGTTGATCAGTTGAGTTTTCCCGGGTGATGCGGATGTTTTTGCCAGCTTATCGTTTCCGCAAATTGCATTGATGAGCGATGATTTTCCCACATTACTGCGGCCTATGAATGCATATTCGGCCCTGTCGGGTGGCGGACATTTATCGAATGAAGGGCTGCTGATGATGTAAAGGGCTTTCTTTATTTGCATGGCATTTTTTTGCTTGGACAAATTTAACTTTTATATAGTGATAATGGGCGTTTTGGTATAAAGAGGCTGCGGCAAAGCCCTTATCTTTGCAGCTTAAGCATGACAAAGTTTGCACATGATACGGTGGTTCCCTATGATGGGTCGGTTCGCAGCAAAAAAGAGCAGGTAGAAGAGATGTTCGATAATATTGCCGGGCGCTACGACTTTTTGAACCGTTTTTTAAGTGCCGGGATTGATAAAGGATGGCGAAAAAAAGCCCTGCTTTGCCTCCGCGATAAAAACCCGCAGCAGATCCTTGATGTGGCTACCGGCACTGCCGATGTGGCCATCATGGCACTGCATTTGCTAAAACCAGTTAAAGTGACCGGTATCGATATCAGTGAAGGCATGCTGGGTATAGGAAAAGACAAGGTAAAAAAGCTTGGTTTAGAAGGGAAAATTGAATTGTTAAAAGGCGATAGCGAAACAATAAACTTTAATGATAATACGTTTGACGCAGTAACCGTGGCCTTTGGAGTGCGAAATTTCGAAAACCTCGAAAAAGGACTCTCTGAGATCCTGAGGGTTTTGAAGCCTGGCGGAAGATTAGTGGTACTCGAATTCAGCAAGCCAGAAAAAACACTCATGAAAACGCTGTACAATATCTATATGAAGCATATTGCGCCGGCAGTAAGCAGTATATTTTCAAAGAACCCACGTGCTTACGAATATTTGGGCGAATCTATACGGAAATTTCCGGAAGGCGCAAGCTTCTTAAAGATCATGAATGGTACAGGATATAAAAACACAAGTAACAAACCTTTGACCCTGGGAATATGCAGTATCTATTGCGGAGAAAAATAATATTGTTATTGTTATGCGGGGCGTTTGCAATTCCCCAGAGCCTCACAGCCCAGGAACTGCAGATAAATCTTCCCGATCATGACTATAAGCGCATACGTTTTGGTATCAACGTAGGAGCAAACAGGGCGCACTACAGCTTCACCCACCATCCTCAATTTTTGCTGCAAGACAGTATCATGGTGATTGAAAGCCTGAACAGTACCGGCGTAAACCTAGCCTGGCTGGTAAACCTGAACCTGAGCGAACATTTCGACATCCGTACGTATCCGTTAAGCCTGGTATTTACAGAAAAAGCCTTCCAGTATCATATGAAGTACCCGAGCAAACCCGAAGGCGAAGACACAATTACAACCAAAAAGGTACAGGGCATTACCCTGGCATTTCCCATACAACTCAAATTCAGCAGCGACCGTATTGCCAATTTTAAAGTGTACATGATGGCAGGGGGAAAAGTGGAGTACGATATGGCCGCCAACGCAGGCGCACGCAATGCCGAAACCCTGTTCAAACTAAAAAAACTGGATTATGGAATTGAAGCCGGGATTGGCTTTCATTTATACTTCCCTGTATTTGTATTAACGCCGGAATTGAAGATCGGCTGGGGTCTCAACAATGTTCACAGCCGCGACAAAGCGCTCAAATTTTCCAATACGATCGACAAGGTAAATTCCCGCACGATCAGCTTTTCGCTTACGGTAGAATAGTAAGTTTGCTAAAAATCATAATTCCGTTTCCACATATTTACCCTTACACCTCCGCTAACCATACTGTTCTTGGTAGAAAATCCTCCTGTTTTAATATTCCATTGATGCAGGGAGAGATCAATGAAAAGATTTTCCTTTGCTTCAAATGTAAGCAGCAGGTTTGCATTAAGTGTATTGTTTTTCAAGCCACTGCCCAACTTAAAATTTTCGCCGGAACGGGATGTATAGGGTTTGAAAATATTGCCGCCATAGTTTACCGACATGGAAGTATCTAAACCCCTGTTGTAAGCGATAACGGTAGCATTGATATACCATTTGGGCGCAGGCTGATAGCGCATAATACCGATGAATTCCTGGAAATTTGCGCCAAGCGGGTGTGCGAGCGGCTGATTGTAATGGGTATAATTAGCCACGGTGTCGTAATGCGAATAGGTAAATGGTCTTACCCGGTTTGTTTCAAACTGAAAGTCGAGATTCCTTACATTAAATGCATCTACGTATTTTGCACCCAGCTGAAAACCAAATTTATTTGCCCAACTGGTGGGGTTTTTCCTGATATCCTTTATACGGAATTCGTCAAACACAAATTGGCCGTAAAACTGAAACTGGTGCCTTACATTGGCTTTAAAATCAATCCCTGCCAAAGCATTATCCGGGCTGCCTACCGTTCCTTCAACATGCCGTAAAAAAATGATCGGGTTGAGATACTGGAAATCGAAGCGGTCTTTTCTGCCAAATACTATACCTTCAAACAACCCCACATTCAGCCATTTTGTTACATTCAAACTCAGGTGGTGCATGGCAGCATATTTACGGCTAAGCAACTCATCCCCTGCATCAAGTATCTTTGTTTGCGGCATCAGTTCCATGTATAAATTTTGATAATTGAACTTCCATATTTTAGTATTCAATTTTACAAACAGATTGCTGTTTCCAAAATCGCTCAGGAAAAGACTGCGGTAGCCATTGCCAATAAAATTTTTGTCGTATCCCACCTGGAAATCGATATACTTTGCAACATTGAACGTAAAGTATCCCCGTGCGTCAAAATAATCATAGCCCTTAGAATCTTTAAACCGCTTATAGAACCCTACGCCCGGTAAGGCATCTCTTTCTTCTACAAAAGCCCTGAAATTAGCAGGGCCACGCTCCTGGTTATCGGTAACCATAGCATAAAATCCAATTTTTTTTGCTATCAGTCCCCTCACATTAACGCCGCGGCTGCTGAGAAAAACAAGGTTGCTGGTGTCTCTCTCTTTTGCCAGCGTAACATTGAGGACCGGATTAACTGCCAGAAAAAAATCTTTCTGGTTTACTTCAAAGAAATTTGTTTTTGTTTTATAAAATGACCTGAGAAATGGTTTTTTACTTTGAAAATAGTCCCGCGGGGTTGTGGTCCATTCCGGGCTGTTCATCAGCAGGCTGCGCATATTGTATTCGTCAATGGGGGTAAGATTAAGATCGGTCCATTCTTTAAACCTGTCGGTGACCTGCTGCCCGTCTCCGTAACCCATTCGGGCACTGTCTAAAAATTCCACTTCCTGCACCATGTATTTGCGGTTGTATGGTTTAAGGGTGGAAAAATTGAGGTCCGTATTTGTTTGCTGCTTTATTTCCAGCCTGTCGATAAACTGGTATTCTTTAGAACCCTGCTGCAGGTAGGTTGACTGCCCTGCTGCCGCAAATGGGAAAATTAGCAATACCAGTTTGAAGAAGCTTTTAATAATTTGCATCTGAATGAAGGTTTATATGTAAATTCAATTTATGCAAAAATACCTTTTTAAGAATATATCAGTTGTAAATGAGGGAAAAATCACACAAAAAGATATTTTACTCGAAGGTGAACGTATTGCAAGGATCGATCCAGTAATTTCTGCGGGTGGAAGTGTAAGAGAAATCAATGGAGAGGGCCTGCACCTGATGCCGGGTATAATTGACGACCAGGTTCATTTTCGTGAACCGGGCCTTACACATAAAGCAACCATTGGCAGCGAAAGCAGGGCAGCAGTGGCAGGCGGCGTTACCAGTTTTATGGAAATGCCCAACACCATACCTAATGCGCTCAATCTCTCCCTGCTGGAAGAAAAATACCAGATTGCCGCCAATACCTCTCCTGCCAATTTTTCTTTTTACATGGGCGTAAGCAACGATAATGCCGATGATGCCCTGCAGGCAAACAGGCACAAGGACAAAATTTGCGGCCTTAAAATTTTTATGGGGAGCAGTACCGGCAATATGCTGGTGGATAACCATTCTACCCTTAACAGGATCTTTTCTGAATGCGAATTGCTCATTGCCACTCATTGCGAAGATGAACGGATCATCCGCAACAATTACGCTCAATTAAAAGAAGCTAAAGAACAGCTGGAACCTGCAGACCATCCGCTGATAAGAACGGAGGAGGCCTGTTTCGAATCTTCGCTGGTGGCCGTACAGTTTGCCCAGAAGCACAACAGCCGCCTGCATATCTTCCACATCAGTACGCAAAAAGAATTGCAGCTGTTTGGCAACATGCTTCCGCTAAAAGAAAAACGCATCACATCCGAAGTTTGTGTGCATCACCTCCATTTTACGGCCGATGATTACGCAAAGCTGGGTTATAAAATAAAATGCAACCCCGCTATTAAGGCTGCATATAACCGGGACGCCCTGTGGAAGGCACTTAATGATGACCGGCTTGATGTAATAGCCACCGACCATGCCCCGCATTTACTGAGCGAAAAAGAACCGCCGTATGAGCAGGCACACAGCGGCCTTCCATTGGTACAGCATTCCCTGCCATTAATGCTTCATTATTGCAAAGAGGGAAAAATAAGTATCGAAAATATTGCCCGAAAGATGAGCCATGCGATGGCCGACTGCTTCTGTATAAAAGAACGTGGCTACATACGAGAAGGATATTTTGCCGACCTGGTGCTGGTAAACCTTGATAAACCCAACCTGGTTTCAAAAGAAAACTTACGCTATAAATGTGGCTGGAGCCCGCTGGAAGGTTTCCTGCTTCCGGCAACGGTGGAAAAAACATTTGTAAACGGCAACCTTGTTTATGAAAACGGGCTGCTGAATGAATCATATAAAGGCCAGCGGCTTTTGTTTAACCGGTAAAAACAATGCATGGAACTTGATAAAACCACGTTCAGCGACCTTTCAATATTCAGCCAGGATGAAGATTTTTCTGTTTTTGGAAGGCTCAATGAAACACTTACTATAAGAGGAAAAGAGGAACTGCAGCGCATGCTTACCACCCCGCTCAAAACAGCTGCTGATATTAAAAATGTGCAGGAAATACTAAAACTGGTGCTGAGAAAAGAAAGCGGGTGGACAAAGCTGATCAGCAATGGTACGATCATGGTGGTGGAACGTTTTTTTGACTCCAATATCGACCAGATACCATCCAGCCCTTCTGCCATTTCTGCCTATACCTATAAAATTATTTCTGGTCCCGATTTTTCACTGGTGAAATACTCGGCCAAACACTGCTTTGATTTTATTAAAGGGCTTCAGCAACTGAATGAACTCTTATACGAAGAAACCTGTCCCGCTCCCTTAAAAGAAATTTTAGCAGAAAGCAAAAAACTCACCACTACCGCAGCAACAAATATCAGGCAGTATAAAACGGCAGCAGAAATGCCCATCCCTGCCATGCTGGGCTTTGCACATTTCATCCGCTACCGGTACAAGAACAATATGATGTCGCTGCTGCATATTTATGCAAAACTGGATGCATGGTTTGGTATGGCCATGGCTGTGAAAAAAAACAACCTGGTTTTTCCAGACATCATTGAATCCACCACACCCGTTATAGAAGCAACAGGCCTTTACCATATTCTGCTGCGGGAACCCGTTCCTTATGATGTAGTGTTGAACAAAAAGTCGAATTTTTTATTCCTTACCGGTGCAAATATGGCGGGCAAAAGCACTTTTATAAAATCGGTGGGTATTGCTGTTTTTCTGGCACATGCCGGCATGGGTGTACCGGCCGCCCACTTGAGGCTGAGTGTGTTCGATGGTATGCTCAGCAATATTAACGTGGTGGACAATATCATTAAAGGGGAAAGCTATTTTTTTAACGAAGTGCAGCGCATAAAAGCCACCGTAAACAAAGTAAGCGACGGCCGCAAATGGCTGATACTGATCGATGAACTTTTTAAAGGCACCAATGTGCAGGATGCCATGAAATGCAGTACGGCAGTGATCGAAGGGCTCATCAGGATAAAAAATTCTTTGTTCATACTTTCCACGCACCTGTACGAAATTGGAGAAGACCTGAAAAAATATCCCAATATATCTTTCCATTATTTTGAAACCAGCATTACCAACGACCAGCTCAGCTTCAACTATCACTTAAAGGAAGGCATCAGCAACGACCGGCTGGGTTATTTGATACTCAAGAAAGAGGGTGTGGTGAAGATGCTGGAGGGGTTGTAATCTTTCCCCGCAAGCATTCCAAAAAAAGCATTTACTTTACTTCAAGTTTGGCCAGCGCTATTTTAGACTTACTGAAAGCTCTCCCTCTTTTTTTACAAACCATATAAAAGTTTTTGCCAATTGTTTGGCCGGTACTGGGCATAGCGTCTGTTTCATCTTCATTGCTGAAAATTACACTTCGTTTGTGATTGCCGGTTTTTGAGTCTATTACAAGCATATTAACATTAGCCTTACTGGGCCGGTTCATTGTTTTAGCTTTTTGCCCGGCATTCAATACTTTATCGTTTTTAGAATGATCATTGAAAAACAACAAGAGATTATTATGCTGAGGCTGATAATAAGAACCGATACTGCTGTAGGTAACCGGCTTGCTTGAAACATAACTGCCAATACTGAAACCTGAACCGGCGTAACTTCTGCCTCCTATCACCAGTTCCTGGCGCTTGGGCAGCATATGCATCCATTCCACATTATTTACAGGTGATATTTTTACGAACAGCAAATCACCATAAACTTCATAAGTGGTACTTGTGGTTTGCCAGGTTCTTCCGTTGTAGGTGGAGGTGGTTATTGTATAGGTATAATTTTTTTCTGCCAGCATAATAAAACCTCCGTCGTCTGTTGGAATAAACTCCCGGAACATAAATGTTTTGGAAATACCCCCGTCATCTTCCTGCAATTTTTCAAGGCGCTTTCGTTCCTTTCTTTCTTTCCTGGATTCTTTGTCATCGTCTTCATCTTCTTCCTCGTCAGCAGGAACTGTTGTAAGCATGGCTGTTGATAATTCCTGCGATCCCTGGTTTATAACCTCGCCGGTAAACTGGTTAATACGTAAAAATAGCACCCCTTTTATTTCAGATGATTTTCGGCTATCGGCATAAAAAGCTGCCATTATGAAATGGCCGTCTTTCATCTGCTGCACACGGCTCCTGACAATATATTTTGAGCTGATATCCGTAGTGTTTATTTGCTTTACCAGTTTCCCGTCATTTCCATACAGACGAACATCATACTCTTTAAAATCAAGAAATCTATCTTTTTTCTTTTTACCCTCCCGGTATTCAAGAAGCCGGTTCACTATTAACAGGTTCCCTTCACGGGTGTAAAATAAATGCTGTGCATCGAATTTTTTTGGCTCTACCGGGTAGTTTACTTCCAGTGGTTTATTTACCCGCTTCATTTTATCATCAAACATCTGCAGGGTAAAGGTTACATCTTTATCCGTTTCATGCGAAGTGGTTACTACCAGTGCCGAACTGTCGGGACTGTAATTCAAGATATAGGAAATATCGTCTTTTTTGCTCTCTTTGCCAACAGAAGTTACCTGCAGCCAATCTCCCTTCATTTCACCTGAAACCTTGTCTATTTCAGTGGCATACAAATCGAGTAATTTATCCGATTTCCGGTAGCTGGATGCAAAGAGATACATTTTAGTTTTAATAAAAAGAATTTCTTCAAAATTCTTTCCTTTCAGTTCTTTATTAAAATTGGTGGAATAGATCTCAGACAAATCGTGGCCAACTTTTACAAGCGTGGCGCTTTCACGGGAAGTGGCGCCTACAACGAAGTACGTCCGCAAAGCCAGGTGGCTTTCCTGCATGTATATACCGGTATTATCTGCGTAAAGGATGTCAATATCTGTTGACCCCTTTTTCAGCTTAAGCTCTTCGCCAAAAGTAGCCGTTACTTT
The DNA here is from genome assembly GCA_963754695.1 of uncultured Chitinophagaceae bacterium. Lineage (GTDB taxonomy): Bacteria > Bacteroidota > Bacteroidia > Chitinophagales > Chitinophagaceae > Ferruginibacter. The sequence continues at coordinate 334,307 of CAVWGU010000011.1, forward strand.
CTGTGCACTGCCGGAAGCAGAAAATAAAAGTATTGGAAAAATAGCAAAAATAAGTTTCTGCATTATGCTGGTTTTGATTCTGTCAAATGTAAATGATTGCAGGCTATTTGAACAAAAAAGGCATTCTTATTTTCTATTGAAGTCAGGATGATTTCACATTTCAAATATATCCTGTTGCCCGCTTTTTCCCTGCGGTTTTTTTCCTAAATGTTTATACGCTTTTTCGGTAACCTCCCGCCCACGGGAAGTGCGCTGAATAAAACCTTCCTGTATCAAAAAAGGTTCATACACTTCTTCGAGTGTGCCGGTTTCTTCTCCCACGGCAGTGGCAATGGTGGTAATGCCTACCGGGCCGCCTTTAAATTTATCGATGATGGTATTTAAAATCTTGTTATCCATTTCATCGAGCCCGTATGCATCCACGTTTAATGCACGCAGGGCATGCTCGGTGATATTCATATCTATTACGCCATTGCCGATCACCTGCGCAAAATCACGCACCCGGCGCAGGAGCCCGTTTGCTATACGTGGCGTACCCCGGCTTCGGCGGGCTATTTCCGAAGCTGCATCGCTGGTAATTTTTGTGTTCAAAATTTTTGAGCTCCGGAGCAGGATGGCCTTTAATGTATTGGCATCGTAATATTCCAGCCGGTTCTTGATGGCAAAACGGCTGAGCAAAGGCGCCGTAAGCAAGCCGCTGCGGGTGGTGGCACCAATGAGCGTGAACGGATTCAGGTTAAGCTGTACCGAACGGGCATTGGGACCGCTGTCGATCATAATATCAATGCGAAAATCTTCCATGGCCGCGTAGAGATATTCTTCCACCACCGTACTCAGGCGGTGAATTTCATCAATGAACAATACGTCATTGGGCTCCAGGTTGGTGAGCAGGCCGGCAAGGTCGCCGGGTTTTTCAATTACCGGGCCACTGGTTTCCTTAATGCTCACGCCCATTTCATTGGCCACAATACGGCTCAGCGTGGTTTTACCGAGGCCGGGTGGGCCATGAAATAAGATATGGTCAAGCGCCTCTCCCCGCATTTTGCTGGCCTTTATAAAAACCGTGATGTTTTCAATGATCTGCTGCTGGCCGCTGAACTGATCCATCACGGCCGGGCGGATATTATTTTCAAATTCCCGTTCGGCAGCGCTTAGATTTAAAGCATCATTATTGAGATGGGGGTTTAGCATAAAACAAAATTAGGGATAATAAATTGGGATTTATGATTTGTTGTACTGCCAGTAAAAAGCCGCCGGAATGATTTTCCGGCGGCTTTACAAATTATAAAAAAAATTTATTCCTTAATAACCAGCTGGGCAGTGCCATTTGCAAACTTAAGTATGTAAACGCCCCTGCTTAAATTGCTGATATTTAAAGGCTGCTGCAGGTTAGCAAGTTTGGCAACTTGTATTATGGTGCCTTTACTATCTGTTAATACAGCATTTGTATTGAGCAATGATGCATCATTAAAAGAAATGACAAGTATTTCTTTGGCAGGATTTGGTGCAATGCGCACTGTTGCTGCATGATTTCCGGCGCTTTCTAATACCACAATACTGCTGTATTCTACCAGTCCGCGGCTGTCGGTCAATTTAAGACGGTAATAGTTAACCCCCTTTACCGGAAGTATATCTGTATAACTAAAAGGCATTGTCATACGGTCTGCCGAAGCCGAGATGGAATGAATAGCTGTAAAATCAATCCCATTGCTGCTTCTCTGCAGTTGCATGTTACCTCCATTTGAATTCAACGGCACCACTTTCCAGTTAAGAACATGGCCGCTTCCTTGCTTGCCTCCTTTAAAATATTCAATTTTTATAGGAAGCACAGAATTATTACCTACGCCGGTGGCATAAGTACCCCCACTGAAACTTGTTATCCCATTAAACTGAGCATACAAAACTCCGTTGATTGTGGCATTGCTGCTGTTAACATTAATAAGTGCAGTGGCATTTTGCACACCTACAGGTGTTACATTCGTAGCGTTTGGTAAAAAGGCTGCGCTGCCTGCAGTTTTAAACCATTGTGGTGTTTCTACGGCACCGCTGTTGGCAAGCGCAAATGCGCTGGCAGCATTATCTACTGCAGTTTTTTCTGCAGCATCATAAAAGAAACGCACATTTACCGGGCCCGTTAAAGCGGCGCCATTCAGGTTTACATCCCAATAACGGCGCATTGTGTATGTAGCACTTACTGTTGGGATACTTTCAGCCGAAAAATAGGTGGGGTCCAACTGAATCCTGGCAAGGGCGTTTGCTTTTGCTGCTGCGTTTGCACCTGTGCTGCCCGGATCCCACTGAACCGCAAACAATGTTCTGCTGGCATCTGCCGGATCGTTGTAATAAGTCCAGCCCTGGTCATCGCAGGTCTTTACTAAGTTTATTCCGTTGTTGGCCGCAGTACTTAGGTTAAGGTTGCTTGCAGCAGTACTGCTAATGGTAATATCATCAAGGCCAAAGGCATTTCCAAATTTACTAACGCCTTCAAACCCAATTTGAATAGTTTGACCTGCATAAGCACTTAAGTTTACAACTTCTCTGCGCCATATTGGAGCTGCATTTGCTGTTAATGCGGCATCATGGCGCTGCAATCCGCCGCCTGTGCTGAGTACCGGAACCCTTGTCCAGGTAACCCCTTTATTAGTAGAAACACTTACGTACATGCTGTCGGTTTCTGGAAGCGTAGTGGTATTATCGTGGCTCATCCAGAAACTCATTTGATACCCACAATTGGAACCGCCTGCCGCAGGAATTGCAAGGCAATGGCTGTACAGCCTGCTGATGTCACCGGCCGGGGCATTATAAGAATCAAATAAATAAAAATGAGTAGCGCTGAGAGGTGCTAATGCCGCGGTTTGGTTTGCATTGCTGTAGTTTCCGGTTTGCCATCCCCAGCTTTGTTCTCCTACTACAGCATCCACCCAGTTAAACACATCAAATTCGAGTGTAGTTGCTTCTGCATTTTCTACTGCTGGAAATGCTGTAATTGTGGGGGTGGTATTATTTTCATCTTTAAGGGTATCATTCGACCGATCGAGATCGCCGGCCAGGGTTACAAATAAAGTATCTAAGTTAAGACCGGGGTTACTCATAGTAACGCCTGTAAAGCTGATGACTTCCGAACCGCCACTGGCAATATTGGTGGTATTAAGGCGGTTGGCAGTAAAGGTATTGGCCCCTCGTACCCTTAAAGTAACATTTGCTGCTCCGGCATTAATCGTATTGGAGCCTGTATTGGTAAGTACCGCTGTTACTGTTTCTGTACCCAGGCAACTGGTATTTGGCAGTGTAATGCTTCCAAGAGATGCATCTATTGGTAAAATTAATTTTGGCTCAATCATAAACTTGAATGGATTGGCGGGGGAAAAATCTGTCCATGCAGTACCGCCGGTTGGCGATGTAAAATAAAAAGTATTGGCGCGAATGGGCGTTTCTGCCTGATAAGCAAAGTTTACATTTACCGTACCTGTTTGTTTTACCCCCACAAAAAAATTGCCTGCCGCAATGTTAATAGCCGGGGCTACCGGAATTACATTAACCCCTGTGATAGAGGTTAGTGAAGCCGAGGTCCATAAATTTGTTCCTGGGGTTCCACCTGCACCGGTAGCATCCCAAATGCCCATTTGGTATGGTTGCCCGCCTGCAGCAAAATTTACAGAAATTTGAGAAATAGCCGTGGCGGCATTTGTATTGAATTTTGCTACAAAATCTCCGGTAGCGCCAGTAAAGCCAATACCGCCCGAAGGGGTGCTTCCATAAGCATAAGACCAGGTATTTTTATTGACCAACTGCGTAATAGATGCGGTATTACTGGTTGGGTCATCATCGGGAGATAGGCTTATAACATAGTTATTATTGCCTTCTGTTGTTGGTGTGTATGCTGCAAAGACTACATTAGCAGATGCACCGGGGGCTAGGCTGGCAATCGTTTTAGTATCGGTAAAGCTGTTTGCACCACTGATCGTTAATGTAACGCTGGTATTCAATAAAAGATTCGAGCCTAAATTTACGATACGGCAACTGTCTGTACGGGGTGTACCATTTGGTATGGGCAGTTTGCCTAGTGTGTAAATATTTGCAACACCCGCATCATTAGCAAAAATATGCCTGATCTGTATTTGCGGCCTGAAGTTGGATTGCGTTAAAGATGTAGTACCTGATACCGGGGCTGCGGCAGCATTATACCTTCTTGTGGTAAGTGCAGTGCCGCCAGCAACCGTATTTCCGGTTGAAGCATTAAATACATTACCGGTATGCACAATATTATCTGCACGCTCAATTAACACCTGCAGGTTAGTGCCCGGGGTACGTACGTATGTTGTAGTGAGATCTACTCCCTGCCAGCCCACAGCAGGATAATTATATACCCCTGAGTAAACCAGCGTATAGCCAGTGGTACTATATACCCCTGTTGCCAACGTGGTAGTAGTAGCGGGCACATCCTTGAGATAAATTTTAAAATTAGGCGCAGCTATGGTGGTACTTCCGGTACCTATAGCGTTGCAATTAAAATCAATATGGTTTATAGCGGTGGCCGCCGAAAGGAAATTACCGGCTCCCACCTCACTGTCGAGAAAGATGGATTCCGAAACATGGTAATTACTGCCTCCAATAACAATATTACCCGATGTACCGGGATTACTTGTAATGGAAGCCGTTTGCGCAAGCAGGCCTGCATACAAAAACAGGCTTAATAAAGTTAAGGTAAAATTCTTCATACATTAATATTTTAGAAACTACGAACCTAACGTATTTTTTTCTGGCGACAAATTATTTTTCAGGGTATAAAAAAGCTGAACCGGGAGTGTTTTTAGGCTTTCTGGTAAAGATAACTGAGCGGATTATTTCCTCTTCCGGCTGTTGGCTTCATTAAAACCATTGAATACCAGTAAAATTGGGATACCCGTTTAAAAATGGAAGCCGTATCCAAAAAATGTGGAGGCCATGCCAAGTAAATTCATAGTAGCCATGAGCAGGCCGGTGAGTATCAATACAAATGGTACATATACCATTCGTTTTACAAAAGCATTTTCCCAACCAAGCCTGTGCATCAGCGGCAGCAATACAAATGCCATACACAAACCAAAGAATGAAACCTGGAACATCCAGATGCTGATGAATCCGAATAGGATGCCGGCCGCAATCTCAAAGAACTGTACCGCTTTTTGGTCGGGATGACTGTTGCTGAAAAAATTGATAATTGATTTCCTGAACGGCAGGGGCGCAATTTCACTTCTGAGTACGGAAACCATGGAATGTGAGCTTTGCTTATCGCCGGTAACCAGGAACGATGCTTTGCGTGTAAAAAAATACCCGATGACCCCAATGGAAGAAAGCGGGCTGAGTGCTGCATACAATGCAGTACTGTGGCTTAAAAATTTAAACAGCTTAAGCGGCTTATTGGCCAAGGCAATAATAAAACAAAGTATGGGCGACACAAAAGTGAGCAGCGTAATAGCATAAAAATCGGCGCTGTTGATCACAGAAAATCCGGGATGCAGGCGCAATATATTCATCACTTTTTCTTCTCCCCCGCTTACAAAAGTGATAGGTTGATGAATGCCGAACAGGTAAGGCAATACCAGGTTTGCATTGATCATAAAACAGAAGAACAACAGGGTAAGGGGAAGGTTAAGGGTTGGAAAAAGGATATCCATTTTCTCCTGCCAGGTAATACGTTTTGCCCTTACCAGCCGGCTGAATTCCTTATGAAGGAATTCGCAGGTACCCCTTGTCCATTTCATGTGCCGCACCCTGAATGCACGCACGGTTTCAGGAAAATCCTCAAAACAAACCACGTCTTCAAGAAAAAAACCGCGATACCCCAGTTCACGTGCCCTGATGGCAAAGCCGAGGTCTTCACTTACAATTTCGGGAAAGCCCCCGATCTCTTTCCAGCATTGTGTGCGCAGCAGGGCGCCATGGCCAAGAAACATTACAAAACCATATTCATTGCGCAGTGGCTGGTACCATTCCCAATGAATATCAATGCCCACACCAAGCGATTTGCCAAGTCCCGTCTTTGCATTTGGGTTGGCACGGTGATTCGCCTGTACAAAACCACAGCGCTCATCAGCTTCCATGACCGCCACCGTCTTGCTCAAAAAATCGGTTGGCAATATTTCATCTGCATCTGCAATAGCAAAATACTTTTCATTAAGCTGGCCCAGGGCGTTATTAAGATTCCCCGCCTTAAAAGCATGCCGGTTGCTCCGGCGGATCACTTTTACGAGTCCCGGGTAACGGGAGGCAAATTCATCCACCTGCTGCTTGCTTTCTGCATTGCTGCTGTCGTCGAGCAGGTAAACCGTATAGGCAGGATAATGCTGGTTCACACATGACAAAACACTTTCTTCAGAAAAATCATTGCAGGTGGTGTACAATAAAGCTACAGGAGGTGTGGTGGTTAGCAACGGCGCAGCAATATTCTTCTTACGAGAAAACTTATAGTACACGGCAAACAATACAATGGAAATATTGTACAACCCATAAAGCCAGGCAATATTAATGAATACCACAAAAAGCAGTAAGGCGATCCATCCGCCAAAACCGTCAGCAATATCCAGCAACTGCCATAACCTCGGTTCAAACCATGCCAGGCAAAGCAGCCAGGAAGCAAACACAAAAATGTAAAGCGATCGCTTGGGTTCTTTTACAATGCCCTGGTTTTTCAACTGTAGTTGGTCGGCCCCTGTTTCTTTGGGTATAAGGGTGTTCTTCTCTGCTTTAGGAAGCAGCACACTCAGGTAAGGTTTGGTGTTCATAAAATTAGTTTTGCGTTTTAAAGCCGTTTTTACTGACGGATATTTTGATGCCGGCGGCTGCAATAAATATATGCTGCCCTGTTGCGTCTTTCTCGTAGCGGGCATTGGCGGTACCATTAAGCGGTCCGGCAATGGGGAAATTGGCATAGGTATATAGCCCATAGATCCTGTTGTCGATATTTTGTTTGGCATCCCTTTCCCTGCCATTATACACACCTAACCCGATATCTGTATGTGCACTAAAGATGTATTTAGCAGTAAGAAGCACCCGCTGCTCTTTTACAGCACGCTGAATAAAATAATAATTCGGCTCTATCCGGATCTTTGTGCCTGCGGGTACAGAAATACCTGCCATTGCCATCCATTCGCCGGGTTCACCGGTAGTGGATACATAAGAGCCACCCAATTTTGCGATGTAATTCTTTGGCAAAAAAACAAGCTGCTCGGTTTGAAAAATGTTTTGAGATTTATTCTCCGGAAGGCTCCTGCTGCCATATTCAAATTTTGAACCAATACGCTGCTGCCAGCGACTGTAAAAACCGCCAAAATAACCCGGTGTTTTTTCGTTCGACTGAAGTAAGAAATAATTATCAAGCGAAAGGGCATTGTCGTATCGCATGTAAACCAGGTTTTCTGAATTGATATGATAACCAACCTGCACCTGCCTCAAACCCAACCTGCTCCGGTCCGACACTAGTGTATTACCAGCAAGCACCATCAACTCAACAACAGATCTCCCGGATTTTATATCGCTGATATATTTTTTTGCCTCTTCATTTTGCGGATTGAGTTCAAGTATTTTTTCGAACTCTTTCATTGCCCTTCCTTTTTTTTGAAGGTTCATGTAAGCAAGTGCCAGCGACATGCGGAATTCGGGTGAAGATGGATTTGCATTTACCAGGTTCTGAAAAGCGGTGGCAGCTTTTGTATAACTTCCTTCATATAAATAAACATAAGCCATCCCTTTTACAGCATCGGCATTGCCCGGCTGCAGTGCAAGCACCTGCCTAAAACGCTCTTTGGCTGATCGGTATTCTTTATTCCAGGCATAATTATAGCCGCTCGCAACCAATACATCAATATTGTTTTTGTCTTTAGAAAGCAGCGCTTTAAATCCGGCTTCAGCTTTATAATATTTTCCCTCGTGCGATGCCTGAATGGCATCCGGGAGGGTTTGGGCGGTGGTTCGCGACAGGCATAAGAGTAGCAGCACGAAGACGAGCGTGTTCTTCATAAGAATTGCATTTAAGATGTTAATAATAAAAGGAACGGTTAAAAGTTTGGGTGGCAGGCGTGTAAAATGAACCCTGGTTCCTATTTACAAGGCTAAGTTGAAAGTTTTTTCAATGTTGAAACAATGAATAACGCTAAACCTGCAAACTTTATCGCTGAACCTGCATAAACGGGTGCCGTTAAATAAAAATGCCACCGCTGCAGGTGGCATCATTAACGCTATCTGTTCTGAATGATCATTCTTCCTCAACCGGGTGCAACTCAACGGCCAGCTTATTATCTTTTACAAAATTGCACCAGGTACAATCCTTCTTTCCGCAGCCGGTATAAAAGTCCTTATCCTGTATCTTATCCCACACCGTTTTGATTTGCTGCTTCACCGTTTCGGTATCCTGTGGGGTAATGATAATTTTCTCCTTCCGGAAGTTTTTCTTTTTGTCGGGCTCCACAAAATCAAATTCTGTGCTTACCACCCGCCAGTCTTTCTGCTCATAATTATCGAGGAGCAATTTATAAAAAACAGCCTGGCGCCAGTAATCGCCTCCATCCGGCTGCTTTTCGGAAGGTGGCTTCAGCTTGTCCTTTGCCTTATCTACGTCGCCGGTCTTATAATCCACCACGTTCACATTCTTTCCATCGAACTCCAGCTTGTCAAGTTTTCCTTTTAGCGGAACGCCGTTCAATACAACGCCGCGGATATTGCGTTCCACGGTTACGATCCTGTTCCAGCTGCCAATATATTTATTGTAATATTCCGGTATAATGATGGCTCCCTGCTCCATCCGCCGGTCGAAAGATTCTTTGGTAAACAATTCCCTGTGCCGCAGCATGTACCACTTAAAATCTTCCAGCACTTTATCGCTCCCGTAAAAACTGTTGTTCAGCATTACATTCCTGAACAGGTGTTCCAGTGCATGGTGCACGGCACTTCCAAAGGCCGTTGCCTCGTTTTTGCCCGAAGGGATACGCAACAGGTTGTTATAGTAAAACTGGAGCGGGCAATGAAGGTAATTATTGAGCGCCGTTACATTCATAACAAACTTAGCAAGCAGGCCATCAATAAAATCATCTTCTGCATGTGCTATTTCCGGCGCCTGTGCCGCAAACTGCAGCATGCGGAAATTAAATTTTTCTTCTTCCGTTATTTCGGCAATCTCGGTTTTTACCGGGTGTACATGCTGGATCTCGGCAAGGAACATACTCGGTTCCATCTCCTTTCCGTCGTTCCGGACTTTGGCGTAACTAATATACAGGTACTTTTCTGCCCTGGTAAGCGCCACGTAAAACAAACGGCGCAGTTCTGCCTCATTGCTGCCTTCTCCGGCAGCGCTGGTGCTGAAAATATTGCCGGGCATTTTATATCCCCCAGGTGGCTTTCTTTTCTTTTCCCAATTGGATGCGTTACAGCCCGCAAAAAAAACATGTTCAAATTCCAGCCCCTTGCTCCCATGAGCTGTCAGCAGGTTTACTGCCTTATCGCTGCCGTATACCTGGAGCATGGGCAAGACTACTTTCTCTTTTTCCATCAGGTCTATTAACTGTATAAACCCTTTCAGGTTGAGCAGGGGATTACGGGCCGTTTCATCTTTTACAAAATCGAACAGGCCTGTAAGCAATTGCATGAGTAAGATCCTATCATCGGCCTGCATGATATAACGCAGCACTCCTGCCTGCTTAATGATGTTATCGAGCAGCTGCTGAAGCGAAACATTGGACACATCGGCCACCAATTGTTCCAGTACAGCAGCTATACTTTTTAGTTTTTCATTTATGCCCGTATCAAAGAGGTCCTTAGGTTTTGCATTGGCCTTATCGGATAACAAACGCCGGAGCGACATTTGCTCCCCGCTGTTTCGCTTCACATTCATTTCCACGGTAAGCTTCGCTATCTCAATGGGCGGTATAGTATAAAAGTCGAAATGCAGTATCTCAAAAAGCATTTCATCGCCGCCATATGGAATATCATGTTCTGCATTGAGCCAGCGGAGGAGCTGCAATATTTTTCGGGCAAAAGGCTGCTCCAGGATATCTATATTTCTTTTACTGTAAACCGGCAATTTCATCTGCCGCAGGTAAGTGCTGAGTTCCTCGCCATACTTGTTCTCCTTATAAATAACAGCAATTTTTCCCGGCTCAGTTCCTGTTTCAAGCAGTTCCTGTATTTTGAGTGTTATGCCGGTCATCTCATCGGCCACGGTATTGTATTCTATGATAGAGGGTGGATGGGAAAGCTTGTTAATTTTTTCGTTGGAGGCAACCAGCTCCTTGCTGAGCCCGGGCAACTGTTTTACAAGCCGGTCGTCGTTTTTATCAATAAGCGTTTTGGAAATATCAAGAATGGGTTGTGTGCTCCGGTAATTATCTGTAAGCACCACGGTTTTTAATTGAGTGCTGTAATTATTGGCAAAGTGGAGCATGTTTTCCACGTTGGCCCCCTGGAAACGGTAAATGCTCTGGTCGTCGTCTCCCACTACAAACACATTGGGCTTTTCCCAAAAACTGATCAGCAGCTGCACGATCTTATTTTGTGTTCCGCTGGTATCCTGGAACTCATCTACCAGTATGTATTGAAATTTTTCCTGGTAAGCCGCCAGCAGGTTGGGGTTTTCTTCAAACGCCTTTATCACCCAGTTGATCATATCATCAAAATCGTAGCGGTTCTGGCGGCGCATGAGGTTTTGATAATTATCGAACTCATTTACGGCCGCACGCAGCTTCTCCATTTTTTCTTTTTCCTCTTCCAGTTTTTCCTGCTTGAGGTCGCCTGCATTGAATTGCTTATGTTTCTTTTTATAAATGTATTCATCGTTGAGCGGGAGATCGTGCAGGTACTCGTCAATTTTACTGTTTAGCATTGCGGGCGACCAGCCTTCCCTTTTCATAGTGGAGAAAAGGTTGCCCAGGTTATTCACTTCATAATACACATCGCCGCGGTATCTTTTAAGCGGGTGGTTTTTGGGGAAATTATCGATCAGGTTTTTAAACAACTGTATCCTTTCCAGTTCAGAAATAGCATCGAGCGAAGTTTTTTCAAACAGCGAAAGGTTGTCCTGTATCACATCATTGCAAAAAGCATGAAAGGTGTAGATGTTCACTTTATAGGCATCGGGCCCAATGAACTGCTGCAGCCTCCGCCGCATAGCAATAGCGCCCGCATCTGTATAAGTAAGGCAAAGGATATTTTCGGGCAGGGCATCTGTTTCGATCAAAATTTTTCCGATGCGTGCCGCCAGTATCTGTGTTTTTCCTGTTCCGGGACCGGCGATCACCATAACGGGGCCCTCGATGGTATCTACAGCGATGCGTTGCCGGGGATTGAGTTTTTGGTATGTTTCCCTGAATTGATCATTGAGTTTTTCCCTGTACAATTGCATAGGCCGAAGTTACACACTGTTTTTAAAAGAAAAACCCGGCTTATATCCGGGCTCTCCTGTATTTTAAAAAAGGTAAGATGTCATTTCACCTCCTCGTAATCAATATAATCCTCCGAAGCTGGCTTCGATGCCTGGTTGGGTTGGTTTTGCGGCACTTCCTGTTGGCGCTGCTGCTCCTGCATGCGGCGGGTCATTTCACTTACCTGGTTGCGCATCTGGCGGGTGGCATTGAACATAGGAATTACAAAGCCAAAAACAAATTTATAGCCAATATAAAGCAGCAGGATGATTAATAAGGTCTTTATCATGGAGCAAAATTAATGAACAGACCCTTTTAAACCTGTTAAATATTGCCAGCAGCTGTCAATTATTTATGGATGGCTGTCAATATTTGTGCATTCGTAGCCTTAAACCCGGTTTTTCACTGCTTTTCACCTTAGTTTTTGGCAAATCCATTTTAGCCCCGTATATTTGCAACAGGAAATAAGAATCGAAGAAGGGAACGGGGTCGTTCCCTTCTGTTTTATCCGGAAATGAGTACTGAAACAGCATTAGATACAATAAAAAACCTGCTGCAGCCCCTGCTGACAGATGATATTTTTTTGGTGGATATGCGTATAAAGCCCACCAATAATTTTAAAATATTCCTGGATGCCGATAGTGGCCTGGGTATAGAAAAATGCATCAAAATAAACAGGGCGCTGTACAAAAGCATGGAAGAAGCAGCGCTTTATCCCGATGGGGATTTTTCGCTGGAAGTATCCAGCCCGGGTATTGATGAACCTCTGAAACTGCACCGCCAGTATGTAAAAAATACCGGGCGCCAGGTAGAAGTGGAATTAAACGATGGCACAAAAAAGGAAGGAAAACTTTTTGCTGTGTCGGAAAACGAAATTATGCTTGAATATACCGAAGGAAAGGGCAAAAAAGCGGTAATAATACAACTGCCTGTCGCTTTTTCGGATATCAAACAAACAAAGGTTCAGATCAAATTTTAACCATTTATAACCAATCCCCCCATGCCGGCGGGGGAATTCCGAAAGCAATCGGAACGAGGCCGGCGAGGATTATGGCAAGTATAAACCTAATTGAATCATTCCAGGAGTTTAAAGATGCGGAAAACATTGACCGTCCCACGCTGATGAAAGTGATGGAAGATGTTTTTAAGACGCTTATCCGCAAGAAATACGGAAGCGACGAAAATTTTGACGTAATTGTAAACGACCAGAAAGGTGATCTCGAAATTTTTCGCCGCCGCACCATTGTGGATGACGACGATCTTTATAATACCCTTACCGAAATTGAATATAAAGACGCCATTAAGATCGAGCCCGACTACCAGGTTGGGGAAGAGCTTTACGAGGAGGTGGATATCCAGAAGGAGTTTGGCCGCAGGGCCATCCTTGCAGGAAAACAAACCCTGGCCGCCCGTATCAATGACCTGAAGAAAAACATCCTTATCAAAAAATATGAGGACCGTATTGGCGAGATCGTGAGCGGGGAAGTTTACCAGGTTTGGAAAAAAGAAGTATTGATCCTTGATGAAGACGGAAACGAAATGCTGCTGCCAAAATCGGAGCAGATCCCTTCCGATTATTTTAAAAAAGGTGAAACCATCCGTGCGGTGGTAAAAAAAGTGGAGCTCAAAAACAGCCAGGCTGTTATCATCCTGAGCCGCACCAGCCCGCTCTTTCTTGAAAAATTACTTGAAATTGAAGTTCCCGAAATATTCGATGGCCTTATTGTGGTTAGAAAGATCGTTCGCGACCCCGGAGAAAGGGCAAAAGTGGCCGTGGAAAGCTACGACGACCGTATTGATCCCGTAGGTGCCTGCGTGGGTATGAAGGGAAGCCGTATTCATGGTATTGTGCGTGAACTTAAGAATGAGAATATTGATGTGATCAACTACACCAATAATATCCAGTTGCTGATACAGCGTTCGCTTACACCTGCCAAGATCACCAGCATGGATCTTGACCAGGAAAATAAAGTGGCCAATGTATCGCTTAAGCCCGACCAGGTAAGCCTTGCTATCGGCCGCCGTGGTGTAAACATTAAACTGGCACAGGAACTTACAGAATATGAAATAAATGTATTCCGCGATAATGAAGGTGAAGAAGACGATTATGATATTGACCTCGATGAATTTGCAGATGAGATCGAAAGCTGGGTGATAGATGAATTCAAGCGGGTGGGTTGCGATACGGCACGTTCCGTCCTTGACCTTACCGCAGATGAACTCGAACGCAGAACAGACCTGGAAAAAGAGACCATTGCAGATGTAAGAAAGATTTTACAGGCAGAATTTGAAAAAGAATAACGGGTGAATACCTTAGTTATATAGCAGGCGGCTACGTCCCGTGAACGTAAACAACAAAAGGGCCGCCTGTTATCAGGTTCACAGGACAAACCATAAAACATAGAATGGCAGAAGTAAACACACCCAGGTTAATGGCAGCGGCCAAGGAGTTTAATATCGGTAGTCATACCCTGATAGACTTCCTTGTGTCTAAAAATTTCAGCGCAGACGATCTGAAGCCCACTTCAAAGCTTACAGAAGAAATGTACCGTGTGCTGCAGGCAGAGTTCCAGCAGGATAAAGTGGCTAAGCAAAAGGCTGAACAGATAGACCTTCCCAAAGGCGCAGATGCCAAGAAGAAAAAAGACGAAGAAGATCTTTCTATCAAAAAGAAAGAAGAGAAAGCGAAAAAAGAAACAAAAAAAGAAGAGAAAGCCCCGGTTATTGAAGAACCGCAGGCACCCCCGGTTAAAGAAAAAGAAGTGGCGCCTGTTTCAAAAATAGAAGCGCCTGAACTGGAAGCGCCCAAGGTGCTGGATAAAATAGACCTTGCCGCAATCGACTCTTCCACCCGTCCTAAAAAATCTGCTAAGAAAAAAGAGGAAGCCCCGGCTCCGGCTGTACAGGAAGAGAAAAAAACCAGGAAAAAGAAAGAAGAAGAGCCTGCAAAACCCGAACCGGTGGCAGAGACTCCCGCTGTACCTGATGCGCCTCCTGCACCCCCGGTCATTGAAAATATACAGGCCCAAAAACTTACCGGCCCCAAAATCATGGGTAAGATTGACCTGCCGGTTGAAACCGATACCCGCCCGAAAAGGGATGATGATAAAAAGCGTAAGCGAATTCCCATACAGAAAAAAGGGATGCCTGCGCAGCCCGATAACCGTGGCGGAGATCACAGGCCCGGGCAACATGGAGGCGGTGGCGGCCAGCACCGTGCTGGCGGAGGCCCCAACAGGCATGGAGGTACACAGCATCGTGGCGGAAGTGGCGGCGTCAAAAGAGAAGACAAAGTTATTGACGCAAAAGAGATACAGGAAAAACTTAAACAAACCCAGGCCAAACTTGCAGGCTCAGGCGGCCGTGGCAAGAGCCTCAAAGCAAAATACCGTAAAGCCAAACGTGAGGAAGCAGCAGAACATGCAGCAGACGGCGCTTTGGAAGGAAATAAACTCCAGGTAACCGAGTTCATCAGCGTAAGCGAACTGGCCGGTTTAATGGATGTAAGCTTTGCCGACATCATCAGCAAATGTATGAGCCTGGGCATCATGGTATCTATTAACCAGCGCCTGGAAGCCGATGTGATTGAACTGGTGGCAAGCGAATTTGATTATGAAGTGGAGTTCATTGGTGTGGAAGATGCCCATGAATTGGAAGACGACGATGATGTGGATGAACCCGAAGACCTGAAGCCACGTGCACCGATTGTTACTATTATGGGTCACGTAGATCATGGTAAAACATCCCTGCTCGATTATATCAGGCATACAAACGTAATAGCCGGCGAAGCGGGTGGTATCACCCAGCATATTGGCGCTTATGAAGTATTAACAAAAGACGGCCGTTCCATCACCTTCCTTGATACACCGGGCCACGAAGCCTTTACCGCCATGCGGGCAAGGGGTGCCAAGGTTACCGATATTGCGGTGATAGTGGTGGCGGCAGATGATGCCGTGATGCCGCAAACAAAAGAAGCCATTTCGCATGCGCAAGCCGCAGCTGTTCCCATGATCTTTGCTATTAACAAAATTGATAAGGACGGCGCCAATCCCGAAAAGATAAAAGAGCAGCTTTCCGGCATGAACATATTGGTGGAAAGCTGGGGCGGGAAATTCCAGAGCCAGGAAATAAGCGCTAAAAAAGGGTTGAACGTTGACCTCCTGCTCGAAAAAATATTACTCGAAACAGATATGCTCGAGCTGAAAGCAAACCCCGACAGGAATGCGAACGGTACCGTTATTGAAGCATCGCTCGATAAGGGCCGTGGTTATGTAGCCACTATTCTTGTACAAAACGGTACATTAAAGCAGGGCGATATGATCGTGAGCGGACAATATTTTGGTAAGGTAAAAGCCATGTACAACGAACGGCAGCAGCGTATTGAAGAAGCCGACCCATCCACACCCGTGCTCATCCTGGGCCTCAATGGCGCCCCGCAGGCGGGTGAAACGTTTAAAGTTTTTGAAGACGAGGCAGACGCAAGGGAAACTGCTTACAAGCGCGGACAGATATTGCGTGAGCAGGGAATGCGTGCACGCAAACATATTACACTCGACGAGATCGGCCGCAGGCTGGCACTTGGAAACTTCAAGGAACTCAATATCATCATCAAGGGTGATGTGGACGGTTCTGTGGAGGCCCTCAGCGACTCATTACAAAAACTGAGTACAGAAGAGATCGTGATAAAAGTGATCCATAAGGCCGTGGGCGCCATTACGGAAAGTGATGTTACCCTGGCAAATGCATCCGATGCCATCATCATCGGCTTTAACGTAAGGCCAAGTATACAGGCCGCACGCCTTGCCGAAAATGAAAGCATTGAGATCAAGCTTTACTCCATCATCTACAACGCCATTGAAGAGATCAAGAGTGCCATGGAAGGTATGCTTGAACCTACCGTGGAAGAAAAGATACTCGGAAATGTGGAGATCAGGGAAACCTACCGTTTTGATAAAGCCACCGTGGCAGGCTGTTTTGTGCTCGATGGAAAAATAGCCAGGAACAACCGCATAAGGCTGGTACGGGATGGTATTGTGATCTTTACCGGCGAACTGGCCAGTCTCAAGCGTTTTAAAGACGATGCCAAAGAAGTTACTTCCAGTATGGAATGCGGACTGGTTATCAGGAATTATAACGATATCAAAGTAGGCGATATAGTGGAAGCGTTTGAAGAAGTGGAAGTGAAGCGCACATTATAAAACCCTGTCGGCGGTTGTAAACCCCGACAGCGGCAGTTTAAGACTTGTAAAGCAGTTCGGCCATTGCAAACCACGGCTGCGGCTTTTTAATCTTCCAAATATTTGTTAAATGAACGGTTAAGGCCCTGCAAACCCTTATCCCGCCTTATTTTTGAAGACTATTGATAAATGATTTTGAATGAAAATGAAACTTTTACTGTCTGTCATCTTAACCAGCAGCTTACTAATTTCTTTTGCGCAGCCACAGCAGAAAGTGCTGGCCGATAAGATCGTGGCCGTGGTGGGCGATAAGATCATCCTCAAGAGCGATATAGACAACAGCATACTTGATATGCAGCGCCAGGGCGTTGATCTGCCGCCCGAAGCCCGTTGCCTTACCCTGGAGCAAATGATGGGCATTAAAGCCCTTGTGCTCCAGGCCGAAAAAGATTCAATCCCCGTTACCGATGAAGAAGTGGAATCAGATATTGATAACCGTATCCGCTATTATATCGGCGCTTATGGAAGCAAGGATGAACTCGAGCGGGTGGCCGGCAAATCGGTGTACCAGCTCAAAGATGATATGCGTTCGGCCATCAGGGACCAGAAAATGGCTGCCGCTATGAGAGATAAAGTAGTGGGCAATATTAAAATAACACCCAACGAGGTAAAGACCTATTTCAATAAAATTCCTGCCGACAGTCTTAAGTATTACGAAACAGAAGTGGAAATGGGCGAGATCATTGTTTATCCAAAAGCCAGCCGGGAAGCCGAAGAATATGCAATTCAACAACTACAGGAGTTGAAAAAACAAATTGAAGCCGGAAAAGATTTCCGCTCGCTGGCCATGCTGTATTCAGAAGATCCCGGCGTTAAACAAAACGGCGGGCAATACGAAATAAACCGTGCTCAAAAAGATATGGATCCCACCTGGATGGCAAAGGGGTTTTCTATGAAGGAAGGCCAGGTATCAAATCCTTTTAAGTCGAAGTTTGGTTATCATATTATTCAGATGGTGAGCCGGGCAGGTGATGATGCGGTGGTAAGGCATATCCTCAAAATTCCGCAGGTAACCGATGTGGAAATGAGAGGTGGTTTTTCTAAATTAGATTCTGTAAGAGCAAAACTGATCGCCGGTACCATAGACTTTGGTACGGCCGTTGACAAATACAGCGACGACCCTTCGGGTAAATTCACCGGTGGAATGAAGCAGGGGCCCGATGGCACCTTTCTTACCATTGACCAGCTTGATAAGGAAATGCTGCCTGTATATCAAAAACTGAAAGTGGGCGAGTTTTCTCAACCAACAGAATTTACGGATGAGCGGGGAAAAAGAGGGATCCGCATTGTGTATCTCAAAACACAAACAGCTCCCCACCGCGAAAACATGAAAGACGATTATAGTAAAATTGCCGTTAGGGCACTTGAAGAAAAAAAAGAAGAGGCCATTGAAACCTGGTTCCGAAAAAGGATCACTACTTACTACATAAAAGTGGATGAGGAATACAGGAACTGCGACGGAATGAAAAAATGGATTGAAAATTCTTCGCAGGCTGTGAAGAAATAAAACGAATAAGATTTTGAGAAGCGTTCCGGCCAAATCGGAACGCTTTCTTGTTTATAGATATATTTGCATAACCAATGATCGAAAAAAAGAAAATAAACAGGCAGGAGGAAAATTGCATACTGGTGGGTCTTGTTCAAAAAGATCAAACTGAAATGCAGGCCACGGAGTATATGGACGAGCTGGCGTTTTTAGCAGAAACTGCCGGCGCCATTACACAAAAAAGGTTCATGCAAAAACTGCAGCATCCCGATACCAAAACTTTTGTGGGAAAGGGAAAGCTGGAAGAAATAAAGAACTATATCCAGCTTAAAGGAAATATTGGCCTGGTAATATTCGACGATGAACTCACCGGCTCCCAGATCCAGAATATCGAAAAAGAACTGGGGGTAAAGACCATTGACCGCAGCGACCTGATACTGGATATTTTTGCCACCCGTGCCAAAACGGCCCAGGCCAAAACCCAGGTAGAACTGGCACAATACCAATATATTTTACCCCGCTTGCGTGGTATGTGGAAACACCTGGAGCGCCAGGGCGGTGGCGTGGGTACACGTGGCCCCGGCGAAACCGAAATAGAAACTGACCGCCGGCTCGTAAAAGACAAAATAAGCCTGCTCCGCAAGAGACTGGCAGAAATAGATAAACAGGCTTTTACCCAGCGGAAAGAGCGGGGCGAATTTATAAGAGTGGCATTAGTGGGCTATACCAACGTGGGCAAATCAACCCTGATGACGCTGTTGAGCAAGAGCGAAGTGTTTGCCGAAAACAAGCTTTTTGCCACGCTTGATACCACCACTAGAAAACTGGTGTTTGAACAAACGCCTTTTTTGCTGAGTGATACGGTGGGCTTCATCCGCAAGCTGCCGCACCACCTGGTGGAAAGTTTTAAAAGCACGCTTGATGAAGTGCGGGAAGCCGATGTACTGCTGCACGTGGTGGATATTTCTCACCCGCAGTACGAAGAACAACTGGATGTGGTAAACAAAACACTGGCCGAACTGGGCAGCAAAGACAAGCCCACCATCACCGTTTTTAACAAAATGGACAAATACGAAGCGCAGGTATTTGACGAGTGGCTGGAGGAAGAAGTAAAGCAGGATATATTGCGTGACCTCAAAGGACGATGGCAGCAGGAGACCGGCGGTAACTGCGTATTTGTATCGGCCACCGAACGAATCAATATCGATGGCCTGAGGCAAACCATACTCAACAAAGTGAGGGACATGTACAGGATAAGGTACCCGTATAAGGCAGAGTTTTTTTATTGAGTTTTACCTGGTAATGTCTTTTTTTTATAGCAACGTCTCACGCAGTGGAAGTTGCGTTTTCACAAATAGAAATTATCAACTGATGCAAAGTACCTTACAGTAAACGTTGCCTGGAAGTAAAATTCAGAAAACCAAACCACTCACTTACACGCTCTATTGTAATTCTTAATAAGCTTTTTAAATTTATAACTCTGGTAATCCAGGGCTTCAAAATCGCTATTACTGATCTTTCTGCAGTCTGACATTAAAATCCTGAGCTGCCCCACATAAAGTTTTTCCTGTATAAGATTTGTCCGCATATAATCATTATTGCGGATACCCAAAATTTCGTCACGGTAATCTGATTTTACCCGGTAAGAGACCTTTAGCTGTGTGGGCATACTGTCTGCCGGTTTATCTACAAAATAATATTCGGTTTTATAGGAATCCTTAGCAGAATAAAGATTCATCTTTTTGGTGAGGTAAATTTCTTTAAGAAAAAGTGTGGTATCTTTATAAACACTTTCGTAATTAAAATAACCGATATCCTGCAGGTTCGCATTATGGGTATACAACTTATAGAAAATAACCCGCCCTTTAAATTTTGAAAAACTTACTTTTTTTACAAAAGAGGCATGATGGACGGTTTCATTTTTTACTGTTTTTACTGTAAAAATATTATTCCGGTAGGTTATGTTTCCAAAAAGGGTGTCGCTGTTTTTAAAAACAATAAACTCATTATGCTGTGCAGTGGCAAAAAGAACAAACAGGGTTGGGCAAATCGCAGTTAACAGTAATTTCATAAAGTCAGTCAGGTATTTTTAGGGAAATCAAAAAACAGGAAATTGTTATGGGCAGGTTTAAAATCCTTCCAGGTTTCAATTTCCATTTCCATCGCAAAGATACCACAGGTGGGCATATTGTCAATAAAAACATCGGGGCAAAGGCTGTTCACAAAATCGGTGATGCCGGGGTTATGCGAAAAAATGATCACGGTATGAGCTGTATCATCCAGCGCCTCCACCACTTCATAAAAAACAGTTTTGGATGCATGATACAATTTATCAACAAACAAAATAGTATCCGTATTGTACCCGTAAATTTTACAAAATGCTTTACAGGTTTGCCTGGCCCTTTTAGCAGGGCTGCTTACAAAAAGCTGCGGCTTAATGCCCCTGCTCTTCAGTCTCATGGCCATTTTGGGGGCATCATTTTCGCCCCGCTCATTTAAGGGCCGTTCAAAATCTGTTTGGCCTATATTGGCCCAGCTGCTCTTGGCATGCCGCACCACGATCAGTTTTTTCATTTCCTTGTTGTTATAAAATTAACGTGTTGAGCTATTCAATTTCTTACGATTTTTGGCTTCCTTAAAAGTTCTATTTTGTACCTTTTTGCTTGCCCAAAAAGGTACCCAAAAAAGGCACCCGAAATCGATATACAACCCGATTTCGGGAAACAGCTTTCCTCAACAGCAGTTCGCTGGTAGCATCGGCTTCAGTAATTCTATTCTTAGGATTGAATTTTTAAACATTTTTCAAAATTTAGTTTAATTCGGCTATAACACTAATAGCACAAGATGCTAAAATTATAGAATTTCTCTAAGCCCGCTCAGCTTACTGCAACTACCATTCATATAAAGTTTTTTTTATTTCCGTATTTTTTCAAACCTTTGCCCCTCAATTTTACGAATATGAAGTTCTGATTCCTGTTTTTGTGTGCAACAAAAACATCTTACTCCCGGATCTGGCCTGGCCACTCCTTACCTATCTATTCATTTAAAAAAAGAATTTCATGTCGTTTACTCATCGCATATCCAAACTTTTATCTCTTATCCGGCAGTCGCTTACCGGCGAAAACCAGGACTATACCAGCGGCAGCATCCGCCGTGCCGTTATTTTGCTTGCCATTCCCATGATGCTCGAAATGATGATGGAAAGCGTATTTGCCCTGGTAGATATTTATTTTGTAAGCCATCTGGGAAAAAATGCCGTATCGGTGGTGGGCCTTACAGAATCGGTCATCACCATTGTTTATTCCCTTGCCATTGGTGTAAGCATGGCAGCCACGGCCATGGTGGCCCGCAGAGTGGGCGAAAAAAACACCGAAGCTGCGTCGGAAGCAGGTATGCAGGCCATGTTTGTAGCCATACTCATTACAGTTATCGTAAGTATTCCCGGTTTTATATATGCACCGGAAATTTTAAAACTGATGGGCGCCGAGCCCGAAGCCATTGCATCGGGCGCTGTTTATACCCGCATACTCATGAGCGGCAGCCTGGTGATCATGCTGTTGTTTCTTATTAATGGAATATTCAGAGGAGCAGGCGATGCCATGATGGCTATGAAAAGCCTTTGGGTAGCCAATATCTGCAACATTATTTTATGCCCCATACTCATCCGCGGCGTTGGACCAATACCTGCACTTGGCTTAACCGGCGCCGCACTTGCCACCACCATTGGCAGGGGCATTGGTGTTTGCTATCAATTGTACCACCTGTTCAATGGCAAGCGCATGGTTAAATTTGTGTGGGCACACCTCAAACCAAAATGGGATACCATTCGATCATTGGTAGATATCGCCTGGCCGGCTACGCTGCAATTTTTGATCGGCTCCGGAAGCTGGATCGTACTTGCAAGCCTGGTGGTGCAAACGGGCGGCAGCACGGCATCGGCCGGATACCAGATCGCCATCCGCATTCTTATCTTTTTTATTTTGCCGGCCTGGGGCATGAGCAATGCTGCTGCCACCCTGGTAGGCCAGAACCTGGGCGCCGGTAAGCCGGAGCGTGCCGAAATGTCAGTAATACGCACTGCAAAATACAATGCAATGTTTATGACGGGCGTGGCCATTATATTTTTAATTTTTGCCCCGCTTATTATTTCATTTTTTACAAAAGATGAAGCCGTGGCGGCGTATGCGGTACAGGCCCTGAGGATCGTAAGCCTGGGAAATTTTTTTTATGGCATGGGCATGGTAATGGCCAATGCATTTAACGGGGCCGGCGATACCAAAACACCCACCATCATCAACCTGTTTGGTTTTTGGTTTTTCCAGGTGCCGCTGGCCTGGGTGCTGGCAAAATATGCTGCATTGGGGCCTACAGGCGTTTTCATGGCCATTCCCATTGCAGAAACAGCCATTGCCATTGCAGCTTACCTGCTTTTTAAGCGGGGAAAATGGAAGCTTAAGAAAGTATGACCGGTGCTTTACGATGCCAAATTTCAGCAGGTTTTCGGCCTTAAAAAATGTATCTTCACCATTCAATTTTGCAGGCATGAAAAAATTCTTATCAGTACTGTTTTTTATTGCATTTGCATGTGCAGCTTTTGCCCAAAATACTTCAGAAAAAATTAATACCACCCGGGCACAACTGGATGCACTGGAACAACAAAGGCAGCAATTGCTCGAAAAACTGGAAGACCTGAAACTTACCCGGATACAGGAAGACCTGCAACAGGTTGGATTGCCTGCCACCCTACCTGGCGATGAACTGGTAAAGCATGCTGCAATCGTACTCGGTTTTTCGCCAAAATTCAAGCAGGCCCGCTGGGTATCGCATATCATTATACCGGATGTGATCAATGGCGTGGTCTTCCGCACCAATGATTTTAGACCCGACTCTGCTGTAAAAAGCGGCAGCGCAGTGGAAGCGGATTATTTTTTAAAATTCCTGCAGTCCGACAGCACTTATAAATACGATGCATTTGGCTATGACCGTGGCCACCTGGCGCCTTCTGCAGATTTCAGGTGGAGTAAAAAAGCATTATCGGAATCTTATTTCTACAGCAATATGAGCCCCCAACTTGCCGATTTTAACCGCGGTAGCTGGGGTGAGCTGGAAGATGCCATACGGGGATATATTTACCGGAACCCGGCTTCCCAATTGTATGTAATAACGGGACCATTTTTAGAAGATGGTCTGCCAAAAATTGAACGTGGTATCAACAAACTGAGCATTCCAAAGCGCTATTGGAAAGTGGTGATGGACCTTAAGAATAAAAAAGCGATCGGCTTTATCATGCCCAATGAAGCTATTAAAAAGCCGCTCAAAAGCTTTGCCGTTCCAATCAATGAAATAGAAAAACAAACAGGATTGGATTTCTTTTCAAAGCTCTCTTTAGCAGAACAGGAACTGCTCGAAGGCCAGTCTGCAGCTGCCGACTGGCTCCCCGAATCCAGTAAAGCAGATGTGGAACCCCTTGAACAGGAAAAACTTCCGCGGGGTCATTTTAACACCCTGGTGGCGCAGGAATGGATGAACCGGAATAATGAGATTAATGTTTGCGGAACCGTAGTAAGCGCCCGCATCAGCCGTAGTGGAAATGTACTGCTGAACTTAGACAGGCAGTTTCCAAAACAGATCTTTACCGTGTTCATAAAAAAGGAACATATCATCAACTTCAATTACAAACCAGAACTGCTGCTTAAAGGAAAAATCATCTGTGTAAAGGGCAAGGTCATTGATCTTAGCGGTACAGCTGCCATGTACATAGAAAATGAATCTGATCTAAAGATACAGTGAGCGGGAACTTAAGGACCGGTAACAGACATAAGCTCGCTGCCAATAATTATATTTGCAGACAGCAATAAAACCCTCATGGCCATTTTCGATATCATATTACCAGCTTCTATTGCAAGGGCCCTTAACCTGCCGGTGAGCGATACACGCAGGCAGCAGTTAAAAGTGCTGAAAAAATTGCTGCGCACCGCCAGGTTTACCCAGTTTGGCCAGTTGTATAAATTTGATGAGATATTGCTGGCCCGTCATGCAGGAAAAAAATTCCAGCAAATGGTACCCACCTATAATTACTCTAAAATATACAGTGAGTGGTGGCATAAAACACTTGAAGGCATCCCCGATGTTTGCTGGCCGGGTGTTATAAAATATTTTGCCCTTAGCAGCGGCACCAGCGAAGCTTCCAGCAAATACATTCCCATTACTAAGGAACTCATCCGCAGCAACACCATCACCAGTGTTAAACAACTGATGAGCCTTACCCGATACGAAGATGTACCCAAAAGCGCCATTGGAAAAGGCTGGCTTATGCTTGGCGGCAGCACACAACTTCAAAAAGGGCCTACTTATTTTGCCGGCGACCTCAGCGGCATCCAGCAAAAAAACATTCCGTTCTGGTTTATGGGCCTTGGCTTGTACAAGCCCGGAAAAAAGATAGCCAAGGAAAGGGACTGGTCAAGAAAACTGGAAGAAGTGATTGAAAATGCTCCCAACTGGGATATTGGATTCATTGTGGGCGTACCCGCCTGGCTGCAACTCTGCATGGAAAAGATCATAGAGCGGTACAAGCTCAATAATATTCATGAACTCTGGCCAAACCTTGCCTTTTATGTACATGGCGGCGTGGCCATGGAACCTTATAAAAAAGGATTCGAAAAATTGCTGGGCAAACCGCTCACCTATATTGAAACCTACCTGGCCAGCGAAGGTTTTCTTGCCTATCAAAACCGCCAGGATGCCAAAGGGATGCACCTTGCCCTCAACAACAATATATTTTTTGAATTTGTTCCGTTTGATGACAATAATTTTGATGCAGACGGAAACATGGCAGACGATCCGGAAGCACTGATGCTGCACGAAATTGAGGAGAATAAAGATTATGCCATACTCATCACCACCAATGCCGGCGCCTGGCGCTATGCCATTGGCGATACGGTCAGGCTTATAGACAAGGAAAGAAGCGAGATCATCATCACCGGCCGCACCAAGCATTTTTTAAGCCTGGTGGGCGAGCACCTTAGTGTAGACAATATGAACAAGGGTATTGAAATGGTATCTGAACAGTTCAATATTTCCATACCGGAATTTACAGTGGCAGGTGTGCCGCACGGAAACTTTTTTGCACATGAATGGTATGTAGCCACCGACGACAAAGTGGATGAAACCCTGCTGACAAAACAGCTGGATGAAAACCTCAAAAAACTGAACGACGATTATGAAGTGGAACGAAAACACGCCCTGAAAGACATCAGTGTTAAAGCGTTGCCTGAAGCTGTATTCATGGATTTCATGAAGTCGAAGGGTAAAGTAGGCGGCCAGCACAAATTTCCCCGTGTACTCAAAGGAAAGATACTGGAAGAATGGAAACAGTTTTTAAACAAGGTGCAACAGTAAAAAATTAATTTTATCTTGTAAGAAATATAAGTAAATGACCGAAGCTATCATTTCAGGATTTTTATTGGGATTGGTTTTGGTGTTTACTGTTGGGCCGGTTTTATTCACCATCCTTAAACTCCGCATCAACTACGGCCTTATAAGTGCTTTTTATTTTATTGCCGGTGTTTGGATCAGCGATACGTTGTGGATCCTTACAGCAAACCTTTTCAGCGGGCTGCTTGGGCAACTGATCACCTACCGGATGATCATTGGTTGGGCGGGCGGGATCCTGCTCATTGCGCTGGGTATTTACTATCTTTTCTTTAAAAAATTTAAAACAAAGGCTGAACTCGACCAGGGCGTAAAGATCGGCAGCGCCACACATGCCAGGCTTTTTATAACAGGTTACCTCATAAATACGCTGAACCCCGGCGTGATTGCGCTTTGGTTTGCCGCCACTACAAAAACCCTTGATAATAATGTTAACGAAAGGGTGACCACTTTTGTAGTTTGCCTTGGCGTGGTAATGGCTGCAGATGTACTCAAAATATACCTGGCTGGCAGGCTGAGAAACAAACTAAACGACCACAATATACGACTGCTTAATAAAGTCGCGGGCGTCTTATACCTTGTATTTGGGGTGGCCCTCATTATAGGTGTTGTATACTCCGGCATGAAAAATTAGCCCGTTGGTATGACAAAACAAAAACTACTACGCACCTGGAACAGGATAGAAAAAATATTTCTGTACATTTTTGTACTGCATATACTTTTTTTTCTGTGGTTCATTGTACAAAAATTTTCGGTGGAAGGCTTTGTGGTGGCAAACCTAAAAGCAAAAGTGCTGATGGTATGCGGCGGTATCTTATTCATGGGGCTCCTGTATTATTTTTGGCTGAGGCATATTACTGCATTGCAAAAGGCCGCTGTTTACATCAAGGACATTTTTTTTATCTGTTATATCAGTTCTTTTTTTTACCTCCTGGTTGGTTTTGTATTCAACCCTGTCATTACGCTTACGCAAATGGGCAGCCTTGTGCAACAGAACGGGTTGAAGCGTGATTATATTTCTTATAATGAAATGGGGCCCAATATCAAGCTAGCCGTAATTGCGGCCGAAGACCAACTCTTTCCCGATCATGACGGGTTTGACCTGAAAGCCATTAAAAAGGCGGTGAAGTACAATAAACGGCACCCCGAAAAACAACGTGGGGCCAGTACTATCAGCCAGCAAACGGCCAAAAATATTTTTCTATGGCAGGGCGGTGGTTTTTTCCGCAAAGGACTGGAAGTTTATTTTACGGCTACTATTGAAGCCATCTGGACCAAACGCATTATACTTGCCCGCTACCTCAATATTGCTGAAATGGGCAGGGGTGTTTTTGGTGTACAGGCCGCCGCAAAAAAATATTTTAATAAAAATGCTAAAGACCTTACCAGGCAGGAAGCTGCAATGATCGCCGCCTGTTTACCCAATCCAAAAAAGTATACCGTAGTTCCGCTGAGCAAATATGTACAAGCCCGCTCGGTTGTCATTTTGCGGCAGATGAATAATTTAGAAGGAGATGAAGATGTGCAGGAGATCGTAAGATGACCGCCAGCATTAAGTGCAATATTATATCAAAATATTACACCGCTCTGTAAACCCTTGCTAATAAAATATCTCAAAGAATTTGCTGTTATTTGAGCAACAATTAGGCAACAAAAGCGAATACCATATACGGGGTGATCCCATTAACAAAAGTAAAATAAAATTTTATTTCCCCATCCATTTCTTAAAATCAGTTACCTTTTCACGGCTTACTAAAGACTCTTTATCAACTTCTGGTTTTAACCCGAGTATAAGGCGGTTGCCAAAATAATCATCAATTTTAGCAATACTGTTTACAGATACATAAAATGAACGGTTGGTGCGGAAATAAACTTTTGGGTCAAGCATTTCTTCCAGCTCATCCATAGTATAATCTACTACGAATTTTTTATTGTCGGTGGTTTTAAAAAAGTTCAGGCGCCCATCACTGTAGAAGTAAGCAATTTCAGCAGTATCAACAGACACTAATTTTTGGCCGAACTTAACTAAAAACCGTTTGCGATACTCTTTGGGTTGAAGTTTTTGCTGCAATTCTTTTACCAGGCTGTCAATATTTACATCAGGACTGACTCTTATTTTTTGAAATTTAGTCAATGCCGCCTTTAACTCATCTTTTTGAATGGGCTTAAGCAAATAGTCAACACTGTTTACCTTAAATGCTTTTAAGGCAAACTCATCGTATGATGTGGTGAAGATGACGGGACTCTTTACCTCTGTAAGACTGAAGATTTCAAAACTCTGCCCATCGGCGAGTTCAATATCCATCAGTATCAAATCAGGCTGATTATTTCTCTGCAGCCATTCTACCGTTGATTTAATGCTGTCGGCTGTACCAACTACTTCGGCCGTTGCATCTACTACCGCCAATGTTTTCAGCAGTTTTTTTACTGCCAGTTCTTCGTCTTCTACAATCAGTATTGTCATAATGTTGGCTTTTTGTAATTCCCTTACAAATTACTGAGTTTTTCTTATTTAAAGAAGCTGAACAGAACTAATACGGGAATGCCGCTGTATGAATTGAGGAAAATGCCGTATGAATTGAAAGAAGTCGGTTTCGTTTGAAAAACCTGTTGCCGGAAAAAAAACGATAACTGATGGTATAAACAGTTATCGTTCTCGTACCGCCATTAATTTTAGGCAAGGTTTATTCCAAAGCTGGCCATTAAAGCAACCATCTGGCCCATTGTTTCTTCGGTTGGTGGCCCCTGTACTTCCGGTATTTCAGCTCCCTCGTAAGGCATAGAAATCATTTTAAAAAATTCCCCGAAATTAGAAGGCGTTGTTACAAACAAGGCCTTAACCTTTTCTGATGTAATGACAAAATGATGGGGAATGTTTTTTGGCAGAAATATTGAATCACCTGGTTTTGCCTGTATGATATCATCGCCGCAGAAAAAGGTAACCTCTCCTTCTTTCATAAAAATAAATTCATCCTCTACGGTATGAACATGCCTTGGGGGTTCGGAGCCCGGAAGGAATTCAAATTCGGCAATAAATAAACTGTTGTTGGTTTGCTCAGCAGATACCAGTATGTTGATAATGGCTCCGGGATAAGCCCGGCGGTTTGCTGCTGTTGATGTGTTTGTTGAAATGGTTGTCATGATGTTTATATTTTTATACAAAGCAATAAACATTGACACGGCTTGCAAATAGTAACAGGTATGAATTGAGTAATTGATACGATGAATTGAAGAAAAGAAACGCAGTGATAATGCAGTTAAAAGAAATTATTTTTTTGGAAGACCTTCTATCAATGGAAGCATGACTATAAATTCATTGGCAGTTTCTTTTATTATCACATCGGGCTGTTCAAGCAATCGGAATTTTTCTTTGATGTTGTTCAGTCCTATTTTAGAGGAATCAACTGTTATGGTCTTCTTTTGCAAATTGTTTTTTATAATAAGCCAGCCCTCGTCAGACACAGCAATTTCTATGACCAACGGGGTTTCTTTCAGCACATTGTTATGCTTCACGGCATTTTCCACCAACAACTGGAGGGTAAGCGGCGGCAGTAAGTAATCTTCAGTTTTACCATCAATATTCAATTTCATTTCAATACCATTGCCATATCGTGTCTTTAGCAAATGGTAATAGGATTGAATAAACTTTAGTTCTGTTGAAAGCGATACTAATTCTTCTTCATTATTGCGGAGCAGGTAACGATATACATTGCTCATTTCGTCAATAAACTGCCCGGCCCTTTCTTTGTCCTCATGTATCAGCGATGATAAGGTATTGATGCTGTTAAAAAGAAAATGAGGGTTTACCTGGTTCTTCAAACTTTCAAACTGCGTCTGCAGGTTTGCTTTTTTCAGTTGCGCTGCTTCCTGAATATTTTCTTTCCATTTACTGAAAGTGTAAATACCTTCATTAAAAGCCAGGAATAATATATCAATAATAAACCCTGCTAAAATTGCCCAATACAATTGTGCTGTAGAGATAGCATTATCCGGCAAAACAAACCAACGGTACGTATAAAATAGAGCAGTTATAAAAAAAGGCGTTATTGGAATAGTAAACAAAGCCCATGCAGTTATTCGTCTGCCCGATTGCTCAAAGCCGGGATATTTTTTTCGTAAATAGTTACCCTGTAAAAAATGAACTTCGGCGTTAATAAAACCAACAACAGCGGTAGTAATTGTTGCTGTTGCGAATATTCTGAAGTTTGTAAAATAATCCGTATTGAAAAAAATATAATTTACTGCCAGTATAGCAGGTGGAATCAATATTAAATTGATGGGACTGAATCTTGAATTTACAACTCCCGTATTCATACTCATTTCATTATATTATTTTTCTGCACCGTCTTTTATTTATGTTCGGAAAGCAATTTTTCAGTAAGTGGCAGGGTCACTATAAACGCACCTGCTGTTTCTTCTGCTGAAAAACCAGGTATGCCCTGCAGTTCATACTTTGCTGCCAGGCTTTTAAGTCCTGCTGCATGATTGTGTATTGATGTTTGTTTCTTTTGTAAATTATTTTTTACAAACAGCGTATTAATATTTTCAGTCGCTATACTTATTTGCAGTGGTTGCTCTTTGCCGGTTGTATTATGTGTAATGGCATTATCCAGCAGCAGTTGCAAAGTAAGCGGAGGCAATATGTAACTATTATATTTTTCATCCGCTTCAATCTGCACCCGGATACTGTTACCATATCTTGTTTTTAAAAGTTGATAGTATGAATGTATAAACGCCAGCTCCTGCTGAAGCGTTACCCACTCCTGCTGATTACTGCGTAGCATATAACGATAAACCCTGCTCATATTATTTAAGAAATCATCCGCCTTATCAGCGTCTTCAGCAACCAATGCAGACAGTGAACTAAGGGTGTTAAATAGAAAATGAGGGTTTACCTGCGATTTTAAGCTGTCAAACTGTTGCTGCAAGTGCTCTTTTTTTAGTCTTTCAGTTTCTTCCAGTGTTTCCCTGTATTTGCCGAAAGTGTAAAACGCCTCATGTATGGAGCTTGAAACAATATTAAAAATAATGCCTACCAATAAAAAAGTAATTACTAAATTTTGTGTAACGGTATACCTCAATACCGGGATGAACTGATAAATCCAGATGAATGCCAGCAAAAAAATACTTGTAGTGATAATAGTGGCGGATAAACAGAAAATAAATCGTTTAGCAGTATCTATATAAGCAGGGTATTGTTTACGAATGAAAACATTTACAACTACAAGGCTGTTTTGCAACAGCACAGTAATTACAAGCCCCGCCAGTGTACTTACAAGAAAAAGCTTCCAGTCTGTAAAAAAACGCTGGCCATACATTACAAGATTCAGAATAAAAACAGCAGGTATAAAAGTAGCTGCAAAAAGCAGTATCTCTTTTTTTGTTCCAAAATTTGTTTTTAACAGTGCAGCCATTTCTATTTATTGCTGCATAAATTTACAGATTAGCATTTAGAATATTATCTGCAAAAGCAACCGGCAGTTGAAATAGTGTATGAATTGAGGAAAAGGTTGTATGAATTGTAACCGCTTTTTGCTCTCATTTAAAATTGTTTACGGTGGTTTTCTTTATTCATAAAAAATGATGCTTATTTTTTTACTGTTCATTAAACGGAAAATTTCAATCAGAGAGCCCCCTGTCTGATTTTATTCAATCTTTTTTTTAGTTTATGGTTTTGCATACTCACCAGCTGATATTTATAACTGAAATAAACCTTTCCTCTCAACAGAAGTATTAAAACCTGAATTGATCCCCAAGGTATACCCTCCTTCGGCCCCTGCTACTATTCCCCCTACTTCTGCAATACCTTCAACTATATGTATTGGGTTACCTCCTATCTTAATTTCTGCTTTGCCTTTGAGGCCAAAATCAACAAATTTATTATCATTGTCAAATGTGATATACAGCATTTGTTTTAATTCTCCCTCAGCCACGCCGATAAAGTTTTGTTTAATGCCTGCTCCGGCTGCAATCGTGGACGTACCTGTTTTAAAATTTTTCTCAAATTCTGCCACAATGCCTTTACCCGCTTCCACTTCAAATTTTTCACAATCTGCTTTTAGCTGTACTGCCAGCAAATCCAATTCTATATTA
Source organism: uncultured Chitinophagaceae bacterium (assembly GCA_963754695.1). GTDB lineage: Bacteria > Bacteroidota > Bacteroidia > Chitinophagales > Chitinophagaceae > Ferruginibacter. The sequence continues at coordinate 365,944 of CAVWGU010000011.1, forward strand.
AGCCAGGGTGGACAGTTCATATTTATTTCCCTCTCGCTCATCAACGCAGAGTCGGCCTGTTTCTCATTATACTTCAGGTTTCGACATTCTTCGGGGTATTCGAATCGTACTGAATTTGCCACCTGCCCGAGCATGATAAAATAATTGGCAATAAGCCCGGAAATAAACCGCTTGTTTGCCGGGGTGGGGTCCAACTGGTAAATATTAATTACCCCGTTTATAAACTCTTTCCAGTCGGTCATGGCCCTTAAGGCCCTGCCTTTTACAAACGTATTATTTTGCGACATGTATCCTTCGGCTAAGGGTCTCCTTATGGCGCAACATTTGGTCTTCCATACTTCGTAGTCTTTATATGTGTTTTGATCGGGGCATGCATTACCATATTTAAACGCATAATCTTTTGCCAGACTCAGCGAATTAACCATATCCTCCTCGCTGAATAATGCCAACAGCGGCTGCATACTGTCTTTCAGGTTTTCATACAATCGTTCTGCTTTTTTCGAGTAGATGCCGGCGTCTTTATACCGTTCGTTATTCTTTTCTTCTTCACTGGGAGGCGCTATGCTAGCATTAAACCAATAATTCTCTTCGGCAGATACAGATGTAGCAAACGATTGCCAGTATCTTTTGAATTCATCCACATTCCCGATTGTATGAGGCATTTGCGGTAAACCGAATTTTTCGAGGCCAATACCCTGGAAAAAGTTTTCTTTTGGTATGCGTGGATTTTTGAGATAAATTAAATATATATTCAACCGGGTCTCCGTAATTTTTTCAACCTGCTTAATGGTGGATTCACGTTGTGTAATTTGCTGTTCTTTTTTTGTATACTCCTCTGCTTCTTCCGGCTTATTTGTTTTTGCGCAAATCAGGGCCATCGAGCGGTTGGCTTCGGGGTTGAGCGAATCAATCGCCAAACATTTTTCTAAATAACCTTCTGCAACGGGTATGTCGCCCAGGCCCAGCCATGCCTGTCCCATATTATTCAGCAGCAAACTGCTTTGTGGTAATTTTTCGAGCCAGTGTTTTAGTATGGGAACCGATTTGGTTTCAAGGTTGCACATATTAAACAATGCTGCCAGGTTATTCCATGCAATGGCGGTATCCGGGTTTTTTAAAACAGATTCTATAGATAGAAGCACAGCAGAAACCGGCTTATCGGAATACCAATGCGCTATGGAAGCGCTTTGCAGTTGTGCAGGGTTTTGTGAAGCAACTAATTTTTTTACACCCTCCAGGATTTCTTTTGAGGTAGCGGCTTCCACCTGCTGTTTGGTCTTTTTAAGCGTCGTAATAAGTTGGGGCATTGTTGGAATACCGGCGGGTATAGCGGCAATTCTTTTTACATCTTTTTGCGGAAGCTGCAATACGTAATCCGGCAGCATCGATTCATCCAGTTTTATATTCGCCTGCTGCGAAATTTTTTTTGCCTGTTGTGAAGCCTGGTTCAGCATTTGTTTTTTGTATGCCTCCCTTTCAGCCGGGCTCATTTTCATCATTTTATTCACATCGGGTATGGCTACAGTTGGTAGTTGTTGAGCCTTACATAGCTCCGCAAAAAGCAAACTATAAAGCAGGAAGAGAAATATCTTTTTCATCATTGATAAAGTTTATTGACCAAAATTTTTTAATTTAATTCCTTCAACCACTGTTGTGCAAATGTTCTGGCAGTTTCGGTTACTTCTTTGCCGGCACGGAAGCCCATTTTCCACTGGAGGCTCATTGCTTCATATTTGGGGTTGGTGAAAAATTTCTTACCGTTTCTTTCTGTAAGCGCAGCACTGTAGTCAATGTCTTTTGTTATTTCTAAAAACCTGGCAAGCCTGAGTTTTATTAGTTGTGAACTTTTCTCAGGGAAATCAGTTTCCCATTGCTTTACTGATTTCTGGTACTCATCATTCCGCAATTTGAAATTATTTTGTTCACCCTGCCACGAGGCTTCAAACATTTTGCTGTTGGGGGATTTATAATCTTCCAGTTGTTTTTTCTGCAAGGGAATTTGGTCGGCCAAGTGCTTTCTTTACTTTAGCGTCTGCTGTTGCAGCAATCACTTTCTCTATATTCTTTATTCCCTGCTCTGCATCCTTTATAAATTTTTCCCTGATGCTTTCTTTTGTTTTCATGGGTTCAGGTGGCTGTGGTTTCATATTTTCCCTGTACGATTCATATTCTTTTATAAACGCTGGCGTAGTTACATATTGCTTTGTATATGTCAACAGTTCAGCAGCAACAGCAGCCCGGTTGCCAAGCGCAATGTTTTTTGCATTTTTAACACCATAAGCAAATAAATTGCCCTGCCTGAAACTATGGGCTATACTGAGTTTGCCATCTTTCTCAGTTGTACCCAACAGTTTCCACACATCATCGGTAATTTTCTTTGTGGTGTAACTCATAAATGCAAAGCTGCTCATGATAATGATAAGTGCAGTTGCAAAACTTGCTGTTAATATTTTACGTTTCATAAAATTGATTTTTAAGTTGTTTAATTAATTATTGTTTTACAAACTCCACTCTCCTGTTCTGCATCTTGCCTTCCTTGGTTTTATTATCGGCTACGGGTTCTTTTTCTCCTTTTCCATCGGTAACCATTCTTGATTCATCTATACCAAAATCTTTTTTCAATGCATCTTTTACTGCTGCAGCTCTTTTTTGTGAAAGGGTAAGATTAGATGCATCGCTTCCGTCAGCGTCTGTATGTCCGATAATTTTTACTTTGAAATCAGGGAACTTTGTCAATGCATCCGCTATTTCTTTCAGCACTCCATTGCTTTCGGGTTTGATGGTGGCAGAGTTTACATCAAATAAAATTCCGGTGGTGGAGAATTTTCCTTCTTCAATCAGTTTATGCCTTGTATCGGGTAGGCCGGTGGCAATTTTTATATTGCTGATATAATAAGCATACCGCGGGTCAGAAATGGGAGATACTTCCATGAAAAACTGGTTGCTTGGAAATTGGTCCGCAACAGCCGAAGGCATATCATATAATTTTTCGCCATTCACCCAAATACGCAGTCGTTTTCCCTGTACCTGCATAGCCATATGCACGATTTTATTAAAATAATTTTTTAACGAAGGGGTTTTTACCGTTGATCCTTTTACATAACCTCCTCCTTTGAGTTCAGAAGAAAGGTCCCAGGAGCCGCCATCTTGTCTTGCTGTATAATGTATACGGCTTGACTGATACTTATTATATTGAACTAACAATGAATTATCATCGGGAGTAAGCTCTCCGCTTGAAAGAAAACCAATACTTAACCTTGGCCACCAGGGTCCTGCATTTTCCAGTTGAAATATCAGGTCGCATTCAATAGTGAAATTTTTGCTGAACTCTTTTTTGTTAGCAGAAAGAAAAACACTTCTTTCTCCCAGCTTCAGCCAGTTGCCCCCAAAATTATTAAGGGTTACCACTTCTCCCTTACCGTTGGTATTCCAGCCAACCGGTAATTCGCCGATGTTTTCTGTGGCAAAATCTTCGGCATATAAAACCGTATCGCCGGGTACAAAATCATATTTTGAATAACTGGCAAGACTGTTTTTGTTACCCTCCGTATCGGAATCTGGTTTTTCAGCACCCGCTTTTGCAGGAGTATCTTTTCCTTCTATTTCATCGAGCGTTTTGTTCACTTTTTTGTCAACATTATTTACAGCCCTGTTTTCAACAGTGTTCTTCACTTTGCCTTTTATTTTACCCAAAAGGCCCTGGGCTGAAAGAAATGATACTGATAAAATAACCAGGATAATTGTGAGTGTTGTCTTTTTCATTTTTTAAATATTTAATGATTACACAAATATCATCTGCAGGCAGACCTTGTACAATCGCATCTCTATGTGAAATAGTAAATAAAGGAATGTGGTTATGGTGTTAGAGATACTGACTGACAGGAGTTTACGACGAAAGATTGTGCTCTTATACCACATACCGGGCACACATAAATATGTGGTTTTGCTAAAACCATGATGAATAAACAAGACTTCTTGTTTAAATTTGAGAAACAGAATAGCCCCGATAGCTATCGGGATGCGACGCAGTGAAAATCAAAAAGTAATTGCAAATGCCGGGAATAAAAAAATTGTATTTAATAATCCACTGTCTCCTGCAACTAGCATTTGTATTTGCCCAACGGGGTGAAATTGTTTTTACCCGTTCCACTACCGTGCATGGGCTGGCGAGTTCCTCCCTAAATTCTATGTTACAAGACGACAAGGGATTTTTCTGGTTAGGCACCCTAAATGGGCTACAGCGGTTTGATGGAAAAAGATTTATTACCTATAGACATAACCCGAATGACACAACTTCGCTGGCCGGTAACCAAGTAACCAGCCTAATGCAGGATAATAAAAAAAGGTTATGGATGTCTGCCGGAGTGACTACGGGGGGTTATCCGTGCATATTTAACCCGGTAAAGCGGAATTTCAAAAAAATAC
>CAVWGU010000012.1:0-784468 GCA_963754695.1 uncultured Chitinophagaceae bacterium
TTTTCATAAAAGCAGCTGAATCTATATTAAGTATACTGCAAAGCCTTGCCGTATCCACCCCTTTTAGTTTATTGGGGGTGATCATCAGGTCGTAAATGAGTTTATTCTGAAGCAGGGGCTTCTTATGCCTGTCGAACACCAGCCCCCTGTCGGGGTAGATCACTTTCCTGAATTTTCCAATATCATCTGCCAGTACCTTATACTCATCTGTAAACAGCTGCAGGCTGGCCAGCCGGGCAATAATGACCAGGGCCATGCCTATGAAAACAAGCATGATCACATTTTTTCTTGATTGATTATAAACCGGCATTGATAAAGGGCAGATGATTTAATATGTAACGGCAAGCATGTACCAATATTATGAATTGCGAAATTAAACAGTATTGGTCTTGAATTTTTGCCTCCGGGTAAAAATTAATTCCGTTACCAGGATCAGGAGGATGCTGATGACCGTTGATAAAATGGTTTTTACCAGAAAATACCAGATGTTGCCAAACTGCCAGGCTTCCAGGAAAAATAACCAGGCATTGTGCAGCAGGCTTAAAACAGCCACCAGGGTAAAATAAGCGGCAAAAGTACCCATGCTTTTTACAGAGGGCTCCTCGTAATTAAAATCCGTTCCCTGTTGCGGGGCCAGGAGGTTTACCAGGAATGGCTTTACATACGCTATCAGTACACAGGCGGCAGCATGAAAGCCCGGGTGGTGCCGGAAACTGTCGAGTGTAAAACCCAATGCAAAGGCTGTTAGCATCAACAGCATGCGGGGCATTTTAAAAGGCAGCCAGATGATGAATAAAAAATACAGGTAGGGTGTTACCATCTGGTGCAGGTGAATTTTGTCGAGTACAAAAAACTGTACCAGTATCAAGAGCACAAACCTTACAATATATTTCAGCAGTCCGGGCATTTATAATTGTTTGTTTGCTTTATCCAATAGTTGTTTAACGGGTGCTGCCTGGTTATTCACAATTGCATATACATATTCGAGCTTATAAAAATTGGCAGCCGTTTTCAATTTAATATTCAGGTTGCTGGTGCCGCTTTCCTCGTATATGGCATCCACCAGGCCTACCATCAACCCTTTTGGAAATGTGGTGCTGAGGCCGCTGGTCACTATAGAATCGCCTTTTGCCACTACAGTTCCTTTGGGAATATTCTTAAGCGTAATCATGTTAGGCTGTTTGCCATCCCAGTTAAGTATTCCGGCTTCCCCTGATTTAAAAAGCCTGGCGCTGATATGGCTGTCCTTGTGAAGCATGCCCATTACCACCGCATAATCGCCGTTAACATCCGTTACAATTCCCACCACGGCATTGTTCATATCTATGATGCCCATGCCGATAGAGAATTTTTTTACATTGGGCCCGTATAGCACAATAAAATTATTTTGCATGGACACGGAGTTGGATACCACTTTTGCAGAAAGATAGGTATGGGTGCGGTATTGTTCAATGGAATCTATGCGTATGGTGTCTGTAATGGTCCTGACCGAAGAATCGGGCAGGGCAAAATTTTCCTTTAATTTATTCAGCAACCTTTCATTTGCCTTTACCAGGGAATCGTTTGTACGTTTCAGGTCAAAATAATATTCAATGGTATTGTATTGTTTATTGACGGTGCCGGTAAGCCTGTTGGCGGTGCCGGTAAAAATGGCGTTATGGTAACGGCTGTAATGACCTATCAGAAAAATGCAGAATGCCTGCAGCAGCAGGAAAGTGAGTAAATGAAAATAACGGCGGATGAAAGCGAAAATATTACGCACGCAGGGTGAAATATTTTATATTCTAAATGCTGAATCCTGAATGAATGCATGCAAAATTCAGCATTTATCAATTAGTATTAAGTCTGTATCTATCGCATTACAAACGGGTAACGGTCGTAGTTTTTCAATGCAATACCCGTACCACGCACCACGCTCTTAAGCGGGTCTTCGGCCACGTGCACCGGTAATTTAATTTTGGCTGCCAGCCTTTTGTCGAGGCCACGCAATAGGGCTCCACCGCCGGTAATATACAGTCCACGCCTGTAAATATCGGCTGCCAGCTCGGGAGGTGTGGTTTCCAGGGCTTTTAAAATGGCTTCTTCTATTTTAAAAATACTTTTATCCAGTGCTTCTGCCACTTCCTGGTAACTCACCATCACCTGTTTTGGTATACCTGTCACCAGGTCGCGTCCATTAACTGGTATGTCATCCGGCGGATTATCGAGGTCTTTGGTGGCAGCTCCCACCTGTATTTTGATCTGTTCTGCAGTTCGTTCGCCAATGAGCAGGCTATGGTAGCGGCGCAGGGCTTCCATGATATCGCCTGTAAATTCATCCCCCGCCACCCGGATACTTTGGTCGCATACGATACCGGCCAGGGCAATAACCGTAATGCCGGTGGTGCCACCGCCAATATCTATGATCATATTACCTATGGGTTCTTCCACATCTATTCCGATACCGAGTGCGGCGGCCATTGGTTCGTGAATAAGGTAAACTTCTTTAGCTCCGGCCTGCTCGGCACTGTCACGCACGGCACGTTTTTCCACTTCGGTAATGCTGCTGGGGATGCAGATCATCATACGCCAGCTTGGGGCAAAAAATGGTTTCTTGGGATACACCAGCTTGATCAATTCCCTGATCATAAGCTCGGCAGCATTAAAATCGGCTATCACTCCGTCTCTCAGCGGCCTTACGGTACGGATGCTTTCATGGGTTTTTTCATGCATCATGAGCGCTTTTTTGCCAACGGCCAGTAAATTCTTGGGGTTGTTGCGGTCAAGAGCTACAATAGATGGTTCATTTACCACCACTTCGTCATTATGAATGATAAGGGTATTGGCGGTTCCGAGGTCTATCGCAATTTCCTGCGTGAAAAAATTAAATATTCCCATGGTAGTTAAACAAAAAACGTATTGAATTTAGTTTGCGCAAAGTTGAAGTAAAATATTGGATAAACAACAACAAAACTATTTTTTTTGGAACATTATTTGCTTTGTTTGCGAATAACACAAAACCTTAACAACCTGCTTTAACATTAACGGAGAAAGTAGCTGATTTATTTGAACTCGTAACCAATATCTGAGCGAAAATACATGTCGTCGAAATGGAGTTGTTCGAGCAGGTAATTCGATTGTTCAACTGCCTCGGTAATGTTATCGCCAAAGGAAGTAACTGCCAGCACCCGCCCACCTTTTGTCAGCACTTTGTCTTTATTCCTTTCGGTAGCTGAGTGGAAGATGATGCTTCCGGGAATATTTACTGTTTCGAGGCCTTCGATAGGCAGGCCGGTTTCATATTTGCCGGGATACCCGCCGCTTACGGCCACCACGGTAGCGGCGGCCTGTGTATCAGTTTCAACCTTCACGGTATTGAGCCTTTGTTCAGCAGTGGCCAGGAGCAGCTCTACCAGGTCGTTTTTGATCCTGGGCATTACCACCTCTGTTTCCGGATCGCCCATACGGCAATTGTATTCTATCATGCGGGGGTTGCCGTTTTCCACCATCAGCCCAAGGAAAATGAATCCCCGGTACTCCAGTTGCTCCTTTTGAAGGCCGGCCAGTGTGGGTTCCACGATCTGTTTTACCACTTTTTGACGGAGCGCTTCATCGTAAAAAGGAACCGGGCTTACGGCGCCCATTCCGCCGGTATTAAGGCCGGTATCTTTTTCGCCCACCCGTTTATAGTCTTTGGCCTCGGGAAGCAGTACATAATTTTTGCCGTCGGTAAGCACAAAAACGCTCATTTCTATGCCCTGCATAAACTCTTCTATCACCACTTTTCTTCCGGCCTCCCCAAATTTGGAACGCAGCACCATCAACTCGAATTCTGCCAATGCTTCCACATGATTTTTACAAATGACCACCCCTTTTCCGGCGGCAAGGCCATCGGCCTTCAAAACAACCGGCAGGGGATGATTTTTAATGTAATCAATCCCTTCCTCATAATTTTCTTCAGAGAACTTTTCAAAAGCAGCCGTAGGGATGCCATGGTCTGTCATAAACCTTTTGGCAAAGGCCTTGCTGCCTTCCAACTGGGCCGCTTCTTTTGAAGGGCCAATGATATGGATATGCGCCAGGCCTTCTTTTGCCCTGATGAAATCTGTAATGCCCATTACCAGGGGATCTTCGGGGCCAATAATTAGCATTTTAATATGATGCAGCCTGCAGGCAGCGGCAATTTGATCAAAATCGGTGGTTGAAATCTGCAGGTTGGTACCACATAAAGCTGTACCAGCATTGCCGGGGGCAATGTATAAATGCGTACAAAGTTTGCTCTGTGTCAGCTTCCAGGCCAGGGTATGTTCCCTGCCCCCGGAACCAACGAGGAGGATATTCATGGATAAAAATAATTTCGTTCGGAATTTCTAAGGCGAATTTAGTTGCAGAAAACGGCATTTGCCTATTTTTTTTTTAAACGGTTCCGGGAAATTGAAGGCGGCAATCATATTTTGTTTATTTTGGGCAGCCGAAACCGGCAGATTTTATGGCCGCGGTTTCAACTGTGTATTTAAAAAACCAACTTAAAAAACAACTGTTATGAATGAGCAGGTTAAAACGGGTAAGCACCCCAGAGCATTGTTTATATTGTTTCTCATAGAAATGTGGGAACGTTTTGCTTATTATTTGATGGTGGGCATTTTATTGCTCTACATGATCGACACCACTACAGGCGGCAAAGGTTTTTCGCAAAGTGTTGGTGCAGACATAGTAGGCAGTTTTATAGCGCTGGTTTACCTAACCCCTTTTATCGGCGGTTTGCTTGCAGACCGTTATCTTGGATATATAAAATCGATCTTTATTGGGGGGCTGCTGATGTCTGCAGGTTATTTCGGGCTTGCCATTCCCGGAAATACAGCCATGTTCATTTCTCTTGCCCTGATTATAGTTGGTAATGGATTTTTTAAGCCAAATATTTCCACGCTTCTTGGTAATATCTATAACCGTGAAGACCTGAGACCATTAAAAGATAATGCCTATAATATCTTTTACATGGGCATTAACATAGGCGCCTTTATATGCAATTTTGTTGCCGCCTATCTGCGAAACAAATATGGCTGGGGTTATGCATTTTCCGCTGCCGGTGTAGGGCTGCTCATCGGCCTTGTTGTACTTGCTATGAATATCAGGCACGTAAAAGTAGGCGATATTAAAAAACCGGCACAGGCTGAAGACATGCCTGTATCAAAAATTTTCGGTTATGTTTTTTTACCTGCCATCATTGCTGCAGTCATTGGCTGGTTTGTGCCAACAGCAATTTTTGGAAATACCATTATGGGAACTCCTGCAAACGATGCCTTTATTTTTGCCTGTTTGCCCATCATCGCATTTTATATTTCCCTTTGGGTAAAAGCACAGGGGCAGGATAAACGTGGAATAGGAGCCCTGCTCTTCATATTTGCCATCAGCATCATTTTCTGGGTTATTTACAATCAGAATTCCACCGGACTTACTATTTGGGCCGAGAAACATACGGACCGGGTGGCTTCGCAAAGCACATCCAACTTTGTAAGTAAAATATTCCCCATGCAGGAAGTATCCACCAGCAACAGGGAAGTAAATAAGGTTGACGAATACTTCAGGGATGTTAAGGGGGCCGATGGTAAAGTGCAAACCGTACAGGGCCCCGATCCCTATTTTAATAATGTACCAAAAGACCAATGGCCAGGAGGGGGGTCTCAAAAATTGGTGAATACAGAGCTTTTCCAGTCCATAAACCCATTGTTCATTGTATTGCTCACTTTGTTTTTTGTTCCGTTTTTTGATTACCTGCGCAAAAAAGGCAAGGAACCAACCACCGCATCAAAATTCGGAATGGCTTCTTTCATTGCGGGCCTCTCTGCCCTTGTAATGGTGTTTGCCATCATGAGCGTACCCTCCGTCTACACACATAAGACCGGTCCGGGATGGCTTTGGTTAACTTATTTTGTTTTTACCATCAGTGAAATATTTTTAAGCCCTATCGGATTATCACTTGTATCTAAACTGGCGCCGGCGAGGCTTACGGCTTTAATGATGGGCGGATGGTTCCTGTCCACTTCTATTGGAGGTAAGATAGCGGGCGTAATGACGAGTTTCTGGGATGATTTTACTGATAAAAAAATGTTTTTCCTCTTATTGACCATTGCCGCATTTATTGGAGGCATATTGATCTACTCAAGAATAAAATCATTAAATGCCATTGTAAAGGAAAAGACCGGCAGTGCATAAGACTGATCCTATTTTAGCAAAGGCGGTACTCCCAGTATCGCCTTTTTTATTTACCTTCCTTTTCTAAAACCAACCTTACATGTCTGAGAAAAATACGTTTCAGCCTTATGTGCCTGCACAAAGCAATATGAAGGAGCTTACTGTAAAAAGTATACTTTTAGGCTCTTTGTTTGGTGTCATCTTTGGAGCAGCCACCGTTTACCTTGCATTAAAAGCAGGACTTACTGTTTCGGCTTCTATTCCTATTGCGGTCATTGCCATTACCCTGGGCCGAAAATTTTTTAAGACCACGATTTTAGAAAATAATATCATTCAAACAACAGGCAGCGCCGGAGAAAGTATAGCGGCCGGTGTGGCGTTTACCCTGCCGGGATTTTTATTCCTGAGCTCGCCCGACAGCGCCACTTATTTCAATTACCTCACCATTTTAATATTGGCTATTGTAGGCGGTATGCTGGGTACCCTGCTGATGGTACCGCTGCGGCGTGCACTGATCGTAAACGAACATGGAACATTGCCCTATCCCGAAGGTACAGCCTGCGGCGATGTACTGAAAGCCGGTGAAAAGGGCGGCGATTTTGCCAAGACCGCATTCCTGGGCCTGGGCGTGGCTTTTAGTTATGCCATTCTGCAAAAGATCCTGCGCATCATTGCAGAAACGCCTGCATTTATGACCGAACAAAAGAACAAGTTTTTCCCTTCGGCGAAAGTAAGCGGAGAAATTACACCGGAATATTTAGGCGTTGGCTATATCATTGGCCCACGTATAGCGGGTGTACTGGTGGCCGGTGGCGTGTTCAGCTGGCTGGTATTAATTCCGCTGCTTGCCACATTAATTCCGCCAGATACGATTGCCATTCAACTGGTAAAACTGGGATATTTAAAAGATATTGCAACCGATGGGGGTAAAGGCGGATGGAATGCAGCCACCCATTCTTTCAACGATTATTCTGCCGCTATCTATTATGCATTCATCAGGCAGATCGGCGCCGGGGCCGTAACAGCTGGTGGTATCATTACATTAATAAAAACCATCCCCACCATTGTAAAATCTGTTAAAGGCAGTTTTGGTTCACTTAAGAACAATACAGGCGAAACCGCAACAGCAGTGGAAAGAACAGAACGTGACCTCAGCATGAAAGTGGTTGGACTTGGCAGCCTGGCACTAGTTGTGCTGATCTCTATCCTCCCGCAGATCCCGGGCGACAGCTTCATGCAAAAATTGCTCGTAGGAATCCTCGTTATTTTATTTGGTGCACTTTTCGTAACCGTTTCTTCCCGTATTGTGGGCCTTATCGGTTCGAGTAATAACCCCATCAGCGGTATGACCATAGCCACCATTATGGCCACCAGTTTAATTTTTATGGCGGTGGGCTGGACCGGCAAAACCTATGAACCGCTTGTTTTGGTGGTAGGTGGTATGATATGTATTGCCGCTGCCAATGCTGGTGCCACATCCCAGGATCTGAAAACAGGTTATATCGTTGGCGCCACCCCCCGTAGCCAGCAAATCGCATTATTTATCGGCGCCATTGTTTCGTCAATTGTGATTGGCCTTACCATTAAATTTTTGGATAAGCCCACTGCCGACCAACTGGCACAGGGCATTACACACGTTATTGGCACCGAGAAATTCCCTGCCCCGCAGGCCACACTGATGGCAACACTTGACCGGGGCATTCTTTCTCAAAACCTCGACTGGCAATATGTTTTTGTAGGCATCTTCCTGGCCCTGGTTATGGAGCTCTGCGGTATTAAATCTTTGAGCTTTGCCGTAGGCGCTTATCTTCCGTTGTCCACCACGCTTCCAATTTTTATTGGCGGCGCCATTAAAGGAATTGTTGACGGAGTTAAAAAGAAAAAGAATATGGAAACATCGTCCGAAGACGATGAACTGGGCAAGGGAAGCCTTTTTGCCACTGGTTTGGTGGCCGGAGGTGCTGTGGCCGGCGTGGTCATTGCATTCATAAGCGGCAGCAACTGGGGCGAAAAATTTCTCAATACAGTGAGCATGGAAGAAAGACTTACAACTGCGCTCAGCGAAGGCGGCTATTATATTTTAGGTGTTTTATTTTTTGCAGCCATGGCCTGGATCTTATACCGCAACGCTCTTAAAAAATAGAATGACCTCTTCTGAAGAATATCAAATGAAAATCCCGGGCCGTTCCGGGATTTTTCATTTGGCGCAGATGTGCCGATATTCCTTAGTTTTGTTGAAATTTTTTTAGATGCAGGACCTGTACGATTTTCTGGAGCCGGTGCCCTTTCAAGAACTCAGCAATGAGGAAAGTTATTACGAAGGCCAGATGGCCAAACACATGGAAATTTATGTGGATGAAATCCCCGATATCAGCGGTAGCGACATCGTTATTGCAGGCGCAATGGAAACACGCGGGCAAAATTTTTTAGGCACCGACAGTAACGCGGCCAATGCCATCCGCAAACAATTTTATAAACTGCATTACTGGCATACCGATATCAAAATTGCCGATATTGGCAATATTAAAACAGGCGAAAACCTTGCAGACAGTTATGCAGCCGTAAGAACAGTTGTATCATCGCTGCTCGAAAAAAACAAAACCGTTATCATTATCGGCGGTACACATGATGTTACGCTGGGGCAGTATAACGCTTACCGGCATATAGGCAAACCCATTGAAGCCAGTTGTATAGATGCCAAAATAGACCTGCAAAGCGAAACCCCCATCCGCTCCGAAAATTTTTTAATGGAAATGCTCACCGGCGACCCCGCCATGATTAAGCATTACAACCATATCGGCTTTCAAAGCTACCTGGTACACCCAAAACTGCTCGAAACCATGGACAAGCTGCGTTTCGACTGTTACCGGGTGGGAAACGTTATAGAAAAACCAGAAGAAATGGAGCCTGTGCTGCGCAACAGTAATATGCTCAGCATTGATATTGCGGCAATAAAAAACAGCGATGCCCCTGCCAATAAAGAATGTCCCAATGGCCTCAGCGGAATTGATGTCTGTACGCTAACCCGTTTTGCCGGCATGAGCGATACACTCAGCAGTATGGGAATATACGGGTACCATCCTGCAGATGATGTGCATGAACTTACCGCAAAACAGGTGGCCCAAATGATCTGGTATTTTATTGATGGGAAAAACCGTGGAAGGCAGGAAGCGGTACCGGAAGACAAACACAACTTTAACGAATACCATACCGCATTTGCGGAAGTAGACACCATGTTTGTACAAAGTAAAAAAACAGGCCGCTGGTGGATGCAGATGCCCGACAATAAATTAGTGGCCTGCAGCTATGCTGATTATGTAAAAGCCAGTCACAATGAAATTCCCGAACGCTGGCTGAGGGTACAGGAGAGAGGATGAAGATTTAAGATTTAATATTTTAGATTTAATATTAAAGAGCTTTGTAATTTTTGATAGTTCTCCCGGTAGAGTGAGTTAGAATTTTATATTGAAGAATAGTAACCTCCAAAAAAGAAATTATAGCTCTCCAGCTTTAAGAAACTCCAACATATTAAATATTACATCTTCCATATTAATTCCTTTCTACCATTCTTTTTTCAAAATACTATCCCGGATACTTAAGTAGCTGATATACCTTTCTGTGTGAATGGCAGCTTTGTTAACGGCCTCTTTAATGGCGCAGCCGGGTTCGTCGATATGCTGGCAATTGTTGAATTTACATTGATGGATCAGTTGACGCATTTCCGGAAAATAATGACTTAACTCTTCCTTTTCAATACTCACCAGCCCCAATTCCCTTATACCCGGCGTGTCTATGATCTTTCCACCAGAGGGTAAATCAAACATTTCTGCAAAGGTGGTACTGTGCATACCCTTGCCGCTCCAGCCGCTTACTTCAAGTGTTTTTAATTTCAGCTCCGGAAATACATGGTTGATAAAAGAAGATTTTCCCACGCCGGAATGTCCGCTGAGCATGGTTGTTTTATCTTTCAACAAAGACTTAACTTCTTCCAACCCCTGTTCTTTTTGCACACTTACCAATAAAATCTTATAGCCGATGGGCTCATAAATTTCTTTGGCCAGTTCAAATTTTTCCATCTCCTTTTTGCCGTAGATATCTGCCTTGTTAAACACAATAATGGCAGGCACATGAAAAGCTTCTGAAGTGACCAAAAAACGGTCAATAAAGCCAAAAGAGGTTTTAGGCTCTTTAAGTGTGGCAAAAAGCAGGCTTTGATCCAGGTTAGATGCCACAATATGGTGCTGGTTTTTATTATGCGGCGAAAGCCGGTTGATATAATTTTTGCGGTCGCAAACCCTGGTAATTACAATACTATGGTCTTCATCCGAATTTTCCAGTTCCACCCAATCGCCCACCGCAACGGGATTTGTACTGGTAATTCCTTCTATTTTCAGTTTTCCCTTTATGCGTGCCTGCAGGGGTTCGCCCTGTTCGTTTTTTAACTGGTACCAGCTTCCGGTAGATTTATAAACAAGTGCACGCATGGGTGCAAAATAAAGATTAGTTTGGAATAGGAACGCAGATTGTTGTCGTTCTTAAGTAGAGCTCTGCTGATCAGTATGCTTGTGATCCAATGAATTTTCAATTTCTGTCTTGGAAACTAATAAATTTTATATTTTGCCACGAATGCACGAATATCCTGTAATTCTCATTTAAACGCCCTACTTTTTCGTGCATTCGTGGCCATTAAAAAACAGAGGGTAACATGCGGTAATTTTTTTAAACAGCTTCTTAGAACTATTTTAACTCATCAGCCAAATCATGATCATCAGCGTTCTACGGAAATTTGCGGAACAGTAAATACCTGGAAATGATCTCCAGCAATAAAAACAGGATGGCCGCTGCCACAAAGGGAAGGAACTTATCATTAAACTTGAGGTTCTTAATGATCTCCATCTTTGTTTTTTCCATGGTATCGATGGTGGCATAGATTTCTGAGAGGGAATTATTATCGGTAGCACGGAAATATTTTCCACCGGTTTCCAACGCTATAGCACTCATCAGTTTTTCGTCTATGGAAACTTTTTGCATGCGGGTGCTGATGCTTCCGGTAAGCGGATCACGAAACGGCATGGGTGCTTCGCCAATGGTTCCCACACCAATGGTATACACACGTATGCCGAATGCCTTTGCTATTTCCTTGGCCGTTTGCGGATCTATGAGTCCGCCGTTATTTTCACCATCGGTAAGCAGTATCACCACTTTCGATTTTGATTTGCTGTTGCGTATCCTGTCCACACTAGTACTTAAGCCTGCGCCTATGGCTGTGCCGTCTACCAGTAACCCGCTGTGAATATTGTGAATGGCGCTTTTGATCACTTCATGATCGGTGGTAAGCGGGCATTGTGTAAAACTCTCCCCGGCAAAGATCACTACGCCAATCCTGTCTGTTGGGCGGCGGTTAACAAAATCTATAGCTACGCCTTTGGCTGCTTCCAGGCGGTTAGGCGACAGGTCCTGCGCCATCATACTGCCGCTTACGTCCACACATAATACCACATCAATGCCCTCACCCTCGGCATGCTGTTCTTCGTTTCGTGTTTGCGGTTTGGCCAGGGCCGTAATGACTGCGCTGAGCGCCAATAACCGTAAAACAAAGGGTAAATGACGTGCTGCAGATTTCCAGCTTGTTAAACCCGGGGCGGCCGTACTTGAAACAGTAAAGGATGCTGTACTGCTGTTGTTCTTTTTTATATACCAAATCAGGAGTACAGGCAGCAGCAGAAACAACCAGAACATCCAGGGCTGCCCAAATTCAATATTTTTAAAATAATCGAATAACAAAACTATTTATTGGTGGTTTGTTTAGGTTTATAATATTGCTGCATACTGTCGATAACGGTTTTCATCTGGCCCAGCACTTTTTCACTTTCATATTTTGGCGGAATGAATTTTGCGAACTTAACCGCATCATTATAACGCAGGCTTTCTGCGCAGGCCGAAACCATCTCGCTGCCTGCGCCCAGTTGTTTCAATTCGAGCAGCATTTCGCCGGTGGTGCGGTTCATCAGGTTCTTTTGCTGCTTACGGCTGTTATACCGCCTGAAAATTTCCGATAAAGCCACATGAAATTCTTTTACCTGCTCATCCGTATTTAAAGGATTAGCTTTTAAGGCGTCCAGCGAATTCATGGCTTCCTGGTAAGCAGTTTGTGAAGAGTGAAAAACAGCTTTTTCTTTTTTGCCCCGATTCTTAAAATACCTGTAAATAAGCCAGGCCAGTAGGAGTGCGGTAAGTATGGAAGCGCCAATGAGCAACCAGTCTGTTTTTTCAATAAGCTTCACTTCAATGGGCGGTTTTATGTCGTACAGCCCGGTACTGTCTTCCGGCGAGTATCCTACGTTGATCAGCACCGGATCGGTGGTCATATTAAACACCGATGTACCGCGTTTTAATTTTACAGGCATAGCCGGAATGCTCCATTTACCCGAATCAAAACTGGTAAGCAAAAGATTTTGCACAACAAGGAAATTACCATTGCGGTCGGTGGTATCGTAAGCCTTTTTCCCGATAATAAGAAAATGTGGCAGCGAATCCGGCGTATTGAACTGAACCTGGTAATCGCTGGTGGGGAAAGTAAATTTGATGTCATACTGGATGCGCTCGCCTATCAATATATCTTTTTTGTCAACCGTAGTACTCACCGATTGGGCCTGCGTATTAACAAACATCAGGCATAGCAAGCACAAATATGCCGTAAGTTTAAAAAAATAAAAATTAATCCTGCTGTTGTTCATCGTTACATCTCTGGGGTTCCCTGAAAGTTTATCGCCGGCTATTTTCTTTTCAAAAAAAATTGCTGTAATATTTTCACATAATCATCGTCGGTTCTTATATGCAGCAGATCGGCTCCCGCTTTACGGAAATTTTGCTTTGCCAGTTCGCTCTGTTTCAAAAAATGCTGCTGGTAATTGTGCCGCACCAGTGCACTGCTGCTGTCTACCCAGGTCGATTTCCCTGTTTCAGCATCTTCCATCTGTATAAGGCCGATATCGGGTAGCTGCATATCCATTTTATCGTACACTTTGAGCCCGATAACATCATGCTTCTTGCCTATCACTTTTAAGTCATCGTCATATCCCTCGGCTAAAAAATCGCTTAAGATAAATGCAATACTTTTTTGGCGGGCAATGCCGTTGAAATATTTTATGGCCAGGTCCAGGTCGGTACCCTTAACCTGTGGTTCCACCGTAAGCAGTTCCCTTACAATATAGAGTGCATGATCTCTCCCTTTTTTGGGTGGCACAATTTTTTCTATTTTATTGCTGAAAAAAATAACCCCCACCTTATCGTTGTTGTTAATGGCGCTGAAAGCAAGTACGGCGGCCATTTCGGTGATCAGGTCTTTTTTGCGCCTGCCCACGGTACCAAACAGGTTGCTTGTGCTCGTATCTACCAGCAGCATCATGGTAAGTTCCCGCTCCTCTTCAAATTCCTTTGTAAAAGGATGAGAAAACCTGGCGCTTACATTCCAGTCAATAAAACGCACATCATCGCCGGCCGCATATTCCCTTACTTCCCTGAAGCTCATACCACGGCCCTTAAAAGCAGAATGGTACTCACCTGTAAAAAGATGGGTGGTAATGATCTTGCTTTTTATTTCAAGGTCCCTTACTTTTTTGATAATATCGGCGGTGGTAAGCATCTTAGGTTATGGAACATTTACCGCTTTTAAGATTTCATTGATGATCTCTTCCACATTTACATTTTCTGCCTCGGCCTCATAAGTAAGCCCGATGCGGTGACGCATAACGTCTTTGCAGATGCTGCGCACATCTTCGGGAATTACATAGGCCCGCTTGTTGAGATAAGCATATGCTTTTGCTGCCAGCGCCAGGTTGATGCTGGCTCTGGGCGATCCGCCAAAACTGATCAGCGGTTTCAGTTTTCCCAGGTTATATTTATCGGGAAAGCGGGAGGCAAATACAATATCCAGGATATAATTTTCCACTTTTTCATCTACATAAACCTGGCGCACCAGCTCTTTTGCAGTGGTTATTTCACTGGCACTGGCCACGGGGTTTATTACTGCCAAATTTGACCCCAATGTGTTTTGCCTGATGATCTGCTGTTCATCGGTTTTTGAAGGATAATTTACAATTACTTTAAGCATGAAACGGTCTACCTGTGCTTCCGGGAGCGGATAAGTTCCTTCCTGCTCAATGGGGTTTTGCGTAGCAAGTACCAAAAAAGGTTCCTGCAGTTTATAACTTGTATCGCCAATGGTGACCTGGCGTTCCTGCATAGCTTCCAGGAGGGCACTCTGCACTTTGGCCGGGGCACGGTTAATTTCATCTGCCAGGATGAAGTTGGCAAAAATGGGGCCTTTCCGCACAACAAATTCGTTCTTTGTCTGGTTGTATATCATGGTGCCTATTACATCGGCAGGCAGAAGATCGGGTGTAAACTGGATGCGGCTGAACTGTGCATGAACCGACTGGCTCAGCGATTTTATGGCAAGGGTTTTTGCCAGTCCCGGCACACCTTCGAGCAGTACGTGGCCGTTACTGAGCAGGCCAATGAGCAGGCGTTCCACCATGCCTTGCTGGCCAACAATGGTTTTTCCGAGCTCATCGGTGATCCTGGTAACAAATTGCGCCGAATGACTGATTTTATCATTGAGCATGCGGATATCTTCTGCAGTTTGTAACATATGCTAGATTTTAAAGGCAAGAGAGTTCTTGTAGCTTCTGGCCGGGTTCAAGTTATGTATTTTAAATTTATTGGGTTAGTATTTGCAGCACTGTTCTATAACGCAATAACGGGCTGCAAATTACGCAGGTATTTAAACAAAAATACTGCCAGTTGTTGTATATGCGGCAAGAGAATGTTAATTTTCGGGTACCTGGTAAGCTAAAATCCAGTAATATTCCAGCCTCAAAAAATGAATTTGTTGTGCCGTTCCATGCAGTAAATTTCTGATCATGTCTTCGGAAGGGAAATTTTTCAGCACTTTGTGTATACTGCCATCAGCCAGTTTTCTCAACTGGAATGTATTGCCAACATCATACATTTCCCTTATTGCCGTGCAGCTTCCCTGTACATAATTATTATCAGTAAAAACAACCTTACCACCGGGTTTTACCAGGCTGTTCACTTTATGGATAAAGGTATCCAGTTCCTGCAGTTTGATATGGCTCCATATAAAGCCCGCAAACAAATTTTCGTATGCGGAACCGGGTTGCAGTTCAAACAGGTCGCAAACATTAAATGACACGCTTGCAGGGTATTTTTTTGCTTTTGCCATATTAATGACCGACTGGTTGATATCTGTAGCAAAAATGGAACTGGCCGTTCTTGAAATTTTCTCCGTCCAGTAACCGGTTCCGCAGGCAATTTCCAGCAGGTTTTTGCCTGCAAAAATATCCTGAAGCATCTTTTCGAGCGTTACCAGGTCTTCCTGCCGCCCGGGCTTGCTGTATACTTTTTCATACTCGCCGGCCCTTTTATCGTAATAAGACAGCATGTTTGCGTTCATAAGCTGTTTATTTATACCTGCTTGCGTTATAATTCATCCTTCAATTTTTTGCGGCCTATGGAAAAAGCAGTATTCCGGCCAGATATAAAAATACTTCTTTTAGGGTATTGACATTTCTTAGAGGTTCATTTAGCTTTACATCAAACTAGGATCCTCCCCATGATTCATTAAACCCTTCTTCAGCAACAGCCAACCAATTGAACTTAACACTATTTCAGCAGGTTTAAGCAACTGTTCATGCATTCACTTATCCGCATTATTCATAGCCACGGCAATTGATTGATGTATAATAAGTATTTGTTCTGTACGAGCATTCAGGCATTCCTATTTATAGGCTGTACAACACTGTCATTTCTTAAAAATAATAATTATGAAACATGAAAATTCCTTTCGTAAAAAAATGGGGAAGCTAAAGCTTTTTCTGCTGCCTTATATGCTGGCCGCTGGCTTTACTTCTTATGCCCAGGATAATATCTGGACCGGGAAAACGGAAACGGTTTCTATGAAAGCGGCAGAGCGGCAAATAGTTCCTCAAAACTATTTTACCGCCGCCGCCGATATCGTTACTTTAAAACAAGTTCTTGCAGAAGCCCCTTTAGAATCAGCAGCAATAAATGCAAAAACTTCTGCCAAATCAATTGTGATCCCCATGCCTGATGGAAGCATGAAACGTTTTTCACTTATAGAATCGCCCATTATGCAACCCGGTCTTGCTGCCAGGTTCCCGGAAATAAAAACATACCTGGGGCAGGGTATTGACGACCCTTCGGCGAGTATGCGCTGCGATTTTACGCCAAAAGGTTTTCATGCCATGGTATTTACCACCGAAGGAACCGTGTTTGTTGACCCTTACAGCAAAGGGGATATAACAAACTATATCAGCTATTTTAAAAAAGACTTTATTCCGCCTGCTGGTAAATATATGCCTGAGTATACAGCAGATGACACCAAAATAGCTAAAGAAACCCCACCGCTTACAGGTAAAATCCCATCGGGAACGCAATTGCGAACTTACAGGCTGGCCCTTGCGGCAGACAGCAATTATTATAATTTCCAGGGAGGCACCAAACCGCTTACCCTGGCAGCCATGGTTACCTCTATGAACCGGGTAAACTTTGTTTATGAAAGGGAAGTGTCAATCCGTATGGTGCTTATTGCCGGAAACGACCAAATCATCTTTCCCGGAAATACTTCGCCTTACCCGTATGCATCCACAGGCGCCTGTGCGCTCCGCCCCGAAAACCAGGCTATTATTGATTCAAAGATCGGAAGCGGCAATTACGATATTGGTCACCTGTTTGCCATGAGTGCCGGCGGATGTGCCACCGGAAATTCTGTTTGTAATAATTCCACCAAAGCTTATGGCGTTACCGGAACAGGAAATCCTGTTGGCGATCCTTTTGATATTGATTATGTGGCGCATGAAATTGGGCATCAGTTCAACGGAAGCCATACCTGGAACGGTACGCTTGGAAGCTGCAGTCCTGGTCAGTATGTTTCTTCTGCCGCTTATGAACCAGGTAGCGGAAGTACCATTATGGCTTATGCAGGCATTTGCGGATCCGATGACCTGCAGCCGAACAGCAACGCCTATTTTCACACTTACAGCTTCGACCAGATCGTGGCTTATTCCACCACTTCTACCGGAAATAATTGCCCAACCACTACAAATACCGGAAACAATATTCCAACGGTGAATGCCGGTGCCAACTATACCATTCCTATCAGCACGCCCTTTATCCTAACAGGGTCGGGAAATGATCCCGATGGAGATGCGCTTAGTTTTTGCTGGGAAGAATTTGACCTGGGGCCTGCCGGTCCGCCAAATGTTTCAACTACCACCGGGCCTATCTTCCGCTCGTTTAATCCCGTTAATATTCCCTCGAGAACATTTCCAAAACTGAGCGATATCTTAAACAATGTTTCCACCAAGGGCGAGATCCTACCCTCCATAGGACGAACCATGACATTCAGGCTTACTGCCAGGGATAACCGTGCCGGCGGTGGCGGCGTTAATTACGAATCTATGACCTTAACAGTGGATGGATCAAAAGGACCTTTTGCTGTAACATCTCCTAACAGCGCTGTAAACTGGTGCCCGGGTCCACAAACTATAACATGGAGCGTGAACGGAAGCGATGCACTTGCTGCCAATGTAAACATTTTACTTAGTACCGATGGCGGCCAAACCTTCCCGGTAACCCTGGCTGCAAATACAGCAAATGACGGATCACAGGTGGTAAACATGCCCTGCAGTAAAAGTACCATGGCCCGCATCAAAATAGAAGCGGTGGGCAATGTTTTCTTCGATATTTCCAATGCTAACTTTACTGTGGGCGACAATACAAAACCAACATTTACGGCTCCGCCAAATATTATCATCTATAAAGATGAAAACTGCAACTATGCAGCAGGGCCCGAAATTACAGGCGACGTACTGGATGAAGCAGACAACTGCAGCAGCGGTTTAAATGCCACTTATTCAGACGCCACCGCTCCCGGCAGCTGCGATGGTGAAACCATCCTTACCCGTACCTGGAGCCTTACCGATGGATGCAGTAATACCACCACTAAGCAGCAAACGATCACCATACGTGACAACACACCACCAACCTTTACCGATCCTGCAGATATCACTATCTATAAAGACAACAACTGTAATCACGATGCTTCTGTTTCGGTTACCGGGGATGTAACAGATGAGGACGACAATTGTGATAATACACTGGATGCAGTTTACAGCGATGTAACCGTTCCTGGCTCTTGTATTGGCGAAGAGATCATAACACGCACCTGGAGCCTTACAGATGATTGCGGAAACAGCACATCAAAAACCCAGGTCATAACAGTTAAAGACACTACAAGGCCTGTTATTGCAAACATAAGTGCCGATCCGGCCCTGCTTTGGCCACCCAACCATACCATGCGTGATGTGACGATCCATTATACCGCCGTTGATAATTGTTCTCCTGTAACCAATTCATTAAGCGTAAGCAGCAATGAACCTGTTAACGGAACCGGCGACGGCAACACCGCACCCGACTGGGTGGTAATAGACGACCATCGCCTCCAACTGAGAGCCGAGAGGGCCGGAAACGGAAATGGAAGGATCTATACCATTACCATCACATCTACTGATGATTGCGGAAATGTGGCCACGGCCAATACGGTGGTGTTTGTACCTCACGATAATAAAGATGTACTGGTAGCCAAGGGTACAACAGAACCTGCTGCGGAAATACTAAATGATCTTAGCGTAAAAGCATATCCCAACCCGGCAAGCAGGAATTTTAATGTAACGGTTAATGGCGGAAAAGAAGAAAGAGTATGGATAAGTATTTTTGATATGTATGGCAGAAGGATCGAAACCCGCCAGCTGAATAAAAATGCTACCATTAGCTTAGGACAAAACTACCAGGCAGGAACTTATATACTAAAAGCAACAAGCGGCACGCAAAGCCGGGAAATTAAACTCACAAAGATCAATTGATCAAAAAAGAGTAAAACAAAATGCCGGAAGTTTTCCGGCATTTTGTTTTTATGCAAATGACTTTATCCTAAATATTTTGCCACAATGGGTACCCTGCGGCCCACACCAAACGCCTTTGGAGAAATGCGGATGATGGGGCAAAACTGGTTGCGTTTATACTCATTGATATTTACCAGCCGAAGGATGCGGTCAACCAGCGCTGCATCAAAGCCCATGGCTTTAATTTCATCGGGGCCCTTAGCCTGTTCTATATACTGGTACAATATTTTATCAAGCACCTGGTATTCGGGCAGGCTATCACTGTCTTTTTGATTGGGCCTCAGTTCGGCGCTCGGGGGTTTTGTAATGATATTTACGGGTATGACCTCCTGCTTCCTGTTTATGTATTTCGCCAGTTCAAAGATCTGCAGTTTGTAGCAATCGCCCAATACACCCAGTCCGCCCGCCATATCGCCGTACAGGGTTCCATAGCCCGTGGCCAGTTCACTTTTATTGGAAGTGTTGAGCAGTATGTATTCAAATTTATTGGCAATGGCCATGAGTAAATTACCTCTTGTACGGCTCTGTATATTTTCTTCAGCCACACTAAATGGAAGCTCTTTAAACAGCGGCTTAAGCTCCGATAGAAAACTATCATAAATATTTTTTATCGGCAAAATATGGTAAGGATTGCCCAGTGTTTTGCTCAATTGCTCGGCATCGCTGACCGAATGCCCGGTACTGTATTGCGAGGGCATGAGTACGGCTGTAACATTTTGTGGGCCCAGCGCCTCACAGGCCAATGCAAGTGTAACGGCACTGTCAATTCCGCCGCTGCTACCAAGGATGGCTTTTTTAAATCCCATCTTTTCAAAATAATCCTTAATGCCCATGATGAGGGCCTGGCACACCTGGTCAATATGTAATTTTTCATCCAGTAATGCCGGGTTCAGATCTGTATTGGGAAGCTTATCTGCCGGCTCCAGTATGCCACCTGCAATGGTACCATCATCATTGAGTGTGAAAGACTGCAGGTCTTCTTCAAAACTCTTTAAGCGCCCGCAGAGGTTGGCATGTTTGTCGAACACCAGTGAAGTGCCGTCAAAGACGATCTCTGTCTGGCTGCCTACGCCGTTGCAATAGAACATGGGTACTTTGTATTTTGTCACATTGGCTTTAACCGCTGCTTTCCTGTCTTCGTCGTGCGTATAATCAAAGGGCGATGCAGAAAGGTTGATCATTGCATCGGGCTTTAATTTTGTAAGCTCATCCATCGGGCAAACGGTGTACAAAGGATCATTGCCCAGGTTCCAGATATCTTCGCAAATGGTAACGGCCAGTTTTTTGCCCTTGTATTCAATAATATCCCAGGAACTTGCCGGTTCAAAATAACGGTCTTCATCAAACACATCGTAGGTGGGCAGGCAGGTTTTGTGCAAAACAGTTTTGATCATTCCATCGGCCAGGAAATAAGCAGAATTGTACAGGTCTTTTCCCTCATACGAAGGGTTTACCGATGGGGCGCCCACCAGCACCGCAATATCCACGGCATAAGCTGCAATCTGTTCCACCGCGTCTTTTGCCTTATTGATAAAATCTTTAAAATACAAGAAGTCACGGGGCGGATAGCCGCATACGGCCAGCTCGCTGAAAACCACCAGGTCGCCGCCTGCTGCTTTGGCCGCTTCAATAGCATGGATGATCCTGGAAGTATTGGCCTCAAAATTGCCGATATGATAATTCTGCTGTGCTAAAAATATTTTCATCCGTTGTAATTCTGCGCTTTAACTTTACGTTTATACAAAATGTTTATAAAAAACGTTTTACCTGCTTAAACAGTAAAGTTAAGCCATAATTATTTTTCATGAAGAAGTATATAAGTGCCATTGCGTTATTTTCAGTTCTCTTTTTTTCCTGCAAAAACAATACAAAGGCCCCCGATGTATCGCATATTAAAATTGATATTAAAACCGAACGGTTTGAACAGGATTTTTTTAAGATAGACAGTAACCGGGTGGCAGAACAGCTTGACCCCGTGATTGCCAAAAATCCAGGCTTTGCAGAAAATTTTCTTACCACCATCCTCAATATGGACCCCCGCTGGCAGGGCGATACCGCGGCCAATTATGTAAAAGGGTTTTTAAATGCCTATTACCCTGTATTTGATACGGTACAAAAAGTGTTCAAAGATTTTTCACCGTTCGAGAAAGAATTGAAACAGGGCCTGCAATATGTTAAGTATTATTTTCCGGGGTTTAAAACGCCCTCAAAGATCATCACTTATATTGGCCCGCTGGATGGGTATGGAGATATCCTGGATACAGATGCACTTATTGTTGGGCTGCAGCACCACCTGGGAAAAGATTATTCGATGTACCGGCAGGAATGGGTGCGCCAGACTTACCCGGAATATATAACCAACCGTTTTACGCCCGGTCATATTGCAGCAAACAGTATGAAGAACATCGTACTGGATATGTTTCCCGAAAAAAATGAAGACAAAAGCCTGCTCGTCCAAATGGTAGAAAAAGGTAAAAGGCTTTACCTGCTGCAGCAATTTTTACCCAAAACAGAAGAATACAAGCTGATCGGCTATACAGAAAAACAACTGAAAGATTCCTACAGTCATGAAGCCGCCATTTGGGACCTGTTTGTACAAAATAATTTTTTGCAGACGATTGATTACAATGTGATCAAAAATTATATTGGGGAAAGCCCGAAAACACAGGAGCTGGGAGAAGCCTCGCCGGGTAATATCGGTTCTTTTTCCGGCTGGCAGATCGTAAAGAAGTATATGAGCAAAAACCCCGGCACGAAATTAGACCAACTGATGGCCACAGATGCCGAGCAATTGTTTACCGCTGCAAAGTATAAACCCTGATTAAAGCGAATAAAGAATGGAAAATTGAAAACTAAGCAATCTGTATCCTGTATCCTGCATCTTGTATCCTCTTATGCCCCCACTAACAGTTCGCAAGGTTTGATACCGGTATGCTTTTTAAAAGCCGTGCTGAAATGGGAGATGGAAGAATAGCCCAGCAACATAGACACTTCTGTTACACTCAAACCTTTTTCGTACAGCAGGTATTTGGCATGCTCCATGCGCTGGCCCTGGTAAAAATCGAAAATGGTGGTACCAAATATTTCCTTAAAACCTTTTTTGAGGTAGCATTCGTTAATGGCTACTTTACGGCTGAGTGCCTTAATGGTAATGGGTTCGCCAATATGCTGAAGCAATATTTCGCGGGCCTTGATGATCTTATCCCTGTCGGCCTCATTTGCCAGGAACTTGCAGGTAAAGCCACCCTCCTCTTTTTCGCCCAGCATACAATCCATGCTGTACAGCAGGAGGATCTGGGTTTGGGCATTGATAAAAATATTTTCGAGTGTATCCGTATAATTATGGTTCAGCAGCGCTTCAATGGCCATACGTGTTTTGGCGCATAAGGGTAGTGTTTTGCTGAAAGAACTGGTATGTTTAAATGCCAGCACATTATCGCTGAGGGTTTCTGCCTTGCCGCTTGCTTTAGCAAACTGCTGCAGGTAAACCGGCGAAAAACTGAAACTGAGCACATCCACGCTGTCTACTTTTTCCACACAGGTTTTGCTGCCGCTCATGTTACAAAAATTACACTCAGCCTGCTTTTGGCGGCAATACACGTTTCCGCTTACACAAAATTTCAGTTCAATATAGTTGGCCGCCGGGTTATTTTTTTCGAAATGGTAGCTGAACATGCCCACATCGTCGATAGCCCATTGCGGCTGGCGCTTATATCGGTGAATGGCATAAGTTACCGATCCGGGAATTTTACGTTCTACGGTTTGCAGTTTTACCACATCGGAGTCCATAAAAGGCTCTTTGTGGGCAATGGCAAATATGTCGGCGTTCTGATTCATTGAAAAATTTCGATGTAAAGATAGGATAAAAAATGGAAAATGGAGAATTGTAAATGGAAAATGGGGTTGAAATGAGCGCTAAAGCCGGAGCGTAGCCCCGATTGAAGCGGAAATGGGCGGAGGAACGAAGCGCATTGCAGCGGAAAGCGGGAAACTGCTGTTGAGAAAGCTGCCAATGCCCCTGCTCCGCGGTCAAAAAAAAGCACTTGAAAATGACATTTAGCAACATTTCTCCTTACGGTTTGCTGCTGTATTTTACGGCCATTTTGAGGGCCTTTTGAAGAATAAAAAAATTAAGTTTTTTTTTACCCACATTCGACCTTTTTTATGGTGATAATTAACGCATTTTATGCCCGAAAAACCCTTAATTTTCTGTACATTTGCAAGAATGTGATTTTACTAAATTAAAAGCGAATCTTCACCTAATTTATGAGCATAGAAACAGCAGAGATGGCTACAGAAACAAAACCAATTTCCTCCCCCTCCAACAATGGCTATGGTGCCGACAGTATTCAGGTTTTAGAAGGCCTGGAAGCGGTACGCAAAAGACCGGCCATGTATATTGGCGATATCAGCGTTAAAGGACTTCACCACCTTGTTTACGAAGTGGTGGACAATTCCATTGACGAAGCCCTGGCAGGTTATTGTAAGAACATTACCGTTACTATTCATGAAGACAATTCTATTTCTGTAGAGGACGATGGCCGTGGTATTCCCACCGGCATCAACACCAAAGAACAGAAATCGGCACTCGAACTGGTAATGACCGTACTGCATGCAGGCGGTAAATTTGATAAAGACACGTACAAAGTATCGGGCGGCTTGCATGGGGTGGGCGTAAGCTGCGTAAACGCACTCAGCACCAAACTGCATGTAACCGTTCAGCGTGATGGAAAGGTTTTTGAACAGGAATACCATACCGGCATCCCGCAATACCAGGTAAGGGAGATCGGCAGCAGCGACAAAACCGGCACCAGGGTGCATTTTTGGCCCGATGCGAGCATTTTTACCACAACCACCTATACAAAAGATATTTTGGAAGGCCGGATGCGTGAGCTGGCATACCTGAACCGTAAAATAACCATTACCCTCAACGATCTGAGAGAAATTGATGACGATGGAAAAACCTACAGTAAAAACTTTTACAGCGAAGGCGGGATTGTGGAATTTGTGGAAATGATCGATAAAAATGCCAACCGCCAGGCATTGATTCCAACCGTTATTTATTGCGATGGGCTCGACGCTGCCAGTAATGTGACCGTGGAAGTTGCCATGCAGTACAATGCCGGTTACCAGGAACACATATTCAGCTATGTAAACAATATCAATACCATTGAAGGTGGTACGCATGTGGCAGGTTTCCGCCGCAGCATTACCCGTGTTTTTAAGAGCTATGGCGAAAAACAGGGCATGTTCGATAAGGCAAAGGTTACCATTGAAGGGGATGATTTCCGGGAAGGTATCAGCGCCATTATCTCTGTAAAGGTACCTGAACCCCAGTTTGAAGGCCAAACCAAAACCAAGTTGGGAAACAGCGAAGTAATGGGTGTGGTGGATACCACGCTGAGCCGGGTGCTGGAAGCCTACCTGGAAGAAAACCCCCGGGATGCCAAAACAATTATTCAAAAAGTGATACTGGCTGCCCAGGCAAGGGCTGCTGCCAAACGTGCCAGGGATATGGTGCAGCGCAAAAGTGTGCTGGTGGGCGGCGGCCTTCCCGGTAAATTGGCCGATTGTTCTGATAAGGATCCCGGCAAATGCGAGTTATTCCTGGTAGAAGGAGATTCGGCAGGTGGTACTGCCAAGCAAGGCCGCGACCGCAGTTTCCAGGCCATACTTCCGCTGCGTGGTAAGATTTTGAACGTGGAGAAAGCCATGGAGCATAAGATCTACGATAACGAGGAGATCCGCAATATGTTCACCGCACTCGGTGTAAAGATCGGGACTACCGAAGATGCCAAGGCGCTGGACCTCTCAAAACTGCGCTACCATAAACTTATCATTATGACCGATGCCGATGTGGATGGAAGCCATATTGCCACCCTCATCCTGACCTTTATTTTCCGCTATATGAAGGCATTGGTGGAACAGGGATATGTGTACATTGCCCAACCACCGCTTTACCTGGTTAAAAAAGGAAAAGAACAGGAGTATGCCTGGACCGATGAAGAACGCAAGGCATTGATAAAGCAGTTTGGCCAGGGAAAAGACGAAAGTGTGAACACACAGCGTTACAAAGGTTTGGGAGAAATGAATGCAGAACAGTTGTGGGAAACCACCATGAACCCTGCCACCCGCACCTTAAAACAGGTTACTTTAGACAGTGCTGCAGAGGCCGACCGGGTGTTCAGCATGCTGATGGGTGATGAGGTTCCCCCGCGGAGGGAATTCATTGAAAGTCATGCCAAATATGCCAAAATTGATGTGTAAAACATTAATTATCAACGATTGTTAGTTTTTTCTTTTGGGCAAAAGCTATTATTTCTGTAGTTTGTGCCTGGATTAACCCAAATTGTAAACAATAAATTCGAATCTACCATGTCAAAAATGTTAACAGCGTATTGCATGAAAACAAAGGAAAAAGATGTTCCGATGCAGGATGCAGTAATAACAAAAACCAGCCGTGGCGGCTATATGGCCCAGGGTCACGATGGTAAAGGAAATAAAATGACTACTATGCTTGCCGAAGCCAAAGCGATTCAGGCCGTTAAAGATGGCGTGGCCAAACAGGGCTGGTAATCAACAACAATTAATTTCTTGAACAAAGGCTGTCCGGAAGGATGGCCTTTGTTATAAAATTGAACTTGCTTTAACTTGTGGGCCGATGTTTGAATTTTTAAAAATATTGATCAATTTTTTTGAAAAGGAAAAAATTTCATATATGTTGTCAGGCAGTGTGGCCATGAGTATTTATGCGGTACCCAGGTTCACAAGGGATTTTGATTTTATTGTGCACTTATTACCTAAAGATATCCCTTTGCTTTTGGCTTGCTTTAAAGAAGGATATTATTGTGATGCAGATGCCGTTGAAGAAGCTGTAAAGCTGCATGGAATGTTCAATATCATAGATCATAAGAGCGGTTATAAAGCAGACATCATGGTACTTAAAAATGAACCATACCGACATGTTGAATTTGAAAGAAGAAAGTTTGTTGAATTCATGGATATGAAATTAGCAATTGTTTCCCCGGAAGACCTGCTCCTGTCAAAACTAATTTGGATACAAAATTGGGATAGCGGTATTCAAAAGGAAGATATTAAAGCCTTGTTGGAAATTGAGAATTTACAATTTGATTATATTTCCTATTGGGTTAAAGAATTAAAATTAAATACTTTTGGGTTGATTTAAAATGCAGGACACACCTAAACATATCAAAGATATCCAGCGAAAAATATGGCTTTCAAAAACGCCGGGAGAAAGGCTATGGCAATTTTTACAGGATAACGATGCTATGCATAAAGCACTACTCAAAATAAAAGAAGGTTTCGGAAAAAATGAACGTCCAGCTGCATCCCCGAAAAATCCATAACAGCAGGTTGACCGCCATTTAATAAATCAATCTTACCAATCACTCATTTATTTACGAATGCAGTATCCCTGTTCATAGCTTAGCAGCATAAATATTACTTTATGCAAAAGCCTGCCTTACATTTCCGTGAATTACTGGTTATATCGCTTTCCATTTTGGTGTTACTTTGTTTTTTTGCTTATAGCGGTACCGCTCGGTAGATTAACCATGGGTGCAACTTACCCGGTAAATCCTGCAGAAATATCAGCAGACTCAGGCACTTCGTGAGTTATGCTTCCTGAAAACTTAGCTAAGGTGCGGGAACGCAGTAAGAACCCCGGTAAGTTTTCTGCCTGGAATAACAGGTACCTGAAATGGCAGAGTAAAAAGTATGTAAAATCACTTCTTTTTTAATTTTTCCACTAAAACCTTTTTTTCCTTTTCAAGCATCCTGATGTAGGCTTTGTTGTTTTCGCTTACAACCATTTTAAATTTATTATTCATCAACCGAACACCATTCATATAAGCATAAGCATAATTTGTTTTTGTATGAAACTGGCTAAAATGGCAATTGCTTATTACTACTTTTCCCGGCAGGGTAGCCGGAATATAATCGAAGTAACTGTTATAACTGATGAATGTACAACTGTCTATCAGCAGTTCTGACCTGATCAATCCTGCTGCAAAAAGAAATGGGGTGTGCTGCGAAGATGCCGGCTGCTTTGTATTTATCCTGTCTGTAAAAAGACAATTACTGAAAATAATTTTTCCCCTGTCTGCAAGATTACTGTTATAATAATTGAGCGGGCTATAAAATTTGCAGTTATAAAACCGGCTTTCTTTTGCCGCAATAAGTGAATATGAGGTATAGCTGTGAAAAGAGGAATTCTTTACCAGAAAATTAGAATCATTTTCATAAGCGTTATTAAAGGCCGCACCCATATTGTACAAAGAACTGCACTTATCAATGTACACATTGTTTACTCCGCTGCCCGTTTCATCTTCAAATCCAAGTCCTGCCCCCGGGGGAGTCACTATCTTTCGTTTGGCAGCAAAGCCACAACTGTCAAACCTGGAGTTAATGATACGTATACCGCTGCCACCGGAAACATAAAAATTAGCCCAGCCATTTTTCTTGAAATTACAATTCTCAATCAGGATCCGCTGATCCTTTGCATCCAATGTTTTATTGTTGTTCTTGATATGCAATCCGATCGTACCAAAGTCATCCACAGTAGTCTTTTTAAAGCTAAGACCAGTACAATCTCCGGCAAAAATTGCCGGCGAATGCATTTCATAACCGGTAGGCACTGTAGCATTATAACTCCCGCCCAAAATATGTTTCCTGCTATTCCCGTCTAAAAAAATATTTTCAATTGCAATATCGGTACAATCGGTAAACCTGAAAACCGCACCCGGGCTTATTTCAACCGTATTGTTCTGTGGCAATACAAATACGGGTTCAAAACTAATAAATGCAGAGTCTAATTTGCCATCTTTTACTAAATGGTATATCCCCGAAAAAGAATAGGCAAACTGGTTATAAATATGCTGATATCCCTGCTTGCCTGTTATCCCTGAAAAGGCATTTGTAAGCGTATCTCTTTTGATAAGAGACAAACCGTTGTTAACAACTTTATATGACGGAGATAACAATTTGAAACCATAAGGAGGCCTCAAAAGTTCAAACCCTTTGAGCAGCAGCTCGTGCGAAACAGACGGTTTTAATGAAAATTCATCCGGAATATTACCGGTTACCGGGTCAAAGGCTCCAAATTTTATTGCGTCCTGTATTTTTATTACAGTTCCTTTTTCCCCGGTTATTTTAACGTTTTTAACATGCTTAAGACTGAATGCATCAATAGAGTCAGGGACAAAAATATTTTCATCTTCCCATTTTATATTTACAATATGCAGGGGTTTCAAAATCCTTTGCCCCACAAGGTAAGTTCCTTTCGGAATGAACAATACCACATTCCCTTTTCTTTGATTGATATATCGTGCAGCTTTTCTAAATGCTTCATGATCGCTTTTTAGACCTTTCCCTGTGGCGCCAAAATCTGTCTTAATATTTTTATACTCAACCTGTCCATTTGAATGGAAACTAAAAAAAGACAAAAAAACAATGAGGGATGTATTCCTGAACAGGTTCGCTATCGGTATATGCTTAAGCACTTTCAACAAAATTGAACATTTTTTTTAAGAAGTCATGTAATTTTCCCATAGATCTAATTTCTCTCACAATGAGTATCCCGTTTTTTCCCACCTGCTTCAATGTGGCCTTATTGGTGCCGGCCTGTAAAAACTGAAGAATGGCGTTAAAGGTATTACTCTGGAAATAGGGACTTTCGGGATTGCTTACAAAAAAGCATTTTAGTGTTTCATCCTTCAGCAGCATTTTTTCAAACCCAAGTTCTACGGCTGTTTTGCGGCAGCGTACGGTGGTAAATAAATCTTCCACCTGCGGAGGCACTGGGCCAAAGCGGTCCTGCAGCTCCTGGTGGAACTCTTCAAGCTCATTCTCTGTTTCACAATTATCGAGCCGGCTGTACAGGCTGAGCCTTTCGGTAATACTCTCAACATAGCTGTCGGGTATCAGTATTTCAAGATCTGTATCGATCGTACAATCTTTTACAAAATCGTCTTCCCTGCTTATTTCTTCTTTGAAGAGGTCCTTAAACTGGTTTCGTTTTAATTCCCGTATCGCTTCATCCAGTATCTTCTGGTACATTTCAAAACCGATCTCGGCAATAAAACCACTTTGCTCGCCTCCCAGTAAATTTCCAGCGCCCCTGATATCCAGGTCACGCATGGCGATCTGGAAACCACTGCCCAGGTCGCTGTATTGCTCCAGGGTTTGAAGGCGTTTACGGCTGTCGGGCGGCAAGGTACTCATTGGCGGCGCCAACAGGTAGCAAAAAGCTTTTTTATTGCTGCGCCCCACCCTTCCCCGAAGCTGGTGCAGATCGCTCAATCCAAACTGGTGTGCATTTTGTACAATGATGGTGTTTACATTCGGAATATCCACCCCGCTTTCTACAATATTTGTACAAATGAGCACATCGTATTTACGGTCCATAAAATCCAAGATCGTATCTTCCAGCTGATCCCCTTCCATTTGGCCGTGTGCATAAGCAATGCTCAGGTCGGGACAAAGCCCCTGGATAATGGTTTTCATTTCTGCCAAACCCTTTACCCGGTTATAAATAAAAAATACCTGGCCTCCACGTTCCGTTTCGTAATAGATGATGTCCCTGATGGCATCTTCATTATAGACGGCCACTTCTGTTTGAATAGGTTGCCGGTTTGGCGGCGGCGTATTGATGATACTGAGGTCTCTTGCGCCCATTAAACTGAACTGGAGTGTACGCGGAATGGGCGTTGCCGTGAGTGTAAGAGAATCTACCGTTGTTCTTAACTCCTTAAGTTTTTCCTTTGCAGCTACCCCAAATTTCTGCTCTTCATCAATGATCATTACGCCCAGGTCTTTAAATTTCACTTCTTTTCCCAGGAGTGCATGCGTGCCAATGATGATATCTATTTTTCCTTCGGCCAGTTTTTGGAGGGTGGCCTTTTTTTCTTTGGATGATTTAAAGCGATTGATGAAATCAACCGTTACCGGAAAATCCTTTAACCGGTCGCTGAAGGTTTTGTAATGTTGGTAAGCAAGAATGGTGGTGGGTACCAGTACGGCAGCCTGTTTTCCATCGCAACAACTTTTGAAAGCCGCCCGCACAGCCACTTCTGTTTTACCAAAACCCACATCGCCGCATACCAGCCTGTCCATTGGCGCATTTTTCTCCATATCCCGTTTCACATCATCAGACGCTTTTGCCTGGTCGGGCGTATCTTCATAAATGAAGCTGGCCTCCAGTTCGGTTTGCATATAGTTGTCGGGGCTATGGCTGAAGCCCAGCAAACTCTTCCGCTGTGCATAGAGTTTTATCAGGTCAATGGCAATTTCCTTTACCTGCTTTTTGGTTTTTTCTTTTAGTTTTACCCACACATCACTTCCCAGCTTGTTCATTTTGGGTATGGAACCTTCCTTGCCGCTGTACTTGCTAATTTTATGCAGTGATGAGATATTTACATACAAGAGATCGCCGTCTTTATATTGTATTCTTACGGCTTCCTGGTTGCGCCCGCTCACATCAATTTTTTGCAGGCCGCTGTACACGCCCACCCCATGATCAATATGTGTTACATAATCGCCGGGCTGCAGTTCCCGCAGGGTTTTTAAAGTAAGTGCCTTATTCTTGCTGAATGCCTGTTTTACCTTGTATTTATGATAGCGCTGAAAAACCTGGTGATCGGTATAGCAAACCAGTTCCAGGTCTTTATCAACAAACCCTTCGTGAATAGAAACAGGTATGGGTGTTACCTGCAGATCGGCCTTTAAATCGGTGAAGATAGTATGAAGCCTTTCGAGTTGTTTTGGGTTTTCGGCAAAAATGAAAATATTGTATTTGTTGCGGTCATGCTGCTGAAGGTCTTTTATTAACAGATCGAAATTGCGGTTAAATGCAGGTTGCGGGCTGATGTTGAAAGCCACGCCAGCGGCCGAAAGCCCTGATGACGGTTTTACGGGAGCAAAATAACTTTTAGCACCCAATTCAATGATATGCCTTTGCTTTATCAATGCTTCCAGTTCAACGGCAGCTATAAAATCATTTTTATACACGCCGGATTTAATATTGAGGCTATCCCCGGTATCCTCCGCTTCCTCATTACCCAGCCTTAAACCGGAATTCCCTAATGCAATTTCCAGGTCTTCCTCCTGTTGCTCTATTTTTTCTTTGATAAAATTCCAGTCTTCGGTCCAAACGACCGTATTAGCCGGAAGAAATTCCGGGAGCGATACTTTTTCCCCTGTTTCAAATTGTGTTTCCACATTGGGAATGATACTCACCTGCAGCAATTTTCTTTCGCTTAACTGGGTTTCAGGGTCAAATATGCGGATGCTGTCTACCTCCTTTCCAAATAATTCCACCCGGTAAGGTTTTTCATTACCAAAAGAATAGATATCGAGGATGCCGCCGCGGATGGCAAACTGCCCGGGTTCATATACAAAATCGGTTTTTACAAAACCATGTTCAATAAATTTTTGCAGCATGGCTTCCACATCCAGCTCATCGGCCTGTTTGATACTGATGGTATTTTCGGCCAGCTTTTTGCTCAGCACTACTTTTTCGAATAAGGCATCTGCATAGGTAACCAGCACTTTTTTAGCAATTGGCCGGCTGCCGTCAGCCGAAGAGGAAACCATTCTTGTAAGCGCTTCTGTACGGAGCATCACATGGCTGCTGTTGAGCAGCGTAAAATTCTTTTTATTTTTAAAAGAGGAGGGAAAATAAAAAATATCAAGCGCCCCGGTAATATTTTGCAATGTATTTTGGAAATAAGCTGCCTCTTCCGCATCACGCAATATTACCAGGTGGTTATGCTGCGGCGCATTGTGAAGCAGGGAAGCCAATACAAATTGAGGGGAGCTGCCACTGAGGCCTGAAAGATGAATTTGCTGGGGGTGGGGCAAAACAATATCCTTCGCTATCTGTAAACAGCGGGGGTCGTTCCTGTAAAAATTCAACAGCACATCCAGGTTCATCAGGAGGCAAAGATAATGAATAGAGGCTAATGGCTGTTGGCCATTAGCTTTTGACTATCGGCTTCTCATTTAATGCTTATCTTAGAATAAAATTTTACATCATGGCCTTACAACCCTGGCGAAAAGGAATTGTTACAAAAGTGGAAGAGCTTTCGGCCAATACAAGAAGTTTTACGATTGCTGTGCCGGAGCTGGAAATATTTGATTTTAAGCCGGGCCAGTTTGTAACACTCGATCTCCCTATTGATGAAAAACCCAATAAGCGCTGGCGAAGTTATTCTATTTCGAGCTGGCCAAACGGCACCAATAGTTTTGAGTTGTGCATAGTACTGAATGAAGAAGGGAAAGGCACCCCTTTTCTTTTCAGTGAAGTTAAAGAAGGCGACGAACTTACCCTTCGTGGGCCTGTGGGTGTTTTTACGCTTCCCGAAGTAATTGATAAGGACCTGTTTTTTATCTGCACCGGAACGGGCATTGCCCCATTCAGAAGCATGGTACACCATATTCTGAAAAATAATATCCCGCATAAGGAAATACATTTGATATTCGGAAGCCGAAAATTCGGGGATGCCCTTTATGCCAGCGAGCTAAAAGAAATGATGCGGAAAGAGGGCGATTTTTATTTTCATACCGTTTACTCAAGAGAAGAACAAGAAAACAGGGAACACCTGGTACGCCTTGGTTATGTACACCAGGTTTATGAAGAGATTTGCAGGGGAAATATGACCCCTAACGAAGCTGGAGAAACGATCCCCAAACCTGCCCGCTTTTTTTTATGCGGATGGAAAAATATGATCGATGAAGCCAAAGAGCGTATCCTGGCACTGGGTTACGATAAGAAAAGTATTCACCTGGAGTTGTATGGGTGATGGAGTTGACAAGTTGATAAGTTAACAGGTTATTGCTTATTGAAAAATTGCACCTCTTATCAACTATTCAGCCTGTAAACTTGTTAACTTACCTTCTCAACTAATTTTCTCCAGCACGATGCGCTTTACTTCGCTCATGGCAATTCTTTCCTGGCGCATATCATCGCGGTAGCGTATGGTTACAGAGCCGTCTTCTTTTGTTTGCTGATCGATGGTTACGCAAAAGGGTGTTCCAATGGCATCCATGCGGCGGTAACGTTTGCCAATAGTATCTTTCTCCTCGTAAAAGCAATGAAACGCTCCCTTGCATTCGTTCATCAATTCATGGGCAATTTCGGGCAATCCGTCTTTTTTAATCAATGGTAAAATAGCCAGTTTGGTGGGTGCTATTTTTGGCGGAATGCGCATTACCACACGACTGTCTTCTGTGCCATCTTCTTTTGTCCATTTTTCTTCTGCATAGGCCAGGCTTAAAACTGTAAGGAATAAACGGTCGAGGCCAACGGAGGTTTCCACTACGTAAGGCGTGTAATTCCCGTAGGGTTTTCCTTCTTCGTTCAGGTCGTTATCGAAGTACTGTATTTTTTTACGGCTGAATTTTGCATGCTGGCTAAGGTCGTAATCGGTACGGCTGTGTATGCCTTCCAGTTCCTTCCAGCCAAACGGAAATTCAAATTCAATATCCACGGCAGCATCGGCATAATGCGCCAGCTTTACGTGATCGTGATAACGTAGTTTTTCTGCCGGTATGCCAATGCTTTGGTGCCATTTAATACGCTCTGCCTTCCAGTATTCGTACCATTCTTTTTGTGAGCCCGGGCGGATGAAGTACTGCATCTCCATCTGTTCAAACTCCCGCATGCGGAAGATGAACTGGCGTGCCACAATTTCGTTTCGAAAAGCCTTGCCGGTTTGTGCAATGCCAAAGGGGATCTTCATGCGGCCGGTTTTTTGCACGTTCAGAAAATTCACAAAGATTCCCTGGGCAGTTTCGGGGCGCAGGTACACAATATTATCGTCGGGATTATCGGAGGCAACTGCGCCAAACTCTGTTTTAAACATGAGGTTAAACTGCCGTACATCGGTCCAGTTAGCTGTTTTGCTGATGGCACATTTGATCTTATTGTCTTCGATCAGTTTTTTCAGGCCTTCAAAATCATCCTTTGCGAGGAGTGCATCCATTTGTGCAAGCAGGGTTTCTGCTGCTGTTTTATCCAGTGTTTCTGCATGGCCCTCAATCAGGTGATCTACGCGGTAACGTTTATTACTGTCTTTATTATCGATCATCGGATCGCTGAAATTATCTACGTGGCCGCTGGCCTTCCAAACGGTTGGGTGCATAAAAATGGCCGCATCAATGCCCACAATGTTCTCGTGTAGTTGCGTCATGCTTTTCCACCACTCGTCACGCAGGTTTTTTTTAAGTTGGGCGCCGTTTTGGCCATAATCGTATACGGCGCTGAGGCCATCGTATAATTCACTGCTTTGGAAAACATAGCCGTATTCCTTACAATGCGCTATCAATTCTGCAAAAATATTCTGTTCGTTTGCCATGGGTGCAAAAGTAAAATAAAAATGCCTGGTTTTGGCAGGTAGTTATTAGATTAGCAGATGATTTCTGCAGAAAAAATTACTGAAGTAAGGTCAAAATTAAAAAAAGGGATGCCGGCGGGTGAACTGAAGCATCAATTGCGGGAAGAGGGCTTTTCTGATGAAGAGATCAATACATGTTTTGACGGTTACAAGTACAGCATGAAAAACTGGTATTTGTTTTTTGGCATTGTACTTATTGCTTCATATGTGTGGCATACTAGTTTAACGATAGCCGCTTTGGGAGCCGTTTTACTGTCTTTGTATTTCCGTGAAAAAAATAGAAACCCTAATTTTTAACCGGCAGCGAAATTAAATAGGCCTTCCTGCCCCTGTTTGGCAGCATAGTGCCCCGAAGCCAGGGGTTCAGTAAACGGAGGGTTTTATAGTTGGTGCCATTGTCTTTTGCAAATTTTACCAGCGAAGGTATGCTATAGTTCACCAGGCTGTCTTTTACCACATAGGGTAAATACGCTTGTTGTTCGGCCACTTTAAAACCGCTTTCTTCCGGGCTTTCGAGGATATACTTGAGCGCCATAATGCGGAAGATGTACCGCATGGTTTCTTCGGGCAAATACAGGTCGTAAAAATAAAAAGTTCCCTGTTCCATGGCCCGGCTGTTATAACCGCCCATGCCGCAATTGTAAGATGCGGCGGCGGCTGTCCAGTTTCCAAATTTTTCGTAAGCTATCTTTAAATAACGGATAGCCGCATCTGTGCTTTTTGGAGGATGGTAACGTTCATCCA
The DNA here is from genome assembly GCA_963754695.1 of uncultured Chitinophagaceae bacterium. GTDB lineage: Bacteria > Bacteroidota > Bacteroidia > Chitinophagales > Chitinophagaceae > Ferruginibacter. Next base: position 35,336 of record CAVWGU010000012.1, read on the forward strand.
CATAATTATTTATCTCCAGTCCGAATCCCGGGCCCGTACTGCGCATAAACTGCCAAAAACCTGTGGCGCCCGCTTTGCTCACCTGGTTTTGCAGGGCACTTTCGGCCACGCAGAGATATTTAAAATCTTCGGGTATATTTTGTGCCCGCAGTTTCTCCGTGATCATGGGCAGCCAGCGTGAAGCCAGTTTCATCACATACAAATTTCCACCCTGCAGGTAAGTGTTCACCAGCATTTCGCGGTCGAAACGCTCATATACATCCTGTATTTCGAGCGGCACCCTCTCTGTAAACAAGGAAAAACTATCGGGTATTTCCGGGGGCGATACGGTAGGGTTATGCCGGTGACCAGCAGCAGGATTATTTTGAGCCAAGCCTGCTAAGGGTACAAAGAATATAATGCACAGGAAATATTTAATCATCATTCAGAAGATTTGATCAATAGTCTACTAAGAATCCAAGCTTTTCGGGCGCTTCAAACATTTCTGTAAAACTTGTTGTGAAGCTGATTTTTCGTTTGTCCTCTGATAAAATGGCGCCATTGCCCTGGTGATTTTTTACAGGCCTGGGTGTTTGAATGGTTGTCTTGTATTTAATTTCACCCATTAACATCATCATTTGCTGTACCATAGCGTTGGCAGAGTCGCTTTCTAATTCTTTTTTTATTTTTTGAGGGTTTAATACAGTAAGCTGGAGGCTTCCGGGTTTTGCTGCAAAAATATGTTCCTCACTTCCTCCGGGATTAAGAAATTTTTCCCCGCCAGTTTCTTCATCCGGCGCCTCTGCTTTATTTTCCCCTTCTACTTTATCAAATGCTTTCAACTTTTTAGTAACTTTCATGAGATTATCTTTCACTACCTTAAGCTCATCCATGTTTTTAAACGGGCATGCTACCACTATTTTCATTTCCGAGTTTTCCTCATCCACATTAACTTTCATGCTGGCATTGCTGAAAATTTCTTTTTCCTGGTCTGTAAGGCCGGCTTCCTCCTTCATAAGGTCACGAAAATGTATTAACGTATCCTTTTTATCCTTTTTTTTGTTCTTTCCTTCTCCCATGCTTTTTGAAAATTCCAGCATTCCGCCCATATCCATTTTGAAAGCATAATTTCCGCTGTTATCATCATTGATCGTAAAAAACTCCTCTATATCAATACAGGAACTGAGCATTACCGATAAACTGAATGTAACCAGCATTTTCTTTAATAGTTGCATATATTATCTTAGTTTTTGTAAAGATGAAGAAAATTTGCCAATGCATGACACTTGTCCTGGAAATTCGGCGGCAAAAAAAGGGCTTTCGGCGGCAAATAGCCTGAATCGGTCGAAAACGGTTTGCAGGGCCGCAAAAGGGAAATTACATTTGTATTGTCAATCAGAAATACTGAAACGGCAAAATAAAGCACAGCAGTTGCTTTGCGTTTTAAACCCCGTTTTACCTTATAACCCAACAGAACACCAGACCCTTATTGAGCCTGTTTTACTCAGTAAATAATTAAAAGCCTTGCCCGGGCTTTTTTTATTGCCCGGAACCCCCGGTAATTTGAATTGTAGCCTTATATGCTTATTTTTAAAAAAAATTAGCAATGAAAAAACTGGTCGTCTTCCTATTATTGTACCCCACGATCAACTCATCTTACAGCCAGTCCTTAAAAAAATATGATATCGGGCAATCGGGCTGCCAGGCCTATTTTTATTGTGATCCCGGAACCTTTGATATCAGCCAAAGCGAGGATTCCTCTGTTCTTTACCAGGGCATATGCAGCAATTCGGAAACCAATTACGGTATCATTTGTGTAAAATTGAAAACGGCTATTCAGGAAATCCCCGATGCGGAAACTACGCTGACTTCCTATATGGATTATCTTAAAACAGTTTTTAAGATCAAATCCTTTGCTGGTTATGGAAAGGGTCACCGGTTAAGAAACAACGAAAACGCCCGGGGAATGATCGATTACTGGAACGATGAAGAAGGCCGCAACTGGAAAGTAAAAGGGTGGACAGATGGAAGATATATGGCCATACTTTATGCTTGCAGCCGTAAAGAACTTACAGAAACAAAAGTGAACGTCTTTTTAGACGGGCTGGTATTGCCAAAACAATAATCAACTACAGTGTATTAACCATCGCAAACGCAAAATTTATTAAATAATCCTTGCAAAAATGCCTGTTCAACGGTAAAAATCTTTCCTGGTTTTTGCTTCATCCCTTAAATTACCCATTTCGCCGGAAATATCTCCCTGTACACCGAAACCCGCTTGCACAACCGCCTTTCCGTTTATATTTTTGACCTGTCAATGAGAGATAAAGAGGGGCGTGAAGATCATTATCCAACAGTCCAAAAAGTCCAATTGTCCAGAAGACCGGTCCAGTATCCAAAGAAAGACGAACATAGCCTTTTTCATACTTTATGAAACCGTCCATGATCCTGACAAAACAAAGAAATTCGGAACCCATGAAAAAGGCTATTCTTTTTTTAATCCTTACCTGCAGAGGCCGTTGCTAACAACATCCATCTTGCACCTAAACCCCTGAACACCCTGGCAACCCAGGAATAAATCAAAGAAAGCCTTATGGGCTTTTTTTATTTTTACCCATCGCCCTTATTTACATGCATAGCACCAATCATCATTGTTAGAGTTTCCCAAGAACCTCTGCCTGTGGCAAGAAAATATCCTAATGTAAAATAGTTAACGTAACTTATGGGGTAAATTTTCAATATGAAATATGCGGGTCTTGCCGTACTGTTTGTTTTTTCTGTTGCTGCAGTAATGGCACAACAGCAAAAAAAAGCCTCCACCTTTGCAGTGGTGGTTGGCATTGCGGGCTACGAAAACAAAGGGATACCCAGGCTAAGATTTGCCAACCGTGATGCCGCTGTTTTTGCTGCCTACCTGCGTTCAAATGCCGGCGGAAATGTACCGGAAGAAAACATCAGGTTGCTTACCGACAGCAATGCCACAACAGCCGCTGTTTACAATGCACTCAGCTGGTTACCGGAAACAAGTACGGAAGGCGATATCGTTTATTTTTATTTTGCCGGCCACGGCGATATGGAAAATGAAACCATCCATAAACTGGGTTTCCTGCTCACATATAATACTCCCCGCACCAATTATATCAACAATGCCATCCGCATAGAAGACCTCAACAATATTGCCAACACCATTTCCGTAGCCAATAAAGCAAGGGTGGTCATTATTACTGATGCCTGCCACTCCGGTCAGCTGGCGGGCAGCCATTTCAGGGGAAATATGCTGGTGGGCGAGCAATTGAGGTCCGTGCGTGCAAAAGAAATAAGGATCACCTCCTGTGCCAGCGACCAGCTTTCGATAGAAAGTGAAGCCTGGGGAGGCGGCCGCGGTGTTTTTTCTTTTTACCTCGTAAAAGGTTTGATCGGTTTTGCCGAAAAAGAAAAAGACGGCATTGTACGTATGCAGGAATTGAAGGGTTACCTCGATTCTGCTTTTGCCAATGATCCTGTACTCAAACAGGAAGGCCATAAGCAAACACCGGTACTGAAGGGGAAAAATGAGTTTGAACTATCTGTTGTGGATAAAACGCTGATGAAAGAAGATACAGCCCTGCATAAAAACATCGTAAATATTCCTGATGATGCAGCATCTGTTAGTACCGACCCTTATGATGTTATGGACCTTGTGTTTGCTGCATACGATAAGGAGCCGCTTGAGCAACTGCTTGATTTCAATGCACTGGAAAAACTGGACCCACAAACTATTCTCCTGCAGTTTCTTGAACATGCATACAATAAGTTTTTCCGGGAATATGACGAATTGCAGAGAAACCATTTGCCCGGCGAAGTTAATTCAACCAAAAGGCTTAACAGGGCGGCCTCCCTTTTAAATGGAACGGACAGCCTGAAATACAGCATCAATAATGATAAGGATCTTGAAGAGCAATTCCAAAAAAAGATGATGGTGATGATCCACAACAGGATACAGCATACCATCAACCTTTTTTTAACCGGCGATGAAGCCGAGCTTGAGCGCAGGCGTTATTATACACCCGAAAGTGAAGGTTACGGCATGTACCCTGCCATGATAAAAACTGCTTTGAAGTTTTCCGGTAAAGATGAATATATGAGCCGGCTGCTGAATGTGATGTACTATTATTTTTCCGGCGTGGTACTCAGGCTTAAAATACCCATGACAGAGGCCCCGGAACCACTCATTGATGAGGCTTATGCATTGCAGCAAAAGGCATTTTCGCTGGAGCCAAAAGCTGCTTACATCTACAATGAGCTGGGCGTTTTACTGCTTTACAAAAACAAGCCGAAAGAAGCGAGGGAACAATTTTTAACTGCCACCAAACTATCACCTGCATGGAGTATTCCCTGGTCGAATCTCATTTTGGTAAATATACTGCTTGAAGATCTTGCCTCATCAAAATCCGCATTTGAAAATGCAGTAAAACTGCAGCCGGGGCTGAGCAATATTTATGTACACGCAGGTGAGCTGTATGAAAAGCAAAAAAACTTATTACTGGCCGAAGAAAATTTACGTAAAAGTATTGACCTTAATTCGAGGCATTTTCTTCCTTTTGAAAGGCTTGCCTATCTTTTTATGCAAACAACCGAATATGTAAAGGCAGATTCCTTTTTCTTTGAAGCAGATATACGCAAACGGGGTTATCATTTCAATAACCTGCCCTACAAATTTGTCCTCCCTTTGTCTAATGTAATTGCAACAGTCCCCAGGCCCTGCCAATTTGATACCACTAAAATAAAAAGGAATGATGTTTCAGGAAATTATTCATGGGCAATGTATTCTTTACGCATGGGGGATACAAAGGGGGCTGAAAAAAGATTTAAACATGTTATATCGCTCGATGGGCAGCACCCACTGGTATTTCACTACCTCGGAAAAATATTGTATGCACAGCAGCGTTGGCAGGAAGGGGAATTGATCTTTACTTATGCCTTTGAGGCTTTTAAGGATAAGGAAGATCTGCATCAATACCTTCAAAACCTTTACAATAAAGACAGCCTGAACCCTGACGCATCCTGCTTTTTAGATATCAGTAAAGAGGCTGCCTATGGCAGGGAACAGGATCATTATTTTTTAGCAAGCCTGTACGAAAAATGGAATCATTATACCGAAGCAGAAACAGCCTACCGCAGATTAATAGCAATGCTGCCCGATAACCACGGCCCTTACTTTAAACTATGGAACCTGTTTGAAAAACTGGGCAGGTTCGATGATGCGGAGGCCGTGATACAGCAATACCGGCTTCAAAACCGCTACACCGGCGATAAAGAACTGGATGCATTTTATAAAAGGGTTACCGGCATAAGCCCATCCAATGGTTACTGGCATCATAAAGCCGGCCGCTTTTTATATTATTTAGTGAAAGAAGACAGGGATAAATATAGCCATGACCTGAAGACCATTTTACCCGACAAAACAGAACCTTCCTTTGTATTTCCATATAAGCATCCCAGATCAAACGAAGAAAGCTATGAGATATCAGAAACAGGTGAAACAGGCACCATAGCAACGGATATAGCATTTCCTTTTACAAACGGGATCAATTACCTGCTGTTTGCCGACAGTGCACTTGCTGCCGATGATGAAATATTGGCCGATATCAACGACAAGCTGGGTGATCTTTATGCCTGGCAGGGTCTTCCCACTTATTCGGCCCCGCATTACCAGCGATCTGTTGACCTGCAACCCGTCAATTCTGGTGTACGCAGCAAACTGGTGAACAATTATGATTCTATTTACCGCTTCAGCAATGCCATGATCCATATGGATACCCTTTATAACAGAAAAGAGATCAGCTATACGCATCAAAAATTACTGGCTCATTACAAAATGCGCTCCGGCAATACCAACCTGGCCCGTGGCTTACTGAAAGAAATTAAACAAACCGATCCTTTTAAAGACGAAGAACTAATTGCACTCAACGGGCTGCTGGAGCTATTGTCGGAAAAATACAAAGCTTCCCTGGAACAGTATCAGCAATTGCTCAGCTTAAAGCCCGGCGATGCTATGATCATGTACAGCATAGCAAGGATTTATGCCGTTCAGAATAAAAAAGGGCCGTCATTTGAATGGTTGAAAAAAGCACAGGAAAACGGGTTTAATTACGGGTATGTTCTAAAATACGATCCCTTGCTGCAAAACCTGAGAAAAACCGCCGCCTGGAAATCCTGGGTCAGTTCATTCGGTTATAAAGAATACAAATTGCCGGCGTGGGTAAAAGTAAAATAATTACTCTATCTGGAACTTTGGTGTTTGCCTGCATATATTCTGCGGTACCCGGTAATCGCTGCAGTAAGTTGTTCTGGAACGCCTGTAGGTATTTGTGCGGGTTTCGTCGAGTATCTGGTACCAGCTGAAATAATCTTTATTGGTGGTACTCAGCTGTGTCTGGAGCATCTGTTTAAAATGATGAAGAAAAAAACTTCCGATGATGGGGTTCGATACAGCCAACTGATTTTTATCGGCAGCAGCAGCCATAATAGTGATGGGTATCGGGTTTAAAAATAACTGCCTGCATTTTTCTTCATCCCAGGGTACCTCGCTGGCCCTGCTTTCGGGAATGGGTTTTGTGGCATACGGCAATGGAATATCGGGGTTCCAGTTGCAGCAATCACCAATGATCAGGTTCATCCTCGCACCCTTTTTCCTGATAAGGCTGTAAATACTGTCGATACTGAGGCTTTCGGTAAGGTAATTTTGTCCCTTTTTTCCACGGAGATCGAACATGGGATAAGGGCTGGGTTTATTTTTAGTGCGGAAACCATGCCCGCTATAATAAAAAATAACGATGTCGTTTGGCTTTGGCCTCAGCCTATCCATTGCTTTGAGCACATTTGATTTGCTGAAATCATTTCCGTAAACTTTATGAATGTTGGATTTGATGCCCAGGAAATCTGCAAGGTCCGAAAAAAGTGTTTCAGCTTTATTGAGATCAATGGCTGCGGCCTCTTTAAGTGCCGAATCGTTTGTATTGGCCACCAGCAGCAGGTGCATTTTTATACTTTTTTCCTGAGGGGTAAGCGCCCGCTGGCTTAATTTGGCAAAAAGGTTGATGTAGATCGAATCTGATTTAGAATAATAATCCAGTAATAGATTTTCTTTCAGTTCTGTATTCATAACCAGGTCAGCTTTCAGCAATTCTGTTATAGTATTTTCACCAGCATTTGTGGTTAGTTTTACCGGCTGAAACTGGTCCTCTTTAAACGCAAATAACACATTCACCGCACGGGGTCTTATTCTTGCTCTCCTAACGGGTTTCAACTCCGACCCCAGGTATAAGATACTGTCTGGTATACCTGCTTCGTAGGCATCGGGGTCTTCCTGGATCTTCTGTTCAAAAAGGTTGAATTTCCCTTCGGCATCTGCGGCAGTTTTTATACGCATAATACCCTTTCCATCCTGCTGTAACACAAGGAGGGCATCATAGTTTTTGGTATCTATAGAATCAGTTACAGCATATTGCATCTTGTAAATACTCTGGCAAAAGCTTTTAAAAGAAAATACCGTTGTTATGAATAATAAGCATAGTACCCTCATACGGTAGATTTTTTTGAGGAAATTATTAAAGAAGCCTGTGCAAACTAACACAATTTTATAAACATGTGTATTATTATTTTTTCATATTTAATTTATTTTCTGTATTATTATAGTCTAAAACTTTACAAACATGCGTAACAAAACCCGAATTTATTCCTGGCTTTCAGCGCTTTTGGTTGTTGTTAGTTTAGGCTTTTTTTCTGCCTGTAATACTGCAGAAAAAAAAGAGCCTGAAGTAAAACCGGAAACAACTACCAAAGAAGCCACCCCACCGGACACGCTGCACAAACCCGAAGTTATGGACACTGTGCCGGGAACCGTTAAACCTGTAATACCTCCCAACTAGTAGAGCAAGTTGGAAAAAAAACACTTAAAAGGATAAAGCTTATTTTAGTTTTATCCTTTTTGTTTGTATCCTTATTTTTTTAGTGGTTGGCGAAACTCCTTCCCTGTTGCGTACGAGTTTACCGATGAGCCAATGTTCAATCCGGTGATGGGCGGGTATCAGTAGTATGGCAATGCATACAAAGATGATCATTTCATATACCGGTGTATGATGGGTCATTTCTTTTACCAGCGGATGCAGCAGCAACGTGAGGTATTCAAAAAGAATGATGAGCGAAAGCACCCCCAGGAAACGCACAACACGCACCGGGATCTTTACACGGCTCAGCATAAGTGTAATGAGAAAAAAACCGGGTATAAAAACGGCAATGAATAAAAGCTGTAATTGCTGGCTGCGCTCCTTTTTAGCCAGCCGTTTCTCTTCCTCTATCTGCAGTTGCCGCTGCTGTTCATTTATAGACAACGCCTGGATCTCCCTGATACGGTTTTTACTGTTTACAGAATCATTGAGCGCCCTTACTGTATTTACATAGTAAAAGGCACTGTCTATGTTTTTGGTTTCTTTGAACAGGGTACTGAGTAATTCAGACGATTTTAACTGGTCGTTTATAAAACTTGCTTTAAGTGCCACCTGGTCCGACAGGCGTGCATACACTACTGCAGAGTCGTTTTTTCCAAACTGCCGGTACAATTTTGCAAGACCCAATGCAGCCTCGCAAACCAAAATTTCATCATTGGCTTCGGTGAGTTTTGGAATGGCTGCATGGTAATACGCCGCAGAAGAATCAAACTGATTTTTTTTTCGGTATACATGGCCTATCCCGGTCATTGAAGCGCCTTCAAAGTCTATGCTCTTCATGGTCCGGGCAATCCCGAGAGAGGCGTTGTAATAAATAAAAGCAGAGTCAAGCAGGTTCATCTTATCGTACACATCGCCCCGGTTGAGTTTGATATGGTAATAAAACTCGCTTACCTTTTCGGTTGTAATTACGGAATCGGATTTTTGAAAATAAGGCAGCGATTTTTCATACTCTTCATTCATTGAATATACAATGGCAATACTCATGAGCACACTTGCCAGGTTGCGTGGCAGGCTCCTGCCTTCCTCAATTTTCAGTTTTTCGAGATTGTACTCAAGTGCACGGGAATAATTTCCCAGATTCAAAAAAGTATTGGCAATAACGCCAAGCGAACGGGATTGGCCTTCGGTATCTTTTATCTCCCTTGCCAGGTATAATGCTCTTTGTGCTATGCGGAGCGCTTCCTCGGGATCATAGTTTTTAACCTCGCTGGCCAGTTGCCACATCCGTTTTACCCGCAGGGAATCTTTTGTTTCAAAGGCCAGCAGGTTGCGCAGGCTGTCTGCCTTTGATTTTTGTGCTGCGGCGTCATTAAAAAATAAAAAAAGGAAGATCAGCTGCCATATCCTGGTACAATTTTCCATAATAATTTTGGTATATATAAATGTACCGTATTTCTTGATTATGCCGCAAAGAAATTGTTGCATCATGTACCCCTCATATTCTTTTTAGCCAACCGGTAACGCTCATCCTGCTGCGGCCCGAGGCGCTCACTTCATGTTCCAGTTCATCGCTTTTAAAAAAGACAGCGGTTTGTGCCCGTGGTAAAATTTTTTGAACAGTTTCGTTTTGATAAACCAGGAGTTGGCCACCATCTTCTTCCAGCCAGCTTTGGTTAAGGTAATTGACGAGCGAATATTTGCGGTTGCTGTCGTTCCTGAACTGGTCTTTGTGCCTTTTATATCCCCGGCCCTGTTCATAAACCGCATAATGAAATTCGTACCCGTTGATACCGGTATAGCAAGTGCGGTTCAGGTATTCAATAAAAACATCTACCTGCTGCAGAAATTCCTGTTCAAAAATATTGTCATGTTTTTTATCCATCCAGTAAATAGTATCGCCCCGCATTTGCTGCTGCTCCTTTACGAGTCTGTTTCCAATTCCGGCGGGCTGCATTTTGCCTTCCTGCTGCAGATGGAGGATGTTATTGCTCAGTCCGAGACAAAGTTCATTGTTCAAAAAATTCGAATCAATCCCAATATTGTCATTAAGATAACTATTAATAAGAACATCGAATGAAAAGGGCATATTGATGGTTATGGCCCAAGATAGGCTTATTTGTGCAGCCTGCTGCCAACATGGATTACTTGTACCCCTCCAAAAAAAACATCCCCGGAAATGCAGGGATGCTGGGTAAGAAAGATAATTAAACGGCATTTAATGCTTACTTTATTGATCAGTCGCCCTTAAAATACTTATGTACGATGCCGGCAGCGGCAGCACCGGCCACCGGGATCAGAATAAACAGCCATAACTGCGACAAGGCCCAGTCGCCTACAAAAATTGCCTGGCTGATACTCCTGGCCGGGTTAACAGATGTATTGGTTACTGGAATAGAGATAAGATGGATGAGCGTAAGAGCAAGTCCTATGGCAATACCGGCAAAACCTTTTGGTGCCCTTTCGTCTGTAGCGCCCAATATGATAAGCAGGAATAGAAAGGTCATTACAAATTCGGTGACGATGGCGGCCGTAATTCCATACTTTCCGGGCGAATGTTCTCCATAACCATTTGCAGCAAAATCGCCAATAGCGTTGCCGTTACCGGTTGTTATGATATACAGAATGCCTGCTGCTGCAATGGCGCCGGCAACCTGAGAAATGATATAAGGCAGGATATCCTTTGATGAAATTCTTCCTCCCATCCAAAGACCAATGGTTACTGCTGGGTTTAAATGGGCCCCGGAAATATGGCCAAAAGAATAAGCAATGGTCAGTACCGTAAGGCCGAATGCGATGGAAACCCCTGTTAACCCGATTCCCACATTTGGGAAGGATGCAGCCAATACAGCGCTGCCGCAACCGCCCAGTACAAGCCAAAACGTGCCGATAAATTCTGCCAGGTTCTTTTTCATGATGCGTAGTTTTAGTAATCTTTGATAGTTGGCTTAAAAGCCCCGTTTTTTTATGTGGTTGCTGAACTCCACAGGTTTGCAAAAGGTATACAGATGCCGGTAAACAATTTTTCTTATTAAATAAAGACGAAATTTTCCAGCTGGTACTGATGTTTTTGGCCAGAATTTTACAGGGCTGTGAGATAGCAGATTCAAATGTACAAAAAACAGCTAATACTGTTAATGGCTGTTCACTTCATGCCTAAAACCCGCCTCTAAATAATTCCATCCGCTAAAAAACCGGTTTTACCGGAAATATAAGCCCTTATACCGAAACCGCATGGAGATGCAGGCATTCTGTTCATAGTTTTGACCTGTCAATAAGAGATCTAAAAGAGAAAAGACCATTATCCAACAATCAAAATCCAAGGTCCAAAAAAAAACCGGTCCTGTATCCTTAAGAAAGCACACATAGCCTTTTTCTTACTTTATGAAACCGTCCAACAATCCTGACAAAACAAATTGTTCCGGAACCCATGAAAAAGGCTATTTTTTTTAAACTTACTAAAAGCCGTTGCATAACCTAAGCGGCTTACCACTGAAGCCATATTTTGCAGCATGAAGAAAGAAAGCCCGAAAGGGCTTTTTTATTTTAAATACAGATCATGTAATGATAAATCATGGCAAGCGGGTCTTCACATGACGCTAAACTTACTGGAATCTGTACGAATAAAGACGGTGCTCATACAAAAAAAATATTTTTCCCCTATACACACTATCAAACAAAAAGCCAATGATATGATTGCCGGAAATTCGTGGTTTGTCATTCTTTTATATAAGGACTTAGCACAATCAAAGTATTTTTAACGTAATAAGCATAACAGCAAAAATTGATCTGAGTTAATACATTTTTTTAAATTGATTTAATATTAAATAGGAAATAGAATTTTTAAAAAGCCCTGGTTCTGTCTTTAGAATTTTTCTCCTTCAGCTGCCAGCTTTTTTATTTTAAGAAACTGCCGGCATTCATTCAACTCCCTGCATCATTTTTTTCCAATACAGACACTTTTTCTATTTGCTTATCAATATTGGCAAATTGCAGCATTAAAAATGTGAGCAGAATAAACAGGGCAAATGCGAACAAGGTAATCTGCCAGTTAAAGTTTGATTTGATGGGGCCGATCATGGCTGCAAATAGCATTTGGCCCAGGTTGCCAATGGTCATGTACAAGGTAAACTGGCTGGCCGATACTTTTTTCCAGCAGCATTGCATGGCAATAGCAAAAATGGCGATACAGGAAAAAGTGTACAGCAGGTTATAAGCGACCATAAATGCATAAATAAAACTTTTGTCGCTCCAATATGTTTTCGAAAAAGCCAAAATAGTAATGAACAAGGCCGATGCAATAAAGTAAATATTCAGCATACGTTTTTTGCCAAACCTGTCGATCAAAAAACCGCCAATAAGCATACCCGCAATGCCACCGATAAGTTTTGCCATGGCAAATTGTTGGGAGTATTCCAAATTTGTCCAGCCCAATTCCTTTACGGTAAATATGGGCAGCAAAGTAGAAATATATTTATAGCTGCCTGAGCTTAGAAATAAGGTGCATGCAATGAGCAGCGAATTTTTCAGACTAAATACCCTGTATAAGGATTTAAAAATCTGGCGCCAGTTGTTAAGTTGTAATTTTTGGGTGAGTGGCGATGCCTGGCCTTTTGTCCACGGTGTCATTTTTTCGCCGGGCCGCTCCCTTAAAAATAACGGTGCCAGCATAATGATGCCGATAACAATAGCCAGCATCCACATGGCAGAGGCAAAACCATATTTGTTCAGCAGCCAGCTGCCAACTGCCAATGAAACCGACATGCCAACTATTTTTGATCCCCACATCAGCCCATTGGCTTTGGGTTGCTGTTCGTTTGGAATAATATCCACCGCCATGCCATCGGTGGCCACATCCTGAAAGGCCCCAAAAAATGAAACCATAAAGCCCGCAATCATCAACTGGTTCAGGTTATTTAACGGATCGGGCGTGTAGGCCATATAAATACAACTGAGTACCAGGCCAATTTGCCCCAGCAATATCCAGGGCCTTTTTCGTCCCATACTTAGCCAGGTGTAGCGGTCCATCATGGGTGCTACAATAAATTTAAAACTCCAGGGTAAAACGGTTACCACTGCGAAGCCGGCGATTTCTCCCGGCGATTTACCGTTCATGGCCATCCAGGCCGGTATGCCAAATGTGAGCATGCCTTCGGGAACGCCTTGTGCAAAATACAAGGCAATAAAATTGAAATACCGGAGAAAACTGTTTTCAGACAATGAGGGTATTTGGATGCCGCCGGGCAATCCTAACGTGGTTGAATTTGCCATCGTTTTAATATTTTTTAATTCACGCTGTTTATTTCAATCCAATATCCATTTGGGTCCTGGAAATATATTTGCTGAATGCCGTCTGCCCTCACGGTAATTTTATTGAGCGTTCCGGGCCAGTCGGAGTAGGCAATGTTTTTTGCCTTAAGTGTATCGATGAATGCAGAAAAATTAGTAGCAGCTAATGCCATGTGTACGGCTTTATTGGTAACAACAGGTGTGTTGATAATGGAAACAAGGTGCAGCTCTTTTCCTTCGCCAAAAGAAAACCAGCGAATGCCTTCAATTTTAGTTTTGTTGGTAATTTCTGCCAGCCCTAAAACCGTTTTATAAAATTCAGCCGACTCGTCCAGGTTTTTTACAGACAAGGCTAAATGGTTAAAGGAAAGCCTGTTGCTGTTTGGCGGTTCGGTTAAGCTTTTTGCCGGTTGTACTTGCTGACCAGCTACAGTATAGCTGCTGATTGCCAGCAAAAAAATCAGCATTATTTGCATTAAAGTTGAATGTTTCATTTTTATCGATATTATTAACCCTTAAACCAATTTCACACAATCCCGATAGCTATCGGGATTGCGTGAAATTTTATTTTAAATTCTGTTAAAATTTATTTTGAGCTAAGGTCCTTGCGCATAAAAAGCAATTCGCTCCAGTTTTCATCTACAAATTCGGCTGCATCTTTCAAGTATTGGGCCCAGGAGCCTTCGCCGTATACTGACTCATAAAACTCTCTAAATGGTTTGCGGAAGCTGGCATCCTTTTCTTTTAAACCCTGCTTATACCTTGTAACGATTGTATATTGTTCCTTACCGGAAGAACTGGCGGTATAAACGGCATTTGTAATACCTGCGGCAATCCAGACTTTTTTCAATTTCTTTATCATATTCCACACGGTACCGCCCTTGCCCACTTTGGGATATACATGCGAAATATTTATTTTGTCTGAAAAATCGCCTAAAGCCACTGTACTTAATGAATCCTGGTAAACGGAATAACCACCCGACTGCCTGTTGGTTAAATGTATGGCTATATTTTTATTCCAGTCCGCCTGGTGTTCAGGGCTTATATCTCCTCTTGTATCTTCTGAATCCCAGGTTTTAGGGCCTTCTGTAATATGGTAGCCGCCAAAATCCGGGCCTGATTGAATAGCGAATACCCTCCAATGAACATCACCGCTGTGATATTTTTTTGCATGTGCAGCCAGTGCCGTTTCAAATTCCATTACTTTATCCATTTTTGGAAATACCCGGTTGGTAGAAATCACATTTTTGTTTTGGGCCATGCCAAAAATTGGCAGCAGCATACAAAAAAGGAAAAAGGGGTTGAACCTTGCCTTGAAAATCTGTTTCATTTTTTAGATTGATTTATTGGTTAATGAATAATGGTGGCTTCAGTTTTAGCTCGATACAAAGCTCTATTCAAAACGGATTTTTTATAAACAGAAATCAACCAATAAACTGCAGGTTTTCAGCATTTAACAGGACAAATTGTGCATTTGTGGGACAAATTCGTCATTCTGTGAAAAACAGGGCTATTTTGTTTTGGCAGGCAACCTGAAAAACAGGTTCTTCCTCTTAACTTTATACCGCATGCCCAAAATGTCCAACTATATTAAATTGCTGCTTACCATCAGTTTTTGGATTCCGGCTACGGCAGGTTTTACTCAAAAAAACTACGAAACGATTTCTACGGCCCAGGGATTATCGCAAGGAATGGTTTTTGACATGCTGCAGGACAAAGAGGGCTTCATTTGGGTAGCCACTAAAAATGGCTTAAACCGGTATGATGGCTACAGTTTTAAGATATTTACAAACGATCCCTATAATAACCATTCCCTCAGCAGCAATACCATTATTGAATTGTTTGAAGACAGCAAAGGAAGAATATGGGCCGGTACAGAAAACGCCGGGTTAAATATTTATGATAAAAAAAGCGGTGATTTTTACCGAATTGCACATAACCCCGCCGATGAAACCAGCCTTTCTGGCAATGAGATAAAAGCAATAGAAGAAATGCCCGACGGCAGTATGCTCATTGCGGCCGAAGGCGCTGGTATAAACAGGGTTACACTTAGCGGCGACTTTTTTACAAAAGCTGCAGTCCCTGCTATAACTAAACGCTCGTTACCCAATAACACACAGGTATATGGTATGGGCAAAGATAAAAACGGTACTGTTTGGATAGGGGGAATGGATGGAACGGTGTACCAGTTTGACCCCTTGAAAAACAGGTTCCTGCTATTGGAAAATGGAAAGCTCTACAACAACGGTTACCTTAACACGGATAAAAGTATTTTCATTAACAAGAATCTGTTTTTGTGGGATGGAAAAGAAGTGCGGCCCCTGTTTAACAACACGCAGATGCCCGAAGGCAACATCATCTTTGATCCTAACAGCGCTTTATGGGACAACCATCATCGGGAGTTATCATTTTACCATATCAGCAAATGGGAAAAAGGGGGCTCCCCAAATTGGAACGAACCATTGCCGGTTGATACCACTATAAGGATCTGTTATCCTTTTATAATTGACCGGTCGGGCATTTTATGGACAGGAACTGTAGGATATGGTTTGCGCAAGTATAATAATACAAGCAGCAAGTTTAAGACTCAGCTTCTCGGTTATAGTGTACGCTTTATTGTTCCTGCAGACGAAAACGATATTTTTTTAGGAGACTATGCATACGGCTGGCGAAGAATAACAAACGATGTTACGGTTGCCAAACCATTCAGTAACATTCCCCTGCTTACACAAATAGACAATTTCATTATTTCAAAAACAGGCGATTACTGGATAAAAAGCGATAATAAGGGGTATATTAAATACAATCCCGCATCGGGCAAATTATTATCATACCCGCAAATTAATTTTTATGAAGGCCAGGGCGATAAGCACCCTATGCTGGAAGACAGTAAAGGCAATATATTGTTTCCGGGCCTGGGTGGTTTATTTTACCGCATGAATACTGCTACAGATATGCTGGATAGTTTTACCATAAATACCAATGCCGCAAAACCTCTGCCTTCAAAAACAATTTGTACGGCACTTTTCCAGGATGAGCAGGACGTATTTTGGATGGGTACGGCCGAAGGTTTTGCAAAACTGGCATTCAGCGATGCCGGTAAAAGGCAACCGCAGGTAACCTGGTATTACAATAACAACAACTCCCGAAATTCTTTGAATTATAATCATGTTTCCTGTTTTTTGCCCGACCCCGCTGCACCTGAAAAATATTTATGGATCGCCACCAAGGGGGGTGGCCTAAACAGGCTTGATAAAAAAACCGGTGATTTTTTTCACCTCACCACAAAAGATGGATTGCCAGACGATGTTGTGTATGGGATACTTACGGATAAAGCAGGCAATATTTGGGGCAGTACCAATAAGGGTATCTTTTGCATGACCGCCACAGCAAACACACATGACACAATATTTAATTTTAGAAATTTCACAAAATCTGCAGGATTGCAGGACGACGAATTCAATACCGGCGCCTATGCAAAACTTTCAAATGGCAACCTTGCCTTTGGCGGTGTAAACGGGCTGAATATTTTTAACCCGGCGGCCATATTGAAAAACGAATTTACCGCCCCGGTTTATATTACGAATATCCTGGTAGGCAACAAAGCAGTATTACCCAACGACAATACAGGTGTTTTGCAGCATATGATCGAGCAAACAGCATCTATTTCTTTAAATCATTTGCAGGACATATTAACCCTTGAATTTTCTTCGCTTGATTTTACTGCACCCGAACAGAACCGGTACAGGTACCAGTTAATTGGCATCGATAAAGATTGGGTGGAGGCCGGCACAAGGCGTTCTGCCACCTACCTTCACCTTCCGCCGGGGAAATATGTTTTTAAAGTTCAGGGCAGTAATAGCCAGGGCATGTGGGGCAATAAGATTGCGGAACTTAAAATAAAGGTACTGCCGCCCTGGTGGTTTACCTGGTGGGCTTACCTGCTGTATGCATTTCTGCTGGGGTTTGGGGTGAGGGCCTATTTTAAATTTAAAGTAAACAAGGCCAAACTGCAATCTCAATTAAATTTTGAACAGCAGGAAGCCAGGAGAATAAAAGAACTCGATATCATAAAAACGCAACTCTACGCAAATATCACCCATGAATTCAGAACACCGCTTACCGTTATTTTAGGGATGGCCAACCAGGTAAAAAACAATCCCGAAAAACACCTGCATACAGGCGTGGATATGATCGTACGCAATGGCGAAAATTTACTGAACCTGGTGAACGAAATGCTTGACTTATCAAAATTGGAAGATGGTAAAATGCAGTTGCACCATATCAATGGCGATATCATCACCTTCCTCCGGTATATTGTAGAATCGTTTCAATCGCTGGCATCCAGCCAGCAAAAGCAATTTCACTTTTTGTCAGATATCGATGAATTGATCGTTGCTTTTGATGCAGAAAAAATAAGGCAGATCATCACCAATTTATTTTCCAATGCATTAAAATTTACAGCAGCGCAGGGCAATGTGTATGTAAGTGTTTCGCAGGAGCCCATTGCAAATACCAGCAATACCATGTTAACATTAAGGGTAAAAGATACCGGTATTGGCATACCAGAAAACCAGCAGCAGCATATATTCGAACGGTTTTATCAATTAGACAACAGCCATACCCGTAAAACCGGCGGTACAGGCATTGGGCTTGCCCTTACAAAGGAATTGGTAAAGCTCATGAATGGAAGTATCGCAGTTAAAAGTCCGCCGGTGGGTGCGGTAAAAGGAACAGAATTCATCATCAGTATACTTTTAACAAAGTCAATCACAGCAGAGGAAAAACCCATTATTCTTCCGGCAGTCTATAAAGACAACGGAACGAATACAACAAAAACGCCCCTGCATTATGCAACAGGCGAATTAAATTATGGCAACGGGCTGCCCCTGGTTTTGTTAGTGGAAGACAATGCAGATGTGGTAGCTTATACCGCCAGTTGTTTGCCCGATTATAAACTAAGTGTTGGTAAAGATGGCCGTGAGGGTTTCGATATTGCTGTAAGCCAGGTTCCCGACCTCATCATCACCGATGTGATGATGCCCTTTGTGGATGGCTTTGAAATGTGCCTTAAACTGCGGAAGGATGAGCGCACCAGCCATATACCCATCATTATGCTTACGGCTAAAGCCGATATACAAAGCAAACTGGAAGGTATTGAAAAAGGCGCCGATGTATACCTGGAAAAACCTTTTCATAAAGAAGAACTATTGCTCCGCATAAAAAAACTGCTGGAACTCCGTAAAAACCTGCAGCAGTATTACAGCAAACAGATCGGCATTGCAGGAAATGGAGAAACAGTTTTAAACCCTGAAGCCGAAACCGCTGCAGCAGATAAAGCTGAGCATGCTTTTGTAAAAAAAGTAAGGGAAATTGTGGAGGCCAACTTCATCAATTACGATTTCAGCGTGGAGCAATTGTGCAAACTGGTATTTATGAGCCACTCGCAACTGCACCGCAAACTGGAAGCGCTTACCGGCTGTTCGCCCAATAAGTTCATCCGCATCTTACGTATTAACAAGGCAAAGGAATTATTGACCAACCCCACCACGAGCATCGCCTCTGTAGCCCTTGACTGCGGCTATAACGATGCCGGGTTATTTTGCCAGGGTATTTAAACAGGATACCGGGAT
Organism: uncultured Chitinophagaceae bacterium; assembly: GCA_963754695.1. GTDB lineage: Bacteria > Bacteroidota > Bacteroidia > Chitinophagales > Chitinophagaceae > Ferruginibacter. The sequence continues at coordinate 54,165 of CAVWGU010000012.1, forward strand.
GACGCCGCTGGAATGGAAGGGGCGTAATCAATGATTGAAAAGGGAAACAATAATCATCGGTGGCGAAATTTATCATCCACTATTTTTTTTGCGCATAGCCTCCAGTTTTTTTACATAGAGTCCCATGAGTTTTTTGTAAGCGCCAAACCGTAATTGCCTGTAAGTTTTTTGGGTTACCATATCAATTACGCCAAAAGAATAATCAGTGCTGGCCGGAAACCTGTCTCTGCCAATAGTGGTGGCCGGACTGTATTCTACAAATACCACAAACATATAACGGTATTTGGAGGTATCGGCGTAACTGCCGGGTTTTTTATCGTATATGGTTATTTTGCCGGTATAATTTTTTCCAAAAACTTCTTCTGCAGTTTCTAAGAGTTTATCATTTTTTTTATCGGTAAGCATCGGGCTGTTCACGTTCACTACCAGTATTTCTCCGGCTTTCCCAAAATCTGGCGGCACCTGAACTGATTCATCTTCATTTAACTGTGAAAAAACCAACGGGCTGAAAAATAGTGCAAGTGCAAATAGGATAATTTTAGTCGGCATGACTTTTCGTTTTTAGCGTTAAAGTTAATGAAACCAGGCCGTCATCGGCATATAACATATAAGAAAAGTCAGCACGAACAGGCGAAAAGTTGCAAAAACTAAAGGAGGCTAAAGAATTTTTTCCACCTCTTTGGGCGCTGAAAAAACACATCAACCACCTGCGAAAGGGGAGCGATCAGCAACTGGCGTAAAAGATCGCACCAAATATCCTATTCACTGCTAACCTCAAACAGTTCCCCATCGTATAGCTTGTTTAAACCCACTTCAAATCCTTTTGTTTTTAAATCATTGCCGGTTAATGATGCAATGATGCTCCCATCGATCCGTTTTACCTTGTACAATTTACCGGGTAGCAGGTAATTTATTGTAACAACCCGTTTCGTTTCAACAGCCCCATGCCTGAATATGCCAACGATGCCCCCTGTTTTAGTTTCGGTATTGATGCGTTGAAACCCATCCCAGTTCCCTTCTGCTGGTTCTTCAAAACCTGCAAGGTCCTGCCGGAAATTCATGATGCCGTACTTATTTTCCATCTGTTGCAAAAAGTCAGCAAACTGCCGGTATTTTTTAATAGCCGTATCTGTCAGTTTCCTGGGGTCGCCGAGGATAATCGGTAAAGCCCCAGCCATTGATTTTACATGCAGGTCCCAGGCTGTGTCCTGCATTTCGGGGTTACCAATAACCAATGCAGTGGCAGGTATGGCAGGCGAACGCCACCAGGCCATATTCCTTATACGCAAATCAACTTTTTCTTCAGGGCCTGCAAAGTTTGAAAGCCAGTTTCCCTCGGCATGTTTAAGCATGGCATAATCAATCAACTGCAGGCCACCCATGGTTTCAAATGTACAATCAATAAAAAGATTGGGTTTGGCAGCATGCAGTTCATCAAACAGCTGCCATACTCTTTCATAATTTACATAAAATGATTCAGGATGGTCCTTATGCAATGGGTGCGTTTTGGAATAACAGCCTGATATTTTATGATCAAATCGGTAAGGGCTGGTTACCACTGCAAAATCAAGTTTCAAATATTCTAACCCGTAATCAACCGCCAGTTTTAGCAGGATGTTTTTAATGTAATCTTTCCAGCCGGTGCTGAAGCAGGCAGAACGGGCATTAAAGGATGCGATGGGCTGATGCAGGTTTGAAAAATCTCCATCTGAAGCTTTTACAAACCATTCAGGATGTTCTTTAAAAACTTTACTGTTTGGTGTGGCGCTGCCAACGCTTACCCAAAGGCCCGGTTTCATGCCCAGGGATTTTATATGATCAAAAACAGGCTTTAACCCATGGGGGAATTTGGCAGAATCTATTTCCCAATCTCCATAATCTTTTTGCCAACCATCATCAATAATAAATTCTTTCATACCCGCCGCAGCGGCCGCCCTTGCCAGTTCCATCACCAGCTTTTCATTAATATCCCGGTAAAACGGCACCCAGGTATTATATACAAAGGTGGGCTTTTGCGTTAGTGCTGAAAGACGGATGCCCATATGTTTTCTTATAAAATCGGGTACGGCTGTGTTCAGTATTTCGTCGGGGTCCTTGCTGTTATTGTAAACAATGGTGAATACCTGCGGGGTTGTAAAACTTTCGCCCGGCTTAATATATTTCCTGAATGGAAACCTGGCATCTTTATGAGTGAGCCCCGACGAAACAGCCTGCTCCTGCCAATAAACAGCCGTATGTTTTAATACACCGGCTGCCTCATTGCCAATAACAAGGCCCTGTTGCCAGTTATTATCATAAATATTAATGAGTGCATCTTGCATATTGCCATTGTAAGAACCGATAGATTTGCGGCGGCCATAATCGTGAAATATCCAGCTAAAAGTGGTGGGCCAGTATTCCACCACTTCAAACTTTTCTACATCAACAGATTCCAGTTGTATGGTTTGCCTGCTGAGGTTTTTGATCACTAAATTTTTCCGGATAAGGGGCAGGCCGGGATACATTAAAAATTGTAGAGTAAGTTCTATCTTTTTATCGGCGCTTAACAATGTTACGGCTGCTCCCTCGCCCTGGTTTGTATCTGTATGTCTATTTATATTCTTTAATGACCAATTTCCTTTTCCGCTATACAGTTTGCTATTGGCTTCAAACTGGAAATCAGTATTGCTTGTATCGAAGTACCAGAATTCACCTGTAACAGGTTTGTAAGATGCAGTAACAAACCCGCCATTGCCAGCCGGCAATTTTATGATCCGCTCCACCAGCCCGTTATTTAATTTCAACTCGGTTTTTGACCATGCTGCAAAAGGCTGTGCTTTAATGGCCGGCTGAAAAATAAATAAGCAGCTATAAATTAAGCTGAAGATCTTTTTCATTCAATTTCTTTGCTGCAATTTAAATGAAAGAAAGCGACAGACAACCGGTTTTTGAATGTTTTGACAGATGGAGGCAAAGCATACCTACCAGATGCAGTAAAATTAAAATTTTTAACAGGCATGAGTTTTTGGTGAATAACACACAACAACGGCCAGCGCACTGGAGGCGGGAAGCTGGGAGTAGTGGAAAAAATTTTATGGTTTGCGACTTTATCGACAGGTGTGACTGCTTTTTGCAGTCACACCTGTCTCAATGGTCTTTAAATCCACAAAGGTTAATCTCCGCCTTGGTTCGTGTCTCACGAACCATTTTATTTCGCCATCGCAGGTACCCATACCCCGACCCCTGAGACGCCCCCGCCTTGTCTACTGACAAGCGGGCCAGCAGCATAGACTTACTACTTAGTTTTTTGTTTGCAGGTGTGAAATAAAAAAACCACCAGCCTCGCAGCCGGTGGTCTTGATTTACTAACAAGTTGAGCCCCCTCTTCTTATTGTAATTTATTTTATGTTTTATACAGCCCTGCGTTGTTTCCGTTGCCTTCTTTGTTTCGTTGTGTGAAATTCCTTAACTGCAACCTAAACTGTTGCCGCAGTTTAAACATTTATAACAGGTTCCGCTGCGCACGGTTATATGGCCGCATACATTACAGGCCGGGGCATCGCCCTGCATGCTTTTGTTGGCAGCGCTTACCGCATCGTAGGTATAGGCAGATTTGGGCGCAGCTGCTTTGGCAGGCTGCGCAGTTACCACCCGCACTTCGCTCAGTTCAGGTTTGCGCTCGCCAATGGTGGGGCTGTCGAGGTCCCATTCTTCATTGCCCAGGTTTTTAATTTCGGGCTTGTCGAGCACATGCACCAGATCGGTGCGGCCCAAATATTCGTAAGCGAGCGCACGGAACATAAAGTCAATGATGCTGGTGGTGGTCTTAATATTCGGGTGGTCTACCATACCGGCCGGTTCAAAGCGGGTGAACACAAATTTTTCCACGTATTCTTCCAGCGGCACGCCGTACTGCAGGCCAATGCTTACCGCAATGGCAAAACAGTTGAGCATACTGCGCATGGTGGCGCCTTCCTTGGCCATGTCTATAAAAATTTCACCCAGTGTGCCATCGTTGTATTCGCCGGTACGCAGGAAAAGTGCCTGCCCGTTGATCTTGGCTTTTTGTGTAAAGCCGCGGCGCTTGGCCGGTAAAGAACGGCGCTCTACGATCATGGCCAACTGGCGTTTTAATGAAGTGTCGGCGCTGTTCTGCACCCGCTTGTTCATTTCATCGAGCAGGTCTTCAATGGTAAGCTTTGCCATATCAACTATTGAATGCTGCGAGGCATTTTCCGCTTCGGTAGCCAGTTGACCATCGTCCGTTGTCGTTTTATCTTCCTCTTTTTTCTTCTTATCACTTTTATTGCTCAGCGGCTGGCTCAGCTTGCTGCCGTCGCGGTAAAGTGCACAGGCTTTCAAACCCAGTTCCCAGCTCAGGCGGTAGGCATCGGCAATTTCTTCTAATACGGCTTCGTTTGGCAGGTTAATGGTTTTGCTAATGGCACCGCTTAAGAAAGGCTGTGCAGCAGCCATCATGCGGATGTGGCCATGTGCATGTATGTAACGTTCGCCGCTGGGGCCGCATTTGTTGGCACAGTCAAACACCGGCAGGTGTTCGTCTTTAAGGTAGGGCGCGCCTTCCACCGTCATAGTGCCGCATATATAGGTGTTGGCGGCTTCAATTTGTTCATCGCTGAAGCCAAGTGCTTCCAGCAGGTTCCAGCCAAAATCGTTGTACTGTTCGGGTTTAAAACCAAGCCTTTCGAGGCAGGGTTCACCCAGTGTATATACATTAAATACAAAACCAATTTCAAAGGCCGTGGCCATGGCTGCATTGAGCTTTTCGAGTTCCACGGGCAAAAATCCTTTTTCGCCCAGCGATTGCTCATTAATATAGGGAGCGCCTTTTAAAGTAGCGTGCCCTTTTGCATAATTTACAATTTCTTCAATTTGTTTTTCACTGTATTTCAAATTGCGCAATGCCTGCGGTACGCTCTGGTTGATGATCTTGAAATAACCACCGCCGCTGAGTTTTTTAAATTTCACCAGCGCAAAATCGGGTTCCACACCGGTGGTATCGCAATCCATTACCAGGCCAATGGTGCCGGTGGGTGCAATTACGGTTGTTTGTGCATTGCGGTAGCCGAATTTTTCGCCCAGCTGTACAGCGCTGTCCCATGCCTTGGTGGCTGCGCTCAATAAATAATCGGGACAATATTTTGCATTGATACCATGTGGTTTTATTTCGAGGCCTTCGTAGGCTTCCATGGCATCGTAGGCAGCTGCCCGGTGATTGCGCATTACACGCAGCATATGCGGTTTGTTGAGTTCGTATTTAGCAAATGCCCCCAGGAAGCCGGCCATTTCTGCAGAAGTGGCATAAGCCGTACCGGTCATAATTGCGGTGATGGCGCCTGCAATGCCGCGGGCCTCTTCGCTGTCGTAAGCAATACCGCTTACCATCAGCATGCTGCCGAGGTTGGCATATCCCAGGCCCAGTGTGCGGTAATCGTAACTTAACTGGGCCACCTCCTTACTCGGAAATTGAGCCATCAGCACTGATATTTCGAGCACCACGGTCCACAGGCGACAGGTATGTTCAAAACCATTTACATCAAAACTATTATCGTCTTCGTTAAAGAATTTGCGCAGGTTCACACTGGCCAGGTTGCAGGCGGTGTTGTCGAGAAACATGTATTCGCTGCAGGGGTTGCTGGCGCGGATGGGACCGCCTTCGGGGCAGGTATGCCATTCGTTGATAGTGGTATCGTATTGTGTACCGGGGTCGGCACAGCGCCAGGCGGCATAATTGATCTGCTTCCAGAGGTCCTGCGCTTTAACGCTTTTCATAGTGCGTCCATCGCTGCGGGCTTTCAGATCCCAGTCGCCATTTTCGTCGAGCGCTTTAAAGAAACTGTTGGGTATGCGTACAGAGTTATTGCTGTTTTGTCCGCTTACGGTGCGGTAGGCTTCACCTTCGTAATCGCTGGGATAACCGGCGGCAATTAGGGCAGCTACTTTATTTTCTTCTTCAACTTTCCAGTTTACAAATTTTTCAATTTCGGGGTGGTCGAGGTCCAGGCAAACCATTTTAGCTGCACGGCGGGTGGTACCACCGCTCTTGATGGCGCCTGCTGCCCGGTCACCTATCTTTAAGAAACTCATCAGGCCGCTGGAAGTGCCGCCGCCGCTGAGTTTTTCGCCTTCGCCGCGTATGCTGCTGAAGTTGGTACCCACGCCGCTTCCGTATTTGAAGATGCGGGCTTCTCTTACCCAGAGGTCCATAATGCCACCTTCATTCACCAGGTCATCATCCACGCTTAAAATAAAGCAGGCATGTGGTTGCGGGCGTTCGTATGCCGAAGTGGATTTTTTGAGCATACCATCTTTGGCATCTACAAAATAATGGCCCTGTGGTTTTCCACTAATGCCATATACTTCAAAAAGGCCGGTGTTGAACCACTGCGGACTGTTAGGTACGCAAGCCTGGTTGAGGATACTGAACACCAGTTCATCGTAAAAAATCTGTGCGTCTGCTTCGCTGGCAAAATAATCGTACCGTTCGCCCCAAACACGCCAGCAATGTGCCATGCGGTGTGCCACCTGTTTGGCGCTGGTTTCGCGGCCCGTGCTGCCATCGGGCTGGGGTACGCCGGCCTTGCGGAAATATTTTTGTGCCAAAATATCTGTTGCAATCTGGCTCCACTGCCTGGGTACTTCCACGTTCTCCATTAAAAAAACTGTTTCGCCTGTTGGGTTCTTGATCACGGAGGTACGGTAGTCGTACTCGAACATTTCGTAAGGACTTACGCCGTCTTTCGTAAATTGACGGGTAAACTGCAGCGCTTTCGCAGATTGCTTCTTGGTTGGCATAGACAATTGTATATTTAAAAGTTAGTAAGGTTAAAAGATGATCCCTGTGCAATTTCTGTCCCGAAAACTTCAGAGGGAGAACGAAAATATCTGTTGTAACCCAACAAAACCAGTTCTAAATATCAACAGTTGTGGAAAAATGATGTGTAAAATTTGAAATCTCTAATTCCTATTGGGTTTGGTGAGTTTTGCACTTTTTGTGGAAAGAAAATATTTTTTAATTTGATATATTTTTGATAGAAATTAGAAAAACCCCTATACCCTCTCAAAATATCAAAATGGAGACCAATTTTACCATACATGCCAGGGGCCCGCTTAGTGATGCGTTCAGAGGGGCAGGTGCAGCCAGCTTCAGCCTTGCTTGCGGTTTTGTACGCCGTATCCCTTACCGCAGAAACAGGGAAAAAGGAAACCTGCTGGCTATCTTTCATGAGCAATGTGGTACCTGCAGCAGCAAACATGCGGCACTGAAGCAGCTGGCTATTGAAAACAGTTTTGACGGAATCGAACTCGTGATCGGCGTATACAGGATGAATGGCTATAACACGCCTAAGGTAAACCCGGTTTTAAAGCGGCATGGGCTCGATCATATTCCCGAAGCGCATTGTTATTTAAAATACTGCGGAGAGATCATTGATTGTACCACGCTGCATTCAAAAGGCGATGATTTTAAAAACGACCTGCTGGAAGAGATTACGATTGAACCGGGGCAGGCTGCCGATTTTAAAACAGCCTGGCATAAAAACTACCTGCAAAACTGGTTAGTTCAAAATGCGGCCTTATCTTTCGGGTTCCAGGAGCTCTGGCAGCTAAGGGAAGAATGTATAGAAGCCCTCAGTAAATAAGTTGACCATGAACGAAAAAAAATTTTATACCGGCATTATAAATAAAAACGGCCAGGTGCCGGGGCGAACATTTTGCTGGCCCCTCCCAGTTGAAACATTCAGTTTTTTTAAAAGCGATGCCCGTGGCTGGCACCACTCGATCCCATACACCCGGGTGCTTGAAAGCATTAAAAGGGATAATGAAGAACTGATAGAAATTATTCTTGATGCAGATAAAAACATTCAGCGATCATGAGAGCGGTCATTCAACGGGTAAGCAGGGCCAGTGTGGTCATTGAGGAGAAAATAACATCCTCCATACAAAGTGGCCTACTGGTTTTAGCAGGTATTGAAGATGCCGATGAACAAAGCGATATTGAATGGCTGAGCGCCAAAATTGTTAACCTCCGCATCTTTGACGATGAAAACAAAGTGCCCAATATTTCTGTTAAAGACTGTAATGGCGATATACTGCTGGTAAGCCAGTTCACGCTCCAGGCATCCACCAAAAAAGGAAACCGGCCTTCTTATATAAAAGCAAGTAAACCAGACATAGCCATACCGATGTATGAAAAAATGATCGCACAACTGGAAAAAGACCTGGGCAAACAGATTTTTACCGGAACCTTTGGGGCCGACATGAAAGTGGAATTGTTGAATGATGGGCCTGTAACGATAGTGATGGATACAAAAAACAGGGAGTAAGGTAGTCATGCATTAACAACCCGAATTACATAAATTAAATTTGTAAAATCCTGTCTCAGTAATAAAATTGTATATGAATAAAGGGTTTTCTCATAATGCGTGCATTTGATTGTTAAAACCCAATTCTTGTAATTAGTTTCAAAAATTCATGTTCACCTGTTTCATTGCCTTAAAAAAATCCAGCCTTGTTTAAAATCAATTCGTGTAATTCGTGTCTAAAAATTCGTGTTCCAAAAAATTCGTGTTCCCTAAATTGTCTCGATAAATAAATTAAACACATGACTATACAAGTAGCACAATCTGCCGTAGACCGCTGGATAAAAACCACGGGCGTCCGCTATTTTTCAGAGCTCACCAACCTCGGTATCCTTATGGAAGAAGTGGGTGAACTCAGCCGCATCATGGTGCGTAAATACGGCGACCAGTCTTATAAAGAATCCGACAAGAATAAAAACATTGAAGATGAAATGGCCGATATACTTTGGGTACTGATGGCCCTGGCCAATCAAACCGGCGTGGACCTTGCCGCTGCACTTGAAAAGAATTTCGAAAAAAAGAACAGCAGGGATGCCGACCGGCACCGCAGCAATGAAAAGCTCCGGTAAAACTTATTAGCTTTGCATATGAACTACGATCAACAACTGGAACTCCTTATCAATAATGCACTGGCAGAAGATATTGGCAATGGCGACCACTCCACTTTAAGCACCATTGATGCAGCGGCAAAAGGCAAAGCCATATTAAAAATAAAACAGGATGGCGTTCTGGCCGGCATGCAGGTGGCCGAAAAGATATTCAGGCATATGCAGCCAACTATTGTTTTTACCGCATTTAAAAAAGACGGCGAGGCCATGAAGTATGGCGAAACCGCTTTTGAAGTGGAGGCAAGGGTGCATACCATACTTCAATGCGAAAGGCTCGTGCTAAACAGCATGCAGCGCATGTGTGGTATTGCCACCCTTACCCGGAAATATGTTGATAAGCTGAAAGGCTTTAAAACAAGATTACTAGACACCCGCAAAACCACACCCAATTTCCGCCTGCTCGAAAAAGAAGCCGTTAAAATTGGCGGGGCCGTAAACCACCGTTTTGGTTTGTACGATATGATCATGCTCAAAGACAACCATATTGATTACTGCGGCGGCATAGAAAAAGCCATCATCAAAGCCCATGATTATGTTCAAAGAAAGGGCCTCAACCTGAAAATAGAAGTGGAAACACGCAGCATTGAAGATGTACAGAAAGTGATGCAGACCGGTAAAGTGGACCGCATCATGCTCGATAATTTTACACCCGAAAAAATAAGCGAAGCATTACAGATCATCAAAGGCAAATACGAAACCGAGGCGAGCGGTGGCATCAACTACGATAACCTGGATGCATATGCTGCCACCGGTGTCGATTTTATTTCGAGCGGCGCCATCATACACCAGGCCGTTAATCTCGACCTGAGTTTAAAAGCAATGATCATTTAACCATGGCAAAAAAGTTTAATAGTTTCAGCGGCATTGTTTTTTCCACCGATCCCGGGTTTAAGTTTGAAGAAGAAAAACAACCCGATGCGGAAAATATTGCACCTGCACTGCAACTGATAAAAGTGCGGCTTGAAACCAAGCACCGGGCAGGTAAGGCCGTAACACTTGTTGACAATTTCAGCGGCAGTAATGCCGAAAAAGAAGAACTTGGAAAAAAACTGAAAACCTACTGCGGCACCGGTGGCTCCGTAAAAGACGGCGAAATCATTATCCAGGGCGATCACCGCGATAAAGTGCTGCAATGGCTGCACAAGAACGGGTATGTAAAGGCGAAGAAAATATAGCCTGGAAAACCCCGCCAGCCCTGCCCAACTGCAGAGGCGGGGGCTGCAAGCGCTGGCGGCAGTTGAATACTGTATTACTGCTTTTATTGATAACTTTGCAGTATGGTAAGCAGCATCTCATACGGGATCACAATCAGTGTAGAAACATTTTACCAGCCGGAGTACAGCAACCCGCTCAACAGTGAATACATGTTTGCTTACCGCATCAGCATAGAAAACAATAATTCTTTCCCTGTAAAATTGCTGCGCAGGCACTGGTTCATTTTCGACAGCAATGGCAGCACCCGCGAAGTAGAAGGCGAAGGCGTAGTGGGCGTGCAGCCGGTTATTAAACCCGGCGACTGTTACCAGTATGTAAGCGGCTGCAACCTCCGCAGCGAAATAGGAAAAATGCACGGCACCTATCTTATGGAGAACATGCATAGCCTCAAAACCTTTACCGCCAGCATTCCGGCTTTTGAAATGCATGCACCTTTCAAATCAAATTAATCAACCGTGATGGCCTTGCGGTGGTAACGCATCACAATATTGGGATCGGGAAACAGGAAGCTGTTGTTCTTTTCCTTTTCATCGTATGGAAGGGTGAATAATACATGGCGGATACTTTCGAGCCGGGCTTTTTGTTTGTTGTTTGCCTTTACAATGATCCATGGGCTGAAGGAAGTATGCGTTTTGCTGAACATTTCCTCTTTGTACTTGGTGTATTTATCCCACATATCCTGCGCCTTCATATCCACCGGGCTTATTTTCCATTGTTTGAGCGGGTTTGCCAGCCTCGATTTAAAACGTGCCAGTTGCTCTTCTTTTGAAATGCTGAACCAGAATTTAATGATCACCACGCCGTCTTCATACAGCATATGTTCAAATTCGGTAACCTGGTTCATAAAGGTTTCGTATTGCGGCTGAGTGCAAAATCCGTTGACGGGTTCCACCACGGACCGGTTATACCAGCTGCGGTCGAAGAATACAATTTCTCCTTTATTGGGCAACTGTTTTACATAACGCTGAAAATACCATTGCCCCCGTTCCTCATCGGTGGGTTTGTTGAGTGCCACCACCCGCATGGTGCGGGGGTTCAGGTGTTCGGTAAAACGACGAATGGTTCCCCCTTTTCCGGCAGCATCGCGGCCCTCAAAAAGCACGGCCAGCCGGATGCCTTTGTCCTGCACCCAGCGCTGCAGTTTTACCAGTTCTATTTGCAGCACTTCCAGGTCTTCTTCGTATTTGATGGTATTGAAAACTCTTCTTGGGTCGGCATTGTTTTTCCGGAAAAGCTGCGCCAGGTCATCCTTGGTACGCAGGTTATTCAGTTCACGCAATGTAATGGAGGCCGAAAGCCCATCGTTGGGCTTTAGTTCTGCGGCATTATAATCCATCTTTAAAATATCAGCTTCCTGCATTACAGGGTTATCTGAAACAGGGCGCTGCCCATTGCCATTGGTAAGTGGTTGCGTATCTTCCATATCGTTTATTAAGACATTAAAGTTCCCCATTTTTAAGGCAAAATGCAATGAAATAAATCAAAGTGTAAAATGATAAATGTCAGCAATAAAAAAAGCACCCGGTAAAGGATGCGTTGCGTGTGTTGTTGTTTAATTTGTTGAATCTCAAAAGGATAAACAATCGATTTTAAAACGGGGGGCCCGGTATATAATACAAAAAAGAAATTTTTTAAAAAGAACGGGAGCAAGACTACCCCCGTTTTACCCTAATAAAACCCTAAACCAGCAAAATCGTTTATAATTAGTTTATTATGATTCAGTAACGGTGCCGTCTTCACTAATGAGTACATTCTTTTCCTTTCCATCGGCCAGTATCTTAACCTTGTAATAAGGATTTAAATCATTTACTTCCAGTTTTTTAACTTCAGATATACCGGCACCCGTATATTTAGTGTCTACAGCAGTTTTAACCACTTCGGGAATATTATTGAGATCCAGTTCGGTAGCAGATTTCACAAAACTGCCATCAGCTTTATATTCAACGGTTTGTTTAAGCGCCTCTGCATTTTTATAGGTTACTATATAGTTACCCAATAAATTCTTATTCCATTTTTGGTCGGCCACTTCGCCCAGTGAAGCAAAACGGGCATTGAAAGCTGCATTTACTTTAGAAGGCGGGGTTACTGTTTTAACCACAGCGGCTTTCTTAATAGATTTAGACTTCTTTTTTTGAGCCTGTGCTGCACCCAGCACAAAAAAACTTGCTAAAATTAAAACCAGGTTTTTCATTCTCTTAAATTTTAAATAAATGTTGATTCGAATTCCACCAAAATAACAACCAATACTGTGCCAACTGGCCAAAATGGGGAAAACAGCACAAAAAATAGAAAAAACTCTAATATTTCTTTAACATTTGGAGCCCGGTTTCTACCAAAAATTCGAAAAACAGCCCTTGCAGCCTGCATTAGGGCCAATTTTCTATAGTAAAAACAAGGGTATAAAACCGTACCTTTGCGCCCTTATTTCACCAGATTTTAACCGGAATCAGCTATGTCGGCCAGGTATAATGAATATCAGCAACTGAATTTGCCCAATATTGGTGCAGATATCCTCAAAAAATGGGAAACTACCCAGGCTTTTGAGCAGAGTGTGACCATTCGGGAGGGCAAACAACCCTTTGTATTTTACGAAGGTCCGCCAAGTGCCAATGGCATGCCCGGCATTCACCATGTTATCTCCCGCACACTTAAAGATCTTGTTTGCCGCTACAAAACCATGCAGGGTTTCCAGGTAAAACGCAAGGGCGGCTGGGATACACACGGGCTGCCCGTGGAACTGGGCGTAGAAAAAGAACTGGGTATCACCAAGGAAGACATCGGTAAAAAAATATCAGTAGAAGATTATAACAAGAAGTGCCGCGAAGTGGTCATGCGCTATAAAGATCTCTGGGACGATATCACCCGCAAAATGGGTTATTGGGTAGACCTCGAGCATCCTTATGTAACTTTCGAAAACGATTATATAGAAACGCTTTGGTGGTGCCTGAAAGAACTATACAAAAAAGGCTATCTCTACGAAAGCGTGAGCATACAGCCTTACTCGCCTGCAGCAGGAACGGGCCTTTCTTCCCATGAACTTAACCAACCCGGAACTTATAAAGATGTGAAGGATACCAGTGCCACGGTGTTGTTCAGGCTCATGGAGAATGAAAAATTGAAAATTGAAAATGTGAAGGGAGAGGTTTATTTGATGGCCTGGACCACCACACCATGGACGCTGCCTTCTAACCTTGGATTAACGGTTGGTCCAAATATTGATTATGTACTCGTTCAAACATTTAATCCCTACACGCATCAGCCTATCAGCGTAATTCTTGCAAAAGCATTACTGGGAAAATATTTTAAGCCCGAAAATGAAAATGGCGATTTTGAATTATATCAAAAAGATGGAAAAAATATTCCTTACAAAACCATTGGAACAATAAAAGGAAAAGATTTAGAAGGACTTTTGTACGAACAACTCCTCCCGTTTGAAGCAAATACACTTAAAGAAATTCAAAACATAACCCCAAACGCCAATCCTTTTAAAACAGTACTGGGCGATTTTGTGACCACCGAAGACGGAACCGGCATTGTACACACGGCGCCTGCCTTTGGTGCCGATGACTATAAAGCGGGCCAAAAAAACAACCTCGGCATTTTAACCCTTGTAGACCGCACCGGAAAATTTTTAGAAGGCGTTAAAGACGGCATCTTCCTCTACGGAAACGAATATGTAAAAGAAGATTACCTGAATGAAGATGAAAAGCAGGCAGCATTTCAAAAACAAAAAGAAATACTCGAAGCCAATGGCAAGGTAAAAGACCTTAAAAAATACATCAGCGTAGATGACCGTATTGTACTGAAACTGCAGGAAGAGGGTAAGCTTTTCAAAAAAGAAAAATACGAGCATACCTACCCGCATTGCTGGCGCACCGATAAACCCATTTTATATTACCCGCTTGATGCCTGGTTCATTAAAACCACGGCAGCCAAAGAGCGCATGGTGGAACTCAACAATGCCATTAACTGGAAGCCTGCCAGCACCGGCACCGGCCGTTTTGGAAACTGGCTCGAAAATATGGTGGACTGGAACCTGAGCCGCAGCCGTTTTTGGGGAACGCCGTTGCCCATCTGGCGTACAGAAGAAGGCGTAGAGGAAATTTGCATCGGCAGTATTGAAGAATTGAATGCCGAAATAAAAAAGGCTGCCGAAGTACTGGGTGGTGAAATCAATAAACACTACCTGCACGAAGGCATTCTTGATCTGCATAAACCATACGTAGATGATATTGTTTTGGTAAGCCCCACCGGAAAAACCATGAAACGTGTGCCCGACCTGATAGACGTTTGGTTCGACAGTGGCGCCATGCCTTATGCCCAATGGGGTTTAAACAAACAAAAACTAAAAGATAAAGACCCTTTCCCTTTTGGAGAAGGCCATGAGAAGCCCGCTTTCCCTGCCGATTTTATTGCTGAGGGCGTGGATCAAACCCGGGGCTGGTTTTACACACTTCATGCACTGGCCGTATTATTGTTTGATTCGGTTGCCTACAAAACCGTTGTAAGCAATGGCCTGGTGCTGGATAAGAACGGAAACAAAATGAGCAAGCGCCTGGGCAATGTGGTGGATCCATTTGAAACCATCAATAAATACGGCGCCGATGCCACCCGCTGGTACCTCATTACCAATGCAAGCCCCTGGGACAGTTTGAAGTTCGACGAAGCCGGCATACAGGAAGTGCAGCGCAAGTTTTTTGGTACCATTTACAATACTTACCAGTTCTTTGCACTCTATGCCAATGTTGACAATTTTAAATTCAGCGAAGCCTACATTGAACCTTCGCAAAGGCCCGAAATTGACCAATGGATCCTTTCATCACTAAACAGTTTGATAAAGACCGTTGAGGAAAATTTTGATGCCTATGAACCTACACAGGCAGGCCGTGCCATTGAAGAGTTTGTAGATAGCCATCTCAGCAACTGGTATGTGCGCCTTTGCCGACGCCGCTTCTGGAAAGGAGAGTATGAGCATGATAAGATCTGCGCTTACCAGACATTGTATGAATGCCTCGATACCATCAGCCTGCTGATTGCGCCTATAGCTCCCTTCTTTGCCGAATGGTTGTATGGAAACCTGAATGAGACCACGGGCCGCCGGGCAGATACCAAATCGGTGCATCATGCTTTGTACCCTACATTCAATAAAGCTGTTATTAATGCCGGATTGGAAAAACGCATGCAACTGGCACAGGATGCCTCTTCACTTATATTATCGTTGCGCAAAAAAACCAATATCAAGGTAAGACAGCCACTGCAAAAAGTATTTATCCCGGCCATGGATACCGAAATGGCTGGCAATATCAAACTGGTCGAAGAGATCATAAAAGCCGAAACCAATATAAAGGAAGTGGACATTTTGGCCGCCGAAAATGATTTCATCCGCCGAAAAGCCAAGGCCAATTTTAAAACATTGGGGAAAAAACTGGGCGCTAAAATGAAATGGGCCGCCGATGAGATCCAGCAGTTTGGCAATGCCGAAATAGAAAAAGTGCAGGCAGGTCCGTATACTTTAAATGCGGCCGCGGCCGCTGCTGGTGAAGCGCCCATCATTATCGCAGAAGAAGATATTGAGATAAGCACAGATGAGATCCCAGGCTATGAAATTGCCGCAAAAGGCTCATTAACAGTGGCTTTAGATATTAGTATTTCCGATGCACTCAAGAAGGAAGGAGATGCCCGTGAGTTTGTGAACCGGATTCAAAACATAAGAAAGGAAAGCAATTTTGAACTTACAGACCGTATACAGGTAAGCATAAGCCAAAATGCCGCATTGCAAAATTCTTTAATTGAATTTAAAGACTATATTTGCGGCGAAATTTTGGCAGATACATTGGATTTTGTCCCGTCTTTAAGTGATGGCACTCAAATTGATGTGAATGAAGTTTCATTAAAAGTGAATGTTACAAAAAAATAGAGATTTGTATGGCAACAAAGAAACCTGCAGCAAAAAAAGCTAAAAAGCCTGCCCCAAAAAAGCCTGCCAAGCCAGTAAAAAAAGCTGCAGCTAAACCTGCAGCAAAGAAACCAGCAAAACCGGCGGTAAAAGCTAAAGCGCCTGCAAAAAAAACCAAAAAACCGGCAGCAAAACCGGCACCAAAAAAAGCAACTAAACCTGTGGCAAAAGCTCCCGTTAAGAAACTGGTAAAACCGGCAGCAAAGCCGGCACCCAAAAAAGCGGCAGTAAAACCCGCTCATAAACCTGTTGCCAAGCACGCAGTTAAAGTTGTTGCCAAGGCTAAGGCTCCTGTTAAAGTGGCCCCTGTTAAAAAAGTAGAGGCCAAAGCCATTGTGGTTAAAAAAGTGCATATATCGCCAAAAGCGGTTGCCAAGAACCCAAAAGACATTAAAGTATTACCTCCCAAACCTTTTGTATTACCAAAAATAAACACCAAGACCGCCAGGAAATACCAACCCGATTTTACCAAATCTGTTTTAGACCAGTTAAAGAACGACCCTGGGGCTCCCATTGTTAGGTACAGTGATGCAGACCTGACCGAGTTTAAAGAACTCATTCAGCGCAAGCTCGAAGCCGCCAAAAAGGAACTCAATTATTTACAGGGATTGATCACCCGCAAAGATGATATGGGTGGTGATGAAACGGATAACCGTTATATGACCATGGAAGACGGAAGCCTGAGCATGGAGCGTGAGCAACTGAGCCAGATGGCAAGCCGCCAGATCACTTTTATCGATCACCTCGAAAAAGCGTTAATGCGTATCGAAAATAAGACCTACGGTATTTGCAGGGTTACCGGAAAACTGATAGACAAGGCCCGCTTAAGGGCCGTGCCGCACGCCACGCTGAGCATTGAAGCTAAAATGGGAATGGTTAAATAAAACAACCCTTTTAATAATAGTAAAGCCCCGTTCGAAATAACGGGGCTTTTTATTATAAACTTATCACCCTATTTCACTTCCTGCATATCCACCAGGCGCTTGTAAAAGCCGTTTTGGGCAATCAGGCCATCATGATTTCCCCGTTCCACAATTTCACCTTTTTGCAATACAATGATCTCATCGGCGTGCCGGATGGTACTCAACCGGTGTGCTATCACAATTGAAGTGCGGTTGGTCATCAAATTATTGATGGCATCCTGCACCAGCCTTTCACTTTCTGTATCAAGCGAGGAAGTGGCTTCATCCAGTATGAGAATGGGCGGATTTTTTAGTACGGCCCTGGCAATAGTAAGCCGCTGCCTCTCGCCTCCGCTCAGTTTCATGCCCCGGTCGCCGATATTGGTATTGTAACCGTTCTCTTTTCTGATGATGAACTCATGTGCATTGGCAATTTTTGCCGCCTGTTCAATTTCCTGCTGCGTGGCATTGTTCATACCCAGGGCTATATTTTCTGCAATGCTGCTATTGAAAAGGATGGGTTCCTGCGTTACAATGCTGATATGGTTCCTGAGCGACTGCAGGGAATAATCCCTGATATTGGTGCCATCCACCAGCAGTTCCCCGCTTGTTACATCATGAAAGCGTGGAATAAGATCCGCCAGTGTTGATTTGCCTGCGCCGCTGCTTCCCACCAATGCAATTGTTTTCCCTTTCTTAACAGAAAGATCGATGTTCTTCAGTATTTCCACGTCTTCATACTTAAAACCCACATTTTTAAACACGATCCCCTCTTCAAAATCGCCCATCTGTTTCCCGTTCACATTCTCGTCTACCACTACCGGCGCCCTGAGCACTTCTTCGATCCTCCCGATGGCAGCTGCGCCTTTTTGCATGTTTCCAAATAAGCTGGAAAGCGATTTTGCCGGGTTAATGATCATATAAAACAAGCCCAGGTAACCCAGGAAGGTGGCTCCGTCGAGGTCTATCCGCTGGCTCAGTACCATCCAACCACCAAAACCGAGAATGGCACAAAAAAGTGCGATGCCCATTACTTCGCTTGCCGGCGATGCCAGGTCTCTCCGCTGCATAATGGAGATCCTTGTATCAAGTACGCTTTTATTCTGTTCATCAAATTTATCTCTCAGCAAACCCTCTGCATTAAAGGCTTTTATCACCCTCAGGCCACCAAGCGTTTCATCAATGGTGCTCATCATTTCGCCATTTTTTTCGGCCACTGCCTGCGATTGTTTCTTGAGCGATTTGGTGATACGGCCTATCACCAAACCCATTAAGGGGATGAGCAGCAGCAGGAAGCCGGTTAGAGGAGGGCTTATAAAAAACAAAGTGCCAATGGTAAAAATAATCGTAAGCGGTTCTTTTATCCAGCCTTCCATTGCCCCCACGACCGAAGTTTCCACCTCGTAGAGGTCGTTCGTAAAACGGCTCATAATGTCTCCTTTGCGTTTTTCTGTAAAATACCCGATCGGCAGTTTTAATATCTTATGATAGATCTCTGCCCTAAGGTGGTTGATCACCCGGTTTTTAAGGGGGTTCAAAACATAAAATGAAAGATAAAGAAACAGGTTTTTAAGAAATACGAACAGCATCATCAGTAAACAGATGATGGCGAGTGTGCTCAATTTTCCTTTTTTTTCAATAGAATCAAAAAGCCAGGAATTGATGAACTGGATAGCCGGGTTCGAACTGGTTTTGCTGATGCTGCTGCAATCCAGGCATTTCGGATCGGGGTTGGTGAATATCAATTGTAAAAAAGGCATGAGCATCCCTATGGAAACTATTGAAAAAATTATACTCAGCAGTATGAAGAGGAAATAAAGTGCTATTTTATCCTTATGCCCGCCCAGGTAGCTGAATATCCTTGAATATTTCTTCATTGGTAATAAATCTGAATATAAACGGCAAAGTAACTAATTTTACAAGGATTAAAGCTGAGTATTATGTTAGAAGGCAAAAGGCAAAAACAGGTGGCGGCCGTTCTGGAAAAGGAACTGAATGAAATTTTTCAACGGCTGGGGCTTGCCATGGTTGACGGCGGCATGGTTTCCATTGCATCGGTAAAAATAACCCCCGACCTTTTTGACGCCCGTGTTTACCTGAGCTTCTTTAAGGTGCAGGACGTAAACGCAGCGCTTAAGACCATTACAGACCGTGCATGGGAAATAAAAAAAGAATTGAACACCCGGGTACGGCACCAGCTCCGCAGCATGCCCCAGCTTAGTTTTTATATTGACGACACACTGGAGTATGTTGAAAAAATGGAGCAGCTTTTTAAAGAAATAAAAAAGCAGGATAACAAAGAATAATTACACCCGCTTCAACCAATCCTTATAAAATTCATTACGGCAAACCGGTATGCACTTTAATTTTGCATGGAGATATTTCAGGGCCAAAAAATCGGCCAACGCCATCAATATCATTGCATGGGTAACCACCGGCGTCATTGCTTTTGCCACCTGCTGCCAGGTACTGGTAATGAGCGTTTTTAACGGCTTTGAAGGCCTCGTAAAATCGCTCTACTCCTCTTTTTACAGCGATGTAAAGATCTTGCCTGCAAAAGGAAAAACGTTTATACTCAAGCCCGATCTGATCCAAAAAATAAAGAACAGGCCTTATATACAGGCTTCTTCACTGGTGGCCGAAGACAAGGCCCTGCTTCAGAACGAAGGGGCACAAACCGTGGTAGTGATAAAAGGGGTGGATGACAATTATGGAAAAGTAAGCGGGGTGCCGCAAAAGCTGAGCAGTGGAGAATTTGAAACCGGCACAGCCGATGACCCGGGTCTTGTAGTGGGCTATGGCATTCAAAATGCAGCAAACATTATTGTAGATTCCATTTATGTGGCATCGGAAGTTACCATCAGTTTGCCGAAGAGAAATATAACAGATGCAGATCCGCTGCAATCTATCAGCCAGGGCAATGCCAAAGCCCGGGGCGTGTTTGCCATTCAGCAGGATTTTGATAATAATTATGCCATCACCAATATTGATTTTGTGAAACAGCAGATGAACTTTGCAGCAGATGAATATTCCGCCATGGAAATAAAATTAAAAGAGGATGAAGATGTGGCCGATGCAAGAAACGATCTTCAGCAACTGCTGCCGGCGGGTTTCAGCGTACAGTCGCGCTACGAGCAGAACACCAGCCTTTACAATACCATGCGGCTCGAAAAATGGGCCATTTTTGCTGTGCTTACCCTTATCCTCATTATTGCAGCATTCAATATGGTAAGCGCTGTAACCATGCTTGTATTGGAAAAGAAAAAAGACATCAGCATTTTGCGCAGCATGGGTGGCAGCAGCCGGCTGATTCAAAAAATATTTTTAAGCGAAGGCCTGCTTCTCGGGATCATTGGGGCAGGTATCGGCATTTCTGTGGCCAGCATCCTATGCCTGCTGCAGTTGAAATTTCATATTATAAAACTCAGCGGCGGTTCCTTTCTTATCAATTACTTCCCGGTAAAACTGCTGGCTACTGATTTTTTACTGGTGGCAGCCACCGCCCTCATCATTGCATTTCTTGCATCCTGGTTCCCGTCTGTAAAAGCTGCACAGCAGCCGATTGAACTGAAATAATAAGCGGTTGTTTCATACCAGGAAACAAAGAATACAAAGTTCACAAAGATTTTCTGAAGATTGATTGCGCATCGGTTTTTTGCCTTTGCTGTACGTTCTGCCTTCGTTGCCCGAATGCTTTACTACCATTTGATACAGACTCCTTTAATAATTACATTCAACTATTCGCTTTCAAACCGCAGTTCCTGCAGTATCTGCCTCTCGCCCTTATTTTTCATAAAAAAAGTAGTGCGGTAAGTGCCGTTCCTTGTTTCAAGTTTGCCGATGCAATATTCTGAACCGCCTTTCTCGCCCTGGTGCAGCAACTTAAAAGACTTAACAGGATTGTTACTGAAAAAATCCCTTATTACAAGCTCCGCCTGAGTTTTACTGTAACTCCCTGTTTTTTGCGGAAGCGCTATCTCCACGGTATTATCAAAATACCTCGCAAGGCCGGCTGCATCTCCGCTGCTGATGGCTTTTACCACTTCAGCAAGGCCGGCCGAAAAGCTAAACGCCGTAAGTACCGTAAATAAAAAAAAAGCAGGTAAAAAACGTTTCATTTTTGTTTATTTTTCATGTTAACGTTCACTAAAAACGTGCCAAATAGGTTAAATATTTCATATATCGGCAAATATTAACGAAAGCGGGTGCGCCGCGATTTTATATTCGCTTCAAATATATAGTTTTGTGCCTCAATCACCCGCACAAAAAAATAAGGTTTCAGATGAATAATAAAAAGACCATGCTTATCATTATGGACGGATGGGGGCTTGGGCAAGTAAAAAGCAGCGATGCCATACAACATGCAAATGTACCTTTTGTAAGTTCGTTGTACGCAAAGTACCCGCACACCACTTTAACCACCTGCGGCGAAGTGGTGGGCCTGCCCGCCGGGCAAATGGGCAACAGTGAAGTGGGACATCTGAACCTTGGTGCAGGACGCATCGTATACCAGGAACTCGAACGCATCAATGTGGCGATAAGAACCGGTGAACTTCAAAGAAACAAGCAATTGCTTGCCGCTATTGATTTTGCAAAAAACAACCATAAGAAACTACACCTGCTTGGACTCGTAAGCGACGGTGGTGTGCATTCCCATATCGATCACCTGAAAGCCCTGACCACGGTTTGTACAGAACATGGTTTGCAAAATGTATTTATCCATGCATTTACCGATGGCCGCGATACTGATCCAAAAAGCGGGCTAGGCTTTATAAAGGAATTGAATGAACACCTGGTATCCACTACAGCCAAAATAGCCAGCATCACCGGGCGCTATTATGCCATGGACCGGGATAAGCGCTGGGAACGTGTAAAGATCGCTTATGATGCACTCGTAAATGGCACCGGCGAACCCAGCAGTCATTTTGAGCAGTCAATACAATCTTCCTACAATAATAATGTGACCGATGAATTTCTGATGCCAATGATCAACAACACGGTAGATGGAAAGATCGGGGCCGGCGATGCCGTAATCTGTTTTAATTTCCGTACCGACCGCTGCAGGGAGATCACGCAGGTACTTACACAAACAGATATGCCCGAATTTGGCATGAATACAATAGCGTTACATTACACCACCATAACGCAGTACGACCAAAGTTTTAAAAACGTACATATCATTTTCCAGAAAGATAATCTCAGTGAAACCCTGGGGGAAGTGCTGGCAAATGCAGGAAAAACACAGTTAAGGATCGCAGAAACTGAAAAATATCCACATGTAAGTTTCTTTTTCAGCGGCGGGCGGGAACTACCCTTTACCGGCGAAAAACGCCTGATGGTCCCTTCGCCAAAAGTAGCCACTTACGACCTGCAGCCCGAGATGAGCGCCGTGGAAGTGGCCGATACAGTAATAAAAGACATAGATGACAACCAGCCTGATTTTATTTGTCTCAATTTTGCAAATCCCGATATGGTGGGACATACCGGTGTATGGGAGGCGATCATTAAAGCAGTGGAAACAGTGGATGCCTGTGTGCAACGGGTGGTTAGCACTGCATTAAAACATGATTACTGCATTTTTCTTACCGCCGATCATGGAAATGCAGATTATGCCATTAATGAAGACGGTACGCCCAATACAGCCCACACATTAAATCCTGTTCCACTTTTTGTGATTGACAATGCCTGGCGTGGAACTTTAATGCCGGGAAAATTAGGCGATATTGCCCCAAGCATTTTAACCATGATGGATATCCCTGTTCCACCCTCCATGACAGGCAGCATCTTACTAAAAAAATAAGACTATAATATGAAAATTCTGAAAAAAATCCTGCTGGCGCTTATTGTCATTTTGGTATTATTCCAACTGGTTCCAAGGCCCCCAAAAAATATATCGGAGAGTGCTTCAGCCAATGATATCTCCACGGTTCATAACGTTCCTGCAGAGGTGCAGCAGATACTGAAAACAAGTTGCACCGATTGCCATAGCAACAACACCGTATATCCATGGTACTCAAAAATACAACCTTTGGCCATGTGGCTGGGCAACCATGTGAACGAAGGCAAGCATGAACTCAACTTTTCCGAGTTTGCCCAATACCCGCTTGCAAAGCAGTACCATAAACTCGATGAAATAAACGAACAGGTAAAAGAAGGCGAAATGCCCCTGTCGTCTTACACCGTTGTACATACCGATGCAAAATTAAGCCCGCAGCAAAAATTGGTTTTAGCTAACTGGACCGTAGCTGCCATGGACGCTATGAAGGCAAAATACCCTGCCGACAGCCTCATAATGAAGAAAAGCAATTAACTTTAGAGCCGCTTTATGAAAAGCCGCATTAAAAATACAGGACTGCTTATATTCCTGGCATTAGCTGCCATGCCTATGCTGGTAGCAGCATGGTTTGTTGTTATGAGCAGTATTATCTACCACCAGATGGAAGAAAAGCTGGAAAACAGCCTGCTTACCGAAATACAAATCCCCGAAAACAAAGTAACCTGGCTAAAGGCAGGTAAAGAAATTCTGGTAAACAACGAACCATTTGATATTAAGTCCTGCCGGTTAACGAACGGTGTCTACCATTTTAAAGGCCTGCTCGATAAAAAAGAAAAAGCGTTAAAAAAGGTGCTCACAGATCAGCAGCATGAAAACGGAAAAAATATTTACTCGTTCATTTTCATGGGGCTTTATTTCCGGGAAACTGATCAGCAAACAACAGAGCAGCGCTTTACCATTCTAAAAGAAACCTGGGGTACCCAAAACAGTTTTATCATTCCTGGTTACAAAAAAGCAAAAGACCATCCGCCAAAATTGTGCTCATAAATTTATTTTGATCTGCAAAGACATCAAGGCGTCTTTGTCATTTTAAACATTCAATAAATTTCATGAGAAAATTTTATATGCTTGCGCTCGCAGGCATACTTGTGCATGTGGCTGCAGCACAAACCAGCATTAAAAAAAATAAAGACAGTCTTGGTGCAGAGATCAGGCTGGAGGAAATTACTATTTCTGCCACCCGGTTTGGGGAAAACAGTAAATTCTTGGCACAACAGGTTCAGTCCATAGATGCAAAAAAAATGCAGGCGTTG
Source organism: uncultured Chitinophagaceae bacterium (assembly GCA_963754695.1). Classification (GTDB taxonomy): domain Bacteria; phylum Bacteroidota; class Bacteroidia; order Chitinophagales; family Chitinophagaceae; genus Ferruginibacter. The sequence goes on from CAVWGU010000012.1 coordinate 78,295, forward strand.
AACCAGCCCACATCAGCCGAGCTGCTGACCCATACAGGCAATGTACTCGTTCAAAAAAGCCAGTTGGGCGGCGGAAGCCCCCTCATGCGCGGGTTTGAAGCCAACAAGATTTTAATTGTGGTGGATGGCGTAAGGATGAACAATGCTATTTTCCGTGGCGGGCACCTGCAAAATATCCTTAGCATGGACAATGCAGTCCTGGAAAAAACAGAATTACTTTTTGGCCCTGCCTCTGTCATGTACGGATCGGATGCTCTTGGTGGTGTTATTTCGTTTTATACAAAAAAGCCAATACTGGCAACCGCCGCGTTGGTAAAAGCAGTTTCGGGAACTGCTTTTACAAGATTCTCCTCAGCCTATAGTGAATTTACCGCACATGCAGATGCAAATATTGGCGGAAAGAAACTGGCTTCTTTTACCGGCTTTACTGTTTCCTCCTTTGGCGATCTCCGGCAGGGTTCCCGTTACAATTCCAAATTTCCGGACTGGGGAAAGCGAAATTTTTATGTAGAACGAATCAATGGTACCGACAGCATGATAGCCAATCCGGATCCGCAAAAACAAAAATTTACGGGTTACAGGCAATATGATCTGATCCAGAAATTTTTAATTAAAACGGGCAAGACCGAGCATGTCTTCAATTTTCAGTTTTCTACCAGTTCTGATATTCCGCGGTACGACAGGCTTACGGAAACAAACAGCAATGGTGCCCCCCGCAGCGCCCAATGGTATTACGGGCCGCAAAAAAGACTGATGGCTGCCTGGCATATGGCATTACCTGCAACCACCGTTTTTGAAAAAGCCCAGCTTACCACAGCCTACCAGGCCATTGAAGAAAGCAGGCATAACCGCAATTACCGGAGTTCCAATTTAAACCACCGCATTGAAAAAGTGAAAGTGGCAACATTGAATGCCGATTTTTTTAAACAGTTCAAAAAAGAAGAATTCAATTATGGGGGCGAGATTACCTATAATAAAATAAACTCGGCAGCAAACAAGGAAAATATCAATACGGGCACACTGTCGGCACTCGACAGCAGGTATCCCGATGGCGGAAGCAATACCCAATCTTATGCTGCTTATGCCTCCTTAATGCATAAATTTTCCGAAAAGCTTAACCTGAATACCGGTTTACGTTTTACACACAACAGATTGTTTTCGAAATTTAATGACACGAGCTTTTTCCCTTTCCCTTTTAAAACAGTGGAACAAAAATCCAATGCAGTTTCCGGTAACCTGGGTATCGTTTACCGGCCCGGGGTTGATTGGAAATTTTCTGCCATGCTCTCGTCGGGTTTCCGTACCCCTAATGTTGACGATATGAGCAAAGTATTTGAAAGCAATAATTTCACGCTTATTGTTCCAAATCCCCGCCTGAATCCCGAAAAAACAAAGAATGCTGAATTGAGTATTTCCAAAAAAATAAGCGGAAAAATACTGGTTAGCGGAACGGGCTGGTACACAAAATATACCGATGTGCTTACCACGGCTTTTACTACGTATAACGGATCAGATTCCCTGCTTTACAATGGCAGCATGAGCAGGGTTACCACCGTTGTAAACAGGAACAAAGCCTATATCTGGGGTTTAAGTGCCGCACTGAATGCCCAGTTGGGAAAACATTTCATTTTGTTCAGTACGATCAATTTTACAAAAGGCCGTATAAAAGAAGACCCCGGTGAATATCCGCTCGATCATATTGCACCGGTCTTTGGCAAAACAGGCCTTACAGCAAAGTATGGAAAATGGAATGCTGAGCTATTTTCTTTATATAACGGTACGAAAGACTCCGCTGACTATAACCTGCGGGGAGAAGATAACCATGTGTACAGCGCAGACCCGGTACGTGGATATACCCCCGCCTGGTTTACCTTAAATACAAGAATTTCTTATGAACCAAACAGTCATTTAACTGTTCAACTGGCTGCAGAAAATATATTGGACAAATACTACCGGGTATTTGCCTCCGGGCTGGGTGCGCCCGGCCGCAATATTTCGGTGACATTAAGGGCAAGATTTTAAAAATCAACTGATTGATTACCAACAAAAAAGACCGGAGTGTTAAATTCCGGTCTTTTTTATTACCATGCAGCAGTTTGTACCGTATTTATGTCTAATTTTAATGGTAAAACCAGTCAATTTATGACCGAGGAGCAAATGCTTGCGGGAAGTATAACAAACAATGCCCCGGCACAGGAGGCGCTGTACAATCGTTTCAGCCCCCGGATGCTTGGCGTTTGCTATCGTTTTGCCAAAAACAGGGAGGATGCAGAGGATATGCTTCAGGAAGGTTTCATAAAAGTTTTCACTCAATTGCATCAATACCGCGGAGATGGTGCTCTTGAAGGCTGGATCCGCCGTATCATAGTTCATACCTGCATCAATGTTCTCAAAAAAAATAAGAAGTTCAACGAAAGTGTGGATATCATCCATGCAAATGGTATTCTTGTTAAAGACGATATGATCCCTTCCATTATGCAGGCAAAGCAGGTGGTGGAGTGCATCAGGATAATGCCGCTCGGTTACCGTACGGTGTTAAACCTGTACGCAATCGAAGGTTTCTCCCACAAAGAAATCGGGGAACTGCTCGATATTGAGGAAAGCACCAGCCGGAGCCAGTACACCAGGGCCAGGGCCATGCTTGAAGAAATTTTAGTGAAGAAAAATATTTTATATAAACATCCTGCGAAACTGAAGGAGTCGGCAGCGAGATGAGCTTACCAATGATTACCAACTAAAGCTTTTATGTGAAGATGGAAAACAATTTTTATAACCACGATTTTGAACAATTTCTAAGGGAGAGTACTGCAAATTTCAAGATGTACCCTTCCAGAAAAGTGTGGTTCTGCATTTATAATGACCTGCATCCCTCGAAGAAATGGCCTTCGCTGGCAGTAACCTTTTTGCTCGTACTTTCTATCCTTTTCATTGGCATTTCCAATAATAATTCTATCAACAGCAGCAGGAACAACGGATCAAAAAAATTTCTTGCAATAAATGATGCAGGGGGAAAAAGCACGGCCAACCCCAAAATAACAGCCAATAAAAACCGTACGGTAACATTAAAAAGCGGAATAGTTTCAAACCCCACTATACAACATACAGAAGCCGTTGCCGGTGTTTTCAAAAGTGATATGAATATGGATGCCGTTGTAAGTACTGTTTCGCAGGTTAACAATGATGCTATTGAAAACCTGGATGGAAAAACTGCTTTAAAAGCAATTCCTGTTACATCCGCCAGTGTCAATGACGAAGATGCCGAAGCTGCAGCTAAAAAACAGGCACAGCAGCTTGCTGCATCCGAAGCAAAAGATAAACCGGGCTTAAGTTTGAAAGAGGCAGTGGAAGAAAAGAAATGGATTGAGAATTATGCATTTTACAATAAACCTGCACAAAAAAGATGGAAATCAAGGTCGGCTATCCAGTTTTATGTAACCCCATCTTTCGGGTTCAGGTCGCTTGAAGATATCAGCAGGCAAAATATCAATAGCAGGAGTATTTTGGCTACCAACAATGTTTCCCAGAATATTAATGATTATGTAAACCAAACTTCTGCTTTAAACCTGGAAGTGGGTACCATGATGCTTTACAGCCTTTCAAAAAAACTGAGGGTAAAAGCGGGCCTGCAGTTTAATTACAGCAGTTATACAAGTATGGCGGAGCAACTCACCCACACGGCACAAACCACCATTTTGCTGAATGAAGAGTATGGCTTAAACGAAATGCCTGTAAATTCAAGGTACAAAAACAGTTTTGACCAGGATAACTTCACTAAACTTAACAACAAATCCCTTCAGTTTTCTATGCCGCTTGGCGCCGATTTTAAAGTTGCTGGAAACAAAAGACTTAAATTCTATACAGGTGCCAGCATTCAGCCAACGCTTATCACCGGGGGAAATGCCTATGTGCTTTCTGCAGATAAAAAATATTATGTAGATGTACCTACAGCCATGCGCCGCTTTAACCTGAACGGCGCCCTGGAAAGTATTTTGAGTTATACCACGGCCAACGGCGCCTCTGTAATAGTAGGCCCGCAGTTCCGGTACCAGTTCCTTTCCACTTACAACAAGGAGTTTAATTATTTTGAAAAAAGATATAACCTTGGCGTAAAAGTTGGCTTCACTACCGGATTCTGATACTGCTTAATACGAAGTTAATCCTCATTCAATTAAAAGGAGCGTTGCTGTTTTACTGCTATTTTTGCAGAAAACCATTATATGAGATGTACGGTATTTTTTTCCTTATGTTTTTACCTCTTTGTGGCAGGATGCCGTTCGCCCAGGCAGGAAGAACCGGCCAGTACAGCTGCAACAGCTTCTGCCAAGATAGCTTCACCTGAAAACAGCAGCAAAAATTTTTTCCCGGTAACCACCTTCATCAAAGGTCAAATTGCTGAAATAAAATCAGGTGGCGTGAACCCGCTTAAAAAAACAAAAAAAGGAAGGCAGTCAGACTCGGCCTGGATCAAGATGGAAGAACTTGATACAGAACTGGCCGAGTTTTTAACACCCCCTATAGATACGGCCAACCTGCTGGCCCTATTTGAGCAAAAATCTTTTTTAGATCAAACAGTCAATGCCTTTACCTTCACTTATGATCCAAAGACATCCCTCCCCGACAGTATGGAATTACGTCACTGGGATGTATATGTAAACCCCGAAACCAATAAGGTGACCCGTATTTATATCATTAAGCAAAAGAATGGTAACCGGCAGTTGCAACTCACCTGGCAGAACGGGCAAAAGGCAAAGATCGTGAGCATAAGCACCAATGCATCTGGAAAACCTTCTGTAGAACATGAGACCAGCATCACCTGGAATTTTGACAACTGATGACAGCAAAAGAATATTCAGCCATTGCCCCGGGGATTCCCACTGAACCCGGCATTTACAAGTATTTCGACGCTAATGGAAAACTTATCTATGTAGGGAAAGCCAAAAGCCTGCGCAAAAGGGTAAGCAGTTATTTTACAAAAACAAAAACAAATTATAAAACGATAGAACTCGTAAACCGTATCCGGAAAATCGAGTTCACCATTGTAAACAGCGAACAGGATGCCTTCCTGCTTGAAAATTCGCTAATAAAAGAATACCAGCCTGTATTTAATATCGACCTTAAAGATGATAAGACCTATCCCTTCATTGTTGTGAAAAATGAGTCGTTCCCAAGGGTATTCTTTACCAGGAAAAAAATAAAGGACGGCTCCCGGTATTTTGGCCCTTACACATCGGTTGGTAAAGTAAGGGAACTGCTGGATCTGATAAAACATAATATTCCGCTGCGCACCTGCAAACTGAACCTCTCCGCCAAAAATATTCAACAGGGTAAATTCAAAGTATGCCTCGAGTATCATTTAGGAAATTGTAAAGGACCCTGCGAAGGGCATCAGTCTGAAGAAGATTACGACAACGGGATTGAACAGTTGAAACACCTGCTAAAAGGTAACCTCTCGCCGGTATTTCAGTACCTGAAAGAAAGAGTTAAGACATATGTGGCAGCAATGGAATTTGAAAAAGCAGCTTTTTACCAGTCAAAGATCGAAGATCTCAAAAAATACCAGTCAAATTCTGCTATTGTTAACAGCAAAACAGGTACGGCAGATGTGTTCAGCATACTGGAAGACGGAGATACAGCTTTTGTAAATTACCTCGCCGTAAGCAATGGAACCATCATTCAAACAAAGACCATCACACTCACCAAGAAGCTGGAAGAAACGGCAGCCGAAGTGCTCGCATTTGCTATAGCGCAGATACGGCAGGTTTTTGAAACTGACGCCAAAGAGATCATTGTACCGTTTCCGGTTGAATTTCCGGAAGCAGCTACCATTATCACCGTTCCAAAAGGAGGCGACAAGAAAAAACTGCTCGATCTTTCACTTAAAAATGTAGCCTATTTCAGGGAAGAGCTCCGGGCAAAGAAAATGCTGAAACTCGAAGGAAAAACAGAAAAGGAAAAAATTTCTATCCTCGAACAATTGCAGGATGACCTGCACCTGCAAAACCTGCCCGTACATATTGAGTGCTTCGATAATTCTAATTTTCATGGAAGCTACCCGGTGGCTGCCATGGTATGCTTCAAAAACGGCGAGCCAAGTAAAAAAGATTACCGGCATTATAACATTAAAACGGTGCAGGGCATCAATGATTTTGCTTCTATGACAGAAGTGGTAAAAAGAAGGTATAAACGCCTGCTGGAAGAAAATATTCCCTTGCCGCAACTGGTGATCATTGATGGGGGAAAAGGTCAGCTTGGCGCAGCTATGCAGAGCATACAAGAACTTGGGCTTCATGGAAAGATAACCCTTGTAGGGCTTGCAAAAAACCAGGAAGAGCTCTTCTATGCAGAAGATAAGGAATCATTAAAACTCCCCTGGAACAGCGAAAGCCTCCGGCTGATCCGCAGGATCAGGGACGAAGTGCACCGCTTTGGCATCAGCTTTCACAGAAGCAAACGCAGTAAAGGTACTTTTGTAAATGAGCTGGAAAATATAAAGGGAATAGGGAAGCAAACCGCCGACCTCCTGCTGAAAGAATTTAAATCTGTGAAAAAGGTAAGAGAGGCAGATCCTCGAAAAATTGAAAAACTGATAGGCAAATCAAAGGCTGATGTATTAAAAAAAGGATTGGCATAAAAAAAGGGCCAGGATAGAAATCCAGCCCGTTTTAAAATCCAATATCCTATGAAAAACCGATGTAAATGTAGGGGGCGTTTTTATATAAAACAATACCTCTTTTGGAGTATTTAATAAAAAAATAGCCGCAGATACGCAGATTTGAGTAAACAGATCAGGGTCTCTGCGGCATAAAAATAAAAAACCCCGGAAAAATCCGGGGCTTTCAAAATAGGTGATCTGCAATTAATAGCTCCACAAATCCTGTTCGTAATTGAATATTTTCTCTTTAATGGTTTCTCCTTCAAGCAGTTGAAGGATAGTATTGTCCTGCAGCCCCTTATAACTGGCAATACGCAGGTCGTAAGGGTTGTCTAAAGTGCTCTTAATAATACGGCCATAGAACATGCGGCTTTCAAACAATTCTTCCCAACTCATACGGGCGCCATAGTTTTTTCCATTATATATTTCATACTTGGCAAAAACAGGCCTCATATCAGGATAGTAAACCCAGAATAACTCGGTTTCACCAAGATCAACACCCTGTGGCGTAACGATTCGTTTCAAAGGTGCAATACCCAGTATTCTCCAGAAAAGACGTGAACTCTCCTTGTCGAAAATTACTTCTTCCTTCAGGCGGAATTTATAAATTGAATCAAGGTTTATTTCATTGCGCATTTTTTTGGTACCGGTTTGTGTTCCGTCGGGACCATAAATAGGCACGTCTATTTCCTCTCCCGCCACAATTTTTGCCACTTCACCTACGGTCATAGGAGTTGTAAACCTATCATCAATACTATTAAATACGGTAACTGCGCTATCCTGAATGGCCTGCATCAGAATGGAAAAGAAGCGCTGATTGCCGTTATTTTCATCGATAGCATAACGGAATGGAAGGTTGAGCTTTTCCCTGCCATCAATTTCACGCCATATTTTATGGCGGTAAACTGCATCGTCGGCACGCAGGTGCTCGTAAGGCAAAGGAGTACGGTCGCGGAGGGCGGTGGTTTCCACTGCTTCATCGGGCCTCAACGATTTTGCCACTCTCTTAATGGGCAAAGTATCTATTGAAGGGGCCTGTACCAATGCCACTGTATCGGCCGTAGCCGTAGTTGGCTGAATATTTGTTTTAGTTTTTGTTTTAGTGGTACGCTTGGTAGATGTACGCTTTTTGGGTGCCTTTTTCTTTTGGGCATATACCCCATCAGAGAACAAGCCTACCGCCAAAACAAGCATCAATACCTTCAGAATTTGCTTTTTCATAGTAATTATTAAATTAGATTGTTAATAAAGGGTGATTGATCTTTCATCAATTGACCTTACACCATCGGGACCCTGTACTTTTACATTTACAAAAGTTATAGATGAACCTGGTCCGCATTTGGCCATAAGGGCTTTAATAGGTGCCAGGCTGTTGCCGCTGATAGTAGCCGTTGCAACGTTGGAGAAATTAGCTCCTGAAAAATAAACGGTAGCGCTAACTATCGTAAACTTCAGATCAAAATCGAAATTCTCCAGTTCTGCACGGCAGAAATCCTGGTTTTTAAATTCTACTGCAGGAACCCTTGCCTTACCAGTACCAATTTTGAATACTGGATCCGGGATTCTTTTGATCCTGAATTCAAAATTTGAAGTTTGTTTATCAGCTGTTACGGTGATACTTGCCTTTCCAAGAGCGCTTACCCTAACAATTCTGTTTGAACCTGTACCACTGATGGTACCACCGCTCATACTCACATTGGTTTTATCCCAGCCTGTAGGTGACCCAATGGTAACCGGGTTGTCTACACCAATATAAAACACATTCATTTTATCAAGCATTACGGCAGCGCCACCTGGTGTACCTACTGTATATTCCACCTCTTTGGTTTCAACTTTCTCTTCACCATCCTGGTTTTTATAGCGAATAGTAACCGGAACTTTTTTCGGTCCGGCACCGGAAGCCTGAAATTTATATTCGCCCCTTCCTTCTACGGATGGTACACTTGAACCACCAATTGAAATTTGTGGTATTACAGCCGAGCTGTAAGCGCCCACACCTGCTGTAATAACAAGCTCCTGGCCCGGCATTACATAGTTGGAGCTTTGTCCCACCAATATTCCGGTCTTATCAAATTTCACCTGTACCTCGCCAACTTTAGAATGGCAATAGGAAACTATTTCATGTTCGGCATTTTTTACATTGTTTTGAAATTTGCTAAGCAATGTCAATCCTGCCACTGTGGGTGTCATGTGGAAATAAGCATTCGTAAATTCTTTCGCCTTTCCATCCTGACCTTTTACCGGTTCAGTATCTACAGGGAAGTTTTTTTCAAACTGTGCTTTTATTTCCGGGTCAATTGCCAGCATGGCTGCTTTATAGTCTTTCAGCTTTTTTTCCAGTTCTGGGCCTTTATTACTACCGCCAGGGCCATTGCCAAACAAGCGTGTAGCAGCTTCCAGGTCATCTTCCCTGTATTGTTCCTGTCCTTCCACCAACTTGAGATCAGCTTCCTTTTTCAGAGAAGCCTTTAACTGGTTGATATAAGTATCTAAATCTGCAGAAAGTTTTTTAGCTTGTTCCGCCTTCCCATTCCATATGGTTGCTTTTTCTCTTGTAGCATCTTCAGTCATTTTTTTTGCAAGAGATGAATACAAGACCTCATTAGATGAAGTTAAACTTGCATTAGAGGTTCCTAAACTTTTGTCCACTACTTTGAACGCGTTCAGGATTTCAGATGATACGTTGAGTGCCAGCAGTGCGGTAAGCACGAGGTACATCAGGTTGATCATCTTTTGCCGGGGCTCTTTTGGTAAAGCCATAACTATTTAGAATTAAATTTTTATGAATTTTGTTTGGATATATAGAAAAACCGGCATTAACGGCCCTGCATAGCTGTGATCATATTACCATACACCGCATTGAGCTTAGTAAGGTTTCCTGCCAATGTACTGATTTGCTCTTTAGCCCTTTGAGCATCATCTACACTGTTCATCATAGCCTGGCTGGCTTCTGCCATTTTACCATAGAAGCCGTTAAGGGCCTTAAGATGGTTATTGCTTTCTTTTAATTCCAGTTCGTAAATAGTGTTTAATGAACCCAGGTTTTTAGTAAGTACCTGAACCTGCTCGTGGAAACCACGTGCACTTTCAGATGCATTATTGAAAGAGGCCATTGTATTGGCGCTGTTGGTAAATGCCGATGCCATAGAGCTGATAGCGCTGGTGGCTTCTTTTGTTTTAGAACCAAATTCAGTAGTGGATTTTACCACATCGCTCACATCAGAAATTCCGGAAACGGTGGTGCCCAGTTTTTGGAAACCTTCACCCAGTCTTTTAAGGTTGGTTGGGGTAATATCTGCATCCTGCAGCATTTTATCGAGATTGTTGAGAGCAGGGTTTCCTGCGGGAACTGCTTTAGAAGATACTTCAAACTCTTCTTTTACCGGAGAATACATGATGTACAGTACACCGTATAAAAGGAAGATGGCGGCTTCTGTATACAATCCAATTTTAAGCCATAAGTCGGCAGTGGGTGTATGAAGAATTTTTTGAAGTGCACCATAAATTACGAGAGAAGCGCCAATTGATACGGCTACGTCCATCCATTTGCTAATGTTTGAAGGAATTTTAACTGACATGATCTTTGTTTTAAATTTTTATGGGAATTGTTTAGAAATAAAGCTCAACTTTTAGGGTAATAATAACCCATTTCATTTTGGTAAAATGGGTTATCATTAAAATTATGTGATTTAAAATTATTCTCTATAGAAGTCTGTGTTTGCTTATTTGCGCCTTGATGGTGCGGGTGGAAGATCAATAACGCACCTGAAACCTATATAGGATTTAGATGTGTCCTGGTATTCATAGTTACGGGTACCAGTCTGCAGGAAGTATCCCACATCTTTCCAGCTGCCACCACGTGTCACTTTACGTTTCATCCTTGGAGGATCAGCATCTTTGGCATTCCAGCGGATATCTGGGTTCATATCATGCTGGAAGTTGTAACCTCCTTCATAATAAAGGGAAGAGGTCCACTCTGCCACGTTTCCGGCCATATTATACAGACCGAAATCGTTTGGCCAGTAAGCATCGGCCCTTACAGTGTACAAACCACCATCTTCGGGATAATTTCCACGGCCGGGTTTGAAGTTTGCCAGCAGGCAACCTTTTTTGTTCCTTAAATATGGGCCACCCCAGGGATAAGGAGCCTGTGAACGGCCGCCACGAGCTGCATATTCCCACTGGGCTTCTGTTGGCAGGCGGAAATCAGATTCGGCTGTTCTTTTCTTACTTTCGAGATATGCATTTAAATAATGAGTCCTCCATTCGCAGAAAGCAGTAGCCTGCTTCCAGCTTACACCCACAACCGGATAATTTCCGTATGCAGGGTGGTTATAATATTTTTTAGCCATTGGCTCATTGTAAGAGTAGGCAAAATCCCTGATCCAGCAAAGTGAATCCGGGTAAACCGGTATCTGCTGTTTTACTATGAAAGCGCTGCGGGGAACAGTGGCGTCTTTGTTTTGTGCAGCGGCTTTATAATCGAAAATTTCCGACTGGTAAATGATTTTTTGGGCGTCAATTTCTTTTTTGCCGAAGATCCTGTTTTCGGGCGTAACAATGATGGCTTCAATTTTTTCTGTAGTGGCTTTATCGCCCCATTTGATGGTTTTAGCCTTGGTCCAATCAATATATTCGTTACCATCCTGGCCCTGCTTTACAAAGCCCATCAGCTTTGCAGCTATTGAGTCTCTTACCCAATTGGTAAACTGGCGATATTCGTTGTTGGTGATTTCGGTGGCATCCATCCAGAAGCCGCTGATAGAAACCTGCTTATTACGTGCTGTATAAGCAAAGTTCACATCTTCGTCGCTGGGTCCCATATGGAAGGTTCCTGGTGGAATAAACACCATGCCCGGAGGCTTGGCAAGATTCCAACGTGATCCCGGAGCTACACCATGTAGCTGACCATCGTTCGGTAACGAGCCGGATTTTTTCTTTCCGCTAAGCATTTTACAGCTGCTTACAGAGGTAGCTATAGCAGCTACTGCTAGTGCGTAGAATAAGCGATTCTTCATTGTTTTTAACTTTGAGGGTAATAGCAAATGTAATGATTATTTGAATTCAATTGCCTCACCGATATTGGATTTCAGTCAATTTTATTCAGAAAATAACATTACACAAACATTAATGAAACGCCTAAATTATCCAATTATTGTGAAAATATCTTTGGCACCGTTAAATTTTAGCAATTCTATAGCTTCTTTTACTGTTTTAACCGGTTTGAGGCACTGGTACTCCCTGCATACATATATATATACATGCTCAGGTGAGCCATTTTTATCCTTTAAAAGAGGCATTTTTTCATCTATGCCGGCCTGAATGACCTTATGAGGTAAGTAAAAACTAAGCAATTCTGCCAGTTTCTGTTGAAAAGACTGCCCGGATACTGCAATTTCGGGTGTCCCTGCAGCCTGTCTTTGGCCCTGTATTGCCCAGTTCCCAAAGGAGGAAGGATATTTTTTTACGGCTTCCCAGAGACCCGAAAGCATAAGAACGGAACGTTTTCGCCATTCTATATTATCGAAAACCAGGGAAAGGTAATGCAGGTTTTGAGCCATCAGCGCATTAGCCGATGGACTTGCCCCGTCATGTAACTCCGTTTTGCGGACTATGATATCTTTTTGTCCGGCTTTTGTAAAATAAAAAAAGCAGTCATTTTCGTCGCTAAAATTTTCAACCAGGTAATTACAATACTGACTGGCAGTATATAAGTATTGCTGGTTGCCTGTTATTTCCTGCAACTGTATGCAGGCCTGAATGAAGTATGCGTAATCATCTGCAAAAGCCGGGTAACGGGCCTTCCCTTCTTTAAATGTATGGTATAAGCTGCCATCCGCAGCACTGAATGAATTTTTAATAAACTCAAATAAACTTATGGCAAAGTTTTTTAATTTATTATCCTGGAGGGCAGCCCCGGCCCTGCAATAAGCAGTTACGAGAAGCGCATTCCATCCGAGCAATATTTTGTCATCGGTAGCCGGATGGATACGGCCATCCCTTTTTTTAAGCAACCGGCTTATGCAAAGGGAAAATTTTTCATCCAGCTCATCCTTATCAAGGCCATAGATGGCAGCAATTTCTTCCATTGGCCGGCTGATATGCAGGATATTTTTGATCTCCCAATTGCCCGCTTCCGTTACATTGTAGTATGCGCAAAAAACGGCCGCATCACTTCCCAGTTCCTGTTCTATCTCCGCTTTATCCCATACATAAAATTTGCCTTCCACTCCCTCACTGTCGGCATCCAGCGCTGCAAAATAACCACCATTCTCCTGTTTCATTTCTGTTTCCAGAAATTGAACCATATGATAGATGGCAGTTTTATAAATATCTTTTTTGGTCAGCTGATAAGCATCGGCCAGTGTTTGGAGCAACAGGGCATTATCGTACAGCATTTTCTCAAAATGTGGCACCAACCAGTGAGCATCGGTACTGTAGCGGGATATGCCGCCCGCCAAATGATCGTAAATGCCGCCCGATATCATTTGTTTTAAAGAAAATTCTGCATGGTCAAGTGCTTCTTTGTCATTATAAAAAAAGGCGTGTTCCAGCAAAAAGCTGATAGAAAATGTTTGCAGAAATTTGGGAGGCTGGCCAAAGCCGCCATAAGTTTTATCGGCAATTGCAAGTAAATTTTTTGCCATAGCCTTCATGTGGTCCGGTAAAAAAAGTTCGGCCCCGGCTTCTGGTACAAGCGTTTGCTTTAACCCTGTGCTGCTGGCATTTTGAATATGAGCTACCAGGCTGTTGGCCTGCTCTTCCACCTCGTTTCGCCGGTTCTCCCATGCATCATTGATGGCCAGCAGTACATCGGTCCATGAACTGCGGTTATACATTTTTACCGGGGGAAAATAAGTACCGCCGTAAAACGGTTTTGCATCGGGTGTAAGAAACACATTGAGCGGCCATCCGCCGCTGCCGCTGATGGCCTGCACCGCATCCATATAGATATGATCCAGATCGGGTCGTTCTTCCCTGTCTATTTTTATATTGATGAAATGGCTGTTCATGATAGCAGCCGTTTCTTCATTTTCGAAACTTTCTCTTTCCATCACATGGCACCAGTGGCAGGCTGAATAACCGATGCTTACCAGTATGGGCCTGTCTTTTTCTTTTGCAAGCGAAAGCGCTTCATCGCCCCAGGAATACCAGTTTACCGGGTTATGTGCGTGCTGGAGCAGGTAGAGGCTTGTTTCATGTATCAATTGATTGGCCATGAATAAATGTAATTACTTATCCTGATACATAAAAATCGGAGCGCTGTTTTAGTACCTCATTTATTTTTTGTTGGAGAGAATAAATTTTTCCAGGGCGCTTACCATGCTGGGCGTTTGTGGCATGGGGGCTTTTATATCAAGCACAAGGCCAGCTTCTTCTGCTGCTTTGAAGGTATTGGCACCAAAGGCGGCGATCTTGGTGCCGTTCTGTTTGAATGAAGGGAAATTTTCTATCAGGCTCCTTACGCCCCCGGGAGTAAAAAAACAGATGACATCATACTTGCGGTTAACAACTTCCTTTACGTCATTACTGATGATCTTATACAGTACCGGGGTGGCATAACCACAATTATGCTCCTTTAGCCAGTTTGTAATTTCGCTGTCGAAGGTTTCTGAACAGGGGTAAAGGAATTTTTCATTGTCCTTATGCTTGTTGATCACATCAAACAAACTTTTATTGGTGCCGTCTGCGCCATAAAATACTTTGCGCTTTCGGTAAAGGATGAATTTCTGAAGATAAAGTGCCACTGCTTCTGTTATGCAGAAATATTTAGTGTCCTGCGAAACGCTTACTTTCATTTCCTCGCAGATGCGGAAGAAATGATCAATGGCATGCCTGCTTGTAAACACCACGGCTGTGAAGGCTGCTATATCGATCTTTTGCTTCCGGAATTCCTTTGCCGGAATGCCCTCCACCACTATAAAAGGGAAAAAGTCAAGGACAAGATTATACTTACCCGCAAGGTCAAAATAGGGCGATTTTGCGCCTTCCGGCCTGGGTTGAGTAATGAGTATCTTCTTTATTGTCTTAGCTGACACTTGAGCCACTGTTTCCTGTTGTTTAGGCATTTTTCGTGAAAATGGTTGGCAAATTTACTGATTTCCGGTTAAAAAAACTACAATTGATTTGTAAATAAGCATGATGGGTAAAACCTCCAGCGAAAAAACATATAGCAAAAAATGGAATAAATTAAACTTGAGCCGTTGCTGAAGCAGGTTGTAAGATCTTATAAAACGCATAATGACGAGCAGGCCAATGATAATAAAAGAAGCAACAACGGCGGCATCTGTTACTGCTTTTTCGGAAAATGACATCACCACCACCACCGGCAGCAAACAGATCCCGATTACCTTGTTGATAAGAAAAATATTAAAAACGTAAGTCCCCGCTTCTTCCTTATAATTAGTGATCCATCCTATAAATCCTATCACCAAAAATTTAATAAAATAAATAAGCGTGAGTATTGCTGCCGAAACAAGAAACAGGGTCCACCTGCTTTGTTTGGCTGCCAACCCAAAATATTGCAGCAGCAATGAAACATATAAACCCCCGGTTACAGAAAAAAAGATATTGAAAAATAAGGAAGCCAGTTTATTCTGTTGTAACTGGTCTATCAGCTGGCTTTGGCGCAGGGAAGTATTGAAGAACACCCTGAAAAGTGTATTGAAATATTTTGCAAAACTGGTCTTTAATATGCCAAAAAGCAGGAGTAATAAAACAACCACGTAAAAAATAACATTGTCGTAAACTACCGCTCGTTTTTTATAAACCAGCGATGTGGGCTTTCCGCTGCTGTTGAGATACCTGTTACTGTCCAGCAGTTTAAAAATAACGGGGTTCTGCTTAACCGCCTGGGCGGCAATGGAGTCTATGCGGCGGATGCTGTCTTTAACAGCAGCACTGTCTGCCTGGGCCCGGGAACCCATGTGCAAAACAAGAAAAAATAAAACCATACAATACAGCCGCATGGAACCAGGTTTTTTTTGCAAAATAAACGTAATTGAAGCAAAGCCTTAAAAATAATTGATGTACCCGAAATGGATCTTTGATGCCTGGCGCAGGTTGAGCTTAACATCATTTCTTTTTCCCAATGCAAAACTCATATTGAGCAGACCTGCTTTTGTTTCATACGCCATTCCCACTCCCACACCAGTAAACTGGTTTTTTGTATTCACCAGCTGGTACCTGCTGTTACTAAAACCAATATCCGCAAAACCAAAGAAATAAGAATTGAGGCTGATAAGATAACGGTACTCAGCGGTAAAAACCGTATAAGCACTTGCATAAATACTCTCTTCATCGAACCCACGCAGGAGCTTATACCCGCCGATCTGAAAAAGTTCGTTCCGGAAAATGGAAGGGCTGTTATAAAGGCCTGCCCGTATGGCCGTTTTAAAGGTGGCCGATTTGCCCAGCGGAAAATAATGTGCCGCATCCAGCCTGATGCGCCATTGATAACTGCGCAGTTTTACAGAATCGTAAAGGCTTGAATAATTATAGGAAGGATCTTTGATATTTATGATGGCGTTGCTTTTTTTGATAGTCTTAATACCAACCGTGGTTGCCAGGTTGAGTTCATTACCCTTTCGGGGGTTGAATTTATAATTGGTTTTTGAAAATTCATACTGGATGCCGCCGTTTACCGCCTTTACGTCAATATTGGGCGGCAATGCTTTTTGAAGTTTTATCAAATTGGTATCCACGCCCCCTTCGAGGAGGCTGCTGCTTTGCCATTGTACAAACAGCTTTCCGGTTTGATTAAGCGATAGGTTAAAAAGTATCCCTGTTTGCGCACTGATCTGTATGAAATTGGAATCTTTTTTAAAGAGGTCGAACAAAAAACTGAAACCAAAAGGAGAGTTAAAAATATAGGGTTGCTCATAACCGAGGTTGAGCCGGGGCGATTTGGGCTGCAACTGCTGCCATTTGAACAGCAGGCCTTCGCCGGTACCAAACAGGTTTTTTAAATCGAGGTTGATATCTGCTGTTAACTGCATTTTGCCCGTTTGGCCACTGGAAGGCAGCAGGCCCAGCAAAAAATTTACCTGGCTGCTTCGCCTGGGTTCAAGAAACAAATTGAGGATGGCCCCAGCCCCCAGCATGGAAAGTGAAGACGGCTGCAGGGAATTGATATAGGGTAGTTCCAGCATTTTGCGATCTACCTGCTCCAGCCGTTGCTTGTTATAAATGCTGCCATTGCTGATACCGAGGTAGTTTTGCAAGAATTTTTTTTTCAGTTTTGCATTTCCATAAACCCGGATGCTGTCAATATGGTACAGTTTTCCTTTATCGGCCTTCAGCAGCGCTGCAATACTGGTTTCCTGCAACGAAACACTGTCGAGGTATACCGATGCAAAGGGATAACCATTTTGCTCATAATAAGTAAGCAGGCGCTGTTGCAATTGCTGAAACTGTACGATACCGAAATTTTTACCTGAAAAATTTCCCGGGTTAAATCCAGCAGACTCCAGTGCCGGTTCGTCGATATTTACCGCAGACAATTGCATCCAGTTATACTTTTGGCCGCAGTAAAGATCAATATGCGTGGCGCTGTCGGCATACCACACACTGTCTACCGATGCAAGCGGGTAGCCTTTTGCCGCGAGCAGGGCCGGAATTTTGGATATAAATATTTCGGCATCGGCCGGGCTTTCAAAGAAAGTTTGCAGGTGCCGGGCAGCCGCATCAAAGGAACTATCTTTGCCACTGTTGTGAAGGTAAAGTGGGTAATTGCCCCTGTTTTTTTGGGCTAATGCACTAAGGGAAAGCATCATGGCCAAAAAAAAGGCGAACGTTTTGGTATGCAGGGGGGCAATTTTCATTAAACAATAAAGTGTAAATCTACAATCTTTGGCGGGTATTTATATTCATATTCCATTTTGCAGGCAGGCCTGCACTTACTGCAATTTTCATTTCAGCACGCTGCAGCATCAAAACGATGAAATGATGGAATGTATTGCAAAGGAGATCAGGCTCCCCGATGACTTTATTGCACAAAAGGAAAAAATTGAAAGCATTTATTTCGGTGGTGGCACTCCCAGCATCCTTAAGCCGCAGGCAATTGCCGGCTTACTGGAGTCCATACATACAAAATTCAGTGTGCACCCGCTTGCAGAAATAACGCTTGAAGCCAACCCCGATGATATCAATATACAAACGCTTTCAGCATGGAAAAAAATGGGCATCAACCGGCTGAGTGTGGGCATACAGAGCTTTGATGAAGCGGAGCTCAAATGGATGAACCGGGCACACAGTGCAGCAGAATCGTTAAGCTGCCTGGATGCCATCAATGATGCAGGATTTAAAAACTATTCGGCCGACCTTATTTACGGGTCGCCCCTGCAAAGCAATGAACAACTGCAAAAAAATGCCGCCATCCTCTTCGAAAAAAAAGTGCCGCATATCAGCTGTTATGCATTAACGGTGGAACCTAAAACCGCCCTTCATCATCTCATCAGCAAACAAAAAAGCCCCGATGTGGATACGGCAAAGCAGGCTGAGCAGTTTGAATTTTTATTGAAGGAAATGAAGGCGAATGGCTATGAACAATACGAAATCAGCAATTTTTCAGTGCCGGGTTTCCGGAGCCGGCATAACAGCAGTTACTGGCAACGTAAACCTTATTATGGCTATGGCCCCGCGGCACACAGTTTTAACGGGCTAAACAAACGGAGATGGAATGTGGCCAATAATGCTTTGTATATACAATCGCTTCGGCAAAACAAGA
Source organism: uncultured Chitinophagaceae bacterium (assembly GCA_963754695.1). GTDB lineage: Bacteria > Bacteroidota > Bacteroidia > Chitinophagales > Chitinophagaceae > Ferruginibacter. The sequence goes on from CAVWGU010000012.1 coordinate 96,675, forward strand.
TCCCCTATGAAGAGGAAACACTTTCGGACATACAGCAGCTGAACGAATATATGATGATCGGCCTGCGCACCAGCGAAGGATTGGATATTGAAAAAATAAAAAAAGAATTTGGAATAAGATATGCGGATGATGCTTTACAAAAAGCGAAAAAATATATTGATCAGCATAAACTGGTTTTTAACAACGGGTTTTTAACACTGACCAATGAAGGGAAATTTTTTGCAGATGGGATCGCGGCGGATTTGTTTTTTTGAAGGGAGGGATTGATGAGCGTGATTTTGGGGACACGCATTATACGGATTGGGCGGATCAACTACCGTAACAAAATTACCAGGAATGGAAATAACACCGGAAACTGCCATCAGGCTTTAAGTATAGTTTAAGCACTTCTCCTTCTGCGTACAGCCGCATCTTGTAGCCCAGGGAATTTTTGTAAATTTCATTTCCATTGAAGCCTACATGCCCCATCGCACGTTCTTGATTACGGGTTAGAAGCCTTGTCCACAAATGCTTGCCTCCTTTATTTTCAACAGTAATAAAAACACTGTCGTTAATGTTAGTAATAAAAAATTTGCCAAAATCCGTTGGGTATTCCTTTCCCTTTTTATAGTCTGGGATTTTGTCGGGGATTTTCCCGTAAAAAGGGCCATCATCCAGGGTAAAAGACATATAGGGCAAAAGGGAGTCATTCAGTACCTGTTCATAAAAATCGTTGCGTATTATTTCCAATTGCCCGGTTATTGTTTTTCCGGTAAGTATTGAAATATCCTGTTCTCTTATTTTGAAATAGATCTGTTTGAGTTTTTCAAAAGCAGCAGTATCCGCTTTCCCTTTACATTGCGGATGGTATTGCTTTAATTGCAGCATTATGAAAGGTATGAGAAAGTTTGTTTTGACATTTTTACCCTTCTCTGTATCAGAAAAATCCATGGCTAACAACCCATCCAACTGGTCGGGAGGCCATATAAAATCGTCCATATCGTCCAGTTCAAAAAAATCGAGAAAGTTTATTTGAAAACAGGAGTCAGTTTTTTTGGGTTGTGCAGCAGCAAAAGAGCAAATGCAGATAAAAAATATAAGAAATTTTATTTTCACCACAGGGTTAGTTTTAAGTGAACCGAACATGTAAAGTAAACTGGCGCAGATACTCAGCGCTATTTCACTGCATAGCTGCGCCAGTTGGTAAATCTTTCCTTACTCCTGTGAAAAGGAAAATCCATTTTTTACTTCAACTTCATAATTTGATTTAATATCAGCAAAACTTGAATAATATCCGAATGTGCCGGAAGCAACTATAGAATCTTTTGCATAAATTTTTATTAAAAAAGCCCCATCGGCATTTCCAAAATTACTTACAGCACCAACTTTCTCCATTGTCGTGTTTGGCAATATTTCCTTGAATAAGATGTTTAAACTATACGATGAAATGTGAATACTATCAATTTTAACATTGGCACTATTTTTTATTTTAATTACACAATCTTTCTGATTAAATGAACAGGAGTAAGCAAAAAAATAGAAAAAAAATAGAAAAAGGAGTTTCATGTTATAAATTTGTCTGTGTCAAAGTTGTATATGAAGAAATTCCGTGTGTAGCGGTATTAATATTTGGAACCCCATTAGTACCCCAAAAATTGGGGTCGTTATAATTTATTGGATTTAAATACCTCAACATCCCTAAAACTAAATTCATATAAATATTGTCGCTAATTGTATTGAGATCCCAAAATACAGGGGATAATGTTTGAGCATATGTTATGCCTACATTATTATTAAATATATCCATTTCTTTTTCTTTAAATGAATTTTTACCAGATAGATGCAGCGCTGGTTTCGCAATTAAAAGAAATACTTCCTTCCCTTAACGATCTGGTAAAAAAGATAGACGAAAGGAACAGGTAGGTCTATATCAAAAGGGACACAGATTCGCAGCGCCACTTTTCTGCACTGCATAGCTGCCTGCGATGCGAAGTTTCAATAATTACTTTTGTGAAACTGGCAAAAGTCGTATCTTAAAAAGAAATGAAATTAACAGCCAAACACAGATCAGTGTGCACAATTCTGCATAATTATATATCCTCGAGAACTTAAAAACAAAAGAAAAGGGGACTATAAATGCTATCATAAAAAACCAAGAAAAAACTCCCCAAAGCATTTTACAGGTAAGCCAAGAAAACCTATTCTTAAGCCACTTGGAAAACAACTTGTCCAAAAAAAAATTTAGTAGCACCAGCATAGAAATTAATATCGCTGAATTTTTAAAACTAAAATTATACAAATAATCGGGGTGATAGATCACATGTATATTGTTGAAAAACTTGCTAATCGGCATGTTCAATACTATTCCCAAAAGAAGGGCAATAAACAAGACAGCGAATTCTTTTTTCATATTATTTAATTTTCTCCTAACAGCCAAGTTTCACTCTAAGTTCGTTAAAAGTAATATACCCCAAAAGGTAGTCCTTAACATCGCTCCATTGTGGGCGTGATATAATCTTTGTGTCTGCATAATAGCCAGAGACCCCACCATTATTCTGAATAAAGGTAAGAAGATTTGTTTGAACATCTGTCCACAGGGCATCTCCTCCATTATACACTCTATTATCAAACAATGATGAAGTGAAATCATAAGTCCTATCAACACCTAAAATGTAAAATGTGTAACTATCTGGTGCTCCCGTTGTATTGTAAATGCCAAATCGCCTTGTGCCTGCAACCGGATGGTCCATATCAAAAGGAGAACTCATTGTCGAAAAATTAAAATAGCGAATATCAGGATTTGTAGCAGATGAGGTATATGTATAATCAGAAAGGATAACAGTACCATCATCTAAAGGAATATGAATACTTATAACGGAACCAAGCGACTGCTGAAAAGGATAATTCCATTGAGAGCAGTCATTACTCATATTATTGTTACTTATACCGTGTTGGCAGCTAAATGAAACTCCTGTATTATTAGGTGTAATAAAATCATTGATGTGGAGTCTAAAATATTCTAACAATGTTTTCGAATCCATTCTAATACCTGTTTGTGGATCAACTGGGAATTGAGAGATCTGCAAAGGATAAAAATCACAATTAACAACCTTCCCATTAGCCTCTGTTAAATCCTGAACATTAAAGAAGCCCCATGGATAATTCCAAGTAGTGGCCCATTGTTGCACTCTTGAAAGAACAGTTGGCGCAATGGTGAATTGAGCAACAGCTTGAAACATAGAGCCGTATGAAGCTATTTTGTTGATTTGCTCACAAGGGTTAATTGCAAATTTGTTTGAGGTTAAGATATTGTTTAATTCGGTCATGCGTTGCGAAATAACAGGATTTTCCCACCACATTGTTAATGGTGTTGAATGCTGTCTCTATATATTTGTACGAATAGCAAATAATCAGAATTTCTGATCATCCTATGAAGATGCTGCCTAATTTCTAAAACCCTTTCCGGGGTATAATGCCCATACAAATATTCAAACATTTCCCTCGCCCTTATTTCATGTTCCATTAGCCACTCTTTTTCGTCTGTTGTTAACAACAATTGTTCATTTAAATAGTCAACCATTTGAGTGAGTGAGAATGGATAAGGGGTATAGGGAGGAGTTACACCAATACCAGTAATTAAGCCTGTTAGATCTGGCAGGGTATAAGAGCCTGAACCCCCTGCCGTTCCCCCGGGTATAAAATAAATTAAGATCGAGGGGCAGTAACCTACGGTTTGCCATGTGCCGGTACCGTGCTCCACTCCATTTTCGTCAATAGTCACAATTTCATAAAGATCACATGGATTGTTCCCTGTATTTCCCGGCATAGCTTTTAGCTCTATTCCTTTATGGCCGTCAAATAAGCTGCTGTCTTTAATTTCATAATATTTATAGCCAAAGGTCTTAAAATCAAGTGCTATCATTGCTTTAATAAAATCTTCCTTATTCTGTTCGTACTCAAGATAATCCTTTAAAAGCTTTATTTCAAAGCTGGTTACAGTGGCCACATGTATTAGCAGGGCCCCCACAATATACTTATTGCTCGAGTCAACAATAGGAATTACATAGGTCGTGTCTCCCTCACTGTTTAAAAGATTACTGCTACTGTTATTTGACTTAAGCGCCTTGTCCCACCTGGGAAAACCAACATTATTCATAAGTTTATCAACAAAAGGCACCGCCTTTTCTTTTTCCCGCAGGTTTTCCATAAGGCCAATCAGCCTGGGATCCGAAACTTTGCCTGCATCAAAGAACTTATGTTCGTTTACAGAACCCGCAGGCTGCTCTATACTTATTTCCTTGGCACAGGAGGCAAAAACAAATGCAATAAGAACAAAAAAAATTAATTTCCCGATTTTCATATCATTCTGTTTAAGGGTTATAACTTAATGGCCCCCTAAATATCTGTTCTTTTTGCTTTAAACCGCCTGGAAATGGGTTAATAAAATTTAGTTTTTAACTTAAAATTATTCAGTAAATTCGTTTTTCAATAATCAACCTCAATATGAGGAATACCCCCGAATCACTAGGAAACAATATCAGAAACTGGTTAAAAGTAAAAGGTATGAAGCAGGAAACCCTGGCAAGAAAGATGAACGTGGAGCCTAGCTATATCAGCCAGTTATTGTGCGGTAAACCCGAAATCTTAGAAAAAAGAAAACTGGAAATAGCCAAACATTTGGAAGTGGACCCAGAACAATTAGATACCAACCCCATGCAGGTTTTTAATTTTTCTAACGGCAATGCCGATCGTGGAAGCAATATAAACAGCGTTCAAAATGTTTACCAGATAGATGCAGAGCTGGTTTCGCAATTAAAAGAAATACTTCCGTCCCTTAACGAACTGGTAAAAAAGATAGACGAAAGGAACAGGTAGGTCTATATCAACTCCTGCTCAATCAACTTAAACCCTTCCCCGGCCGGAAGGCCATTCCACAAAATATTATAGATGGTATCTGCAATGAGCATGGGCGCTTCCACCGTTTTATTAATATGGTGCATGCAGCGGCTGGCATTATATCCTTCGGCCACCATGTTCATTTCGAGCTGGGCCGTTTTTACGGAGTAGCCTTTCCCGATCATATTGCCAAAACTGCGGTTGCGGCTGAAAAGGGAGTAACAGGTCACCAGCAGATCGCCGAGGTATACCGATGCGGCGTAGTTATTCCTTGCCTCTTCCCCGCTTTTCGTTTCAATATAACCCACTTCTGCATTGATGATGCCCGCCTTGCGCAGGAAGCCGGCCATTTCATCGGCACTGTTGGCAATGAGCACGCTTAAAAAATTATCGCCATAATCGAGTCCATGCGCCATCCCTGCACCTACGGCATAAATGTTTTTAAGAATGGCGGCATACTGCACGCCGTAGATATCCTTATTGAGTACGGTGTTGATGTAGGGTGTTTTAAAATAAGAAGCGATCGTTTTAGTGGCCACAATATCGGTTCCGCTGAAAGTGAGATAAGAAAGTTTTTCGGCCGCCACTTCTTCTGCATGACAGGGACCCAATACGGCAAAATAATTTTCGGTTGTAACATTAAACTGTTCGCTGAGATAATCGTTGAGAAGCTGGTTGTTTTGCGGAAGGATGCCCTTTATGGCAGACAGTACTTTTTTACCTTCGAAACTATTCTTTGGGAGCGTTTCCAGTACTTCTATTGCATAGGCCGATGGAATGGCCACCAGCACCAGGTCCGACTGTGCCAGCACTTCGGCAGCATTGGTGGTTAGTTTTAACTGCTCCATATTGAACCTGGCAGAAGTAAGGTACTGCGGATTATGCCGGCGCTGTAAAAACTGGTCAATAGCGGTTTGGCTGCGGTTCCACCAATAAATGGTTTGGCCATTATCTGTTAAGACCTTGGCCAATGCTGTGCCCCAACTTCCGCTGCCTAGTATACCGAGTTTCATAAAACAGTTCAAAAAGTTTAAGAAGTTCAACAGGTTCAACGTTTTTCAGAGCAGTTGCTATTTCCTTATTGCCTGCTTTTATATTTTGAACCTTTGAGTTCTGTATTTACAAGATAGTTTATTAATTTCTGAAGCAGGCTGCTGATTTTTAATACATGGGCAGAAAAGCTGTCAAACTCTTTATTTGTGATGTAATTCCTATCCAAAGCCCTGTATAATTGTGATCTGAATTCGCCACAGGATCCTTTTGCTATATACAAAAACTGAACAAATTCCCTGTTAGCATTTCGTTCAAAGCCCTCTGCAATATTATCCATGATGGAACCGGCAGCGCTTTCTATTTGCCAAATAAGTTTAAAACTATTCTTAAACCTTCCTTCATCAATGAGTTTACCAATATCAAGATTTAATATCCTGGCTTCCTGCGATGATAAAATCTCTTCAAAATTCTTAATTGTAGCCATCCAGGGTATTTTTAGATTAAACTTGTATCTTACTTAGTATCTGTCTCTTGAACCTCTTGAACCTCTTGAACCTCTTGAACCTCTTGAACCTCTTGAACCTCTTGAACCTCTTGAACCCCTTGAACCTCTTAAACCTCTTGAACCTTTTGAACCTTTTACAGCCCCAACTTCTCCACCGCCAATTGTGCCGCCAGCTGACTGGCATCTTTTTTATTATAGCCCTTGGCCTGCGCCACCAGCTCGCCGTCTACCGTAGCACCAATGGTGAAAAGGCGGCGCCCATTCTCAAATTTTTCGTCCAGCGTTTCAAACTCAAGCGCTTTACCGTTTTTATTGGCCCATCCGTATAACCTGTTCTTGATATTGATCTCCACCACCTCCAGGTCATCGGTAAACATATGCGGCAGTATGATCTGTTTTTCCACCCACTGCTGTGTTTTTTTGTAACCCATATCAAGGTAAACCGCTCCTATCAATGCTTCGAGTGTATTGCCGAATATCTGCGATATCTTAAGTGCGTTATCGAACTTGTTGTAGAAAGTAATTTTTTTAAGCCCCATTTTCAATGCTATTTCATTGAGTTTGGCACGGTTCACCATCTTGCTGCGCATTTCTGTAAGAAAGCCTTCTCCTTTGTATGGATACCTTCTGAACAGGTAGTGTGCTATAATGGAGCTGAGTACTGCATCGCCCAGGAATTCGAGGCGTTCATTATTTTCATCTGCGCCTTCCCTTATGGAACGATGGCTGAGTGCGGTGCGGTATAAGGATACATTGCCGGGGCTGAAACCGAGGACATTGGTGAGCTGCTTTTTAAATTCTTTCTTAGGCTCAGTATCGAAAAACGTTTTAAAGAAATCTAAGGTCTTGATGAGAATATGTTTAAATCTAAATTAGCACTTTTGTTGTAAAAAAGAAAAGTTTCTTCGTTAAACTCCTGATGGCTTTATGCTGAAGTTCTTACAGCAATCATTTCCAGGGCTTTTCTTGTTATTTATATTTTTTAATAATAACGGAAGCGTTGTGCCCGCCAAAACCGAAGGTATTGCTTAAAGCTGCATTTACCGTGCGGTGTTGCGCTTTATTGAAGGTGAAATTAAGCCTGGGATCCAGTTCGGGATCATCTGTAAAATGATTGATGGTGGGGGGAACGGTATCTTTTGTAACCGCCATGATGCATGCAAGCGTTTCGAGCGCACCTGCAGCGCCCAGGCAGTGGCCGGTCATACTTTTAGTGGAACTGATATTAAGGTTGTAGGCGTGATCGCCAAACACACTCAGGATGGCTTTTGTCTCGGCAATATCGCCCAATGGGGTTGAAGTGCCATGTACATTAATGTAGTCGATGTCTTCGGGCTTCATTCCTGCATCGGCGAGTGCAGCGGCCATTACATTTTTGGCACCCAGTCCTTCGGGATGCGGCGCTGTAATATGGTGCGCATCGGCAGTGGCGCCACCGCCGGCTATTTCGCAATAAATTTTTGCTCCACGTGCAAGGGCATGATCCAGGCTTTCGAGTATGATGGCGCCGGCACCCTCGCCCATTACAAATCCATCTCTCTCTTTATCAAAAGGACGGCTGGCCGTTGCAGGATCATCATTTCTTTCGCTGAGCGCCTTCATGGCATTAAAGCCACCCACGCCGGCAGCGCTGATCACGGCTTCGCTTCCACCAGTAACGATTGCATCGGCCTTACCGAGCCGGATATTATCAAAGGCATCAATGATGGCGTTTGTACTGCTGGCACATGCGCTCACCACGGCAAAGTTTGGTCCGCGAAAACCATGACGCATGGATATTTGCCCTGCAGCAATATCCAATATCATTTTAGGAATAAAAAACGGGTTAAAGCGTGGAGTTCCGTCACCTAAGGCAAAATTGGTAACTTCTTCCTGGAAGGTAATAAGGCCACCGATACCGCTGGCAAAGATCACACCCACACGGTCTTGATTGGTGTTTTCTGCCGTAATGCCCGAATCTTTTACGGCTTCGTCGCTTGCAATGAGTGCAAATTGACAATAACGGTCCAGTTTACGGGCCTCCTTTCTTTCGAGATAAACAGTAGGGTCAAAGTCTTTAACTTCACAGGCAAACCGGGTCTTAAACTTCGTAACGTCGAACTGCTTGATGAGATCACAACCACTTACCCCGTCTTCGAGCCCTTTCCAGTATTCCTGAACAGTTTTCCCCAAAGGAGTAAGGGCACCTAAGCCCGTAACGACCACTCTTTTTAAAGCCATACAGTATGCCTGTGTAAATTAAAGGTTTTAATTACTTAGCGTTTTCTTCCAAATAAGAAACAGCCTGACCAACAGTAGTGATGGTTTCGGCTTGTTCATCAGGAATAGAAATATTAAATTCTTTTTCAAATTCCATGATCAGCTCTACGGTGTCCAAGCTGTCGGCGCCTAAGTCGTTGGTAAATGAAGCTTCATTGGTTACTTCGGCTTCATCCACTCCCAATTTGTCAACAATAATTTTCTTTACTCTTGTTGCAATGTCTGACATGATAGTAAAATTTAGTTTGTACTGGTTGCAAAAATATAGCTTTTGGCTAAAATGCAAAGAAATGCTAAACAAGCTATAAAAAGCACATTTGCAAGCATTTTTTTTACCGGGCAACCCTATCGGAAAATTCTGAACCCATTCAAAAAATTAACAAAATGGAGTTTTGTGTCCGAAAAAATAGTAATTTGGAATGTCTACCGCTTGCAACACTACCAAAATTTACTTTGAATGGGATTAAAACTGATTGAACACGGGAGCAATGAGTATAAGCAGATGATCGACTTGCGTTACGCTATATTGCGCCAGCCCCTGGGCCTTAATTTCAGTGAAGAAGAGCTTTTAAAGGAAAAAGACAATATACTGATCGCTGCTTTTGATGAAGAAAAGATCCTGGGTTGCTGCATGCTGGTAAAACAGGACCGGAACACACTGCAACTAAGGCAGATGGCTGTAAACAACAATCTCCAGGGAAAAGGCATCGGCGCCTCCATCATGTCGTTTGCCGAAAGCATCTCCAAAGACAAGGGTTATAATAAGATAGTGATGAATGCCCGCAACAATGCCATCGGGTTTTACGAAAAATTTGGCTATAAAGTTAAAAGCGAGGAATTTATCCAATATAACACCCCGCATCATGTAATGGAAAAGATCCTGATCTGATCTTACAAGCTCATATCCGTGTTTTTATCTTCTCCTTCAGGATATTCCTTGCAGCATGCAAACTGTCTCCCTCAAATGCCTCTTTAGGAACCAGGAAGAATGACCTGCTGTTAAAATAAAGATGAAAGAAATGGGGCGTTTCCAAATAACTGGAGAAGTCTTTCCAGGGCCAGTTGCGGCGGCTGCCCGCCTTGTTTTCTATCATAAAATCATCATTGCCCAGGGTAGCTTTAAAGCTATCTTTAAAAGTGCGTTCTTTTTTATAGATCATTAGTGGCAACAGGTACCAGAATACGATCATAAGAATGAACCAGAGCAGCGAGCTCAATAAAAATGCCAGGGGATTTATCTTTTTAAGATAAAACAACACAGCTGAAACAATGGCAAACACATTCACCAGTATCATCATTATTTTAATTTCCCTGCGGCTGATGAAATGATAACGCAGGGCCTGAATCACCCTGGCTTTATGGTAAGTAAAATAAGCAGATATCATCGGGCTGCAAGATACAGCATTTGAAGAGTTCCGGCTGCCGTAAAAAAAGGCTGCAGCGTTGGCCAAAGCAATGGCCTTTATGGAAGAGGTACTTTAAAAAAACACCCACCCATTCAAATGTGCAAAACTAGAATGATTTAAACCTTTCAAAACATTGGTTCGTCAGCCATTCCCTGTCGTCGGGATGGGCAATCTCAATCAGTGCCTTTGCACGCTGCCTGAAATTTTTTCCATAGAGATAAGCCACGCCGTACTCCGTAATGATGTAATGCACATGACCACGGGTGGTAACCACACCGGCTCCCGGCTTCAGCATGGGAACAATACGTGGCATTCCTTTTTTGGTTCTCGACGTTAAAGCTATGATGGGCTTGCCGCCTTCGCTGAGCGCTGCACCCCGCATAAAATCCATCTGGCCGCCAATACCGCTGAACTGCGTGGTTCCAATACTGTCGGCACATACCTGCCCGGTGATATCAACCTCAATAGCGCTGTTGATGGCTATCACTTTGGGATTGCGCCGTATCACATGCGGGTCGTTCACGTAATCAATATCCAGAAAAGCAAAAGCAGGGTTATTGTTGACATAATTATACAGCTTGTTGGTACCCACCGCAAAACCGGTAACGGTTTTATAAGGGTGAATGCGTTTTTTAGTGTTGTTGATCACATCTTTTTCAAAAAGTGCTACAATGCCATCACTGCACATTTCGGTATGCACACCCAGGTTTTTATGGTTATACAAAGATTTAAACACCGCATCAGGAATGGTTCCGATACCCATTTGAAGCGTACTGCCGTCTTCTATAAGTTCTGCCACAAATTTTCCGATGGTGATCTCTTCGGGCCCTGTTTTAGCGCCATAATCGACCTGCGGAAGCATTTCTTCGTGCATAACGATATGGGTGAAACGACTGGTATGTACAGCGCCATCTCCATGAGTGCGTGGCATCTGTGGGTTTACCTGTGCAATTACGTGCTTGGCCATAGCCACAGCGCTGCGGGCAATATCTACCGAAACACCCAACGAGCAATAACCATGTTCATCGGGGGGCGAAACCTGTATGAGTGCGACATCAAGTCTCAATATTTCTTTCTTGAAAAGGTCGGGAATATCGCTCAGAAAAACCGGGATAAAATCGGCATTGCCTTCTGCCACAGCATGCCTGATAGAATCTGATACAAACATAGAATTGATATGAAAGCTGTCTTTGTATTCGGCTTTATCCACTTCTATATCGCCCTGAACCGTAATAAAAACGAGTTCTACGTCCCGCAACCTGTCTTTTTGCTTTGCCAGTTCCCGCAACAGGTGCAGGGGCGTACAGGCGCTTCCATGAACAAATACACGTTGATGGCTTTGTACTACACTCAGTGCTTCCTCGGCACTTACATATTTAACTTCCTGGTACATTTTGCTGTTTTCTTTAATAAGGCTGCAAGTAACATAATTGCCGTGACACAAAAAATGAGTTGTATCAGTTTTATTGCAAATCCCGAACAAAAACGCATTTACAGCAGTTACATTTCCTATTTTTACAAAAAACTCCCATTGAAGAAGATTCTCCTCCTTTTTGTGCTTGCTGCAGTTCTTACAAATACAATTGCCCAGGTTAAAAGCCCAGAGGCCTTTCTTGGCTACAAAACCGGTAGCCGCTATACGCCGCATCACCAGCTGGTAAGTTATTTTAAACAGGTGGCTGAAGCTGTACCGGGTATGGTAAAACTTCAGCAATATGGCGAAACAAATGAGCACCGCCCGCTGTACCTGGCATTTATCTCTGCTGAAAAAAACATAACCGAACTGGAAAACATCCGCAAAAACAATTTGCGTCTGGCCAACCTGAGTTCAGACAGAATGGCACCTTCTGAAAATGCCCCGGCCATTGTTTGGCTCAGCTATAATGTGCATGGAAACGAAACATCTTCTTCTGAAGCTGCCATGCTCACCATTTATTCGCTCGTAAACCCTCAAAACACAGAAAAAAAGAACTGGCTGCAAAACACAGTTGTTATCATAGACCCCTGCCTCAATCCCGATGGGCGAGACAGGTATGTGAGCTGGTTCAATACAACAGTAGGCAAAAATTTTAACCCATCACTGCAGGCAAGGGAACACGATGAACCCTGGCCCGGCGGGCGCACCAATCATTATAATTTTGACCTTAACCGCGACTGGGCCTGGCAAACTCAGGTGGAAAGCAGCCAGCGTATTGCTCAATACCTGCAGTGGATGCCGCAGGTACATGTGGATTTTCATGAGCAGGGCATTAACCAGCCTTATTATTTTGCGCCGGCCGCACAGCCCTATCATGAAGTGATCACAAAATTTCAGCGTGATTTCCAGGTACAGATAGGAAACAACAATGCCCGTTATTTTGATAAAAACGGATGGTTGTTTTTTACAAAAGAGATATTTGACCTCCTGTATCCCTCGTATGGCGACACCTACCCGATCTACAATGGTTCCATTGGCATGACTTACGAGCAGGCCGGTGGCCCTCAAGGCGGCCTGGGTGCCTATACAGATGAAGGAGATACACTCACGCTTTACGACCGCGCCATCCATCATCATACATCCGGCCTAAGTACCATTGAGGTTTCTTCTAATAATGCCGGGCAACTTGTAAAAGAATTCCGTAAATATTTCAATGATGCTGTTGGGGGCAATATTGGCCAGTACAAGTCTTATATCATTAAGTACAACGAAAATGACGAACAGCGTTTACGGTCATTGCTGAACCTGCTCGATAAAAATGGCATTCAATATACAAGCGGCAGCGGAGCTGGCTCGGGCCTTAATTATCACACAAAAAAAACAGAAAATTTTTCTGTGGGCGTTAATGATATTGTTATCAGTGCGGCACAACCAAGGGCGGCGTTGGTAAAAGTTCTTTTTGAACCCGAAGTAAAACTGGTTGATTCCGCCACCTACGATATTACAGCCTGGGCCCTGCCTTATGTATACGGGCTGCAGGCTTATGCAAGTTCAGCACGGTTGGGCACGGGAGGAAGGTCTGCCCTGGGTTTTACCAATAATACTGTAAATGATTCCTACGGATATGTAATAAAATGGCAGGGAACTGCTTCTGCCGCTGCAGCAGCACAATTAATGAAAAAGGGAATCAAATTGCGTTATGCTGAAGCTTCATTTGAAACAAACGGGCAAAGTTTTAACGCAGGTTCCATTATTATTCTGAAAGGTTCGAATGAAAAACAGGGAGGAAAATTATGGAACACGGTAGCGGATATCTGCAATGCCAACAAAGTAACTATGTACCCTGTTAAAAGCGGTATGGTGGATAAAGGTTATGATTTCGGAAGTGCTTATGTGCATCCCATGAAAGCGCCGAGGGTAACCTTATTGACCGGGCCCGGCATCAGCAGTTATGGAGCCGGTGAGATCTGGAATTTTTTCGACAATGAACTTAAGTATGAAATAACCCTTGTAAATGCCGAGGATTTCGGAAACCTGAAATGGAGTGATATTGATGTACTGATCATGCCCGACGGCCGGTACAAATTCCTGGCAGATAAAGATGATGCCAAAAAACTGGAGGAGTGGATCAGGAATGGTGGCCGTGTAGTGGCATTGGAAAGTGCTGTGGCGCAGCTAAGTAAACAGGACTGGAGCAATGTTAAATCAAAAAACAATGCAGAAGAGGAAGCGGGTAAGAAAGACCCTTATGCATCACTGCAATCATTCGATAAACGGGAAAGGGATGCACTCAGCAACCTTACTTCCGGCGCTATATTTAAAACAGATGTTGATAACACGCATCCGCTGATGTTTGGTTATCCAAAATATTATTATACGCTCAAGATGGACAATAATGTATATGAATTTATAAAAGAAGGTGGCTGGAATGCCGGAGTATTGAAAAAGGAAAACCAGCTGGCGGGTTATGTAGGCTCCAGGCTCAATTCAAAATTAAAAGACGGCCTGCTGTTTGGCGTACAGGACCTGGGTGCCGGTAGCGTAACTTATCTTACAGACAATGTGATGTTCCGTAATTTTTGGGAAAACGGGAAGCTGATGTTTTGCAATGCGGTTTTTTTGGTGGGGCAGTGATCCTCTAATGCTATATTTTTAAAAATCACCTTTACAGGAAATACATAAAGCCGCTTCCGGAAAAAGCGGCTTTATAATTGTGAAAATCGTTTTTCTCAACTGGTCTTACTTGCCTGTTCCACCATTTCTTTTGCAAGAGGCTTGGTGCAAAAGAACCAGTCGTGGCAGGTGAGGTTGTCTTTTCCTTCCATCCTTTCTTTGGCCACGCCACAGGAACCGGCAGGCGGTACAATTACATCATCGCCGGGCTTCCAGTCGGCCGGAGTGGCAATACTGTATTTATCTGCAGTTTGCATGGCCACCAGGGCACGTTTCAGTTCATCAAAATTCCTGCCCAGGGAAAGCGGATAGTAAATGATGGCGCGAATCGTTCCTTTGGGGTCAATAAAGAAAACGGCCCTAACAGCTTTTGTGGAACTTTCGCCGGGCTGTATCATGCCGTATTTTTTTGCCACTTCCATGGTAATGTCTTCTATGAGCGGAAATTTTACTTCCACATCCTTCATGCCACGGTATTCAATTTTTTCTTTAATGGTACGCAGCCAGGCAATATGGCTGTAAAGGCCGTCTACAGAAAGCCCCACCAATTGGCAGTTCAATGCTTTAAACTCCTCTTCCCTTTTGGCAAAGGTCATGAACTCGGATGTACATACCGGGGTAAAATCGGCAGGATGGCTGAAAAGGATCACCCATTTCCCTTTGTAATCGGCTGGAAAATTAATTTCACCCTGCGTGGTAATGGCCTTAAACTCCGGCGCATTATCGCCAATACGTGGCATTGCCACTGTTTGAATTGTTGTTTCCATATATTAGTTTTTAATTCTTACTATTAGATACTACCGCACAAAAATCATGTAACACCTCTGCAACTGATAAAATGATCTTTATGCATTTTTGAAAAACGAAATTAACAGGAAAATAAGACCAGAATCCTGATGCAGGTTATTAGCTAAACTGCTTTTCGTCAGTTTAGCCATTCTTTTTACCGGTAAAAATACCCTGGCAGATGAACCTGTGTAAAAAATTGCAATCAGTTTTCTTTAATTTATCTTTACAAACGGCATTCTTAATGCGCCAATGCGCCTGAAGCCAGTAATTATAAAAAATACAATGTCAGCATCATCTGAAATATTTAAAGCCAAGAGCACTATAAAAGCTGCTGACCTGGAACACAGGCGCACCATCAATTTCAATATCGGGCGCTACGATGCCGTGGTACCCCAGGGCAAGCTGCAGTTTGAAGATGTACATACTGCCAGGGAACGTGCAAAAAACATAAAATGGCAGGCTATTGAAAACCTGGATACCCTGCTCGAAAATTTTGAAAAAAAATTCACCGCACGCGGCGGTAAAGTGATTTGGGCCGAAACCGCCCAGCAGGCCATTGATGAAATTGTACGCATTTGCAAAGAGAAAAACTGCAAGACCCTGGTAAAAAGCAAGAGTATGGCCACCGAGGAGATCCACCTCAACAAAGCCATGCAGCAGCATGGAATAGAAAGTGTGGAAACCGACCTGGGCGAATACATTCAGCAGCTCGATGATGAACCGCCTTACCATATTGTAACACCAGCCATGCATAAGAGCAAGGAAGATGTGGCCAAACTTTTTGCCGAAAAACTGGGCACCGATCCCAAACTCAGTCCGCAGGAACTTACACTGGTGGCAAGAAATATATTACGTAAAAAATATGTAGAAGCTGAGGTTGGCGTTACCGGCGCCAATTTTATCATCAGCGATATTGGCGGCATTGCCCTAACCGAAAACGAAGGCAATGCAAGGTTAAGTTGTGCTTTTCCAAAAACACATATTGCCGTGGTGGGTATCGAAAAAATGATCCCATCCATGACCGACCTGGCCTTGTTCTGGCCGCTGCTTAGCACTTTTGGTACCGGTCAAAAACTTACGGTTTACAGCAGTATTATCAGCGGCCCGCGCCAGCCAAATGAAACCGATGGACCAGAAGAAATGTATGTGATCCTGCTCGACAATGGCCGCACCAATATTTTAAAAGACCCGGTACAGCGGGAAAGTTTATACTGTATCCGCTGCGGTGCCTGCCTCAATGCATGCCCTGTGTATAAAAATATCGGTGGCCATGCTTATGGGGTTACCTATAGCGGTCCTATTGGAAGCGTAATAACGCCCAACCTTAATGGCATGGAAGAATTCAAACACCTGAGTTATGCTTCCTCCCTTTGCGGAAACTGCACAGAAGTATGTGCCGTAAAAATAAACCTGCACGAACTGCTGCTGCATAACCGCAAAGAATCCGTAGAGGAAGGATATGCAGGTTTGGGGGAAAGAACCGCCTGGAAACTCTGGAAAATAGCCAGCCTTAACCGAAGTATGATGAACCTGGGGAATGGCCCGCTCAAAAATAAAGTGGTGAATAGTTTGTTTAAAGGCTGGGCCAAACACCGCAGCGGGCTTGAGTTCAGCCAAAAGACATTTAACCAACTATGGAAGGAGCGGTATAAGAAATAAAGAATGCTCATTTTTGCACATACCAGTTCCCCCCGGCTCCAGTATATCTGTAAATTTATCTTTACAGAGCAACTGAACTGCGCTTACAGCCTTACCACCCATGCAGAAAGTTTTCAAAATCATGTAGGGCCCAAAATCAATTACAGCAATACAGCTTTCAATGATGAAAGCCTGCAACTGATACCGCACCCGCTTTTGTTCGAAGCAAATATCACAACGCAGGAAACAGCTTGTTTTGAACTGAATGCGCAAAAAGTATTTTTTAAATCGGGACCGGATTATGGTTTTGATATTTTTGCGGCAAGTTTTTACCTCATCAGCCGCTATGAAGAATACCTCCCGCATAAAAAAGATATGTACGGCAGGTTTGCACATGAGCATTCGCTGGCTTTTAAAGAAAATTTTTTAAATACCCCATTGGTCAATAACTGGATAATGGAATTTGCCATGCACTTACAACGGCGATTCGCTTCTTTTACCTACCACTTAAACAAATATTCATTTATACCTACCTACGATATAGACATCGCCTGGTCGTATAAAAACAAAGGGCTTATAAGAAACCTTGGTGGTCTTATAAAAAAGCCTTCCTTATCAAGAGTGATTTCGCTGGCAGGCCTCATCAAAGACCCCTACGACAGTTATGCATTTATGGATGAACTGCATGAACGGCATGCATTAAAACCGGTTTACTTTTTTTTGCTGGCCGAAAAAAACGGGCTTTACGACCGTAATATACTCCCATCAAGCCGGGCATTGCGGGAACTCATCAGCAGTCATTCAGAAAAATACGAAACCGGAATTCATCCTTCATGGGCATCATACGAAAGGCCTGCATTGATCAAAAGGGAAAAGGAACTGTTGCAGGAGATCTCAGGAAAAGCGGTTACAAAATCGCGGCAACACTATATTAAAATGGAATTGCCCGACACCTATTACCTCCTGCTTGATGCGGGCATTACTGAAGATTACAGCATGGGTTATGGCACCATCAATGGCTTCAGGGCATCTGTGGCATCGGCATTTTACTGGTACGATCTGGTAAATGAAAAAGCCAGCAAGCTGCTGCTGTATCCATTTTGCTTTATGGATGCCAATAGTCATTACGAACAGAAATACAGCGCGGCTCAGGCTTATGAAGAAATATTGAATTATTTTAAACTATGCAAAAATGCCAGTGGCATCTTCATCAGTATTTTTCACAATAATTTTTTAGGAACAGCAAAAGATTTTGCAGGCTGGAAAGAGATGTATGATAGTTTTATAACTCAGGCTCGGCAATAAGTTTTGCCCGGCTTCTCCGAATACTGTAGTTTACAAGAAATACACCACTAAGTGTAACAACTGATCCCCAAAAGATATACAAGGTAAGTTTTTCGTTTAGCAGCAATGCACCCACCAGCATGGCCACCAGGGGGTTTATGTACGCATATAATGAAGCAAGGGCTACCGGCAGCTTCTTCATTGTGTAAATAAATGCCACAAATGTGAGTATGGAGCCGAAGGCAACCAGGTACCATATGAGGCCCCAGGCTTTGAGCGATATTTCTGTAAGTGCCAGCGTGGGCGATGTAAAGGCCGCCATCAAATACAGCATTACCGAACTCAGGAGCATTTGCCAGCCGGTGGCATAATAAGGATTCATGGGCCTTTTATTACGTGCCATGAACACCGTTCCAAAGCTCCAGCTGAGCATGGCCAGTACCGACAATATCAATCCAGCAAGATAATTACTGCCGGTATGATGAAAGGCATTTTCGTAAAATACAATCCCCACGCCGGTGATCCCCAAAAACATGCCTACAATAGTGAGTAGGGAAAAATTCCGCTCCCTGAAAAAAACGGCTTCAATGATGACCACACTCAGCGGATACAGGGTGCCAATAAGTGAAGCCATACCGGCGGGAATGAATTTTACGCCCCAGGTGCTTAACCCGTTTGCTAAAACAAACATCAGCAATGCCATGATGAACAGCCAGCGGAACTCTTTGGCCGTAGGCAATGGAAGTTTTTTATACAGCATAAAAAATCCCACAAGAAGAATACCGGCAATAAACTGCCGGATACCTGCCATCTGTAATGCGGGCACTTCGGCCACCGCCATCTTACTGGCCACCCAGGTAGTGCCCCAAACGGTACTGGTGATAAACAAAGCAAGATATGCTTTGGTACGGGAGCTATGCTGTATTTTCTGTATCAAAAAATATTAATGTTTAAAATGCCGCATGCCGGTAAGCACCATGGCCAAATTATTTTGTTTACAGTATTCTATAGAATCATTATCCCTGATAGAGCCGCCGGGTTGTACAAATGCGGTGATACCTGCCTGGTGTGCAATTTTTACACAATCATCAAACGGAAAAAAAGCATCACTTGCCAGAACTGCATTCTCCAGCGAAGCGCTGAATTGCCTGGCTTTTTCTATGGCGTGGCGCAATGCATCTATACGGCTGGTTTGCCCGCAGCCCTTTCCCGCCAGTTGCATATTCTTTACCAAAGCAATCGCATTACTTTTTAAATGTTTACTGATGATATTGGCAAAAACAAGGTTTTGCCTTTCCTCCTCTGTACTGTTTCTCCCGCCGGCTTCTTTCCATTCCAGGTAATTTCCTTCATCGTTCTGCTGCAATAAAATTCCATTGAGCAGGGTTTTGTACTGGGATGTGGCAGCCGGGTAACTGTTTACCTTCAGCAATATCCTGTTTTTCTTTTGCTGTAATATTGTTAATGCCTCTTCTTTAAAAGATGGGGCAATAAGCACTTCAAAGAACAGTTCATTAATGGCATCCGCCGTTAGTTCATCTACCGGCTTGTTACATACAAGCACGCCCCCAAATGCACTTTCAGGATCACCGGCAAGGGCTGCATCCCAGGCTGTTTTAAGATCTACCCGTTTTGCAGCTCCACATACATTATTGTGCTTGATAATGGCAAATACCGCTTCTCCGTCGTGCTTAAACTCATGCATAAGCTGCATGGCCGCATCCACATCCACGAGATTATTGTAACTCAGTTCTTTTCCATGAAGCTGGTTGAAAACCTCTTCGATATTTCCAAAAAAGCTGGCATGCTGATGTGGATTTTCTCCATACCTCAGCGTTTTGCTTTCCTTATTAAAAGGCGTTTCAATATTCACTTTATTGAAGTAAGAAGAAATAGCCGTATCATATTGTGTACAAACATCAAACGCTTTCATAGCAAAGAGCCGGCGTTGTTCCAGGCTTGTTTCTCCCTTTTGTTCCTTCAATATTTTTTCGAGCAGGGGATAATCTTTTTTTGCGGCCAGCACCAGCACATCTTTATGGTTCTTTGCCGCAGCCCGTATCATGGAAGGCCCGCCGATATCAATTTTTTCGATGACAAGGTTTTCATCTTTAGTATTTTTCACGGTTTCCTCAAATGGGTAAAGATCCACTATTACCAGGTCAATTTCAGGTATGCCATACTGCTTCATTTCCTCCAGGTGCTGTGTATCGTCCCTTTTGCCCAAAATACCTCCAAATACTGCCGGATGAAGCGTTTTAACCCTCCCGCCCAAAATAGACGGATAGCTGGTAAGCGATTCCACCGGCACTGATTTTACAGCAAGTTTTTCTATAAATTCCTGCGTGCCGCCGGTGCTGTAAATGCTGATGCCAAGCTGCTGCAACTGATGTATAATATTTTCGAGACCGTCTTTATAAAAAACGGAGATAAGCGCTGCACTGATTTTTTTTTGCATAAAATGAAGACTTAGAGATCGAGAACGAAAGCTCCCTGTTCGGGAACCGAATGGTACTGCAAATGTAACCCTTCGCATTCTCTTTTCCATTCTGCAATTTTCCACAATGGATTAGAAGCATCAAAAACAATGACAGAAGGCTCAATGCTCCCTGCAATAGCGGTTATTGAATATTTGGGATTCTTCGATATCAATAAAATATCCACTTTTAGTTTGGCGGCAACAGAATCAGGAATAAATTCCTTACCGGCCATAAAAAGGGTTTTGCCTGCAAACTGGTAAACAGCCCCTTTTCTTTGCAGGTGATGAAAGTGCTGCTTTGTTTCCACGAGCTGCATGGAAATACGTGCAGGTTTAAGGTAAAAATTACGAGGCAGCGCATCCTGAAGCAAAATACTGTCGCCTTCAAAAAAAAATTTGTCTTTATACACAAAATCAACCGCCCTGTAACGATTTATATTATAAATGACAATTTTCTGCTGCCTGTTTCTTTCCCGGGCTGAATAAATCATGATACCGGCAAATGAAAAAAACAATAGTACCGCTATACTTAATAGTTTTTTTTGTTTGTACAGGAGCCATCCGCAAAAGGCAAATACCAGCGCATATAAGATCCATGTACTGTAAAGGTTTGAATATATCTTATCTATTACTGAAAAAGGAAGCCCGTTTGCTTTTTCTACAAATAAGTTCATCAGGTAAATAAGCCAGTAAACGATTTTTCCCAGTAAAGCAGCAAGCGGGGTTATGCCTGCAACTACGATCAGCAGTAATTCTGCATACAGCACAATCGTGGAAAGCGGCACGGCCAGCAGGTTAGTAAATAAAAACAAATTGGGGAACTGGTGAAAATAATAAATACAAACCGGGAAGGTGATCAGCTGCGCCGCCAACGTAACACTCATCATAGCCCAAACCTGCCGCAGCCATTTGTTCTTCACATACCATAGCTTGTAAATAGGTTGCTGCAGCCACATAATGCCAAATACAGCGAGGTAACTCAATTGAAATCCCACATCCCAGAGGAGGTAAGGGTTATGACAAAGTAATAAAAAAGCGGAAGCGGCCAGTGCATTGTAGCCCGATGCCTGCCGGAAAAATGTTTTACCCGTAAGCAGGAAACTGAACATAACAGCACTGCGCAGCACAGAGGCCGAAGCGCCGGTTAAAAATGAAAACAGCCAGAGACTTGAAAGAATAAGTATCACCGAAATCGTTTTTGACCGGCGCATGAGGTGCATTTTTGTAAATATCCATAGCAGCACCGCATAAATCAATCCCAGGTGAAGGCCCGATATGGCAATGATATGCACCACGCCGGTATTGCTGTAAGCCTGCACCAGGTCCTTATCAAGATCTTCTTTATACCCTATCAGGAGCGCCTCTGCAATACCTTCTTCCTTTGTACTGCCCGGAATATTTTCCCTCAAAGTATTGATAATATAAGCCTGAGAGCGGTATATGAAATGGTAAAACAAGTTGGTGGATCTTTTGTTTACCACAACATAATCTTCCGGCTTTAAATAAACGGTATGGAATAATTGCTGAAAGCTGCTATAACGCTCGTAGTCAAATGCGCCGGGATTGCCCGAATTCCTGATCCACTGGGGCGGCTTATCTATTATGATCTTATCGCCATAATTCAACTGCATATTTTCTGATTTCGAAAAATAAAGAAGCAGTTTTCCGCTTGCTATTTTTACTGTATCTGTACCAAAAACAGCTTCTACAACAGCTATGGACTTATATGAGTTTGTTTTTGGGGTGAGTGGCTCATTTATCCTCAGCAATAGTTTACTGCTGTCGGTCAGTAAATTTCCATACCAGTTATTGCTGCGGCTGCTGTTAGCCCGGTAAGTGAGCAATAGTGCAAGGCTAAGTATAAAAAAGTTGAGCAGCATACCCTGCATATACTTTAAACGGAACCTGAGTGTAATGGATAAAAATTGAAAAAACAGGAAGGCAAGGCCGAAGCAAATAACTGCAATAACAATAAACCGAAGGTTGAAGCCAAGATACCATTGCAACAGGATGCCGGCAGCCATTGGTAATAACAACCTTACAAAAGGTGCCGGTTTCCAAACGGGTATCTGATAGTTGAGCTGCATAATCCGGAATTGTATTATACAAGTGAAGGCACAAATTATGCTTTTGAAAAACAGCCTGTTAAAAGATTTTAACGGGTTTTGGGGATAATTTTCACCTTTTTTTAGCGGAAAAAAGCCCGAAAAATATCTATTTTCACCCCGGCGAATGATTGTTATCCAGCCCGGTAAAATAATGCCGCCGGATATACGTTTTATTTAAAAGCCAAAATCGTCTACGAAATGAAAAACCGCTTTTTGCTTCCTCTTTCTGCCATTATTGTGCTTGGCCTGCTCCTGGCATTCGCCCCGTCTGCCCGAAATAATTCCGCAGTGGCAAAAAAAGCCGACCGTAAACTCCGGGAAGGCATGAGCCTTTACATTATTGTTGATAAAAGCGAATATGAACTGAAAGTATACGACGATGAAGGCTGGTATGCCACTTACCCCATCGTATTTGGCAGCCAGGACCTGGGCGATAAAATGCGGGAGGGCGATAAGCGCACCCCTACCGGCAGTTTTAAGATCATTCAAAAAAGAGTGAACCCAAAATGGGGACCTCAAATGCTGCTCGATTATCCTACCCAGGAAAGTTACCGCAGGTTCAATGAAAGAAAATCTCAGGGACTTATCCCTAAAACTGCCCGCATCGGAAACGGTATTGCCATACATTCCACCCGGAAGGAAGAAGAATGGACCATTGATAATTTCTATAACTGGACGGATGGATGCGTATCTGTAAAATATTCTGAAATGCAGGAATTATATAACCTGATCCCGGTGGGTACACAGGTTACCATACAGCCCTGATACTAAGACCTTGCCATCAAAAGCTTTTTCAACTATTAGCCTTTGTGCCGTTTAATTAATACCCACCTTGTTTTATAAAAATCAGGTTACTGTCCCCATAACTTAAAAAACGGAAATCATTTTCCAGTGCATAATCGTAGAGTTTTTTCCAGTCTTTTCCGGCAGCAGCGGCCACCAGTAACAGCAGCGTGGACTGCGGTTGATGAAAATTGGTTATGAGCAGGCTGGCCACCCTGAACCGGTATCCGGGCGCCAGCAATAATTGCGTTTGCGTAAAAAGACAGCGAAGATCATTTTTTTTCATCCAGGTCATCAAACTTTCGAGCGCTTCTTCTTTGGAAAACATGGATGCAGCCAAAGCTGATTCGTAAACATCCCATTGGCCAAGTGAAAGTTTTTCTGCATCCGGCTGCTTGAGTGTTTTAACACCCAGCCAATATAAAGTTTCCACCGTGCGCAACGAAGTGGTTCCTGCTACAGTAATATTTCCTGTTGCGGTTTTTAGTTTTGAGATCGTTTCCATATCCACGTCAATATACTCTGCATGCATTTCATGTTCCAGCATGCTGACGGCTTTTACCGGCTTAAAAGTTCCTGCGCCTACATGAAGGGTGAGAAAAGTCTTTTCTATATTTTTTTCTTCGAGTTTCTTAAAAACATATTCGGTAAAATGAAGCCCGGCAGTGGGCGCAGCTACAGATCCCTGTTGCGCTGCAAAAATGGTTTGATAGCGGTCTGCATCTTCTTCTACCGTACTTCGCTTTATATAGGGCGGCAGCGGTACATCGCCAGCCGCTTCGGCAAGGGATGCAAAAGAAAAGGATGCCGGCTCCCAGCTGAATTCTATGATGTAGGCATCGGAAAGCTTTTCCGTTTTTTTTGCATAAAAGATCACGTCCTTTCCATCTATGATGGTTTTTTTCTCCAGGATTTCATCTTTCCATTTGGCGGCCCCGCCTACAAAGCACTTCCAGCGGCTGCGGCCGGTTTGCGCCATTACTGAACTGTATTCCGGTATGCTGCCTGCAGGGTCGAGGCAGAATATTTCTATTTTGGCACCGGTGCTTTTAGTAAACAGCATGCGTGCATTGATAACTTTAGTGTTATTGAAAACGAGCAGGCTGTTTGCCGGGATGAAAGCAGCTATTTCACTGAAGCGGCTTTCGGTTATTTGTCCCTCTTTATAAACCAGCAGTTTGGATGCATCTCGCTGTTCAAGCGGGTGTAAGGCTATTTTTTCATCGGGTAGATGATAACTATAATCCAGTATTGATATATCTGCAGGGTGCATTTTATTCGTGTGAACTTGGTATTTCGGTTTACAAAATATTAATTGGCCAGAAAGCTGCTTACTGTTGAAATCCATTTTTCTTTCTCCTTCTTACAGAGCATTTCGTGGCCGCAATTATCATAAAGCACCATTTTCTTTTGGCTGGGTATGTTTCCGAAAATATCATCGGTCTCTTTTTGGGTAACCCTTGTATCGTTTTTACCACGCTGCAATAAAACCGGGCACTTGATAGCTTTTGCAAATTGGGCAGGCTTCAGGTCAAAGGCCCAGAAACCATGGATGGCACCTCCCCAAAAAGTGAGCAGGGTGCTTACCGGTTCGGCCGGCAGGTTCATCATTTTGATACGGCCCCCCACCGCTTCTTTCAGAGAGCCAAAGGGCATTTCCAGGATAAGCCTGGATGGCTGCAGCCCAAATTCATGCACCGATTTTAAAATGGTGGCTGCGCCAAGCGAAGAACCCCATAGCACAATATCAGTTTCGCCTTTTTGCTTTACAAAATCATAGGCCAGTTTTACATCTTCTGCCTCATCCCAGCCAATAGTGCAGGTGTTTCCGCCGCTGCCGCCATGCGCCCTAAAGTCGATAAGTGTTGTATTATAACCCAGGGCATTGAATTCACGGGATGCTTCCATCATGCCGGTCTTGCTGCCGCCATGCCCATGAAACATTGCAATGGTTCCTTTAGCATTTTGTACAGGAAAATACCAACCTTCGAGCTTGATACCGGTATTTGTGGTAAGGTAAAAAGTATTAAAACTGCTGTCGGCCTTCAGGTTTTGCTGTTTGGCAAAATTTTGGCCAAAGAGGATCTCTTTACTGATATCCCATTTGCTTTTCTGCACCTGTTTTTTGATGGCGACTTCCCCGGGTTCATAAAAATGGGTAAATTTATAGGCATGGAAGATAACCACTATATTGAGCAGTATAAATAAAACCAGGATGAGATACAGGAGCCGTTTAAATAATTTTTTCATGAATGAACAGAATGATTCAGGTTATTATTGTGCTGCTCAAAGGTATGCCGCACAAGTGAGTGACACAACGATGATGCCATGAAAACCCGTTGCTGCTAAACAAAAAACTACAACGGGCATTTTTCATGATAATCCACCAGCTGTATCGGCTGGCGGTCAAATGTATAGTCTTTGTAATATTCCTCAATTTCTGCCAGCACATCGTTCACTGCTTCGGGGCTGGTAAGGGTTACCAATTTGTAACGAAACTCTTTTATATTGGGCAATCCCTTGAGGTAGTTGGTATAATGCCGGCGCATTTCATTGATGCCCACGAATGGCCCCTTCCACTCTACTGATTTTTGCAGATGTGTCCGGCATACCTGGGTGCGTTCGGCAAGTGTGGGTGCTGGCAGCAGTTCGCCGGTTTGTACAAAATGTTTTATTTCCCTGAATATCCATGGGTAACCAATGGCGGCCCGGCCGATCATGATACCATCTACGCCATAACGGTTTTTGTATTCGAGCGCTTTTTGCGGACTGTCAATATCACCGTTTCCAAAAATGGGTATTTTAATGCGGGGGTTGTTCTTAACTTTTGCAATAAGGGTCCAGTCGGCCACGCCTTTGTACATCTGCGTGCGGGTGCGGCCATGTATGCTGAGGGCCTGGATGCCCACATCCTGCAGGCGTTCGGCCACTTCTTCTATGTTCTTCGTTTGCTCATCCCAGCCCAGTCGGGTTTTAACAGTAACCGGCAGTTTGGTGCTTTTTACTACCGATGAGGTAAGGCGTATCATCAGGTCGATATCTTTTAACACACCGGCTCCGGCGCCTTTCATCGCCACTTTTTTTACCGGGCAGCCAAAATTAATATCAACCAGGTCGGGATTTACGGTTTCGCAGATCCTGGCGCTCAAGCCAAGCGCTTCTTCATCGCCACCAAAAATCTGAATGCCAAAAGGGCGTTCTTCTTCGCTGAAATCAAGTTTTTTAAGACTTTTGATAGCATCCCTTATCAGCCCTTCGCTGCTGATGAATTCGCTGTACATGAGGTCGGCCCCGTTTGTTTTGCATACGGCACGAAAAGGCGGATCGCTCACGTCTTCCATGGGAGCGAGGAGGAGTGGAAAATCCGGAAGCTGTATATTTCCTATAGATGCCATATTAATCTCACAAAGGCAAAGCGTTTTTGAACAATGGTATAAAAAACAGCCCTTTGTTGCCTATCTTGCGGGGGACAAAATTACAACATTAAGCGATGGAATACAAGAGTATCAAGGGTTTTAACGGTTTTGGCCAGTTTGGTATGTTGCTGGTTTTTCTTGGACTGGGATTTGTGCTGGCTGCTGCCATTCAGCTGGTCATTTTCATGCAGGTATTGCCGGCCGGCACATCACTTATGGACAGTAAGGCGCTGATGGATGCTATTAAGTCGCCAAAAAATGTTAGCGCAGCCCGTGCAGCACAGGTGATGGGTACTTTTGCCCTCATGTTTATTCCTGCAGTTTTGTGGAGCCTGGTAGTGAACGGGAAAAATAAATTCTGGCTTGGATTCAATAAACATATCAACTGGCAACAAGTAGCCATTGGCTTTGCCATTATTTTTCTTGCTAACATTTTGGCCGGACCGCTGGCCGATTTAAGCAAATCCATTATAGCCCAGTTTCCTGCACTAGATGCAAGGGCCCTGAAGATGGAAAACGAATACAACGAACAGGTAATGGCCATGAGCAACCTGAAGAACTGGGGCGAGTTTGTTCTGGCCATCTTCATCATGGCTTTTTTCCCGGCCATGTTTGAAGAGATGTTTTTCCGTGGTACCATGCAAAACCTGTTTGTAAAATGGTGGAAAATGCCCTTACTCGCCATTATTTTCACCTCTCTAATTTTCAGTCTTATTCATTTCAGCATTTATCTTTTTATAAGCCGGGCCATACTGGGTTTTGTGCTGGGAATGATGTTTTACAAGAGTAAAAATATATGGGTGAACATTATAGCACACTTTTTAAACAATGCGCTGGCCGTAATTGGATTATTTTATGAAATGCAAACAAAGGGAAAAGTAAATGTTGATGCTGTAGACCCAAAAGTGCCGTGGTGGGGCGGCCTGCTTGCCCTGGCAGCCATCATTTTCCTGTTCTGGTTATTTGACAAATATTCTGTTGAAAATAAATTAAGGATCGATATGAAGGAACAGGCATTGATGGCAGAAGCGGATCCCTTTGCCGGGATTGCAGGGAAATAATTTCTCCCAGCGTCACCACGGCGCCATGATACTTTTTATTCTGATTCCATAATTAATATTTGAAAGTTTAAATAAATTCTGATTTGGCACTTAACAAAGAAATTTTTAAAACCCGGACCATTACCGCCATTATTTTTGCTGCGGTGATGCTGGCAGGTTTATTTACAGCAGGCGGAATTTTATTCCTTGTATTATTCCTGGTGATACTCTGCGGGTGCCTGTTTGAATTTTATAAAATACTGAAGTTAATATACCCAAAAAACTTCCTTACATATCTGCCGTTCGGGTTGATGTACATTATTATTCCGCTCTTGCTGCTGATAAGAATGGGGTTTTCAACCATCATCGTTGCCGATGGAAAACATTTTTTATCTTCTTCGTTTATTTACTCGGCACTGATCCCCTGTACCATCATTTTTTCCATCTGGATAAATGATACCATGGCATATATTGTGGGCTCGCTCATTGGCAAAACGCCTTTTTCAAAAATTTCTCCAAAAAAAACCTGGGAAGGAACGATTGGCGGAGCAGTGCTCTGCGTGGCAGTGATTGCCTTGCTCGGTTATTTTGTGCCGGCTGCTGCCATACTTCCTGTAAAACACTGGATCATCATTGCAGCACTCTGCGCCATCTTTGGCAGCATGGGCGATCTATTTGAAAGCAAGCTTAAGCGTATGGCCGGTATCAAAGACAGCGGCTCCTTTATGCCGGGCCACGGCGGATTTTTAGACCGCTTCGATTCCCTGCTATGGGCAGCGCCGGTGGTTTGGCTATACCTGCGTTTTTTGATGCCGGTGCTTTAAGAACAGTTTTTCAAAAGTTTAAGGTTTAAGAGTTTAAAGGTTTGAGGGTTTGAAAGTTTAAAAATTGAAAATACCGCATCTGCACATTGGCAGATTCCCTGTATTGGCAAATTATCTAATTACCTTATCTTCGCCCTTCACCATTTTTTTGTAAAATGACGATTCACCGGGAAGGATATCAAACCATTGCACTTACTACGCTTATAGTTGTACTCCTCAACCTTGCCATGTTCTGGTTTTTTGGCAGCACCGATATGTGGCTTTGTGTTTTGTTTTTTATCGTTACCCTGGGCCTGTTGCTTTTCATTATCTCTTTCTTCCGCATTCCTGCACGTAAATTCACCGCAGGAGAAAACCTGGTGACAGCACCCTGCGATGGAAAAGTGGTGGTAATGGAAGAGGCTGTTGACGATGAATATTTTAAGACTAAACGCCTGCAGGTTTCTATTTTCATGAGCCCGGCCAATGTACATGTAAACCGCAATCCCATCAGCGGAGAGGTGGTTTACAACCAATATCACAAAGGAAAATATTTAGTGGCCTGGAACCCGAAATCATCTACAGAAAATGAACGCCATAGTGTGGTGATCCGGAAGGGCGAAACAGAAATATTGGTTAAGCAAATTGCCGGTGCACTGGCCAAGCGCATCATCAACTACCTGCAGGTGGGCGATACAGTAAAGCAAAATGATGAACTCGGGTTCATTAAGTTTGGCAGCCGGGTAGATCTTTTATTGCCCCCGGGCACCAAACTAAACGTAACCATAAACCAGGATGTGAAAGGAGGGGTTACGGTGATTGCAACTCTTTAGAATTTTTTACTCCTTAAATAATCGGGGAGCATTTGTCCATTCGCCACATTCATTTTTTTGAAGAAAATGATATAAGCTCCCGTTTCCGCATTTTCCCGAAAGAAGATAACTTACCGTTAGACACTTTGTTTTCGTTGAATTAAAATATAACGAGCCTAAGCTCATTCTCCAATTTGCCCTTGGGTCGATGCCGGTTGGCAACTCGCTCATTAATTTAAAAATTATTTTCGAAAACTTCACGGCTCTAATTGAAAAAAAATCAGTGAGCGGGACAGGTTCCGGAGTAAGATTTATTCTTTTCCTGGCACTATCCCATTCCCCTTTATCCCCACTCTTTCTGGGATAAAGTTTGCTCAAAAGGCTGAAACAGTCCCTTGCAGTTTCTCCGGTAATTGAATCGTAGAGAAATAATAATTTTATTGGAAGTTCCCGGTCTTTTTGAAGATGGTTTTTTATCACTATCGTGTATATTTTGCTCTCATCTCCTGATTGGCTTCTTGCAAAAGAGACAAATAAAACCAGTGAGGATACTACTAAAAAGATTTTATTCATACTTAAAGATAATACATCTTTGTACATATGAATATCATCATCACCGGCGCCAGCCGCGGAATCGGCAGGGCTATTGCAACTGCATTTAATCAACCGGGCAAAAGGCTGATCCTTTGCGCACGCAACAAAACGGCACTGGAAGAAACTGCTTTCGAATTGAAACAAAAAAATGCTGCCGGCGTGGAAATTTTTTCCGCCGATCTTTCTAAAAAAAATGAAACACTGGACTTTGCCCGGTTCTGTCTTGGTTTTGGTAATGCAGCAGTACTGGTCAACAATGCGGGGGTGTATATTGGAGGCAATGTAATGGATGAACCAGAAGGTATGCTTGAAAAAATGATGGATACCAACCTCTACAGTGCTTACCATCTTACCCGTGCCCTGCTTCCCTCCATGATAAAAAATGGCAGCGGCCATATCTTCAATATCTGTTCCATAGCGTCTTTGCAGCCTTACCAGGACGGTGGCGGTTACAGCATCAGCAAATATGCTATGAACGGCTTTAGCCAGAACCTCCGCCATGAGCTGAAAGACAAGGGCATAAAAGTAACTACCGTTTTTCCGGGTGCGGTAATGACCGATAGCTGGGCAGGTTTTGACAACAGCGGCAAACGCATCATGGAGGCAGGCGATATTGCCCAAATGATCTATGCTGCAAGTACACTTTCTCCGCAGGCCGTGGTGGAAGACATGGTTTTAAGACCTCAAAAAGGGGATGTATAAATTTTTCTCCCCTGTAGTTTGCTCATGTAAGGATCTTAAAGCGGCAAGAACTTCATCCTTTAACAGTTCCTTACAATCATTTATCATTTATTGGCAAAACTTAAATGATCCCTTTTTTTACATTTGCATCCGGCTTATGAAATTATTTTTACGCATTTTAATATTACCTTTTTTTATACTGGCAGGGTTAAAAGCTGCTGCGCAAACAAATTTTGTGGCTACCCTGTCGCCAAAGCAGATTTATAAGAATGAATATGTAACACTTCGGCTTGTGGTGGAAAATGGGGACAATATTCAAAAGATCAATGTACCTTCTTTAAAAGATTTCAACATTATAAGCGGGCCAAACCAGGAAAGCGGTATGAGTACCGTTAATGGGAAGGTAAGTCAATATGTGGCTTTAAGTTATGTTCTTCAGCCGCGTCGCAGCGGGCAATTAAACCTCGGTACAGCTTCTGCGGTCATTTCGGGGAAAGTGTACAAAAGCAAACCGATTGATATCAGTATTAAAAAAGGAACGGGCAGCACACTTAATAATCCCAGCCAGGGAGGTCCTTTTGCCTTTATTGATCCATTTGAACAGCCGCCGCCAGTACAGGAAGAATTCAACGATTACATTTTACACAAGGGAGATAATATACCGGAGAAAATACAGCGCAATATGCAGCTGCGGCTCGAAACAGATAAAAGCAATGTGTATGTGGGTGAACCGTTGGTTGCTTCTTACAATCTCTATACACGGCTAAAAAGCGACAGCCGCCTGGCAAAGAACCCTTCCTTCAATGGGTTTTCTGTAATTGACCTTCAGCGGCACGATGCCTACGGTTTTTCCAGGAAAAAACTGAACGGAAGAGAATACAATGTTTATACCATCCGGAAAGTTCAATTGTACCCGCTCCAGCCCGGCAACCTTGAACTTGAAATGGCCACACTTGATAACGAAGTGCAGCTTTTAAAAGAAGAAGCGGCCGGGTCTTATCAATCGGTGGATGATATGTTTAACAACCCCGGCTCCAACCCGGATCATGTAGTGGTTCAAAAGGTTAGCCTGAGCAGTAAACCGGTAACCATTACCGTTAAACCTTTACCCACAACAGGCAAACCTGCTTCTTTCGACGGCGCTGTGGGCGATTTTGACATGAGTGTTTCTGTTCAGAAAAACAAGATAGGTACCGACGAAACCGGCCTGCTACGTATAACCATTTCCGGCGCCGGCAATATGGAACTCATTACCTCACCACAGGTATCCTGGCCTGCTGGCTTTGATGTGTTTGATTCAAAGCTTACAGATAACCTGGTTACCCTCGATGTACCCGTAAGTGGGAACAAAATTTTTGAAATACCCTTTGCCATAAATAAGGAAGGAAATTATGAGATACCTGCAGTGGAATTCAGTTTTTTCAATCCAAGATCTGCCAGCTACAAGTCTGTAAAAAGTAAGCCCATCCCTTTGAACATCACCAAAGGAAAAGGAAATACAGCAATAGCAGGCAATACGGTGACCGGCAAAAAAGAAAAATTAAGTCCACTCAACAAACTATTTGGAAACCGGCCTTTAGTGGTTACCCTTGTCGCCGCGTTCATCATTGGCGGGCTTATTTTCTGGTTGCGTAAGGAACAAAAAAAAGAAGAAGCCGCACAACTTGAAACAAAGCGGGCCCAGGAAGAGGAATTAATAAAGGCATCAGCACTGGCAGCGGCCAAACCACAAAACCCGCTTGAGCGCTCAGAAGAATGCCTGTACCGGGAAGATTGCCTGGAGTTTTATGTACTCCTCAATAAGGAACTCAAAAACTTTTTTGCAAAGAAATTCTCCATTCACCCGCAGGATATCAGCGTAAAGAAGATAAGCCAGGCAATGGACGCAGCTGGCATGCAAAATGAAAGTATTCTGCAGCTGGAAAAATTATTGCACGATGTGGAATGGCAATTGTACACACCTTCCTTATCTTCAGATGAAAGGTGCCTTGTTTACAGCCGGGCCCAGGAAGCTATACAATTTGTAAACAGTTATTTGCCGGCTACTCCGTAAACCGGTAGCCAATGCCTCTTGCAGAATGAAAATGGCGGGGATTGCGGCTGTCGTCCTCAAAATATTTCCTGAAGTTAAGTATGAAATTATCAATGGTTCGGGTAGTGGGATAAACATTGTAGCCCCAAACTGCCTGCAGTATCTTTTCTCTCGTCACCACTTCGCCCTTGTTTTCGATCAGCAATTTTAAAAGCATGATCTCCTTTTTTGTGAGGGCCAGTTTTTCCCCGTTTTTGCTAAATGCCTCCAGCGCTTTAAAGTCTACTTTATTTTTTCCAAACTGATAAACTTCGGGCAAGGCCTGCTTTACCGACATCTGCTCGTTTTTCCTGATAAGTTTTTGCACCCGGAGTAATAATTCTTCCAGGTTAAACGGCTTGGTAAGATAATCGTCTGCGCCTTTTTTGAGTCCGAGCACCCGGTCGGCACTGCTGTTTTTTGCACTCAGTATAAGTATGGGCAATTGGTTATTTTGCAGCCGGATCGTTTCCAGCACGCTGATACCATCCAGTTCCGGGAGCATCACATCCAGTATAATAAGATCGAAATATTCCTGTTGCACCGCCTTAAGCGCTTCGGTACCATTATAAGCGCTTGTAACCGCATAGCCTTCCAGCTCCAGGTTCAGTTTTAAAGCTTCCTGCAGGTTTTCTTCATCTTCAACGAGCAATATGGAAAAAGATTTATCAGCCATAATTAAATCTCGCTTAATGGAAGCGAGAGTGCAAATATACTGCCTCCACGAGGGTTATCTGCCAGGTTGATTTGTCCTTTATGTGTAAAAATTATTTTTTTAACAAGATAAAGGCCCAACCCGGTGCCTTTAGCTTTTTTGGTGGCATCGTTTCCAACCCGGTAAAACTTATCGAAAATCTTTTTTTTCTCTGCTTCTGCTATTCCGGGCCCTTCGTCTATCACCTGCACAACTGCATTGTTATCCGTTTTACCCAACAGCAGCCTTACCGGTTTTTCCTTTGGAGAATATTTCAGTGCATTTTCTATCAGGTTGCTCACTGCCATCTGCAGCAAAACAGGATCTCCGTTAACCGGAACATAGTCTTCTAACCTGCTTTCAATTATTCTTTCGGGATAACGTACCGTATAATCCTGCACCGTTTTTTGAAGCAGCGATGCCATATCAATCTCCTCGGGTGTGGAAACGGTACCGCCGGCCTCAATTTGCGAAGAGAGCAGGAGATTATTACAAAGGTCATTCAGCCGGTTTGCTTCCTGCAGGGTATTTTGAATGAGGCGTTGCTGCTTCGTTTCATCGAGCTTGTGCTTTTGCATTGTTTCAAGATTCAGTTTTGAAACGGCAATAGGTGTTTTTAGCTCATGCGTGATGGCCATCATAAAATGCTGCTGGTCCTGGCTTTGTTTGAACTGCCTGCGTATGGCCCTGAATACAAAGACCGCACCTGCGATAATGAGCAGAAAGAAAATGCTGCCCTCCCCAACATATTGGGCGATCTTCCTTTTTCTTTCCTCTTCCACATTTATGATGAGCGCCTGGTAATCGGGATGGCTGCGGAGTTCTTTTCTTTTAAACACGGCCATAGATTCATTTTGCCGTAGCAGTGCAATGAACCACCACACCAGCGCTGCAATGATATAGGCAAGGAGTATCCAGTAAATGAAATAAATGCGCTTTACTTTTTTTGGCCTTGATACCATAAGAAAAAATTAATTTCTTTTATCAAGCCCCCACGAAAGCTTATTGCGGAGTGTTTGCAGAAAATTGTTTTCGTTGAGCCTGATCAGGTTGATGCCAAAATTTTCCTTTTTGATGGCAAGCTGCGCTTCTTTAGGTACCAGCTCCCTCCGGCTGTCGAGGGTGCACAGGATACCGTCTGTACGGCCTTCCACTTCAAAAGAAACGATATTATTATCCGGAATAACGATGGGCCTTACATTCAGGTTATGCGGGGCCACGGCCGTGATCACAAAACTTGCACTGTCTGGAAAAACAACCGGTCCATTGCAACTGAGCGAGTAGCCGGTGGATCCTGTTGGCGTTGCCACAATAAGGCCATCGGCCCAATAAGTATTCAGAAATTCGCCATTGAGATAAGTATGGATCTTTATCATGGGCGAAGTATCTTTTTTGTGCAGCGAAAATTCATTGAGTGCATAGGGTGTTTCGCCAAAAAGCGGAATATCGGCATCCAGGTGCATGAGTGTGCGCTTGTCGAGTACATATTTCCGCTGCACCAGCGCATCCACTGCTGCCTGCAATTCTTCCTTTCCGATGTTTGCCAAAAAACCAAGCCTGCCATAATTGATTCCCAGTACCGGAATGCCCGTATCTTTCACCAGGGTCACCGTATCGAGCAGGGTGCCATCGCCGCCGAGGCTGATCATACAATCGATGGAAAGGTCCATATCTGCACTTGAATTGAAAGTGGAATAGTTACTTTCTATATCGATAGCAGAATAAAACTGGTTGAAAAAATCCTGGAAGAAAACCGGTTCCACACCGTGCTTTACCAGTTCCTGAACGAGCAGTTCAATATCTTCCAGTTGTGTATTTTCAATTCCCCTGCTGTAGATGGCTATCCTCATAAAAGAATTTGGAGCGTATTTTTAAAAGCCGCCCCTGAGGTGTAAAAATAAGCCCTTTTGACCTAACTGGTTAAAACTGTACTCAAACTTCAGGTTGATATCATATAATGTGAGCATGTCAATACCAAAACCGCCGGTATATAAGAAACGGTTGTTAAGCCGGGCCCTGGCCGGGATCTCATTGTGCACATAGCCCGCATCGGCAAAAGTTTTTGCATAAAAAGCAAATGGGACCTTTGGTACAATTTTATTTTTAATGGGTACCGGAATATCAAAAGCGAAAAGCTTTCTTATGAGTGTGGCCTTGGTAAGCAGCGATGCCACGCCATCCACCACATAGAATTCCAGCCCACGCAGGTTATAATCGTTATAGCCCAGTGCACGCTGGTTGATATATGCCTGCCTGAACGGGAGCTTCAGCTTAGTTCCACCCTGAAGGATGCCGTACCATTTTTTTCCCAGGTCAAAATACCTGTTATAGGAAGCATCTAACTGCAGCATATTGATACCCCCTGTAAAACCAAGGCCTCTTTTTAACACAGAAAAACCAAAAGATTTACCGGTAAGCGGGTAATTGACGTTGTTTACATTCAGGTAACTATAATAATAGCCCATATCTAAATACTCCCTGAAAGGTTTTGTACTGTTGAAATAAGATGGGTTATAGAATTTAACCACCGAATCTTCCACATTCATATAAGTAAACATAAGTAAGTAGGAATGGCGGTTAAAATAACCCTTGCGGGCAATATAAGATGCAGAAGCAGAAAAAACATTTCTGACAAACTGGTCCTGGTCATTGTACTGCTTCAGTTTGTTGCCGGGGGAAGTAGCATAAGAAATTTCGCGGTTTTGGGTAAAGGACGCCGCAATACCGAAACCCTCGGTAAGCGTGCGGTTGCTGTAGGGAGAAATATAGGATATGGCAAAATTCCTTGCGTAACCATTCAGCAAAAAGATGCGCAACTGGTCCCTTCTTCCGCTGAAATTATAATGGGCAAATTTAGCCCCGTAGATCACCCTGTTGAGATCGGCATCATAAACATTTATCCACTCGTTAAAGTTCCTGTCTACCAGCTGAAATTGTGGCGTGGGGTAAATATACCAACGCTCTTTCAGCATCACTTTTATATCAATTGCCGAACTGTCCTTAAAAACCGGATCTATTTTCACTTCACTGAACAGGTTGGTGTTGTACACCAGTTGCTGGGAAAGTTTAAGGTTTTCTGCAAGCAGGGCTGCAGGCGTATACCATCCCGGCTTAAATTTCATTTCCCGGATGATGATATACGATTTTGTTTTGCGGTTACCGGTGATGATTATACTGTCTACCTTAAGTTTTGCCGAAGAATCTGTACTACTTTTTGAAGAATCTGCCACCGGTAATGTGCCGGTTTGTGCATAAACGGAATGATTAGCTGCGCAGCAAAACAGAAATAACAGGAATAAAAATTTCATGCTGCAGTAATGGTAGTTTATATATCAAGATATTTCATGAGCAGTCCGTAGTTGCTGTCAAGTTCATTGTCGAATTTTTCATTTCCGTAATAATAAACCACATCATACTCATACCTTTCAAAAGTGGCCACTACGGTGGAAATTTCCCGGTTATTGACATGTATGGTTACCGTAAGCATACCGCTTTCGGGGTCGGTTTGTGTATTGAGATGGAGGATATGGCAATCGTTACTTTCCACCAGCCTGCTGATCTCAGAAATGGCAAACTGGAAGCGTTCCATCCTCAACACAACAATACCGCCGATTTCATCGGCTCCGGCAAAATTGCCTAGTGTGCGCAAAAGATCGCTGGTACTGATAGCGCCCAGATAATCATTTTCTGCATTCACTACCGGCACCAGCGTGCTGTCGTGCTGAATACTGTTATTTACGGCATTTAAAAAATGAACCTTGTCCCTTACGGCATCGTTGATGAAATGTTTTTCGCAGGCCTCCACCGGCAGACGGTCGTCTTCCATGTCGAGCAAGTCTTCTTCGCTGACCAGGCCTAAAAATTTCTCTTCTGAAACTACCGGTAGGTGTGTAACCCGGTAATCGTTTATTAACTGCAGTGCTTTACTCACCGTATCGGTAAGCTGTAATTGCGGGATGTTTTTATTTATAAGGTCAACAGTAAGCATATAGCCGGTTTTTTCTATTGGGTTTTAAAGGATAGATGCCCGGATGCATCATTTTGTATATTAACTGGACAGTATTTTTTGTTAAACCGTTGCAGCAGGTGTTCGTAATTTCTCTAAAAAACCGTCCAATATCCTGTTAAATTCCTCCGGAACCTCCATCATGGGCGCATGTCCGCATTTATCTACAAAATGTAGCTCGCTGTTGGGAATCAGCCTGTTGAATTCCTTTGCAACAAAAGGCGGTGTAATGGTATCATTATTACCCCATATCAGGCAGGTGGGCTGTTTTATCTGGTTAAGCTCTTCACCCAGGTTATTGCGGATGGCACTTTTTGCCAAAGCAATTATTTTAATAACTTTTAAGCGGTTATTGGTGATCTCAAACACTTCATCCACCAGTTCATCGGTAGCCAGGGCGGGGTCATAAAAGGTAAGAGCAGTTTTATTGCGGATATATTCTTTGTCGCCCCTTTTAGGATAAGTATCGCCCATACCGTTTTCAAAAAGACCCGAACTGCCGGTAAGTATCAGTGATTTTATGCGCTCGGGATGTTTCAGTATATGCACCAGCGCCACATGGCCTCCCAGCGAATTTCCCAGTAAGTGAATATGTTTATAATCACGCTGCTCAATGAATTTATAAACAAATTTCTCCAGCCCGCCCACTGATGTGTGCAACAGGTCCATTTCGAGCAGGGGCAATATGGGAACCACTACTTTATGTGTTTGGCTGAAATGCGTAATGAGGTACTGAAAATTACTGAGTGCCCCAAACAATCCATGAAGAAGTACCAGGGGCTCTCCCTGCCCTTCTTCTATAAACCTGAATTTTCCGTCTTGTTTTATTTCGTTTAACATGTTTTTCCCCGCTTAAAACGCTGCTGATTTACGCTAAAGTAAACTATTTGCGCCAAAAAACATTGTTTCATGAAAATACGGTTTTTATAAATTTTTCTCATAAAAATATCCTGCCTGTTTACGATAGTTTGGAAGGTAGTTTTTCAAAAAACTGCTCCAGCTGGCCAAACACATCTTTAAAAACCGGGATGATTTTTCCAATGGAATTGATAACCATTGGGGCCAGTGATTGAATGTACGGGTAAACCTGTGAATCGGCAATGGTTTGCTGACCCAGTACATGCATTTTGGCCGCATAAAATAAAAAGATACTAAATACAATACTGTACAGCAATGCATAAAGAAGAATGCCCCCTATGCGGTTTACCCAGCCCAGCATCGCTGCTTCAAAAGTCTTTTGAATAAATTTGGCTCCCATGTTCACCAGGAAGGCCACCATTACAAAAACCAGGATAAATGAAAGGAAAGGCAGCCACCTTGAATCGGTATCCAAACCCGCTGAAAGTTTTACAGATACAAATGCTGATAATTTTAATGCGGCCGCCAGGCCTATTATAAAACCGGCCAGCGAAAACACAGCAACAATAAGCCCTTTGCGGTAGCCCTTAAAAATTGCGAGGCCCATAAGCACTGCAAAAACCGTATCAATAATCATACCTTAACCGAGTAGTTGTTTTACAATAGTGCTGATCATTTTCCCGTCGGCCTTACCGGCCAGTTGTTTGGTGGCCACACCCATTACCTTACCCATATCGGCTGCAGAGGCAGCGCCTGTTTCTGCAATGATGGCCTTTAGTGACGTGGTAATTTCCTCTTCGCTTAACTGCTTTGGCAAAAACCGGGCGATCAGTTCCATTTCCTCTTTTTCTTTTATGGCCAGGTCGGCACGGCCCTGCTGTTCAAAAATTTCGAGCGAATCTTTACGCTGCTTCATCATTTTTTGTAAAAATTTCTGTTCGGTGGCTTCATCAATTTCGCCCCCTGCCCCCGGTTCTGTTTTTGCTTTTATGATTTCTGCCTTTATGGCCCGGAGCCCACGCAAAGCTGCTTCATTCTTGCTCTTCATGGCTTCTTTCATTTCGGCCATTATGTTTTGTTCGAGACGCATAGTTATTTAATATTTAAGATGTAATATTTAATATTTAATATTTGTGAACGCAGAAAAGCTGACAATTTCTTTCGGTCATTGAGGCTCATTACTGCTTTACCAGGCTTGCCCGGAATTTATCGAAAAACCCTTTCGCAAAAGCCTTCATTTCGTCTGTAAGCTCCTGCTGATGGGTGGCCCTGTTAAACGTATCGGCCATTGTCATGAGCATCTGGTAATAAAAATCGCCCATTTCATCCACCATCATATTTTTTGTCCAGAGATCGATCCGCAAGGCTGTTTTGTCGGCCCCGTCCCAAAATGCGAGGCACATTGCTTTGGCTTTTTGGGCTGCATCAGCGCTGCTGTCGCTTGCACTCCAGGTGATCTGCTCCGGGATCTTATTGGCATCCAGGTGGATATCTATATTAATTGAAGATTTTTGCATGTGTATGATTTCGGGCAAAGCTAAAAAAAATGTACGACAACCCGGCTCAGGAACCGATGCTGTTCCAAAACAATTTGCAGCTGGTTTCCCAGTTATTTTTTTGTGTCAATGCCAGGCCTTTTTCCTGCAGGTTCTGTTTCAGGTTTTCGTTCCTGTATAATTCAATCATATGCTGAGAAAGTGAGGAAGCTTCCAAAGCGGTATAAGAAACTGCATCGCCATAAACGGCTTTTGCATATTCATTGTCAGCAGTTATGAGCGGCACGCCGCATTTTAAAGGGTAAAGACCCGCAGCTTCAACATGGTTTCGCACCGGCAGCAGAATACAGGCATAAGCAGCTGCAATAAAGGTGGCTGCTATTTCTTCCTGTTTTTCAGAAATAACCTTCACTTCATCTTTGTATTTATACAGGGAAAAATTATTCACCAGTGTTTGTGCATCCGTACCCGGGGACAGTAAAACCAATTGCATCGAAGATTTCTGCCATTTTTTAAAAATACTGAACGCCTTTAGTACGGTCATGCTATGTGCTTGTGCCGAAGCCGGCACAATACAAATGAAATATTCGTTTCCGCCTGTAAATTGCCGGAGCGCATTCTGCTTCTCTTCATAATCATAAGGTCTGAAAAAACCGCTCACTCCCTGCGGAATATCAATAATGTTTGAAAAGGCAGGATAGTTTTGCTGTAATGAAGCTCCAATACAGGGATAGGTTACAAATATTTTCTGCGCTTTTGCAACAAAAGAACTAAATAATTTTTTCCGGTATTTCCCAAAATCAGCTTGTTCCCGGGCAACGAGTTCTTCATAAGACCGGGAAAGCACCATCGCCTGCGGAACTTTTGTTCGAAGGCTCAGTACTCCGTTTTCCGTTAAAAAAATATCGGCTGCATAACGTTGTAACAAACCGGGCAATTTGTAATTGTACCAATAATGCAGCAGCAACCTGTTTCTTATCCCGGGACTGATCATTACAACCGTACAATTTGCAGGAAGCATGGCTTCCAATTCGTATTCGAAAAATAATATGAAATGATGAGCGGGCTGCTGTGCTGCAAGCCTTCTCATACTCTCCAAAAGAAATGACTCCCCTTTATCAAAAAAATGGATATGTGCCGCAATGGTCATCCCTGCAAAAATACTTTTTACCGCAGAAAAATAAGGAAAAGAGTTTCAGTTGGCCTCACCTATTGCAACAAGTAGAAGGATATTTTTATAAGGCAGGTTAGCGCAATTTTTTTAGCTTAACAGTTTCTATGCGGGTATTGCTCACACTAAGGACTTCAAACTCGTACTTACCGGCAATGATGCGTTCTTTTTCCCGTGGTATGGAACCGTTGTTTTCAATAATATACCCCGAAAGGGTTTCTGCATTATTCTCATCGCCGAACTCAAGCCCGTATTTTTCTGCGATGGCATCCAGTTCCATACGGCCGCTGAAAATAAATTCGTTTTCGGAAAGCTGTTTGTCAACAAACTCCTCCACATCATCATACTCATCCTTAATATCGCCAAATATTTCCTCCAGCAGGTCCTCCATGGTTACAATACCGGCCGTTCCGCCAAATTCATCCACCACCCAGGCAATACTTTTGTGTTCTTTGCTGAACTTATTCATGAGGTCGGTGGCACTCATGGTTTCGGGCACCATGGGTATAGGCAGCAAAATATCTGTTGCTGTTTGCGGGTGTTTAAAAAGATCGAGCTGGTGAAGGTACCCCACAATGCTGTCGATATCCTTATCGTACACCACCAGTTTGCTGAGGTGGGTTTCTATGAATTTATTCTTTATTTCATCAATGGAACTGCTTTTCTCCACGGCAATGATCTCTTTGCGGGGCACCAGGCATTCCCTCAGCCTGATCTCGCCCAGTGAAAGTGCG
The DNA here is from genome assembly GCA_963754695.1 of uncultured Chitinophagaceae bacterium. Lineage (GTDB taxonomy): Bacteria > Bacteroidota > Bacteroidia > Chitinophagales > Chitinophagaceae > Ferruginibacter. The sequence goes on from CAVWGU010000012.1 coordinate 138,260, forward strand.
TTATCAAAGAGTTCCTTATTCATCTCTGAACTTTCATCTTCGGTAGAGGCAGATTTTACCTGTCCCATAAATTGCTCCAGGTCGGTTTTACTGAGTGCTTCCTGCCGGTTGCGCAGGCGCACATTCAGCACTGTTTTCAATATCCATTCTGCTGCACCTACAAAAAACATGGCAACAGAAGAAAACAGCCAGAAGAAAAAGCTGGTGATATAACTGATGATCCCGTTGCTGAGCACGCTGTTGTTGCGGGCCCGGAAATATGCTTTGAATAAGAACTCCACAAAAAGGATGATGGCAGTGGATGCCGCGGTCTCAAAAACAAGTTTTATCCATTTTACATATCCGGCGGCTGAGGAAAAGTTTGCCGATACCCATTTTTCCAATTGTTTCCAGATAGGGAAAAGCATATCACTCACCAGCAAGCCATACACCACCAGCAGTACATTGGAGGCTACCAAAATTGTTCCAATGAACCTGGCCGGTTTTTCGGCAAAGCCGCTCCACAGTTTACCGCTGTAAGTACCTTGTTTTTTATTGAGTTCAATGGAAAGCTTGTTGACAGAAACAAAGGCTATTTCCACCCCCGACAAAAAGCCGATAAATACAAGCGAGATGATGATGGCGAGGAAAGCAATGAGATCCATAGTTTAAATATAGGAAAAATCAAATAAAAAATCCCTCACCGCTTTAAGTGAGGGAATCAAATATATTTTTACAGTTATTTATAAGCCACTCATTGTAATGCCAAATTGAATTGGATTTACCTGTTTGGCCACTCCATCTTTAAAGAGGTTGGTGAAAGTATAAGCGCTGTACAAAGAGAAATTTCCGTAACCGGCCCTGATGGTGCCGCTAACCCGGGTTGTATTAAAATAGGCCTTACTGGTTTCCTTCTGTGTAAAACCATTTAAGGCAGTGCCATTAGAGGTTAACAGGTTTTTACCTTTTGTATGTGCATTGAGCATGGTGCCCAGCTTGGCGCCGAGGGCTATTTTTATGGTTTTTGAAGGCATTTCGGGGTTGGCGGTAAAGCGAAATTCCAGGGGCGCTTCCAGGTAAGCAGTACTCAATTTATATTTTTTAAAATGGTTGCTTCCCTGTGTGGTTCTGAAGGGTAGTATTGCGCTGGTTGAGGCGATATCCACTTCCATCTCCTTAAAGTACACATTATTTACGCCCACACCCAGGCCAAACGCAAAACTAAAGCGTGGATCGCCCTTAAAAGGCTTATTGATCATGGCATAAATATTGGCACTGCGGTTGAAACCTTTCATGTGGCTTTTAACGCTATCAGGAGCGCCGATCCACGACGTGCTGCCAAGCTGGAGCATGAGATGATCGCCTGCCCGGTCGGTTATATTGAATTTTTTCTTTTTGGGAGTGCTGGCAGTTTCCTGCGAAAAAGCGGGTACCAATGCAATAAGGGCCAATACCAGCAGGGATAATTTTCTCATAATCTGTTCTTGTGGCGCAAAAATAAAAGCAGCCACGGTTAATGAAAGGTTAAATGAGGGCGCAAGTTAATAAGAAATGAGCAGGTAGCAAGGGCTGCAGCAGCATTTAAGCCTCTTAAGACCTGCCGGTGCGGCATTAAAAGAAAACGGCTGCTTCACGGAGCAGCCGTTTTCCTGATTTTTAAGTTGATTTACTTCAAAACACCTGTTGGTACTTCTTTTTCCAGCAGGTATTTGTAAATGAATTTTGTTTTCAGGTTCTGAAAATGCAGCCCTTTATTACCGCCCCATCCATGCCTGCCGCCGCTGTAGATCATCATCTCAAAATCCTTTTTGAGGTCCTGCAGCCTGCTGATAAGCTGAATACTGTTTTGTAAATGAACATTTTCATCAATTACGCCGTGTACGATCTGTAACATTCCCCTGTACTTATCTGCATAATTGAGTACACTGCCGGTTTTATAGCCTTCTGCATTATCGTCTTTTGTACCCATGAACCTTTCGGTATAATGGCTGTCATATAAACTCCAGTCCGTTACACTTCCACCTGCCATGCCATGCGTAAATACATCGGCGTATTTTGTAAGGGCCAGGCAGGCCATATAACCACCATAACTAAAACCGGTAATACCTATCTTAGATGCATCTGCATTTCCGTTTGCGATCAGCCATTTTACCATGCTGCTGTAATCCTTCAATTCCCAATCGCCCAGGTTATGGTACATGTAATTAACGCCTTCCTTGCCGAAATGCCCGCTGGCCCGGTGATCCATGCTTACCTGAATCAGCCCTTCTTTGGCATAAAACTGCTGGTTTCCACTGATGCCCCAGGTATCCATAACGGTTCCTGCATTGGGGCCGCCATAAATGGAGATGAGCACGGGGTATTTTTTTGATTTATCCATATTCAGGGGCCAGGTCACTTTCATGGGAAGCTCATACAATCCATCATCGCTTTTTACACGGATGAGTTCTGTTTTTGCCAGTGCATACTCATTAAATGAAGCTCCCCGGGCATCGCCCAGTTCTTTAATTATTTTTCCGCTGTAGTTTACCAGTGCCAGTTTTGCGGGAGTGGAAACATTATTGTACGAAGTAATGAAGTAAGAACCATCGGGTGAAACGGATTGGATATTGTGATTGAATTCGCCAAAACTGAGGCGTTTTAAACTCTTTCCATTGAGCTTTACCACATAATAATCTGTGCGGGCCGTGTTTTCTTTTGACCTTGCTGTAAAATAAACAAGCCCTTTCTTTTCATCTGCATATTTTAAATCGGTAACAGTAAACCTTCCTGAAGTGACGGCATTTTTTAATTTACCCGACATATCATAATGATACAGGTGGTTCCAGCCACTGGCATCGTTCTTTAAAATGAATCCTTTGCCATTTTCAAAAAAATAAATGCGCTCACCGCTGTCGTCAAGGTCAATCCATGTTTTTTGCGTTTCGGTGTAAAAGGGGGTTTTACTTCCGGTGTTCACATTTACATCATAAATCTTCAGTTCATTTTGCTTGCGGTTCATCCATTGAACCAGCAAAGCAGATCCGTCCGGCTTCCAGTAAGGCTGTCCAAAATACTGATCGTCTTTTTCATTAAAATCGGCCCAAACAATATTGCCGCCCGCAGGGGAAACAATCCCTACTTTAACTTCGGGGTTTTTATCACCCACTTTGGGATAACGAACTTTCTCTACATAACCGCTACGCAGGTTGGCATCGGTAATTACAAATTCGGGCACGTTGGTATCATCGCTTCTGAAAAAAGCAAGATGCTTACTGTTGGGCGACCACCAGAAAGAGCGGTATTGCGACTGGCGTCCTAAAATTTCTTCCATGTAAACCCAGCTTGCATAACCGTTCAGTATCAGATCGCTTCCGTCGCTGGTAATTTTTGTTTCCCTTTTTGTTTCAAGATCGGCGGTATAGAGATTATTGTTTTTTGTATAAGCCACATACTTTCCGTCGGGGCTCAGGGTGGGGTTCACTTCTTTATCTTCATCATGGGTAAGCTGCGTTTCTACCCCGTTTATTTTTGCAAATAGGTCGTTTTTCTTTACAGAAACGGAGGGTTTTTCTGCTACGGTTTTTACCTGCTTGTCTGCTTCTGTTGCTTCTTTTTCCGTACCTGTTTTGGCATCCACCAACCATGACTTGCCATCTTTCATTAGCAGGAAATGAGTATTGTCTGTCCAGCGGGTTACCTGCGGGAGTTGCTGAATGATCCCTTTAAAGTTACTTTTAAAATACTGGTCGTCGGAAAGCGGTTTTTGTTGCGCAAAAGATACTGTTGCCGCAAAGAACAGCATTGTTCCTGTGTAAATCTTATATACCATAAATTTATATTTGAGTGTCGAAAATAAGGTTTTAAAAAAACATTTTCTTTTTATGTGAAGAGTGGTCAGGGATTTTGTTTGGCCTGTGCAGTATTCAGTTCCTTAAGTTCTGCCCGAAGGCTCTCAATTTCTATCCCGGCAATTTCAAGCTTGCTTTTGGCGGCGGTAAGTTCCTTATTAAGGTCTTTTACCTTTTTATAGAGCCCCGATGCCATTTCCAGTTCTTCAGAAGATCCCAAGAGGCTTGCTTTAAGGCTGTCGTTTTCATCGGCCATAGCCCGGTATTGCTGCTGCAGCTTGAGCGTATCAAGTAATTCATTTTCAAGTTCTTCTATCATTATTGAGTCGCCGCTGGCTTTTTGCTTCCGGTCGGCTACGGTACGCTGCATCTGTTCAAATTCGAGGAGGTTCATATCCAGTTTGCTCTGTAGTTCGGCAGCATGATTTGCCTGGTTGCGCAGTTCTTCCAATTCCTTTTCTTTTTGAGCAATGGCTGCGTTCAGATCTTCAATCTGCAACAGCAGGAACACGTTTTCGGCCTTTATAAGTTGCAATTGCTTTTCCGTTAGCATATCTTTATTGGTTGTACCCGGCGGGGCTTACAAATATAAGAAAGGTGGATAATTTTCCCTTCCCCTGTAATTTGGGGCCTCCAGGCAGCAAAAGCAGCTTCAAGGGTATCTTTTAATTATTATTCTGCCTAAACCGAACCAATGTTTTGACGGAAACCGAACTCATAAAGGGCTGTATTAAAAGAAATACGGCCTGCGAAAAAGAGTTATTTGAACGGTACGCAGGGCACATGCTGGGCGTATGCCAGCGTTATGCCCGTAATACAGCAGATGCAGAAGATATTTTACAAGATGGGTTTATTAAAGTTTTTAATAAGATCAACCAGTACAAATTTGAGGGTTCCTTTGAAGGCTGGATAAGAAAAATAATGGTAAATACGGCATTAAAAAAATATACGATTAGCAGGTATCAAAAAGAATTTTCCACCGGGGAAATAAAAGAATCAACCCGGCATACAATGGAGCCACAGGCCTATGGCCATCTAACCCAGAAAGACCTGTTGCAGTTGATCAATGGCCTGCCCGACGGATATCGCATCATTTTTAATATGTATGTAATTGAAGGCTACCAGCACGAAGAAATTTCCGAGATGCTGGGCATACAATCCGGAACTAGCCGCAGCCAGCTGGTGAAAGCCAGGCAAATGTTGCAAAAACAATTGGAACAACTTCAAAAAGTTGCAGTATGACAGAGCAGAATCCTATGGACAGGCATATTAAAACCCTGTTCGAAAATTATGAGCCGCAGGTTCCGCCCGATACCTGGGAAAAAATACAGGCCCGCCGAAACCGGGATAAAGACAGGCCTTTTGCCTTTTGGCTCCATTCCAGGGCCGGAAAAATGGCTGCGGCTGTACTCCTGGTGATCCTGCTGGGTAGCACAGCCATACTGTACACAAAGTCTAACAAAAAAAATGATGCAGTTACTGTAAAACAAACCCCGGCTGTTGAAAATAAAACAGACTTAAATATAGATGATTCGCCATCAAACCCTGCTAATCCAATTACCAGCACCGAAAAAAATAACAACCAGCCGGAACAGGCAAATGCGAACCCGGGTGCTGCAAAAAACCACGCACAGGTTGATTCAAAAACTGCAGATAACAATACAACGGGGAGTAAAAGCGCCTCAAACATAACCGCCAAAAACAGGATGACCATTTCAAACGCAACTGCAGGGGAGGATAATAATACTGCAGGAAATGAAGCAAAAACTAAAAAAGTAAAAAATGATCTTACGGAAAAGGAAGAAGGCGCTGCAAGCTTTAACGAAGAGCTTGCACTTCAAAATTCATGGATGCAGCTTTCTCCGCTAAGCCGGATCAAAAATGAAAAGATAAACATACACAGGCCTTCGTTAAAAAATCTTTTCATCCCCTGCCCTGAAGCAGAAAAAAATGCGGCAGCCAACAAAACTTATGTGGAACTCTATGTGAGCCCCGATTACGCTTTTCGTAAACTGAGCGACACAGGCAGTTCTCCTTATCTGCAGGTGCGTAAGCAAAGCAGTAAAACCTCTTTTGCTTACAGTGCAGGCCTTCGGTACAACAGGGTCTTTAAAAATGGAATGAGCGTGAGGGCCGGTATCAATTACAGCCAGGTAAATGAAAAATTCAGTCATGAGCAGGGAAATATCATTCACCTCATTTATATCACAAACACCCAGGGCGATACAACCGGCAGCTATTACAGCAACGCCACCCGCTACCTGAGATCAACCAATAAATTCCGTTCTGTAGACATACCGCTTGCCATGGGCTACGAAATGGGCAATGGAAACCTGCACATCAATATCAATGCAGGGCCGGTAATAAATATCCATAGCTGGCAAAAAGGATTTGTGGTAGACCGCAACGGCGTGGTGCAGGATATTTCGAGTGGCAAAAGCGGGGCAGCCTCCCCTTACGGGTACAGGAGCAATGTGGGCTTAGGTTTTTCCGGGGCTGTTTCCTTTTATTATAAAATGAATGAAACAATGCACTTGCTGGCCGAGCCTTATTTCAGGCATAATTTTTCAACGGTAAGCAAACCGGATGAAACCCTTCAGCAGCGGCACCATAATGCCGGGCTGCGGCTTGGGTTGCGTGTTGACTTATAGTGGGCAACATTTATCAGTTTAAAAGCATCTTAGTAGGGATGAAACCATTGATATATATAAAATTTTCTTTAGGATTTATACTGCTGGCTTGTATTACAAGCTGCCAAAAGGGGCTTGACTATGAAATAAGCAATAACTCGCCGGATACTACCTGGCTTACAACCCTACCAGATACTGCGGAAGTAAACCAATTGAAACGCACCATAAAACCTGTAACATTTCCTGATAGTATAACGTATAACAACCAGGCCACACAGGTTAATTTGCAGTCGGGCATACGGGTTTCACTTCCCCTTGGCTTAACAAGTACGCCTGGCACCATTACCACCGGCACCATAAAAATGGAAAGTATTTTACTAAAGAAAAAAGGGGATTTTATACGCATGGACGTACACACCAGGGAAAATGAACGAATGCTTTCTTCGGTTGGAACAATTTTTCTGAATGTTACAAAAAACGGGCAGCCGATGCATTTTACGCAGGGAATTGCAGAAATAAGTTACTCTTCCAATACTTACCAGGGCCCTGCAACCGCCTTTATTGATACTGATAGCCTACCGCAGCTTTTTAACTGGACAAGAAATCCTGACACACTGCTCCGCAATGTAGAATGGATGCAGGGATCTTATTCTTTACGCACAAGGAATTTTGGGTGGTTAAATGCAGCCAACACCGCCGATAACTCAAACAATCATACTACGTTTCAGCTAAGTCTGCCGGCACATTATACCAATAAAAATACGGCCGCTTACCTTGTTTATAATGATGGACTGGTTGTTGATATTATGCGGTCCAATGTGGCGAACCGGAAGTTTATGTCAAACCCCGTAGGAACAGGAACGATCGTAAAATTGATTGTACTTTCCAAGCAGGCTGGAAATTATTTTATGGGCCAAAGCACCGTTACTGCTACAGGTAGCATACAAAATGTGGTTATTGAACCAAGGATCACCAGCATCAACCTGCTGCTGCAGGAGCTTGAAAATTTGTAGATTTTAACTTTGAGATAAAAAAAACGGCCTGTTTCCACAGGCCGTTTTGCTTTTATGAAAATCTTTTTTTAACTAACCAATGTTCCCACTTTTTCGCCGGTAACAACGCTCATCAGGTTGCCAGGCTTGTTCATATCAAAAACCACAATGGGAAGGTTGTTTTCCATACAAAGGGTAAAGGCGGTCATGTCCATCACTTTCAGGTTTTTTGAAATGCATTCGCTGAAACTGATCTTGTCGAACCGGGTGGCCGTGGGGTCTTTTTCAGGATCTGCCGTATAGATGCCATCAACCCTGGTGCCTTTTAAAATAACATCGGCCTTTATTTCAATGGCACGCAGGGAGCCTGCCGTATCTGTTGTAAAATAAGGGTTACCGGTACCGGCGCCAAAGATCACCACACGCCCTTTTTCGAGGTGGCGGATGGCACGGCGGCGGATATAAGGTTCGGCGATCTGCTCCATCTTAATAGCGCTTTGCAGCCTGGTGTAAACGCCTTTTCTTTCGAGGCCGCTCTGCAATGCCATACCATTGATAACAGTGGCCAGCATGCCCATATAATCTCCCTGCGCACGCTCAATGCCACTTTCAGCTTCGTTCATACCGCGGTAAATATTTCCACCACCAATTACAATAGCCACCTGTACGCCCATTTCGGTTATTTGCTTGATGTCCTTTGCATATTGTTCGATTATTTTAGCATCAATGGGATCAAAACTGTTGCTATTGCCCATCAAGGATTCACCTGAAAGTTTAAGAAGGATGCGTTTGTACCTGGGAAGCATGTAAAAATTTTTGCGAAGATAAATGCAGAATCAATATGAAAATTTAATGATGAAAACTTGTTACAATAAAGATTTCTATCTATGTTTAGACCTGTAATAATTTTATAATATGAAAAATGGGAAGGTTTTTAATTTAAGAATTAGTAAACACTCAAAACCAAACTCATATAATTCCTTATGATCCTATTTCTGGTAGTGGGCCATGCTAAAAACGAGGTACATAAAATTTATTGTTTTTCTGGTTAGCATAATTACTATGAACCAAAAACTTTTACTTGCTCAATTAAGTCCAATGAAGGAAGTAAAGGGATTTGTCCTTTTCAATGCAGAAGATTCGATACCAGACGACATTATTTTTGTACCTGTGGACTCTTCTGGGATTGGTCTTGAAAAAACAAAAGTTGCCGAATCGCTTAAGTTTCATATTCAAAATAATAACGGCATACTACCGGTTTATTATTTCAAATCACTAAGATGGATAGTGGTGGGGTTAGGTACACTTCTCCATAAAAACAATCTTATAACTATAAAGTATTCAAATAGCTGGGGAAACCCAAAAATGAATGGAATTTACAGCAATGCCTGTGACATGAAAGTTGTTTATGGAAGTTTATCCATAACAACCACTATTTTTCCTGAAAGGCTTAAAAATCCTATTGATCAATTTGTTATTCTATCCATCGAAGGTGATACTATTCGGATCAACATAAAAGAAGACTATTACGAGTTGGGCTATCCCCGGTTTTTTGAAGTACTCCAATAAAAATATCCCCCGGTATTTGCCGGGGGATATTCTCAAAAGTTATTTAAAACTTATTTAGCTTTTACATTAACAGAAACCCTGCGGTTTTGTGCACGTCCTTCTGCTGTTGCATTATCGGCAATAGGGAACTGTGAACCGTAACCATCGGAACTTACAATGCTGCCAGCAGCCGCACCCATTTGCTTGAGTTTGGTAGCTACAGCCGCCGCCCTGTTTTTGCTCAGGGTCAACGTTTGCAGCTTCGTTTCCGGTATTGTCGGTATATCCACCCACTTTAAATTTAGCATTGGGGTAGGCTTTTGCAATGGCTAGCATATTGGTGAGCTGGGCCATAGATTCATCGGTTATTTGGGCGCTTCCTGTTTTGAAGCGAACATTAGTAAAATCGAACCAGTTTCCTTTTACAGTATCCACCGCTTCGCTGCTTTGCAGGAATTTAACCAATTTGGCTTCTGTGCTGTTTTCGCCCACTTCCAGTTTAGCTCCGCCGGGAAGATCAAGGCTGATCATTTTACCCAGATTATAAACATAGTTTCCAAGACTGTCTAATGTACCCGTAACAGCAGCAGTTGTAGCTGTAACAGCTTTTTCAACCACAGAAGGGCTCTCTGTTTTAATTGTATCGGAAACCGGGTGAGTTGTAGTATCGCCTTTGCATCCTTTAGAGAAGTATAATGCTGCTGCTGCAAGTGCAGCAAGAAGCAACACGGGCAGTAACCATCCCATACCGCTTGTCTTTTCTTCCGTGTATTCGGTGGCGGTATTGGCTGCGTGCCTTACTGTAGAAGCTGCTTCACTGGCTGCACCGGAAGCACCACCAAAGAGGCTGCTAAGACTGAAACCTACAGGTAATGCCGATTCTACAGCGCTTTTTTGCCCACCCAGGAAGGATGCCAGGCCACCTGCATTCAGGTTACTGGAAGAAGCATGCTTACCTATCAGCGACATGATAGCAGGAACTGCCAGGGAAAGTAAAGAAGAAGACGAGGAAGATTTTACACCGGCAAAGTTAGAGATCAGACTGCCGATCATATCTGTTTTATTTCCAAACAGGCCGCTCAGCAGGCCAGAAACGCCACTGCCGCCGCCGCCCAACAGGCCGCCAATATTATCGAGGATCCCGCTTTGATGTTGCTCATTTGCCATTTGGGCAACGGCATTGGCCCCGTCTGAAGAAGAGGCTTTATTAATTACGCCGGAAAGCACGGTGGGTATCAGTGCCGACATTGCTTTTGAAATGCCAGATTCGCTTTCCCCGAGTGTTGAACTGGCCCGGCTTACAATTTCGTTTGTAAACAGCCCTTTGGCCGCATCAATTAGATTAAAAGACATGGTTGTTTGTTTTAGTTGTTAAAAATGGAAGTAGTTGAGTTTCATAATTTTTGGGCAGTAAATGTAGGCACTAATATGATAAGAACCTCAATTTTTATGCATATTTTAATAACCATCTGCACAGGGATACTGCCACTGATAAAATGAAACAGTATTTTAAATAACTTGCTGGGTACATTTACATCCTAATGATTAGAAATATGTCGAGATACTGGGCTTTTCAGCTGGTTGGATGGGGTATCAATATTGCCATCAGCATTTTTTTTGTGCTCACTTTTGCCAAGGCGGAAGATATGTACATCATCAGCCTGTTGGTTACCTGCATTATTGGTCTTGCTTTAACCCACTTGATGCGGCATTATATTCACCAGTTCAAAGTACTTCAGCGGCCGGTAAAGCAGCAGATCTACTATTTTATTACGCTTACGCTCATCTTTTCCATATTATTTGGTGTAATAGCCGAATCGGCCGATTTTTTAATGGGTTATAACCCCCAGCGGCTCAAAAATTACAGCAAGCCCGAACGGCTTTTTCTCAGCAGCTTTAATGCCATCTGGCTGGTGGGCATCTGGAACCTTATCTATTACCTCTACCATTATATTGAGCGTAACCGTAAACAGGAAATTGATACCCTCCGGCTGGAGGCCATGGTAAAATCACTGGAGTTAAAGACAATAAAATCACATATCAATCCTCATTTCATTTTCAATGCCCTCAACAGCATCCGGGCGCTGGTGGATGAAAACCCCGAAAGGGCCCGCAAAGCCATCACCGAACTCAGCAATATACTTCGCAGCAGCATGCGTGCAGAACAACTGGAAACCGTTCCTCTTGAACATGAACTGGATATAGTAAAAGACTACCTGGCACTGGAGCAGATGCGTTTTGAAGAACGCCTGAAAATTGATATGGATATTGACCCCGATACCCTGGTTCAGCCCATTCCTCCCATGATGCTTCAAACACTTGTGGAAAACGCCATCAAGCACGGGATCAGCAAGCAGCTGAAAGGCGGCTTTGTGCATATTAAATCTACCTTTGTAAAAAACCACCACGAACTCCTGGTTACCAACTCAGGAAGCCTGAATGGCAAAAAGCCGGAACATGGTGATGGATTTGGCATTAAAAGCACGCAAGACAGGCTGAACCTGCTGTACCAGGGAAAGGCAAATTTTGAAATACGCAATACAGATAACAATACGGTGGAGTCAAAAATAATCATGCCGGTAACAGTTTTTCTATAACTGATTTTAAAAAATAAGAACAAGATGTATAAAGCAGTAATTATTGACGACGAAAGGCTGGCAAGAACAGAACTCAGGAAACTCCTGGGCGATTTTGCAGAAGTGGAAGTAATTGGAGAAGCAGCCAATGCCAAGGAAGGAATAGAAAAGATCGACGAACTGAATCCCGACCTGATCTTTCTGGATATACAAATGCCCGGGAAAACAGGGTTTGATATGCTTACCGAACTGGAAAAAGCACCCCATGTGATTTTTACCACTGCATATGATGAATTTGCATTAAAGGCCTTTGAGGTAAATGCACTCGACTACCTCATGAAACCAGTGGAACCAAAGCGCCTTGCCGATGCCCTTAATAAACTCCAGCAGGCAGAAGACAAAGAAATGGCGGCTGTAAGTGCGGCCAACCGAGGTATCCTCGGAGAAAACGACCAGGTTTTTGTAAAAGACGGGGAACGCTGCTGGTTTGTAAAATTGGCAGAGGTCAGGCTTTTTGAAAGCGTGGGCAACTATGCAAAAGTTTTCTTTAGCACCAATAAACCTTTGATTCTAAAATCGCTTAATGCACTGGAAGAGCGTCTCGATGACAAAACATTCTTCAGGGCAAACAGGAAGCATATTGTAAACCTCCGCATGATCGATAAGGTGGAACCTTATTTCAATGGCGGCTTACTGCTTGACCTTAAAGGCGGCGAAAAAATTGAAGTTAGCCGCAGGCAGGCCGTGAAGTTTAAAGAAATGATGAGTTTGTAGGGAGCAGTTAACTCGTTAACAAAAATTACATTTTAGTAGCACTCCCTTATCAACTTGTTAACTTTTCAACTCATCTCCTTACCTGAACATTAAAGCAATTTCCTCTTTCCTTCTCCTGCTTACTTCCACCCTGCTTTTATCATTCATTACCATTACCCCGTCGTTTGAATGAAAGGACACTACATGCTTTTTATTGACAATATGTGATTTGTGTATCCGGATAAACCCGTGACTTCCCAGGATCTCTTCATACTCCTTCATCGTTTTTGATATCAGCAGCGGTTTATCTTCAGCAAAATGAAAGCGGGTATAATTGCTCTCGGCCTCCAGCCTGATGATCTGCCCGGGCGAAAAAAAATAGGTGCCGCCAATAGTGGGCAAAGCAAGTTTAAAATCCTTTTGATCATTTACAGAAATATTATGCAGCAGGTTTTTGTAGAGCGGCTGATGGGATTCGGCCTGGTTCCTGCTGGCTATAAATCTTGCCACCGCGGCTTTCAGTTCATCGGCATCAATAGGTTTGAGCAGGTAATCCAGTGCACTGAAACGGATCGCCTCAATAGCGTAACGGTCGAATGCGGTTGTAAATATCACCGGTATTCCCGGTGTGGTGGCTTTAAGCAGATCAAAACCACTCATGCCCGGCATCTGTATGTCGAGAAACAGGAGGTCGGGTTTTTTTTCCACGATCAGCTCCAGGCCGGCAGCAGGATCGTTACAGGTATGCAGCGTACTTATTTCAGGCACATACCGCGCCAGCATCAGCTGAAAGGTTTTTATGGCCGATTGTTCGTCGTCTATGATAAGTGCCGATATCACAGGACGAAGCTAATAAAAGAAAAAGATTTCAGGAATACTCCATTTAGCTACCTGCGTACAACAGTAATTTCACCTCTGTTCCTGCCACAGAACCATCGAGTTCCTCTACATCGTGTATGCTTACCTCAAAAGGCTGGTTGTATTGCTGACGCAGCAGTTCAAGCCGTTTATTTACAAGCTGCAAGCCTTTGGATGTATGTGTTTTACCATTCTGGCCACCCAGCCGGCCGGCCGCTTCCCGGCCAATGCCATTATCTTTCACGGAACAGGAAAGTATATTATTTCCCTGGAGCGAGAAGTAAATTTCCAGCTTCCGGTGGCCGTTTTTAGTAGCAAGTCCGTGCCAGATAGCATTTTCAGCAAATGGCTGCAGTACCATGGGCGGTAATTTTATTTCGGATGGGTCAATATCCGAACTGATCTCAATCTTGTACTGCAGGTTATTATCGAGCCGTAATTGTTCCAGCTGAAGATACAGGTTCAGCATTTCCATTTCCTTTTCAAGTGTGATGAAATTGAATTCTGAATGGATCAGTATTTCCCTTTGAAGCCTGCTGAATTTTGAGAGGTATCTGTTTGCCTGGTCTGCATTCCCTATAAGTATGTATTGCTGAATACTATTGAGTGCATTATAAATGAAATGCGGGTTCATCTGGCTGCGCAAAGTGGTAAGCCTGCTGGTGGCCAGTTCCTGGTTCAGCTGCAGCAACTCTATCTCCTTTTGCCTGGCCATGTTTTCCACTCCGATCTTTTCGATCTTATCGGCACAAAAAGCAGCAATGGTGGTAAGTATCTCCAGGTGCCTGTTGGTATAGAAATTTTTCTGCGGATGTTCGCTGTCGATCACACCGATCACTTTTCCGTGGCTTATGATGGGAACGGCAATTTCACTCAGCCTCATTTCATCATCCACAATATAGCGTTCGTCGGCGGAGGTATTCGGTATCATTTCTGCCCGGCCGGTAAGCGCCACATTTCCCACGATACCGCTTCCAATAGGAATTTCAATCCGGTTCAGGATCTTGTATGCCTCGGGGTTCTTGGGTCCCCAGGCGGCTTTTTGCACCAGTACAAAATTTTGTTCATCAAGCATATAAATGACGCAATCCTCAAAGCTGAGTTTTGAAATGCAGTTTTTTACCACATCCCACAGTAAATCGTCCACATTTGTGTGAGCGCTCATACTGTGTGCAAAATAGTTGATCACTTTCTCTGTTTCGAGCCGGTATTGCAGTTCGGTGGCACGCAGTTCCTGTTGCATAGTCTTTTTCGCTTCCGCTTCCCTTATGGACGCCTCCCTTTTTTTGATCATCCAAAAGCTAAAAGCAGCTACAAACAACAAAACGCCGGCTATAAAAAGCCAGTATCCTAATTCAGAAACAGGGGACTGCAGTAAATTTTTTGAAGAAGTTTGGGCAATAGTATTTATGGTATGCAGCAGGTACACACCAACGACCAATATGATTTTTGTGCCGTTCTTCACGTGGGTTTTTAGGTTATAATGAAAGCCTGAAATTACTCTATTTTGTAAAACACAGGGTATGGATTAAACGTTCACCTCAGAACTGTATTTTACTGGCATACGCCGGCCATATTGGTAGTGGCGCAGGTGCCGGTCCTTGCATGAAAATAACTTCCGGGTGCAGCCTGAAAGCCCGGCGATAATGTTACGCTGTTACCAGCATGAAACATTCCGTTTGAACCATTTCCATAAACCACAGGCACATTGGCTGTATTTAATATTTGCCCGGTGGCCATATAAATGCGTACCCCATCATTACCAATTGTATATGGAAGCCCAATAGTAACGTTTGCACTGGTACAAGCCGTACTGCCCGATGAAGTGATATCCGTATCAGCCACAAAGTAATGGCTGCTGAGCGAATTAATAACCGGTATCACATGTGCTGCATCGCTCATAAAACCGCCTGCCGTGCTTATCTGCACATTGGCCGGGTCGTTTGGCCGCCGTACTTCAAAATGCAGGTGCGGCCCACTGGCCTGGCCCACATCACATTCATACCCTAAAAAAGTACCGGCACAAACCTGGTCGCCTACCTGCAACCCGGCATCCACCCTTGTGCTGTTTTTTTTCATGTGGCTGTACTTGCTCCACTCCCCGTTGGCATGTTCTATCCAAACATAATTATTGAAATCGGCACAGTCCGGATCGCAATCAGGTGGCCGCGTATCATTATTATCTACGATCCGGCGTATAACACCTTCTGCAGCTGCCACAATGATGTAATTAATAGAACAACTGCTCCCGTTGCCCTGCCCGCTCATATCGTACCTGCCTGGTGGATTATGATTGATATGATTGTTGGTGACATGAATATCTGTTGCACCCAGGTAAGGAACCCGGTAAACATTCTCAGAGAGCTCAAACTGCGGTTGTGCAAACAGTGTTGTGCTGTATAAAAAAGCAACCGGCAAAATAATTTTTTTCATATGCTTCATTTTAATTGCAGCCACTGATGGATGCATTCATTAAACCACTGGAAGGACTGAGTGTAACACCCGGGCTGAATGTAATACTGTTGCCCGCCACAAAATAAGCCCTGGCAGACGTGGTATGCGAAACTGATGCCCCCGCAAAAGTGGTAATATTATTTTTTGCCCCGTAAACCCTGCGGCCGCTTGTGGCAGAAAAAGTAGTAAGCGCTACATTGTCTTCCGAAACCCTGCTGTAAATGGGGCCAAGTACGTTGAGAATAGTGGCATGCATCCTGCTTCGCTGGTTTGCAGTTAAAGCGGTGGATGTAAAAGAAATGCAGGCCCATGGCTGGTAACTCATAATATTGATGGTGGAAGGGTTGTACTGAAATCCATCGCAACTATTGGTGGCGGTACCATTGTAATTACAGGTTGTGCTGCTGGTATTGTCTTCTGAGTTTGGATAATCTGCCGGTGTATCGCAACAGAGATCCCCCTCTGTGGGACAATTATAACAGCTGTTTCCACTGTTTCGTGTAACGGCCTCTGCCACCCCATCGGCCCTTCTGAAAGTATGATAGAGCCCAAGGCAATGACCCATTTCGTGGCCAAAAATGGAATGCACATTGGTACTGGTGGCGGCCCATCGTGCCACACTCAGAAAATTATTGGGAATGCCATAAGCATTGCCGCTGCTGCCGTTGTTGTTTAAAAAATTGTAATGAACAAAAATGGTGATGCAGCCATCCACATCAAAATTATTGTTCTTGATGTAATCGGGATACACCTGATCCAGATTGGCACTGGTATTAAAATTATTCAGGTAGGTATCATTTACATAGTCTATCCCCGCCAGTTGAAAGCAGATATTATGTGCTGTGTACTGCCCTTTCATTTCTTCGAAATTCTGCAGCGCCTGTTCTTCTGTGCAGCCAGGCAGGGTCCCGTCGTCCTGTCGTACGATGCGAATGAACACCCGCACATAATAAGGCGATGTAAAATTATTTTCGGGGTCGCCGGCACGCAATGATTCCATCCTTGCCAAAAAGGCCTGGTAATCGGGCATCCACTTACTGTTGTCGGTATCGCCGGTAGTGCAGCCCGGGTTCCTTAACGGATCCTGTGCCATTGAAACGATGCTGCTGATCAAAAAACTAACCACCAGCAGGGTTTTTAAAAGTCCTTTTTTCATTGCTGGGCAGTTTTATTTTTTTCTATGGCCTTGAGGCGGTTTTCAAGCTCCAGCACATAAAGTGTGAGTTCTTCAATTTTTTCCATCATACGTTTTTGCATATCGCCTACTTCAATACCGTTTTTTTCAACTTCTGCTGCCGCAGGAATGTTTGGCAAATGATTGTTTTGGGCAATAAAACCACGGAGTTCATCAAATGATTTTAGTTTATAATCATTTTTAAAAACATAATCGGGCCAGTTGCCGCTCAGTTGCACTTTCAGCTCCTCTGATATAATTTTCCCATCCACTGCCAGCAGGTAGCCTGCGGGTATGCTTGCGCTGCTGTTAACCCCAATGCCCACTGCACCTTGTTCTGCAGCGCACATGATCACTCCTCCCGCATCGTTTTGTATGAAGAGGTCGGCGGCAAGGCTGTTATTTCGCGCCAGTATTTCATTATTGTCAACTATCACATTGGTGGAATTGCCTGCCCCAAACATGGCAAATCCATTGGTAGTATTGCCAAGGCCTGCATCCTGACCGGATAAAATATGAAATTTTGACACGGGTGCTGATGTACTGATACCCAACCCGGTTGGGGTAAAATAGGCACCCGTTCCGTTTAACACATAAAAGTAGTCGGAAGAGGGATTATAACCTAACGAGGCGCCAAGTGTAGGACTCGTAAGATCTCTATAAAAAGCTATGACACTGGTGGCTGTAGCACCACCAAAAAATCTAAGGTCGGCCCCGCTAGTGTTGCTGGGCGCCTCTATACGAACATCGCCTTTAACATCCAGCATATAAGATGGTAAATGGCCAATACCAAGTCTACCGGTTGAATCAAGAGTCATACGCCGGGTTGCATCGGTATAAAAATGCAGGTTTCCCCCGTTTTCCCGGTTGTAGAAAATCAGGTCCCGCTGAAATCCCCCTAAAAAACTGCCATCACTCCCAGTGGTGCCCGTACTGTTGTTTTGGAAGCCTACGTAGGCAAGACTGGGTGCATACACATGCAGTTTAAAATCAGGGCTCAAGGTACCAACCCCCACATTTTGAGCATTACCAGTGGATTGACTGATAAAAAACCAAAAAAGCAACAATGCTAATATCTTTTTCATTTTACAGCGTTTTAGGTTGCATAGGTAGAATTTTACCAGTATGGTACAACAAACGGATGAGCGAACGGTAAGAATGAATTAGGGAATGACAACTGACGACAGATGGGTTTTAATATAGTTATACACTAAATTAACTTTTCCCTTAAAAATTGTGGTTAAATTGAATGCGTGGTCGGTCGTCTATGGTCAGCGGTCTTTAAACCTTAACCGGCACACTGTGTATAGCGGCAGCTATTTCCTTAATGAGTGATGTGTCTTTTTCGATGGCATTTCCCACTACAATCAGATCGGCGCCGGCTTTACAGTTGAGGTAGGCTTTTTCTGCATCTCTTATTCCTCCGCCAATGATCAGGGGAACATCAATTACAGAAGAAACTTTTTCTATCATGCTTTCGCTGATGGCACGTTTGGCGCCACTGCCCGCATCCATATAAATGAGTTTCATGCCCAGCATTTCTCCGGCCATGGCCGTGCACATGGCAATTTCATTTTTATCGGAAGGCAGGGGAGCCGCATTGCTGATATAAGAAACCGTAGTGGGTGCCCCACCATCAATCACCATATAACCTGTGGGCATTATTTCGAGACCACTTTGTTTTACAACCGGCGCACTTACCACGTGCTGGCCAATAAGTAACTCGGGATTTCTTCCACTGATGAGTGATAAATACAACAGTGCATCGGCATACCTGCTTACCTGGCTCGGGCTGCCCGGAAACAGCACCACCGGTATATTGCAGCGTTTTTTAATCAGTTGCACGCATTCATCAATGTAATTGGAAATGACCAGGCTGCCACCAACCAGGAAATAATCAACTTTTGCTTCCACGGCCAGTTCTATGAGCTGTTCCATACTGCTGTCATTCACCTTATCGGGGTCTACCAACACAGCAAAAGATTTTTTACCCTGGCGTTTGCGTTCAGTTAATGAATAATAAATAGCGTGCATAGTTGTTACCTGCAAAAATGCCTTTTTTTTCGTATTTACGGAAATATTAACGGGGCAAAAACCCTGTACAACAGGAAATTGAGTGGTTTTATGAGTAAATTTGAAGAAATGCCCGATATAAATACGGAAATATCATTTAAAACGGCAAGAAGCGGTGGAAAAGGCGGCCAAAATGTAAACAAGGTGGAAACCATGGTGGAAGGATATTGGCATGTGCAGCGTTCCTCCCTGTTTAATGAAGAAGAAAAGGAAAGGCTCGCCCAAAAATTGTATAACAGGATGAATGCCGAAGGTTATTTGCTCGTAAAAAGCCAGTCCGCCAGAACACAGTTGGGCAATAAAGAACTGGTTGTAAAAAAAATGAATGAACTGGTTCAAAAAGCCCTGATCGTTCCTAAAAAACGCAAGCCTACCAAAATTCCAAAAGCTGTAAAGGAAAAACGCCTGGAGGGTAAAAAGAAAAATGCGGAGATCAAACTGGGACGAAAAAAAATAAATTTCTGATGCGCTACCTGTTACTTATATCAATTGCCGGTTTTTTTTGGGGGTTCAATATTCCGCCCAAAAAGGTGAAGATCACGGTTAAGTTTATACATACTGCCAATGGAAGGCCATTAGAGCAGGAAAGTATTTATACAAATCCTTTTGGGGAAAATTATTCGGTAAGCCGGCTTAAATATTATGTGAGCAACTTTACCCTAATTGAACAAAATGAAAAAGAAAAAACGGCTAAAAACATTAACCTGGTAAATGCATTTGAAAACGACAGTATACAAATAGAGACCAGTCCGGGAACTAAACTGACGGCTTCCTTCGTGCTGGGTGTTGACAGTATTTATAATTGCAGCGGTGCGCAAAGTGGCGCATTAGATCCGCTTAATGGCATGTTCTGGACCTGGAACACAGGTTATATTTTTTTTAAGCTTGAAGGCATTTCTGCAGCTTCAAAGGCCGAGGGGCAGCGTATTGAACATCATATTGGCGGGTATGCCGGGCCCAATAAAGCCATGCGCAGCATCACGATTCCTGTAAGTTTTTATGCAATTGAAAACGGCGTGCTGAAGATAGAAATGAATGCAGACAATTATTGGTATGGACATTCCACACTCAAAATTTCAGAATATCCAGCCATTACTGCCCCGGGGGAAATGGCGAAGAAAGCCGCTGATAATTTTGATAAGATGTGGTCATCACCATTAGCCGATTACCAGGACTGAACAAAACCAGTAGCCTGTTATTTTAAAAAAATGCAGCAGTTATTTTCTTTTGAAACGAACCATTCAAATATCATTTATCATTTGTGCCGCATTGCTGGTCATCTCATCCACGCATAATGCGCCGCGACCAATGCCTTTCAGTATTCCCAGGGGCTGGCCAAAACCTGCAAAAGATATTTTCAAAAACAATCCCCGCACACAGGAAGGTTTCATGCTGGGAAAAAAATTATTTTACGACGGCAGGCTGAGCAAAGACGGCTTAACAAGCTGTGCCAGTTGCCACCAGTATTTTGCAGCTTTCAGTACATTTGAGCATGATGTAAGCCACGGCGTTAATAATAGTTTCACCACCCGCAATGCCCCGGCACTTTTTAATCTTGCCTGGAAAAAAAACCTGAATTGGGATGGAGGCGTGAACCATATAGAAGTGCAGCCACTTGGCCCGCTCACCGCTCCCAATGAAATGGGCGAAAGCCTCGACACTGTGTTGTATAAATTAAGGTCCGATGCGCAATATCCCCAACTGTTTAAAGCGGCATTTGGCGATGCCAGTATCAACTCGCAGCGCATGTTAAAAGCATTGGCACAATTTACGGGCAGCCTGGTAAGTTATAACAGCAAATACGACCGGGTGAAAAACGGTCGTGAAAAATTTACTGCTTACGAGCAAAAAGGATATGAAATGTACAGATCACATTGTGCGGGATGCCATCCGGAACCGCTTTTTACCGATTTCAGTTTCCGCAACAATGGTTTAGCACTCAACCGTATGAAAGATGTGGGCCGCATGAAGATCACCGGCAACAAAAAGGATTCCCTCAAATTTATGGTGCCCAGCCTGCGCAATGTACAGGTAAGTCCGCCGTATATGCACGATGGCAGCATTGCTTATATTACAAAACTGATTAACCATTATACAAAAATTGATACCAGCCTTATGCAGCTGGACCCACAACTGAAGAAACCCATTGTGTTGTCGGAAAGGAACAAAACCGAATTGCTGTCCTTTCTATTTGCATTAACAGACACAAGTTTTACAAAAAGTAAAAAATTCGGCCCCGAAGAAAATATCAACTTCCGGCATTAAAGCGCAGAAAAAAACAGAAAAAGAGAACCGTTGCTGCTCCCGCTTTACCTTTCTCTGCGGTAAAAACAATAAATTGCATGAAATTTTTACAACCGATTGAGTGGAATTAAAAAATTAGCAGGTCAAACGCTTTGGTATGGAGTGCCCACCATTGCCAGCCGGTTTTTGGGATATATCATGAACATGGCCCTGCCTTTTTTTGTTGAAATCCCCGGAAAAACCGCTGATCTTGTTCAAACCTACACCCTCATTCCTTTTTTAAATGTGATCTTCTCCTATGGAATGGAAACGGCCTATTTCCGGTTCAGTCAAACGCATGACCGCAAAAAACTCTACGGCACATTATCCATTTCGCTGCTCAGCAGTACCGTTTTTTTCAGCCTGCTGCTTTGGTTTTTTCGTAAACCCATTGGGGATGCAGCCGGTCTTGAACGCCATCCTGAATATATTTTGTGGATGATGGCCATATTGGCTATTGACAACCTGACTACGTTACCTTTTGCCAAACTAAGGCAGGAAGAAAGGCCCAAACGATATGCATTTGCCCGCATTGCCGGTATTGTTATCAACCTGGCAGTGGTGATCTTTTTTTTGGGCTTTGCACCAAAAATACTGGCAGCCAACCCCGATAGTTTTGTAAAGCATATTTACAATAAAGACATTGGCCTTGGCTATTATTTGCTGGGCAATATTTGCGGCAGTTTGTTTACCCTGCTCGTATTAAGCAAAGAACTGTTTCAGATTAAATTCAGTTTCGATGGAAAACTTTGGAAAGAGGTAATGAAGTACAGTTACCCATTGGTGATTGTAGGGATGGGCGGTATGGTGAACGATGTGCTTAGCCGTCTCATCTACAGGCATGCAGTAAACCTGCCTGCTGACCAGGCCGATCATGAATTTGCCATTTTTGCCAATATCTTCCGTATTGCCTTACTCATCACCATCATGATACAGGCTTTCAGAATGGCAGCTGAACCGTTCTTCTTTAAACAAAGCAGTAGTGATCATGCGCAGCGAACCTATGCCCGGGTTATGAAATTTTTTGTGATCGCCTGCTGTTTCATGTTTCTTTTCATCGGGCTTTTTTTGGATGTGTTCAAATGGGTCTTCGTTACGTTTGCCAATCCAAGCTGGGCAGAAGGCCTGCAGGTGGTGCCCTTGCTGGCGCTGGGCAATATTTTTCTCGGTATTTATTATAACCTGAGTGTTTGGTACAAGCTTACCAATAAAAATTTATACGGCGCCTTTATCACCATTGCAGGGGCTGTTATTACCATTGTCCTTAATGTACTGCTGATTCCACTTTGGCATTATACCGGTGCGGCACTGGCTACTTTCTGCTGTTATTTACTCATGATGGTAATGAGTTATAAGCTGGGGCAAAAGCATTACCCGGTTCCCTATGCAGTAAAAAAATTAACGGCTTATATCTTGCTGGTGGTCCTCATTTATGTTGTTCACCTGGCCATGGTCACATTTATTTCTTCTTTCCTGTGGTTTTCCATTACAAGCGGATTAATGCTCTTTGGATTATTTGCATGGTTTGTTGGAAAGGTAGAGGCAAAGGAGCTGGCAAAGATGCCGCTGATCGGGAAATTTTACAATAAAAAGACTGCCTAGGATTTCATGCGCAAACTCCTTCAATATATTTTAAAACGGCCACTGGAGTGGATCGTAAACTATTTTGCGGCTGCGCCCAAACGCACCGATGTGTTCCGCTCGCTGAGCAATCTTTACCAGGGTAAAAAAAATATCCTCAGCAAAAGGCTGCTGGTACTCGATATTGACTGTTCAAAAGACAAATTCATTGTTTTCAGCGACCAGCACAAAGGTAACCGCAGCTGGGCCGATGATTTCACCAATAATGAAACAAATTATATTGCCGCACTCCAGTACTACAATGCACTCAATTATAATTTCATCAACCTGGGCGACAGTGAAGAACTCTGGAAGTTCAAGCCCTTCGATATTTTGAAGCTGAACGAAAAATGTTTTGCTGCTGAAGCCGCTTTTCAACCCATCCGTTATTATAAAACCTACGGCAACCATGATATGATGTGGAAGAACCCGGTGGATACGGCGCTGCATCTCATCAAATATTTTGAAATGCCGTTGCCGGTTCACGAGGGCATTGTTTTAAGAACAAGTAATACGGCAAGGCCACTTTCTATCTTTCTTACACATGGTCACCAGGGCGACCGCATGAGCGATGGCAATGCTTTCAGCAGCTGGGTGGTGGCCCATTTTTGGGTTCCGCTGCAACGTTTCCTGCGCATCAATATCAACTCTCCCAGCAAAAATTATTCCCTGCGTGATAAGCACAACCTGATGATGTACGAGTGGAGCAAACGTAAAAAGGACCTGCTCCTCATCACCGGTCATACACATAAACCTGTTTTTGCATCGGGCCGCTACTACGATCATCCCAGCAATCAGATCAATACAGCCGAAGAACGCACGCAGTTGAAACCAACTTATTTCAACACCGGCTGTTGCTGCTATAACGATGGAGACATCACCGGAATTGAAATAGCCGACGGGTTTATCCGGCTCATTAAATGGACAGGCGAAGAAACCGCCCCATCAAGAATGGTGCTCGAAGAAAAAGAAATCGAAAAACTGATGGAAGACCTGTGAGGGGAAACACGGATTACCGGATTATTAGCATATTAGCTTTATGAATAACGCAACGTTTGTTTCTGTGATCAGATCTCTCCTTTGAGGTATAAATCGGTGCCTGGTTCAGCAGCCCCTCCTGCTTTTTCAAGTGTCACAAGAAATGCGTCTGCTCCCGGCGGAATATTACTTAGCTCAATAAAACGACCACGGATATCGTCCTTTACAATACCGGCACTTACCGGTTTGCCGTTTACCATCGTCCACAATTGATAATCTTTTTTGTCCGAAGACTCGGGCAGATGGTGTATCATAAGATAGGCTTTGCCCGAGCTTTTATCCCAAAAAAGTGTACAGCGGCAAATGGAATGAAAACCCTGGCCGTACATGGCAACCGGCGTAATAGAGGGATTTTGCATGATGGCATAATCCCTTGCAGGAAGCGTTTGTCCTTTTTCTGAAACAGTTACCACAAAGGGCCTGCTGTTATTAATGAACTGGTAAATATTTCCGGCGGCTAATGCTAATACAACCGATGCCGCTGCTACCCATTTCCATTTAAAAGGACTGGGGGTTTTCAGTTGAACCAGCTTTGCATCCTGTTTAACTGCCATACGGTTAAAATCATTTAGTATCCTGGTGCCGGTTGCTGACGGGGGCATGATGGCATCCTGCATCATTTTTTCCTCGAGCTGCAGTTCAAATTCTTTTAACGCCGCACCCAGCTCTGGATATTGTAAAAGCAATGCCTCAAACTCCCTGTTCTCTTCGGCAGAACACAGACCCATTGCATACATTTCCACAATGCCCGATGCTATGTACTCTTTTATGTTCATGGTTCTACTAATCTTTTTCTTAATTCAATTAATGCGCCTCTCAATCTCGATTTTACCGTACCCACTGGCAGTTGTAAGATCTTTGCTGCTTCTTCATTGGTAAATCCGTTAAAATAACAAAGTTCTATCAGCTCCCGCTGACCGGGCTGCAGGCAGCCCACCTGCTTTTTAAGCCCAATGCTGTCGACTTGCTGGTGCAGGGGCCTGGTTTGTTCAAAATAATCTACGTAATTATCGAGCGGAACGTTTTTAGTGCCGGATTTATATAGTTTCGACCGGGTCGTATCAATCGCCTGGTTCCGGGCCAATCTTACCAGCCAGGTAAACAGGCGGCCTTTAGAAGGATCGTATTTATCAATATTTTTCCAGATCCCTGTAAAAGTTTCCTGCAACACATCTTCGGCCGTTTCATTGAGAGGAATAACCTGTTTAATGAAGGTGAAAATGGCGGCTCCATACTGCTCATACAAATAACCAAATGCTTGTTGGCTGCGCATTTTTAATGCAGCAACCAATTCTTCCTCGGTAAATTTTTCAGTAAATGTCAAGTCGGTGTCGCTTATTTGCATGCAAATATTACCATAAAGTTTCAGAAAAAAAATATTTACTTCAAAAACCGTTTCCCAGAACTTTCCGTAAGTCTTGTTGGGTCCCGAACCGTTAACAACATTTATCAATAGCTGTAAATCTGCAGCCAAAACTATATAATATGTATCTGAAAAATTTAACCTGGCTTTGCGGCCTGGGTATGGGAATGCTTTTTCTTATTTCCTGCAAGAAAGACAATAACAACAGTAAAGCCAATCTCCAGGTTGCTATCAGCGGGCTCGAAGACCTGGGCAGCAATGCCCGGTACGAAGGGTGGATCATGGTAAATGGTAGCCCGGTTTCTACCGGCACTTTTACGGTGAACAGCAGCGGAGCATTATCGCAAACCAGTTTTGAGGTTGATAAAGCAGGGCTAACTGCCGCAACCGCTTTTGTATTGACCGTAGAACCATTTCCTGATAACAGCGCTGCACCCAGCGAGCAGAAATTGATAGCGGGCGACTTTAATGGCTCTAACGCCAGCGCATCCATCAATCATCCTGCTGCCTTTAACCAGAATTTTTCAGCAGCCATGGGAAAATATATCCTGGCCACCCCTACTACAGCGTCTACTACAGATGAGCTGAGCGGTGTTTGGTTTATCGACAATTCATCTGGCTCACCTATGGCAGGCTTATCGCTTCCTGCATTGCCCGCAGGATGGAAATACGAAGGCTGGGCGCTTATAAGCGGCAAACCGGTAAGCACAGGGGTGATCAGTTCTGCGAGCAGCGCTGATTCATTTTCGGGCTATTCGGGTACTGCTGCCATGCCGCCATTTCCGGGCGAAGATTTTATAATGAATGCGCCGGCAGGTCTCAGTTTTCCGGCAAATCTTTCCGGGGGGCTTGCGGTGATCTCTGTAGAACCCTTCCCCGATAACAGCCCAGATCCATTTTTGCTGAAGCCACTTGTTGGGAATATTCCCACTAGCCCGATGCAGCATTTTGTTTATAATATGAATTTGAACAGCGGAAGTTTTCCTTCCGGAACGATCACAAAAAACTAACCAGATGAAGTATATAATTGCCTGCGCATTTTTGGTATTAGCATTAAACTCCTGTAAAAAAGAAGAAAATACGGTTATAGAACCATTACCAGCAGGCAGCACCCTTGCATCAGGAAGCTTTATCAGCAGTGTTCATCCCACTACGGGTACTGCAAAAATTATACAGGACAGCGCCAATAAACTGAAACTTGTTCTTGAAAATTTTAATACAGACAGTGGGCCAGATCTGCGCATTTGGTTCAGCAGTGATATTAATGCTACAGATTATGTGGAAGCCGCGGTTTTAACATCTTTTAGCGGTAATTTTACTTTTACATTACCCGCACAATTAAACTATTCAGTAAAGAAAAATGTGCTGATCTGGTGCGAAGATTTCTCAGTGTTGTTTGGGTATGCAACTTTACAGTAATAACAAGGTAAATATGATCAACAAATTAACACTCACAGGATTTATCCTTATTTTATTAGTGAACAACATCAATGGACAAGGTTGCAGCGATGCGGGATTTTGCAGCATCACAGCCCTGAAGCCTACGGCAGAAAAAGACAGCTTTATAACGAAAAACCAGATTAAATTTGGTTTTTCCTATGGTATTGCAGACAATTCTATAACTGCAGCGGGGCTCTATACAGAGTACAATAGACAAATTAACCGCTCATTTTCGGCCGATATCAGGCTTAGCGCCCTGTCGCTGAATGGAAATGGTATTACAACTGGGGCCGTGTCAGATATATTTATCAACGGGGTTTACCGTACAAAAAAACATATTGCTTTCAACCTCGGATTCAAAGCTCCAATAGCCAATGGAAATACAAAGAAAGACAATTTACCCCTGCCGATGGATTACCAGCCAGGGCTTGGAACGTTTGATTTAATTACCGGGATCAGTTACAGGCTTAAAAAAATAAATTTCTCGTTTGGATGGCAGCAACCCCTTTCACAGAATAAAAATGAATTTATTGCGGAAAATTACCCTGCCGGCTCCAAACTCAGCAATTTTCTATCGAGCAATAATTTTGAACGGAGCGGAGATTTGCTTACAAGGGTTTCATATCAACTGGTAAACAAAAACAAAATAAACCTTTCGCCCGGGATATTGTTCCTGTATCACCTCGGGAACGACCGTTACACAGATGAACTGAAAAATACAAAAGTTATTGAAGGATCGTCCGGCGCCACTTTAAATATGACCTTGCATGGCAATTATCTCTTTAATGAAAAACATGCGCTGCATATTAATATGGGAGCGCCTGTAATTGTAAGAGAGAAAAGGCCCGATGGGTTAACCAGGTCATTTGTGGTAAATATTGAATATGGCTTAAGATTTTAAAAAGAGTTGCCAAAATTACTACCCCTGTTCGGGCATATCAAAATTCATTCTGCCTTCCTGCTTTGGCTTAATACCAAAATTATAAATGAATTTGAGCGTAAGGCGGCGGCTGTCGTTAAAGCGGCTTCCCGTGGCATTGATGCTGGCCTGCTGCAGTTTAAAATCGAAACGCATGGTACGGAAAATATCGTTGACCGATAGAATGATGTTTGCCTTTTTCTTTAATAAAGCCTGGTTCACAGAAAAATTGACCATACCAAAAGGTTGCAGTTCATAAAAATTAAAGAGGCTGCGCAGGCGGTAAAAGCCAAATGTGCTCAGGGTTGTATTGGATTTCATCCTGTAACTGTGAAACATAAAAAACAACCAGGATCCGTTTGTATAGTCAAAAGGCCTTTTTTGGTAACTGCCCTGGTAGCGGTTCAAATTATGCTGGGCACCTGTATAAAAGAAATATTTTTTTCCTGGAGGAATACCAGCTATGGCCCGGATGTAAAACTCATCATTCTTACCAAGATTATCGTATGTGTTGTAAATGATCTTTGTGGAAGTATCCTCATAAGTTACCGAAGTAAAAATATCCCTGATCTCATTTTTTCCAATGGAGAAAACGGGATATTCATCTGCCGTGATATTAAATTCATAGTTGGTGGTAAACTGCGGCTGTAGAGAAGGGTTTCCGATATTATACACAAACTGGTCTACATACACCGGCGTGGGATTGAGTGCGCCGTAACCGGGCCTTGAAATGCTTTTTCTGAAAATAGCATTCGCCGAAATGTTCATTCCAAACAAATTGAACAGCTTGTGGCGCAGGTACACATAAGGAAAAAAGTCGGTGCGCCTGATGGAAAAACCGGTATCATACGTGAGTTCATTACCACGCATATTGGTAACCTCCATGCGGATGCCGGGTTTTACGCTCAGGCCGCCAAATTTTCTTGATAACTGCAGGTAAAGGGAACTGATCTTTTCGTGGTACACAAATTCGGCCGTTTTCGTTCTGTCGGGAAACGTGTTAGCATTTTGCGTGATTGTAAAATCTGCTTTGCTGTTCAATTTACTGCTGCTGAATTTGCCTCCCGCTTCAATGGTCCATTTTTCTATTTTCTTCTCAAGGTCGCTTTCCCATGCAAAATAATGGCGGGGTGATCTCGTAAGCCCGTTACCGGCAAGACTTGTGTCAATAGGCTGAAGCAATATATTATCGTACTGCACCGTACTTTTGCTGTTGTTGATATTGAACGTGAATTCATTTTTCCAGTTGCTCCCCAACGAATCCAGTTTAAGTTCAATATCCACATCATTGTTGAAATTGAAATTATTATTCCGGTTGGATGTGCGTGCAAGTGAAGTTGCAAAAGGAAGCGGTTGGGCCAGCGTGAAAGTTTCAATATCGTTATAGGAGTTGTTGTTGTTCAATCCCAGGGAAAGCCTCGTACTGTAACCGATAGTAAGGTTTTTGCTGATCTCGTAATCTATTCCTCCATTTATAAAATGCGAAAAGGAAGGATAACGTGTGTAAGCATGCTGGGAAAGTATTGTGTCTTTAAAAATGCGGTTGCTTGCCAGGTCTTCAAAATTTTTGCGGCGGTAAAAAGCATAACCCAGGTTTGTTTTGAGTTTTCCGTTATTGTTATTGAGAGAAAAACCAGCTCCCCCATTGCCGTAGCGGCCCTGAGAGTATTCCGCATTAACTGTACCGCTGGTTCCGGGCTTTACGCCTTTCTTCAGAACAATGTTTATAATTCCACCACTGCTGGATGCATCATATTTTGCCGAGGGAGTGCGGAGTATTTCTATTTTTACCACGCTGTTGGCAGGCAGGTTTTTGAGCAAGGCCGAAACTTCTTCGGCACTCATTTTCACTTCCCGGCCGTTTATCTGTATAACAGCGGCGGTGGAACTGTTGAGGTACACATTTCCGTCTATCAATACGGCCCCGGGTGTTTTTTCGAGCACTTCATAAGCATTACTGCTGGCAGAAGCCAGTGGTTCTGCATCTACAATTGTTTTATCGTCTTCCTGCTTAATGAAAGGCCTTTTGGCAACCACCAGCACGCCCTCCAGGTCGGAAGCATTATTTACCAAACTGACAGTAACATTGAGGGGAAGGCTTTTTACGGGAATGGTTTTACGTACTGTTTTTTTACCAACAGCAGAAACCTGGAGCAAGTAGGTTTTATTGACCGGAACATTAAAGCTTACAGAATCGTTGAGCGCTTTTATACTGATGAGTACATTGCCGGGCATTTGGTAAAGGGCAGCGGTGGCGGCCAGGCTGTCGGCCTTGCTGGCATTATTGAGCAAAACACTCAGTTGTGTGGCTTGTGCTGCTGCTGAGATGCCTGAAACAATAAAAAAAAAGAAAAGGTAGAGAGCTTTCAAATACAACAGTTTTGTATGCAATTTTCGGATTATTAAGGTTTTAAAAAAGCCTTTGCAGGAGTTTGGGGATTAATTAACAAATGGAAAACGAAATTCCCTGGAAGAACTAAAGCATTTAACAATTAAAAGAAAAAAATCTGAGAAATCTTATTAAAAAAAATTCATACTTATGAATTCATCAGATCTTTCGGCTTTGGGTGTATGGTGAATTTAAACAACAGAATTAGCAATCCGGCAGCCTTCCTGTTCCTGTATTTTTATTGAATAGACGCTAATCTTTCTTCTTCACTTCAAACAGTTCTTTCTTGTCCACTACTTTTACTTTATCATCGGGCTTTAAGGTTTTGCTCACCACATCGTAAGGGCCGGTAATGACCTGCTCGCCTCCTTTGAGGCCACCGATTATTTCTATGTAGTTGATATCCTGTATGCCGGTTTTTACCATCACTTTCTTTACCTTATCGGCGCTGTCTTTTACAAATACGAGTACATCCAGGTCGTCGGTTTCATTGACGCTGTTCTTCGGTTTTAAGCTGTCGGGTTTTTCACGGGTGGTAACGGCATTGATAGGAACACTGATAACATTGGCACTTGTTCTTGTTTGTATATCGGCATTGGCGCTCATACCGGGGCGAAACGGAAAACTACCCTTACCCAGCAGATCGCTGTAGCTTTCTTTGAGCAGGCGTACATATACTTTGTATTGGGTTACATCTGTACTGCTGCTGCTGAGTGCGCTGCTTATAGCCGAGGTATTGCTGCTGGCTATTTGCGTTACGATACCTTTGAATTTTCGTTCGGTATAGGCATCCACGGTTATCACGGCGCTATCGCCCAGCTTCACTTTTGGAATATCATTTTCGCCCACATCTACCCTTACTTCTATTTTGTCCATATCGGCAATCCGCAGCATTTCTGTACCTACATTAAAACTGTTGCCCGCCACTTTTTCGCCTTTTTTTACGCTTAACAGACTTACTACTCCGTCCATAGGCGCCACAATGGATGTACGGCCAAGATCAGTATTTGCCCTGGCAAGATTTTGCCGGGCGCTTTGCACACTGGCCTGGGTTCCTTTTATGCCGGCTACCGCAGCATTGTAATTGGCCACCGCCGTTCTATAAGCCGCATCGGCCACATTGAACTCGCTTTGGCTGATCACTTTTTCGTCGAACAGTTGCTTTTGCATATCGTACGTGCGCTTAGCCTGGTCTACCTGCGCCTGTAACGAGCCAAGTGCTGCCTGGCTGTTTGCCACCTGTGCCTGGCTTTGTGCCACACCACTGGCCGCCTGGTTTTTTTGTATAGTATAAACGTCGGCATAAATACGGGCCAGCAACTGGCCGCGTTTTACGGTATCACCTTCTTCTACGGTAAGCTCAGTAATTTCGCCGCTGATATCGGGACTTACTTTCACTTCTATTTCGGGGTATATTTTGCCCGAGGCATTCACTACTTCAATAATGGTGCGTTTTTCGGCTTTTTCGGCGGTTACCTTCACCCCGGCATCTTTCCCAAACATTCCCATTTTAGCCATTACGCCCAGTGCCACTACCAGCAGCACGCTCGCAATTAAGATCCATTTTACAGTTTTACTCATACTATTATTTTATAAACACGAATGATATTTTTTTGGACACGAATTATTCAACACGATTTACACGAATAGCTAAGGCACGGATTTTTTAAACCAGTCATCTCTTATTGCTACTCCGAAACACAGGAACAATTTAGTTTACAATTTCAATCCCTGTCCTTTGTAAAATTCCAGCACCTTCATTTTAAATACATAATCAAACCGGTTGAGTGCATATTCCAGTTTTGAGCGCAGCAGGTTATTTTGCTGTGTAAGCAGTTCAAAGGTTCCCAGCATGCCCACGTTAAACCTTTTTTGTGCAAATCCATAGGCCTTTTCGTTTGTTTCAACTGCTTTTTTGGATGCATTGAATTTTTCGAGTGCCACAATGGCGGCATTATAGGCTCCGTAAATATCCTGTTTCAATTTTTGATTATCGGCTTCCTTTTGCAGTTCCAAAGAACGGATATTGATCTTACTGCGTTCATAGTTTGTCTTTAACGATCTCCCGCTAAAAATGGGAACACTCAGGCTCAACCCTATACTTTGGCGGAAATTATCGGTTAGCTGATTGCTGAAAGATGTCTTTTCATAAACCGGGACCGACCTTGTATTGGGAGCATACACAATATAATCTGTACCACTTACTGTGACCGAACCAATTGGAAGGGTACCATTTATAGTGGTATTGATGCCCGTTAATGTTTGATACCTGTTATTGAATCCGCTTCCCAGGCTACCAAAAGCGCTTAAGGTGGGATACATAGCCCCCCGGGCTGCTTCCCTGTTTCTGTCGGCAGCTTTCAGTTTAAGTTCATTGAATCGCTGCAGCGGCTGATTGACAAGTGCCAGCTGGTAAACGGCTTCGGGCTGGAGGTCGGCAATGGCTTCTACCGGAATCTGGTCTACCGGTGGTGTTTCTATTTCAAAATATGAGTTGGCATCAATATTCATCAATGCTTTTAAGTTCAGCACATTTTGAGAAACATTTCCACGGGCTGCAATTACATTGCTGCTGTCCATGGCCACCTGTGCCTCTATCTGCGATGCATTAAGTTCAGGTAAAGCCCCTGCCCTTACCTGTTTTCGAACGATCTTCAACTGATCCTGCGATTGCTGCAACTGCACTTCTGCAATTTTTTGCTGCTCCAGCGATAACAGTATTTGTAAATAAGCATTGGCGGCACTCAGCGCAATGTCATTCTTTAGTTTATCGGTATTGGCACGTGCAGCCAGTACTTCCCAGCCATTTGCCGCAATGGTATTCCGCTTGCTGTAAAAATTAAAGATATCGGCACTTGTTTGCAACTGAAAACCTGCGGAGAGATAGGATTCCGTAATGCGGCTGAAAGTAGTGGGATCCTGGTTGCTGCCGCTGTTAAGGCTGCTGCTTGCATTAAAATTTGCATTGGGATACTGCGACAATTTACTTTGCTTATAGTTTAGTTCTGCATTCTTCGACTGGAGATCTGTAATACGTACGTTCAGATTATTGTACATGGCATGATCAATAATGGAACGCAGGTTCCATTTTTGCTGTGCAGCTGCAGTTAATTGCAGGCCAATAAGGCAGGCTAAAACGGCTAATCTCATAAGCAAATGTACCTCAATGCTTCAAATGGAAAAAATGGAAGTTTTATAAGCGGTGGATAGAGCTGTTGGCGGGAAAGGAACTACTATTTGTCAACTTTCTTAGCATTTCCTTTCAATACAAAATATAACCCGGTAAAAGCTGCCAGTATACCCAATCCCAGGAGGGCCGTTTGGGGCTTATCAATAAAAATACTGATGGCCACAAATACATAGGCTGCAATGAAAATAACCGGCAACAGGGGGTATAATTTCATTTTGTAAATGCCGGTATCATCGAGGTGGCGGGTACGCTTGCGCAAAATAAAAATGCAGGCAGCAGAAAGCGCCATGCCAAAACTATCGAGAAAAATGGTAAAACTGAGAATACGATCAAAGGTTTCGGCCCAAAAAACAATGAGGGCGCTTAATGCCGCAAACAGGCTCAGGGAAGTGAACAGCACCTGGTTTTTTGAAGTACGCTGTCCAAATACCTTTGGCAGCACTCCTTCGTTGCTCATGGCCTCCATAACCCGTGGATTGCTCATGAGCAGGGCATTTACATAAGCCAGTACCGACAGAAAAAGCAGGAGCGAAATGATCTTACCGCCTGCATTCCCGAATACATGCGTGGCCATGATGGCAGATATATTTTCGGCCGTCTTTAAATTTTCGAAACCGATCACTTTTACATAGGCATAGTTGATGGTAAGATATAACGCGGCAATGATGAGTATGCCTGTAAAGATGGCCCGGGGTACATTGCGTGCAGGATTTTGCACTTCTTCGCCAAAATTGATGGTTTGCTGATACCCGCCATTAGTGAAAGAAACAGCCACCAAACCCAGGCCAAATGCCTTAACATACTCCATCAATGCCGGATTGGAAACGGTTTTAGCTGACACGGCTACGGCTGCATGTGTATCTGCAAAAAAAAGTGGCGTGATCAGCAGGATGATCATACCGATCTTTACCATCATTAATATATTTTGTGCCCTTGCACTCATTTTTAAACCGGCCAGGTTGATACCATAAAAAATCAGGATGCAAACAATGGCGATGATGATCTGTATAATCCGCCGGTTTTCCTCTGCAGGAAACAGCACGGCCGAAATATATTCTGCACCAATGAGCGCCACGCCCGAAAGGGAAGCTGCATTACTGATCAGAATGATACAGTTAACCCCAAATGCAATGGAGGGATGGTAGGCATATGAAAACACTTTGTAATAGCCGCCGGTAACCGGGTAACGGCTTCCAATTTCGGCATAGGTAAGCGCCCCGCAGAGCGCAATGACCGCGCCGGCCACCCAGGCTGCAAAAAAGATAAAAACATCGGGACTGCTTTTTGCCACATTTACCGGCGTACGAAAAATACCCATGCCAATTACAAAGCTTACCATGAGCATGGTAACATCAAAAAGATTGAGTTTTTTTACAGACATGTGTAAAAGATAGGTAAATATTTAACAATTTGCTGGCTCACAAAAAAAAACTGGTTTAGATTTAAAGTAATTTTTTTCCCTGGTTACCAAAATTAAACAACATGAACTTAACATCAGAGATAGCTGCTCATATCAGGCAGGTTCATTTTGGCGGCAACTGGACGGCTGTATGCCTTAAAGAACAATTGGCCGGTATTGACCGGGAAATGGCTGTTGCTAAGATCCCGGGCTTACATACAATCGCCGCCCTGGTATTTCATATTAATTATTACATCAGTGCGATACAAAGCGTATTGGAAGGCCATACACTGGATGCCAAAGATGCTTACAGTTTTGATCACCCTCCCATTGAAACCGATGCAGACTGGGAAAGCCTGCTTTACAAGACCTGGGCCGATGCCGAAAATATTGCCCACCTTGTTGAACAACTGCCGGATAGCAGGCTACCACAAATTTTTGTTGATGAAAAATATGGCAGCTATTACCGCAACTTCCATGGAATGCTGGAACACACACATTATCACCTGGGCCAGATAGTACTGATCAAAAAAATGCTTTTGAAATGAATATTAATGTTTATCATTAAGCATAGGCGGTCAAAAAGGGATATTGTTTCCGCTGCTGCTTACAACAGATTCCCTTACAGGAAACATTATGGGGAAAGCAGACTCCGCAGGAGTCGAATTTTAATTACCACGACTTGAAGTCGTGGCAACAACCCGGTTTTATGTTGATTATCTCTTTGCCCGAAAGTTGCTTATCAGCAGATTTGTAAAAAAAGTCTATGAGTTCTTACCGGCAGGTCTTTTATCAAATCGTATTCTCCACTAAATTCAGGGAGCCCACGCTCCATGAGGAACACGAAAATCAACTCTATAAATACATTTGGGGATTACTCAAAAGAAAACACTGTAAGCTTTACCGGATCAACAGCATGCCGGACCATATACATATCTTCTGCGACCTTCACCCCTGTGTTTGCCTGGCCGACCTGGTAAAAGATATTAAAGTGGCCAGTCATTTATGGATAAAGGAAACCGGCCTTTTCCCAGATTTTACTGAATGGCAAACCGGGTATGCAGCATTTACTTATTCTATTAGGGAAAAGGATATGATCATCAATTATATTAAAAAACAAAAACAGCATCATCAAATAGAAAACTCTTCCGCCGAAATCAGGCGCATGCTTGAGGAAAACAGGGTTTCATTTGACGAGAAATATCTTTTATAGGTGGTTTTGCCACGACTTCAAGTCGTGGATATGCAGATTCAATCCCTTCGGGATTTACGAAACCCTGGATTAACTAATACTTTGGAAAAATACCACAAGCGGTCCCTACTTTCTTTCCGGGCAACGTCTCCCAAAAGGCAAGTTGCGTTCTTACAAATAGAAATTTATATTATCACCTAACTCAAGATTCCCTCCAAACAACCTTACCCATAAAATAATGACCGTTACAACCGCCATCAGGGCTTACAGCCGCTGACAGGGTTTTTTAACTTTTAAACCGTATCACAACTTTCCATTCTTAATTTCCTCCACCACGGCGGGATCAAGTAAGGTGCTGGTATCGCCCAGGCTGCTCAGTTCGCCTTCGGCAATTTTTCTCAAAATACGCCGCATGATCTTCCCGCTGCGGGTTTTAGGCAGGCCGTTCACAAACTGGATCTTATCGGGCTTGGCAATGGGGCCAATGATCCGGGTAACCGTTTGTAAAATATCGGCACGGGTTAAATTTTCTTCATTATGATGCCCGTTATAAATTACATAGGCATAGATGCCCTGCCCTTTAATGTCGTGCGGGTATCCTACTACCGCACTTTCCACTACGCCGGCATGCATATTGATCGCATTTTCCACTTCGGCCGTACCAATGCGGTGGCCGCTAACATTAAGCACGTCATCCACCCGGCCGGTAATACGGTAGTTTCCGTTTTCGTCTCGCAAGGCACCATCGCCGGTAAAATAATAATTATGATAGGCGCTGAAATAATTCAGGCGGCAACGTTCGTGATCGCCATAAGTGGTGCGCAAAATTCCGGGCCAGGGAAATTTTATGCAGAGGTTTCCGCTTACACCGTTTCCTTCCACTTCTTTTCCGTTCTCGTCAACCAGCACCGGCTGCACACCGGGTAATGGTAAAGTGGCAAACGATGGCTTGCCTTCTGTTATCCCTGCCATATTACTGATCAAAATACCGCCGGTTTCTGTTTGCCACCAGGTGTCTACAATCGGGCATTTCTTTTTGCCCACATATTCATTATACCAATGCCAGGCTTCTTCGTTAATAGGTTCGCCCACGGTACCCAATACTTTTAATGAGGAAAGATCTTTACCCTGCAATGGTTCTGTACCAAAACCCATCAGGCTGCGTATGGCCGTAGGTGCCGTGTAAAGTATATTCACCTTGTATTTGTCTACAATATCCCAAAACCTGCCTGCATCCGGCCAGGTGGGCACACCTTCAAACATCACAGAAGTGGCGCCTGCTCCCAGGGGCCCGTATAAGATATAACTATGACCGGTTATCCAGCCAATATCGGCCGTACAAAAATGCACATCGCCTGGCTTGTATTGAAATACGTTTACAAAACTATAAGTTGTGTACACCATGTACCCGCCGCAGGTATGCACCACTCCTTTTGGTTTGCCGGTACTTCCGCTGGTATATAAAATGAACAACGGATCTTCTGCATCCATTTCTTCTGGTGGAAAATCAAACTTCGGTAATTGTTCCAGTTGATCTTCTGCAATTTCCATTTCATCTTCCCACCAAAGGTCGCGGCCTTTGATCATACTCACGGGGGTGCGGGTGCGGGTATACACGATCACTTTTTTTACCTGGCGGTTGCCGATCAGCGCATCATCGATCACGCTTTTTAAAGGAATATCTTTATTGCCGCGGTAGGCGCCATCGCAGGTAACGATATATTCTGCCTGTGCGTCGTACAACCTGTCGGCAATGCTCTGCGCACTGAAGCCTCCGAATATCACAGAATGGATGGCGCCGATCCTGGCACAACCCAGCACCGCATAAGCCAGCTCGGGTACCATGCCCATATAAATACAAACCCGGTCGCCTTTTTTAACACCATTGTTTTTTAATACCTGGGCAAACTGGCAAACTCTTTTGTGCAGTCGGTTATAGGTAACCACCCTTGTTCTTTCTTCGGGATTGTTTGGCTCCCAAATAATGGCAGGCTTATCGCCCATGGTGGCCAGGTGCCGGTCTATGCAGTTCTCTGTGATGTTCATTTTACCGCCCAAAAACCATTTGATATGCGGCTCTATAAAATTCCAGTCGAGTGTTTTTTCCCAGGGCTGGCGCCATTGAAAACTGCTGGCCACGTCGGCCCAAAAACCTTCCGGATCTTCTGTACTCTTTTTGTAAGCGGCATCGTATTGTTCTTTCGATGTAATTTGAAATGGATATGACATAGCAAGACAGTTTTGGGAGATAAATGTAAAACAAACCCCTGTTAATTTTATAATTTAAACTTTATTTCTTGCTGCCCCGTATATTCATACTCCCTACTAATTAACAATACCGGCTTCACTGTTTGAGAGATAGCTGGCATTTTTTATGCTTTAACAATACTTTTTCCCAGATTTCCGGTATAAACTGCAATTTATCAACGATTGTTGAAAACCTTTTTTTGATTTTACTGAAAACGGGTGCAAGTTGCGGCTGTAACAGAAAGCTGATAAATGAAATACACGCAAACCACATTGGATAAAATAGAAAGAATTGTAGAAGAAAGCGGGTATGTGATCCGCTACGAAAGGGGAAACTTTCAAAGCGGCTATTGCATTCTCCAGTCTAAAAAAGTGGTGGTACTTAATAAATTTTTTCAGACCGAAGGGCGTATTAACACCCTTATTGACCTTATTCCTGAACTGACTGTAAACCTCGATGCACTCACCCACGATAGCCAGAAGCTTTATCTTGAAATAATGAATAAGGAGCTTGTTATTACTTAATCCGCTTTTATGCCTGAGCTTTATCATAATTTTCTATATTTGAAAAAAGAAAATATGAAAAGCCCGTTTACCACTTTTTTTTTCGTACTTATTTTTCTAACTGGTAAGGCGCAGCTTAAGCAGCCCGGATGGCTCAGTCATACGGATACAGCAAGGCACTTCAGTTTTAGTTACCCCAAAGACTGGACACTGAAACTACCCGGCACGCAGACTCGGTTTTTTGTAACTACCCAGGAGGAAAATGATTCAGATGATTTCAGGGAAAACCTCAATTGTATAGTGAAGGAAGCTCCGGGTTTTAAACCAGGCATTCCAGCCACTGCCGCCGCATTAAAAGAAACCCTTAAGGAGCGCATGAATAATTTTATGTTGATTGATACGGCATACATTAAATGGAATAATGTGCAGGCGCTCCGTTTGAGTTACCGTTTTACAATAACAGAAAATGACAAAGAATTCCCGGTCGAAATTATGCAGCAAATGGCTGTTTTGAACGGAATCCTTTACACATTCACTTATACCGGCAAACCCGGCAGCTTTACAAAATTTCTACCCCTGGCAAAAAAGATCATACAATCGGTGCAGGTCTACTAACCTGAAGCAGCCCTTTTATACTTATGTGTCTTTTTGCATTATTTTTGAGCTCTCATGTATTGTCCTCCTCTTACCATCACATTCTTAGGTACAGGTACCAGCAGCGGTGTTCCTATGATCGCCTGCGACTGTGAAGTGTGCAGTTCTGAAGACAGCCGCGACAACCGCCTGCGCAGCAGTATTATGGTACAAAGCAGCAGCACCAGCCTGGTGGTGGACACAACGCCTGATTTCCGTTACCAGATGCTTCGTTACAAGGTAAAGCACCTGGATGCTATTCTCTTCACCCATCCGCATAAGGACCATATTGCCGGGCTCGACGATATCCGTGCCTTCAATTTTTTCAGCAACGAAGCCATGCAGGTATATGCAAACGAACTTACGCAGCATGCGCTCAAAAAAGAATTCCATTATGTTTTTGCCGAACAAAAATATCCCGGCATACCGGAGATTACGCTCAACGATATTAATGAAGAACCTTTTATGGTAGGCGATATACCGGTGCAACCTATAAAAGTATGGCACTTGCATATGCCTGTACTGGGTTTCCGTTTTGGTAATTTTACCTATATAACGGATGCCAATAAGATCGACGGGGAAGAAAAAGAAAAAATAAGAGGCAGCGAAATATTAGTGTTGAATGCACTGCGGCATAAACATCATATCGCTCATTTTACTTTGAATGAAGCCGTGGCCATGGCCGATGAACTCCAGGTTCCGCAAGCATATTTCACCCATATCAGTCACCAGTTGGGAAAACATACTGCCATTAACGAAACGCTGCCAACAGACAGGCAGCTGGCTTATGACGGGCAGCAAGTACGATTGCATTGATATTTCCTTAGCTACCCGCTACTCCATAAAATCATCTCCCTTTTTATCTGCTGCCGCAAACAAATTATCCACCGCACCAGCCATCATAGGGAATTTTTCCTTTACATAATCCTTTACGGTTTCAAGCGCTGTTTTGGCCTGCTGTTCGCTGATACCTGCATTAGACATGAGTTTGTTGATAAGTTCATCCATAAGTTATGTAAGATTTTATATGTAAGATTTAATATTTGGGGCTTTGTACTAACTTGAGAGTCTATTGCCTATTACCTATTACCTATTACCTATTACCTATTACTTATTGCCTATTACTTATTGCCTATTACTTATTGCCTATTACTTATTGCCTATTGCCTATTACTTATTGCCTATTGCCTATTACTTATTGCCTATTGCCTATTACTTATTGCCTATTGCCTATCATCTGTCGTCCTTACTCCGTATCATACCTGTCCACCCTTTCAATACCAGGTAATTTCAGCAGCCGCTCCACTAAATGATCGAGTTCGTCTTTATCGTGTACAAACACTTTTACATTTCCCTGGAAAATGCCTTCATTGGCTTCAATGGTCATGGCAGAAATATTGAATTTCATTTCGCCGCTTATCAGGTTGGTGATCTTATGTATCACACCCACATCATCGAGCCCTACGATCTTTAAACCGGTAAGGAAGGATATTTCCTTGTTCTTTGCCCATTTTGTTTTTACAACCCTGTGCCCGTAATTGGCCATCAGCCGGGTGGCATTGGGGCAGTTGGTACGGTGTATCTTCAGGCCTTCGCCGGTACTAATGAAACCAAACACATCATCGCCGGGTATGGGCTTGCAGCAATTGGCCAGCGAGTATACAATACGGTCGCTGCTTTCGCCAAAAATGATAAGTTCGGTATCTTTTTTATGTGCATGCTTATTGGGATCGTACTCATGTTTTTCTTCATGTTTGATCACGGGCTTTGGTGGCACCAGCCTGTCGCCATGAACCGTAAACTCCTTTAGTTCCTTGAGGTCAATTTTTTTGCGGGCAATATCATACAGCAGGTCGAGGCTGTTGCCGGTTTTATAAAACTGCGAAAGTTCCTCCAGGTTATGCTGGTTCATGGCCGCATTCATTCCATCAAGCTTGCGCTGTAAAATGTATTTTCCTTCTTCAGCTACGGCACGCTTTTCTTCCTTTAATGTATCCTTGATCTTTGTTTTAGCCTTGCTGGTAACCACAAAATTCAACCATTCGATATTGGGCTTTTGTTTGGCGCTGGTGATGATCTCTATCTGGTCGCCGCTGCGCAGTTTATGGCTGATGGGTACCAGCTTATGGTTCACTTTTGCACCAATACATTTACTG
The DNA here is from genome assembly GCA_963754695.1 of uncultured Chitinophagaceae bacterium. Classification (GTDB taxonomy): domain Bacteria; phylum Bacteroidota; class Bacteroidia; order Chitinophagales; family Chitinophagaceae; genus Ferruginibacter. The sequence continues at coordinate 179,500 of CAVWGU010000012.1, forward strand.
CCAACCATACTATGCACTCCAAAAGCAAAGTCGAGTGCAGTTGCGCCCACAGGCAGCATTTTTACATCGCCTTTTGGAGTGTACACATAAATTTCTTCGGTAAGAAAGGAACTTTTAAAGTCCTGCAAAAAATCAAAAGAACTGCTGTCTTCATTACTGAGTGCTTCTCTTATCTGGTGAAACCATTTATCGAATCGGCTTTCATCTGTGGTGCCTTCTTTATATTTCCAGTGGGCAGCCAGGCCTTTTTCGGCTATCTCGTTCATACGCTTGGTGCGTATCTGCACTTCCACCCATTTTCCCTGGGGGCCCATTACGGTTGTATGCAGCGCCTCATACCCATTGCTTTTGGGATTGCTCAGCCAGTCTCGCAGGCGTTCCGGACTCGGATTGTATTCATCGGTGATAATGCTGTATACCTTCCAGCAATCTTCCTTTTCCTTTTCCGGCGGGGAATCCACAATGATGCGGATGGCAAAAAGATCATAGACTTCTTCAAAAGCAACGCCTTTCTTTTTTATTTTATTCCAGATGGAGTGAATGCTTTTTGGCCGGCCATAAATTTCAAAATTCAGGCCGGCACGTTCCAGTTTTGTTTTTAACGGCCTTATAAAATCATTAATATAACGGGTGCGTTCCCGCTTGGTGTCCTGGAGTTTTTGGGCAAGGAAACGGAAACTGTCTGGTTCCATATACTTCATGGCCAGGTCTTCGAGTTCTGTTTTGATATTGTAAAGGCCCATCCGGTGGGCCAGCGGTGCATATACATATACGGTTTCGGAGGAAACCTTGAGTTGCTTTTCCCGCTTCATGCTATCGAGCGTGCGCATATTGTGCAGGCGGTCGGCCAGTTTAATGAGTATCACCCTTGGATCGTCTGTGAGGGTGAGCAGGATCTTCTTGAAATTTTCGGCCTGCTGGCTGCTGTTGGCATCCATTACGGTGGATATCTTGGTAAGCCCGTCCACGATCTTTGAAATCTCATTTCCAAATTCTATCTGAATGTCCTGCAGGGTAATATCGGTGTCTTCCACCGTATCGTGCAGCAAGGCGCAAATGGTACTGCGGATACCCAGGCCAATTTCTTCCACGCAAATTTTTGCCACTGCCAGCGGGTGAAGGATATACGGTTCGCCGCTTTTGCGGCGCATGGTTTTGTGTGCCTCCACAGCCATTTCAAAAGCACGCCGCAGCAGTTCCTTATCGCCTGGTTTAAGTTTGTCTTTAAGCTCCCGGAGCAGGGCACGGTACTGGCGGAGGATCTCTTTTTTTTCCTCCTCTTCGCTAAGATTATAGGCCGGTATGGCTTCGGTTTGCTCCATTGAAACGAATTTAATTAATTATTTGCAATGAGCCCTTATCCTTAATGCTTTTTTTACATAATAGATTCTGTCCTGTAGAAAAATTTTTAACGATTTAAAAATAGGTTCAGCAGTACCATCTCTGCTTTATTAAACATAACTTTGCCCCTCACCGGGCATTTTCTTTTACATGAGCGATGCAATAAAACACGAGTGCGGCCTTGCTTTCATCCGGCTGCGCAAACCTTTCAGTTACTTTCAGCAAGAATACGGGTCGGTCTTGTATGGTATCAACAAGCTGTACCTGCTTATGGAAAAACAGCATAACCGCGGGCAGGACGGAGCCGGCGTGGCTGCTGTAAAACTGCACACAGAACCCGGTTATCCATTTATGTACCGCCTGCGCAGCAGCGCAGCACAGCCTATTGCCGACATCTTTGGCCAGCTGGCAAAAGAAATTGAGGAAGTGGAAAAATATCAGCCCGAAATAAGGAATTATCCCGGCCTCATGAAAGGTCATGTAAACATAATGGGCGAATTGCTGCTGGGGCATCTCCGTTACGGAACACAGGGAAAAAATGATGTGAATTTCTGCCACCCGTTCATTAAACGAAATACCATCCCTTCACGCAACCTTGCGCTGGCCGGCAACTTTAACCTGGTGAACACAGAAGAACTTTTTGGCATCTTAAATATTGAACCGGGCGAATTTCAAAGCCAGAGCGACCTGGCCGCCATGATGGAGGTGTTGCACCATTTTTTGGTAACGGCCGATGAAAAGGAGCCTGGCCATCTTGACATTGTCTCCGTATTGAAAAGAGCCGTGCCCATGTTTGACGGTGGATTTCATTTTGGGGGACTGGTGGGCAATGGCGACAGCTTCATTATGCGTGATGCACACGGCATACGGCCATCATACTATTACATAAATGACGATATCATTGCTGCAGCCAGCGAACGTGCCGCTTTACGCACCACGTTCAACCTGGAAGAAAATGAAGTGCAGGAGCTGATGCCCGGCTGCGCACTTATTGTAAAGGCCGATGGACATTACTCCATTGAACAAATAGTACCTGCCCAGGAGCGCAAGGCCTGCAGTTTTGAACGCATCTATTTCAGCCGCGGCAGCGACGAAAAAATTTACCGGGAACGTATTGCCCTGGGTTATAATCTCAGTCCCATCATCCTAAAGGCAATTAAATATGATCTTAAGAACAGCATTTTTTCTTTTATCCCCAATACCGCCGAAACGGCGTTTTATGGCCTCATAAAAGGCGCAGAAGATTACCTGAACAATATTAAAGTGGACCGCATACTCAGCTGGGGGAGTGATATAGATCCCGAAAAACTTACGGAAATGATCAACCGGAAAGTAAGGATCGAAAAAACGGCCATCAAAGATGCCAAGCTGCGAACCTTCATCACACAAGACAGTAACCGCGATGAGATGGTGCAGCACGTATATGATGTTACTTACGGCACCGTAAGAAAAGACGAAGACACGCTCATTGTAATAGACGACAGTATTGTACGCGGCACCACACTTAAAAAAAGTATCATACGCATGCTCAGCAGGCTGAAGCCAAAACGCATCATTGTAGTTTCATCGGCGCCGCAGATCCGTTATCCCGATTGCTACGGAATAGATATGAGCAAACTGGGCGACTTTGTAGCTTTTAGGGCTGCCATTGCACTCATTAAAGAAAGGGGCATGGAAAGTTTGCTCATCGACCTGCTGTTGAAGTGCAAAGAACTTCAGCGAAACAACCAGCTGCACACAGAAAATATGGTACGCCAACTGTACAAACCTTTTACGCTGGATGAAATCTCTGAAAAGATCGCCCGTCTCATCACACCCGAAGAAATTTCCATCCCGGTGGATGTTATATATCAAACCATTGAAACACTGCACGAAAGTTGTCCCAATAACAAAGGCGACTGGTATTTTACCGGCAATTATCCCACCCCCGGCGGCAACCGTGTTTGCAATAAAGCATTCATGAACTATATGGAAGGAAAAAATGTGAGGGGATATTAAAGTTTAAAAGTTCAAGGTTTAAAGTACAAAGTTGCAGGCATGCAAAAGCCGGACAAATCGACCGGCTTTTGCAGTTAAAATCATTCCTATTCGTGCCTTCACTATTTACTTTATAATTTTTACTTCCTTTGTCCTCCTCCTTCCGGCCTGCGTTGCGGGCGCATAGACGGCTCCACTTCTTCTTTGAATTTCTTCATTTGCTCTTCGGTTAATATCCCTTTGAACTTTGCATCCCTTTTTTCGGCCAGTTCTTTTCTTTTTGCCTGTATGGCTTCACGGTCCATATTGCCGGATGCACGCATTTCGTCCATATATTTCTGCTGCTCGGTGAAAAGATCAAGTAAAACCGTTTCGGTTTTCTTTGCCTGGTCTTCGTTTAACTGGAGCGGGGCCATTTTTTCCATGGCAGCCTTTGTTCTTTCCTCAGGCGTTTGGCGCTGAAAGCCGCCGTCCTGTGCAAAAGCGGTGCTTAATCCAAATAAAACTGCAAATGCACTCAATAAAATTTGTTTTTTCATTGTAATATGTGTTTATTTTTTATCAGGTTTGTTTCTGTCTTTTTTGCTGTAAAGTGTGTAGATACTTGTATCAAATTTAGCCCGCTGCTCCGCCGAACAGATATGGCGTATCTCCTGGAGGTGCTGAAGCATTTTCTGTTCAATGAGTTTTTGCTGTTCGCCAGCCTTAAGCGCAGTTGCTTCTATGGCACTGTCGGTAAAACTGCTATTACCCAGGTTGCGGAGATTATGCTCCCTGTGCTGCTTCATTTCATTAAACAACCTGCGCATGGCCTGCCTGTGCGTACTGCCCGAAGAATCGTATTCCTGCATTTGTGCAGGGGAAAAGCCCAGTTCTTTTTGCAGAAAATTTTTCATCTGCTCTTCCCGCCTGCTGCTGCGGTCGGAACCGGCATAAGGCTTCTTGCTGAACATAATGCCCAGCAGCACTATATTAGTGATGGCAAGTAAGGCCACCAGCATGATCAAAAATTTTGTTTTAGGTTGTGCGTTCATCATGGTTGTACATTTTCCAGGTCATAATTGCTTGTTATACTGGCAGCATATTCATAGGGATTATTATCAGCGGTTGCCATATTATTGTCTGCTTCGGTGCTGTTGGCACCCAATATGATCAGCCCGTTTACCAGTACAAGAACCAGCATCAGCGCAAAAGCCACCACAGGCCTGCTGATAAAGGCGGCTATTTTCGACCAGCTGGTTTCCGGCTGGCGGCTGGCCAATGCCGCATTGATCCTCGTGATCAGGTAAGGCGCAGGTTCGGCCCGCTGTATGCCATCAAGACTCTGGAGGGCGTTCTCAACCTTTTGCTGTATATTTTTTTCTATGGCCATTATCTAAAATTTTTATGATAATAATCTTCCAGGTATTTTTTTAAGTTCAGTTTCGCCCTTGCCTGCAAAGACTCCACCGCCTGTACACTTGTTTGCATTATATCGGCTACTTCTGCATAACTCAATCCCTCTGTCTTCAGCAGCAAAAAGGCTACCCGTTGGCTTTCCGGCAATTTACTGATGGCTGTAAACAAAGCCGCCGCATCTTCTTTTTTGTCGAGTGCCACACCCGGATGCTGAAAAGAAACCAGCTCATCGGCTTCCGGGGTATTGAATATGCGCTTAAGAAAGCCGCCACGTTTCGAACTTTTTTTCTTTCGCTCAAAATCCAGCGCCTTGTTTACTGCTATCCGGTAAACCCAGGTCGACAGTTTGGCATCGGCTTTAAATTCATGCAGCGATTCATACACCTGTATAAAAACATCCTGTGTAATGTCTTCGGCATCCTGCTCATGCTGAACAATACCCAAAGCCGTATTGTATACCATACCCTGGAGCTGGTTTACAATTTCCGTAAATGATGGATGGCTGTTCAAAACTTTTCGTACTTAAATGTGCTCAAATATAAAGCTATCCATCATTTCATCTTATGTAAAAGAACTTTATCTTTCTTACCACCTTCATTAAAACATGCCGCCACCGGAAGAGGGATTGCCCATAGGCCGGCCATCACTATTGCTGCTGCCTGTAGCTCTTCCTTTACCAAAGTTTTTTAAATTGTAGGTAAAGGTCAGCATGAAATACTGCTGCAAAACATTATAACGGGCGTCTTCAATATAATTACTTTGAACCGTACGGGTGATGCTCTGGTTTTGTTTAAGCAGGTCGAAAACCGATAACTTAAGTTCCCCTTTCCTGTTTTTGAGGAATTTCTTTCCAATACCTGCATTCCACAGCCAATAACTTTGATTTAAGCCATCTGAAAGGCCGCTGTAAGCCTGGTTGCTAACATCGTTTTGTATGAACCAACCTTTTTTACTAAGCAGGTTCACCTGCAAACCGGTTGACTGGTTTACATAATTGTTTGTTGAACTGGTAATGGCAGATTTGGTTCTGGCATTATTGAAATTGGCTGTATAGTTCAAATTAAAATCAACATACTCGCTGATATTGCTTGCCAGCGCCAGCCCGGCATTATAGGTATAATTATTTGTATTAACTTCGAGGCTATTTGACACACCCGGAAGTTTTGAATATCCCGCTCCTGTATTGATACTGAAATTTGATTTAAGGAATTTAACCGGCATGGTGTAAGTGAAAAGGGCACGCAGGTTTTTATACCCCGAAAGATTGACCGGCTTTGTAAGCTGCGAACCTCCTTTTACGGTAATATTGTTTTGTATAAGCGAATCCCTTCTCAGGAGATACGTGGCTGTTGTTATATAATCGTTGGTGGCCTGCGCAAACAGGTTAGCAAAAAAACTTTTCCCCGTTTTAGAATTGGCAAAACTGTAACGGCCCATCAGGTAATGAGAATAAGCCTGCTTCAGTTGAGGGTTACCCATGCTTACCCGCAGCGGGTTACTCAGGTTTACCACATCCTGCAACTGCGATACGCTTGGAAAATTAACCCCTGCCCTGTAAAAAACATTAAAATTACTGTACGTATTTATTTTGCGGCGCCACATGAGCCTTGGCAAAAAATCGGAGAATGACTGGTTTACTTTTGAAACAGTTGGAAACACCCGGTCGCTTTCAAGTTTGCTGGATTGATAATTGACCCCGGCCATGAGCATATTATCGCGGTTGGGGTTATAGCGGTAACTGATACCGGCATTATGGGTGGTAATGGTATTATCAAACTTGTTTGAAAGTGCGGTTACGAAAGAAGAATATTTTCCGTTCTCAAAATTAAAGGTTTGCTGATCGGCCTTATTCTTTTGTACCGAGGGATTGTATTCAAATTGCAGTATCGAATTTTTTCCAACGGGCTCGGTATAGGAAATATTTCCACCAATTGTGCGGCCCGTTGTGAGGTTATCGCTGAACTGGTTGGGAATGGAATCGGAAGCTACACCTGCGGCATCAAAAAAACGGTAATGTGCATCCAGTATATTTTCGCTGCTGTTTTTTGTAAATGTGGTATTAAACCCAAATGATAAAGTGCGGCCTTTTTTTGCAAAACTGTGCCGGTACATGATATTGTTCCGTATGTTGTAGCCGTTGCTCTCCCTGTTTGTTTTCGAAAAAGAGTTACTCAAAGAGTCTCCACCAGTGTACCAGGTATCGGCATTAGTAAAACCATTGGAGCGGTTGTTTTGGAAGCTGATGCTGGGAATAATGAAGATACTGTTGTTGCTGTCTAATTTAATTTCTGCCCGCAGGTTAATGCGGTGGTTGGTATTATACGTGGTAGTGGTTCCACTGCTGTTATCGTTGTACCATTTAGCGCTGCGGTCCAGCACCTGCGATTGTATATCCGATTCGTTATTGTTTTTACTATTATTGAAAAAATAGCTTCCACTGATCGTTGTCTTTTTCCCCCATTTATCGCTGTAATTGATACCAAATGCGCTTGTGCGGCTGATGCCGTTGCTTTGGCCCACCATAAAACTTTCGCTGGCGCCAAACCCGCTCCGGCCACCACCTCCACCACGCATACCTCCGCTCCGGCCACTACTTGTGGTTACGCCCAGCAAATCCTGGCTGCCAAAATTCTGCTGATTAATATTATTGAAATTAGCTACCAGGGAAATTCTGCGATTGCCCTTAAAAAAACTCACATTACCACCGGCATGGTGCCTTTCATTGGTTCCCATACCAGCATAAGCCCGGCCAAACTGTCCGTTTTTGATCCCGGTTTTGGTAACCACATTGATGGCTTTTACAGAATTGCCATCATCTATCCCGGTGAGCTGGGCCTGGTCGCTGAGCCTGTCGAACACCTGTATCTTTTCCACTACTTCCGACGGAAGATTTTTCAATGCTGCAGATGCATCATCGCCAAAAAAATCCCGCCCGTCAATGGTCACCTTCCTAACGGTTTCGCCCTGTGCCGTTACCGTACCATCTTTTGCCACACTGATGCCCGGCATTTTTTTGACCAGGTCTTCGGTGCTGGCATCGGGATTTACTTTATACTGACTGGCCGAATATTGGGTGGTATCCGCTTTATTAACCACCGGGCTTCCCTTACTTACAACAGTTATCCCGGCAAGGTCCTTCCCTTTTTTCATCAGGTTGAGTTCGCCCAGGTCGGTGTTGCCGTTGCTGATAGTGGTAAAAGAAATGTATTGCTGGTGACTGAGTGAATTGATCTTTATAAAATACTTTTCGGAAGCGATGTTTTCAAAAAGAAATTTTCCATCGGTACCTGTAACCGTATTGGAAATAAGTGCAGAATCTTTCTGCAGAAGAAGGGAAACGGTAGCACCCTGAACCGGAAATTTCTGGTCGGCATCCAGCACTTTTCCTGAAACGGTAAACTGGGCCATGCCGGCCATTGAGCAAATGCTTAAAAAAGCACTCAGTAAAAATCTTAGCATAAAATTATGTTCTTATGAGTGTTAGACGTAATACGAAGTACAAACTGTCGGGGAAAGGGGTTCTTTTTTTAAAATTTGTTATAATTCATGCAAAATCAAGGCATAGCGAACATAGTTCTGGTTATTTGCCTATTTCCGATTAAATTGCGCCCTTAAAATAAAATTATGGAATACAGAAAAATAGTATCGGTAACAGGAATGAGCGGTCTATATGAGCTGGTGTCATCAAAAGCCGATGGTGGTGTGGTTCGTTCACTCGAAGACAAAACATCAAAATTTGTCAGCAACCGCATACATGCTTTTTCGCAACTGGAAGGAATCGAAATTTATACCACAGATGAAAATGTGAACCTGGTGGAGATCTTCAACGCCATGAAGGCCAGCAAAGAAAAAATGCCTGCTGCCAATGCAGATGGAAAAGAGATCAAAGCCTATTTTCAAAAAGTATACCCGGCCATGGACTTTGAAAGGGTATATGGAAGCGATATGAAGAAAATGGTAAAATGGTACGAGATCCTTACAAAAGAAGGAGTGGAGATCAAACTTTCAGCCGAAACAGACGAAGATGCCACAGCTGCAGCTGAACAACCGGCCGCAGAAAAGAAAACTGCTTCTAAATCTGCTGCCGCAGCACCCAAGGCAGCCGCTCCAAAAGCAGCCCCGCCAAAAAAGATCACCACACCCAGGAAAATGTCTTAATTCAGCGGGCTGGTGACACAATATTATTTCTACACTTAAAAGCCCCGTATGGGGTTTTGTTTTATGGCATATACAGCAGCAATACAAAAAACCAAAAGGGATTTTCTTCCCCAAAATTTTGTGCTTACCAACTGGGAAGCCGCAGAACCATTTTTTAAAGCACTGATGGAACGCCCAATCAGCAACAAAACTTCGCTTGAAAAATGGCTGAAAGACCTGAGCGAACTGGAAGCATCCATCAGTGAAGATGCCTGCTGGCGCCAGATTCGCATGACCTGCGATACAGAAAACAAGGCATTGGAAGAAGCCTACAATTTTTATTGCCTCGAAATTCAGCCAAAAATTCAACCCTATGCCGATGCGCTTAACAAGAAACTGATGGCATCCCCGGCATTGGCAGAGCTGGATGCAAAACAATACGAAACCTATTTGCGCAGCATCCGTAAAAGCATTGAACTTTTCCGGGAAGAAAATATTCCGCTGCAGGCCGAAGCCAGCGTATTGCAGCAGCAGTTTGGCCAGATAACCGGTGAAATGATGGTGACTGTGAATGGAGAGGATTACACCTTACAGCAGGCGGCAAAATTCCTCGAAAACCCCGACCGTAAATTGCGGGAAGAAGTTTACCATAAGATACAGCAGCGCCGCCTGCAAGACAAAGAGAAACTCGATCAACTGTTTGACAAACTTGTGCAGATAAGAAACAAAGAAGCCATCAATGCAGGTTTTGAAAACTACCGCGATTACCGGTTTAAGGAACTGGGCCGTTTTGATTATACAAAAGAAGACTGCTATAAATTTCACGAGGCGGTAAAACTGCATGTAAAGCCATTGATCAACGAAATTCACCGCCGTAAAAAAGAAAAACTGGGTGTAGATGAGCTGCGTCCCTGGGACCTTGATGCAGAACCCGAAGGCACCAAACCTTTGCGCCCGTTTACAGATGGAAAAGAATTATTAAGCAAAACGGTTTCCTGCTTCAATAAACTCGATCCATTTTTTGGGGCCTGTTTGCAAAAGATGGATGAACTCAAACATTTTGACCTCGAAAGCCGCAAGGGAAAAGCACCCGGCGGTTATAACTGCCCGCTGGCCGAAAGCGGCGCCCCTTTTATTTTTATGAACGCCGCCAGCCAGATGAACGATGTTACCACCATGGTGCACGAAGGCGGCCATGCCATTCATTCATTTTTAGCGCACCCGCTTCCATTGACAGGTTTCAAAGAATACCCCATGGAGATTGCCGAAGTGGCCAGCATGGCCATGGAGCTCATGAGCATGGATGAATGGGAAAGTTTCTTTGATAATGAAACAGACCTCAAACGTGCAAAAGAGCACCAGCTCGAAAGGGTGATCACTATTTTTCCCTGGATAGCCGCCATTGATAAATTTCAGCATTGGATCTACGAACACCCGGCACATACACCTACAGAACGCACGGATGCCTGGGAAACTATTTTGAAAGAGTTTGCCGATGATGTGCTTAACACAACAGGCCTGGAAACCTACCGCCGCAATGCCTGGCAACGCCAATTGCATTTGTACGAAGTGCCGTTTTACTATATTGAATATGGTATTGCACAACTGGGCGCCATTGGCATGTGGATGCAGTATAAGCAAAACAAGCAGCAGGCGCTTGAAAATTATTGCAAGGCACTTGCGCTGGGCGGCACCCGCACCCTGCCAGAGTTATACAAAACCGCGGGCCTGGAGTTTGATTTTTCGCCCGAAAAAATAAAAGTCCTGGTAGATTTTGTGAAGGGGGAGATGGATAATCTTTAAACCTTGCACCAGTAGATAGCCGTAGATATATTAAGTATAATGTTATATTGATAAACTTTTAATATACATTTGTTTTAATATGAAAAATATTTATTTCTCCACGCAGCTTTTCATTATTTTTCTTTTGTTGGGTGGCAGTTGTGCCGACCAAAAAAATTCTACGGTAAATTTAGATACAGCCGACAGTGTAAAAACCCCGGATAGACCGGCTAAGCGGCCGATAATTCCAGGCCAGTATGTTGTTTTAATAAAGGAGGCGATAGCAGAACCGGTAATATTACATGCAAAAAAAAATATTACTGACCGCAAACAAAGTTTCAGGGAAAATGAACCAAAGCGGAAAGAAAATTTAAAAATAATAGAAGCCGTAATTGCAAACTGCCATGTTAAAAAAACATCTATCAGGCAGGTATATGCTGATTTATTAGTTGGCTTTTCAGCAAAATTAAGCGATGCAGAAGTTAAGTCATTAAAATTAAATCCTCATGTAAAAGCTGTGTATGAAGACTATGAAGCCAAATTTCAGCAAGATGGATTTGCGTGGCAAACATTCAGGCCAGATCAATTTGAACCATACGAGGTGCAGTTGGCAATCGCCTTATCTGGCGGCCCGCTTAATGGAGCCGGAAAAGAAACCTGGATTTGGATCATTGATTCCGGTATAGACCTCGACCACCCCGATTTGAATGTGGTTACAGATGAGCCCTATGCCGTTTCTTTTACAAGCGATACACCGGAAGATGATTACGGCCATGGTACCATTGTTGCCGGCATGGCAGCCGCTATTAATAACAACTTCGGTACATGCGGCGTTTCTTCAGGCGCCTGGGTGGTGCCGGTAAAAGTAGGGCAACCTGGTTTTATAAGTGGGTATGGCGCACAGCTTAGCAGCATATTATCAGCATTAAATCATATTGCGCAATATGATATTCCCGGAGATGTAGTTAATATCAGCATTGCTTCTTATGAAGGAGATGATTGCAACACTTCTGCAGGCGACCTTGCCGAAACACTAAGGGATGCGGTAGAATTACTCGGATGGTCTGGCGTATGGGTTTGCAGCGGCGCCGGAAATAATAACGACTGTACACAAGCAGATAAAAATCTTACTTCATGTATTAATAGCTACCACGTAATTTCTGTAGGAGGTATGAGTCAAGGCAGGGGTTGTACTAATTTTTCTTATGGAACATCTATAGACTGGCTTGCCTGTACCTCTTCCACCTCTACTTATTTAAATGGCGTCTATGCCCCCGCTGATGGCACTTCACTGGCTTCACCCATTGTGGCAGGAATTATTCATGCAAGAGGTGGCGCACCGGTAAGCGCCGGTAATATCCAGTGCTGTGTTTCTGAATATAAAATAGCCCATCTTTCTCCTCTGAACAACCTGAGGTTTGATGCCGACCTTGAGCTGGTAAAATTTGAAGTGAACAATGTAAGGGATTGGGATGGTAATGAAGATATATTCGGCAGAATTGATTTTACAGGAGTAAAAATATTTAATAACTCCGATTTACGGGAGGCAGAAAATCTTTGGTCTAAAAGCAAGGAAAACGCAATACACACAGGCAATGGTTCGGTTAATATCAATAAAAAAATCAGCCTGCTGACAAATATTTCGTACGATGAGCTGAGAAATATACAATTAAAAGTAGGAGGTGAAATAAAAGACGAAGAAGGCATTTTTGGTCCCAGGATTTTCAAATGCCAGGAATGCAAAGATTTTGATGGAGACTTTGGTACAAGAGCAATTAAATTTCTACAAATTCCCTCCACACTTGAATCAATACATACATTGGAAGCGAACGGCCTTTTCCAGGCCCTGAAATTTGGAGGCAACCATACTTTTGAGCTTAATTTTTATGAGAGTAACAATAAAAATGATGGTTGGATCAAGGTTATGTTCAAAGTATATGTAAGACCAAGGCCTGTAGCAAACCCCACTTGCCTTACGTGCCACGCACAGGGTGTGTAATTTTTAAAATTGCTGGAAACTGTATTGACTTTATAAAATACCGGGAACCGGGTTCACATTTTTATTTTTCCAAATGAAGCTCCTTTAACCTGTTGCGGGCCTCTTCAAAATTTGGAAATATTTCCAATGTTTTTTTGTACCAGTATATGGCTTCTTCTTTTTTGCCCAGTTCCTGCAGGGTTTTAGCCAGGTTGATAAGCACCAGGTCGCGTGTTGGAAATTCAGCTGCATTGTTTTCAAAAATGACTCTTGCCTCTTCGTAACGCTTCAGGTTATAGAGTTGTTCGCCCAGGTAATTCATAGAAAGCCAGTCAATATAGTAATGTGCAGAATCGGATTTCATGCGTTTATAATCCAGCACTGCCGCCGTTGCGCCTTTTGTGGAAACAATTTTCTCCATCACTTTATGCACCGGCTGCTTAATTTCCACAGGCTTGTTATAAAGCACTTTCACCAGGTTTTTGCAGATACCAAAAAATTCTGTAGGCGAACTGTTGCATAAAATAACAACCATGCTGTTGGTGGAAGGAATGCGCAGCCAGAAAGAAATGAATCCCTCCGTCATGCCCAGGTGATAATTGGCAAAAACACTGTCGGTATTGGTATACCTGAATTGCTGGTTGAACCAGCCGAAACCATAGCGCCATGGCCTTATTCCGGGTGTAAACATTTCATCGGTCAATTGCTTATTGAGCAACTTGTTAGTACTGATTGCGAGGTGCAGCTTAAAGAGGTCTTCCACGTTGCTATAAAGGTCGCCTGTGCCCATGGTATTCGACTGGTCCCTGAAATCGCCGCTTGCATGGCTGCCCAAATCATAATCGTAGCCAGTGGCCCGTTTGCTTACAATTTGTTTGTGAAAATAAGAACCGCTGCTGTTCATCCCAGCTTTATCGAACATATCTTCTTTCATTAACCGGGCGTAGGTTTTACCCGTAACTTTCTCCAGCAGGTAGCCCAGTGTATAATATCCCCAGCTGCTGTAGCTATAATTGGTACCTGGTTCAAAAACCAGCGGAAGATCTTTGTAGATCTTTATATATTCCTCTCTGCCGAAATTTTGCCGGCTGATGCGGGGAAAGAAATCTTTTATCACATCATAGTTGGGCATGCCCGATGAATGGCTTAACAGCTGGCGTATTTTTATTTTGCTGCCATTAGTTGCAGAAAATTCAGGAAGATAATAAGCCAGGCTGCTGTCGAGGTTCAACAATCCCTTTTGCACTTGTATCAAAGTGAGCATGGCCGTAAGTGGTTTCGATACGGAGCCAATCATGAATTTGGTATCGATGGTATTGGAATATTCCACTCCCGGTTGGCAAGTCCAAATGCATCTTTATAAAGTAATTTTCCATTTTCCGCCACCAGTACTGCTCCATCAAACATATTAAATGCATGATAGGTTTGCATGACCTTTTTTAGTTTGGCAGACTTGGTTTGTGCCGCTGCAGATAATGAAAGAAGGTATGCCAGGGAAGAAAAATGTTAAACGCATAAAAATGTGTTTGGGAACATTAAAGTTAGCCATTTTTGGGAAAGTGAATTATCAGCTTCCGTATATCAATTATACAATGGTACATAACAAACATACCTGGGAAACGGGATATTTAAAAGCATTGTATAAATTCCTTTTCGTTTGCAGGAACTGGAATTAAAAAAACGCCCCCATCCGGGAGCGCTTTTAAAATGTACGTTCAATTTTTTTATTGCTGCGTGAATCCTTTGATCAGGTCGAGCAAACCACCCCCATTCCTGGCCTGCTGCTGCTGGGCGCCGCCTGCCAGTTGGCTGATAATGTCCATAATACCGGGGTCCTGCTGGGGTTGCTGACCGCCACCGGTAAACTGGCTGATGAGGTTGCCAATATTGAACTGCGGGTTCTGCTGTGCTATTTGATCGGTTTGCCCGCCCGTGATGGAACGCAGCAGGTTATCGAGTGTAAAGGTATTATCGCCCTGATCGTTGGTGCGGTTGATAAGTGTATTAACAATACCCGGTATCAGCGAAGTTGCTATTCCACTTGCCTGCTGGTTGCCGATATTGAACTTATTCATGAGCTTACCGGCAAAATGGCCGATCATCATGCTTACAATAGGATTGGAAAGCAAATTACTCTTGTTGCCCTGTTGCTGCCCACCTGTAAAAAGGCTGACGAGGCTTCCAATGCCACCACCGGCCACAATATTGCGCAGGCCGCTTGCCACGGTGTTGGTAGCTTCTGCCACTACTTCATTATTTTGTTCGTTCGGTATTGCGGGATTGTTGATTACTGAATCGCCGGCCACGTTTTTCACGAGGTTAAAAAGTTCCTGTAACATAGTACGTTGTGTTTGTGTTTGTAAAATATAATTGCGCTGTAAATCTGCATCATTAGCAGCAGTAAAAAAAATATTTCTTTAAAAAAAGATATCAGGATACCGGATCCAGGATAAAATGGAAATATTTAAAGCAATGGCTGATCCCAAAAAAAGGAGCATTGCAAAAAGAGAGCATTTAGCTTATGCCAGTATAACAAATCCATATCCTCCATCCATTATCCTGTATCTTGTATCCTGCATCCTGTATCCTGTATCTTGTATCCTGCATCCTGCATCCTGTATCCTGTATCCTGAATCCTATATCCCATATCCTGCATCTCGTATCCTGCATCTTTATCCCGCATCTCATATCCCGCATCCGCTACTTACAATCCTTACAAACCCCGCTTACGATCATGGCCGATTGTGTGGGACGAAAACCAACGGGAAGCTTTACTGCCGGAACCGTTACATCGTCGAGACAGGTTGTTTTTTCGCATACATCGCAAATGAAATGTACATGGTTATCTTGGTGATGGCCCTGTTCGCAATTGTGTTTGCAGAGTGCATACAATACTGAATTATCGGTGGTGGGGATCTGGTGAACGATCCCTTTTTCCACAAAGGTCTGCAGGGTGCGGTAAACGGTCACCCGGTCAAAAACCTCGCCGGTGCGTTTTTCAATATCGGCATGCGCCAGCGCCCCACCCGATTCAAGAAAAAGTTCAAGAATCCTTGTGCGGCTGCCTGTAATGCTCAGGCTGTTCTTTTTTAGTATATCGCTAACTGCTTCCATCTTTATCCCGGGTTGTTTCCAAAACCGCTCATGAACCTTTTTGTTTTTATTTTTTCACCCAGCAGGTCTTTTATATCAAGTATCATTTTTTCCACTTCCTCGTTCTTAAGTCCATCGTAAATGCCACGCAGCCTCCTGTTCTTATCCACGAGCGCAAAGAACTGGGTGTGTATGAACTGGTCGGCAATGTTCTGTGTGCTGTCAGGGTGGTTGTTGTCGATCAGATATCCCTGCCTGGCCAGCTTATATAATTGCTCCTTATCGCCGGTTACAAAAAACCAGTTGGGGTTTGTTATGGCTGCAGCACTGTCTGCATGCTCCCAACTTATTTTATACAGGCCATCTGCAGCCTGCGATAATTTCCCGTTGATCATCTTTTTTTCATACGCTTTCATCAGCGGTACGCTGTCGGTTTCGGGCATGCAGGTATGCGATACGATCAAAAAACCGGGTTCTTCCTTATATGCATCAAACACCCGGCGCATATTGGCATTCATTTTTGGACAAATACCTTTACAGGTGGTAAAAAAATACTCCGCCACATACACTTTCTCTTCTACATTATTTTCCGTGAACCGTTTGCCGTTCTGGTCTGTAAAACTGAATTCGGGCAAATCGGCATTGATCACTTTCAGTTTGGATGCCGAAAAATCATAATCCCAAAACACAAATACATAAAACAATGCAAGCAGTATCGTAAAAAAGCCAACGTAGATCAGCCATTTCTTCTTCATGGTACAAAGTTACTTAACCATTGCCAACCATTAAAAAGATTGGAAAACAGCGATAAAATATTTGCAACAATATTGCAAATATCGTATTTTTGCTGTTAATGAACACCAAAATAAATTGGGACAGATGGGGGATGATCACTTCGCTGGCATGTGCTATCCATTGTGCGCTGCTGCCCCTCCTTTTTACCAGTCTCCCGCTTTTTGGTGCCGATATTATCCATAATGTTTTTTTTGAATGGGCCATGATCGGCCTGGCATTCGTCATTGGAATCTATTCGCTGGGCCATGGTTACCTGAAGCACCGGGTTTCACCCATGCCGGTCATATTATTTACTGCAGGATTTATATTGCTGGTATTCAAGGAAATTTTTGGAAAATACGAAGTGGCGCTGCTGGTGCCTGCTGTGGCGCTCATTATTACCGCCCATTATCTCAACTACAGGCTTTGCCATAGGGTCCAATGCACATCGCCCCACCATCAACACTAGGTGGAAGCTTTACAAATTTGATCCTACCTTTAATTACATGAATTACCTGGCACATGCATATCTTTCTTTTGGCAACAGCCAGGTGCTCACGGGCAATATGATCAGCGATTTTATAAAAGGCAAAAAAAAATATGAATACCCGGCGCTGATCCAAAAAGGAATTGCGCTTCACCGTGCCATTGATCAGTTTACCGATGAACATGATTCCACCCGGATGATCAAGTCATTTTTCCGCCCCGCCTACCGGTTGTATGCTGGCGCTTTTGTGGATGTGGTATATGATTATTTTCTGGCAAACGACAGAAACGAGTTCCCTTCACCCGAAGCGCTGATGGATTTTACCCAACATACATTTGAACTGCTTCATGAACAAAGTCAATGGCATGGAACTGTTTTTGGCAATTTGTTTCCGTATATGAAGCAGCAGAACTGGTTGTACAATTACCGGTTCGATTGGGGTATACAAAAAAGTATGGAAGGGCTCCGGCGCCGTGCAAAGCATATTGAAGAAACCGCAACAGCTTTCGAAATTTTTTTGAACCACAAAGACGAAATAGAACCCGCTTATACCATTTTTTTCCAATCTGTTAAAAATTTTGCCGCCCATACATTGGAAGACCTGTTAAACGGCTGATGATTTATCTTTGAGCAAATACAGATTTTGAATGAAAAAGTTAGCAAGCATTTTATTCCCGCTGTTCCTGCTTACGTTTTCCATCGCCGCACAAACTGCCGCTCCGGAAGTAGATATGTCGCCCATGGATATGAGCTACTACCCGTCTAATTACCCCATGCTTAAAGTGCAGGGTAAAACAAGTGAGCCGCTTATTGCCCGGGTTATCTATGGCAGGCCCCGGAAAAACGGCCGGGTAATTTTTGGCAACCTGCTTGAGTATGGTAAAATATGGAGGCTGGGCGCCAATGAAGCCACCGAAATTGAGTTTTTCAGCAATGTAAAAATCGGCGCCACGCCCGTTAAAAAAGGCCGTTACACTTTGTACGCCATCCCCGATTCTGCCAGGTGGACCTTTGTACTCAACCGCGACATGTATGTATGGGGATCTTTTATCTATAACGAAAAAAAAGACGTGCTCCGTCTGTCTGTACCTGTACAGCCGCAAACAGAGATCACCGAAACTTTTTCACTTTTTTTTGAGAAAGCCGCAAAAGGTTTTACCCTGAATGCACTTTGGGACAATGTAAAGGTAGTGCTGCCCATATCGCTTTAATGTCTTAATTTTATTTATGCGATTATTTAAAGTACCATCCCTTATTCCGGTTGTTTTTTTGATTGCCGCAATTTCCTGCAAGCAACAGGCGCCTGTGCCGCAAAAAATAAAGGCCAAAGATACTTCCGTATCTGTACCACAAAAAAACCCTTACAGCAATATTGACCAGTCGCCGCTTGATATGATCTATTTCCCGGAAGCCTATCCCCAGCTGAAAATGGACCAGGCCGACAGCACGCCCCTGGCAGCAAGGGTGATTTACAGCAGGCCGCATAAAAAGGGAAGGCTGTTATTTGGCGAAGGTGGCAGCCTTTGCCCTTATGGTAAACCATGGAGACTGGGCGCTAACGAAGCCACCGAAATCGAATTCTTCACCAATGTATCTATCCAGGGAAAAAATGTGGCCAAAGGCACTTATATTTTATATTGTATCCCCTATGCCGACAGGTGGACCATTGTACTCAACAGCAATCTTCATACCTGGGGGCTCCATATAGACGAAAAGAAAGATGTTTTACGAACAGACATCCCGGTAATGAAACAAATACCCGCACTAGAAGATTTTACCATGATATTTTCCAAAGCAGCTTATGGAGCAGACCTGCTGATGGCATGGGATGATGTAAAAACAATTTTACCGATCGAGTTTGCAAGCCGCTGAGCGCTTATCTTATTAACTACCTTTACTGCATGTGTGGCATCGCCGGAATCATATCGCCCAATCCATCGTTAGTGGAACTGCCATTACTGAAAAAAATGGCAGACATACTTGCGCACCGCGGCCCCGATGGCGAAGGCTTTTGGATCAATAAAAAAAATACAGCGGGCCTGGCACACCGCAGGCTTTCTGTTATTGACCTTACCCCCGCTGCGGCTCAGCCAATGCGTTACCTCGACCGTTATTCCATCGTTTACAATGGCGAGATATACAACTACCCCGAACTAAAAAAGGACCTTCAAAAAGCCGGGTATTCTTTTGCTTCGGCCAGCGATACGGAAGTGCTGCTGGCCGCATACGACTGCTACCACGAAAGATGCGTGCAGTATTTAGACGGCATGTTTTCCTTTGCTATCTGGGACGAAAAGCAACAAACGCTTTTTATGGCGAGAGACAGGTTTGGGGAAAAACCATTTTACTATCACAACAGTAAAGATGCCTTTTATTTTGCCAGCGAAATGAAAGCCCTTTGGGCCATTGGGATTGAAAAAACAGCAGAGCATAAGATGCTGCTCAATTATCTTTCATTGGGCAATGTGCAGAACCCTTCCAACAAGGCGGCCACTTTTTTTAAAAACATTCTTTCTTTACCGCCTGCCCATTATGCCATTCTTGACTTGCATAGCATGCAGTTGCAGGCCGTGCAATACTGGAATATAGATAAATTATTCAGCCAAAAAATTCATGAAGACAGCATCATACATAAACTCGACCTGCTCATGAAGACCTCGGTGGGGAGGAGACTGAGAAGCGATGTACCGGTTGGCTGCAGCCTCAGCGGAGGAATTGACAGTTCCAGTATTGCCTATTATGTAAACATGATGCTGCGCAACAATGTGGCAAATGCGGTATTTAAAAGTTTTACCGCCGTATTTCCCGGCTTCGAAAAAGATGAAAGTCTTTTTGCAGCAGAAGTGGCTTCCAGCATGCAGTTCCAGAATTTTACCGTAACCCCCACAGCGCAGGGCCTGGTAGAAGATTTTGAAAAGCTGGTTTACCATCAGGAAGAGCCTTTCCCCTCCTCGAGCATCTATGCACAGTATAAAGTGTATGAACTGGCAAAACAAAACAATGTAACCGTATTGCTCGACGGGCAGGGCGCCGATGAGACCATGTCGGGCTACCAGCGTTATCTTCACTGGTATATCCAGGAACTTTATGGAAATTATTACTTAAGAACAGCCAAAAAAGAAAAAAAACTGTTGCAGGAAAATTACCCGGGATTTCACTGGGGCATAAAAAACCTGGCTGCTGCTTTTTTTCCTGCACATGTTTCGCTGGCGCTCGAAAAAAGGGAATACAAAAAGATCGCACACAATCATGATATAGACCCGGTGTTTATGCAATGTGTAAGAGGGCGGGAATGGGACGGTATACACAAACCCATCATTACAAAACTCAACGATGTCCTGTATTTCAGCACTATGCAGATGGGGTTGGAGGAACTGCTGCGCTATGCCGACCGGAACAGTATGGCCCACGGCGTGGAAGTAAGGCTTCCGTTCCTGAATGCAGAAATGGTACAGTTTGTTTTTTCGCTTCCTTCAGCCGTAAAGATCAGCAGGGGATATACCAAATGGCCGCTGCGTCAGCTCATGGATACCAGGCTTCCGGCATCCATTGTATGGCGAAAAGACAAAGTGGGTTTTGAGCCCCCGCAAAAGCAATGGATGAATACGGCCGTATTTGGCGATTACCTTCATGAGGCAAAAAAGAAACTGGTGGCACAAAAAATCCTGCGCCAATCTGTGCTTCAAAAGAAAGCCCATGCACAGCATGCCCACGAAGCCGGAAATGCCGATTGGCGCTATGCCTGTGCCGCTCAACTGTTCTGAAATTTTCACTTGGGAAATTATGGCTAATTTTGCCGCACAAAATAAAATTTATGAGTGCAGCAGATCTTTCTTCAAAAAAAATAGCCACCAAACTGATACATGCCGGCGCAGAACCCGATCCTTCCACCGGTGCCATCATGACACCCATTTTTCAAACCTCCACCTATGTACAGGAAGCCCCGGGAAAAAACAAGGGGTTTGAATATGCCCGCAGCCAGAACCCCACCCGCCAAAAGCTGGAAGAAGCACTTGCCATCATCGAAAACGGCAACTATGGCCTGTCATTCAGCAGTGGTGTGGCCGCTACGGATGCTGTTATCAAATTATTGAACCCGGGAGACGAAGTGGTGGCGGCAGAAGATATGTATGGCGGCACTTACCGGCTCTTTACAAAAGTTTTCGAGCGGTTTGGAATAAAATTCAACTATGTGGATACCACCCATGCATCAAATGTGGAGAAAGCTATAACGCCCAAAACAAAACTGGTATGGATCGAAACACCCACCAACCCGCTCATGAACATCACCGATATACAGGCAGTTGCAGCCATTGCAAAAAAAGCAGGCGCATGGCTTTGTGTAGATAATACTTTTGCCTCGCCTTACCTGCAAAATCCACTCGACCTGGGTGCCGATATTGTGATGCATTCTGCCACAAAATATTTAGGAGGCCACAGCGATGTGATACAGGGAGCGCTGATCGTGAACGACAAAAAGCTGCGGGATGAATTATATTTTATTCAAAAAAGCTGCGGTGCTGTACCCGGCCCGTTCGATTGCTTTTTGGTTTTGCGTGGCATCAAAACACTGCACGTTCGCATGAAACAACATTGCGAGAACGGCAGAAAAGTGGCCGCATTCCTACGCTCGCATCCAAAAGTTGATAAAGTTTACTGGTGCGGCTTTGAAGACCACCCGGGATATGCCGTGGCCAAAAGGCAAATGAGGGATTTTGGCGGTATGATGAGTTTTACGCTTAAAGATAACAGTATGGAAGCTGCCCTTAAAGTGCTTACTTCCACAAAATTATTTTCGCTGGCCGAAAGCCTGGGCGGGGTGGAATCGTTGATCAACCACCCGGCCAGTATGACGCATGCCAGCATTCCAAAAGAAGAAAGGCTGAAAGTAGGCTTAACCGATGGGCTGATCAGGCTGAGCGTGGGTATAGAAGATGCCGACGACCTGGTGGAGGACCTGAAAAATGCTATTGGCTGATCTTTGTTTCCAACCATCAATGCATCCTGCAGCATAATGCCCTGTGTTGTGTTTTAGTTATAACACTTGATCCTGGTACAGCAAAAACGATGGGAGCATCATTAAACAAAAGTGAACCAGCATGATCAGTGACTCAGTAGCTGAATTTCTAAACAAGAAGGTAACTGCGTTTAACCGGGTTTCTTTTATTGATACAGATCCCATTTGTGTACCACATTCGTTTTCTAAAAAGCCCGATATTGAGATCGCCGCATTTTTTGCCGCCATATTTGCCTGGGGAAACCGTACAACCATCATTGCCAAGTCAAAAGAACTGATGCAGCTGATGGGGAATGCCCCACATGATTTTTGCCTGCATCATACAGACAATGACCTTAAAAAACTCCTCCGCTTCAAACACCGTACTTTTAATGCAACCGACCTGCTTTATTTTATTTCATTTTTGAAGATGCATTACAAAAAAGAAATTTCTTTAGAAGCAGCCTTTACAAAATGGATGCATAAGGGAGATCCCGATACCGAAAATGCACTAAATGGATTTTACCGTTATTTTTTCAGTCTTAACGACGTTCCCGGCAGAACCCTTAAGCATATTGCCTGTCCGGAAAAAAAATCGGCCTGCAAACGGTTGAACATGTTTTTAAGGTGGATGGTACGAAAAGACAATTGTGGCGTGGATTTTGGGATATGGAAACAGGTAAGCCCTGCCCAGTTGATCGTACCTTTAGACCTGCATGTAGCCCGGGTGGCGCGGCATTTCAAGCTGCTCGAAAGGAAACAGTCCGATTGGCTGGCAGCAAAAGAGCTTACTGAGAACATGAAGGCCCTGGACCCTGCCGATCCTGTAAAATACGATTATGCCCTGTTTGCGCTGGGCGTACTTGAAAAATTTTAAAGATGGAAAAAAATCTAATTGACGAGGTCTTTGCCATCCGCCAGCTGCAGGAACTGGAAAAAAACAGCCTGTTTAAAACTTTAAGTGCTTATATCAATGAAATGCTGCTGTACCGTTTCAACGAGCTTATCCAACTGCTTTACAGGATAGATATTGATGAACAAAAACTAAAAAAACTGTTGCAGCAGAACAGCAACCAGGACGCCGGCGACATCATTGCCGGTATGATCATTGAAAGGCAGGTTCAAAAAATAAGATCAAGAGAACAGTTTAAAAAAAAGGCGAGGCCCGATGCTGAAGAAGAATGGTAGCTATGCTTTTTTTCTGAAGCTTCCCAACAGGTAATCCCACATACTGCCCCCTGCTCCATTTTCATGCTCCATATGCTCTCTCACAATACGGTCTATCTGGGTGGAATGAATATGTGAACGGGCGGGGATCCTGGCAGCCGCCTCAGAAGACAGCAGGTCATCAACAAACTTATTTGCCCGTTGCTGATCCCATCCCATTGCTTTTTGAAGAAGTGCCCCAGCCTGGTCTTTTCTGCCCTGCCTGAGTAAATCTTTTACAGCTTGTATGGGAACCGGCCTTACAGATGGCGCTGCAGCTGGATTTGCATTTTTTGCACTTTCATTCATTGCCTCCGCAAGTTCTGTAAGGATGGAAATAATACCCATAGTTAATATTAAAATATTTGCGGCGGGCTAAACCCGCCGCAGAAAATCAGTACATTAGTTTTTTGACTGCTTCTTTATCCTCTTTTTCCCGCTTAAGGTCAAACATGGTTCCAAAAACATGGTCCCACAGCGTGGAGCTCACACCAAAACCCTGGTGCTCATTTTTATAATGGTGCAGGTGATGGTTTCGCCAGAGGCCCTTCATCCACCTGAACGGGGGATTCCATGCATGGATGGCATAATGCATGCTTCCATAAAGCAGGTATCCCAGGATAAACCCCGGGAAAAAAGAAAAAGCCATCCCGCTAACCCCAAAAAGATAACCAAAAAAATAGAAGACACTGAACAGTACCGAAGAAATGATAAGGCTTGGAACAGGTGGCATAAACAACCGTTCCTTATCTCTCGGGTATTCGTGATGGTTTCCATGCATTACATATACCACCCGCATCACTTTGGGATTCTGGCTTACAAAATGAAATACCCAGCGATGCATGATGTACTCAAAAAACGACCAGAAAAAAATACCGAAAAAAAATATTCCCAAAACCGTGCCCGTACCCAGCCCAACAGAAGATCGGCTGTAGTAAAGCATGTAAGCAACAATGGGAATATACATGCCCCATATAACCAATGGGTGCGTCTTTGTAAGGTACTCCAGGTACTGGTTCTTGAATATCTGTGCCTGGCCCTTGTTGTGAATTTTATCGAACTTCATACAACCGGTTTTTTGCCCAGCAAAGATAAGAAAACTAAAAAATCAAAAAGAATTCATTAACAATACGTCAGCATAAAAAGCCGAATGGCAGCCTAAACGCCAATTCTTTCATCGGTTATTGGCCTTTGCAGCTTATTTTTACGGTCTAAATTGCTCCAATGAAATTAGTTACGCATTTAAAAGACGAAAGAGACCAGCTGGCCATTCTTTCTGATGGCCTTTTATATGGCCTGGACAGCCTGCACCGGGACCTTCCGGGAAGCATGAGCATGTTTTTAAATTATTGGGAAGATGTGATCCCGCTGGCCACGATGCTTGAAAGAAAAATTAAAGAAGGTGGTTTTAAAAATGTAGATATAACCCCTTATGAAGAAGCTGTTATTATGGCGCCGGTACCGCATCCCACCAGTTGCAGAGACGGGTACGCATTCAGGCAGCACGTAGCAGCAGCAAGGCGTAACCGGAAGGTAGAAATGATCCCCGAATTTGACCAATACCCCATTTTTTATTTTACCAATCACAACAGCATACAGGGGCCGGGAGATATATACTGTATGCCCGATCATTTTGAAAAACTTGATTTTGAGCTCGAATGTGCCATTGTGATCAACCGGCCGGGCAGAAATATTAAAGCGGCTGATGCCGATAGCTATATCGGCGGCCTTATGATCATGAACGATATGAGTGCCCGCCGCCTGCAAATGGAAGAAATGCTGCTGAACCTTGGCCCGGCTAAAGGGAAAGATTTTGCCACCTGTATAGGGCCCATGCTGGTAACCCTGGATGAGCTGGAGCAATTTGAAGTGCCCTGCAAAGAAAATCACACCGGAAAGGCATGGAATTTAACAATGAAATGCCGCGTTAATGATATTGAAGTAAGCAGCGGTAATGTGAGCCAGATGGACTGGACATTTGCTGAAATAATAGAACGCTGCAGTTATGGAGTTACACTAATGCCAGGCGATGTAATCGGCAGTGGAACAGTAGGTACCGGATGTTTCCTGGAACTGAATGGCACAGGAAAACTCAATGATCCAAATTACCAGGAACAATGGCTTAAAGAAGGCGACAAGGTGGAAATGGAAATTGACGGTCTGGGAACACTTAAGAATACGATCGTGAAGGAGGAAAGTGATTTTAGTATTTTGGCCTTAAAAAAATAAAGGTATTCCCCCAATAAAATACCCGATGTTAAAAAAATTAATATTTTTCTTGATATTAAAGATTTAACTTTCGTATAAATAATCTAATTATGAAGAATATATTAACTTTTTCTTACTTGCTGATTATTACAGCCTGGGCTCCAGGCGCTTTTAGCCAGATTACAACTGCCACCCTAAGTGGTACAGTTACTGATCTTAAATCGCAGCCCATTGCTTCGGCCACGGTACTTATTGAATATCCCGATGCAGGGTATAAACAAAGCCTGGTTACAAAAGCCGAAGGACGGTTTACGGTTCCCAACTTAAGAGTTGGCGGGCCATACAAAATAACAGTATCCCATGTTTCTTACCAGGCAAAAACAACCAATGATATCTTCCTGGAACTTGGTCTTAACAACACTGTAAATATTACAATGAGCGATGCATCCCAATCGCTGGAAACAGTTGTAGTCAGTGCCAGGTCTTCCATCTTTGATGATAAAAGAACCGGCGCTTCAACCAATATAAGTAACCGGCAATTAAAAACCTTGCCAACGATCAGCCGTTCAGCCGATGATTTTTTAAGAATCACACCTTCCGCCTCTTCTACCTTTAACGGTTTATCTTTCGGTGGCAGAAACGGGCAGTATAATAATTTTTCGCTTGATGGCGCTGTGTTTAATAACCCGTTTGGACTTGATGCACCAACACCGGGAGGGCAAACAAGTGCACAGCCTGTTTCGCTTGATGCCATAGAGCAGATCCAGGTAAATCTTGCTCCTTTTGATGTAACCCAGGCCGGATTTACAGGTGCGGGGATCAATACAGTTACAAAATCGGGTACAAATAGATTTACTGGAACAGCATATGTATTTTACAGGAACCAGTCATTCACCGGAAAAAAGGTGGATAAAAACAGCCTGGTTGTACCAAAACTTACCCAAATGCAGGCAGGAACAGCTTTTGGCGGTGCCATCAAAAAAGATAAACTTTTTTATTTTATAAGCCTTGAGGCAGAAGACAGAACAGATGGCGCCAGTTCTTATGTACCCCAAAACGCAGGAAATGCAGGAAAAAGTAATACTTCGAGGGTACTAGAAGCTGATATGATTGCTGTAAGTAATATTCTAAAAACAAGGTTTAATTACGAAACCGGTCCATACCAGGGTTATACACTCGATCAGAAAAACTTTAAATGGCTGGCAAAGCTCGACTGGAATATCAGCCAGACCCATAAACTTGCCTTTACTTACAACGGCCTTGATGCATCCAAAGAAAAACCAGCTCACCCAAGCGCTATCGGACGCCGTGGTCCTGATTATACCACCCTTCAGTTTAGAAATTCAGGTTATGAAATACTGAACAAACTTCATTCCTTTAGTACGGAATTAAAGTCAACGTTAAAAAATAATGCTGCCAACAAATTAAGGGTGGTTTATACCAGTTTCAGAGATAAAAGAAATCCATTTTCGTCAGCTTTTCCTGCTATCAATATCAGCAAATACAATGTAAGGTATATTGTGGCAGGCCATGAGCCTTTTTCTATCCACAACAGGTTGAACCAGGATGCACTCCAGATTACGAACGACTTTAATCTTTACCGCGGAAAGCATTCATTTACATTTGGCGCCTCTTATGAAACATTTAAATTTGGCAACTCATTTAACCTGGTCGCATATAGCCCGGCCACATTCTTCGATGGCGATATACAGTTATTTAAAGACAGTGTGCCTGTAGGTGGCGGGTATGTATTTAATTTTGGCAGCGGCGGCGTTCCCCTTGATGTATTTGCAGATGTTGCCAAAAACAGGGCCCTGGCCGACAAATGGACCTGGTATTACCTGAAAGTTGGGCAATTGTCAGTATATGCACAGGACGAAATACAGGCAGGCAAAAAACTAAAGTTCACCGTTGGGCTCCGCATTGACAAACCGCTTTATTTTGATAAACAATTTAAGTTTGAAGAACCGAAAATAAATAATGATGGCACATATGGCGGTACCACCACCGTTTCTTCACCGACTTTACCCAACAATGACAATCTCACTTTGTTTGATGCAAACGG
The DNA here is from genome assembly GCA_963754695.1 of uncultured Chitinophagaceae bacterium. Classification (GTDB taxonomy): domain Bacteria; phylum Bacteroidota; class Bacteroidia; order Chitinophagales; family Chitinophagaceae; genus Ferruginibacter. The sequence continues at coordinate 206,942 of CAVWGU010000012.1, forward strand.
AAATAGTATACAAAATGGTGTTGGAAAAGATCTCGATAATACAAAACTGCCAACCGGCAGCCCGTTGTTTTCGCCCAGAATTGGCTTTAACTATGATGTAAGAGGAAACCGCAGCCTGCAACTGAGGGGCGGTTCGGGCCTGTTTACCGGGCGTTTCCCATTTGTATGGTTAGGCAATCATATTGGAAACCCCACCAGTGGTTTCTATAATGCCACCGACAAAAATTTCCGCTGGCCACAGGTATGGCGTACAAATATTGGAGCAGATGTAAAGCTCAAACAAGGCACGGTTATTACCACTGACATCTCTTTTACAAAAGATGTAAAAGCCATGATGGTGCGTAATTATAACCTGGGCAAACCCTCCTCCATATTGAATTCTGGAACCGGTGATAACCGCAGTGTATACACAGCTGCTGATAAGGGCACGGCCAATGCATATGTGTTTACCAATACCAATACAGGGCACCAGTTCAATTTCACCCTTCAGGCACAGCATAGTTTTGCCAAAAGTTTGTTTGCAATGCTTGCTTATAATTACGGAATTGCAAAAGATGCCAGTTCCATTTCTGCAGAAATTTCGAGCGACGCTTTTGACAGGAACCCCATTTTGAATAATGCCAACCAGGCAGTAAACTCAAATTCTCTTTACGGAAACAAACACCGGATTGTGGCCGTTGCTTCCAAAAAATTTGAATACGGTAAAATGGCCACTACCATTTCACTTTTTGGCTCCTGGACCTCGGGCAACAGGTTTGCATATGTATATGGCGGGGATATAAATAATGATGGCACATTTTCTAATGACCTGCTGTATGTGCCAACCAATACAGAAATAGATAATATGAACTTTGTTCCGCTCACAGATATCAACGGCACTTTACAGGATGCAGCAGCTCAGCGCTCAGCATTGAAAACCTTTATATCCCAGGATAAATACCTCAACGGCCTGCGCGGGCAATACACAGAAAAATATGGTGGCGAAACCCCCTGGTTCAGTCAACTGGATATCCGCATACTACAGGACCTTTATTTCAACAAGGATTCTAAAAAGGGATTGCAGTTCAGTGTAGATCTTATAAATGCAGCTAACCTGCTTAGCAGCGAATGGGGTGTAAGAAAATATGCCACTACCTCAGGATATTTTCAGCCCGTGACCGTATTTTACAATAACAACAACCCGTCTTACCAGTTTGATCCCTCTTTGAAGAAAACCTTTAATTCAAGCCCGGACCTTGAATCCAGATGGCAGTTGCAGCTGGGCTTACGGTACAATTTTTAAGTGTTATAATCAATCAATAAAAAAATGGCGAACTGAATGTTCGCCATTTTTTATTTTCTTTACAGTAAATTTTCCGCTTATGCAAATCAGGCTTTCTTCCCTCTCTCCCATGGATGCACAAAATTACCTGCAGCATGCCGTGGCGCCAAGGCCCATTGCTTTTGCATCCACTATTGACAAAGAAGGAAATGTAAACCTCAGCCCTTTCAGTTTTTTTAACCTCTTCAGCAGCAACCCGCCCATTGTTATTTTTTCGCCTGCCAGAAGAGTGCGGGATAATACCATTAAGCATACGCTGGAAAACGTAATGGATGTTGCGGAAGTGGTGATCAATATTGCTGATTATGATATGGTGCAGCAGGTATCACTTTCCAGCTGTGAATATCCAAAAGGAACCAATGAATTTACAAAAGCCGGTTTCACAGAAGAAAAAGCCAGCCTGGTAAAGCCGCCCATGGTAAAGGAAAGTAAAATAAAAATGGAATGCCGGGTACTTGAAATTAAACCGCTTGGTACAGAAGGCGGCGCTGGTAACCTGGTCATTTGCGAAGTGCTGCTGATGCATATTGACGACAGCATTTTGGATGAAAATAAAAAAATAGATCAAACAAAACTCCATCATATTGCCCGGCTGGGCGGCGACTGGTATAGCAAAGTGGATGAAAACAGCTTGTTCAAAGTGGCCAAACCCAATATGAAGCTTGGTATTGGTGTCGACAGCCTTCCGGATGGCATCCGCAACAGTAAAATTCTTAGTGGCAACCATTGGGGCCAGCTGGCCAATGTGCATGAAATGCCCGTTATACAAGCTTCTTTTGAAGATGAAAAACTGAAGAGCATCATTCAATACTATTCGGTGAACCCCGCTGATATGGAAACTGAACTGCACAGGTATGCTGCGCAATTACTCAACGAAGGCAAAGTGGATGCCGCCTGGCAGGTATTGCTGTCGGCCTGAAAAATTGTTATTTCACACAACGAATACAAAGGATACAGCGAACGTAAAAGAATAAGCTGGTAGTCTATTTTAAAAAATCGTTGCGCTCTTTGCCTTCTTCGTGTTCGTTGTGTGAAACCATCTTTTGCAGGAAGCTATTTTTTACTTACCCAAGAACGTACCAAATACTTTTTTAAGCAGATCAGTGCTTCGTGCCGCAAAATTATTGCGGATATTGGCTTCCTCTTTTGCAATAAGATCAAACAAAGCATCGGTAGCCCTCCCGGTTACATAATTCGTAAGATCGGGGTTTACTTTTTTAAAAGTCGTTGGAAGGTTATTGTATTTATTAACGATATCGCCATAATATTTTGTGGCCTCCACTTTATCGAGCGAAGATTGTATCACCGGTGTAAATACTGCCACGAGCTTATCGGTTGTTTTAATCCGAAAAAAATGTGTGGCGCTTGTATCGCCCCCTTTCACGAGCCCAATGGCATCCTGCAGGGTCATACTTTTAACTGCATCAATAAAAATAGGTTTTGCGAAGCCTGCCGCATCTTCGGCACCACGGTTTATCTGCAAAATAGCCTTGTCTACCATATTATTGAACCCAAGGCTCCGCAAAGTGTTTTCTATTTTTTTTGCATCGGGTGGAAGTAATATCTTATACATGGCATCTTTAAAAAAGCCATCCGCCGAATTTAATTGAAAAACCGCCTTGCCAAGGCCCTGGCCCAGCGCTTGCTTGATGCCATCTGCAGCCTCGGCTTCTGTAATGCCGGTTCCGGAAGCTCCCATGGCTACACCGGCTGCCTGTTGTAAGGTTTCGCAACTGCTTAATGCAAGCGTGCCGCTGAGGGCAAAAAGGGTAAATAGTCTTTTCATTTTGAATTTTATTTATACAATATTACGCAACTATACTGCCAATTTTTAAAAAAAGGGGGTTAAAACAGGATTGATACCAGCTTTTGTGTAAACCACAACGCATGAATGATTGAAAACGAACCCTTAGCTTTGTACAAAATGCACACATGAACACAAAATTTTCAGCCAGGATACAGGCAGAACTCGAAGAAATAAAATCGGCCGGCCTTTTTAAAACCGAACGCATCATTACCAGCGAACAGGGCCCCGAAATAACGGTTAACGGAAAAACCGTATTGAATTTTTGTGCCAACAATTACCTTGGTCTTTCCTCGCATCCAACAGTGTTGGAAGCGGCAAAAAAATATATCGACTACCGTGGTTATGGTATGAGCAGTGTGCGTTTTATCTGCGGCACACAGGATATTCATAAAGAACTGGAACAAAAGATCGCCCATTTTTTGGGCACAGAAGATACGATCTTATATGCAGCCGCATTTGATGCGAATGGAGGCTTGTTTGAACCACTGTTTAACGAACAGGATGCCATCATCAGCGATGCGCTTAACCATGCCTCCATCATTGACGGTGTTCGTTTATGCAAGGCACAGCGCTACCGTTACGAGCATAATAATATGGAAGACCTGGAGGCAAAACTGAAAGAAACCAGCCAGCTCCGGAGCCGCATTATTGTAACCGACGGATCATTCAGCATGGATGGAACCATTGCCCAATTGGAAAGTATCTGCGACCTGGCAGATCAATACGATGCCATTGTAATGATAGATGAATGCCACTCTTCCGGCTTTCTGGGTAAAACCGGACGGGGTACACACGAACACAGGGGCGTGATGGGCCGAATAGACATCATTACCGGAACCCTGGGGAAGGCATTGGGCGGCGCCAGCGGCGGTTTTACCAGTGGCAAAAAAGAGATCATAGAAATGCTGCGGCAGCGCAGCCGGCCCTATCTTTTTTCTAATACTTTAGCGCCAAGTATTGTGGGGGCAAGTATTGCAGTGTTTGATATGCTGAGCCAAACCACCGAACTGCGTGATAAGCTGGAAAGCAATACAAAATATTTCAGGGAGAAAATGACAGCAGCCGGGTTCGATATAAAGCCCGGCGATCATCCCATTGTTCCCATCATGCTGTATGATGCCGTGCTGGCGCAAAATTTTGCCGCCAAATTACTGGAAGAAGGCATTTATGTCATCGGATTTTTCTTTCCGGTGGTGGCCAAGGGGCAGGCACGCATACGGGTGCAACTGAGCGCAGCCCATGAACAAAAACATTTAGACAAAGCCATTGAGGCATTTACAAAAGTAGGGAGGGAATTGGGGGTGTTGAAGTAATTAATATTTCAGGTTAGTAAATTTCCCTTCTGTAACCCACTTGTGTGAGCTGGTGGCATTGTCAATATAGCGGAAATAAAAACTACCACTGATCGTATTTTTATCGTGATCAACATTTGAAAGTGTTATGCGGCCATCAAATCCAAAGGAATAATTACCTGCATTATTATCTAAAAAAAAGAGATTGCTGTTTATTGGGGTTACCCTTGTTAATGAATACAACACCGACCCGTCAAAATGAATAACTTTTATCCTGTAAAAAAATCTTGAAAAATTATTGTTCGTAAGTGGAGGCTGGTCTTCAAAACTATAACTCAAGGTAGTGGTACTGTTTCCTGCAGCATTCAATTGCCCGATTGTTGAAAAAGAAATTCCATCGGCCGATCTTTCCACTTCAAATTTACTGGTATTGGTTTCGTTGGCCGTTTTCCAGCTAAGACGCAGCTTATTGTTTACACCAGCATTAAATGCTGCCAAAAACTCTACAAATACCACCCCGGCAGTTTTAAAATCGTAATAGCCGGGAGCGGCAGCCCCTGTTGACAACCGAATTCCTTTACCATTTGCATCTGCAGCCCTGATTAAAAATGAATTACCGGTATTTAAAACAGTATAGTTGGAGCTCTGCCACAGAACGCCGTCAATGCTTGCGTTGATTGGAGAGCTATCGGTTTTTTTGCAGGAAACTAAACAGAATAACCCTGCAAAAGCTGCAATAAAAAATGTTTTCATCCTTGCTTGATTTTTACTCAAATGCCCCTTCTTTCTTCAGCAGGTCAAAATATCTATCGAGTTTGGCACCGGTAGATTGTTCAAATGCCGCCTGCATATCTTCGGGCTGTGGATGTTTGTGCTTCCAGGTTTGAAAATAAAATTTAAAAGCATCGTCTATTTTCTCACGTCCAAGGGCCGATTCGAGCATATACATCCACAGCGCTGTTTTTACATAGCTGATCAATCCATATTCGTCGGAGGTCTTAAAATCTGCTGCCGCTGTTTTAATGGCACTCTGCATGGGAATGCTGCTTACAGCGCCGTAAACCGCTTCCTGGAATTTATCAAGCGGAAGTTTTTTAATGTCGGCCGGAATGGCATCGCCAAAGATCATATTGCTGCGGTATTTTTCTGCTTCGTAACGGAACTGGTAATAGGTATTGAGGCCTTCATCCTGCCAGGTATGCATGCGTTCGTTGCTACCGAGCATGCTCATAAACCAATTGTGTCCCACTTCATGTGCTATCACGGCATCCAGGGTTTCGGTTTTTGCATCGGGGCTGGTAATAAGCGTAACCATCGGATATTCCATACCGCCGCTTGAATTATTTTTGGGGCCTTCTACCGCCTGCACCACAGGATATTCGTATTCGCCTACGAGATTACTGTAATATCGGGCCCCCTCTTTTACATAATCAATACTGTTATTCCAGAGCGTATTCTTTTTGTTGTGATAATAACTGAATGCATCCACCAGTTTGCCCGAAGCCAGCTGTAAGGTATCGTACTGAATGATAAAACCTTTTTCGGCAAACCAGGCAAAGTCGGGTACATTGGATGCGGTATAAGTAAGCGTTTTTACTGCATCTTTTTGTTTAGGCTGGTATTGTATCCTTGCACTGCGGTCGGCCGCATTCTTTGAACCCAGTTCTTTGTATTGAGCCAGTTCATCGGCATTATTCATTTCGCCGGTGGCGGCCACTACGTATTCAGATGGAAGGGTAATATTCACTTTGTAATCGGCATACTCGCTGTAAAATTCGCCCATATCGAGGTAGGGCATTTCGTGCCAGCCGGTTTTATCGTACACCGCAGGTTTGGGGTACCACTGGCAAATCATAAATTCATCATCGGCAAAGCCGGAGCGGGAAAAATAGTTAGGCAATTTTACGGTAAATGGTGTGCTGATGCTGGCCGAATCGCCGGGTTTCAACGGCTGCGGCAATTTTACTTTAATGATATCGATGTACGATGGGTTGGTATGGGGTTCTGTGGCTGCTGTTTTTCCATTTACGGTAAAAGCAAGACCATCAATACTTCCCCTGGAAGAGGTTTCTAATTTCTTCTTGCGGGAAGCATCGTTTTTTATTTGCTGGTATAAGGCTGTATTCTCATTGTTATACGCATTAGGCCATATGTGAAACCAGACATAATCAAGCGTTTCGGGTGAATTATTCTTATAGATCACCGTTTCTTTTCCGGTAATTGTTTTGTCTTTATCGTTCAGGGAAATATCAATGGTATAATACAATTTTTGCTGCCAGTAACCGGTTTGTGCAAGGGCCGAAAAGCTCAGGAACAGTGCAAAAAGGGTAATGATTTTTTTCATGTTGTTGGTTTAAGGGATAAATATAGTAAAATTAGGTACAAAGTCTGACCGTGCCGGTCTGACCCTATTATAAATTATTATTAAAATTTATACGGCTGCCTGAATTAATTTTCATTTTTAGTATTTAATTCACAGCATCTGTTCAAATTCTTTTTTAATATCTTCCGGAATTAAACATTCCATTTCAGCCCGAAAATCCCTCACATCATAACCACAGAGCCTTTCGGCAATGTTTTTATTACACAAACTGCCATTTCTTAACCCTGCATAGTCAGCGTATGATGAGTAAGCCCAGTGTATCCCGTCCTTCACCAAGCCTGCTGCCACCGGATTTTGGTGTATATAACGAAAACAGTAGCTGTTATATTCTTGGCATGTGTAAATATTTTGCAAAACTGTTTCAGGAGTGCTCATGATTTTAGCCTTTGTTTTCTGCCGGAAAACAGATCCTGTTTGACTATATCGTTTATTGAAAATCCGGGCATAGCTGCTTAAAAGCTTCCTGATGCCGTTAGTGAGCATTTCAATTTTTAGACCTCCCTGTTGAATGACCGTGCAACTTTTTTCTCCGGTAAATACCAGTAGATGAAAATGATTACTCATTAAGCACCAGGCTATGATATCTGTATGTATGAAAATATACCTTCTGATAAGTCTCAAAAAAGTTAAATAATCTTCGTGATCCCTGAAAATAATCTGCCCGTTGTTTCCCTGGTTATAAATGTGATATAGTTGCTGAGGAAAAAAGTTCATTGAAATTTACAGGCATTCCATGCTTTGTTTAAATAAAGTTCGGAAGCAGTTTAGCATTTTACGGGTGTTTTGCCCCGCCAAAAACTGTTTTTTTCAACAGGTAAATGTTTTTTGAATGCTGAGACGGTATATACAAAATGCCTTTCCTGATTTGGAAAGGCATTTATGATTTTATAGGATCAGACCGGGACGGTCGGATCCGGTTTAATGATGATGGTTATGCTGCATGGCCACCAGCTCTTCCGCCGTCACTTTCTTGTCTTTTGCTTTTACCTGTGTTTCCACAAAGCCAAAGATCTTCTCTGTTATCAGGCGGCGGTAAGTGGAATCCACCTGCTTTTCATCCTTCATCATGCGGTCGATATAACTGTCGAGCCAGCTCATGTCTTCTCCCATATTCATCTGGCCAAAATAACGCATTACATCTGCCTTCATACTGTTTCTCAGTTCATCGGGCGCCACTTCCAGTTTGTTTTCCGAGATCAGTTTATCGCTGATAAGTGTCCATTTCAACTGGTTGTTGAACACGGGCCATTCCTGTTCTGCCTGCTCGGCTGTTTTAGGGTGTTCGCCTCCCGATTGCATCCAGCGTTTGAGGAAATCTGCCGGAAATTCCATTTTTGTTTCATCGATCAGGTAATGATATAACTGGTCGTGCAGCTGGTTGCGGCTTTGCGCATCCCAATATTGCTGAATTTCTTTTTTGAGTTCTTCCCGCAGTTCTGCCTCTGTTTTAATGCCTTTGCCGGGGAACACTTCACTAAAAAAATCTTCTTCCAGTGCACGTTTTTCCACCAGGCCAATCTTAACAATGTCAGCCTTAAAATATTTTTCTGAAGCAGCCGTATCATGTTTGTCAAAACCAAGGTCCTGCAGCATCATTTCGAGCTTATCGCCTTCAAAGGTTTTATTTAGTTGGAATACGATGCTGTCGCCTTTCTTTTTTCCTTTCAGTTGCTTTTGCATGGAAGGAGCGAAATATTTGAGCAGCACAGAATTTTCCTTACTGACACCGCCTTCCACTGCATTGCCCTCTTTATCTGCTTCGGTAAACAAAACATTGATCACATTTTCGTCGTTGTCGATCAGTTCGGGTTCGGTCATTTTACCGCCTTTGATCTGCATACGGCTGACCTCTTCATCCACCATCAGTTCGGTAACCTCCACTTTATGGTTGGTGAGTGTTGCCTTGGCCACATCGGCTATTTCAAAAGCAGGTTTAAGACCAATTTCAAAATCGAAAGCATACTCAGCAGGGCTGTTCATATCCATCTGCTCAATTTTTGAAGGCATGGGCAGTGGCTGGGCAAAAATATCGGGGCGTTCGGAATTGAGCCAGTTGTAAAGTTCCTTTTCAACAGTACGCAATACTTCGTCTGAATAAATGGAGGCGCCGTACATTTTTTTGATCATACCGGCGGGCACCATTCCCTTGCGGAAGCCGGGGATATTGGCGGTTTTGCTGTATTCTTTCAGTTTCTTTTCAAATGCCGGGAAATAATCTTCCTTACTGAGTTTAACGGTGAGCTTATCGTTCAGTAAACCAATGTTAGCCCTTTCAATTGTTGCCATTATATGCGCTTTTAAAATGTACAAAAAACCTCCCCGGGTGGAGAGGATTTTAATGAGTGTGTGCGGATGATAGGGGTCGAACCTACATGGATTGCTCCGCCAGATCCTAAGTCTGGTGCGTCTGCCAATTTCGCCACATCCGCCTGTTTATGCAGGAACTGCAAAACGGGCTGCAAAATTAGGGATTTTTGGGGAAAGCGGACAATAATTAATGGAATAAATTAATCTGAATGCTATGGTTAAAATGGCGATTCCCTGCAAATAATATTGCGTGCCCTCCGGCAATTGAACCCTTCATTAACAACGACATATCCGGTTTGCTTCAGACGGCACTGATTCCTCCCTAAGGCTTACGTCGGTTAACATCACTTAAGGTAAGCTCAAAGGCTGTTTAAAATTCGTCGGTTAATGCAAAAACCGGTTTACGGTACATCCACTGGCCGTTTGTAAAATCAGGAAATTCCACTGTTTCATTTCCGAGTGCAATCGATTTTTCACTTAATGGTGTGATGGCGCTCCAGCTTGCAGCATCATACACATCCATTTGTGTGGGCAATTTTCGTTTCGCCGATTCAATAAACATGTGCACTACATAAAAATCCATTCCGCCATGGCCGCTGCCCTGTGCATCCTGGCTCCAGCGTTTCCAAAGCGGGTGGTCATATTTTTCAAGCCATGGTTTTGCATCATCCCATTGGTGTGGCTTCGACTGGCCTTCTACGAAAACACTTTTATTTACATCCATCCACAGCCCATTGGTGCCCTGCACCCTGAAACCAAGTGAATAGGGACGCGGCAAATTGGTATCATGCTGCAGCAAAATGGTTTCACCATTTGCACAACTGATGTTGGTGGTAACCACATCGCCCAACTTAAAATTAATTTTTGCGTTAGGGTGCTCGGGACCGCATTTTTTTACAATATGCTCGTGCAGTCCCCTGGCTTTTGATGCATGTGCCGTAAGGTTTAAAAAGCGGTTGCCCCGGTTAATATTGATGTAATGTGCCACGGGCCCGATGCCATGGGTGGGATACAGATCGCCATTGCGGTGTACGCTGTGATGCGTGCGCCAGCGGGCCTCCGTCCAGCCTTTGTCGCCAAACTCGCAGCCCTTGCCGTAAGCATCAATGCCATTGTTGAATTTTACTTCACGCAGGTCGTGCTGGTAACCGCCCTGCAGGTGTATCATTTCGCCAAACAATCCCTGTCTTACCATGTTCAGCACAGCCATTACATCCCGGCGGTAGCAAACATTTTCGAGCATGCAAACATGTGCTTTGTATTTTTCTGCTGCCGCCACCACATCAAAATGATCCTGGAGCGTTATACCCAGCATTACTTCTGTACCCACATATTTTACGCCTGCTTCCAGCGATCCAATAATCATTTCTTTATGCCATTCCCAGGGAGTGGAGATGATCACAGCATCTATATTTTTTAGTTCCAGCATTTTTTTCCAGGCATATTGATCACCGGTAAAAACGGGCGGCATTTTCTTGCCGCTTTTTTCAATTATCTTCCGGCTTATTGCGAGCATGCGTTCATCAATATCGCAGATGGCCAGCACATTTACATCGTTGCGCCGCAATAACAGTTCCAGGTGGTTTTGCCCCCTTAAGCCAACGCCTATCATTACTGCGTTAATGGAAGTATTACCGGCAGCTGCGGGTAATGTTGTTTTCTTTTGCGAAAAAACATAGGCAGGTGCTGCGGTAGTGACTGCAGCCAGGATGCCGGCATTTTTTACAAATTCCTTTCTTTTCATTTGATTCTGTTTATGCGTTTACTGATGATGGAAAAGCCGGGTTGCGCTTTCAGCAGAAAGGTAAAAAACAATCCCGACTATTTTACAGCAATTGTTTAATGGCTTAAGATTATTTGGCAGCAAAGCTCCGGGTGAAATGCCGGAATAGGGCGATTTTCCGGAACACGATAAAATTTTGGCAGAACTGCCCTGTAAATAAGTTACGCAACGTCCCTTGCAGGAGACGTTGCTGGGAAAAATGCCTGAAAAATATTTATGGTAATAACCGCTTTACTTTATTTGGGTCAATCAGCAAATTCAACATGCACTCTATTGCCCGGCTTCAGCTTCAGCGTAGAAAAAAACGGACTGCAAAGTAATTTTCTTCGCAATCCGTTTCAGTAGTCCCGACAAGAATCGAACTTGTATCTAAAGTTTAGGAAACTTCTATTCTATCCATTGAACTACGGGACCAAAAAATATTACCTAACCCGGCCCGGATGCCAAATTAGGGGCTGCAAAAGTAGGGTTTTTATCCTGTTTTTTGAAAAAATGGGTCGATTTTGTACGGGGAGAGCTTATTTTTTTTGGCCGGCAGCCTTCTTCTTTTTGGCCGGGGCTTTGGCCTCATTTTGCTTTACCCTAAAGGCCGTCATTTTCTTTACCAGCGCATAAGGTATGGGTTTATCGAGTGGAAACTGAACCGAGCCTTTTGCCGATTTATAAGCAGCAATTTCGTTTTGAAAATGTTCTATTCCTTCGGAACCGGGATAAAAACCAATATGTTTTTCGTAAGCAGAAAAGTGAACCAGGTTGCCGTGGTATTTGAAAGTGGGAATTCCATAATTAATGCACGCTTCGGCCTTTGGCGCCGCCTGCAAAATAGTTTTGCGCAACTGATGCAGGATCTTTTGCACCGCAGGCGGATATTGAGCAATAAAGGTATCTATTGAAGTAATTTTCTCCATAATAAATAATCAAGCTGTTATATCAAAACTACAGTTGTGCTAATCTAAATTATGAAAAATATTAAAAAATTCGATCCTAAGAGTAGAATTACCGAAGTAGATGATACCGGAAGATTCATCTGTGGCAGATACAATAAAACGGCCTGGTAAGTTTAACTTATTGAAATTATCTTTGTACCATGATCTTTTCCTCCACTTTACTGGAAAATGCCGTAAACGAATTGGCAAAACTGCCTGGTATTGGCAAAAAAACTGCCCTGCGCCTGGCCCTGCACCTCGTAAAGCAGCCGGAAAGCGATGTGGCCCGCTTCAGCGAAGCCATTGCCAGGATGAGGAATGAAATGAAATTCTGCAGCCGCTGTCATAATATTTCCGATAAGGATATTTGCCATATCTGCAGCAATTCCATGCGCCAGCAGCATACCATTTGCGTGGTGGAAAATATCCGGGATGTAATTGCCATTGAAAGCACCCAGCAGTTCAACGGCCTATATCATGTACTGGGTGGCATCATTTCGCCGCTTGATGGTATTGGCCCCGACCAGCTCACCATTGAGCCTTTGATAGAGCGTGTAAAAAAAGAAGCCATCGAAGAGATCATCTTTGCCCTCAGTCCCAACATACAGGGCGATACCAGCATTTATTATATTGGCCGAAAACTGCAGGGCGTCCCTGTAAAGATCACCACCATTGCACGTGGCATTGCCTTTGGCGGCGAACTGGAATATGCCGATGAAATGACCCTGGCCAAAAGTATCAGCAACCGGATCCCGGTAGAACAGTATATCAATACTGGTTAACCCTGGTTTTGTTTTGAAAATTTACTTACAAACCGTACCTTTGTTCCCAGTGGGCGGATTTGTTTATTGTTCACCCCACAGCTAAAAAACTGAACTAATAAACGAAATAACTCCACACTGGATTTCCCTTTCGTTTTATTGGTTTTCATCGGCACAAACTGCACAATGGCCAGGAAAGCATACAATCATGATGCCTTTGCGCCCTTTGTATTCTTTGTTCCGTTGTGTAAAACTTTGAATTATGGCAAACATTAAAGACGAAATCAAAAAACGCATCCTCATCATTGATGGCGCCATGGGCACCATGATACAGCAGCATAAACTAACCGAGGCCGATTACCGCGGCACCCGTTTTAAAGACTGGCATAAAGATGTAAAAGGTAATAACGACCTGCTCAGCATCACCCAGCCGGAAATCATAACCGGTATACATAAAGAATACCTGCAGGCCGGTGCCGACATACTTGAAACCAACACTTTCAGCGGCACTTCTATTGCACAGGCCGATTATGATATGCAGGAACTTGCATACGAGATCAATACAGCCAGCGCACGCTGTGCCCGCCAGGCTATTGCCGAATACCAGAAAGAAACCGGCGACCTCAGCCCTAAATTTGTAGCAGGAGCTATCGGGCCATTAAACAAAACACTTTCGCTCTCACCAGATGTAAATAATCCCGGTTACCGTGCCGTTAGCTTCGACGAAGTGGCTGCTGCTTATACAGAACAGATCAAAGGCCTGGTGGATGGTGCTGTGGACGTATTGTTAATTGAGACCATTTTTGACACACTCAATGCAAAAGCTGCTATTTATGCCGCTAAAAATTATTTCAGAAAGCATAATCTTCCCGAACTTCCCATCATGATCAGCGGCACCATTACAGATGCCAGCGGACGAACCTTAAGCGGGCAAACCCTCGAAGCTTTTTATATTTCGGTACAGCATGCAAATCCGTTGAGCATTGGTCTTAACTGTGCCCTTGGCGCTACCGAAATGCGCCCGCACATTGAAGAACTATCTTCCATTGCATCCTGCTATACTTCTGCCTATCCAAATGCCGGGCTTCCCAATGCATTTGGCGAATATGATGAGCAGCCGCACCAAACTGCACATATCATAGAAGAATGGGCCAAAGAAGGCTTTTTAAATATTGTAGGCGGCTGCTGCGGCACCACGCCCGATCATATCAGGCATATTGCAGCAGAAGTAAAAAAATACCAGCCCAGGCAGTTGCCCTTACTGGAAGAAGCCTGAATCATTGTTTAGAAAGCTTATCAAAACCGTACTTTAGTTACAGGAAACTACTTTCTATTCCATTGATTATCTGCATTAATCATTATTATTTACAAGCACGCTTAGAATTTTAAAAACCTGGGTCTGCCATTAACAAACGGCAACAACCATTTAAAAAATACCTCAAATTGGGTATTGTTCAGGTAAAAAATTAGTATTCTATTTGTGCTGTTGAAAAAGAAGAATAACAGAAACTCATTATAAAGCCAGCGTACCGGCATTAATTTTTTCTCATGCTTGAACACTCTTCCCGTTCCGGTTCCCCGGAATGGGATTTTTTTACCCCAAAAAACACATAACTAAAAAAATTATCTAAAAAATACTAAATTTATTAGTGTTGATAAAATAAATCCCCTACATTTGTGGTTCAGAATAAATTTACAAGACTAAAACAGATACATCACTTTAAAAAACAGAAACAATGAGTAACGCAGAAAAATTAAAGGCGCTGAAACTTACAATGGACAAGATTGATAAAGATTTCGGCAAAGGATCGGTAATGATGATGAACGAGCGGGGAGTTGTGGAACAGGAAGTAATTTCAACAGGTTCGCTTGGCCTCGATGTGGCTTTGGGCGTAGGCGGCTTACCCAAGGGCCGTGTAGTGGAAATTTATGGCCCGGAATCATCCGGTAAAACCACGCTGGCCATTCATGTAATTGCAGAAGCACAAAAGAAAGGCGGCATTTGTGCCTTTATTGATGCAGAACACGCTTTCGACAGCCTGTATGCACAAAGGCTCGGTGTTGATATAGATAATCTTTTAATATCGCAGCCGGATTATGGCGAGCAGGCGCTCGAAATAGCCGACAGGCTTATTCTTTCCGGCGCCCTGGATGTAGTGGTGATCGACTCTGTGGCTGCCCTGGTTCCAAAAGGGGAACTGGAAGGCGAAATGGGCGACAGTAAAATGGGCCTCCAGGCCAGGCTGATGAGCCAGGCGCTGCGCAAACTCACTGCCACTATTTCTAAAACAAATTCATGCTGCATCTTCATTAACCAGCTGCGTGAAAAGATCGGTGTTATGTTTGGCAACCCCGAAACCACTACCGGTGGTAATGCGCTCAAATTCTATGCATCTGTAAGGCTCGATATACGCCGCATGACGCAGATCAAGGATGGCGATGAAGTGGTAGGTAACCATGTAAAGGTAAAAGTGGTTAAAAATAAAGTGGCACCTCCGTTCCGCCAGGCCGAATTCGACATTATTTATGGCCATGGTATTTCAAAAGTGGGAGAGATCATTGATATGGGTGTGGAACTGGGCATTGTTCAAAAAAGCGGATCCTGGTTCAGCTACAATGGCGATAAACTTGGCCAGGGACGTGAGTCTGTAAAACAATTGCTGGAAGATAACCCGGAAATGAGTGCAGAACTGGAAGCCAAGATCAAGGAAAAAATTAAAGAAGCACAGGCTCAATAAAATAGAAGCCAGGTTTTAAAATCCTGACTTCGCTAATTAGCCGTAAAATTTTAAGTTGGTTTATTAAGTATCATACCGTCTTTTTCTAAGGACGGTTTTTTTATTAATACTTATCCAGGATCAGCGGCGGCATTGGCCACCGGCACAGCCAAATCCAAAAACACCCATGGAAGTAAAGTAGAGCCCGGCAATGCCTAAAAACCATTCGTGCAGGTAAAATGCCTGTATGGTAATGAGTACCCCTATAACAGCGTACATGACTCTTATAGGTGTCCATCCGGTTAAAAAGCGTTCTTTCATATGCGTAAAATTATTTGTTTTAACGTTTGACTTTTGTTCCTGGTTGTTTGTTCTTCTTTTCCCTATATTTTATGCTTCAATCCCATCCATCCGCCACCATTATATACTTCTTCAAAGCCTTTTGATTTCAGCATGCTTTTAGCCTGTGCGCTGCGCATGCCACTGGCGCAGCAAGTGATCACCGGCTTATTTGTTTTAATTTTTCCGGTATTGGCAGCCAGTATATTAAGCGGAATATTAACAGCCCCTTTTATATGCCCGGCTTTATACTCGCCCTGGGTGCGCACATCTATAATTTGGGCTCCCTGCTGTACCAATGCCCTGTAATCAGTTCCGGGGCCAAATAGTTTTTTTAAGAAAGAAAACATACTATGAAAGGTTTTGATTTTGTAAACTGTATTGTAAAATTAACCATCCGCCACCGTTTTCGCACTTAATTCCGTTTTGGTTCAGGCAGGCCGTGGCTTGGTACTGCGGCGTATCAGCGGCTGAGCCTTCTTCTTAAACCCGTTCATACGGGCAGAAATCTCATTCAGCGGAATATTGATGCTTCGCTCTATATTGCCAGCAGCAAATTCGCCAGGTGTTCGAACCTCCACGAAGCTGATACTTTTTACCAGTTTGCTTAATTTTTGGTAAAGATGCCTAATTCCATGCAGGTTTTCGGTGACTTGCATCACTAAAATTTAACGGCAGGTATTTTTGCACTGATGTCTGTATAAATTTTAAACTCCGATAGAACAAATTTCCTAACTTTCAATTTTACGTTATCAATTTACACATGCCTCACCGTAAACACCTGAGTAAAGATAAAAAAATGAAAAAGCTGGTGGAAGCCCAACCCAATTACCAACTGGTAAAAGGAAAAAAGCTTTACCTGGAGATCTGCAGCTCCATTATCAGTCAGCAACTGAGCACCAAAGTGGCGGCCGTGATCTATGGCAGATTTCTTGGACTATTCAAAAAGAAAATACCTTCTCCACAAGAAATACTGTCAGTACCGCATGAGCAATTGCGTGCCGTAGGTCTCTCAAACGCTAAAGCAAATTATGTTAAGAATGTTTGCCGGTTCTTTATTGAACATAAGCTCACCGATGCCAGGTTGCATAAGATGGAAAATGAGGCCTTCATTGAATTCATTACCCAAATAAAAGGCATTGGCCGCTGGAGTGCCGAAATGATCCTGATGTTCACCCTCGGCCGTGAGGATATTTTTTCGGTGGATGACCTGGGCATTCAACAGGCCATGACCAGGCTTTATAAACTGGACGCCACAGATAAAAAGAAAATGAAACTAAAGATGACCGCCATTGCAGAAAAATGGAGCCCATACCGTACTTACGCCTGCAGGTATTTATGGGGCTGGAAAGATGATACGGCTAAGGCAAAGAACACAGATTAGAAAGCTTATATGAAATTGCTGCGAAACCCCTTTGAAAGCCGAACCCGCCCTGCTCAATTGAAACCTTTATCAATTATACTTACCAGGATCTATAAATCTGCTATTTCGTGGAGTCGTATATTTCGTAGCTACAAAATCAATTGCAGCATTACCTCCAGGTATTTTTTATCCACTTCATCAAACTGGTTAAGCTCGGTGCTGTCTGCATCCAGTACACCGATCACTATATTATCTTTCATAACAGGAACCACGATCTCTGACCTCGATAAACTGCTGCAGGCAATATGCCCCGGAAATTTTTCAACATCGGGCACCAGTAATGTTTTTTCCTGTTGCCAGCAGGCACCACAAACACCCCGGCCTTTTTTAATTCTTGTACAGGCCACCGGCCCCTGGAACGGACCCAGCACCAGCTCGTCTCCCTTTACAAGATAAAATCCCACCCAGAGCCAGCCAAACTGTTCTTTAAGCGCAGCCGCCATATTGGCCATATTGGCTACCAGGTCGGGTTCTCCTTCGAGTAGGGCGCTTACCTGTGGCAATAAAGCCCGGTACTGATCTTCTTTTGTTCCTTTGATGATATGGAGGTCTTCTGCCATTAAATATTATTTACAATTTCATTTACCAGGTTTGTTTCATACCCTTTGTGTAAAAGGTATTGCTGCAGCTTTTTCTTCTTTATAAAAATATTCTTTTCCCCTTTAAGCGAAGCCAGTTTCTCCCGGGCCAGCTTTTGCAGTGTTTTGTTGTAACCTGCTTCATCAATGGCTTCAAGCGCCTTACGGATGCAATAGTCGCTTACAGCTTTAAGCTTAAGCTCGTATTTAATCTTTTGCCTTCCCCAGCCCTTCATGCGGAACTTACCCCCGGCAAAAGCCCGGGCAAAACGCTCCTCGTTGAGGTAATTTTCTTCCACCAGCTGTGCCAGCAAGGTTTCCACTTCGGCTTTATACAAGCCAAATCCATATAGCTTTTCCTTTACCTCGGCATGGCTGCGCTCCTGGTAGGCGCAGTAATGCTTAATTTTCTGCAGGGCCTTTTCTGTACCTATATTGAGCGGGCGCATGACTGCAATTTAATACGATTAGGCCGGAAAAGCTAAAAGCCGCCCGGCCCGGAAAATTGTACCGCCAGGGCTGTGCAATCCTTGGGCATAATTAAAAAATACCTATCTTTCCGGCCTTTAAAAGCAATAATTTATCTTTGGTTTTTAATTAAACAATCTTTATGAAGTTCATCGTTTCCTCTTCGGCTTTACTGAAACAACTGCAGCAGATCAGCGGCGTTATCAATGCCAATACGGTTTTACCCATTTTAGAAGATTTTTTGTTTGAAATAGAAAAAAACAAACTTACCGTTACGGCCACCGACCTGGAAACCGTTATGAAAGTGCACCTTGATATTGAAGCCAAAGACAGTGGCAAGGTTTGTATACCTGCAAAGATCCTGCTCGACTCTTTAAAGAATATCCCGGAGCAGCCCCTCACGTTCAACATTGATAAAAATTTTGGGGTGGAACTCACCAGCGACAATGGTAAGTACAAAGTGATGGGCGAAAACCCCGATAATTTTCCCAAAGAACCGGCTGCCGACGATGCCAGCAGTTTTACCATGACATCGAGCCAGCTTGTTACGGCCATCAATAAAACCATATTTGCCGTAAGCAACGATGACCTTCGCCCGGCCATGACGGGTGTGTTTTTTGAACTCGACAAAAAAAGCATCAGCTTTGTGGCTACAGATGCCCACAGGCTCGTAAAACTCAGTTATAAGAAGGTTAGCTGCCCGGAAAAGCATTCTTTCATCGTACCTAAAAAACCTTTGAACTTATTAAAAAGTGCATTGCCCGATAATGAGGATGAACTGCAGATATCTTATAACAGCAACCACCTCTTTGTGGTGCATGGCGGCACAGAGCTCGTTTGCCGTTTAATAGATGCCCGTTTCCCCGATTATAAAGTGGTGATCCCATCTGACAATCCCTATAAAATGACCATCAGCCGCGGTGATTTTCAGAATGCCCTGCGCCGGGTAAGTGTTTTCAGCAACAAGAGCACCAACCAGGTGGCGCTGAGCATCAGCGGAAGCGAACTGCAACTGGCATCCCAGGATGTTGATTTCAGCTTTGAAGGAAACGAACGCATGGCCTGCAAGTACGATGGCGAAGACCTGCAGATCGCTTTCAATGCAAAATTTTTGATAGAAATGCTCAACGGTGCCGATACCAACGAAGTGAACATGGAACTGAGCACCCCCACCAAGGCCGGTATCATTAAACCCACTGAGCAGGAAGAAGGAGAGGATCTGCTGATGCTGGTGATGCCATTAATGCTGAATAATTGATGATCTGACCCTCCGGGTCTGATCATAATGATATTTCAATAACAATAAACCGCAGCTTTTACACTGCGGCCTTTTTTATTTCTAAAACAACCCGTACAAATTTACATTGGTCAGACCCGGAGGGTCAGACCAGTTCATAACCATTTTTACTTTCTATAACTATTATACTCAACAAAACTGCCAATGGCTCACCCTGCCAGCTATATGGCTAAGTGCCGGCTTTAAAAAAAGGAGAATAGTGTATTATAGTGTTTTTAAAAATAATTTTTGCCTTAGTGCACAGGGAAAACCGGTACTTGAAAAACTTAAAAAGGAAGCAACGTTATTATCACAAATATCAATCATACCATCATCATTGCCGTATTTGGGGTGGCATTAATGGCCTGGTTATATCACCTGATATTATACCTGCACCTTAAAACAAAATTGCTGGCCACTTACAGTACCTATCTTTTTTTTATGGTCATTTACTTATTGGCCCGATCCCTTTATCCAAACCGTCATCACCCGATGTTTGAACGGGTAAGTGTTGATGAAATACTCCAGATGACAACATTTGCATTTTACATCAGGTTTGTTGGCAATGCTCTTTCTGTTGACAGAAACAAGGAAAAACTGGCTTATACGTTTACCAGGATTGTTCCCTATATCACGGCAATCTATATCATTATATGCCCCATCCTGCTCCAGTATTACTTCTATGATTCTGAAATCGGAAATACGGTTCAAACTATTCTATTTATGCTGATACGGGCTTACCTGCTGGTAGCCGGTTTTCTTTTCCTGCTGAAAGTGATAAAAAACAGGCAGTTAACGTATTACAAATATATTGGCGCCGGGGCCATAAGTATTATTTTTTTGGGGGGGCTGTCCACTTTCATGTATGCACTGGCGCCCGACAGTTTTGTACTGGCATCCATTACTTACACCATCTTTGGTTTTTTTGCTGATATTGTTTTCTTCTCAGCTGCAGTGGGATATAAAATACACAGGGAAATCCAGGAAAAAGCTTTGCTTGACAAGCAGCTGGCAGAGGTACAACTTACTGCACTTAGCGCACAGATGAACCCTCACTTTATCTTTAACTGTATGAATTCTATCCAGAAGTATATCCTGAAAAATGAAAAAGAAAAAGCCCTTATTTTCCTGCAAAACTTTTCAGAACTGATGCGTATCGTTCTCGACAACTCCACTAAAACAAAACTACCGCTCGGCGATGAGATCAAAATGCTGGAAAAATATGTGTTACTGGAACAACAGCGCCTCAATAACCGCTTTTCCTATAGTTTTCTAATTGACAAAAAACTCCAGGCCGATTTCCTGGAAATTCCCGGTATGCTAATTCAGCCATATATAGAAAATGCCATTTGGCATGGCCTGATGAACCTGCCTGAAAATAACAAAGGAATGCTTACCGTTAAATTCAGTAATTTGGATAAATTTATCGTCTGCAATATCGAGGATAATGGGGTTGGCCGGAAAGTGGCCGTTGGCCTTCAAAAAGAAAAAGCTGCCGGACACCATAGTCATGGAATGGCCATTTCTCAAAAAAGGCTGGAACTTTTAAAAATGGAGAAAGAACAGATACCAGAAGTGGTCATAGAAGACCTTTTTGAAAAAGATGAACCCGCCGGCACCAGGGTTACCCTGTTTATTTCAGCCGCTTAAAAAATAAAGTATGTTAAAAGTATGTATCATTGATGATGAAACAAACAGCCGGGAAGTGCTGGAACTGATGCTGAAAGAAAATCACGGCGATATAGAAATTGCCGGTACCGCGGCCAATATTAAAGACGGCGCTGCCATCATTAAAAAATATAATCCCGACATTATTTTCCTTGATATAGAAATGCCCGGTGGAAACGGGTTTGAACTGCTTAAACACCTTAAAGAACCACTGCCTGAAATCATTTTTTGCACCGCTTATGGCCATTATGCTATAAAAGCAATCGAATGCAGCGCCCTGGCTTATTTAATGAAACCGGTATCTTCAGTAAAACTTGCGGATGCCCTTGAAAAAGCCAGGCTAAAAACCAGCCAGCTCCAAAAAGCGTTACAGGTAAATGTGCTGAATGAACAACTTAATTCATCAAAAGAAGCCTCCCGTTTTCTTATAAATACAACCGATGATATTAAAGTGATTAAGTTTGCCCAGGTAACCTGTTGTATTGCAGAAAGCAATTATACCCGTATCTGCCTTGCCGACGGCAGTAAGATCATGGCATCTAAAACACTTAAGGAATTTGAAACGATTTTGCAGCAGCCGAATTTTTTCCGAATACACCATTCTTATCTTATTAATATGGACCACATAATTCGGATTAACAAATCCGATGGCACCATGGTGGAGCTTCCGCATGGAATCTGTCTTGATGTGGCAAGGGCCAAAAGGGATGAACTCCTTCAAAAGTTAACCCAATTATAAAAAATGTTGTCAGCAGGATTCTTACACCAGTTATTTGTAGGCATTTCGCTTTTTCAGTGCCTTTTTATTCTGGTACAGCTCTACATTTACAAGCGCAAAGAATATTTTCACTATTTTCTTTATATCGTTTCTATTTCGGTATTTCTATACAACAACCTGGAACAAGAAATAGGTTTCACAAAACTTTACCTTTTTCACCCTGATTTATCTGCCTTGCTAAATAAACCACTAAACTTATTTGGCTTCTGGATGTATATTCATTTCGGGAAAAATTTCATTGAAGTAAAACACTTATTAAAAATTAAAAAGCAGGTGTTTGTACTGGAGATCTGTTTTGTTGCTGCAGTTGCATTTTTTTTACTCGCCATTCTACTTAACCTGTCTGAACATCTGCAATCATCTATTTTCTTACCCCTGGCATTTATCCTGTTTCTGCAGTCAATATTCATATTCGCAAAACTGTATTTGCAGAAGGATCCGCTTAATAATTTCCTTCTGGCAGGCGGCCTGCTAATTGCGCTGGGTGGGGTGGCCGGGCCGATCATTTCTTTGTTTCTTCCCAAAATGGGCCTTGGCAACCCACTGGTCTTTTACGGGCTGGAAATAGCTGTTTTAATGGAATTGCTTTTGCTCAATACCGGGCTTATTTACAAAACTATTTTTATTGAAAAAAAAGTAAATATTGCACAAAAGCAACTGATAGATGAATTGCAAAAAAATGAGTTACTGCAGTCAAAAATCAATGCCGCCGACCGGCAAATAGCAGAAGTGCAGCTTGCGGCACTCAGCGCTCAAATGAACCCGCATTTTATTTTCAATTGCATGAATTCCATACAGAAATATGTGTTAAAAAAGGAAAAAGATAAAGCCATGGAATTTCTGCAGCATTTTTCTGAACTCATGCGCAGCGTGCTCGATAACTCCACTAAAACAAAACTTGGGCTGGATGAGGAAATTTACATGCTCGAAAAATATATTTTACTGGAACAGCAGCGCCTCAACAATAAATTTTCATTCACAATACTGATAGAACCCGGCATGCAAACAGACTTCTATGAAGTGCCGGGCATGATCATACAGCCCTATGTAGAAAACGCCATCTGGCATGGCATCATGAATATGCCCGAAGACGCTGCTGGTAAACTCGAGCTGACTTTCCAAAAAGAGGGCTCCTTCATTAAGTGCATTGTACAGGATAATGGGGTTGGCCGAAAAAAAGCCGCTGAACTTGAAAAACAAAAAAGCCCGGGGCATAAAAGTTATGGTATGGCCATTGCCCAAAAAAGAATGGAGCTTCTTCAAAAAGAACAAAACCCGCTCCCACAAATAAAAATTACGGATCTTTTTACTGCAGGCGGTGAAGCCGCAGGGACCCATGTTACTATTTACCTGCCTACAGAATAGGATATTAACCCGCTCAACCAGCCAAGCCAACGGCTCATTAGGCTTGCCGCCGGCTCATTCTTCCCTTTTTTGTTAAATGCATGACATAAGTTGCACCAGTGTTCAGGCTCTTTTTTAAAAATCTAAAGAATTTCATTTATGAAAAAATTTAAAAAGAGCGGTTTTATTAACAGCTTCATCACAGACCCCGCCGCAGAGCAGGGCTTTCAGGAATTTATGAAGGAAGCAGGTATACTCCTGAGTGCTTTCCCATAAAACACACCCTATACAGCTTTAAAAAACAAAAATCCTGTCTCAGTAAAAAATGGGCATTATTGGATCTCCTGTTCTGAAATTTTTCAAGTCAGTAACCGGCATCCGGCGATGCATTTTAAAATCCAGTATCCCGGGTAAAGGCAATTATTCATTCATTACTATTCATCAACTAAATAAATCAATAAAATGAAACAGTTATTCACATTAGTTTTATTAGCGGGCACCCTGAATGGGTTTTCCATCGTTCACACCGTAAGCAACACGCCATCTACACTGGCACAGTTCAATACCATACAGGCTGCCGTAAATGCAGCCGCCACCGGCGATACTATTTATGTGCACGGCAGCCCCAACACTTATGCGGCATTTACACAAACCAATAAACAACTAACCATTATTGGCCCCGGCTGGGCACCAGATAAAAACCTGCCATTTACCGCACAAATACAAGGCTGGACAGTTACTGGTGCAACATGTGCCAATTCAGAATATCAGGGTTTAGTAATTGTAGGTGGTTCTACTCTTATAATTAATAGTGCAAAACCAGACAACCTTCGTTTTATCCGGAATCATTTTATTAGCGGCTCTATTGCAATTAGTCAAGGTGGTACTACCTATACTGGATACTTATTTGAAGGAAATATTTTTGACAATTCCTCTGTTGATGCATCTACAACAAGTACTTATCAAAATTTTATCTTCCAAAATAATAGTTTTTTTGAAAATGGTACTGTAAGAGATGGTAATTTTAATGGCTTCTTTAATTCAGTAAATGTAATGTTTAATCATAACCTTTGGTATGGAGCAGGGTCTGGTGTTAGAAATATAGCTACAAGTAGTAACAACCGCTTCTTAACTTTTGTCAATAATATTTTTGTAAGGCGCAATGCGTCCAATAGTATTTCATCCAGCACTTATAACAATAACATTACCTTTTATCCGGCTGGTTCTACAGCTCCAGCAATTCCCTGGACAGTGAACAGCAACGTAGATGGCGGTGGAAATGTAGATAACCAGGACCCCCAAATGGCAAACCAGGCTGCTGTAAATGCAGGAACAGCTTCCTCCATTTCTGATTTTACTATTGCTGCTGGTCCAGCAAACAATACCGGCAGCGATGGAAAAGATATGGGATTCTTTTTTGATGCGGTAGGCAGCCTTAACTGGGCTAATAGCCGCAACAGCCGCCTGCCCCGTATTTTTAGTATGAACGTAATATCCCCAACAGTGCCTGCAGGCGGTAATGTAACAATTAATGTAGATGCCAGAATTAGTAATTAATGTTTTCTCTTTTTTAAACAATTAAAATGAGTTAACATGAAAAAAATAATGTTATTTTTAATAGCCTGGTGCAGCTATGTATCTGCCAATGCCCAAACAATAGTTGCTGCCGAATTTTTTGTTGATGTCGATCCCGGTGTAGGGAATGGAACAACAATAACGCCAATTACTCCCGGGCCAAATCCAACATTTGTTGCTACAGTCCCTACCACATCACTATCACCTGGTTTTCATTTTGTAGCTATACGTACAAAGGATGTGAGTGGCAAATGGGGTTTGTACGAAAACAGGGGTTTTTATATCTCTGCATCAACAACCAGTGTAGGCAATATAACAGCCGCCGAATTTTTTGTTGATGCCGACCCCGGCGTAGGGAATGGAACAGCCATAACGCCAATTACTCCCGGGCCAAATCCAACATTTGTAGCTACGGTTCCTACCACATCACTATCACCTGGTTTTCATTTTGTAGCTATACGTACCAAAGATGCCAATGGCAAATGGGGTTTGTACGAAAACAGGGGGTTTTATATCTCAACATCAACAACCAATGTAGGTAATATAACAGCCGCCGAATTTTTTGTTGATGCCGACCCCGGCGTAGGGAATGGAACAGCCATAACGCCAATAACACCTGGGCCAAATCCAACATTTGTAGCTACAGTTCCTACCACATCGCTATCACCTGGTTTTCATTTTGTAGCTATACGTACCAAAGATGCCAATGGCAAATGGGGTTTGTACGAAAACAGGGGGGTTTATATTTCAACATCAACAACCAACTCAGGCAATATTGTAGCTGCCGAATTTTTTGTTGATGCCGACCCCGGTGTAGGGAATGGAACAGCCATAACGCCAATAACACCTGGGCCAAATCCAACATTTGTAGCTTCGGTATCCACCACATCACTATCACCTGGTTTTCATTTTGTAGCTATACGTACCAAAGATGCCAACGGCAAATGGGGCTTGTTTGAAAACAGGGGTTTTTACATAAGCACACAAACTAATAATAGCGCTGGTATGACGGATGCAGAGTTCTTTATTGATACAGACCCGGGTGTTGGCAATGGCACACCATTTACTATACCCGGCGGGCAAAGCTTTAATCAAAATTTTGTGTTGCCGCTACCAGCAGGTATATCGCAAGGTCAACATTTTATAGCCATACGCACAAAAAATGACTGGGGTTTATTTGCTTTTGATACCATAATGGTAACGGGCGCTGTACCACTAACACTATTAAA
Organism: uncultured Chitinophagaceae bacterium; assembly: GCA_963754695.1. GTDB lineage: Bacteria > Bacteroidota > Bacteroidia > Chitinophagales > Chitinophagaceae > Ferruginibacter. The sequence continues at coordinate 232,917 of CAVWGU010000012.1, forward strand.
ATTTGATCTGTATAAAAATCAACAAAATGTATTGGTTGCCTGGAAAACAGAAAACGAAATAAATACGTCTCATTTTGATGTGGAGCGGAGTAAAGACGGAAGTAGTTTTGAAAAAATTGGCACGGTTGCATCGTACAATAGCAGTGGTACAAAATCTTACAGCTTCGAAGACAGGACCCCGCATAAAGGTTTAAATTTTTACCGCCTGAAACAGGCCGACCGGGACGGCCAGTTTACTTACAGCAATATTAAAAAGGTACTGTTTGAAGGTTTTGGTAATCCCATTAGCGTTTATCCCAATCCGGCATCAAATTACATACTGATCAATTTTACCGGGAAACAAAAAACTGTGCTGGTAAATGTATTTGATGCAAAGGGCAGGCTTGTGTTGTCAACTGCAGTTCCTAATGTCTTGCCTATACGTTTAAATTTGGGCGGATTGGCGAGTGGAAAATACAATATGCAGCTGAGCGATGGGGAGCTGAACAGCAGCGCCGGTTTTATCAAACAGTGATCAATAATTGTTTTGAACAGAAGATGCTGAGCAGTATTGAGCCTCCAGGGTTTTCTGGGCTAAATAAACGGGCAACCTGCTCATTCAATTGCCAGGCCGGATCTAAGTACTGGATACAACAGTAAAACTTTTATAAATTTTCTCTAAAATTCATAACATGAAAAGGTTATCCTCAATTTTGCTTTTAGTTTTGGTAACAAACTTTGCAGCCAATGCAAATAATATTTCTGTAACCAACCTCGTACTTACTGGCCAAAATTCAACCAACAACACTTACCAGGTGCAGTTTGATATTGCCTGGGATAACAGTTGGCGTACGAGTACTTTTGAAAGTAACTATGATGCAGCCTGGATCTTTGTAAAATTCAAGGCCCGCACGCAAGCCAACTGGTCGCACGGCCTGCTTAACTTAACAGGTTTTGTAACGCCTGCCGGCTCTACCATTGAAATATCGCCGGATTCAAGGGGAGCCGTTATTTACAGAACGGCAAATGGCATTGGAAATGTTTCCTATACAGGGCTACAGTTACAGCTTAACTACGGCACCACTATTTCCGATAACGACCGGGTGGAAATTTGCGTTTTTGCTGTTGAAATGGTACATGTGAACCAGGGTGCATTTTATGCAGGCGATGCCAGTACAAATGGCACACTCCGGCAGTTTAGCCAGGGCTCTACAATCAACCCGTTTCAAGTTACAAGCGAAGCCCTCATTAACCTTGGCGGTCTCATCACTACAAACCTTGGCAGCCGCAGCAATACCAGCGATGATTTTGATAACCTAACCTTTCAAACGCTGCCAGCGGCATTTCCAAAAGGGTTTAATCCATTCTACAGTATGAAGTATGAAATCAGCATGCAACAATATTGTGATTTTTTAAACAAACTTACTGCCACCCAGGCCAGCAACCGGTTCCCCAATCAAAATGGTGTAACCGGGCATACCATCAGTAATACAGGCGCTGCTCCGGAACTTTATATTACCAGTACTCCCGATCGTGCCTGTAATTTTTTGAGTTGGGCCGACCTTTGTGCTTATGCCGACTGGGCCGGGCTGCGTCCCATGACTGAACTTGAATTTGAAAAAGCCTGCCGGGGCATTGATGCAGCGTTGGTAGATGAGGCAGCATGGGGGCTTTCAACGGGATGTGGTGCCATCAATACTAATAATATTACCAATGCCGGTTTACCTAACGAAACAGGCAGTGGCCTTTGCATTGCCAACGGAAACTATAATTCATCATTTACAACTGGTGGAAATCCCGGACAAGCAAGGCCGCTCCGTTGTGGCTTTTTTGCCGCCAGCGCCACAAATAAAACCCGGGAAGAAACAGGCGCCACCTATTGGGGCATTATGGAAATGAGCGGAAATGCTGAAGAACAGGTGGTAGGAATTGGCAGCTCCGCCCAAAGAACTTTTACCGGTTTGCATGGAAATGGCGCATTAAACGTTGCCGGCGATTGTGATATTGCCAACCTGAGCCTTACCGATTACTCAAGAAGAGGCGGTGCACTTGATGGCTCCAATGGAATAAACAGCTACCGGATTTCTGACCGGAGCCGTATCAATATGGTGGATGGCACAACAACCCGTTCTTCCGTGAGAGGCGGAAGGCTCGTAAGAACTTCATTCTAAATAAATGCGGATAAAGTATTTTTTACCGGGAATAGCTTTGTTGTTGGCTTTTTTTCAAACAGCCATGGGTCAGAATGCCATTTTTCGTGGCGGCATCAATGACGGATTTTCCCGGCTAAAATATATTTCGCAACGAAACAATGCTGTATTCACGGGTGGTATTGCCGATGGTGAAACAAAGGATGCTTATACAACCAACACGCTTAACAATACCATATTCCGGGGTGGCAATAATGATGGTGTTTCTCTCTTACGGTACATATCGCAACAAAACAATGCAGTGTTCAGCGGTAGTATAGCCGATGGATCTTCGGGGAGCTGCATTTATTTAAGCAATATAAACAACGGAATTTTTTCGGGAGGAATAAATGATGGTTCTGCTTTCAGGTCATTCATCAGTTTGGGAAACAACTTTGTTTTTACCGGGGCAGATGGCGATGGCTATGCGGGGATATCTATCATGCTTAGTTCTGCAAACAACAATGTCATGGCCGGCGGAACGGGTGATGGTCATTCGGTCATTGCTTTGATTACAGCTGCAAACAATCATATTTTTTCAGGAGCAGATTTCGATGGCCATACAGCCAGCCATTTCCTTTCGCCTGGAAATAATCTTATTTTTTCTGGTAGTGACCAGGATGGCCATGCAGCCCTTCTCTATCTTTCGGCCGGCAATAATCTTATCTTTTCCGGAGGCAGTTTTGACGGGCATGCTTATCTCCCGCATCTTCAGGAGGCTAACAATTTTATATTCGGCGGCGGCATGCAGGATGGATATGCAGGCATTCTCTATTTGTCATCGGGCAGCAATAACATATTTATTGGTGGCAATCAGGATGGGCATGGAACCGGTTCCGCCTTTTCTGATGTGTACTGGACGGGCAACCTCAATGATGAATGGGAAAACCCGGCGAACTGGGCAGATGCTGTGGTGCCCAACCAGGCTTCCAATGTGGTGATCCCCGGTGGCCGCCCGCATTACCCTGTAGTTAGGTTCAGTACTTCCATATACAGCATCAGGCTGGAACCGGGAACTTTTTTACAGGCAGACCCGGGTGTGCTTTTTTTTATTCTTGGTAAGTAAGATTATACTAAACCCGAAAAAAAATAAATGCTTTTAGAATATTATTTCCGTGGAATCAATTGTTAATTTTTGTATCAAAAAATAAATTATATGTTTATGACGAAACTGCTTTGGCTTGTATTACTGCTGATCAATTCTTCTTTATTTGCCCAAAACGGCAGGGTGGGCATTAACACCACAGTACCACAAGACATGCTGCATGTGAAAGACAGCAGTGTTGTGTTTACAGGTGCACTTACATTGCCTGCCACGCCCGGTAATCCCCCGGTAACCGGTGCGGGTGCAAGGATGATGTGGTACCCGGATAAGGCGGCGTTCAGGGTGGGGAGTATTTATTTAACGGAGTGGAATAAGGATAGTATTGGAAACTATTCATTTGCAAGTGGTCGAAATACAAAAGCTAAAGGCACTGCTTCAACTGCCATGGGGCTTTCTACGAATGCAACGGGAAATAACTCAAATGCCTTAGGGCAAAATACGTTTGCTTCCGGGCTTAGCTCAACCGCAATGGGATGGTCTGCACATTCAGAGGGGAGTTTTTCGACAGCAATGGGTCTGGTTACCTATGCTAACGCCTTTGCTTCTCTAACAATTGGCAGCTACAATGATTCAATTAGCGGCAGCAACCCAACAAGCTGGGTTAATAACGACCCATTGTTTATAGTTGGAAATGGCACATCAAACACTAATGCTAGAAATACCTTTACCATTTTAAAAAATTCATATACAGGTATTAATGTAAGCAACAGCAGGCCACAGGCTTTACTGCATTTAAAAGGCAGCTTGCCCGCCTCTTTTGATTCACATATAAGGCTGGAATCAGCTGGGGCTTCAACAGATTATGCCAATATTGTGTATGACGGCAGCATGAAATTCAGGACATTTGGCACGGACGATGAATACCAGTGGAGAACGTTTGATAATACTACCAGGATGACACTTGGGCAAACTGGAAATCTTACGATTGGCGGCACCCTCGCCCAAAACAGTGATTCCCGGTTAAAAAAAATATAATAACTGTAAAAAACAGCCTTCAAAAAATCCTTTCGCTCAACGGATATCATTACAACTGGATAGATAACAGCAGGGATAAATCGATGCAAACAGGATTAATTGCGCAGGAAATAGAAAAACTAATGCCCGAACTGGTGAATACAGACAGCGAAGGGATCATGAGTGTGAACTACAGCGGACTGATACCCTATCTAATTGAAGCCATTAAAGAATTAAAAAAAGAAAACGAAACAATTAAAAAGGAGATGTATAACCTGCGTAAAGGCAAGTGATTTTTTAAAAAACTATTTCAAGAAAAAAAATGCTGCAATACATTTATTAACCACATGGAGCGTTGCGTACAACTTTACTGCCAGCAGCTATAGAAACAGATATCAAATGCAGGATAGTTAGATCAGGCATCAAAACAAAAAACCGCAGCTTTTACACGGCGGCCTTTTTATTTCTAAAACAACCCGTACAAATTTATCCTGGCCAGACCCGGATTTAACAGGTCAGACCCGGAGGGTCAGACCTGTTAAAAACAATATTTATTCTCTGCAATCATATTATCGGCAATTCTCCTTCTTGCATCTTTGGCATTAAATGGTGCGGCCTTGGTAAAACGTTTCAACCCCAGCAGCATCATCCGCTGTTCATCTCCTTCGGCAAATGCATTAATGGCATCGCGGCCATTTTTATTAACTGCATCCAGTGCATCGTTCAGGTAGCAACGGAGCATATCTGCCTGCAATGACACAGCTGCTTCGCCATTTTTGTCTGACATTTTCATCACCCGAAGTAATGCACTTTCTGCATTAAAAGTAAGAATGGCCATATCGGCAATATTCATCAGTATCTCCTGTTCGTTTTGCAGGTTCATCATCAGTTTTTGTACCGCAGCGCCGGCTGTCATCAGGATCGCTTTTTTCATATTTACAATAGCTTTCTTCTCCGCAGCGTAAGCGCCTTCCTCTTCGTTTCCAAAATCGGGTATGCTCATCAGTTCCTTGCTTACTGCCATGGCAGGGCTCATTAAATCGAGTTTACCTTTCATGGCACGTTTCAGCATCATATCAACAGTCAGCAGCCTGTTTATTTCGTTGGTACCTTCGTAAATGCGGTTGATGCGGCTGTCTCTGTATGCACGGCTGATAAGGTATTCATCGCTGAAACCGTTGCCGCCATGTATTTGCACCCCTTCATCTACAACATAGTCGAGCACCTCGCTGCCATCCACTTTCAGCATGGCACATTCAATGGCATACTCTTCTGCGCCGCCCAAAACAGCTTCGTTAAAAGGCTTTCCCGCTTCTTCCAGTTCTGTTTCCTTGTCTTCTATCCATTTGCTTGTGCGATAAAGTGCACTTTCGCTCACCCATGTACGTATAGCCATTTGCGCCAGCTTGTACTTGATGGCTCCAAAATTTGCAATAGGGGTATTAAACTGTTCACGAGTGTTGGCGTATTGAACAGAAGTATCAACAGAAAGTTTTGCACCACCTAATGCAGCGGCGCATAATTTGAGTCGGCCAATATTGAGGATGTTAAATGCAATGATATGGCCTTTGCCCACCTCGCCAAGCAGGTTTTCTACCGGCACTTTGCAATCCTGGAAATACAATTGAACGGTAGACGAACCTTTGATGCCCATTTTATGTTCTTCTGGTCCTTGTGTAAAACCTTCCATACCACGTTCCACAATAAATGCTGTAAATTTATCGCCGTCTATTTTTGCAAACACGGTATATACATCGGCAAAACCACCATTGGTAATCCAGCATTTTTGACCATTGAGTAAATAATATTTTCCATCATCACTTAATTTGGCAGATGTTTTTGCTCCCAGAGCGTCGCTGCCGCTGTTGGGCTCGGTTAAACCATAAGCGCCTTTCCACTCTCCGCTTGCCAGTTTGGGTATATATTTTTGTTTTTGTGCTTCGGTACCAAAATATAAAATGGGTAATGATCCAATTCCTGTATGCGCTGCAATGGCCACACTAAACGAAAAACCACCACCCAGGCCTTCATTCACCAGCGTGGAGGTGATAAAATCTTTTCCCAATCCGCCCAGGTCTTCTGGAACAGATACCCCCAAAAGCCCCTGCTCACCGGCTTTCTCCATAAGTGCAGGCATCAGGCCGGCTTCCAATTTATCAATCCGGTCAATGGCAGGCAGTACCTCCGTATTCAAAAACTGCAGGCACATCTCTTTTACCATCCGTTGTTCTTCATTAAAATCTTCCGGCGTAAAAGTTTCAAACGGGCTGCTTTCTTTGATCAGCCATTCGCCACCTTTTAGTGTTTGTGTGGTTTGTGTGGTGTTCATTTTATTTTTTTAAAAGTTGAATTTTAATTTATGCATGCGCTGTTTAAACGCCCGCTTTAGGGGTGGGAGGGCTCAGGTTTTCATATACCATCTGCAGCACTTCCTTGGCAATTTCCACCTGCCCGTTTGTAACCCCTTCCAGTGCTTCATTGAGGGTTTGGCTGGCCACCATCATGGTTTGTTCCTGCAATTTTTGTGCCTCAGGGGTCAGGTAGATCATATTGATCCGCCTGTCATCCTTACTTGCCACCCGCTTCACCAGCTTTAATTTTTCCAGGTTGTCAACCAGCCTTGTAATACTTGGCTTATCCCTGAATGTGGCATCGCAGAGCTGTTGCTGGCTCATACCATCTTCTTTCCATAAATGATACAATACACTCCATTGCTCTATGCTGATATTGATCCCGCTCTGCTTGAAATTTTTCTGCAACCTTCTTGCTATAGCCGTACTTGCCTTTCCTGTAATGAAGCTGTATAATTCGCCTTTCTTAAATTGGTTGTTTGGCATATAGTTGTTTATGCAACCATAAAGATATAAATAGTTTTCATATTTTAAAATTTATTTTGATCCGCTTTTTGCAGCCCAGGGAAAAAAGAAGGCAGACAGAATTTAACGCGGCCAAAATCAAGCTGTTGTACCTTTATGTTATGATTCCGCCCCCATTTAATGAGCAGCTATGGCTGCAAATGGAATTAAATTTTACAGAAAGATTCGGCCAGCAGCCCTCTCTTGATGATATACTTGTTTTTATTGGCATCCTTGAGGCGGGCATGCCTCCTAAAAAATTAACAGCGCCGGAAAAGGAAAATTTAAAACAGATGGCCATCTGTACCATACTGGCTCCAGCGAAATATTATGAACTCATATGGGTGGATGATACTGGCTGGCCGCATTTCAGGCAACTGGAACACCTGCCCCAAATGTCTATTGAAGCCCATAACGATTTCCTGAAAGCATATATATTGCAGTATGCGCAAAAAAATAAGCTGACCTGATTTTTTTTATCATGTTATATTTATGGTTTCAAAATGCTGCCGATCGCTTTTTACATATGCATATCCCTGCTCATTACTTATTCAGTATTGCTGCTTTATTATTACATGGGATGGAAAGCGGCACCCGTATTTGAACCATTGCCATTATCCAATTTCCCTTTTTTATCGGTCATCATTCCGGCACGCAATGAGGCATCCCGCCTGCCTGCACTGCTCAGCAGCCTGATGGACCAAACTTACCCAAAAGAATTTTTTGAGATCCTGGTAGTGGATGACCATTCCGAAGATAATACAGCCGCAATTGCCGCTTCTTTCAGCGGCGTAAAAGTTATTTCGCTGAAAGATACCATTGGCACTACCGCCATAAACTCTTACAAAAAGAAAGCCATTGAAATTGGCATACAGCAAAGCATCGGCGAACTTATAGTTACAACTGATGCCGATTGCTTAGTTCCCCCAAACTGGCTCAGGACCATCTCGGCATTTTACCAGGAGAAAAAGGCTGATTTCATGGTGATGCCGGTAAGTATACATTGCAGCAACCGCTTTATAGAAATATTCCAGGCTTTAGACTTTATGACCATGCAGGGAATTACAGGTGCTTCTGTGTACAAGAAAATCCATTCTATGTGCAATGGCGCCAACCTGGCGTATACCAAAGCGGCCTTTAATGCAGTTAATGGCTTCGAGGGTATCGACCATATTGCCAGCGGCGACGACATGCTGCTGATGCACAAAATCTATAAAAAAACACCCGAAAGCGTCTACTACCTGAAATCAAAAGAAGTAATTGTACATACGGCAGCGGCAAAAAACCTGAAAGAATTTTTGAACCAGCGCATCCGCTGGGCCAGCAAGGCAGATAAGTACGATGATAAAAGGATATTCATGGTACTGCTATTGGTTTACCTGGTTAACCTTTTAATGCTGATCTTGCCATTTTGGGCTGCATTATCCGGTAACTGGACCCTGTTTAAAAATTGGCTGCTCTTGCTTTTATTAAAAACTGCTGTTGAATTATTTTTCCTTTACCCTGTTGCAGGGTTTTTCAATAAAAGAATTTTATTATGCTGGTTTCCGTTGGCAAAGCCTTTTCATATCTTTTACACGGTAGTGGCAGGGTTTTTAGGAAAATTTGGGAAGTATGAATGGAAAAACAGGTTGGTAAAATAGGAACGCAGATAAATATGATTGTCATGATCAACACAGATTTTTTCATAATTGATCTTATCAATCATAAATATCAACGTTCTGTATAGCTTAGATTTATAATCATCCATTAATGATCTTTCAACTCACAAACGAGCTCAGCTTTCCCCATCCCTCACTTGCCAACGAAAGCGGCTTACTGGCTATTGGCGGGGATCTGAGTACAGAAAGATTATTGCTTGCTTATGCCAACGGCATTTTTCCCTGGTACAGCGAAGGAGAACCTATTTGCTGGTACGCCCCAAATCCCCGCTGTGTGCTGTACCCGAAAAATATTATTATCAGCAAAAGCATGCAAAAGGTCATAAAAGACCGCAGTTTTACCGTTACCACCAACCAGGCTTTTGCAGATGTGATCGGCAACTGCAAAAACAAAGAGCGCCCCGGCCAGGATGGCACCTGGATAACAGATGACATGAAAAATGCCTACATTGAGTTGCACAAAAAAGGCTATGCAGAAAGCCTCGAAGTTTGGCAAAAAAACAAACTGGTGGGCGGGTTATACGGCATAAAGATGGGAGAGATATTTTGTGGAGAAAGTATGTTCAGCCTCGTAAGCAATGCCTCCAAAGCAGCGCTGATCTGGTTATGTAAAAACGGCGGTTATAAACTGATCGACTGCCAGGTACCAACTGAACATTTAATGAGTATGGGGGCAGAAGAAATATCCATTCATGAATATTTGCAGCTATTGCACGATGGCAAAAAATTGAAATAGCAGAAAGCAAAAAGTTGTTGCAGCAAACCTTGAACTATTAAACATTAAACCATTGAACTGTTTATAATGGACCAACCAAGAATCGTCCTGATCGGCGCAGGTATCATGAGCGCCACACTTGCCGTTCTGCTCAAAGAACTGGAACCCGAAATTGAAATAGATATTTTCGAACGGCTTCCTCTCATTGCAGCCGAAAGTACCGATGGCTGGAACAATGCCGGCACCGGCCACGCAGCCTTCTGCGAACTTAACTATACCCCACAAAAAGAAGATGGAAGTATCGATATCAGCAAGGCATTAAAAATTGCTGCGCAGTATGAAGAATCAAAACAACTCTGGGCCTACCTGGTAAGGCAAAACTATATCAGCCATCCCCATGCATTTATCAATTCTGTACCGCATATCAGTTTTGTATGGGGAGCAGAAAATGTACGTTTTTTAAAAAAAAGGCATGAAGCATTAATTCAGCATCCGCCTTTCTTTGGCATGAAATACAGCGAAGACCCTGCCGTGATAAAACAATGGGCGCCGCTCATTATAGAAGGACGTAATGTTTCAGAACCATTGGCTGCCACTAAAATGGATATTGGAACCGATGTAAATTTTGGCATTCTCACCAATGCCATCCTTGTACATTTTGATAAAAGGGATGGCGTAAATGTTTGCCTGCATCATGAAGTGAGGGATATTGATAAACTGCCCAATGGCAATTGGGAAATAAGTGTAAAAGATCTCAATACCGGAACAAGGCGGAATGTAGAAGCTCAGTTTGTATTCATTGGCGCAGGCGGCGGCACCTTACCCCTGCTTGATAAAGCTGATGTGGAAGAAGCCGATGGCTATGGTGGTTTTCCCATCAGTGGCCAGTGGCTCAAATGTACCAACCCGGCTGTGGCGGCACGGCATCATGCAAAAGTATACGGTAAAGCAAGCGTGGGCGCACCACCCATGAGCGTACCACACCTGGATACCCGAATGATCGACGGAACAAGGCAATTGCTCTTTGGGCCCTATGCCGGTTTCAGTACAAAGTTTTTAAAACAGGGGTCTTATCTTGACCTGCCAAAATCGATCGGTTTCGATAACCTTGTTCCGCTGGTAGCTGCCGGCATACAAAATATTCCCCTCACTAGATATTTAATTGAACAGGTAGCCCAAAATATGGACGACCGCATAGCGGCCCTTAAAGAATATTTTCCAGCAGCAAACCCGGCCGATTGGGAACTGGCCATTGCAGGCCAGCGGGTGCAGGTCATTAAAAAAGATGAAGAAAAAGGTGGCATACTGGAGTTTGGAACAGAACTTATCTGTACAAAAGATAAAAGCCTGGCTGCATTATTGGGTGCATCCCCCGGCGCTTCTACCGCTGTTACCATTATGCTCGATATTTTAAAACGCTGTTTTCCATTGCGTATGGAAAGCCGGCAATGGCAGGAACGCCTGCATGCCATGATACCCGCTTATGGGAAATCAATTGCCGCAGATGCTGCCCTTTGCCACGATATCAGAAAGTATTCGGCCCAGGTTTTGGGGCTATTGCACGAATAAGTTTATTTTACAGCGTGCAAGACAATTCTTTTTCATTTTGGCAACAAACCTGGCATAAGCTTAAAAAAAACCGGCTGGCTTTTGGAGGCCTGGCTGTCATCATCGCCAGTTTTTTAATGGCGCTTTTCGCCTATATCATTGCCCCCGATAATACACCCAATGCCGATCTGCAAACCATCGAAATACAGGCAAAGAAACCGGGTTTCAAACAACTGTTCCTTAAAATTCCTGATACAAAAAATGAGGATGAAAATTTTATCTCAAATTCATTTTTTGGAAAACGGGCCGCATACAAATACGTACCCATCAGCAGTTATCAAATAAAGGGAAATGATTTACTGGTACAGAAATACGTGGATGAAGACACGGCCGTGCTGCAGCAATACGATATTGGCGAAATAACAGGCAACAGGAAACAACCTATCAATGACCTTATTGTTACAAAAAAATACTGGCTTGGTACCGATGCATTTGGACGTGATATTTTGAGCCGGCTCATCATAGGTACCCGGGTAAGCCTTTCCGTAGGTTTAATAGCCGTGCTCATTTCATTAACACTGGGCGTATTGCTGGGAGCACTGGCAGGTTATTACCGGGGCAAAACGGATAATATCATCATGTGGCTCGTAAATGTTACCTGGAGTATTCCCACCCTGTTACTTGTCTTTGCCATTACTATGGCAGTAGGCAAAGGATTTTGGCAAATATTTATTGCTGTGGGACTCACGCTCTGGGTAAGCGTGGCAAGGCTGGTACGCGGTCAGGTAATGGCCATTAAAGAACTGGAATATGTGCAGGCTGCCCGGGCGCTTGGCTTCAGCAATGCAAGGATCATCATGCGCCATATTTTGCCAAATATTCTTGGCCCGCTGATGGTGATAGCTGCCGGGAATTTTGCAACGGCCATTATTGTTGAGGCAGGCCTTAGTTTTTTAGGCATCGGTGTACAAGCGCCCCAGCCGAGTTGGGGACTGATGATAAAAGAGAATTACAATTTCATCATCACCAATAATCCATTCCTTGCCCTGGTACCCGGTTTTGCTATTATGATACTGGTACTTGCTTTTAATTTATTGGGCAATGGATTGAGAGATGCGGTGGCGGAGAGATAAGGAGGATTTAATATTGAAGATTTAATATTTAATACTGAGAAGTTCCAGCTAACTTGAATCCTCATTTTTCCCACAACTTTCAACTTTCAACTTTCAACTTTCAACTTTCAACTTTCAACTTTCAACTTTCAACTTTCAACTTTCAACTTTCTCTACGGCGCCACGGGCACATTCCTGCTAAATCCTTCTTCGAGTGAAATAAATGTTTCGGTGCGTTCAATTCCTTTGATTTTCTGCAACTGGTCGTGCAGCACATTACGGAGTTGGGTAATGTCTTTACATACTACTTCGAGAAACATGCTGTAGTTTCCCGTAATATAGTTGAGCCGTACAATTTCCGGTATATTCTGCAGGTCTTTGGCCACCTGGTCGTACAGGGAACTTTTTTCAAGATAAATACCCACAAAAGCGGTAATATCATAACCCAGGAGTTTTAAATCTACATTCAATCTTGTACCTTTGACAATGCGGTATTCCTGTAGTTTTTTAATGCGCACATGAATGGTGCCGCCGCTTACAAATAGTTTCTTACCCAGTTCGGCATAAGATATTTCTGCATCCTGCATCATGGCATCAATGATCTGCAGGTCGAGTTTGTCGAGATTTAATTTTGCTCCCATAATTGCAATCGATTTTAGTAATTATTTAAACTATAATACAAATATTTGAATAATTTCTATAATTTCAAAATTTTTATTAAAATATTTTTAAGTAAAGTCGAATTCACCTTATCTTTGTGCTATCAAAGTACTGATAAAGTTCTTATATACTGTGGGGTGATGAAATTTTTGGCAGACATGCCCTCTTGTCTCGGGGGTGGGGATCACAGAATAAATATAGCATAGAGCCGCAAGGGTAGCAATACCTGAGCGACCAGGGTCGACCACTGAACTTTGTGCTACAACTAACTGCCCCGTGGAGGTTCGAACCCTTCCCCTACAGCTTATTAAAAAGAGGATGTATCAAAAGTAAAATGAAGGCGTTGAGAATCGCTTAAATGAATACTTGTCCCATCCCCTTACCGAATAAAAAGAGGCTGCCTCAGACTTTTGAGACAGCCTCTTTTTTGTTTTACGCAAAGCCCCGGCAGCGGTTGCAAACCCTGCCGGCGGCTGGTTTATTGAATCATTTAGGTTTAGCAGCGACCCTCTTGTCTCGGGGGTGGGGATCACAGAATAAATATAGCATAGAGCCGCAAGGGTAGCAATACCTGAGCGACCAGGGTCGACCACTGAACTTTGTGCTACAACTAACTGCCCCGTGGATGCGTTCGAACCCTTCCCCTACAGCTTATTAAAAAGAGGATGTATCAAGAGTAAAATAGAAGGCGTTGAGAATCGACTGAAATGAATACTTGTCCCATCCCCTTACCGAATAAAAAGAGGCTGCCTCCGACTTTTGAGACAGCCTCTTTTTTGTTTTACGCAAAGCCCCGGCAGCGGTTGCAAACCCTGCCGGCGGCTGGTTTATTGAATCATTTAGGTTTAGCAGCGACCCTCTTGTCTCGGGGGTGGGGATCACAGAATAAATATAGCATAGAGCCGCAAGGGTAGCAATACCTGAGCGACCAGGGTCGACCACTGAACTTTGTGCTACAACTAACTGCCCCGTGGATCCGCCAGCTGGCGGACTTCCCCTACAGCAACTTATTAAAGCCTCCGGTTTCGGGGGCTTTTTGTTTTAGGCAAAGCCCGGCAGCGGTTGCAAACCCTTCCGGCGGCTGGTTTGTTGCCAAGTCTTAGAAAAACTGCCAACCCCTATCTTTGCCGCATGGCGCAGAAAAAACTCTTCCGTTTTGGCCAGATAAAAACTTTTGCAAACGTACTGGAATACCCGCAGGAAATGCAGGGCCGCTGGCGGAGCTTTTTTAAAAATGAAAACCAGCTCGTACTGGAACTGGCCTGCGGCCGGGGAGAATATACCATCGGGTTGGCGCAACTGCATGCCGGTAAAAATTTTATTGGGGTGGATGTAAAAGGAAACCGTATGTACATTGGCGCCAAAAAAGCCCTGGAAGCCGGGTTAAGCAATGCTGCCTTTCTGCGCACGCAGATAGAAATGATCGCAACCTATTTTGCTCCGGGCGAAGTGGATGAGATCTGGATCACGTTCCCCGATCCGCAGCTGCGCACTTCCAAAGCAAAAAAAAGGCTAACGCATCCCCGCTTTTTAAGGGAGTATGCCAAATTTTTAAAGCCGGGTGGCCTCATTCATCTCAAAACAGATTCGCCACAGCTTTTTGCCTTTACAAAAAAACTCATTGAACAGTATAACCTGCCACTCCACGAAGCTTGCGATGATGTTTATGCAAAAAGCAGCCGGCCCGAACTGCAAATAAAAACTTATTATGAGGGCCTCGACATTGCCCAAAGCAATACGATATTTTACCTGTGCTTTTCCTTACCTTCCGTATTGCCCGATCTGGATAATGAATTGAAAGAATATTTAAGACAGACCGAAAACCAATCAGCAGCATGAAGCAGGGAGAAGATTATTATTTTAATGAAGACGGACTGATGGTGCTTACCGCAAATTATTTACAGCAGCGGGGCTACTGCTGCGGAAACGCATGCAGGCATTGTCCGTACCTTTATGTAAATGTACCGGAACCGGCTAAATCAAAATTGATACTTGCACGTGAAAAAGACATTAACAAAAAAAGTAATTAAGAAAAAAGCGGCAGAAACAGTAAAGCCAAAAGAACAGAAAGAATACAGTTTCTTTTCAGATGTGTATGATGTGGTAAGGCAAATACCAAAAGGAAGGGTAAGCAGCTATGGGGCCATTGCAAGCTACCTGGGCACCCGCCTCTCTGCCCGTATGGTGGGCTGGGCCATGAACGGAGCTCACCGGGTAAAGCCCAAAGTACCAGCCCAGCGGGTGGTAAACCGAAATGGCATGCTTACCGGCAAAATGCACTTTGAAACACCTACGCAAATGGAAGAACTGCTGAAAAAAGACGGGGTAAAAGTTAAAAACGATACTGTTGTAGATTTTAAGACGATCTTTTGGGATCCATTGACCGAGCTTTCGTATTAAGGATAAATTTTATAATACCGTTAAAACACCCTCCCCTGATACCGTTAAAAAACTCCCCTTTACACCGTTAAAATACCCTTGTAAAAAGCATGGGCAAAATGTAGTTTTGTTATCAGTTAAATACTATAATAACTCATTCCTATAAAACGAAAGAAACGGCGGCGGTATAATACTGCCGCCGTTTTATTTTAAAGAGATTTCATTGCCTGGTTTTCATGTTCTTGCAGCAGCCGCTCAAAATTTTCCTGGTCAAAGCCTACAAAAATGACCTTTTTAATGGTCTTATCTGAACGGAGAAAATCCAGCACCGTTTTCATAGCAATTGCGGCTGCCCTGTCTTTTGGGAAACCGTAAATACCTGTGCTTATATTCGGGAAAGCAATTGTATCGCAATTGTGCATTATAGCCAGTTGAAGAGAATGCAGGTAGCAGCTTTTCAGCTTCCTGCCTGTTTCCTCCATTCCAAACAGGACCTACGGTATGAATCACAAATTTTGCAGGCAATTTCCCTGCTGTAGTTATTACTGCTTCCCCCGTTTTGCAACCACCCTGTTTTGCCACAATTTTTCTGCAGTCTTCCAAAATAGCCGAACCACCTGCCCGGTGTATGGCCCCATCTACACCACCTCCGCCAAGCAGGGAAGTATTGGCTGCGTTAACAACAGCATCAGCTTTTATTTCAGTTATGTCGCCTTTAAGAATCTCAATGACAGCTTCCATATGCTTAATAATAAGGCTCAATCATCAAATATATAACCACGCCGCTCACCGCCACATAAAACCAAACAGGCCAGGTAAACTTTGCCAGCTTTTTATGTTTTCCGTATTCTCCGGTGAGCGCCCGGTATGCAGTAAACAAAATAAACGGCAGTATGATTCCTGCAAGGGGAATATGTGTAAGCAGTAAAATATAATACAGTATGCGAACAGAACCCGCTGCCTCTTTTTCTTCCGTGCTAATGCTGCCATCGTGGTTAAGGTCGCCAAATTTTGTGGCATCTGTAAGCAGGTGATGTGCAATATAGCTGAGCAGGAACAATACTGATAAAACAATGGCTACCATCATCAGGTTCTTATGCTGTTCAAAATTTCTTTTACGGATGGCCCATAAGGCGGCAATAAGTAATACAGCTACCATGGAATTAATAATGGCATTTGCCATAGCAAAAACATGTGGATCAAAAGGCAGCGAGGCCTTTACGGTTACATTGCTCAAAAAAAGTACCGCTGCAAATACTACAGCAGACACCGTAAATATTAAGGCCCTTGCCCTTTTATCATTCTTTTTTAATACAGGCTGAAGCATAATTAAACGTATGATTTTCTTTTGCCAATGATAACGGTAATAACAATAACAATGGCAATACCAATGAATATAATGGGCAGAAGGGGGATGAACCCACGCAGTACAGAAGGGCTTTTTTTATCCTTCTCCAGCATAAGGGTGGGAATATCCCTTGCCAGCTGCGCCAGCTTCACGGTATCAAAACCATTGTACCATCCACGCACCACCCGGTTACTGTCGAGCAGGAAAAAGTTTTCCGTATGGATGAATGCGGTATCCACATCAGTATCGGCTATGCTTGCTTTTATTTCGCTGAAAGCAAAATCATATATCTCTTTTTTATTGCCGGTTACAAACCACCAGTTATCCTGGTTGGCATTAAAACGATCGGCAAATTTGCGGAGCTCGGGTACACTGTCGCGTTCGGGATCCACACTTATGGAGATGAACTGCACAATACTTTCATTTTTTTCAAAAGAGTGCTGCAGGCGCTTCATGTTTCTTGCCAGGCCGGGACATATACTGGGGCAATGCGTAAAGAAAAAATCGAGTACAATTATTTTTCCTTTTGCATCATCGAGCGAAACCTCTTTGCCATGCTGGTTTGTAAAGGAAATATTCTTAACCCGGTGCCAAACCGTATCGGTGCTGGTTTTACCGCCTTTTTCTGTAACGGTAACACTGTCAAAAAAATAACGCGGCGGCATGTGCACGGCATGCCTGCTGTAATTTTTTACCAGTAAGTAGCCGGTAAAAGGCAACAATAATGCAATAATTAAGGCAAAAATGGCTGTTTTGTTCATAACGTTCCGCAAAGTTCGGGCATTAGGGCGAAGGAGGCAAGTTTAATAAAATAAAAAACCACCGCAGGGAGCAGTGGTTTAGAAAATATCTTGCTTAAATAAATTATGGTTTCTGGTTCGGGTCTGCGGCAGGAATGGTATGCCCCTGCACCTGCTCCGTTTTATACTCACGGCTGCCACCATTGGTATTGCGCATGTTTTTCCAGCTATCGCCATCCCAGAGAAATGCAATAATGAACCAGATGAACAGGCAAAGCGGCACCACAATAGTCATAATGAAATTACGGATCTCATCTCCCAGGTGCATGAATACTGATACGATGTAGTATGCCTTGGCAAGTGTAAGTATACCAATGACAATTTTAGTTGTGAGAACAGTAGCTCCGCCCAATGTGCCGTGTTTGGCATATAAAAAATAGCCAAGGGCTAGTTCTACTACAGTAAGTATGGATAATACCCAAAAAACCCTCCATATCCTGCCTGTTCCTGATGAATGTTCAGGGTGTACTGTTACTTCCGAAAATGAATGATGTTGTGTTGACATATATGCGAAATAAATTTTTTAATTAAATCAGGTAGAAACAAAGGAATACAAAAACCCATACCAGGTCTACAAAGTGCCAGTACAATCCTGCTTTTTCGATCATCTCGTAATGGCCCCGCTCATCAAAATGCCCAAGCCTTGTTTTGATATACATAATGATGTTTATAACAACACCGCTGAATACGTGAAAACCGTGAAAGCCCGTTATACCAAAGAAATAGCCTCCAAACGCAATAGGCCCGGGTGTTGCTATCATCTGCCCGTTATGCATCACCTCCGGTCCCCAGGGGTTTTTGGTTACGGTAGTACCCCAATTTTCAACTGCTCCATTTACCAGTACTGCATGATCGCCTGTAATTAAGTGGGTCCACTCCCATGCCTGGCAGGCAAGAAACGCAACACCACCGAGAATAGTAAGTATCATGTATTTTTCCACGCCCTTCCGGTTCATATGGTGGCCTTCGTGTACGGCCAATACCATGGTTACAGAACTGAAGATGAGGATAAAAGTCATTAAGCTTACAAAAGCCAGCGGAAGATTTGCATGACCTGCAAATGGAAATGCGTTAAAAACATGGTTGGCGTCCGCCCAATGATTTACACTGAACCTGATGGTGCCGTAGCTGATAAGAAATGCGCCAAATGTAAAGGCATCACTCATCAAAAAATACCACATCATCACTTTACCATAACTGGCGTTGAAGGGGCTTCTGCCGCCACTCCACCATTTTGTTCCTGCCGGAATTGTTGCTGTTGACATATTTGATTAAATTCTAAATCTTTAAAACTAAATTCCCAAAAAAACACCCGATCACGATTCTCCTGCCTGCAATGCCTCTATTTTATCATCAGTAAAAAAAACAATAAATAAATCCATAACAGGTCTACAAAATGCCAGTAAGTACTTATCAGCTCCACCGGTACGCTGCTATAGGTTTTTATCTTGCTGCCAAATGCTTTTAAAGACATTATCACCAGGGCCATAATTCCACCCACCAAATGCAATGCATGCATTCCAACAATTACATATAAAAAGGAATAAGATACGTTTGCGGTAAGGGTTATCCCCTTTGCCCAAAGCTGCTTAAACCCAATATACTGTAAAACCAAAAAAAGAACTCCAAGCACCAATGTTAATAACATTAAAATCCTGTAGCGGTTCATCCGCCTTGCTTTGAATGCCTGTTGCGCCATCCAAATGCACACGCTGCTCATCAAAATAACAGCGGTACTGTACCAGAATACAGGCGGAAGGTCAAAACTTATCCATCCGGCCTGGTTCCGCTTTATGATGAATGCGCTGGTAAACCCTGCAAACATCATCATCATACTGCCAATACCTATCCACAAATTGAATTTATGCGGATGTATTTTTCTTCTTTGTTCCATTGCCACACTCATATCTCGCTATCCCTTGCGGGAATTTTAAATTATTATTCGGCTCGCTCCAGCCTTTTCATCAAACCGGGTGCGCTTTGTCGGCATATAAAGCCAGCATTACGATCATCAGGTAAAAATAAGAACTGAACATTACTTTTCTGGCACTGGCCACATCCATCTTTATATACAGCATGACGCTTACATACAGCATCCAAATATTACAACCTAAAATGATCCACATACTTGTTTGCCCGCTGATGCCAAAATAATTGGGCAATACCCCTACCGGTATCATCAGTGCACTGTACATAACGGTTTGCAGCGCTGTGAATTTTGTAGGGCCTTTTTGACTGGGCAATAATTTAAAGCCTGCCTTCGTATAATCCTGGTGCGCCACCCAGGCAATAGCCCAAAAATGGGGAAATTGCCAAAGGAACTGCACTGCAAACAATATCCACCCGCCTGCGCTGAAACTATCTGTGCCGGCCACCCATCCAATTAAACAAGGCAATGCGCCGGGAATACCTCCGATCAATACTGCTATTGAGTTCACTTTTTTTAACGGTGTATAGATAAACCCGTATAGAAACAAACTGAACAGGCCAAGCATGGCACTTTGAAAATTAAAAAAATACCACATCATGGCCACTCCAAGCGTGCCGGCAATGCCTGCAAAAAAATAGGCCTCTGTTTCGCTCATTCTGCCGGCCGCTACCGGCCTGTTTCCGGTACGTTTCATCACCGCATCGGAATGTTTTTCCATGGCCTGGTTAATGGCATTGGCACTCCCGGTAATGAGTAAGCCTGCTGCAAAAAGTAAAAGAACTTGTATGATATCGAACCGCACATTGGGTGCCAGCAAATAACAGATAACCGTGCTGAACACCACCATAAAACTCAAAGTGAATTTAATTAACTGAAAGTAATCTTTCACTTTACCGGGCTTTTTGCCGCTGATCGTTTTATTTTCCTCCATTTATATTTTCATGGCCAATTGTCATCCTTATCAGCAACAACAATTTCTTACCATACTCACATTATCCATTAATAAATTATCAATTCTCCCTGTTCTATCAGTGCTTGCTCTCATTTTCTCCTACGGGCTCTGTTTGCGGAATATGATCCCTTCCATCTTTAGAGTAGTCGTAGGCCCAGCGGTGAACTTCCGGAATTTCGCCCGGCCAGTTTCCATGCCCGGGGTGTATCGGCGTTGTCCATTCCAGCGTATTGGCTCCCCATGGATTGGGGTCTTTCACTTTTCTGCCTTTGAACATACTGTAGAAGAAGTTGAAAACAAAAAGTAATTGCACCGCAAAAACGATCATTGCCACCAGGCTGATAAATTCATTTAACCCTCCAAACATTTTGAATGATTCCCAGTTTGCATAATCATAATAACGGCGGGGCATACCAGCAAACCCTTCGTAGTGCATAGGCCAGAAGATCAGGTAAGCGCCGACCATGGTCACCCAAAAATGTAAATAAGCCATTGTATTGTTCAGGTACCGGCCAAACATTTTGGGATACCAGTGGTACACTCCAGCAAACATGCCAAAGAAAGAGGCAACTCCCATTACAATATGGAAGTGGGCAACAACAAAATAAGTATCGTGCAGGTGAATATCCAGGGCAGAATTGCCAAGGAAGATACCTGTTAAACCTCCACTGATAAATAAGCTTACAAAACCAATAGCAAAAAGCATTGCCGGCGTAAAGCGGATATTGCCCTTCCACAATGTGGTAAGCCAGTTAAACACTTTAATAGCCGATGGTACAGCTATAAGCAGGGTTAATAATACAAAAATACCGCCCAGGAAAGGGTTCAGGCCGGTCACAAACATATGATGTGCCCAAACCAGGAAGGCAAGGATACAAATGGCAAACAAAGATCCAACCATGGCCATGTAGCCAAAGATCGGCTTACGGCTGTTTACCGATAATATTTCAGAAGCCATACCCATTGCAGGGAGGAGAATAATATACACTTCGGGGTGGCCCAGGAACCAGAACAGATGCTGGAACAGGATGGCGCTTCCTCCTTCGTTTGGAAGAATTTTTCCTGCTACCACTATATCACTCAGGAAAAAGCTTGTACCCAGGTTGCGGTCAAAAAGCAGCAATATAGCGCCGCTCAATAGTACCGGAAAGCTCAATACGCCCAGTACCGCTGTAAAGAAAAGCGCCCAGATGGTGAGTGGCAGCCTGGTCATACTCATGCCTTTTGTACGCATGTTAAGTATGGTGGTAATATAGTTAAGACCGCCTAATAAAGAAGAAACAATGAACATGGCCATTGAAACAAGCCAGAGGTCCATACCAATTTTACTACCCTCTGATGCATCTCCTAAAGCACTCAGGGGTGGATAAACCGTCCATCCGCCGCTTGCAGGGCCCGTTTGCACAAATAATGAACACATCATGATAACGGAAGCCAGTAAAAAGAACCAGTAACTAAGCATATTGAGCATGGGAGATGCCATATCCCTGGCGCCAATCTGTAACGGTATGAGAAAGTTGGCAAATGTACCGCTGAGGCCTGCCGTTAATACAAAAAACACGAGTATGGTTCCGTGCATCGTTACCAGGGCATAATAAAATTCAGGGTCCAGTTTTCCGCCCTTTGCCCAGTGGCCAAAGAAATCTTCCAACCAGGGAAAAGTACTTTCCGGGTAACCCAGCTGTAAGCGGAAAACAACAGAAAAGAAACCGCCAATAATGGCCCAAATCATACCAGTTACCAAAAATTGTTTGGCTATCATTTTGTGATCCTGGCTGAAAACATATTTGGTCAGGAACGTTTCATGATGATGGTGTTCATGATGTGCATCGTGACCTGAATGTGCGTGGGTATCGTGCAATGTTACTGAAGTGCTCATATCTTTCTAATAATTAATCCCGAAGGATATAATGAATTAATTTTTTATTGATTGTGCCAATGGTTTTAAAGTATCTGCTGTAACCGGGGTGGGTGTGCTGCCTTCCATCAATATGGCGTATTCAGACTTTTGCCTGGCCACCCACAGAATATAATCTGATGGTTTATCCACCACCACAACGCCCCTCATGGAAAAATGTCCTTTGCCGCACATCTGGTCGCAACTGATCTCGTACACAAAATTCGGATTGCCTGTTCTTGCCTTCATTTCATCGGTGGTATATTTTGGCGTAAACCACATGGTAGTGGGTATACCCGGTACCGCATCCATCTTCATCCTAAAATGCGGAAGGCCTACGTCGTGAATTACATCCTGGGCATGAATCACCAGTTTTACAGGTTTGCCCACCGGAATATGCATTTCAGTTGTGCGGATATCATCATGGCTGGCAGGATCGCTGAAATCCACACCCAGTGTATTGCCTGAGGGATTGTTATATAATTTAAAATTCTTTTTTCCAAACACTTTATCTTTTCCGGGGTATCGTATATCCCAACCAAACTGGTGTCCTGTTATTTCCACCAGTACCGCATCTTTGGGCGCATCCCCGGTAACCTTGAACCAAAACCTTAAACCGATTACCACCAGTACGGTAAGTGTAATGGCGGGAATAACGGTCCAGATCAATTCGAGCGTATTATTATGCGGGTAAAAGAACGCCCTTTCTCCTTCTCTTTCCTGGTATTTGAATGAAAACCAGAAAAGTGCAACCTGGGTAATTAAAAAAACCACACCGGTAATAATGATCGTAACGATCATCATTTTATCCGACTCCTCGCCTTCAACCGATGCGGAGCCCTGCGGAAACAATGTTTTACCATAAAACATATCATTGCACCACCAGGCACCCAGCAGCCCGAGTATAAGGAAGCTGATGAGCATATAAGCGTTCACCTTATTGTTCTGCTTACGTGCTTTTTCCTCGCCCTTCAGCACGCTTACATATTCACTCGCCTTCGAAATCTGGAAGATGACGATAAAGATGATAATGGAAATGGCTACTATAAAAAACTCCTTCATTTTCTAAATTTTTATGCCTTACAAATTTTACTGAAAGGCTAAGGATTTTATGATTTTACTTCTGATTTTTTCTTTTCGTTACCTGTTCAAAGTTAGTTTAAAACCGTACTAAAACAGCTGCGTTATTATGTGTGATGAATCATACTTTCCTTGAGGTACGGATGATTGCGTGCCAGCAAAGAATTTTTTGATATATAACGGCCTACTCCCCACATAATAATACCTATAAAAAGAGCCGCAATACCAAATTCAAATGGCATCAGTTCTGCTTTATCGTGCAGGGTGCCGGGCATTACCATTTGATAAACATCTATCCAGTGACCAAAAATGATAAGGATACCCATAAAAGTTACGAGTGTCCAGTTTCTTTTTGAAACCTTGCGCATCAGGATCAATAACGGGCAAAGAAAGTTGAGAATCAGGTTGAGGAAGAATATTCCCTTATACGGGCCCGATTTTGTGGCGGTGCCAATACGGTCAACAAAATACCTGGTTTCTTCAGGCTGGTTGCTGTACCATATAAGCATATACTGCGAAAACCACAGGTAGGTCCAGAACACAGAAAAGGCAAACATGAATTTACCCACATCGTGCAGGTGTTCATCTGTTACATATTCCAGTTGCCCCTGGTTTTTAAGATAAATTAAGAAGATGGCCACCAGCGACATACCCGATACAAATGTGCTGGCAAAAGTGTACCAGCTGTACATGGTGCTGTACCAGTGTGCATCAATGCTCATAAGCCAGAGCCAGGGAACGGTGGATGCAACCGTAAGGCCAAACACCACGCAGTAAAGAGATGCCCATACGGTATTTTTCCAGATCCATTTTTTTCCTGTTTCATAGTCCATTGGCCCGTCTTTATCGCTTTGCAAACTCATGCTGCGCATTTTTTGACCAAGCAACCACCAGAGGCCGATTGCTACAACAGACGAAACCATAAAGAAAGTTGGGTTTAAAAAACCCTTTTTTCCATTAAGAATTTTATCGTGAGCCACTGCATCCTTATCGAGCCAGTGATAAATATCTGTACGGCCACCAAAAACAATGGCAGCCAGTATAACCAATGTAATAATACCGAGAATGGGAACCACGCTGCTGATGGCTTCGGGAACCCTGCGCATAGCCACTTGCCAGCCGCCGTGTGCCATGGTGGTTACGCAAATAAAGAACATAGATGCATTTACCACCAATAACCAGAACACACTGTTCTGTAAAAGTACGGCCCAAAAGCGGGTGCTGTTCACGTTTTCGCCATGCCCGGCATGTTCAAATGGATGATACATGATAAAACCCCACAACAATGCGGCAACACCTGCGATCAGCAGGCCCATTGTCCATTTCTTGTACGCCCCGGGTAATTCAAATTGATGGTTCATTCTAAAATATATTTTATAATATCCTTTTTATTTTTTTACTGCACTGTCTTTAGCGGCCGGTGTTGTGGCTGGTTTGGCTGAATCTGCTTTTGCTGCTGCCGTTGTGCCGCCCTGCAGCGTGCGGATGTATTTTACCATCATCCACCTTTGTTTACGGTCGAGCTGTGAGGCATAGGCGCCCATATTGTTTTTGCCATAAGCAATAGAATGGAACATGGTGCCATCGGCCATTGCTTTGTAAACATCGCCTGTTAAGTTTGCCACGCCAGGCACTTTTCCTGCCAGCGGCCCCTGCCCGGTACCTTTTGCATCGTGGCATACGGCACACTGTATATTGTACAGCCTGGCAGCTTCATCCATTTCGGCCTTGCTTACTTCTCCAATTGGGTTTTTTACTGCAGCGCTCTGTGCATAGCCTGCACTGTCGTTACTTAAGGTATAAGGATACAGTTCGCCCCTTTTAATGGTACCCGCCACAGGCGCTCCATTGAAATAAATAAGGCTTCCCTTGTTGTTTACATTGCTTGTAAACACATTGCTGTCCCTCATAGCATAAGATTCTATCGTTCTGCTGTAAGCCATATCGGGCATATACACCCTGCCGGGGTTGCGGTCGCCAGCGCCACAGCTCATGAGAACAACAATTGCTGATATACTTAAAAGTTTTTTCATTATATATTTAAACGCGTTATTCGTCTTATTAAAATATTAAAAGGATCAATACCCTTTTTCATCCCTGTATAATTGCTGTTCCCGGTCGTAGCGGCCGATCCACCAGCCGGTTTCTGCTTCCTGAACATTTATATCTTCGGCCCCTGCCTTTTTAAGAAAGCTTTCCACTTCCGATTGATCTGCCTTGGGTGTTACTTCTATGGCCATTACAAACTTATCGTCGGTGGCACGCGGACTGAAATGATGTTTTTTTACAAACGGCGCCAGGTTGCACAAATAGCAAAATGTGAGCACCATTCCTATTGATGAAAACAATACGGTAAGCTCAAAAGTAATGGGGATCCAAGCCGGCAGTGCAAAATGCGGCTTACCGCCAATGTTCAGCGGCCAATCGGATGTAAACACCCAGGTCATGAATGTAACTGCCGTAGTGGTTCCGATAGCGGCATAGATAAAACCAGCCGTATGCAGGCTTGTTTCCCGAAGGCCCATTGCATGGTCGAGACCGTGTACCGGGAACGGGGTGTACACATCGTGTATCTTGTAACCTGCCTTGCGTACATTTTTTACCGCGGGAAAAAGCACTTTTTCGTCGGAAAATGAACCTACCACAAATTTTTTAATTCCTCCAGCCATCTTTATTATTTTAAATTATAAAATTTTAAATGTTGAATTTTTCGCCACTTAAAATTTTCTTTCGCTTTTATATTTCAGTTGAATGAATGAATTCAAAATTTATAATTCAACATTCAAA
The DNA here is from genome assembly GCA_963754695.1 of uncultured Chitinophagaceae bacterium. Taxonomy (GTDB): domain Bacteria; phylum Bacteroidota; class Bacteroidia; order Chitinophagales; family Chitinophagaceae; genus Ferruginibacter. The sequence goes on from CAVWGU010000012.1 coordinate 258,868, forward strand.
ATAATCAATGTGCATGCTCCACTTCCTCCACATAAAACTTCTCTGCATCTTTCTTGTCTATATCTGTCATCTTTGCTTTATAGTTTTCGCCACTGGTTTTCAAAATAGATTTGATCTCTGCCACGGCAATAACCGGGAAGTATTTTGCAAACAGGAAGAAACAGGTGAAGAACAACCCGAACGTACCGAGGTAAAAGCCGATCTCCCAGATGGTGGGTGTATAGTAAGTACTCCAACTGCTGGGCAAGAAGTCGCGGTAAATAGAGGTAACGATGATCACAAACCGCTCGTACCACATACCGATATTAACGATCACGCTCATGAAGAAAGTGAACGGAATATTCCTTCTCAGTTTCGTGAACCAAAACACCTGCGGCGACACCACGTTGCAGAACATCATCAGCCAGTAGCTCCAGCCATAAGGAGAATTGATATTTACACGGTTTTGGCTGAATGCATACCATTCGTATGGGTTCTGGCCGTACCAGGCAATGAACAATTCTGTTAAATAGGCGCACCCCACAATGCTTCCTGTGAGTACGATCACCTTGTTCATGGCTTCAATATGGCCCAGGGTGATATAGTCCTGCAGGTTCATCACTTTGCGCACCACAATAAGGAGAGTTTGCACCATGGCAAAACCGCTGAAGATGGCGCCCGCAACAAAGTATGGGGGAAAGATGGTGGTATGCCAGCCCGGAATAACCGAAGTGGCAAAGTCGAAAGATACAATGGTGTGTACCGAAAGTACCAGCGGTGTACTTAAACCAGCCAGTACCAGTGATAAACTTTCGTGGCGTTGCCAGTGCTTGGTGGAACCGCTCCATCCAAATGCAGCGATACCATATAATAATTTGCGGAGATTTGTTTTAGCACGGTCACGCACGGTTGCCAGGTCGGGCAGCAGGCCGCTGTACCAGAAAAGCAGGGAAACCGTAAAATAAGTAGAGATCGCAAACACGTCCCAAAGCAGGGGTGAGTTGAAGTTTACCCAAAGTGGTCCACGTGTGTTGGGATAGGGCAGTACGAAGGGCGCCATCCAAACGCGGCCCATATGCCAGATAGGGAACTGGCCCGCACACATTACCGCAAAGATGGTCATGGCTTCAGCGGCACGGTTTACACCGGTACGCCAGCCCTGGCGGAAAAGCAGGAGGATAGCTGATATCAGCGTACCTGCGTGACCAATACCAACCCACCACACGAAGTTGGTGATATCCCAACCCCAGCCGATGGTTTTGTTCAGGTTCCACTGGCCAATACCGTAGGTAACATCCCGGTACACACTATACACACCAAAAAGCAACAGCGCCACGCTGATGTAAAAACCAATATACCAGAGCGTGCTGGGTTTTGCTTCTATGGGGCCAATGATATCTTCTGTAACCTGGTGGTATTCTTTATTACCATCTACCAGAGGTTCCCTGATTTGCGATTCGTATTTCAGTAATGACATATTCTGTAGCAATTAGCCGTTGGCAGTGCCTAAGGCTTTTTTATTTTTTAATTGTCTGCTTTCAGTTCTTTTCCCCGCATCAAACGATGAACCGGCGCAACCTTCCTTAATGATGGGCGGGTGCCGCGTCTTTCTTCTCTTCCTTTTGTCCTTCTTTTGCATGGCCAGCTGCCGGCACATCTTTTTCATCGTGGGCAGGGTGCAATGTATTCCTATCGGTATTCCTGATCTTGGCCAGGTAACTTACATTGGGCAATACGTGCAACTGCTCCATTACATAAAAACTACGGTCCTTTTGTTCCAGGTTCCTGATCTTGTACACATCGCTTTCTTTATCGTTTACATTACCAAAGCTGATGGCGCTAGTAGGACAGGCCTGCATACAGGCTGTTTTTACATTGCGCACAACAGAAGGATCCTGTAATTTTTTTGCTTCCAGTTTTTTCTCCTGCAGGCGTTGTACGCAGAAAGAACATTTTTCGATCACACCACGGCTCCTTACGGTAACATCGGGGTTCAGCACCATACGTGGAAGATCGTCGTTCAGCGCAAACACCACTTCATCGAGGTAGCCGCCACGGAGGGGTTCCTGGTTGTTGGGGAAGCTGTCGGCGCCGGTATAATCGAGCCAGTTGAAACGGCGTACTTTAAACGGACAGTTATTGGCACAATACCTGGTACCAATGCAACGGTTATAGGTCATTTGGTTCAGGCCTTCGCTGCTATGGTTGGTGGCAACCACCGGGCAAACGTTTTCGCAGGGGGCATTATCGCAATGCTGGCAAAGCATGGGTTGAAAAACAACATCGGGGTTTTTCATATCGCCGGCAAAATAGCGGTCAATACGCAGCCAGTGCATTTCATGCGCACGTGCCACTTCTGTTTTACCCACTACGGCCACATTATTTTCTGCTGTACAGGCCACCACGCAGGCGCTGCAACCAGTACAGGTGTTCAGGTCGATGCTCATTCCCCATTTAATACCCGGCTTTTCGTAATCGGGATAAATAGTGGCGTCTTTTACATAATCTGTATATCCATCGGGAATCAGCATGGCCCTTTCGTGGGTGGCATGGGCCAGCACATCGGCAGGGTTCTTTGTATAGTCAGTAAGATTTGTTTCATAAATAACAGGACGGTTTTCTGTAGCACCGTGTACCTGCGTTTGGGCCAGCGGATAATCTTCCAGTTCTGTTTTTTCAACAGTAACAGGAGCGCTGTATTGAATACTGCTGCCATCGAAGCCGGCAAATATATAAGCATTTTTACCAGCTTTATAAGCAGCACGGCCAAGACGCTCGTAGTTCACTTCCGCCTCTTCGCTCTTACCCTGGCGGCCATAACCGAGTGCTACGGCAACTGTATTTACATCCAGGCCGGGAATGATCAGGGCAGGCAGTTCTAGGAAACGGCCGTTAACCGTAACTTTTACCACCGGCTTTTCTGGTGTTACCTCGTATTTATCTGCATGGCGCTGGCTGCCCATTACATCGATACCCAAAATTTTATTTGCCATTGCCGGGCTCATCATGGCATAGTTGTCCCAGGTTACTTTACTGATTGGATCGGGCAGTTCCTGCAACCAGGGGTTGTTTGCCTGGCTACCATCACCAACAGATACTTTTTGGTAAAGCACCACTTCTGTATTACCGGCTTTTACCGATGCAATTTTTGCGGTGGCTTCGGCCAGTTTGGCATTGTTGTAAGCAGCTCCGCCTGTAACGGGTACAGCCGGTTCTATTACGCCATCCTGCTGGGCTTTGTTCCAGTTTTCTGTACCGCCCACTTTTCCAGCCCAGTTCGTTTTAAAATAGGTTTCGAAATTTGTACCCTGTTTGGCAGGGGCTATTGCAACAGCTGGTTTTAAACTGTCTGCTGCAGCTACGGCAACAGCGGTGGTACCCATCATTTTTAACAAGGAGTCTTCAAACTGCCTGGTTTTAAAAAGCGGGTTGATAACCGGCTGAATAAGGCTGATATGACCCGACTTAGGTTCGGCATCGCCCCAGCTTTCGAGCCAGTGATTGGAAGGAACAATATATTTACAGCGTTCAGCTGTTTCATCCATACTGCTGTTAAAAGACACACTGAAGGGAAGTTTTTCGATGGCATCGCCCAGCTTCTTGCCGTCTGCAGTTGAATAAACCGGGTTGCATCCGTAAACGAGCAAGCCACCCACTGTGCCGTTCATTACATCATTAGCAAGTGTTACCATATCGGCATCAATGCCGTTTGCCACATTATTGGTAACGGCCCAGTTGATCGTAGTTCCATTAGCTCCAATTGCTTCATTGATGGCATTTACCAGCAACTGAATATTTACATCATTGCTGCCACAAACCACCAGGGCATTTCCCTTACTGGCATTAAGTGCTGCGGCAGCTTTTTCTATTCCTTTTGTGAGATCTGCATCGAAACTGCCTGCCGCAGCAGCGCCCCCAAGTTTTGAAAGAAGCGCCAGGGCAATGGCCCCGGTTTGGGAAGGTTTATGCGTATAGCGGTCATCGGCATTTGCTCCGGTCATACTCAGCATGCTTTCGAACTGGATATGTTTGCTAAGTGAAGGAGCGCCTGCTTTTACCCGGCGGTTTTCGGCATATTGCTTACTGAATTCAACGGGGCTGAGCCAGGTACCAAGAAAATCGGCGCCAAGGCTTACAATTGTTTTGGCCTTATCGAAATGGTAAGAAGGGATGGACCTTTTACCGTAAGAAGCTTCATTTGCCAGCAGCATACCGCTATAACTAATCGCATCATACTGTACATGTCGGCTTCCGGGGTATTTTGATAAAAATTGTGCAATGAGAGCGAGTGTACTGGGGGAGTTGATGGTGGATGTGAGCAATACAACCGGCTTTCCTGCCGCAGCGGCCATATCTTTTGCGATCAGCTGATCGATCACATCAAAACTTGCTTCTTCTTTAAACTCTTTACCGTCCCGCTTTTTTGGATGGCGAAGGCGGGCCGGATCATACAGATCGAGCACACTGGCCTGTGCCTGTGCACTGGTTCCGCCTTTGGTGATGGAAGAAAGTTCATTTCCCTCTATTTTGATGGGGCGGCCTTCCCGCTGCTTAACCACCACACTGATTGCAGTACCAGCATTTACGTAAGTACTTGCATAATAATCGGCAACGCCTGGTATTATATTTTCGGGCCTGTTGAGAAAGGGAACCGCATGGCGCACGGGTGTTTTACAGCTTGCAATAGCCGCTGCAGCCGTGCTGAAGCCGAGGTATTTCAAAAAATCTCTGCGGGGTGCCGTAGCATCGAGCAGGCCTTTTGAGTCCATGTCTTCGAGCGGCAATAATTCTTCCTTAAACTCATTTTGTGCAGCCTGCTGAAATGCTTCAGACTGATTGAATTCCCCAAAACTTTGCCAGTACTTTTTGTTACTCATAATTTTAAATATGCCAATTTGCCAATGTGAAAATGTGCAAATTGAAGAAATTCTGTAATGCTGTTATTTTTTTGCCATGGGTAATTTGCCAATAGGCAAATTGCACCATTTGCAAATTAGTAGTGACATTTCTGACACTCTGTTCCACCTATTTTCTCTACGGTTACACTATCCAGTTTGTCGGGATTTGCCACCATATGGCCATGACTGTCTTTTAAAGAATCTGCCATTTGTTTGTGGAAGCTTTCGTATATGCTGTAGAATTTATTTCCTTCGAAATTAACCTTGGTTTGCCTGTGGCAGTTTATGCACCAGCCCATGCTGAGGTCAGTGAACTGTTTTACTTCCGGCATTTCCTGGATATTTCCATGGCAGGTTTGGCATTGCTGCTTGCCTACGGTTACGTGCTGGCTGTGGTTAAAATATACATGGTCGGGCAGGTTGTGAATCTTAACCCATTCGATTGGTTTGGCCCCATCGGGAATACCATCGTTATTGTTATCGGGATTGTATGATTTTGTATCGGGGTTCCAGCCTGCATAAGCATATAATTTTTTTATCTCCTCCGTTCCATTAACAGCAGATCCGTCTTCATACTGCAGCGGCAATTCACCCTTGTATTCATTGATGGCCTTATGGCAATTCATACAGGTGTTAACAGAAGGGATAGCCGCCTGTTTACTGTCCTGGGCCCCGCCGTGGCAGTAAAGGCAGCTGATCTGATTTACACCCGCATGCACTTCGTGGCTGTAAAAAATGGGTTGCTTTGGCATGTAATTTTGCTGACGGCCCAGTCCAATAAGGCCATCGGTAACCCAGTAACCACCCAATGCAAAGAGGGCAAGGATGGCCGTCATGATATAGACCTTATTGCGGTAAAAAGGAACGGGTTCTCCCCGATGAATGCCGTCTTTTTCGTCGGTAAGTTTTTTAAGGTTTTGGTTAACCTGTAATAATATAAAGGCTACTACCGCTAATATTAAAGTAAGGATACCATATAATAAGGAGTTCCCTTCAGAAGGGGCAGAAACTGTAACGCCGCCACCTGGCCCGACTGGTGTTTCAGGTTTAAAATCATCTACATATTTCATGATGGCATCGATCTCCTCATTTTTCAGTGTGCCAAAAGCAGTCATCATGGTAGGTTTCCACTTATCAAACACCGCCTTAGCATAAGCATCTTTTGCTACCATTGCTGACGGGTTTTTAACCCAGTCGTAAATCCAGTTTCCTGCTGGTACCCTGTCTTTCCAACCCTGCAGGGCCGGGCCGGCAAAATCCTTATCGGGTTTATGACAACTGGCGCAATTTGCCTTAAAAAGGGCGGCGCCATCCTGAGCTGATACATTATTGGAAAATGAAATACAAGCTATAAAGAGAAAACTTGCTAAGATATTGAGACTGATTTTTCGATAACGACTCATACAGTTATTAGTCTTGTGTGGAAAATCCATGATACGGCTGCAAAAATAAGGCAGTACAGTTATAATGTATCAACATTGTTAAAATTTTTTTTTCCTTGTCCACACTGCATTTCAGCCGATTAGCGCAGTGTTCATCTTGTAATTGTCATAAATATGTAATTGCTAAATGAATGTTGAAATCCTGCAAAAAATGAGCGGGAAATAAGAAAGTTTTGCCGCACTTTTGCAGCATGTTTAAAAAACTGCAGGAACGATGGAAGGTTGGCGGGTGGAAGCTCTTGCTTATTTTATTGGTATTTTCATTGGGCGGCAGCCTTTGCGGCCTGGCAGGAAGGAAGATCCTCTTGTTAACCGGCCTGGAAAAGGGCTTTTTGTGGGTGATATTGTATATTATTTTAATAACATTACTATGGCCATTATCTGTACTGCTGGTAAGCATCCCCTTTGGCCAGTTCAACTTTTTTAAGGGCTATATCCAAAAGATCTTCAAACGCATGGGTGGGCGTAGGCGTGCATAATGCCGTAAACATTGCCATTTTTGCGAGCGGCGCAGGAACTAATGCTGCCAGGATCATTGAACATTTCCGGCACAACAACCGGGTTTCAGTAAAACTGATCGTTTACAATAAACCAGGGGCGGGGGTTCTCACTATTGCAAAAGAGAACAATATAGACTCATTACTGATCGAAAAGGAACTTTTTTTCCGGGGCGACACCTATATATATGTATTGCAGGAAATGAAAATTGACTGGATCGTACTTGCGGGTTTCCTTTGGAAGATCCCAGCAGCTTTAATAAGGGCATTTCCCAACCGTATCATCAATATACACCCTGCCTTATTGCCTAAATATGGTGGAAAGGGAATGTATGGGCAGCATGTGCATGAGGCCGTTATTGCCAATAAAGAAAAAGAAACTGGCATCAGTATTCATTATGTGGATGAACTGTACGATCATGGAAAGATCATTTTCCAGGCCGGCTGCACAGTAGAAAATAATGATGATGCAGCAAGCCTGGCTAAAAAAATACATACCCTGGAGCACCTGCATTATCCAAAAGTTATTGAGGACCTGGTACAAAAGTAAAAATGCCGTTAAATAATTCTCTCCTTTTTCCCGTTCATTAAATGTTAAGTAATATTGGGCTTCAGTAAACCCTTTATCATTGCGTTTTTTCCAGCTCAGTATTTTTTTTATTATGCAGGCATTTGCCGCCCAGTGCCAGTTAAGGCTTACGGGTACGGTATTCGATAAGAGCCGGGTCAATTTTGTAGAAAATGTGCGGGTGCTGAGCACCGGTGGTATGATCGCTTTTACCGATTCGATGGGCAGATACAGTATTGCAGTAAAGAACACAGATTCTGTATATTTCATCTATAACAATAAGCCCACTCAAAAATTTCCGGTGGCCACCGTTTCAGATCCAAGAAAATTTGATGTTTCACTTCATGTGAGCGTAAAAAGCAAGTACAGCCTTTTAAAAGAAGTGCTGGTTTACGCAAAATCGCATAAGCAGGATTCTATAGAAAACAGGGAAACTTACGCCCAGGTTTTTAATTATCAAAAACCGGGCATTGTAACCGGCGTGGGGCCGGGCGGAACCGTGGGGGCAGATGCCAACGAGATCATCAATATCTTTCGCTTTAAAAGAAACAAGCGTTTAAAAGATTTTCAGCAGCGGCTCGAAAAAGAGGAGCAGGAAAAATACATTAATTACCGTTTCAGCAAACCCTTTGTAGGCAGGGTTACAGGTTTAAGTTCACCGGCGATTGACAGCTTCCTTGTTTGGTACCGCCCTTCGTACGAATTTGCCGCATACAGCAGTGAGATCGAATTCAATCAATACATTTTGGATGCCAGTTACCAGTTTAAACGGCTGCTGATGCCGGCTGATGCAAAAAAAGAAGATTGAACTTTACAACCACACATCGCCCAAAAATTACCACTGTTATATTTTAGCTATTTTTTGCAAATACAAAGACAAAAATTTGTGTATGATCAAAAAGGGACTGCTTATACTCTCTGTTTTTGTGCTCCATTTTGCCTGCGCCGCACAAAATGCGGATACGGTTATACCAAAGAAAAAGTATTTTACACAGGCCCTGAAAGGGGCAGCCATTACCCTCGATGGCATCCCAAATGAAGAGGCCTGGAATAAAGTGGAATGGGGCGGTGATTTTATACAATGGCAACCCAATGAAGGCAAATCGCCTTCGCAGCCAACGGCCTTTAAGATCCTCTACGATGACCGTTTTTTGTACATAGCCTACAACTGTACCGATGTTTCAAAAGACTCCGTTGTTAAACGCATGGGCCGCCGCGATGATTTTCCGGGCGACTGGGTGGAGATCAATATTGACAGCTACCACGATCTGCGCACCGCTTTTTCATTTACCACTTCCGTATCGGGAGTGAGGGGCGATGAAGCCGTGTCTGATAATGGAAACCAGTGGGACGAAAGCTGGAACCCCATCTGGTTCTCCAAAACCCATGTAAATGAAACCGGCTGGACTGCAGAAGTAAAAATCCCGTTAAGCCAGCTGCGTTATGGAAATGAAAAAGATAAGGTGTGGGGCATACAGGTGCACCGCCGCATTTTTAGAAAAGAAGAAAGAAGCACCTGGCAGTACATTCCCCAAAAATCGGGTGTATGGGTAAGCGGTTTTGGCGAACTGCACGGTCTTAAGGATATTCCGGTGCATAAGCAGGTGGAAATTGCCCCTTATGTAACTGCACTAATGGATAAATACAAAAAAGAACCCGGCAATCCATACGCAAAAGGCCTTGATGGAAAAATAAATGCGGGCGTAGACGGAAAGCTGGCTATAACCAATAACCTTATTCTAGACTTTACCATCAACCCCGATTTTGGCCAGGTAGAAGCCGATCCTTCGCAGGTGCGGATAGATGGTTTCCAGAATTTTTTTGAAGAACGCAGGCCCTTCTTTATTGAAAGCAGGAGTATTTTTGATTACCAGCTTACGGGCTCTAATGCCGGAGGCGAGTATGATGCCGACCTGCTTTTTTACAGCCGGCGCATTGGAAGTTCGCCACATGGCTTTCCCAGCCTGGGAAACGGCGATCATGTAAAGTATCCTCAAAACACTTCTATCCTTGGTGCAGCTAAATTCAGTGGTAAAACAAAGAAAGGCTTGAGCATTGGTGTACTCGAAAGCGTAACGGAAAGGGAGATTGCCATCATAGAAAATAATGGCAACAAAAGAAAAGAAGTAGTGGAACCACTTACCAATTATTTCGTGGGCAGGGTGCAAAAAGATTTTAATGGCGCCAATACGGTAATCGGTGGCATTTTTACCGCCGTAAACAGGGAAAAAGGGCTGAGCGAACAACTGCACCGCACGGCTTATACCGGTGGGCTCGATTTTCTGCATTTCTGGAAACAACGCACCTGGTATATCCGTGGAAATGCCATTTTCAGCAATGTTACGGGAAGCAAGGAGGCCATTTTAAATACACAAACTTCTTTTGAGCATTTATTTCAGCGGCCGGGGGCAAAAGAAGTTTCGGTAGACAGTAACCGTACCTCGCTTACCGGAACAGGCGGAACGATCCGTTTTGGAAAATCGGCCGGAAAAAGCTTTGGGAAACATGGCCAGATCTTCCGTTTTGAAACAGGCGTTACCTACCGCTCTCCCGAGCTGGAGTTGAACGATATTGGTTTTTTACTTACCGCCAATGAGATCAATCATTTTACCTGGGCAGCCATTCAGTATCAAAAATCATTTTCGGTTTTCCGCAGCATGCGCTTAAACTATAATCACTGGCTTCGCTGGGATTTTGGCGGACAGATGCTTTACAAACAATTTAATGTAAATGCACATGCGGTGTTTCGCAATAACTGGCAAACCGGTGCCGGCATTACCTGGAACCCTTATGATATTTCCAATACACATCTTCGTGGGGCTACTTCGTTTCGCAAGCCTGCTGGTTTTGGTCATTTTAATTACCTCTCCAGCGATACCCGCAAAAAAGTATATGCCAGCCTGCAAGTGAATGACTTCTGGGGACAGGACAACAGCCTTACTGCTAACAGCATTTCTTTGCAGTTGACCTATGTGCCCATCAATGCACTTACAGTTAGCCTGAGTGGCTCCTACAATCAATACCGCCGCAGGCAGGACCAGTTTGTGGAAAATGTGCAATATAATAACAGCATAAGGTCGATCGTAAGTGAAGTGAAGCAAAAAACATTTCGTTTTACGGCCAGGGCCAGCTATAATGTAACGCCCGACCTTACTATTCAATATTACGGGCAGCCTTTTATAACAAGGCCCTTGTATGAAAGATTTGCCTATGTAAGTAATCCTTATGCAAAAAAATATGATGACCGTATCACTGTATTTTCTCCCAGCCAGATCCGTTTTGCCAACGGTGTATACAGTGTAGATGAAAACCTTGATGGTAATGCAGATTACAGTTTTGGCAACCCCGATTTTAATTTTGTTCAATTCCGTTCAAACCTGGTGGCACGCTGGGAATACAAGCCCGGCTCGGAACTATACCTTGTATGGAGCCAGGGAAACACGCCCGATGCTTTTGCAGATACCGAAAGTCCCGTATTCAGCAGCCTTTTTGACAATGTGTTTGCCGGCCAGGCCAGGAACAGTTTTTTGGTGAAGTGGACGTATCGGTTTTTGAGGTAAAAGAAAAGCAACCCCGTGTAAGGATTGCTTTCAACAACAACAAACGAACAAAGTTTTTAATTCCTGTCCCTGCGGTTATTTTTTTTGCGGTAGATGGCACGGTCGCTGCGGCGCTCATCTTTGCGTATTTCTTTCTTTTCGGCAGGAGTAATCACCCCATCAGCTTTTGCCGCACGGATATCTTGCTTTTTTTTCTTTTTCGATCTTCCTGATCTCTTTTACTTCCTGTTTGGTGAGTTCGCCGCTTTTTACACCCTGTTTAACCCTGGCACGGTCTTTTTTGTTATTAACAACCTGTGCATCTGCTGCACTGAAAGAGAAAAGGGCGATGGCCAGCATGGCCGCAAGTTTAATTGAATTCATAATGTGTGGAGTTTAGTGTTATAATTTTCGTGGTTCCTTTTTAAGACGCCGGCAATTAAGGAAGGTTTAATGGATGGCGGAGTTTTATTAAAAATAACCTGTTGTGCTCCTAAAAAACCATTTGTTTTCAATGGGTTTCCCTTGCGGTCCTTGGCGTTTTTCTTTGCGCAACTTAGCGATACATATCAGCGCCTCAAAGTACCGCCAGGGAATTTCGCAAAGAACGCTAAGAGTCAGTACTGGCTAAAGCTGTTTCAAAAGCCAAAACGTCAAAAAATACTCAGCTGGGCCGGTATAATATTGAAGCTTTTACGATGATAGGGGCATAAGCCATGCGCTTCTATGGCCTGCCGATGTGTAAGTGTACCATAGCCCTTATTTGCATCCCAGCCATATTGAGGGTATTGATTATGAAGCTCTTGCATCAATTCATCCCGATAGGTTTTGGCCAAAATGCTGGCCGCAGCTATAGCAGCATAAATACCATCGCCTTTAATAATGCAGCTATGGGGAATTTTTTTATAGGGCTTAAAGCGGTTGCCGTCTACCAGTAAATACTCCGGTACCAGCTTCAATTGGCCGAGTGCAAGGTGCATAGCCTTGTAAGAGGCCTGCAAAATATTAATTCGGTCTATTTCCTCATTGGTTACACTGGCCACGGCATAAGCGATGCTTTCTTTTTCGATGATGGGCCGCAGTTGATCCCGTTCCTTTTGTTTGAGTTGTTTGCTGTCGTTGAGCAACGGGTGATGAAAATCTTTGGGCAATATGACCGCAGCGGCAAACACAGGACCAGCATAGCAGCCACGCCCGGCTTCATCGAGACCTGCTTCTAATAAATCAGTATTGAAAAATGGTTGAAGCATTCTTAGTTAACGCATATTTATGACCCCGGGGCTGCCGCACAAAGATGCTCAATCCCGATAGCTATCGGGAGCACAAAGGTTCGGTAAAATTTTATTCCCGCTATTCATGATAACAAATATCCATAAAAAATCCTGCCTAGCTTAACTTTGTGAAATGTTAATTGCTGAGCAGGACAAAAATAACAGGCAGGTGGCCAATTGGCTGCTGCTTGGCGTGGGCATGATTGTGATACAGGTGCTGTTGGGTGGCATTACCCGTTTGACCGAATCGGGACTTTCCATTACAGAATGGAAACCCATTACCGGCATGCTGCTGCCGCTCAGCGATGGCGCCTGGCAGGCAGAGTTCGATAAATATAAAAACACCGACCAGTTCCGGTATGTTCACCAGTCGTTTTCTATCAGCGATTTTAAATTCATATTTTTTTGGGAATGGTTTCACCGGGTTTGGGCAAGGCTCATGGGGCTTGTTTTCCTGGTTGGCTTTCTGTATTTTTTATTGAAGAAAAAATTCAGTAACAATATGATTCTGCCCATGGTTTTTTTGTTTCTCCTGGGAGGAGTACAGGGTTTTCTTGGGTGGATAATGGTTAAAAGCGGCCTGCTGCCGGAAAAATATTATGTAGGCCATGTGGAACTGGCTACACATTTTGTAGCGGCTATTCTTTTGCTGGTTTATACTTTATGGTTTGCGCTCAGCCTGCTGCCATCTATGAAAGAAAAATTGAAAAACAGGCCTGTAAAAAATATCCTGTTAGCTATGACCCTGTTGGTTTTTCTTCAGCTTGTTTATGGCGCTTTTATGGCCGGGCTTAAAGCAGGGCAGAGTGCCGCCACCTGGCCAACCATTAACGGTGCCATGGCGCCCGCGGCAATGACCGAAATGCGGCCGTTCTCCGCCAACTTCATCAATAACCCGCTCATGATCCATTTTGTGCACCGCGGTATTGCTTATTTGCTGTTCTTGCTGGCTATTGTATTTTTCATTTCCAGCAAAAACATCAGCGGTTATGCAGCTTTTACAAAATACAGGGCGACCTTTACCGTTTTAGTACTGGTACAGGTGCTGTTGGGGATTTTTACTGTGCTCAATTCCACCCAACCAACAGCATTGCTCTGGCTGGGCGTTTTTCACCAGCTTACCGCAATTTTGATCGTAATTGCATTGACCTTCCTGTTGTTCCTGGTAAAGAAGAAATGATCATTTGCCATTCAATGCGGTATAAAATTTCGCCGCAGGGTAAACCGGATTTTATTAAACAGTATCATTTGCAACAAAATGGAAACATGGTTTAAAAATATTTATCGCTTTTTTCCGGTGCAACTGTTGGTGCTTCATTTCCGCAAGTACCAGGTACTGCTGCTGTTTTGGTATGTACTTTTCAGCACTATCAACAGCGGATTTTTGAAATCATACGGAGCCGATGCCCTTTTCTTTGCCCCTGAATATTTAGGCGAAGTAAATATGCTCGGCGCATTCATAACCGGTATTGCGCTGGGTGTTTTCGTTATGAGCTGGAACATCACCACGTTCATCCTGCATAGCCGGCGTTTTAAATTTTTGGCTACCACCACCAACCCTTTTTTAAAGTATTGCATCAACAATTTTGGTCTTCCACTCATCTTTATTATTTTTTATTTTATTCAACTGGTGCGTTTTGACGATTACCGTGAACTGATGCCGTTTAAACAGATTTTGGGCATTACACTGGGAATATTGCTGGGGTTTATTTCGCTGGTATTAGTTTCATTTGCTTATTTTTTTGGCGCCGGCAGAACCATCTCCAGCAGGATGAGTGCCATTATAAACAACCCCGAGCTTTTCAACAAAAAGTTTATGGGCAAACAGATAGCAGAGGATCATTTTGGCCTTAAAGTGAATACTTTTTTAACTACCCGCTTTCGTTTTAAAAAGATACGGAGTGTAAGCCATTACCGGGAAGATTTTATTGATGCCATTTTTAAAAGGCATCACCTGGCAGCCATTGCAAGTATCCTGCTGGCCTTCGTTTTTTTAATATTGATCGGTTTCTTCCTGGACAAACCCTTATTTGAAATGCCGGCAGCCGCCAGTATTTTTATTTTCTTTTCATTGATGGTGGCATTCATAGGAGCCCTTTCGTATTTTTTGCAAAGCTGGAGCCTTCCCTTTGCCATTGTGCTTTTGCTTTTTTTTAACTGGCTTTTTGAAAAAGAATACATTGATCCCCGCAACAAGGCTTACGGCCTTAACTACACAAAAAAAGATGAACGGCCAGCTTATGATGCCGCTTCGCTCAAAGCCCTTTGCAGTGCCGAACAGATTGAAGCAGACAGCAAAAAAATGCTGGAAGTATTAAATAAATGGAAAGCGAAACAAGCGGCGGAAAAACCCGTGATGGTCTTTATAAATGTAAGTGGCGGTGGTTTGCGCAGCAGCGCTTTTACCATGTATGCCCTTCAGCAACTCGACAGTATGATGCAGGGAAAGCTGATGCAGCAGACATTTCTTATAAGCGGCGCCAGTGGCGGTATGCTTTCAGCTGCTTATTACCGGGAACTGTACCGGAAAAAACTGAAAGACAACAGCCTCAACCTCTACGATCAAAAATATGTGGATGCCATTACCGGCGACCTGCTCAATCCCATATTCAGCTCTATGATGGCAAGAGACCTGATGGCTTCCACGCAAAAATTCAGCGTGGGAGATTTAAATTACCTGAAAGACCGCGGTTACGCTTTTGAAAAAAAATTGGCGGCCAATACCGGCGGAATATTAGATATACAGTTGAAAGACGTAGCGGCCGATGAGCAAAATGCAAACGTGCCGCTTATTTTTTTTAACTCTGTTATAAAAAACGACGGGCGCAAAATGATCCTGAGCACTTTGCCCGTCAGTTTTATGATGAAGCCAAAGCAAATGCAGCTCGACCCCAATGAAGGCGCAGATGCCGTGGATTTTGCAGCGCTTTTTAAGAACCAGCAGCCAATGAATATCCGTATGCTTACAGCGCTGCGTATGAATGCCACCTTCCCTTATGTGCTGCCCAATGTATGGCTGCCGAGCAACCCGGTAATTGACGTAATGGATGCAGGCCTGCGTGATAATTACGGGCAGGAAACCACGCTCCGGTTCATAGATAATTTTAAGGAATGGATAAAAGAAAACACCGGGGGCGTTTTGATCATACAGATCCGCGACAGGAGTAATGATAACTGGGGCCAGCCATTTGAAACAAAATCGGCCACAGATGTAATTGTATCACCCGCCACCATGCTGCAGCACAACTGGTTTAAACTGCAGGATTATTTCCAGAATGCCGAGTTTGCTTATTATAAAAATGCGGCCGATTCCAGCCTGCAAAAAGTGAACATCATGTACATGCCGGAAAAAGAAGATAAAAAAGCGGCGCTGAATTTCCATCTTACAGCAAGGGAAAAAAGGGATATCATGGAGTCGTTTAGTTCGGAAAAGACCATCCGTTCTTTTAAAAGGATCGTGGAGCTGGCAAAATAAATTTCTCAGAAAAAGTTTATGGTTGCAGCAGCTTAAACGCTTTTTCCCTGATCTTAATTTCAAATCTTTCTGAGGTTTTTGCCGGATCACCGTCTATATGAAGCGGCGCCCTGGCAGGATTTTCAATCACCAGTTCCTTACACTGGTAATACTGTACATCGGCCTTTTTAAACCTGCTCCGGCTAACCGGTACCACTTTACCAAAACTGATCTGGCTGAACACCGTGTACAGCATCCGCAATTTATTTGTTTTACCCACTACTATAATATCTATCAGGCCATCGGCAATACTGGCCTGGGGTGCAATAGTAACATTGTTTCCAAACTGGTTGCTGTTGGCAATACTGATGAAGAAAGCATCAGCTTCCAGTTTTTTTTCATTGATATGCAGTGTGAATGGATATGAATGTGCCGTGAAAAAATTTTTAACCGTTTGCCGGATATAAGTGGCAAGACCCCTTGTATGCTGTGATGCAAAATCATGCGCCACCTGGGCATCAAAACCGAGGCCGCAAAGCATACAGCTGAAATGACTGTTAATATAAAAACCATCTACAAAAGAAGCTTCCCCTTTAAAAATTATATCCAGGGCCTTATCCGCCACCCTTGAAATGCCGGCTGCCAGTGCCAGGCCATTGCCCGAACCCATGGGTACAATTCCTATGCTTACGTTAATACCCTGGAGTGCAGATGCTACCTGGTTCACGGTGCCATCGCCGCCACAAACAATGATATCGGTTATTTTTTCTGCAAATATTTTATCAACCAAAAATTCATACTGGCCCTGTGCATTGGTATGTATGATCTCGTATGCCAGCCCTGCTGCTTTTGTGCGCTTTTCAATTAAAGCAAGCAAAGCGGCTTTACTTTTAGTGCCGGAAATAGGATTAATAAGATAAACGAGTTTACGCATATTTGTTCTAAAAAGTAAAGTTCCTTAAAAACCACCCGATGTAAAAAATTTGTTTATAGCGCATAAACTACCCCGCTTTTCAGGGAAAAGGTATATAAAGTAAAAAACAAAAAATATTTGTGGTATTATACAATTTACTTACCACCTTATGAGCGCACTGGCCCAGGTAAAGCCACTGCCAAAAGCTGCAAAGCAAACCAGGTCGCCTTCTTTGATGCGGCCCTGCTGTACGGCTTCACTTAGTGCAAGCGGTATGGATGCGGCGGTGGTATTGCCGTATTTTTCTATGTTATTAAAAACCTGGTCGTCTCTAAGTTTCATTTTATGCTGTACAAACTGGCTGATGCGCAGGTTGGCCTGGTGTGGTATCAGCAGGTTTAAATCAGCAGGATGTAAATTGTTTTTTTCAAGCGCTTCCATTATTACTTCCGGAAATTTTACCACGGCCTTTTTAAACACCGCCGGGCCATCCATGTAAGGAAATACCTGTCCATCGTCTATCATAGCATGGCTAAAGAACATTTGCCCTATTTCTGCATCATCAAAGCTGGCATATTTTTCTTCTTTCCAGTAGTTGGCATGGGTGCCGGGGTTGTACATGGCGAGTATTTCGGCGCTTTCGCCATCGCTGTGCAGGTGCGTGCTCAAAATGCCCTGGCCTTCTTTATCGGTTGACTGCAAAACAACCGCTGCTGCGGCATCGCCAAAAATTACAGAAACATTGCGGCCACGTGTGCTGAAATCCAACCCGAATGAATGTTTTTCGCTGGCCACCACCAGTATATTTTTGTACATACCTGTTTTAATGAACTGATCGCCTACACTCAATGCATATACAAAACCACTGCACTGGTTGCGGATATCCAGTGCGCCAATTTCCTTCATTTTCATGGCACGCTGTAGCAGTACACCGCAGCCGGGAAAATAATAATCTGGACATAGCGTGGCAAAAATGATAAAGTCAACATCATCATTGGTAATACCCGCATTTTTAATGGCGATCTCTGCCGCTTTTACGCCCATGGTGGTCGTGGTTTCCTGCGTACGGTGGGCGTAGCGGCGTTCTTTGATGCCGGTGCGTTCCTGGATCCATTCATCGGTGGTGTCCATGTACTTCAGCAGGTCGTTGTTGGTAACTACATTTTCTGGCACATAGTGGCCAATACCGGCAATTTTTGTTCTTTTCATATTAACGTTTTTGCAATCGAGGGCTGTTACACAGAGTTCCACAGAGAAGACACAGAGTACCACAGAGATTCTTTGTGGAACTTACCAGTCTTTGTGGCTCTTTGTGGAATAACTATTCAATCCACTTTAGAACTATTCAAAGTCTTCCACAATAAATCCTTCAGTTCCAGCAATCCGTTTCCGGTAACGGAAGATATAAAAATATGCGGAATATTCGGGGGCAGTTCTTTTTCAATGGCAGCCCTGAGTTCTTCATCCAGCATATCCGATTTACTTACGGCTATCACAAAATCTTTCTGCAGCATTTCAGGATTATATCTTTGCAGCTCGCTTTTTAAAATATCGAATTCTGCTTTATGATCTTTGCTGTCGGCCGGTATTAAAAAAAGCAGGATAGAATTTCGTTCAATATGCCGGAGAAAACGGTGGCCGAGTCCTTTTCCTTCTGCGGCGCCCTCGATAATTCCCGGAAGGTCGGCAATGCAAAAGCTTTTTCCTTCCCTGTATTCTACCATGCCCAGCTGCGGCACCAGCGTGGTAAAAGCATAGTCGGCTATTTTTGGCCTGGCTGCGGTAATACTGCTGAGCAGGGTCGATTTACCTGCGTTGGGAAAACCAACGAGTCCAATATCTGCCAAAACTTTTAACTCAAGCACTTTAATGCCTTCCACGCCGGGCTCTCCTGGCTGCGCATATTCGGGCGCCTGGTTGGTGGATGTTTTAAAATTGCTATTACCCAATCCGCCGCGGCCACCACGCAGCCAAATTATTTCCTGGCCGTCTTCAAGTATTTCTGCTTCCTTTTCGCCGGTTTCTTCATCTCTTGCAATGGTACCCAGCGGCACTTCAATGATAATGTCTTTTCCATTGCGGCCGGTACTATTGTTGCCACTGCCGTTTTCGCCATTTTCGGCCAGTATATTTTTATAGTAACGCAGGTGCAGCAAAGTCCACAATTGGGTATTCCCTTTCAAAATAATATGTGCCCCGCGGCCTCCATCGCCCCCATCGGGGCCTCCCTTGGCAGTAAGTTTATTCCGCATAAAATGTTTACTGCCTGCGCCGCCATGGCCGGTACGGCAAAAAATTTTTATCTGGTCAACAAAATTTGATTTTTCCATCAGCAGCAAAGGTCTGTTTAAATAGATACATTTGCAACTATAAATATACGGATATGAAATTTGTGATCATTTTCGCAGTCATGTTTACTGCCATTTGTTGTAATTCAAAAAAAACAACCGGTAACATCGCTACTGAAACAGCCGGTACTGCAAAAGCCGTTGCCATTGAACCCCCGTGCATTGAGCAAATGATCACAAAATTTTCTGAAACAGAAAAGCATTTACGGCCTTCTAAAATTTACCGTTACCAGTACAAAGGAAAAACTGTTTATTATGTGCTGGCGCCCTGCTGCGATAATTTTAATGAATTGTACGATGCCGAATGTAAATTACTTGGAAATCCAGATGGCGGTTTTACAGGCCGGGGCGATGGCAAATTTCCCGACTGGGATGCAGAAAAGAAAGAAGAAAAATTAATTTGGGAAGATAAAAGTAAATAAACATTTGCATGAAAACAGGGCGTATCATACTGATCGTTGTTTTGGCATTTTTGGGCCTGGCAAGATGGGCCTGGCGCTGTTCTAAAGCCGAAGAAAGAAACTTGCACAGCGGCTTTAATGAAAAATGTGCAGCAGTAGAAACAAAAAAACAAATGGTGCTTGGTTATATGCAATTTGGCGCCGACAGTGCCGAAAAAACCCGTACACTTACCCGGAGCATGGATTCAACACTCAGCGCAGCAATAGAACATTACCGCCTCAACTTCAAAGATGATGAAAAACGTTATCAATCCTACCTGGAGGTTTTATTCGTGTATAAAAAAATGGTATACGCTTTTCAGAAATGGTATAAAGATCAAAACACGGATAATGCTGCGCATACAAGAAAAGACAAAAGAGCAAACACAAATGATTTTCCGGGGGAATTCAATAGATTATCTTCTGAACTACAACATAAAAGAATGGCCGTTGCTTTTAATAACTGAGCACTCTTAATGCTCACTGTTTTTTTCCCAGGTTTTATAAACCGTTTCCTGTATTTTAAGTGAGGCGGGTATTTCTCTCAGCGGTTCACAAGCTTTCGAGTATTCCTGCATTTCGGCCGGCAATTGCTGGTATAATTTTGTGCCATCGGTTTTCCATGCTATCATTTCATCGCTTACTTCCTTTATTTTTTTTGCAGGATTGCCCACGATCAAACTGCGGGCCTCAAATATTTCACCTGCTTTTAAAAGACTAAGTGCCCCAACGATACATTCGTCGCCCAAAACCACGTTGTCCATAACAACTGCATTCATGCCCACCAAAGAATTTTTACCAATAACTGCCCCATGAATAACGGCGCCATGGCCAATATGGCTTCCCGCTTTCAATAAAACCGTTACGCCCGGAAACATGTGTACGGTGCAGTTTTCCTGCACGTTGCAACCATCTTCGAGAATGATCTGTCCCCAATCGCCCCGCAATGCAGCGCCGGGACCAATGTAACAGTTCTGGCCGATGATGACATTGCCGGTAACCGCTGCCTGCGGATGTACAAAAGATGACGGATGAACAACCGGGATATATTCTTTAAACTGGTAGATCATGTGTTAACTAATTTTTTATCTGTACGAAAACAGGTTCCTTTAAAAACCGCCACCACATGGTTCCGCTGGTTGCTGATGCTGATATGATAAAGCCCGGTGGTTTTACCATTATGCAGTTCTTTGGCTTCAGCAGTGAGTACATCGTCTACATGTACCGGTTTTAAAAAATTAATGGAAGTGTCAAGCGCCACCGAAAGCACATTTCGGTTGTTGCAGGCAAAGGCAAAAGCGCTGTCGGCCAGGGAAAAAGCAATACCGCCATGAACAATACCAAAACCGTTGATCATCTCGGGCCGAACGGTCATTTTAATTTTACTGTATCCTTCTTTTACATCGAGCACTTCAATTCCCAGCCATTGGCTGAAAAGGTCGTGCTGCATCATGTGGGTTACGACTTGTTGGGGAGAGATAGGCTTAGTTGACATGTTGATTTAGTTAACAGGTTGACTAGTTGACAAGGGATTTTATATTTGAATTTTCTTTTCGAGAAAGGAAATATATCCATTCAGTAGCTTTTCCACTTCGCAAATAAGATTATGGAAATACAAAAGCTTGTCCTCTGTCATATATCCGCAATCATGGGCATCTATCAAATGATTGAGGGTTTCACTCAATGAACCTCTCGCTATCACACAGAACCTGATCCTGTCGGGATAAGTACGTCGCCCATGCCCCTCGGAAATTTGTGCTGCAACAGATCTTGCGCTTCGTATAACCTGGTAGGTTAAACTATATTTTTCGGCGGCAGGAAATGATTTTACAATTTCAAATATTTCAATTTTTAATGCTCTCGCCTTTTCCCAAACTTCCAAATCTTCAAAACTTTGATACGGCATATATACAATTTTGAAATTTCAAATACACAAAACAAATTCAATCCTCTACCAACTCCCTCCCCTTGTCAACTTATCTACTTGTCAACATTCTCAACCAGCCAACGCAGTCAACCACCTCAACCACAACTAATCCCTTTTCAACCTGTTAACTTGTCAACCACCTCAACAAGCACCCGCCCTTGTCAACCTATCAACCTGTCAACTTAACGTCCCTTAAATACAGGCTTCCTTTTCTCCAAAAAAGCAGCTATCCCTTCTTTGTAATCATCCGTTTTTGCCGCTTTCTGCTGTGCCACATCTTCCAGGAACAATTGCTCGCTCCAGTTACTGCTGAAAGAATTGCTTAGTAATTTTTTTATCCCTGCAAGTGCCTTTGTGGGCATTTGAGCCAGCGTTTCGGCAATGGCAAGGCTTTCGGCTACAAAACTCTCATCTTGAAAAACCTTGTAGATCATGCCCATTTTTTCGGCTTCTTCGGCTTCCACTTTATCGCCCAGCATCATTAAAGCTGATGCTTTTTGCCAGCCAATAAGCCTGGGCAGAAAAAAAGTACCACCGCTATCCGGCACTAAACCAATTTTACTGAATGCCTGGATAAAGGTTGCTGATTGAGCCGCCAGCACAATATCGCAACAGAGGGCAATATTTGCACCTGCTCCTGCAGCCACCCCATTTACAGCAGCCACCACGGGTTTTTTAAGTTCGCGGATGCGTGTTACAATGGGATTGTAATGTTCGTTCAGAATTTTTTCCAGGCCGATGGCATTATCGCCAACCAGTTCACCAATATCCTGGCCGGCGCAAAAGGCTTTTCCGCTGCCGATGATGTAGATACAGCGCACTTCGGCATTTTCGGCACATTCGTCCAGTTTGTGCTGCAGCAGCAGGGCCATTTCACGGTTAAATGAATTGAATTTATCTGGCCGGTTGAGCGTAATAATGGCAACGCCGTTTTTTATTTCTGAAAGTATGGAAGACATAGAAGGTTTTTGAACACAAACTTACAAAAAGCAAATTCAAAACAAGCCAATGAGTTTATACATCAAAACTTTTCACCTCCGGGTTATCAAGCAGAAAATCATTTACCAGGTCGTAATTTCTGTTGGGGCTGCTGATGCGGTAAAGAAATACGGCATCGCTGTTTTCTTTTAATGATTTCATACAGCGAAAAGAGAGTCCCTGTTTTTTGAAAAATTCTTCCAGCTGGCGCTGAAAGAATTCGCCCCGGCCGGTCACTTTTATCTTATAGTCTTTTACCTTATGGAAACGGTTGATAAAACGCTGCACCGGCTCCAGCACAAATAAAGCTATCACCACCATGCCCGACACCACAATGGCCAAGGGGTAATTATGGTATCCTATTGCCATTCCCAATGCTGCTGTTATCCATATAAGCGCCGCAGTGGTTAATCCGTTTACCGAAATGCCTTCTTTAAAAATTACACCTGCACCAATAAAACCGATACCGGTTACTATATTACTGGCTATGCGGTCGGTACTGCCAATGGCCGCTTCTTTGCTCATAATGGTGTACACACAACTGCCCACGCAAATAAGGATCATGGTGCGGAAGCCGGCGGGCTTGCTGCGGAATTCCCGCTCAATGCCAATAATGGCGCCTATTACAAAGGCAATGGAAACCTGGGCGGCTTCTTCAAGATAAACGTTGATATCCATATTGTAAATGTACGTTTTGTAGCTTTAAAAAAAATCCAACTCTCCTAAATTTATGGCAGTGAACTACCGTTCACTCATTTGATCCAACCTTTCCATAATTACTTTTGACACAACATGCTGCCTGTCTTTTCTTTGCAAAAAACTATTTTATGGCTAAATTTTTTGTTACCCTGTTTTCCACTTGCCTTTTTTATACTGGCATGCATGCACAAAGGGTTGGCATTGGAACAACAGACCCACAGGCACGGCTGGCTGTAGACAGCAGCATTATGGTAGATCAGGCAAATTCTAATGCCACCGGTAATCTTTCGAGCAGTTCCCTTTATTTTGGAAGCGATAAAAGCACGGGCATCGTACGCAGCTTTTTACCTGGTTCGTCAGGCAGGAACGGGCTTGGCTTTTTTACCAATAGTAACCGCCGTATGACGATTGACAGCACGGGGCAGGTGGGTATTGGCACTATTAACCCCCTGCAAACCCTGCATGTTAATGGTAGCAGTTATTTTAGTGGCAACCTGGGTATAGGCTCTTCTACACCCGATTATGCTTTTGAAAACCTTTGGGGATATAATTATATGTTTTACGGGCTTGGTGTGGGCACTACCCCCAACAGTTCATACAAACTGGATGTAGGTGGCGGCCCAACAAGGTTCCAATCTGATGTAAGAATGGAAGGGATACTTAATCCAAACAACACTCTTAATATTGGCAACAATACCAATATAGAAGGGTCATTAACTGTAAACGGCAATAAAGGGGTTGCCTATAACTCTACTTCGGCTACAAACTTGAAAATTCATCCTTTTACCACGGCTACATTTGTCGCTATACTCCCCGGTTTCGGGCTTTCGGCAGAGGGTGCCATTGCGTTCAATGGTGGATTTACCGGCGTCCCTAGAGTTTTTGTAGGCGATGAAGATGTTTCTGGGGGCACTTTAGGTGAATTACACCGGGTGGAGTTGAAACTATACGGTTGTACTACCAGTGCGGGCATCACCACTTGTAAAGCAAGGTTGCTCAATACAAGCCCCAACGCGGTTAACTATTCCATTACCTGGAACTGTGTGGCAATTGGTAATTAATTTCCGGGGAATGATTAATGGCATTTAAAATAATCAAACGGCTCTTTACATTCATTGCATTGATACAGGGATTTACAGGCAGTGGAACCGAATTCGCTTTTTAAAACGGTGTTGTAAGAATTACATTGCGGGCATTGAACGGCTTCATTGGCGGCAAAAAGGTCGTTGCTGCATACCTGCTGGCGAATATTGGGAGGAGCAATTCCATAGGCTTTTAATTTTTCTTTCCCGGTTTCACTCATCCAGTCGGTGGTCCAGGCAGGAGAAAGTATTGTTTCAATATAAACAACTTCATAGCCGGCAGCAAGTAATTCCATTTTGATCTGCATGCTGATCATATCCATGGCGGGGCAGCCGGAATAAGTAGGGGTGATCGTTACGGTTACTGCATTCCCATTTACAAACACAGCCCTGATAATACCCAGGTCCTGCAAGCTGAGCACAGGTATTTCGGGATCGGTGATGTTTGACAGAATATCCCAAACTTTTTTTTCTTCCTGTTTAATATCGAGTGTTTGTTTTTGCATTTTTGTTTCACACAAAGAGAACTAAGGATACAACGGGTACAACGTCCATTACCATTCCATACCAGGATAAGATCGTTGTAAATACTGCATTTCAGAAAGCAGGAACCCCAAATGCTCAGTATGCACACCGTTTTTTCCTCCGGATTGCATAAAAACCTCACCCCCCGCCCTCTCCAAGGGAGAGGGAGCCAGCGTAGCTTCCTCTAAAACTGAAGCAACATTTGCAAGCCACTGCTGTTTCAGGTTTTCGCAGTTGATGCCATTGTCTTTTTCAAAATCGGCCGGCATAAACATTTCGCCGCTGTATGGCCACAATTCTTTTAAAGCATTCTCCATTCTTTGATGGCTTTCTGCTGTTCCATCGCCCAGTCTTATCACCCACTCGCTGCTCCAGCGTACATGATAGCTGATCTCTTTCAATGACTTTTCTGCAATAGCCCGTATTTGTTCATCATCGTTCTTCAGCAAATCAGTATACTGCAATTGTGCAAAGCTGCTGTAAAAAAACTGGCGTAAAACAGTAACGGCCCAATCGCCTTTTGGCAGTTCACACAAAAGCAGGTTTTTAAATTCCCGTTCTGTGCGCAGGTATGCGAGGCTGTCTTCGGAGGCAGGTTGACCGGTTGACGAGTTTACAAGAGAGGCTGCATGCTGGTAAAATAATCTTGCCTGTCCCAATAAGTCAAGTGTTATGTTGGTAATGGCAATATCCTGTTCCAGTACGGGGCCGTGGCCACACCACTCAGCATTTCGTTGGCTAAGAATGTGGTTGCTGTCGGCCAGGTGGAGTATATAATTTATTTTGTGTTGCATTGGCTGAGTTGAAAAGTTGACAAGTTAACAGGTTGAAAAGTTGAAGGCCATTCCTTGTCAACTTTTCAACTTGTGAACCAGCAGTTACATATGATTCACTTCATCTGGCAGGTTATAAAAAGTAGGGTGCCGGTATACTTTATCTTCTGCCGGTTCATAAAAACTTTCGGCATCATCGGGATTACTGGCGTGTATGTATTTGCTTTCCACCACCCAAATGCTCACGCCTTCCATGCGGCGGGTATAAACATCCCTTGCGTTTTCTATGGCCATAGCTGCATCTGCTGCATGTAAACTACCGGCATGCTTATGGTCGAGCCCCTGTTTGCTGCGGATGAAGACTTCCCATAAGGGCCATTGGGATGCATCTTTTTTAACTTCGTACTGTTGCCCTCCGCCTTTTTCCTCGGGAATATCGCCGTAGTAGTGTTTTAGTATGTTGAAGCTCATAAAAATGATTATTGATTATTCTATTATAAATTATTGTTTGGTTTGTGTTGACTTGATTACTTTAAGGTACTTGATATATGAGTTAATTTGCTTCAGACACTCTTTATATTCTATGTTAACTTCTTTCATTGTTTCTTTACTAATATAGCTTTCGTCATATGCGGTTATCATATGCTCTAATGTTTCATCCAGCGAGCCCCTGGCCTGGCGACAGAATTGAATATTTTCCTGATAGTGAAATCTGCCAAAGCCTTCTGCTATATTAGCGGTAATTGACCTGCTGGAATCCAACACCTGCGCCTTTAAATGAAATTCCTCTTTTTTTGGAAAACTTTTTTTTGCAATTAAAGAGATATTATTCTTAAATTCTCTGCAGGTTTTATAAACTGGTAATTCGTAAAAATGGTGATACGTTGGCATAAGGTATTTATTATTCACTTTGATCTCGTTCAAAACTCCAGTTTAAATTTCGCAATTTTCTGAAATTCAAAAAAATAACTTTTGCCAGGGACCAAGAAATAATTAATAATCTAGTAATCAATAATCACCACTATGCTGCCTTTTCCCTTGCCTTGCTTTTCTTCTCCGCATAAGCCATTGCTGCTTCTCTTACCCAGGCGCCTTCTTCATGTGCTTTTCTTCTTGCATCGAGCCGCTGTTTGTTGCAGGGCCCGTTTCCTTTCACCACGGCCCAAAACTCATCCCAGTTTATCTCACCAAAATCGTAATGTTTTCTTTCTTCATTCCATTTAAGATCGGGATCAGGTAATACCATTCCGAGTGTTTTGATCTGCTCGGCGATCATGTCAATAAAATTCTGACGCAGCTCATCATTTGTTTTACGCTTTATTTTCCATTTCATGCTCTGGTCGCTGTTGGTGCTTTCGCTGTCTTTAGGGCCAAACATCATGAGGCTGGGCCACCACCAGCGGTTAATGGCATCCTGGCACATGTCCCGTTGCTCTTTTGTGCCCCGGCTCAAAGAAAGCAGGGCATCAAAACCCTGGCGCTGGTGAAAACTTTCTTCTTTGCAAATACGTACCATGGCCCTTGCATAGGGACCATAGCTTGTACGGGTAAGCATCACCTGGTTCATAATGGCGGCGCCATCTACCAGCCAGCCAATAGCGCCAATATCGGCCCAGCTAAGCGTGGGATAATTAAAGATGGAAGAATATTTTGCTTTTCCGCTGTGCAAATCGTTGATCATTTCGTCGCGGCCGAAACCCAGTGTTTCTGCTGCACAATATAAATACAAACCATGCCCGGCTTCATCCTGTACTTTTGCCAATAAAATAGCTTTGCGTTTAAGCGATGGGGCACGGGTGATCCAGTTGCCTTCCGGCAGCATACCAACAATTTCGCTGTGTGCATGCTGGCTTATTTGCCGCAGGTTTGTTTTACGGTATGCTTCCGGCATCCAGTCTTTGGGTTCTATTTTTACTTCAGCGTCGATCTTCTGCTGAAAAGCCGTTTCTAAATCATGTATTTCTTTCATCGAATTTTTTTATGTTAGTGCGCACAATTTATATTTTTATTGACCGTCTTACTTTACATCAAAATCAACCACCACTTTTTCTGTAACGGGGTGACTCTGACAGGTAAGGATAAACCCTTTTTCAATTTCCTCCTGGTCAAGCCCCCAGTTAACATCCATTATCACTTTACCCACCAGTAATTTTGCCTTGCAGGTACAGCACATCCCTCCTTTACAAGCATAAGGAAGGTCTGCTCCCTGTTTCAGTGCCGCATCTAAAATACTTTCCTTGTCGCCTGCAAGGGTAAAATCAAAACTGCGCCCATCTAATTTCACCGTAATGCTGCTTCCTCCCCCGGCTTTTTCTCCCTGCGCAGTGTTTGCAGATGTTGCTTTAATGCCGGATGTAGTAAACAACTCAAAATGTATTTTCCGGCTGTCGGTTCCTTTTTCTTCTAAAAAATCCTTTACGGTAAAGATCATTTCTTCGGGCCCGCAAATAAAAAATTCATCGGTTTTTTGATAATTTATAACAGCTGATAACTCTTCCAGTTTATGCAGGTTGATACGGCCATTGTTGACCGGCGCTTCCGTTCGCTCCCTGCTTAGAATATTAATCAAATTAAAACGATCCAGGTATTTGTTCTTTATCCCTTCCAGCTCTTCAAAAA
The DNA here is from genome assembly GCA_963754695.1 of uncultured Chitinophagaceae bacterium. Lineage (GTDB taxonomy): Bacteria > Bacteroidota > Bacteroidia > Chitinophagales > Chitinophagaceae > Ferruginibacter. The sequence continues at coordinate 286,820 of CAVWGU010000012.1, forward strand.
ATATAATGGAACTGCGGTTGCGATTTCCGTAAACAAGCGTAAAGCCACTTTTAGGTTCGGCCTGCAGTGTGGCTTTAATAATGGAAATGACCGGCGTAATTCCGCTGCCTGCCGCAAATGCCACATAATTTTTTGCCTGAGATGCCCCGGTTTTTGTACTGAACATACCGGTGGGCGGCAATACTTCCAGTTCATCGCCGGCACGTAAAGATTCATTGGCATAACGGGAAAACCTTCCCCCATCAACCTTTTTAATGGCAACCTTTAATTCATTTTCCGCAGGAGATGCACAAATGGAATAGGAGCGGCGGAGTTCTTCTCCGTCTATATTTTTTTTGATGGTGATATTTTGTCCCGGTTCAAAGGCAAAAACCGGCTTCAGCTCTTCGGGTACCTCAAAAGCAACCGAAACACAGTCATCCGTTTCCCTGTTTATTTTCTTCACCCGCAGTGTATGAAAATGTACTGCCATAATTTATTTACTTATCCCCCGGAGCAAATGTTTCAGCATTTCGTTTTCGAGGTTTTTTTGTGAAATATTTTTTTTGTTCCTGTGCCAGAACTCTATACCGCGTACTGCCGATAAAATGGTGAGCACGGCCACGTAAGGGTCTGTGTTGCGGAAGGCCTTGTTTTTAATACCCTGTTCCACCAGTTTAACCAGGCGCTTTTCGTAACTGCGTCGGCTGTTGAGAAAATCGCTCAGCTCGGGTTCATTTAAAAATTTCCATTCATGATTGGCCACATAGACCTCATCAAATTCGAGCAGCATCATCTGGATGTGGAAACGGATCACTTTTTCCAATTTTTGTTCAAAAGGGATTTGCAGCTTTTCTGTTTGCCCGAGCTGGCTGGTAAACTCCTGCGACACTTTTAAACAGATATCACGCAGCATTTCTGATTTTGAACCAATATGGTTGTAGAGGCTGGCGGCTTCAACGCCAACTGCTTCGGCCAATTCCCGCATAGAAGCTGCCGCATAACCCCTGTTCCTGAAAATGAAAGCAGCCTCCTGCAGAATAAAATCCTTCTTGGTACCGTTCTTTTGTGTAATGATCCGCGGCATGCTTACAAAACTAACACTTATTAGTTTTATAAAGGATCAATTTTTAAGTTTTTTTTACAGGTTTCATGCATCCTTTTCTGCCGCCCCAAAAAGCATTTCTTGTTATTTTTGGGCGTAAAAAATACTTATATGCAGCTGAATCCTGTAAAAAAAGTAGCTATAATCAGCCCCGAAGATTTTAAAAGGGATTATTATGATGCAGCAAAACCTGTGGTTATCAGCGACCTTGCAAAAAACTGGCCTGCTTACAGCAAATGGAACTGGGATTATTTCATAAACATGGTGGGCGATAAGGAAGTGGGTGTTTACAACAACATTAAGAGCGACTCATATACACCCATCAACACGGCCGATGGTTATATGAAGTTTGGCGATTACCTCCGTAAAGTAAAGACCGGGCTGCTCGACCTGCGCATTTTCCTTTTCAATATATTTCAGCATGCGCCGCAGCTCGTGCAGGATTTTACCTGGCCCGATGAATTGCTGAAGGGTTTTGTAAAAAAATACCCAATGCTTTTTTTGGGTGGCCAGGGTTCTATTACGCATATGCATTTCGATATAGACATGTGCCATATATTGCATACCCAGTTTGCCGGTAAAAAAAGGGTGCTGCTCTTTCCTTTTAAAGAAAAATACAGGCTGTACCGAAAACCCTGGGAAGTGCTGAGCCTGGCTAATTACGCCAATTATTACGAAAATTTTGACTATGACAGCTTTCCTGCAGTAAAACTGGCCCGTGGTTATGAAGTGATATTGGAACACGGCGATACACTGTTTATGCCGGCTGGCTATTGGCACCATATGGAATACCTGGAAGCCGGTTTTGCCATGAGCCTCCGGGCCATGCAAAAAGGCCTGGGAGGCAAGCTGGACGGGATTTGGAAGCTTTTTGGCATGCGTGGAATAGACACGCTTATGAAAAAAACTGCAGCGGTTTGGTGGTATAACCGAAAGAAGAAAAAACTGCTCGAACTGGCTGAAAAAGAACTCAAAAAGGGGCAGGTTTCCTAAAAAAACCGGGCAAAAAATTAGTAAAATTAGATATTTATATTATTTTTACAACCTGCCTCATTAAAACATCCTTTCCAATATTATCTTATCTAAAGGCCCGCTGAGCAATGGCTCCTCCTTTCCAATCTTCCGTAAAAAATCGCCAAAAATTTTCATTTTGTTTAATTGATTATACGTTACCTCATTTACGTTTTTTTCTTGTGGTTTCAGAGGTAAGCAAGGCCGGTGATTTTCATCACTGGCCGTTTTTTTAGGGCGGCCCAGTTGAGCGTAACAGGCAGATTACACAGATTGTTTTTCGAACAGTTGTTCTCTAAAAGTTTTTTAAAGCTGATGGAACTGAACTCATCCCCGGCTGAGCGTGAAATTGGGTTATGTATCACTGCCGGAATGTGTATTATATGCAGGGGATTTCGTGCATCTAGTAAATGGGATCGGGTTCTTTTTGGGACAAAAAAAGATTATGTCACTCCACCGCCACATTGACAAACCTCACAAGTGGTGCTGCATTTTTAAAAGCCGCAGACACCTGTTTCATAAAACCGGGTTTTAAAATACCGGCATCGGCAAAATGATGCATTACTATAAAACTCCGGTTCTTAATAAACTCTATGGCCGGGTTATCATCGGCATAACCCTTGGGCGGGCGGCTCAGTTTGTTTTCTGCACTGAGGCCGGCCGGAAACTGTTTTTTGAATGAAGGCGCTTTTAACAGTTTTTCAAAATCTTTCCCGTTATAATCTATTTCCTGTCTTATTTTAACAAGATTGGCGGGCAAGGGTTGCCAGATGCCGGCTGCCAAAAATGATTTACCCGGTTCTATATGCAGGTAATAACCGGCGCCTTCTCCTTTTTTGCCATCTTTATTAAAATAGGCAGCCATATTATTTTTGTAAGGGCTTTTGTTGGCGCTGAAACGTACATCCCGGTTAATGCGGAAAATGCAGTCTTTTGCCTGTAAATGCGCCAGTGTTTTATCGAACCCAATCATGCTGCCGATAAGTTGCTGCACCATTTGTAAAAAATCTGCTTTGGCTTTTTCATACTCATTGCGGTGCGCAGCAAACCAGGGTTTGTTGTTGTTTTTTTGCAGGGCTTTTAAAAAGTTTATGGTTGTTTGCTGAAGCATGTTAAATTGTTAAATTGTTTTATGTTCATTCGGCTGATATTTCCTCATTCATTGGCACATGATCGAATTATCCCATTTGCACATCTGCACATTTCTTCATTGGCACATTCCTCATTATCACATCATAACATTGGCCTATTGGCAGATTTCCCCATTTGCACATCTGCACATTTCTTCATTGGCACATTTCCTAATTCTTTATCATTTCCAAAAACTCATCTTCACTTAAAATTTTAACTGTGGCGATCTTCTTTGCCTTTTCCAGTTTGCTGCCGGCATCTTCGCCCACCACCAGGTAATTGAGCTTGCTGCTTACGGCACCCAGTATTTTGCCCCCGTTATTTTCCACCATTTCTTCTGCCTCGCTGCGCTTCAGCTTATTGAGTGTGCCGGTAAATAAAAACGTTTGCCCTGCCAGGCTTCCATCTGCTGCTTTACCGGTTTTGGCCGATTCCATATTAAGCCCGATTGCTTTCAGTTGCAGCAGCATCTTTACATTGTCTTCATTCCTGAAAAATTCATAAATGCTGCCAGCCACTTTAACGCCCACGTCTTCGAGCTGCTGCAATTGCTCCAGCGAAAGATTGGTAAAGTCAAAAATATTTGAAACATTTTGCGCCAGTGTTTTTGCCGTTGTTTCGCCTACATAACGGATGCCCAGCGCATAAATGAGCCGGTGCAGTGGCTGTGTTTTACTGGCTTCAATAGCCAGCTGCAGGTTGTTGATCGATTTGGCGCCAAAACCTTCCAGTGTTTTTACTTTTTCAAAATCAAGTGTATAAACAGAAGGCACATTGCTTAAATAACCCATATCAAAAAACTTCCGCACATTGGCTTCACCAAAACTCCGGATGTCCATGGCATCTTTACTCACAAAATGAATGATGCGTTCCACTACCTGCGCACGGCAGTTAATGTTAATGCAGCGCCATACAGCCTCTTCTTCAGGTTTGTACAATTCATCATTGCAAACCGGGCAGTTGCGGGGAAATGTTATTTTTTTTTCTGTTCCATCCCGCATCTCTGCTAATGATTTCACGATCTGCGGTATCACATCGCCACTTCTTTCTATCAGGATATGGTCGCACAGCATCAGATCCTTCTCCTTTATATATTCTTCATTGTGAATGGAAATACTGCTTACCGTAACACCTCCCACCTGTACCGGCTGAATTTTTGCCACCGGCGTTACAGCCCCGGTTCTTCCTACCTGGAACTCCACTCCAAGTAATTTGCTGGTTGCCTGCCTTGCCTTAAACTTGTAGGCAATGGCCCAGCGTGGGTGATGACTGGTCATGCCCATCTTATCCTGCAGGGCAAGACTGTTCACCTTTATCACCATGCCGTCTATTTCATAATTAAGATCGTCGCGCTTTGTTTCAAATTCTTTTACATAATCAATCACTTCCTGTATGCCCTGCATTACTTTCATTTCATTTTTTGGGCTGCGGAAACCCAGTTCCCACAGCATTTCCAGCATGCCGCTGTGTGTTAGCGGCACTTCATTGGTCTGTGGCCCATCGGTTGTGGTCAAATAACTCACATGATATAAAAAAGCCTCCAAATTCCTTCTTCCCACTTCTTTTGTGTCTTTTATGCGCAGGCTTCCTGCAGCCGCATTGCGGGGGTTGGCCAGCGGAGGCAGGCCTTCTTCCATGAGGGCGTCGTTGTATTTTTTGAAACTCTTTTTATTCATCAGCACTTCGCCCCTTATTTCAATTTGCGCAATGCCGAATTTATCAAAAGCGGCACGGAGCGGCACCGATCTTATTTGCCGGATATTAGGCGTAATATCATCGCCTGTTTCCCCATCACCGCGGGTGGCTCCCCTGGTTAATTTATCTTCATCATATATGATAGAAATACTCGCCCCGTCAAATTTTGGTTCTGCACAATATTCAACCAACTCAAGGCCCGTAAGTTCCCTTGCCTTCCTGTCCCAGTCGAGCAGGTCTTCTTCATTATAAGAATTTTCGAGCGAAAGCATGGGCACCAGGTGCTGCACTTTGGGAAAATCCTTTATCAATCCCGTACCCACCCGCTGCGTGGGCGAATCGGGGCTAATGCTGCCGGGATTTTCTTTTTCAAATTTTTCGAGGAGTTTATACAGGCTGTCATATTCAAAATCGCTGATCAGCGGATCATTGAGTATATAATAACGGTATTCATGAAAACGCAACACTTCCCGTAGTGCTTCCGCTTCTGATTCAGAAAGTGTTTTTGAAGCATTATCTGCCAGCCATCCAGCAGTTTGCTGTTGCATTTTTTTTTGATCTTCCTGGTTGTACATGAAAATTGATGCTTCTTTCAAAGATAGAAATAATGAAGGATGAATGAATGCCCGTAAATGAATTTTGAAGCGATTTCCTTAATGGCAGTTTTGCCTTTGGGTTCTTTTGTTCCTGCCTTTACTTTTTCTCGTCCAGTATCGCCTTTAACCTGGCGATGGAATTATTGGCCTCTATGAGCTTCATCTTCAGCTCGTGTACCACGGGTTGTCCGGCCTTAAGCAGGGCTTCTGTTTCTTCATTGCTTTTTTGAAGCAGCAGGATGTTTTCGTCCATGAGCTTGTTGTGAGCAAGGGCCTGCTTGAGTTTATTATGGTATTCCAGCTCGGTGTACTGTTTTTGCCTGTGTACCATTATGTTTTCCTTGTTAAGCGTTTCCTTCATCAGCCGCTCACTTTCTAAAAACCCCTTTGTACTTTTTAATTCTTTTTGAAGTTTTGATAAGGAAAGGCTACGCAGCAGCCAGGCCAGTATAAAGCCGGTTACAAAGGCGGCAGCAGTATATAGGATCGTTTCAGTCAATTTAATTTTTTAGCAAAAATATTGTATCGGGGCCAAAAGATACCCTGTCTGCATAAAAAAGCCCGGCCTGTTGCCGGGCTTACAAAATATAGAAAGGGATTAGTATTCAACGACTTTTATTAAAGTACCTACACTCAGTTTGTCTGTAAGCTGCATACCATTCAAAATGGCAAATTCCTCCATACGTGTGGCCGGAACCTTGTAGTTGGTAAATGCCTGTTGCAGGGTAATGGCCTGGTTGATTGTTTTAATACGCACCCGCTGCGGTTTTTTATTGATCTTGGCCTGGTCGGTCAGTTGCCTGAAACTTTCCATGGTACTCTTAAAAGCAGGCGCAAGTGTATTGAAATTATTGGGTGCACAAACGCCCACCATCTGGTAGATGGTGCCATTGTACTGAATAAAATAGGTTAAACCCCTGATGGCAATGGCGGTACTGCCATCCTGCTGTTGCTGAGCCTGGCTGAAAACGATGGCTATTGCCGGAAGCCCGTTTACAGATACTTGTCCCGATTGTTCCGAGGTCAATTTATTCTGCTGTATAAAAGAACCCGCGGCCTCCTGCAGGCTGTTTCCCTGGGCTGCTGTTAAATACAGCAGGGCCGAGCCGTCTTTAGGCGCATACTGTACACGGGTGGGGCTGTTATTGTACATCCATCCCTGTGGTGCGCTGAACTGAAATTTCATTTCGGGATGATAAAAAACACTGTTTTCCATGTACCCTCCCCTGGGATCCTCGCCATAAATGATCCCTTCTATCCTGCGCAAATAAGTGTTGCGGTTTACCTGCAGGTTGGTAAGGTTATTTTGTTTTTGAAAATCAGAAGAAAGCTGGTGAACGGTATTGTACCGGTCGCCTGGATTGGGGTGCGTGCTTAAAAACTCCGGAAGCTGGTTGGCGCTTTCGCCCGAACTTCTCTCCAGTGTTTTAAAGAAATCGGCCATTTGGTGAGAATCGTAATTTATCTTACAGCTGTACTCCACACCCAGTTTATCGCTCTGCTTTTCTGCATCGCGGCCAAATTTTAAGAACAGCAAACCCAGTCCCTGCGATGCACTTTCTGCAAACCTGGCAAGGTTGGGGTTGATGATAACGCCCGCAATAAGGCCCAATTGCCCCAGCATGGCATTGCGTTGCTGCTGTACGGTATGCCTGGCTGTAATATGGCCAATTTCGTGGCCCAGAACCCCGGCAAACTGCGCTTCGTTGTTAAAATGTGCCATAATACCGCGGGTAAAATAAACATAGCCGCCCGGAACGGCAAAAGCGTTTAAAACTTCCGAATCCACCACACGGAAATGATACTCCAGGTTAGGCCTATGAGAAATTTTTCCCATGGCCCTACCTTTCTCAGTTATAAAACGCTGCAGGGACGAGTCGGCATAAAGTCCGTACTGTGCTAAGATCTGCGGATCGGCCTCCTGGCCCATGGCTATTTCCTGTGCTTCAGATGTAAATGCAAGTTCCTTTTTCCCGGTAACCGGGTTGCGTGAACAGGTAGTAAGGAAAAAGGCCGATGCCGTAAGAAGGCTGTATAAAAATATCCTTTTCATGTTAAGTGTTTTACTGGTAATCAGTTTATTAAAGCAACCATGGTGCCAAATTACAACATATTGGGTCAAACAGAAAAAAATTAGTTACAATGGTTTTATGGCAGCGTTACAGGCCCAAAAAATGGGCTCATTTGATAAAATAACAGATTTTATGAAATTATTAAATATCATTGGCATAGTTTTTTGTCTATCAGGTATTATCAAACTTAAACAAAACCAATGAAAAAGTATATACTCTTGTTCGTGATCAGTGCAGGCCTTTGCTTTAACGCCAGCGCCCAGCAGGAAGATAAAAAAGGGAATGGTAAAGTGCACGGTAAAGAAAAACAGGAAAAGCACGATGACAAAGATGATGATGATCAATATGATGATAAGGATGGGCAAAAAAAACACGGTAGCACAAGGCGTGATGATAAAAGCGGCCAAAAATATGCTAAAAATGCACCTGCCAAAGTGAGGCTGGCTTTTAAACGCGATTTTCCTAATGCCAGCAATGTTAGCTGGACAAAAAACAAGAATATCTGGACGGCCAGTTTCAGCGGAAGTGTTTTTGGCACCCGCCAGGCAAGTTATACTGCCAATGGAACAAGGGTAAAAAGCAATAGCACTGTTTCTTCAAAACGAAAAACGGGCATCTTTGGAACAAAAAAACCGCAGGCCGTAAATTAATGCAATCGTAATGAATGCTTTATATTTTAAATAAACGAACAGCCTTTTTACACAGGCTGTTTGCGCATTGGGTAATGTGCATAAAACTGTGCAAATGCGGTGCGGAACAGGTGCATAAGAATGGCCTGAAAAATTTGGAAACGGTATTCATGATACCGTATTTTCGGAATACAAATTTGAGGTACAGAAATATCGAAAGACATGGACGTCTTCAAAGTTCAGGGCAGCGAAGTTCTTAACCGAACAAAAGCAGCCCGGAAAAGAGCATCGGGTTAGTTTATTGTCTGATTAAAGAAATTTAAAAAGGCGAAGACCAACTTGGTGCTTTTTTATTGTTACAACAGTGGCAGCAGCGCAATTATGCCTTAGCAATAATGTTTTGCTGTGCCGGCTCCCGGCAAATTTTCCAGTAATCAGTAATGAGCCTGAGCGTATCTTTTAATTCTATGGCCGGATTGTTCTCCGCCTTGGTTCGTGGCTTCACGAACCATTCTTCATCCATTGAAATAATCGAAAATATTGTTTAGAAATCCAAATTCATCAACGCCTGTTTCATAAAAGCTGGCGGAAGAATATTTATAATCCAGGTCGTCTTTCGCAAGCTTCCATTTCCCGCTCACGGGATTAAAATGAATATAGCTCAATTTTTGCTGTGCAACTTCTTTGCTCCTTACTTCTATTCCCAATGCATCCCTTTGCCATATCTCATGGCGCTTGTTCATTGCATTGACAGTATAACTGCCGATGCCATTTTTGGCCTTTAACCATTTTGTAAAAGCATGAGCTGTAAATTTCATAAAACTGCCTATAGGGCTTTCCTTGCCATTCATTTTATTGAGGCGCCATATTAAATGCAGGTGATTGGGCATTATTACAAACCCAAAAACAGTAACGAGCTCCTTCGTACTCAAATAATGCAGTGCCGAAATAATTACTTCTTTTTACTTATCATCTAAAAGTAACTGCTGCCAATTGTTTATAGTAGCAGTCCAAAAATAAATTTTGCCATACCCGGTTGATGATTTTCTTGTTTCGGAGCGGGTAGTGGAGATTAATGCCATACAGGCAATTTACGAGATTTTTAAACTTTTTAAGCTAAGCTTGGGTTTGGTTCGTGAAGACACGAACCAAGGCGGGGGCTTTTTTATTGTTACAACAGTGGCAGCAGCACAATTATGCCTTGGCAATAATGTTTTGCTGTGCCGGCTCCCGGCAAATTTTCCAGTAATCGGTAATGAGCCTGAGCGTATCTTTTAATTCAATGGCCGGATTGTTCTTTTGAAAAAAACCCTGTACAGTAAGGTTTTTATAGACTTCGTTCACGGCATACTCGCTTTGGTACGAAGTATAAAAAATAAAGGGTGTCTTCATTGAATTTAGTACTTCATCATGTTCCATCTCCAGCCTGAAGTGAACAGCATCTTCCCTGGGCAGGTTTACATCGCATAAAATAATAAAAGGCACCTCTAAGGATGCCTTTAAATATTTTATTAACGCTGCGCCGTTAGCAAAAAAAATAATTGAATTACTCACATGTGCTTCACGAAATGCCGTTTCAAGAAGCGCACGGTCTGTTTGATTGTCTTCCACAATTAATATGGGGCCATTCTTTGCCATAGGGGATACATTTAGAGGTTACCAAAGAATTTACTATTTAAAGTTACGGAAACAACAGCCTGAATGCAATTTTTTAGGCAATATTCGGGGAAATGTCCAGGAATTAGAATTTTTTCTACACAGCGTTTACTTCAGCAACAATTTAGCGAACTTCTTGAGCTCATCAGATTCAACCGGGGTTAAAAAGCTTTCTTTTTCGTACTTCAGCTTAAAAAATAAGACACGCTTATGTCCCGGGTATTTTTGAAGGATATTTGAAATTGTTTGTAAAATGAAAGGGTCATTTTCTATTGTGGGGGTAATTATGGCAGCTTCAGATTTATGCTTGCTGTGCTTTTTTTTAATGATGGCTTCGAGGGTGGCCAGCCTTGCCGGCTGAATCCCGTTTAGCTTAGAGGCATGGCCCAAAAGCCCTTCCAGCTGCTTTTTACTGAGTCCGCCACGCTCCTGGTACTGTTGCAGCAGGCTTCCAATGAAATGAGAAGCGGGTTTTGCTTTGTGAACCGCTTCCAGTATCTGTAATATTATGTCCACATCGGGGCGTATCCTGCTCATATTTTAAAAGATGAAGATACGCAGTTACGCCATTCCAACATTTATCTTTCCGCTGGTGTTTTTTTAGGCCTTCGTTACACAAAATTGATTAGGTTTGCGAACTTAAAAAATTGTTATTATGAAGAAATTTTTCATTTCGCTTGTCTTAATGGCAAGCCTGTTTAAGGCCCGTGCCGATGAAGGCATGTGGCTGCCCATGCTGCTTGGTCAGCAGGTATATAATGATATGGTTAAGAAAGGACTGAAGCTTACCAAAGATCAATTGTATTCCATCAACAAATCGTCTATCAAAGATGCCATTATCATTTTTGGCGGGGGTTGCACCGGCGAGATCGTAAGCAGCCAGGGGTTAATTTTTACCAACCACCACTGCGGGTACGATGCCATTGCCAGCGCCAGCAGCGTGGTAAATAATTACCTGCGGGATGGTTTTTATGCCTTTAATAAAGACCAGGAAATACAAACAGGACTTACCGTTCAGTTTCTTGATAAAATTGTGGATGTAACTGCCGAAGTAGAAGCAGCTGTTAAAGGGCTCAGCTGGGATGATCGTGTGAAGAAAATGCCCGAAGTGTATAAATCCATTACCGATAAAGTGGCCGATAAGGAAAACGGCCTTGCCGGAAGGATCTACAGTATGTTCAAAGGAAACCAGTACATCATGTATGTATATAAAACCTACCGCGATATCAGGCTGGTAGGAGCTCCCCCGGAAAGCGTGGGAAAATTTGGCGGAGATACCGATAACTGGGAATGGCCACGCCACACCGGCGATTTTTCCATTTTCCGTGTATATGCTGCTGCAGACGGAAAACCAGCAGTTTACAGCAAAGAGAATACCCCGCTTAAACCAAAGCATTTTTTACCCGTAAGCATCAAAGGTTTTAAAGATGGCGATTATGCCATGATATACGGTTACCCAGGCGGTACCAACCGTTACGAAACCAGTTATGGCGTAAAATTGAAGAACGATATTGAAAACCCTTCGTTGGTAGCCCTGCGTGATATGCGCCTTAAGTATATGCACGCCGAAATGGTAAAAGATCCGGCAGTGAAATTGAAACTTGCCAGCAACTACGCAGGTATTGCCAATTATTGGAAATTTTTTGACGGCGAAACAAAACAACTCAAAAAGTTCAATACCTACGAGCAGAAACAGGCCTATGAAAAGAACTTTTTGAAATGGGCCGCAGGCAAACCTGAGTATGAAAATATTTTCAGTGATTATGAAAAGAACTATGCAGCCTGGACGCCCTACAGCAAACTGCGCCAGTATACAAACGAAGGGGTATTCGGATCTCCTTTATCTGGCTTTGCGGCCAGCCTCATGCAGGTGGAAAATGCCATGCTGAAACCCGGCGCCGGCAGTGCCGACATAAAAAAAGCCGTGGATGCGGCAAACGAAAGCCGTACCGAGTTCATGAAAGAGGAAGACAGGCCCAGTGATGAAAAGATCCTGGCAGCAGTAGCGCAGATGTACTACAATGATATTGATAAAAACCAGCACCCGGTTGGTTTTTACGAAAGCCTGAAAGGAACTTACGGTGATCTGAAAGATGATGCCACTTACAAAAAATGGGCTAAAGATGTATTTACAAACTCCATGATACTTGATGATGCAAAGTGGAATGCCTTTGTAGCCAACCCGGATGCTACTGTGCTGCAAAACGATCCTGCTTTTTCCTTTGCCTCAGCTTTTGCAAAAAACTATACAACTAAGTATGCACCGCTTTATTACTGCCTTTGTAAATAAGAACAATGAACTTGGCCGTGCCTATATGAAGGGCATTCGTGAAATGAACCCGGCAGCTGCGGGCAAAATGTATCCCGATGCAAATTTCAGCATGAGGGTAAGTTATGGCAATGTAAAAAGCTATGCTCCGAGAGATGCGGTTAAATACGATTTTGTAACCACCAGCCGGGGTATTTTAGAAAAATACAAAGCAGGCGATTATGAATTTGATCTCCCGGCAAAGCAGGTGGAATTGCTCAGGAAAAAAGATTTTGGACAGTATATGGACAAAACCCGCAAAGACCTGGTGGTGGGCTTTATCACCAGCAATGATATTACCGGAGGAAACAGTGGCAGCCCGGTAATAGATGGTAACGGTAACCTTATTGGTTTGGCATTCGACGGCAACTATGAGGCGCTGAGCCATAAGATCGCATTCGATAAAGACCTGAACCGCACTATTTGTGTTGATGTGCGTTATGTGCTCTGGTGTGTTGATAAACTGGGCGGGGCAAAGAATATCATCGATGAACTGAAACTGGTGAGGTAATAATATATATCCTGCTATTAAAAAATCCCGGACATCAACCCGGGATTTTTTAATGCGATAAAAGGGAAACAGGTTTAAGTGATAACTGTAACAATTCGTTATTTCTTCTGATGATGACTTTAATTTTTTCGTTTGTTTGCTGCAAGGCTGTTTTATATGCCTGCAGGTTGTTGGTAAGATTGGTACCCACACTTATTACTTCATCATCTATCTTAAACCCGGCTTTATGTGCGGGTGAATTTTCAATAACGTCCAGTACGGTTATCTTCCCGTTAACATCATATATGCCAAGTCCGTTGTAAGAATAGTCAAAAGGATCGGTAAAATGGCTGTTGGGCAAAAGATGGATCTCCCGCTGGCTGTAATTGAATATTATATTAAAACGGCGGAGCAGGTCGTTGCCCACCAGGCCCCCGCAAAACGGATACCCGGTCACATTGTATATATCGTCGTAGAGATAGGTGGGTACATGTGCAAAGCGATATGGCCCAATTTTCACTTCTTTTATCACCGTAAGCCGCATCTCCAGCCGGCCTGCCATTCCTTCTGCCTGTGTTATGAGCGGCCTTCTTTTTCTGTGAAGGATATTGCTGTCGCTTACAAATTTTTCGTTAAGTAAAAAAGAAAGACCGGCGCCCGTATCTATATAAAAATAATAGGGAAATTTCCGTCTGTCTTTTATCTGCATTTGCTGGATGGGCAATGAAGTAAATACCGGGTGAAGCAGGGTGCCGCCCCCCGGGTATTTTATTTTTCCCCTGGTATATACTTCCACCTGTAAACTGTCGAAATTAACTTTGACCACATAACGGTTAAAAAAACTGAAACCCATGATACCGTCAATTTTTTCGCCGTAACTGCTGGTAAGTACTTCATAATTGACCACATGAAAATTGAGTCGGTTCATTTCAAGGCCAGGGAGCCGCAGGCTTTTATTGAACACATAATGCACTTTTTTGCGGCCCCCGATGCCAGTTACAACCGTATCTGTTTCGGTAGTGGCAATATTGTTCTCGGCACAGGTGGCGGAGTCGAGCGAAATACCACCGCCTCCCGTATCCAGTATAAAATTGAGGCTGTCTGTAACATTCGGAAATTTTGCCTTTACCACCATTACGCCACCGGTATACATCCTGAATGGGAATTTAGTAATATAATTGGCTGTGGGCTGTTGTATGATCTCCTGGGCCTGCAGCCTTGCCCCAATCAATAATAAGAACAGGATAATATATTTCATCTTATTTATTACACTCAATTTACAGCAGAATGCACTTAATTTTGCAATTGTTACATAAATGGCAAACCACCGTTGCCGAAAAACCGTAAAAGATGCAAGTGACCGAACTGTATAAAAAAGCGCTGGCTTTTGAATTTCTTTCTGTAGAAGAAGGGGTGTTTTTGTTTGAAAACGCTGCTTTGGCAGAACTGATGTATGTGGCCGATGAACTGCGCAGGATACAGGTGCCGCATGGGAAAGTAACCTGGCAGATAGACCGTAATGTAAATACCACCAATGTGTGCATTGCCAATTGTAAATTCTGCAACTTTTACCGGATCCCCGGTCATGCGGATGCTTATATAACCGATATAGAGACCTATAAGAAAAAAATTGAAGAAACCATTAAATACGGTGGCGACCAGTTGTTGCTGCAGGGTGGCCACCACCCCGGGCTTGGTTTAGGTTTTTATACAGATCTTTTTAAAACATTAAAATCACTTTATCCAAATATAAAGCTGCATACACTTGGCCCACCCGAAGTAGCTCATATCACTAAACTGGAAAAAAGCACGCATCACGAGGTATTAAAAGCCCTTAAGGAAGCAGGTATGGACAGCCTGCCGGGTGCCGGTGCAGAAATCCTTACAGACAGGGTAAGGCGGCTCATTAGTAAAGGAAAATGCGGGGCACAGGAATGGCTGGATATCATGCACGAAGCACATAAGCTCCATATCACCACATCGGCCACCATGATGTTTGGTCATGTGGAAACCCTGCAGGAGCGGTTTGAACATCTGGTAAAAATACGTGAAGTACAAAGCCGCAAACCCGAATCTGCTAAGGGTTTTCTCGCCTTTATTCCCTGGACCTTCCAGGACGCAGACACCCTGCTTGCCAAAATAAGGGGCGTTCATAATCTTACTACACCCGAAGAGTATATCCGCATGATCGCCCTCAGCCGTATCATGCTGCCAAATATTAAAAATATCCAGGCAAGCTGGTTAACGGTGGGAAAACAGGTAGCGCAAATATGCCTTCGTGCAGGCGCCAACGATTTTGGCAGCATCATGATCGAAGAAAATGTGGTAAGTGCAGCCGGCGCACCGCACAGGTTTACAAGCAAAAGCATCCAAAATGCCATCAGCGAAGCCGGTTTTGAACCCCAGCTCAGAAACCAGCAGTACGAATGGCGGCAAATGCCCGAACTCGTGGAACAGGTCATCGGTTATTAGCCCCCTTTGGCCGATAATTTACCCGCTTTGGCCGGATTATCAATGTATTAATTAGTCTCCTTATACAATATTTTCTACCCGGATGCCGTTATATGTGAAATTAATCACTTATGACCAATGATTTTCACCCCAAAACATTGAATCCGCTTGCCTTCGTGATAAAAAATATACTGGGAAAATTTCGCCAGCAGCCAGGTGTTTATCCCATAAAATATTATAAGAAGCATGCAAAGTATAAGCGCCACAGGCACGAAACAATCGTAAAATAACCCGCTTGTAAAACGGAATTTACAGCTTATAAAATTCAGCAAAAACACACTTGACCCAATACTAACCCATTATTAATTTTACTATCTAAAAATCCTGAATCATGAAAAAATCTCAACCCAGCATTTTCGTACTTTTTGCAAAGTCGGTTGTAGAAGCATTCAACAATTTATTTTTTGCAGAAGACAAAGAGTTTCAGCGCCTGAAAAATTTTATTGCTTCGTAAGCAAACGGCAAACTGCTCTCATATAATTATCCCCGGTCTTTTCCGGGGATTTTTGTTTAGCTGAACAGGTATTCTACGTCGGCCCTGGTAAGTGCTTTTACAAAACTGGCATCATCGGCAATAAGCTCTTTTGCCAGGATGCGTTTGCGCTCCTGCAACTGAAGAATCTTGTCTTCGATGGTATCTATACAGATCATACGGTAGGCAAAAATATTTTTCGTTTGACCTATCCGGTGGGTACGGTCAATAGCCTGCTGCTCCACGGCCGGGTTCCACCAGGGATCCACAATGTACACGTAATCGGCAGCAGTAAGGTTCAAACCCACGCCCCCTGCCTTTAATGAAATAAGAAACACCCTGCAATCATCATTATTCTGAAAATTCTGGATGGCCTTTTCGCGGTCTGGTGCGGTGGTGCTTCCATCAAAATATTCAAATACAATATCCTGTTCTTTAAGTTTTTCTTTTATGAGGCCAAGCATGCCCAGGAATTGCGAAAATATAAGCGCTTTGTGTTCGCCGATATTTTCTGTTATCTCACGGGTAAGTTCGTCTAGTTTAATAGAATGGTTGGGATATCTGTCTTCTTCATTAAGGATAGCCGGGCTGTCGCATATCTGGCGCAGTTTCATAAGCCCCTGCAGAATGGTAAGCTGCGATTTGTCGATGCCCTGCAATTCGATGGTTCCCAGGATCTTATCGCGGTAACTGTTGCGGTAGGCATCATAAATGCGGCGCTGCTCGGTTTCCATTTCGCAAAACAGGATGGTCTCTGTTTTTTCGGGAAGGTCCTTGGCCACCTGTTCCTTTGTACGCCTGAGTATGAAAGGATAGAGCAGTTTTTTAAGGTGTTCTTTCTGCTCCTGTTCGCCAAACTTATCAATAGGCGTGGCAAACTCATTTCTGAAAAATTCCACACTTCCCAGCAGGCCGGGGTTAAGGAAATTCATCTGCGCAAAAATGTCGAATGTATTGTTTTGAAGCGGTGTACCGCTCATGCAGAGCTTATTCTTTGCTGTAAGCAGGGATGCTGCCTTGGTTACTTTTGAAGAAGGGTTTTTGATGGCCTGGCTTTCATCGAGCACGGCATAATCGAACAATATCTTCATAAGCAGCTGCACATCGCTTCTTAAAGTGCCATAAGTGGTGATGATGATATTATGTTTTTCCAGCTCTTCTGTATTCCTGCTCCTTGTATTGCCATGATGAATATGAAAACTAAGCGAAGGGGTAAACTTCATTACTTCGTTTTGCCAGTTATAGATAAGCGTGGTAGGGCAAATAACAATTGCCCGCAGGGAGCCGTTCACTTTCTTATAATGATCGAGCATACTCAGTGCCTGAACCGTTTTACCCAAACCCATATCATCGGCCAAAATACCTCCCCAGCCCACATCATTGAGATAGCTCAGCCATTGAAAACCAGATACCTGGTAAGGGCGCAAGATATGTTCCACTTCTTCAGGCGGGGGAATGGCCGGAATATTTTTAAACTCCCGCAGGCGTTCATATTTTTCGTCGAGCGCAAAACTCATTTCAGTTTCATCGCGGTTTTCATACAGCTCGTCAATCACGCTCATGTGGTATTTAGAGAGGCGAAGCTTATCTGTACGTCCATCGCCCACCTTAAACAGCAGCGCATATTTTTTCAGCCATTCATCGGGTAAGATTCCCAATGTACCATCGCCCAGCTGAACAAAGGACTGTTTACCTGCCAGCGCCTTTTTAATATCTGCAATACCCACCCGCTGCTGACCAAATTCAATTTCAACCTTGGCATCAAACCAGTCGAGCCCGCTGCTTACATGGATATGGGTGCTGGGGCGTGCGGTGTTAAAACGGAAATTTTTCAGTGCTTCAAAACCAAAAACCGGTACTTTCATTTCCTTCATGGCATCAATGAAAAGAAAAAACCAGTTATTGCGCAGCACATCAATTCCTTTTAAAACAAGGCTGCCAGTATCGGTATGCCTGATGAACTGAGAGTGGAGGTTTTCGAGTTTCTGCATGAACTCATTTTCAGCCTCCTGGTTTCGTTTGATGATAAGTATCTTATCTCCGTCGGGAAGGGTAATGGTTTCCTTGTCGGTAAGTTTTGTATCAAATCCCTTGTAATTGAATATTGGCTGAAACACCAGGTGATCGCCTTTTTCCTGCAGCATCAGTTTAACATCCGGCGTACCACTTTTAATTTCCCGTACCAGCGATTTATCAAATTCCACCTGGTAATCTTTTGTAAGTGGCAGCACCACTTTCTGCAGTTTTTCTTCCCAACTGTCTTTGCCCAGGGAAACAGTCCCTTTCTGCAGGAATTTTTCTGCCTGCAGAATATCCTCGGTTTTAGCCCAGGTATAAAGAATATGGTTGTATAAAAAAATAAAGGGGCTGGCCGTTTCATTTTCGCTTACAGCCACCAGCTGAACCCCCAGCCTGGTCATGCACGAGAGATTCAAAGTGATTGTTTTTTGCTGAAACTTTGAATACCGGGTTTATAAATTCATGGCTAAGCTCCAGTTCCCGTAAATTGGCTGTTTTAAAGGCCTTCCCTTTTGGCAGGATGTAAACAAACGGCGTGGCATTTATTTCTTCAAAAATTTTTTTAATTTTTGGGTGCATGTATTCAGCAATAAGGCTTTTTGTTTCTTCGGGAAGTTCATCGCCATCTGTATGGATAATGTTTTCCCAAATGCCGCTGAAAGGGGAATTCCGGTTCAGGTATTTATTGATCTCGGGCTGCTGTACTTTGCGCAGCACCTGGAAAAGCTGCTGGTCTTCTTCGGTAAACACATCGGTGTTCACATATTTTGAAAGGTCTATTTTTTCAATCTTATCGACCATTTTTTTATTCTGTTCATCTGCCTCGCCCTGCAATGCATCGATACTAAAAAAAGGGTAGGCCTTTTCGTTAAAATTAAACACAACCCCCAGCCTCATATTTTTTCCGGAATGCGTCAGCACTGGTTCTGCCAAACCCGGTTCCTCTTCTTCAACCGGCTGGCGAACAGTATAAGCTGGCCGGGGTGGTACTGTAGAAGCGGCAGGCGCCGAAACTCTTTTTATGGAAGGATCCAGCACTTTTAAAAATGGTTTTCCTTCCTTATAAGTGAATTCGAATTTTCCATTAAGGTCATCATCAAGACTATACCCGTAAATCTGCAGTAATTTGTTTTTTTCCTTATCCCAATTGCGAATGCTGTCAAAATAATAAGGTCCGCTGCTGTTGAGCAGTTGCAAAAAAAGCATCACTTTATGTTCGCAAAGCGGGTGATCTGTTTCCGCACAGGAACAGGAAGTATCAAAATTCCGTTCATCATTTTTCTGGATCACAACGGGGTAGTTGCTGCCGGTATAAATAATTTCAGCCTCCACCCTTTCATCTGTCGCTTTATGAATATTTGCCTTGCCATGCCGCAACATGCGTTCTGCCTCCTGCATGATCTCAGTACTGGAGAGCATGCGGATAGTTTTTAGGTCTATGAATTTCATTTTGGCCACGGTATGCTGCTGGTTATACTGGATAGCGCTGCTGCTGAGCAGGTTTTTGTCTACCATGTCCTGGAGGCGGAGCAGGGCTGCCACTTCGTGCCGGCAGATATCGCCAATATTATACGGGCAGGTGCAGCGCAGGTTCATGAGCCTGGCGTCGGCATATTTTTGAATATAAACTTTGTAAAAAGTAGTGTAGCTGTCGTCTTTAACCCGAAAAACAATATTGCCCATCAGTTCATCATGCTCCACCATTTCTGCATAACCAAGCGAATGGATCTTTTTACCTCTGCGGATTACTTCATCTGTACCGTTGTTGTAGATGTGTTTAACCAGGTGCGGTAGTGCCAATGTTTCTCCTTTTTCTTGAATAATGTCGTTTACGATTGCACTTATGACTCTGTACTGCTGTTCAGAAAAGGGCAATTTGCAAAAGTAAAGGAAAATAAGGCAGTATTCCTTGTTTATTTGATTGTTTTTTGAGAGCAGTATTTGAGTTACCTTGTAAAGTTTTACACGGCCGTACTCACCAGTTTTCCATCAGCATACAGCGGCAGTACATTGGCGCCATCATCTGTAAGGCAATAACGGATATCTTTTTCCAGGCCAAATCCCATCAGGCGGTGATAATGCGATGCCTCATGTTTTTTCATGAAAGTAAACAGGTCTTTTTTAGCGCTGTTGTAAAGCGTATTTGCAATTTTCGAAGAATCGCCCGACAATTTAAAATGCTTTTTGAGTTTTTCGATCACTGCGCCGGCAAATAGTGTGTCTTCAATATTTACCCGGTCTTTCCAGGCTGCACAGGCAAGGATGACATTTTCATTTTTCTTAAGCAGGTGCTCGCATACTGCAGAGAGGTTTGGAAAGGAACCGGTAACCACTTCTTTGGCTCCTTTGTCGAGCGCCATGTGCAGCAGTTTGGTACCATTGGTGGTGGTAAGCACCAGGGTTTTGCCTTCAATGAATTGCCTTGGATATTCAAATGGAGAGTTGCCATATTCAAGTCCTTCTGCAATTTTACCATCCCGCTCCCCGGCCGTAATGGCCTCTATCTGGTTGCCGATGCGTATGCATTCGGCTACACTGTCTACCGGCACAATGGCTTTGGCACCATTGTATAAGGCAGTGGCAATGGTGCTGGTGGCCCGCAGTACATCAATGATCACCACATTATTATTACGCACTTCTTCCAGGTGAAGAAGTGCGGGAGAAAGAACGGTGGCTATAGAGGGTTTGCTCATGAAATGTTTTAATAGTAAATAAATAATGGATAATGAGATAAAGGATAATTTAAAGCGCCGGGATCTTATCATTATCCATTTTCAATTAAGCATTTTTAGCTTAGTTAAATGGCATTTTTACCACCTGTGCTTTAAGCAGGGCATTGCGGATGCTGATATATATATCGTTTCCTAAAGAAGCATGGCTTTTTAATACATAACCCATACCAATGGCTTTGCCAAGGCTGGGCGATTGTGTCCCCGATGTTACATGCCCGATAATATTTCCTTCAAAATCTTTTATTTCGTAGCCATGGCGGGCGATCCCTTTTTCCTTCATTTCGAAACCCACCAATTTTCTATCGGGGCCTCCTGCTTTTTGCTTTTCAAAGATCTCCCTTGAATTGAACGCTTTGGTAAACTTGGTGATCCAGCCCAGGCCGGCTTCAATAGGGGATGTTGTATCGTCGATATCGTTTCCGTATAAACAAAAACCCATTTCAAGGCGGAGCGTATCCCTTGCCCCCAGGCCAATAGGTTTGATACCTGCGGTTTTTCCGGCTTCAAAAATGGCATCCCAAATTTTATCTGCGGCTCCGTCTTTGTCTTCAAAATAAATTTCCACGCCGCCTGCACCCGTATAACCGGTGGCGCTTACCAATACATTGTCTACTCCCGCAAATTTTCCCTTAGTGAATGTATAATACTTGAGGTTAAGGATATCCATCTCGGTAAGCGGCTGCAATATTTTACACGCATTGGGACCCTGTATGGCCAGCAGGCAGGTTTTACCGGAAATATTGTGCATTTCCAGACCTCCCCCCTGCCCTTCCAAAGGAGGGGTGATATGCTGCTGGATCCAGTTCCAGTCTTTTTCAATATTGCTGGCATTTACCACCAGCATATACACTTTATTTTGTTCAATACAGTATACCAGCAGATCGTCTACTATTCCACCTTCTTTATTGGGCAGGCAACTGTACTGGGCTTTACCATCGGTAAGTTTGGAAGCATCATTGCTGGTAACCCGTTGAATAAGATCAAGTGCCCCTTCTCCCTTTAAAATAAATTCGCCCATATGGCTTACATCAAACACGCCGGCATTGTTGCGCACAGCAGCATGTTCGTCGTTGATCCCGGTATAGGAAATGGGCATATTATACCCGGCAAATTCGGCCATTTTAGCACCGAGGGCAATATGTTTTTGGGTGAAGGGTGTGTTTTGCATTTTTAAAAATGTTTTGGCTGCAAATTTAGGTCATTTGGCCAATAGAGTGCTGAACATTGAAAAGCAAATTCCACTTCATACTGCTTTTAATTGAAAAATCATTGCGGGTATTATTTAAAAAAGTAAAAAATCCCGCCTCTTACGGCGGGACTTTTTGTTGCTTCAACTTCAACTCAACTATTGAAACGAGTTTATTACATCATGGGGTTGTAATAAGGAAGCATAAGGCTGTTGATAACGGTGGTACCCGAGGTTGCATCCTCCAGTTTTTCCAGTTCTTTGTCTGCCTTTTCTTTCACCCTTAAAAGCGAATCCCGTATTTGCTCCTGTTTGATCTTTAGCTCTCTTTTTACAGAATCCAGTTTGTCTGCAGCCGAGCCTGGGTTTGCGGGGTTATTTCCGCGGTCGTTGTAACGGTAGTTGTCTGTTTCCACATCTATACCGTTTTCATTGATGCGCACCCTGGTTCTTTCTGTACGGTTATTGTCCCAGTCTTTATTATCATCACCGGCTTTAAAACCATCCAGCGAATACAGGCCGTCTTCCTTCATCACATAAGTGGTATTATGTTTCCATACACGCTGTGTGTTTTTTGTGTCAAAATCCCAATCATCTTCATCATAAAAACCAATGCTTGCGTCGTTGTACCTGCCCACGCTTTCGTCAATATGAATCTGTTTTCCCACGGGTACATATACCCTAACGATAACATACTGGTTGCGGAATTTATCTTTGGGTGTAATGGCAATTCCTTTATCAACAATGACCAATGAATCATTTTGAGTAACCTGGTAGGAGATATTATTGGCAGTGGTATCTGCTGCATCCCTGCTTGAACCACGCGACATGCGCATGATACTCATGCTGAAACTGTCGGCGCTGGCTTTTTCAATTTTGAAAATAACATTTCTTACAAAAATGGAATCCTTATCAAGCGCTTCAAAAAGATCCACCCTGTTCCAGTTGCGGCGGAAATAGCGGCGGTCGGGAGCATCTGCTGTTACTTCCAGTTTATTGGCCCTTGCATTACTGAGCGTTACAAATTCCTCACGCGGATTATTACTGCGGCGGAAATCTTTACTTACACTGGCTGCCAGCAGGCTGAAACAGATCCAGCCAATTATCCATAAGCCGGTAAAAGCAAATGCAAGGTTTTTATTGCCCGACCTTACCCTGGTAATACGCCTGATGATCCAGGTAATGATCCCGATAACCGGAACAGCTATGAAGAAAATAAGCGTACCCCATGCCAATGCATTTTGATAATCGCCGTTAAAGATGAAATTCTTTAAGGGAAACACCCCCACGGCCGCAATGGCAAGCCCAAATAAGGCAAATACCAAACCCACTGCAATGGATCCAAAAATTATGTAGAAGAAAATTTTAAAGATACTTGCGATCACATCCCCAAAAGTCGTTCTGTTGCGGCGGGCAAAACCGCTGATGTCTGCACCCATGGCGGCTGTTTTTTCCTTAGCAACACCGGCTGCTTCTGCACTGAGTTTTTGTGCACGGTCTTTTACGCCTTTCATTTCTTCCACTACAGAATTTTTAATGGAGTTCATATCCACTTTTTCGCCTTTCATTTCCAGTTTTTCGGAAGTGGTGGTTGCTTCAGGTATTACCAGCCAGAGGATGATGTACACAAAGACGGAGCCCGGGCTGAAACTGAAATTGATAAAATCGGGGAAACCAAAATCGCCCCAATGGCCCCACCTGAATGCAAAACTTAAGAAAGGGATCAAAAAGAGCAACCTGGGCACCCATGTCTGAATACCAAAATATTTTGCAAGCCCGCTGCATACACCAGCGATCAGTTTATTGTCCCTGTCGCGGTACAATTTTTTGCGGTAACTGCCTATTTCGGTACTGGCACTGCTTGGCACCACGGCCCACATAATAATATAGGCTAAAAACCCGATGCCCGAAAACAGCAGTACAATAAAGATGATGCGCACGATAACGCTGTCTATTCCAAAATAATTGGCAAGGCCGCTTGCCACACCACCCAGCACTTTATCGTTTTCGTCGCGGTAAAGTTTTTTTCCCTGGGAGGTACCAAATGTACTGTAGGTATTGCTGCTGCCTGTGCTTTGCTCTGAAGTTTTTGTTTCTGTTGCGCCTTCGCCGTCAAAATCCTCGGGCCGGCCTATACTTTTGATAATGGCATTTACATCTTCCTCGGTAATGCAGGTTGCGCCGGTCTTGAGTTTTTCCTGGAAGAGTTCGCCAATGCGGCTTTCTATATCGTTAATGATCTCTTCTTTGCCCTGCTCATTTGCAAAATACCTGTTGAGGCTGTCTGTATAAATTTTCAGTATATCAAAAGCGGTAACTTCTATAGGAACCACCCGGCCCTGGAAGTTGATATTGATTACTTGTTTCATGGCTAAATTTTTGTAGTTTGTTTCTTAGTTGAAGTTGCTTTGGTCATCAACAAAAAATTTCATGGCTATACTTTATTTATTGTTGATGGGTTGGTTGTTTATGTTTTTGTGAGTGTTTCTACTGCGTTGGCCATTTCGTTCCAGGTGGCCTCCAGTTCCTGGTAAAAGGCAGCGCCTTTTTCGGTGAGAGAAAAATATTTCCGCGGCGGGCCGCTGGTGCTTTCCTCCCAACGGTAGGTGAGGAGTTCTGCGTTCTTAAGCCTGGTGAGTAGAGGATAAAGGGTGCCTTCAAAAATATTGAGATTGGCGGACTTCATCTTGCTGATAATATCTGAAGGATAAGCTTCTCCCTGTTTTATTACCGATAGGATGCAGAATTCCAAAACCCCCTTCCTCATCTGGCTCGCTGTGTTTTCGATGTTCATGGCTTTACTTTTTTGTTTTTGAGGCCTGGGAGCTGCAGCAACCGGGCTTTGAAACGTTCCTGAAAATTATTTAATCATGGCTATACTTTGTATCGGGTCGTTCCGGGTTTTTCATCCTTTCCCTTCCCTTTACAACACAAATATAGGAATTATTTGGTACCATGCAAAACATAATACTATTTTTTTTAAGGTAGCTGGCAGCGAAAATTACCTTATTAATAACAGAAGCCTTGCCTGTATTGGGTTTCAGAGGATTTTTAGGATTTTGGGGGGAATAAGTAATTGTACGAACGGTATTATTGCAGGATGAGTGGCTTAATTCTAAGCCAAAAAATATTTGTTACTACTAATACGTTGTTAAAGCAGGATCTTATAGGCTTAAATGATGTAACTAACTTTAGGCATGGCAGTCAATTTGATAGAAGGTATTATGAACGACAAAATTTACAACAAATGAAAAAGCTACTCTATATTTTAACTGCTGTAATGCTGCTAAGCGCCTGCCGCAGCAGTAAAAGCTATCTCGAACGCAGCGATGAAGACAAAGCCCTGCAGGATGCCATTAAAAAGCTCGACAAAAAGCCGGGCGATGATGATGCCAGCAGCGCCATCCCCATCCTGTACTCCAATATTAAAAATGCACACCTGGCCAAAATAAGGTCGTTCAACAACTCAAAGGAAATTACGAAATGGGATAAGCTGGTTGACGAATATGAAATGCTTCAGCAGGCCTATAACAGCATCATCAATTCCACCGCAGCCTATAAATTGGTAAACCCGCAGGACTATTCCACCGAGTTGCTCGAAACAAAAGACACGGCCGCCGCTGTTTATTACACAGCTGCAGAAGAATTTCTTGCAAAAAAGAACCGGGCAGATGCAAAGAAGGCTTACACTTATTTTAAAAAAGCTGACAAGTATTCGCCCGGGTATAAAAATGCAAAACAGAAAATGGATGAAGCTTATGAAATAGCCGTGGTAGATGTGGTTATCAACCCGGTACAGGACAATTCCTTTTTCTTCAACAGCGGATGGGGCAACAGCGGCTACAATTATAGCAACGAATATTTTCAGCAAACACTGGTGCGTGACCTGCAAAATGTAAATAATAACCAGCGCTATGCGGCCCGTTTCTATACAGACTGGCAGGCCCGCAGGGATAATGTTCAGCCCAACTGGGTGGTTGATCTCACACTGCGTAACATGAATATTCCTTACCCCAGCACTTACAATTACCGCCGCAATGCAAGCCAGCGGGTGGAAGTGGGAAGAGATACGGCCAACAGGCCAATTTACCAAACGGTGTATGCAACCGTAAATATTACACGTCGCAGCTTTACGGCCAATGCTGATATGGAAATACGCATTAAAGACCTGCAAACCGGCCGCAATATCAGCTCCCGGAATTTTAGCGAAGATTACAGGTGGCAGGAAGAATATGGCTCTTATACCGGCGACAGCCGTGCATTAAGCGCCAGCGACTGGAATATCATCAACAATAACCGTGGTCAATACAATGATCCACGCAAAGAAGATATATTAAGTGAACTCTACAGAAAGATATACCCGCAGGTGTTGAATAATATCAAGTATGCGGCGGATTGGTAGATGGAGTAGTTAGTTAACAGGTTGATAAGTTGACACGTGCTTATGAATTTTGAAAACTTTCCGAAACCGGATTAGTAAATGCAGAGAAAAATATGAGTTTGAATTGGGGCTATTTTACTTCGTCGTACTATTTGCATGCGTTGTATCATTACGTGAAATGAAATTTGAAAACACTCCGCTTTACACCCCAAACTGCTGCAGGTGGTGATCCAGGTGCTTGTACATGGCCTTACCCCATTGTTCAGTACTGAATTTTCCAAACATGGGATGAGGGAATAAACCTGTTTTAGCCGGGCCAAGCGTGAAAAATTTATTGATAAGACCGGTAAGCTCCTGTTTTTCTTTTTCAAAATCCCGGGCATCTGTGATCCTGAATTGAGGCGCGGTGGGCAGGTTTCTCTTCCAGGGTTCATCATTGTACAATTTTGTCTTGATGGCCCAGCCAAAAAGATAGCCGAGAAACATTCTTGGCATCGGCTTCTCACTCAACGGCACCCCAAACGCCTCTTTGCAATGAGCCAGCATTTGTGCCACATCCATTTTGCCCCAGAGGTTTTTTGAAGATGGACAAAGTTTGCTGATACGGTCAATGACCATTTCGTAAGTGTGTTTATCGTACAGGCTTTCCATAACTAAATTGTATTTTCAAATTAAAATATTCAAAGAAATAATTTGAAGCCCCTGTGCAAAGCAGGTATAATCCTGTTTAAATTTATCCATTATCCGTTAAGCAGGTATTTTTCGGCAACCTCCAAATCTTCCGGCACATCAATTTTAACCGAGGTTTCATTTGTTTCCACCATTTTGATGCGGATGCCGTTTTCCAGGTAGCGGAGCTGTTCCAGTTTTTCGGCCAGCTCCAGCCTGGTGGCGGGCCATTTGGTAAAGCGCATCAAAATATTTTTGCGGAAGGCATAAACGCCTATATGTTCAAAATAATCAACAGGTGCTTTTTCATCCCGCAGGTATGGAACAGGGCTCCGGCTGAAGTACAGCGCATTACTGTTTTTATCCACTACTACTTTTACATAATTAGGATCTGCGACAAGGGAATGGTCGATAAATTTTTTCATAAGTGATGCCACTTGTACCTGTTCCTCTTTAAATACCTCCAGTAAATTTTTGAGGGGTTCCTTTTTTACAAATGGTTCATCTCCCTGCACGTTCAGCACCACATCGGCTTCCATATGCTCCACCGCTTCTGCAATACGGTCGCTGCCGCTCTCGTGGGTACGTACGCTCATAATGGCCCTGCCGCCGTTATTGGTAATTTCCTTAAAGATAATTTCGCTGTCGGTAACTACATACACTTCATCAAACAAACCGGTGGCCACTGTATTGTCGTAGGTATGTCTTATAACAGTTTTTTTGCCCAAACGCTGTACCAGTTTAAACGGAAACCGGGTGGCGGCATAGCGGGCCGGTATCATGGCTATTTTCTTCATATCAGTTGTAGGCAGATTCTTTTGTTGGTAAGTCTTCGCTTTCAAAACCACAGGACTGGCATTGGTACACTTTTTTGGCCACGCTATAGTTGCCAAACAGCCAGGTAATAACGGCAGTAAAAATATTTTCGGGGCTTTGTTTGGTTACCAGTTGTATATCGTTCTTAAAACATTTAGAGCAAACGGCAGCCCTGGTAAATTCTTCCTCAAATCCGGCAATCAATTCCCTTGCTTCGGGCTCGTGTTCTTTTTCCACCACCAGCTTTATACCGCCCACCACTGCGCCAATAATGGGATTTACGGTTACCGTATTTTCATCGAAAAGATAGCAGGGAACACCGGCATCCTGCAGGCGGGTAAGCAGTATATTGGCCGAAAAATAATTATCGAATGTTTTTATAACGACCGTTTGCATGGATTAAAGTTAATGATTTTTCTGCCGCCAAGAATAGAGAAAAACAGTGCTTATTAACGTTTTGTGCTATTGTACATCTTTAGTTACATGCGCCCTCTTAGCGTACTTTGCGAAATGTCTTGGCGGCCCTTTGCGACACCGATAAGTATCGCTAAGTTGCGCAAAAAATAACGCCAAGACCCGCAAAGAAATTCTCATTGAAAACCAATTGTTTTTAATAGCACAACACGCTATTAGTTAAGTCAACAATTAATTTTTCGTTGTAAAATCTCAGCGCCTCCTTTCTCTGTGGTAAAATCACTCTATACTCCAGCTCATTTCCCCGCCCTTTTCATCTTTAAGCGCTATGCCCAGGTCTTTCAGCTGGTTCCGGATCTTATCGCTTGTTACAAAATCCTTTTTTGTTTTTGCTTCTTTGCGAATGTCGATCAGCAGCTGCATCACGCCCCTGAGTTTTTCATCATCGGCAACGGTAACAGCTTTAAGACCAAAAATATCTTCCAAAAATAGATTTAGGATATAATAAATTACCAAGAGTTGAAATGTCGAGAAAGATTCACCACTTTTATTAGTGAAATGAGTGTTCAAAAAGGGAACAAATTGAGCAAAAAGACCTGCAATTACCCTTGCAGTGGCAAAATCATCATCTAAATCATTAAAAAAATCAATTGAACATTCAAATAACATTGACATTTCCGGAGAAAAAGCTTTTTCCTTTTGAAAGTCTTTAATCAAGTAATCTATGAGTTCGTTTTTAGTTTTTACAAATTCAATAAAATTTTTATTATAATAGTGTTCTATTTTTTCTTTTTCAGCTTCCCATTCTGTCACTATATTCACCCTATAATTACTAATTGAGCTGGTTGGGTCACTATCCCCTTGCACTAAATTCAGATTTAAAAACATTAGTTTTATCAGGGCTTGTACTAAACCGGGTTTAGCGGTCTCATTTACAGAATCACTTACATTTTCCCGATCGAGGTTATTTAAAGTTTGAAGTTTTTCCCAAAACAAGAGCGCTTCTTTATTTTCAGTAATAAGTAAATTCCCATAAACATGACTTTTGAATTTTTCATAAGCTTCCCATAAACGCTTAAGCGCTTTTTCGCTGGCGGCCAGTGCTTCGCTGCTGAAATCGAGCGTGCTGCGGTAATGGCTTTGCAATATGAAGAACCTCACCGTCATTGGGTGAAAGGCCTGGGTAAGCAGGGGATGGTTTCCGCTGAAAAGTTCGGTAAGTTTGATCACATTATTATAACTCTTACCCATTTTGCGGCCCTCAATGGTGATCATATTATTGTGCATCCAGTAATTGACCGGGGCTTCCTGGTTGCAAATGTTGCTTTGTGCAATTTCGCTTTCGTGGTGCGGAAACTGGAGGTCCATTCCTCCTCCATGAATATCGAACCGGCTGCCGAGATATTTAGTGGCCATGGCCGAGCATTCGATATGCCAGCCCGGGAACCCTTCGCCCCAGGGGCTTTTCCATCGCATGATATGCTCAGGTGCCGCGTGCTTCCACAGCGCAAAATCGACACTATCCCTTTTTTCTTCCTGCCCATCGAGCTCCCTGGTATTTTCGAGCAGATCGTCGAGGATGCGGCCGCTCAGTTTACCATAAGGATAGTTGGCCGCATATTTTTTTACATCAAAATATACGGAGCCATTTTTCACATAGGCATATCCTTCTGCAATGATCTTTTCTATCATGTTTATCTGCTCCACAATATGCCCGGTGGCTGTTGGTTCGATGGTAGGTTCTATGCAATTGAACTGCAGCATGGCCCAATGGTAGAGATTGGTATATTTCTGCACCAGTTCCATGGGTTCCAGTTTTTCGAGCAGTGCTTTTTTGCTTACCTTATCTTCTGCTTCCCGCCCTTCTTCCTCAAAATGACCGGCATCGGTAATATTCCGCACATAGCGTACTTTATAACCTTTATAAGTAAGATAGCGGTATACCACATCAAATGTAATATAGGGCCGTGCATGGCCCAGGTGGCTTTCGCCGCTTACGGTGGGGCCGCAAACATACATACCCACATGGCCGGGTGTAATGGATTTGAAAACTTCCTTTTGCCGGGAATAAGAATTATATATCTGAAGTGCCATAATTATATTATTATTTCACACAATGCATACAACGAATACAAAGTACACAAAGGATGAATGAACAGTAGGATAAAATTGATAATTACTAAACTGCCTTTAAGGCGCAAAGATATTAAGCTATGCCACAAGGGCAACAGCTGAGGGAAAAATAATATGGAGAACCCTGGTTGTTCATGCTAAGTGCGAAGTGCAAATATATAAAACGTATATTGATGGAGGCCTTTTTATTCCATTTCCCAAATTCTGCTTTTACGGCCGGCTTGCTTTACCACGGTATAATTCCGTTCTGCTGCCAGTTTGAGCATTTTGCGCCTGAGTAGCTGCGGGTAAAAATAATTGGTCCATTTGGCGGTTTTGCCTTTTTCCTTCACTATTCCAATGTCTTCAAGCGCATCGTAGGTGGCAGCGGCACAGCGCATGCCAAAAACGGCATAATCGTAAGGTGTTTTTTGGAGGTGGCTGTCGAGTTTATTCTTCAGCTGCACATATTGTTCATCTGAGAGCGGTATGATAATGGACACATGCTTTGCGCCGGCAGTGTCCTGTTGCCAGTTGGCCAGTTTATCGGCCCTGAAATACCCATTGGGGTTCTGGCTTTTGGGAATAATATGACAGCTGCCCTTTGGTTGAAAACCAATGATACTGTCGCCCAACTGCAGGCTCACATGCCCACCTTTTTTTCCGCCAAATAATTTGGGCTCTGTTTCTTTATACCCATTTGCCGGCACCGATCCATAAAGAAAGTGCACCGCAATTTGCTGCTGGCCATTTACAGCAATGCTTATGAAGTAAAAAAAGACAGGAGCAATCCATTTCATAGAGGACTAAAATAAAAAAGTACAGCTTAAAAACTGTACTTCACTTATCATATTTTTTAGTTTGCGTTTATTTTAACATTCCCTTTTCATTGAGGTACTCTGCTATTTGTATAGCATTGGTGGCGGCGCCTTTGCGCAGGTTATCGCTTACGATCCAGCAATTAAGTGTATTGGGCTGAGTTTCATCCCTGCGGATACGGCCTACAAAGGTTTCATCCTTATCGTGCGCAGTAAGGGGCATAGGATAAATAAAATTCACCAGGTCGTCCTGTAAAACAAGTCCCGGGCTGTTTGCCAACATGTTTTTCACTTCTGCCAGGTCAAAATCTTTTTCAAATTCTATATTCACACTTTCGCTGTGGCCGCCCATAGTGGGTATGCGTACACAGGTGGCCGTAACGGCAATGTTGTCGTCGCCAATGATCTTTTTGGTTTCATTGGTCATCTTTAATTTCTTCCTTGGTATAACCATTATCCATAAATACATCAATTTGCGGAATGGCATTTTGGTCTATTGGATATTTATACGCCATGGGGCCGTCGAGGATGCCTTTGCGTTCGTTCATCATCTGGTCAACTGCTTTTACGCCGGTGCCGGTCACGCTCTGGTAGGTGCTTACCACCACCCGCTTAATGCCGTATTTTTTATGCAGCGGGTTCAGTACCAATACCATTTGTATGGTGCTGCAATTGGGGTTGGCAATGATCTTATCTGCCTGGCTAAGCACCTGTGCATTCACTTCGGGCACCACTAATTTTTTGCTGCTGTCCATACGCCAGGCGCTGCTGTTATCTATAACCGTAATGCCGGCTTCGGCAAATTTTGGTGCCCATTCCAGCGATGTGGTTCCCCCGGCAGAAAATATGGCTAAGGCAGGTTTTGCTGCTATGGCTTCTGTCATACTCACCACTTTGTATTTTTTCCCTTTGAATTCAATTTCTTTTCCTACTGATCTTTCTGAGGCTACGGGAATAAGTTCAGTTACCGGGAAATTTCTTTCGGCCAGCACCTGAAGCATTTTTGTACCCACCAGTCCGGTGGCGCCTACAACAGCAACTTTCATTGTATAAAATTTTTGCAAAAATAAAGCTTAGAAATTTCCCAGATGACATTATTCTGTAAAACCGACAGCCCCCGCTGAAAACAGCGTTTATCACGGATTTTTTCATGTGGATTAAAGCCTTAAAAAACCTCATTTGATTTAGGGTAGATTACCCAAAACCCTTATCTTTAAATGACATTTACTGATTATGAAGAAAGTTTTACCCATAGCGCTGCTGATCATAACCATGCAGGCCAATGCACAGTTCAGCGATAATTTCAGCGATGGAGATTTTACCAGCAATCCGGCATGGGGTGGCGGAACGGCAGATTTTATTGTAAATGCTTTTCAACAACTGCAAAGCAACAATACCGTAGCCAACGCCGCCTATTACCTGAGCACGCCGAGTACAAAAGCCACTACAGCTCAATGGGACCTGTTTGTAAACCTCACATTTAACACTTCTTCCACCAATTATGTTGATATTTTTTTAACGGCTTCAGCCAGCGACCTCAGCGCTGCGGCTACCACCGGCTATTTTGTTCGCCTGGGTGGCACCACGGATGAGATCTCCCTTTACCGCAAAGATGGTGCAGCAATTGTAAGGATCATCGATGGAGCAGATGGCATACTCAATACCAGTAACAACACGCTCAGGATAAGAGTGGTGCGGGATGCCTCCAACCAATGGAGCCTCAACCGCGATATAACCGGCTCCGGCAGCAGCTATTTTAACGAAGGCATGGTAACCGACGCTACTTTTACAACTTCCGCCTTCTTTGGTATTTACATCAAACAAAGCACCGCCAGTTTTTTTCAACGGCATTTTTTTGATGATATCAACGTGCAGAATTATGTACCCGATACAACGCCTCCTTCTATTATTTCTGCAACGGCAACTTCTGCCAATATGGTTGATGTTTTATTTAACGAACCCGTAGAAGCGGCCAGCAGCCAGGTGCTTACCAATTACAGTTTGAGCAATGGATTGGGCATGCCTGCCACGGCAGTAAGGGATGCTGTAAACACTGCATTGGTTCACTTAAGTTTTACCGGTAGTTTTCCCAACAGGCAAAACCTGACGCTCACTATTAATGGCGTTAAAGACATTGCCGGCAATACACTTACCAACGGCACCGTTGTTTTCAGCTATTTTGTACCTGCACAATACGATGTGGTGATTGATGAATTAATGGCCGATCCAACACCGCTGGTGGCATTACCCGATAACGAATGGGTGGAGCTTAAAAACACAAGCGGCTTCGACATCAACCTGCAGGGATGGCGTATTGGTAAACCAACCGGCCAGAGCGGGCCTATGCCAAATTTCCTGTTGAAAAAAGACAGTTTTGTTATTGTATGCACCGGAAGTGCCGTAGCTGCTTTATCGGTTTACGGACCTGTTATTTCGGTCACCAGCTTCCCCAGTTTAAATAATACGGGTGATCTCCTGTACCTGCGTTCTTCACAGGGAAGTACCATCCATAGTGTAAACTATACGGATGCATGGTACCAGAATGAATTGAAAAAAGACGGTGGATGGACACTTGAAATGACAGACCCAAACAACCCATGCACCGGTATCGCTAACTGGAAAGCCAGTACCGATGCCAGTGGCGGCACGCCTGGCCGGAAAAACTCCGTTGATGCTGTTAACGCAGATGCCACTGCACCTAAATTATTACGTGCTTATGCAAGCGACAGCATCCATATTACTTTGGTGTTTAATGAAGCGGTAGACAGTGCAAGCGCTTCTGTGGCTGCACAATATTCCATCAGCGATGGCATTGGTTCGCCCTTATCGGCCGCGGCCATTGCGCCTTCTTTTGACCGGGTAAGCTTATTGCTCAGCGGGGCAAACGCATTGCTGCGCAACAAGGTCTATACTGTTACTGCAACCTCTCTTACAGACTGCAGCGGAAATGCTATTGGAAGCAGTAATACCGCAAGGGTTGGCTTGTATGAACAGCTCGACAGTTTTGATATCGTGGTAAATGAAATTCTCTTTAACCCCAAATCGGGCGGAAACGATTATGTGGAAATTTACAACCGCAGCAGCAAGATACTCAACCTGCGCAATACTTATATAGCCAACCGCAATACAACCGGGGCGGTAAGCAGCATTGCACAACTGAGTGGCGAAGATTACCTGTTCTTCCCCGGCGATTTTATGGCGCTCACCGAAGATGCATCTTTAGTGCTGAGAGATTATGTGGCCGAGAATCCGGAAGCATTTATCATTGTAGGCACCATGCCATCGTTCAATGATGATGAGGGAGATGTGATCATTACCAATGAACAGGGAAATATTGTGGATGAATTAAAATACCTCGATAACTGGCATTTTGCGCTCATCAGCAATGAAGAGGGGGTGGCCCTCGAAAGAATCGATTACAATAATCCCACACAAAGCGAAGCCAACTGGCATAGCGCCGCCAGCAGCGTGGGATATGGAACACCCACTTATAAAAATTCGCAGTTCAGGATGGATGCGGGTGTGCAGGGTGAAATAACGGTGACGCCCGAGATCATCAGCCCGGATAATGACGGGCAGGATGATTTTGCCACTATTAACTATAGTTTTCCTGAGCCGGGCTATGTGGCCAACATCACAATTTTTGATGCCAACGGAAGGCCCGTGCGCTACTTGCAACGCAATGCCCTCAGCGGAATAAAAGGTTATTACCGCTGGGATGGCCTGGGCGAAAAACAGCAGAAACTAACAACGGGCATCTATATCGTATATACCGAGGTATTTAACCTGCAGGGAAAGGCAAAGAAGTTTAAGAAAGTAATTGTACTGGCAAGGAAGCAATGATGCGCTGCTGGTATAAAACCAATTGAATGGAAAATTGCCACGAAT
The DNA here is from genome assembly GCA_963754695.1 of uncultured Chitinophagaceae bacterium. GTDB lineage: Bacteria > Bacteroidota > Bacteroidia > Chitinophagales > Chitinophagaceae > Ferruginibacter. Next base: position 321,510 of record CAVWGU010000012.1, read on the forward strand.
TCACGAATGTTTTTTTTCGTGAATTCGTGGCAATCATTTCAAAAAAAAATTATCCCTCACATATTTCCTTCAAATTGCTCAGCCCTGCCCCAAAATCCTTATCGAGGTATTTTTCCATATTGAAAAACACTTTGCTGATGAAGTTCATGGGGTAGGGCGTATCGCCTTCCATGGCCCAGGTAACATTGGTACCCAACCCGTCGGGAACTGCTTTTAAGGTAGTAAGGGCCTTGCTTTCGAAAGGCTTTAAAAAGTGAAGGTCTATAACAGTTCTTTCTGGCGCAGTAAAACTTTTAAAGGTCATACTGCCTTCGCCCACCTGCTTGTTTCCCTTCCACCAGTATTTGGAGCCTGAGGCACCGTCCTGACCGTCGATCCCCGATTCCATGAGCGGGTCCATGCGCATCCAGGGCATCCATTTAACCAGGGAGCCAAAATTGTTGAGCTGTGCCCATACTTTTTCGCGGGAAGCTTTCATATGCATGCTTTTTTCAAATACATAATGTTTGGGAACCAGCAGCCCGCCAATGAGTATAACGGCAATAAGGGCGCCAATAATGATCCCGATAACCAGTAATATTCCCATAATGATCAGTTTAGGTCTTAAAATTAAAAGAAATTTCCAATTATTCCCCTGCTTCTTCAATGGGCAGGGTTAAAATATTTTATTTTCAATATATTTTGAAAATTCAGAATTATTATTTATCTTTGTGCTGTAATCGTTCGTTAGACCATGAACTTCAATATTACCGCCTACATCATATATACACTGGCCATGTTTTTCATCATTTACCGGCTGGGAAAAATGTTTCACATAAACGGCCGGGTCTTTATTCTCCGGCTTTACCGGGGAAACGAGGCAGCCACCGACAGCATCAATAACCTCCTTTTAATTGCCTACTATCTTTTTAACATGGGTTATGTTTTTTTGAAACTTAAAACATGGGAAAAGGTACAAAGCCTGGAGCAGCTTACCACTTCCCTCAGCAGCAATATCGGGCTTCTGGTGCTGATGCTGGCCCTGCTGCATTATATGAACATGCTGGCCATTTACCTGCTTTCTAAAAAACAAAACAACCTTCCTTCACATACTAAAACATAAGATCATGAAAAATTTTATTGTAACCGCTTATATCATTTACCTGCCCATTGCCCTGCTGCTTACGTATTACGTGGCGCACAATCTTTTTAAGAACAGCATCGTGTATATGAAAGATATTTTCAGAGACCGCATGGATATTGCCATGGCCACCAACACGCTTTTCAAGATCGGGTTCTACCTGCTCAACCTGGGTTTCGCCTTATTTATCCTGGAAATAAATACAGCACTGGAAAGCACGCAAACCACTATTGAGGTATTGTGCTATAAGTTGGGTGGTTTCAGCATTTACCTGGGCATCATGCTGTTTCTGAACATGTATCTTTTCTTCCGGGGAAAAAGGATCAGTAAAGAGAGAAATGGCTTAAGTGTACAAACTGCTTAAAATTTATCTGTGAAAATTTCGAATGACGGATATGTTTATCCGTCATTTGTTATAATATCCTAAACCCATCCCCATCTTTCCAGAAAGGAAACTTATCCCTTACAGATTCAAGATGTTCTTTCTCTAATGTAATGGTAAAAATATCTTCATCATCGCTGTTGTGGTAAAGCACTTCGCCCAGCGGATCTATCACCATGCTGTTCCCAGTATGATTAATATCATTTCCGTCCCGCCCAACCCGGTTTACACCCACTACATAGCACTGGTTTTCGATGGCCCGTGCACAAAGCAGGGTTTTCCAGGCATGGCTGCGGCGTTCGGGCCAGTTGGCCACGTATAGCAGCACATCGTATTCGGGGCCAATGGCTGCGCCCTCCTTCTCTAAGGCTGATGGAGCCTGCCTGGCCCAAACCGGAAAGCGGAGATCGTAACAAACCTGCAGGTTTATTTTCCATCCTTTTACCGATGCGATCAGCCTCTTGTATCCCGCGGTATAATGCCTGTCTTCGGCGGCAAAGGCAAAAAGATGACGTTTGTCGTAATGCCCCCATTGTCCGTTCGGCAGCATCCATACCAGGCGGTTAAAATATTTTCCGTCTTCTTCAATGATCACCGACCCGGTGAGGATGATCTTATTCTCCGCGGCTGTTTCCCGCATCCACTGCACAGTTTGGCCATCCATGGTTTCTGCCAGCAGTTCCGGTTTCATGCTGAAGCCCGTGGCAAACATTTCGGGCAGCACCACAATTTCTGTATGCTCCGGTATGCTGCTTATCTTTTCGGAAAGCATACGCAGGTTATCTGCCTTGTTTTCCCAATACAAGTTGGTTTGTATAGTGGTGATGGTGAGTGTTGCCATATCCAAATATCGGTTATTCTTCTTTTCGCCTTACCAGCAGGTACCAGTCGTGGTCGAGCGGCAGGTAGCCCACATCGTAGCAAAAAAAATAGACATTCCCTTTTTTGTTGCTGTAAGTATGTGTGATGTATTTGAACTGAAAGCCTTTTTGGAGCAGCCTTTCCTTGGTTGTTTTTGCCATTTCGTCCCCTTCGGATAAAAATGTTTCCAGAATGCGCCGGTTTTTAGCAAGGGCATTATTGATATTCCGCACCAGGTTCACATCGGCAGATTTAAGGTTGTTGTTGTAATTATTCCGGCAGGAATCGTCGCAGAATTTTTTATCTATTCTGCCCTTTATTACCCGTTTACAGGCGAGGCAAAGTTTTTGCCGGGTAGCGGTGGCGGACATAAGGAATGATTTTGTGCTATGAAGTTAGAGAAAGATTTTTAAATAACGGAAACTGCAAGCCCTTTTGCTAAATTGCAGCGAATATGAGCAGGACATTGGCCATTGGCGACATACACGGGGGCTTAAAGGCCCTGGAACAGGTTTTTGACAGAGCTGCCGTAACTGCAACGGACCGCCTGATCTTTGTGGGAGATTATGTAGATGGCTGGAGCCAGAGCGCCCCCGTGATCGATTATTTATTGGAGCTAAAGCAGGAATGTATTTTTATAAAGGGCAACCATGATCTTTGGTGCGAACAATGGCTGTACAGTGGTTATGCCGATAAAACCTGGCTGGCACACGGGGGCAAAGAAGCGGTGGAAAGCTACCGCCATATCGCTGCTTCGCAAAAGGAAAAGCACCTGCATTTTTTTACCACACTGGAACTTTACTATGTTGACCCGCAAAACCGGCTTTTTATCCATGGCGGTTTTACAGCAGAGGATGGACCAGAAAATGAACCCGATGCGCTGGCTTTTACCATTGACAGAACGCTTTGGAAAAACGCACTTGCATGGCAGGGCGAATTCACCAACGGTAATCTTCCGGCGCCGTACAGCCTTTTCCAGGAAATATTCATTGGCCACACCCCCACATTATATTTTGATCAAACAAGCCCCATGCATGCCCTCAATGTTTGGAACCTTGACACCGGTGCTGCCTTTACCGGAAAACTCAGTATAATGGATATAGACACAAAATCATGCTGGCAAAGCGATCCACTGCCGCAACTATACCCGGGTGAAAAGGGCCGAAACAAGTAGATTTCTCTCTGCGTCAGCACATTAAATGCCCACATCAAACGTTTGCAAAAATTTTTCGCTATTAGCTTTTGCAAACTGCTGGTTATATTTATAGCATAATTGTGCGTTTATGGAATTAACAAAACCGAAGCTTTCTTTCTGGCAGATCATCAATATGAATGTGGGTTTTTTGGGTATCCAATACAGTTTTGGTTTGCAACAAAGCGCTGTTAATCCAATTTATGACATGCTGGGCGCCAGCCCCGATGAAATTCCTATTCTTAACCTGGCGGGGCCCATGACCGGCCTGCTGGTGCAACCTATTATTGGCGCACTGAGCGATAAAACTTGGCATCCCCGCTTTGGCAGGCGAAAACCCTACTTTTTAATAGGTGCATTGCTCTGCAGCTTAGCATTGTTTTTTTATCCATTCAGCAGCAGTTTATGGATGGCAGCAGGGTTACTTTGGATACTTGATGCAGGAAACAATACTGCCATGGAACCTTACCGGGCATTTATTGCCGACAAACTTGACGCAGCGCAGCAGCCAACAGGATTCCAGGCTCAAAGTTTTTTTACCGGTCTTGGACAAACGCTGGCCAATCTTTCTCTATTTATTTTTCCTATGATCATTATGGGTAAAACGGGCAAGCTTCCGACCTGGGTATATGCGTCTTTTTTTCTCGGTGCTGTTTGTTCCATTGCATCCATTTGGTGGAGCATGCGCACCACACCTGAAATACCCCCAACAGACGAAGAATTAAAAAAAATACGGTCAACGCCTGTCAGCCTTTTTTCTCCATTCATAGAAATAGGGAAGGCATTCAAAGAAATGCCCAAAGTGATGTGGCAACTTGCTTTGGTGTATTTGTTTCAATGGTATGCGTTGTTTTGTTACTGGCAAAATGCTTCCAAAAGTATCGGGCTTTCAGTTTTCAAAACCACACCTGCACAAAACCCTGAACTATATGAAAAAGCGGTAAGCTGGACGGGCCTCGTAAATGGCTGGTACAATATTGTAACCTTTTTATCGGCATTTGCATTGGTTTGGTTTGCGAAAAAATACTCCGCCAAAATGGTTCACTTTTTTTGCCTGGTACTGGCTGGTATTGGCTTCCTCGTTTTTCCGCATATTGAAAATAAATACCTTCTTTTTCCGGCCATTACAGGTTTTGGCATTGGCTGGGCAAGTATGATGGGTATTCCTTACCTGATGGTAGTGGCCAAAATTCCTAAAGAACGTTACGGCGTATACATGGGAATCATTAACATGATGATTGTGGTGCCCATGATTTTGCAGAATATCACATTTGGTTATATTTTAAAAAATTTTTTAGACAATGATGCAGGAAAAGCGGTAGGCCTTGCAGGTTTATTATTACTGATAGCCGCTGCTGCCACTTTATTAATAAAAGTAAAAAGCCCTCCGGGTAAAATCGTATTTCAGCCCGGCGGTCATTAAACAATTAGAAAAACCAGCATGAGAAATGGAATAAGCCATAAAAATTGCCCTGTTTTTATACTGATTTCAGCCGGCAATTTTTATGGTCCTTCCCAAACCCCGGAAATTTTTATTAATGAAAAAAATACTTTGTATTGGAGAGGCACTCATTGACATGATATGCACCAATAAAGGAAGTGCATTGAGCGATGGCAATGATTTTTTAAAGAAACCGGGCGGAGCCCCCACTAATGTGGCCGCTGCCATTGCGGCGCTTGGCGGCAGGGTGGAACTTGCCGCAAAAGTTGGAATAGACCCATTTGGCAGGCACTTGCTCGATGTAATGAAGGGGTTTGGTGTGGGTACCAAACATATGCTGCAAACAGAAAAACATTTCACCACATTTGCCTTTGTAAGCCTGATGCAAAATGGCGAACGTGATTTTTATTTTAACCGGGGCGCCGATGCGGAACTGTCTCAAAAAGACTGCAACAAAATTGCACTTACTGATTTTTCTATTGTTCATTTTGGTTCTGCTACGGGGTTTTTAAAAGGCCCTTTGCAAAAAGCATATAGTTCCATGCTAAAAAAAGCCGGCAAAAAGGGGCTCTTTATCAGTTTTGATCCCAACTACCGGCACCTACTTTTTAAAAACAATACCAAAACATTTATAACACAGAGCTGGAAATTCATGAAGCAATGCCATTTTTTTAAAGTGAGCGATGAAGAAGCCCTGCTGCTTACCCAAAAAAAATCTGTAGCTGAGGCCGCCAAGGATTTCATTAAGAAAACAACGGCCATTTTTGCCATTACCCTCGGAAAAGAAGGTACCCTGCTCGGCCTAAACGGGCAAACCTTTCTGGTACCCAGCATAAAAGTAAAGCCAACAGACACAACCGGAGCCGGAGATGCTTTTGTAGGTGCTATTCTTTACCAGCTAAGCAGTAAAACGCTTACACAAATAAAAAAACTGGGAGCCACAGAATGGCAAAGCATCATAGCAAATGCCAATAAGGCGGGAGCCCGTACCTGTGAGTATATGGGAGCAATGGAAGCATTTAAACATTTAAACAAAGACATATTCAAATAAGCCCCGAACAGTGTTACAGAGTATCATTCATAAATCTTTTGTTGCGTTTTCGTTTGATAAAGAAAACGGTCATGAAGCGTTTTATAATTCAATACTGTCTCACTCAAAAAGAATTGAAAGTCTTTTTAATGAGCTCTATGGCCAACGGGAAAACGGGAATGAGTATCTGGAAAAAGTGTTTTATCATTTATGCAAGGCCCATAATGAGCGTTCTTCTTTCTTGAAACAGCGGGATATGATGAAGGATGAGCGCTGGTTTTTGAGCAACGAACTGGCAGGAATGAGTTTGTATGTTGATCGTTTTTGCGGCAATATTAAAACACTTGAAAGCAAACTTGATTATTTTAAAACCCTGGGAATAAATTTTCTGCACCTGATGCCGGTGATGAAAAGTCCACCGGGTGAGAGTGATGGCGGTTATGCCGTAAGTGATTTTAGGGAGGTGGATGAGCGTTTTGGCAATCTGGAAGACCTTAAAAACCTTCAGCACAGGATGCAGGAAGCCGGCATGTACCTTATGCTAGATATCGTGCTGAACCATACATCAGACCGGCACGAGTGGGCAGAGAAAGCGAGACTGGGCGATAAGAAATACCAGGATTATTTTTATTGTTTTAACGACCGCCATCTGCCCGACGAGTTTGAACGATCGATGCCTGAAATTTTTCCTGAAGCCAGTCCCGGCAACTTCAGTTTTATTCCAGAAATGAACAAATGGGTAATGACCGTTTTTCATAACTACCAGTGGGACCTGAACTATACCAACCCTGCGGTTTTCCTGGAAATGCTCGACACTGTATTGTTTTATGCAAACCTGGGTGTGGATGTACTCCGGATAGACGCTCCGGCTTTTATCTGGAAACAAGCGGGAACCAGTTGCCAGAACCTGCCACAGGCTCATACTATTTTGCGCCTTATAAAGCAATGTGTACTGGTGTCGGCGCCGGGTATGGCATTGCTTGGCGAAGCTATTGTGGCACCACATGAGATCATGAAATATTTTGGCGAAGGAGAATACACGGCTAAAGAATGCGATGTGGCTTATAATGCCACACAAATGGCCCTGCAATGGGATGCGCTTGCCACCGGCGATACCCGTGTGATGCTGGCGGCCCAGGATGAGATCTTAAAAAAACCTTATGGCGCCACCTGGATCAACTATACACGCTGCCACGATGATATTGGACTTGGATACGACGACTATATGATCGCTGCTGCCGGGTACAACCCTTTTGAGCACAGAAAATACATCAAAGACTATTATTCAGGCACACACGAATATTCTGATGCCAGCGGCGCCTTGTTTTCTGTAAACCAAAAAACAAATGATGCACGTATCAGTGGCACACTTGCTTCCCTGTGCGGTCTCGAAAAAGCAATAAGCGCTAAAGATGAGAAGCATATTGCCACTGCCATACAAAAAATACTCCTGGTGCAGGCATCGAGCATTTTCCTTGGAGGCATTCCTATGCTTTTTTACGGTGATGAAGCTGCCTATACCAACGATTACAGTTACCTGGAAGATGAAGGCAAAAGCTATGACAACCGCTGGATGCACCGGCCCTTAATAGATTGGAAAAAAAATGAACGTACAGGCATAAAGGGCACTGAAGAGCATGCCGTATTCAGCGCCACCCAAAAAATGCTGGGGCTAAGAAAAAAATTTCATGTTTTCAGCGATGAAAAAAATATTAAATGGTTTTGGCCACACAATATACATGTGGCAGGTTATGTACGAGAACTGGAAGGAAATAAATTTTACTGCCTTTTTAATTACAGCAACAAAGAGGCATTTTTAACCTGGTTTGGATTCAGGGAATTTAATGGCAGCATCAAATACCTCACAGATCATTGGGAAAATAAACAATACACGATCGGCAGGGACAATGAATTCCTGGTTTTTTCCCCTTACCAGTTTATGATACTTGAGGGAAGCTGATCAATTGCCTTCTTCCCGTTTTTATTTGTAACTGATCAGCACTGCACTGTCGTTATTTCTTGCAATTATATAGGCCGGCCGTTTATTAACACTGATTTGTTTAATATGCCTTGCTTCGCCCCTTATAACGTGGCCATTCAGCATTTCATAAGAAAACCGGCCCGATCCTTTATTGATAAGGACAGAGCCATAGCCCGCATCGTACATGCTCATCTGGATATTATTTGGGTAAAAGTTTTCTGCCAGCAAAATATCCGGCAGCTGATCGCCATTTGCATCTGTAACAGCCGCATCACGCAATGTTGTAAGCTGCGCCTGCCAGGGCAATTTGTTTAGCGTAAAATTATAATTTCCCTTATTGATGATGACCACGCTTGAAAAAAAACCAGCTTCAAATAATTTTGCGTTTTTAAATTTTTCCTTTGGAAATATGTCTTGCAATCTTGCTTTTGCAAAGTCCTCTGCATAGAGGTATTTTTTCTTTAGCGGAGGAAGCTGTCGTTGTATCTCATCTTTATTGGCAAATGGTATTTCCTTTCCGGCGAGATAGTAAGTGATCAGTTGTTCTTTCTTTTCATTATCATCAAAGTCGTTATAATAAAATCTTACCGGTGTTTCTGAAGATGCGTTCAAACGGTTATTCTCCCCAGAATTACCTGCAATGAAATCCATATCGCCATCCTTATCTATATCTACAGGCAGGCAAAAATTCCACCAGCCATTTTCAGATGTAATTATTTTTTTTTCTGCCTTATTTCCTTTTGTAACAAAAGATACAATTCCGCCCCAATCGAGAGTTACAACCAGGTCTTTTTCCTTGTCGTTATCAATATCGGCCCAGGATGCATTGGTAACCATTCCGATACCTGCCAGTTCTTTATTCCATGCGCCGGTAACATTTTTAAATTTTCCGGAACCATTATTCTGCAGTAGGTAGCTGGTGGGTATTTTTCCATATTCCCAGGGAACGGCCCGGGCCCCAATGAACAGGTCGGAAAAGCCATCTTTATTAAAATCATGAACGGCTACACAGGAAGCGGTGAGCATCACTTCTTCCTCAAACGCATCCGTCTTTTTTGTAAAACCGCCTTTTCCATCATTCAGGTAAACCCTTGGCTTCAGGAATTCGCTTTTTCCGTAATATTCATTTCCACCGCTTGCAGCAATCAGGTCGGGGTGCCTGTCATTATTTACATCAGCAAAAACAGCATCCACTTCTTCGTACACACTATCGGCATCAATTACAGGCTGATGTGTTTTTACAAATTTCCCGTTTGGCGTCTGCACAAAACAAGCAGCTTTCTCTCTTTTTGATGAACCAATAAAAACATCATCCAAGCCGTCGCCGTTAATATCGCCCACTGCAAGTGCCGGTCCTTCCCGGCTGATCATATGCGGTATCAGCTGTTCCCGGTCAAATTCATTGAAATCATTTTCGGTATGTTTAAAAAGCAGGCCAGCTTGTGTTGTTATATTTGCCATGCTTTTGGAAGCAGGAACTGTGTGCTCTGTGATCATTCGGTAATCAAATGAAGGAAGACCGGTTTTATACTTAACAAACAAAACGGTATCAGTTGGAATAGTTAATTTTTCATAGCTATTATCAGGCCATATCAGCAAAATTGAATCTGGTTTTGCTGAACCCAGCCCGATATGAAGCGGAATTTCCATCGAACTCTGAAACCCACGCACGGGCTGCTTTTCATATAACTGCACCTCGTTATTTGTAAATACAACAACTTTGGCGCCAACGGCATTGATATTTTCCTTGTTGCCTTCGAGTTTCAGCGATACCCAATGGTTTTTTTTATCGTCAGTTGTTTTATTCCTGTAAACCAATACTTCGTCATCAATATTGTTCACCACCATATCAAGGTCGCCATCATTATCGAGGTCGGCATAGGCCGCACCGTTAGAAAATGTTGGCTGATCGTTATTTATCCTGGATGCTGCATCCTCAAATTTTAATTCCATCTTATTGAGGTAAAATTTATTAGGAAGTTTTATTTCGGGAAACTTATCAATAAGTGCCATATCCTGGTTGCTGATGGCATTGTTTCGTATTTTATCCTGGATGGTGGCATCACTTACAAAATTTACATAGTCGATATCGTTCAGCCTTTTGGGTATTCCGTTACTCATGAAAAGATCTTTCCAGCCATCGTTGTCAAAATCTGTCCAGAGTGCCGCCCAGCTCCAATCTGTGGCAAAAACATGGCTGTACATGGCGGTTTCGCTGAACATGCCGTTTCGCCGGTTATACTGTAATGCATTTTTGGCAAACTGTGGCATATACCCATGCTTTCTTTTAAACTGAAAAAGATCATACCCGTCTTCGTCAAGCGAACGTTTCAGCATATACGGATCCCCGGGCATCATGTCCATTGAAATGATCTCGGGAAACCCATCGTTGTCTGCGTCTGCCACATCCACCCCCATGCTGAACTGGCTGGTATGCATCATACTTTCTGTGAGCAATTCTTTAAAACTACCGTTCTTTTGATTGATATAGAGATAATCGTTTTCGTGAAAATCATTGCCGATATACAGATCGGGCCATCCGTCTGCATTGACATCGCTAACGCAAATACCCAGGCCATATCCAATAACATATCCAAGTATACCCGCCTGTTTTGATACATCTGTAAATTTCCCATCATCATTCCTGTACAAAAAATCGCCGCTTAAACTGTCTGATGTGTTTTGATAAGATTCGCGCCTGTTAAAAGTACCGTTAAAGCGGAGCGAATGATTCATGAGGTAAACATCGAGATCACCATCCAGGTCATAATCAAAAAAAGACGCCTGTGTGCCAAAGCCGCTGAATGCAAGGCCCAGTTCTTTTGCCTGCTCTTCATAAAACGGCACCCCGTTTTTATCAATGCCCTTACAAATCAGAAACTGGTTATGGTTTTGAAGTTTACCAAAATTTCCCACACAGCTTATATAGATATCCAGCATGCCGTCGTTGTTGATGTCCACCACAGAAACCCCGGTACTCCAGGCTCCGTTATTGGGAATTTTTGCAGCAGCAGTTACCTCTTTAAACTGCATATTTCCCTTGTTGATATACAATTTATTCTGCTGCTGGTTGGATGCAAAGAACAGGTCAATTTTTCCATCCTTATTAAAATCGCCGGCGCCCACACCGGCACCGTTATAGAAATACATGTACTTAAACATGTTAAATTCCGGCGTAGGTGTGAGTTTATTGGAAAAATGAAGATTAGTGGTACTGCTTTCCAGTACTTCAAACAAAGGCGCATCGGGTCCCTTTTTTTCTGATGTACAGGAAACCGCTGTTATAAAAGAAGTGAAGATTAAAATATACTTCATCTAAAAAATTATTCTGCCCGTAATAGTATCTTTACTAAGTTGCAAGGTTTTAAAATTTATATCCAAGTCCGGCGCTCATTTTCCATACATTGGAAGCAGCGATATAATAAAACGGAAAGCCTAGCAATAATTTTTTATACTGAAGCGTTGGACCAGTACCCAATATGGGTGTCAATGTGGACCTTACCGGGTCTTCTTTTATCCGCAAACTGGGAAACATCCCTATCATAATTTTTATTTTTCCAAAATTTGCCATTACAGATGGCCCGCCAAAATTTAAATAAAAAGCATCCCCGTCGTGCGAAAGCATTGCCTGCCCGGAAAAGGTTGATACATGTACAACCTTTTTTGTTGAACTACTGTCTTGTGCAACAACAAAATAAAATGTCAGCACTAAAAAAAAACTTGTCAATATCTTTTTCATTTTCAGTTTGATTGGTTTAATAATTTGGGTTCAGCTTTTTCTCATTTTGAGTGTGCTCACAATAAATTCTCCCAGTTTTATTCCGCACTTGTTTCCCTCTTCGTTATCGAAACGGTAATGAATGCCGCCGTAGAGCCTGCTCATACCCGCTTCTATTGCCGCTTCCCTGAAAGAAAGTATCTCCCTGTTTTTGATGCCAAATTCGAGCAGCGATGTATCGGTAAACTGCAGCTTGTTTCCAAACCAGGCCGTCATCACTTCTGCGGCAGCTGCAGAAACGGTGGCATGGCCACTGGTATAAGATGGAAACGGCGGGGTTTGAATATAGGGCCGCCAGCTGTCTGTTATATATTTATTGATGGCCGTTTCGGGGCGAACATAATTGCTTCTGAATTTTTCGTCCCAGCAACTGATGAATCCATCGAACAGGGCAATGGCCGTTTCTGCATAAGCAGCCACCGTGGTGCCAAAATCTGCATTCGCTTTTTTGGCAGCAATGCCCACGATGTTCATCCAATGGCCCGGGGGAGAAAATTTTTTGGAAGCAAACATCACGTGACCCGACACATTCATTTTAAAAGGATTATCGTCCCAAAAATCGGCAATATGTTTTTGCTCTTCGGTAAGGCTGTCGCCGGTATTTTTTACTTCCATTAATGCATTATAAAATACACTGCCTTTGTTTTTAATATCGAACAAAGGCGGCCTTACGGGCATAAACTGGGAGGCAGAATCCATCACAAGTGTCCGTATCTCCATCCAATGAGGTTCTACCGCAGTTCCATACATGGGCGGCGTGGGAATCCATCTCCCTTCTACATCGGTCTGTACAAAATATCGTTCCGCGGTTCGTGTTTGTGCATAATTATCTTTTTTGCTCCAGCGCATAACAGTTGCTGTCACCGAATCTGAAAATGCAATGTATTATTCCAGTACTTCGTCAGGCATACCAACACTATCGGCCTCTATGCTTCAGTTCTTCGTAATATGCCATTAAGCTTCCTTCCGGGAAAGTTACGGCATTCCCCAGTTTTAGTAAAAGCCAGTAATGCCGCCAGGTTAAAATTTACTTTTTTTCCCGCTTCCGGTACTGGCATTGGGGGTAATTGATTTACCTGGCCGGCCAGACTGGTGAATTGGTTGTTGCCTGCTGCCATACATTCGTAAGCGGCAATATTTGCATAGGCATAGTTTCGGCTCCCGATCATGGGCGGAAAATTATTTTCCAGCACTACGTTGTTCAGTTTCTTAACCGTGATGCAGTATAAAATCGGGTCGTTGAAATATTCTTCGGAAGTATCTGCTTTTTTTATACAGGAGCTGATCATAGCCAGTAAAAGAACCGGCAATGAAATTTTAATGAATTTCATTCTTGAAAATTAATAATGTTATTTTATTAGATTGATTTTTTTCCTAACGCATGCAAAAGATCATCTCTTCATTGAAAAGCATCAGGACGAGGCCCAATTGGGTTGGCCGCTTGTTCCTTAAATGTATTCAGGAGGTTGTATCAATTCGCCGGGGTTAAACTGCGATGTGCAGGCATGATCAATAGAATTAACTTCAGCCGTTAAGGGGTCAAAGCGTTTTGCTGTAAAGAATTGCGATGCATGTATATATTCTGCCTGTAAAAGTTTTAATACAGGATTTTGCCGGTCTTGCGGATTATTTTCTGATGAGGATTTTGCGAGGTTAGCCTTATAATCTGAATACTTATTTTTTTCTGTGTTAGCTATGCACCAGATATGGAGTGTATTGTTCTCCACCTTACGTTTTACATACTGGTAATGTTTGCCGGCGGCTTCTATCTTGCCGGAAACATACTCAATGCCTTTATCGGCATAATAAGGCATATTTAGCGGAATGGTTATTTCCACAAGGTCGGCCTCATTGTAATGAAAGTTATCAACGGCCCGTTCCAGCCTGTCATCTGCTTTTGATTCAAAGCGGTTAATTAAAAAGCGGTATCCCATTGTGTTAAAGAGGAGAATGACAAGCAATGATATGGCAGCCAGTTTTTTCAAGTTTTCAAATATAACAAAAACTGCTGCCCCGCAGAAAATTATTTCATCAATCGTTTGCAGTTGAAGCAGGTTCAATGAGGTCCCACAAGTTGCCATACAGATCTTCAAAAACACAAACTTTACCATAAGGTTCCCCTACGGGCCCACGAACAATTTTTATGTTATGCGTGTCCAGGTTTTTTATATCTCTCTCAATATCATCAGTGTACAAAAAAAGAAATACACGTCCCCCGGTTTGATTTCCCACCCGGCTCAATTGGCTTTCGTTTGCAGCTTTTGCCAGCAATAAGGCAGAAGCGTTTGAACCTGCGGGTTTTACCAATACCCATCTTTTTACATCACTAAGCACCGTATCTTCCTGAAGCGTAAAATGCAGTTTATTACAGTAAAAATCAATGGCTTCGTCATAATCTTTTACAACAATGGCTATATGTGCTAATGATTGTTTCATCTTACAACAATGGTGCGTTTATCTTTTCCTGCCCCGGTAATGGTAAGGCTTTTCCAGGTTTGTGGTAACACAGACTTTACTTGCACAATGCCTTTATTGGTAATATCTATACCGCCAAAGCCCATGAGGATGGCCTGTAAAATACCGCCTGCACCTGTGGCAAAATAAGGATTGGTGCCTCCTTTTGTTTCGGCTATCACCCTAAAAGGCGGGTTAAGGTTGGGCACATAGGCATCTTTAAACCAGTGAAATGCTTTTTCCTTATCGCCAAGCCTGGCATAGAGCAGTGCAAAGATCCCCTGCGTCATGGCAGGTGTTCCTTCATTGGGTACCCGCTGTTCATAAAAAGAAAGATCTTTTTTTATTTGGGCAGGATCGGTGATCTGCTTTAATGGGTATGCCAGCAAGTTTACATCGGCCTGCTTGATGCCTTCTCCTTTATAGGTTGCATGCTCTGCAGTAACGCCATCGGCCATTTTTAATAGGGGAATATTATTGGCCACCTGCATCCAGTCGGCATTGGGTACAATGCCTAATAGTTTTGCCGCTTCGCCGGCGTATTGCAAATTTGTTTTAGCCGCCGCATTGGTAAAAGCGTTATTATCTACATTTTCGGCCCATTCGTCTGCTGCCACTACATTTTTAATTTCGTATTTACCCGGCCCGTTTCTTTCTACCCGGCTTGCCCAAAAATTGGCCGTTTCTTTTAAAATGGGAAATCCTTTTTCCCGCAACCACTCTTTGTCCTGCGTTACACAATAGTAATTCCATGCAGCCACGCCCACACAGGCGGTGATATGATGTTCAAACGGACCGCTCAAGGCCCAAACAGGAGTTTCTTCCACGCCGGTTTCTGCACTTTCCCATGGATACATAGCGCCTTTGAATCCTTTGCTGAAAGCATTACGCTTGGCTGCTTCGAGCCGTTGGTAGCGGTATTCGATCATGCTCTTTGCAAGCTCCGGCTGCAGCACCAGCATGGCCGGAAACATCCAGAGATCGGTATCCCAAAAAACATGGCCATTATAACCCAGGCCGCTGAGGCCCATGGGCGAGGGAGAAAGCGCTGTTCCTTCCCGTGAAAAAGAATAGAGGTGATAGAGCATGCTGTGTACGTCCTGCTGACTTTGCGCATCGCCTTCAATAAGGATATCGCTTTTCCAGAGTTCTTCCCATGCTTTTTTGTGAAATGAAATAAGCCGCTCCCTTCCTTCGAGCTTTGCAAAAATGCTGGCACGCTCCGCTTCATTTAGCGGATCATCGTGATGAGCGGAAGTAATGGAGGATCCGGCAATGGAAAAACGGTAAGTCTCTCCTGCTTTTATTTTACGGGAGAATTTCACCAGGTGCATATTGTTGTCCCACATTTCGTGGATCACCCTTGGTTCCTGTCCATGTACTTCGCTGAATAAAAAAGTATTACTGGCACACATCAATAATTTTCCGGTGGGACTTTTGGCGCTTGATGTTAGCAGCCCGATGGTTACATGCGGCCGGTCTATTTCGTTATAATAGTTTTGAACATCTTTTAGTGCATCGGGCGCTTCCATTACGCTTGCGGCATTGATGCTGATGTCTTTTTTTGCAGTAATGTTTACATCCATAAGCACTGTATAGGGCAAGTGGCGGAGCGAATAATACGTATAATTTACCTGGGCCTTATCCCCGTATTCCATCGTGGCAGTAAAACTGGCTTCTTTCATATTGAGCTGCTGTGAAAAATTATTCACATTATTTGCAGCAATGCGTCTGCCATCCACCTCCAAATACATGTTGAGGAGGTTAAAACTGCGCAAAAAATTACTTACCCGTCCACGGCCGTAAAGGTCATAAGCTCCGGCCAACACCACTTCTTTTACCTTAAATGGTTCCGGGCTGCTTACCACACCCAGCATGCCATTGGCTACGGTTATACCATAATAATTGGAAGCATCTATCTTATCTGCTGTAAGTTTCCAGGCATCCTGGGCCCGGGAAGCAAAAGAGCTAATTAGCGCTAAAATCAGGATCAGTCTTATTTTCATACGCATCTGTTTAATTCAGGTTTTACCGGTCAAATATCATACAAAGTTACGCTGAATCATAATTTATTATTGACCAGAATATAATGTTGCATGATTACTATTATTTTTACAGGATTATAGATCATTCGGATTCGGGATTTCGATTTTTTTAAACATATTTGCATAAACTCCATTCATTGAAAAAAGCATTTTTGTTCCTGCTGGTTTTTCTCGCCCTCGCAATTGCTGCTGTTTATATTTTTATTCCTTCAAACATAAAGATCAACAAGGCTTTTATAGTGCATGCCAGCCCCGGAGCCCTGCAAAGAAATTTTTTAACACAAGAGGGATGGAATAAATGGTTTGCCACGGGTAAAAACGGTATCCGTTTTTCTGAAATAACGCCATTGCCTTTTGATAATGCAAGTGTTTTAATATCTGACAAGAAAATTAATCACTTATCGCAGGTACAAACAAGCATGTTACCCGGCGGTACTATCGGTATCAACTGGAGTTGCAACATTAGTGCCGGCAATAGCCCTTTTGACCGTATGTCAAAATATGCGGAAGCAAAAAGAATAAAGCTGGCCATGGATGATGTTGCCCTGCGCATTTCGGACATATTAAATAACAGCAAACAATCTTACGGCTTTCATGTGCGCCAGGTTACACTTACAGACAACAGCATGATAGCAACCAGGGACAGCCTCGATCATTATCCAACAGTAGCCGATATTTATGGTAAAATTGAATTGCTGGAAAAATATGCCTTATCCAATAACGCTGTTACCACCAATTCTACCATGCTCAATATTCAAAGAACCCATAACGGACATTATCATTTTATGGTTTCGCTGCCCGTTAACAAACTTCTGAAAAATAGTGCCGGCATCCAGTACAAACAAATGCTTCCGAAAGGAAATTTTCTCAGTACAGATAGTCTCTTTGGCGGATTTCAGCACCTGGACAGTTTGTTTTCCGAATTCGAAAACTACAAAAGAGATTACAATTTTGCTTCGCCTGCCATTCCTTTTCAGTCACTAATTACCGATCGCCGCAAAGAACCAGACAGCAGTAAGTGGATCACTAAGTTTTATTATCCTATATATTAGTATCGTGTTTTCAGCGTCTATACAGGTGTCAGCTTTTAAAAAGCTTACACCTGTACAGACAAAAAGAATTACTTCACATATTTTCTCATTAATCCAAGCAGGGTTCCGTTTGTCCAGCCAAAACCATCCTGGCCGGGATATTCTCCGCCACCGGCTTCCAGCTTCGTATCCACCACATTATACTTTTCCATGAGCTTGCCCGTACGGTTGTACACATCAAAATTGAGTTTTATCCAGCGCTTCGAAATATCAGCAGCAAGTTGGTGCTGTCCGTTTTTTTGCAGGCCAGTAATGGCCATCCATTGCAATGGTGCCCAGCCATTGGGTGCATCCCACTGTTGTTTTGTGTTTTTTTCAGTAGCAGTAATACCACCGGGCTGCAACAATTTGCTTTTAAGTACCAGGGAAGCTTTTTCACAATACTTCTTTGAAATAGCAGTTCCCAATTCTTCTGGAAAATTAAATGGGAACATTCCAGCTGCAGTGATATTTGATTTTTGGGAAGCTGTTTCAAAATGATAGTCTGTAAAATAATTGAGTTTTTTGTTCCAGAAATATTTAGAAATAGCTTTTGACCTTTGTAATGCCTTTGTTTTAAAAGTGGCCGATTGTTTGCTTTGCTTGCTGATGCCGTATGCCTTTGACAAGGTTGTTTCCATATGCATCATCAGCGCATTGAGGTCAACCGGCAATGTGCTGGTGGTTTCTATACTATGCAGGTTTTCCCCATCAGCAAACCAACGGTTGCTGAAATCCCATCCACTGCAGGCGCCGGCACGGAGGTTACGATATGTTTTTTTTCTTATATCGTTTAAATACTGCTTCCCGTTTTTCCTCCGATGAGAACTTAATGAGCATGGCTGCATTGTTTGCTGCCGCTTCCGCTGTTTCCACATCTTCCGCATAACTTTCCTGCCGGGGAATTTCCAGTTGGTCCCAATAGCGGTTCAATACCGTGCCATCCTTCAATTTTACCACATAACCAGCAGCCTCACCAGGATTGAGCGTAGCAGCGCCTTTCATCCAGTAGTCGTATTCTTTTTGCAATTGGGGCAAATAAACTTTATAAACTTGATTCCCTTTTATGCGTGCCAGCAGATCAACCATCATACTAAAAAAAGGAGGTTGAGAACGGCTGAGGTAATAAGTACGGTTACCATTGGGAATATGCCCGTAAGTATCTATAAGGTAAGCGAAATTCTTTACCATGTTTTCAATGATATCATAACGCCGGCTGTCAACCAGGCCCTGCATGGTAAAGTAAGAATCCCAATAATAGATCTCCCTGAAACGGCCACCGGGCACTATATAAGAAAATGGCAGTGGCAGCAAACTGCTTCCCTCCTGTTTTGTATCGGCCTCCCGCTTAAGCACATCCCAAAGATTATTGATATGGGCCGATACACTTTTCTCCTGCTGCACGTAATTGAGGACGGGCGGAGCTGCCGGCAGGTTAAAATTTTCTTCAACAAATTTTTTCAGGTTAAAGGAAGACCCTTTTTGCATACCATAATCATACATAATATCGGCCACTTTTCGTTTAGGTGTGCAATCAACAAAAGTTTTTCCGTCGGGAAATATTTTTTGCATCTGAACATCTGCAAAGAGCTGGCCGTACAGTTGATCGGGCGTGGGCTGCGCAAAGGCAGATGCGATCATTAAAACCAACGGCAGTGTAAAAAATATTTTTTTCATTCTTATGCTTTTATACAATTTTATTTCAAAGAAAACAACTGTGGCTTTTGATTATTCCTCAAAAACAAAACCATTTTTTTTTGCTTTGCCTGCAGCAATACAATGTCTTTTACCATTCCGCTTAGCTGGATCCCGGTTTTTGCAGGCGGAATGACAGATAATTTCCCCTTGCCGTCATTTTGTAAAAACGTTCCAAAATTAGCGTCGAGCCGGCCAAACTGCGGAAGATATTCGGTGCTGTTGCCCCCAAGCATGATGTCATTTGTACCATTGCCATCTATATCTGCGACCAAAATTGCATTTACGCTCGAGAGTTGTGTTTCCGTTGGGAGCAATTTTATCTCAAAATCCCCATTGCCTTTATTGATGGCCACACAACTGGAAGTGTAATTAAAATTTTTCACTGTTGCAGTTGCTGCCCTTTCCTTAAAAATGGATTGAATTGTTTTTTTGGCAAACTCGTGGTGCAACAGGTTTTCTTTTTTATACGATGGCAAAATATCAGTAAACTCCTTCTTAAGAAAAACAGGCACATCTTTCCCGTCCACTGTTTTGGAAAAAACTTTATCCGGAAGCCCATTATTGTCAAAATCGCCCAGCCATAATTTAACCGGCGCAGATTCTGTTGGATGCAGGTAAAAATTATCGCCAATATTTCCCAGGATAAGGTCTTCTTTACCATCGGCATTGATGTCAGCCGCTTTAATGCACTGCCACCAACCCAGCATATTGCCCATTGTTGTTTTTTGTTCAATAAATTTTCCGCCGCTGAAGCTAAAAATTCTTGGCGCCATCCATTCTCCCACAATTACCAATTCTTTCCTGTCATCTCCCGCAATATTTTCCCAAACCGCACTGGTAACCATACCAATATTTTCAATTTCGGTGGCAAGTGTTTTTGTAACATCTGTAAAATTTCCCTTTCCATCATTTTGCAGTAAATAACTGCGTGGGTTGGCTCCATAATTATACGGCAGGTTTCTTCCCCCCACAAAAAGATCCTCATCTCCATCTGCATCGTAATCATAATTGATAATGGTGGAAATATTGGCGCTGTTTACGGGAAAAGCTGTAGTTGATCCTGAGAAACCTCCTTTCCCGTCATTTAAATATAATCTGAGCTGCAAATGCTGGTGCCTGGGCGGCAGGTTATTTCCCCCGCTTCCAACAATGAGATCTTTGTCGCCGTCATTATCTGCATCAAAAAAACAGGTGGCCACATCTTCTGCTGCTTTATCTTTTTCAAAAATGCTGTTTTGCTTTTCCTGGAAGCCGCCGTTTGTTTGCAAGTACAGGGAACCAGCCTGCCCGTTTGCTCCTCCAATAAAAATATCGTCCATGCCATCGGCGTTTACATCGGCCACTGCTGCACGTGGTCCTTCCTTACTCAGCATCATGGGAATATTTCTTTCCTGGTAAAAATCGGTAAAATCGTCTTCGGTATGTTTTTCAAAAACGTTATTCTCTTCTTTGAACAAAGTTTCTGTAACGCTTGAAGTTGCCGCTGTAGAAATTCTTACAGATTTGGCATATTCAATTTTTAATGCTGTATTAACGGGAGGTTTTCCAATACTGGTTTGTGACCTGTCGTACCAGTTAATATGAATGCTGTCGATAGTTTTGTTTCCAAGGCCAATGATCAGTTTATAATCGGTGCTTGACTGGAAGCCGCGGCTGGGGATGAGTTCACGTGAAATAATTTCGGCTGCACAGAATATTTTGACAGTACTTCCAATTGCAAAACTGTTTTTGCCCGATCCCTTCAGTTCAACCGAAATGAAATTATTTTTGTTTTGCTCCCTCGCATTATTTTTATACACAAAGGAGGGCATGTTCACATTGTTTACCACCAGGTCGAGGTCTCCATCATTATCGAGATCTGCATAGGCCGCACCATTAGAAAATGAAGGCTGGCTGAATCCCCAGTTTATTCCTGCATCGCTGAACTTTAAATTCCCTTCATTTTTAAAACACTTATTCGGCACCGGTACACTGGGCATCTTGTCTACGATCTGTTTCATTTCTGCCTTTTCTCCGCTGATGGCCATTTTTTGGTACAGTTCATCTGCAAAAAAATCAATAAAATCCTGGTCTATCACATCCTTATAAATCCCATTGCACACGTAGAGATCCTGCAACCCGTCGTTATCGGCATCAAAGATCAATGCGCCCCAGCTCCAGTCGGTGGCTGCAACGCCGCTGTAGTGCGCCGTTTCCATAAACCTCCCGTTCCGGTTGTTTACCTGCAGTGCATTTTGCTGAAGCTGGTGATAAAAGCCCTGTTTTAATTTATACTGGTACACATCGTAATTATCGAATGAAGCGGTTGTTTTTAAACGGTATTCGTCGCCGGGCAACATGTCGGTTGTAAAAATATCGGGATAACCGTCATTGTTTATATCGGCAATATCGGCACCCATGCTGGCAAGGCTGGTATGCTGCACCCATGATTCGAGTTCCTCCCTGAATGTTCCGTTTTTTTGGTTAATGTAGAGATAATCCCTTTCAAAAAAATCATTACTGATGTAGAGGTCGGGATAAAGATCGCCATTAACATCTCCCACCGTTACACCAAGACCAAAGCCAATAAGGCTTCCGTAGATATGCGCTTCTTCGCTAACGTCTTTATAAACGCCGTTATTGTTGCGCAACAGTTTATCGCCCCCTCCTTTTGCAAAATCTTCAATAGGCCAGTCTTTTGCACGCAACTCCCGCTTGTTGCTGTAGTTAAGCGTGTTTACCGGTATAAAACTATTATTGAGAATGTAGCAATCCAGATCGCCATCAAGATCATAATCAAAAAAAGCCGCATGAGTGGTATATCCGCTTTCGTCAAGGCCCATTTCTTTTGCCTTATCGGTAAAGCCCATATTATGGTTATTGATGAACATGGCATTGGCCTGCTTGTTCCTAAACTTATTATAGCCGGCATTGCATACATAAATATCAAGCCAGCCATCTGCGTTTATATCGGCCATTACCACGCCGGTGTTCCAGCGGCCGAGCTGTTCAATTCCTGCTTTTTTACTGATGTCTTCAAAGGTAAAATTCCCTTTGTTGAGGTAAAGCTTATTGGCACCCATATTACTGGTCATAAATACATCGGGGAGTCCATCGTTATTGATATCGCCAATGGCCACGCCGCCGCCATTGTAAAAATTGCGGTAACTGAAGATATTGAACTGCTGGTCGTTCTCCACTTTGTTTACAAAGTTGATGCCGGTGTTTTGCTGAAGGGTAAAAAGAGCGGGTTGTTTTTTTGCAGTACAGGAGAAGAGAAAAGAGGTTAATATTAAAAGTAAAAATCGCATTTGTTATTATATATTTTTGCCGCAGAGGACAGGAGAAAATGAGAAAACGCAGCGATATTTATGGCATTTATTTTCCCTTCGCCAAATCGGGAAAGTACATGTATTAAAAATTATAAACAATTCTTTTAAAGCCATCTTTTAATAATTGTACATTGAAATTTATCAAATATCCAAGATTTTTGTTGGATAATTTTAAGTAGGTAATGACCTCGGCAATAAAAACCGGGTTCATCAGTTCGGTAGACTTGATCTCAATAATAATTTCATTTTCGACAAATAAATCAATTTCATACCCCTTCCCCAAATCAAACCCTTTGTAAAAAAGGTTTACGGGAATATGTTCCCGGATAAAAAGGTTTCTTAATTCCAATTCCTGCTGTATCGCCCTGCGATATACTGATTCCAGTAAACCAGGGCCGGGTTCCCGATGTACAGTTATTGCTGAATCAACAATAATGGCCCCTAATTCATTTTTGCGCTCTTTGTTCATGAGGGTTATTTTCTTCAAGGTACTGGGGATATTGATATTATAATTGTATGTTTTCCTCCCATACATTGATTAAAAACCCCCGTAAACATGTGTAAGCCAGAAGCAAATTTGGCGTACACCTCTTTCTCCTGTTCTCTGCGGCGACCATAATAAAACCCTACATTTTTTCCAGCGCCACGCCCTTGGTTTCGGGCATCATCTTCCATACAAAAATCAATTGAAAGATCATCATAATGCAAAAGAAGCCAAATATTTTTTCGCCGCCATACCCTGCAAATATGGGAAAGAGCTGTGATATGAGCGCAGCAAAAACCCAATGGGTAAGGCAGCCAAAAGATGTTCCTTCTGCACGAACAGCATTGGGAAATATTTCTGAAATAAAGACCCATATAACAGCTCCCTGGCCAACCGCATGCGCTGCAATGAACATAAAAACATACCGGCTTATATTTTCTGTATGGCCCGTATAAAAGGAGTAAGCTATGAGTGCCAGCGAAATAATATAGCCAATGGAGCCAATATACATGAGTGTACGCCGCCCCAGCCTGTCTATAAGATACCAGCCGAGCACTGTAAATAAGAAATTAACGATGCCTATACCTGTCGTACTTAAAAAAGCAGATTCCTTACCGAGGCCGGCCATTTCAAATACCCGTGGGGCAAAATAAATAATGGCATTGATACCGCTCATCTGGTTAAAAAAAGCAAGTAAAAACGCCAGCATCAAAGGTTTGCCATATTTTCCGCTGAACAGGGATTCTGTTTTAGCTTGCACAGAATTTTTGATATCCTGTATCGTATCCTCCACATGGCCGGTTTCTGTTAGTTGCAGTATTTTTTTTGCGGCGGCATCGTCTTTTTTATACAGCACAAGCCACCTTGGACTTTCGGGTGTAAACAACATAAGCAAAGAAAAGATCAAGGAAGGTATGGCCACAATGCCCAGCATCCAGCGCCAGTCGTTTTCTCCGCCTACACCCCGCAAAAAATAATTGAACACGTAGGCCAGTAAAATACCTGCCACAATATTGAGCTGAAATGCAATTACCATTTTGCCACGGTCTTTTGCCGGGGCAATTTCAGAAATATATACGGGCGCCACCACGCTGGATGCGCCAATACTGAGCCCACCTAAAAAACGAAAGAACATAAAACTATACACTCCCGGGGCAAATGCTGCACCAAGAGAAGATACAAAAAAGATGATGCCAATCCAGATGAGTGTTTTTTTTCGGCCGATTTTGTTTGCGGGAATATTTCCAAAGGCCGCTCCAATAGTAGTGCCGTATAAAGCCATGGCAATGGCTGTACCGTGCAGCGCATTGCTGAGGCTCCATAATTTTTGTATGGCCTGTTCGGCGCCGGAAATAACAGCCACATCGAGGCCAAATAATAAACCGCCAAGGCCTACGGTGATGGTCCAAAGGATAATTTTAGGGTTCATGTTTTGATATTTATTCTGTTAATGACCTGGCGTAATTAATTACTACAGATGGTTCAGTTGGAGCCGTACCCTATCATATTCAAACCAGATTTCATTCTCCTTCTATGTTGAAATCCCAGGCGGCTGTAAAATAACCCGGGCCGCGCCTGCTTTCTGTATATGCTTTAGTTTGATTTGATTCATCTTTTAAAAAACTTGCTTAGCCGCTGCCAGGGTTTGCAACCGCTGGCAGGGCTATTGTACTTCGTAAATGGTCGCTTCGTAAGGTTTTAATGCCCCATCTTTCGAAGCATCTGCATAATTGCCAATCAGCAGTTTTGCCTTACCCATATCAAACCCTGTGTTTGTATTTGCCTTTGTTTTCTTGAAATTGAGCAGCACCAACAGTTTTTTTCCATCCAGCTCACGTGTGTAAGCAAACACATCCGGATTATCTGCATCCAGCAACGTATATTTTCCGTAAACCAATACGGGATTTTCTTTGCGCAACCTGGTCATTTTTTTAAAATAGCTGAGACAACTGTTAGGGTCTGCTGCTGCTGCATTTACATTTACGGTTTTGTAATTATCATTTACCGGCAGCCAGGGCTTTCCTGTTCCAAACCCTGCATAGATACTTGTATCCCATTGCATGGGCGTTCGTCCATTATCCCTGCTGGATATTTTCATGCCCTCAAGAAATCTTTTGAGGTCGCCGCCTTTGGCTTTTATTTGGGCATAATTGGTAAGCAGTTCCACGTCGTTGTATTGTTCCACCCGGTCGAATTTTATATTGCTCATGCCAATTTCATCGCCAAAATAATAAAAGGGTGTTGCCCGCATTGTTAGAATTAAAGTGCTGAGCATTTTGGAAGCGGCTTGCCTGAATTCCGGCGCATCGTTTCCCCAACGGCTAAGCATGCGTGGCTGATCATGATTGCCGAGGTACATCGTTCCCCAGCCTTTTTCAACGAAAGCACTGTCCCATTTGCTGTAAATTTTTTTAAGAGCAGGCAAACTGTATCCCTTAGGGTCGGGCATTTTATATTCATTGGGCAGGTAGCCAAAATCAATGGCTTCAAAATGATAGGCCATATTCAGTTCCTTCCTGTCTTCATCCACAAATTTTTTCACACGTTCCACATCTCCCATGGCTTCGGCCACAGTGGCGAGGTTATACTTGCTCAGTACTTCACGGTTCATTTCCTGTATATAATCATGCAGTTTTGGGCCGCTGGCATAATACATACCCCATTTGCCCTCATACTCTTTTGGTAATGACGGCCAGGTAGTGTCTTTAGAAATAAAAGCGAGTGCATCCATACGGAAACCATCCACGCCTTTGTTGCACCAAAAGCGCATCATTTTATATATTTCCTGGCGCAATGCCGGATTTTCCCAGTTAAGGTCCGGCTGAAAATCGGCAAAATAATGGAGGTAATAAGAATTGGTGGCTTTATTAAATTCCCAGCCATATGCTTTCTCGTCAAAAATACTCCAGCGATAAGGAGGCGTTCCTTTTTCGGCCGGCCACCAGTGAAAATAATGATAGTAAGGGCTTGTTCTTGATTTTTTTGCTTCTGCAAACCATTTATGTTCATCGCTGCAATGATTGAGCACCATATCCATCATTACTTTTATGCCGCGGCGGTGAAAGCCGGCAAGCAGGCTATCAAAATCGGTCATATTGCCAAACTTCGGATGGATTTGTTCATAGTCGCTGATATCGTACCCATTGTCTTTATTGGGAGAAGCGTAAATGGGGTTCAGCCATACCGCATCAATGCCAAGACTTTTTATATAATCCAGCTTTGAAATGATGCCTTTCAGATCCCCCACCCCATCGCCATCGTTGTCTTTAAAACTGCGGGGATAAATTTGGTAAAAAACTGCTTCTTTCCACCAATTTGCATTGTTTGTGGTTTGGGGTTGATTGGATGGGGGCTGTGGGTTTTGCTTGTTGTTTGTTTTGCAGGAGGCAAAAAGGAGCGTGATAACAAGAAAACTAGGCAGCAGGCGCATGATGGGATGGTTTTAAAAAATAGGGGCAGTTAAAGAGTAACTGCCCCTGGTAAACGAAACTATGAAAATGAGAACTTAATAATTAATAACCGGGATTTTGAGTAAGGTTAGGATTTGATGCCAAATCGTTATTAGGAATCGGGAACAATAAATATTTATCCTCGCTTGTTCCTGTTTTTAGCTGATTGGGGTTTAAGTAAGTACCAAACCTTACCTGGTCATTTCTTCTCCAGCCTTCCCAATACATTTCCTTTCCTCTTTCATCGAGCAGAACAGAAGAAGTAAGCGTAGCCAAAGCAGTAACACCTCTTGCGGTACGTACCGATATTTACGATGGCAAGTGCACCTGCATTATCGCCGGAGCGCATCAACGCTTCTGCCTTCATTAACAAAACATCTGCATAACGGAAAAAGGCAAATTCGGTAGTGGGGTTATCGCCCGAAACCAGATCTGGCGCCCATTTTACCACACGAATACCAGTCATTTCAAGTGTTACAGGATTTGTTTCCTGCAAGGTAATATCACGTGAAAAAATCAAAGGACGGTCACCCCTGTCGGTAAGGGCTGTATCGTTTAACAGATCATATTGCTGACCCAGCAGGAAGCCAACATTAGTTCTGGCTCCCGGGTTAGTATAAGTAGCAACAGGATAGGCTATGCCCCTGCGTTGGTCTGCAGCTTCAAATTTGTCGTAAAAATCAGAGAGTGTTGTAAAGCCGTTCCATCCACCGGGCCGCTGCTTGTAGTGCATAGACATAAACCAGCGGGAGCGGATATTGTTTCCGCTGCGGCCCTGGTTTTCTGTAACACCGCCACCATAAGTATAAATGTTTTCTGAGGCAGAACTGTTATTGGGCGCAAAGTTGTCGAAGTAATTTGTAGCAAGGCTGTAGCCGGTAACCTGGTCGGCAAGTGTAACCACCTGCTGCATATCGGCATTATTGAAGGTAATGGTCTTCCTGTCGCCGGTATAAACCGCTTTGTTGAGATAGCATTTCATCAATAAAACCCTGGCTGCATTCTTATTTGCCCTGTTTGTGGGTCCGTTTTCCAATGTTGGTAAAATAGCGTTCAGTTCGTTGATGATGGTATCCAATGCCTGTCCACCAGTTAATGTGATGGGTGCGTCTGAAAGACTTGATCCTGTGGGGCGATAAGGCACCTGGTTCCAGCCATCGAGTACAGCCCACATGGAAAGTGCCCTTAAAAATCTTGCCTGGGCCGCTTCTGATGGAGTGGGATTAAAGTTTAATACGTTAGAGGCATTGAACTGCATGATCAGCAGGTTTTCGAATGTTCTTGTAATATAAGAATGATCCGGGGTCCATGAATGAAGGTGTAAAACCCTCCAAACGCCATTATCATCCCAGTCGGTTGACCTTGTTGGTCCCACCATTTCATCAGACGGGTGCTCGGCCAACGCCAGGAACCTGTCCTGCGATGTCCATGCGTCCTGCATAGAGTTATAAGTTGAGCGCAGCAACTGGGAGGCACTGGTTAATGATTGTGCCTGGTTAAGCGTGAGAGCGCTGTTCAGGTCTTCGTCGAGCTTTGTACAGCCTGCAAGACCAAAGATCCCGCCGACAAACAATGCAATTTTAAATATTTTACTTTTCATATTTCTTTAATTAAATTTTAAATTATTAAAATGAAACCCTGAATCCGGCCTGGAAAGACCTCGATGATGGGTAAGGTGTATATTCAATTCCCTGTGAGGCAACGCCATCAATTTGCTTGTTCGTGTTCACCTCGGGATCGAAACCGGTGTATTTTGTAATTACAAAGAGGTTATTTCCAGTAACGAAAAGGTTAACCCCTTTTAATGTTTCACCCACATTTCCAAGATCATAATTCAAAGTAACATTGGCAAGCCTGAAGAAATCACCTTTCTCTATATACCTGCTTGAAGCACTTGGTGCATTTCCCACTGCTTCGCCTGTTCCAATAAATCTCCTATCAACATTCCCTTTCCCAAGGTTACCCAATCCTACGGTGGCATTGGCAGTATTGTTATAAATCTTATGACCATACATGCCGTACCCGTTCACAATAAAGCTCCATTTTTTATAGGTCAATTCAGATCTTAAGCCGAGCAAAGTGGTTGGATTGGGGCTTCCGCCATATATTCTGTCGCTTTCGCCGCCTTTAAAAATTGAATTCCCATTTGCATCAAAGCCCTGGAAATCTTTTACAAAAAAGGCATTGATCGGATATCCCTCCACCAGTTTTTGAACAGAAACATCTGTTAAACCCTGTCCGCTAATAACACCGGTCAGCACGGTTCCAAAATTATAGTTTTCCAGCGTGTTCTTAATAAAT
The DNA here is from genome assembly GCA_963754695.1 of uncultured Chitinophagaceae bacterium. Taxonomy (GTDB): domain Bacteria; phylum Bacteroidota; class Bacteroidia; order Chitinophagales; family Chitinophagaceae; genus Ferruginibacter. The sequence goes on from CAVWGU010000012.1 coordinate 350,107, forward strand.
GTTGCATTTACGCCAAAGTTCCAGTTTAAATCCTTTTTAGCAATGATGTCGGAATTAAGCGTCACTTCCACACCTTTGTTGATAATATTTGTGGGAACATTCACCCAATATCTTGTTGCGGGGCCTGGCAATGTTACCTGTGTATTAAACAAGATATCAGTTCTGTCTTTTTTAAAGTAATCAATACTACCGTTTATTTTCTTTTTAAGAATCGTAAAATCTAACCCTATGTTAACTTGTTTTTCTCTTTCCCATTTCAAAGCAGGATTTTTCACGTTGCTTAAAACAAAGGACTGTTGAGAAAGTGTGTATTGATCCTGTGCTGCACCAGAAGGGAACTCCTGGCTTCCGGTAACGCCATAACCAATCCTTAATTTGAGGTTATCCACTCCTTTTACGCCGTTCATGAAATCTTCATTGCTGATAGCCCAGGCAGCAGCAAATGAAGGAAAGTATCCATATTTATTATCAGTACCAAACTTGGTGGAGCCATCGGCCCTCATGGTACCGGTGATATAATATTTATCTTTATAGTTAAATGCAGCCCTGGCAAAATAAGACTGAAGTTCCCAGGTGGGGTCTTCAAAAGAATTGATCGACAGTGTAGACTGTGAGGCATATTGCAGGATATTGGCATAGTTAATAGGTATGCCGTTGAAATCCTGCCCAAATGCACCAAACCCCTTCCTGTTCGATTTAAAATATTCGTACCCAGCCAATGCGTCTATGTTTAGCCCGTTTGACAATTCTTTTTTATAATTTAAAGTTGAGTTGGCAAGCACAGAGGTTAATTCATTATCTGCGGCAAAGCCCCAGCCCCTGTCCAATACTGCTGTTTGATTAAGGAACGCTTGCATGGATGCTTTGCGTTGCCCCGTTTGGCGAAAAGCGCTTCCCAAAACCTTAAAACTAAGCTCTTTTGTGATTTTTAACGTTCCACCAAGGTGTCCGCTTCCGTTTATAAGGCTGCTATTGTCATCATAAGCATCATCCAGGGCCAGCGGGTTTAAGGCGCCTGCAGGTTGCTCCCAGCTACCGTCGTCTTTTTTGAATGCCCTTGTTGGGTTCCATTGAAGCGCATTACCCACTAAACTTCCTTCAAATCCGGCATCATCCGACACGGGTGCAATTTTCTCATTTACCTGGCCAATTTTTAAGCCATAATCAACTGTAAGGCGGTTATTGCCCAGCACCTTACTCTGGCCAATGAAGTTTGCCATATATTTTTTAAGATCTGTACCTATAATGATACCCTTTTGATTAAAATAGCCAACAGACAACCTGTAGTTGGTTTTATCGGTACCGCCACTTACTGCCAAACTAAGATTTGTGCTGCCGCCTTTTCTTAGGATAGCATCCTGGGCATCAACGGAACTTCCAAGGTTTCCATTAGTTAAATTATATTCCTCCAGTGCACTTTCATACCCGGCCGCATCCAGCACATCGTATTTTTTTGCCACCTTACTGATTCCAGCCTGGAAGCTGAGATCAACCCTTGGCGCACCGCTTCCTTTTTTTGTTTCAATTAGAATAACCCCGTTTGCACCTCTTGATCCATAAATGGCGGCAGCCGATGCATCTTTAAGTACCTGCACACTTGCCACATCATTAGTATTGATAAACAACAATGGATCCACATCGGGTGTACGGCCAAAGCCTACTGCTGTTAATGCAGGCCTTGCATTTCTTCCATCCAGCGGAATTCCATCTATAACATACAATGGTTGCCCTGCACCTGCTCTAACCGAAGCATTGCCCCTGATTCTTACAGTAGTGGCAGCACCCGGCTGACCGCTATTGCTGATAACCTGCAAACCGGCCACTTTTCCCTGTACAAGCTGATCAGGACCCGCAATAGGACCCTGGTTAAAAGATTTGGCACTTACAACAGCTACAGCTCCTGTAAGGTCTTTCTTTCTGGCAGAACCATAACCAATTACCACTACATCGGTCAATTGCTCATTTGAGGCTACCAAAGAGACATTGGCTTCATTATTTGATCCAATAGCCACTTCCTTACGGCCAAAACCAACAGAAGAAAACACTAGCGTACTGGCATTTGCAGGTACACTAAGGCTATAAGAACCGTCGGCGCCTGAGGAAGTGCCGCCCTTTCCGCCTTTTATAGTTACAGAAACACCCGATATTGGCGCTCCTTTGTCGTCGGTAACGGTTCCGGAAACCGTTCTGTTCTGGGCAAATGCCAGCATAGAAATCAGGCCAAAGCATATACTGAGCATCAGTCTGGCAAGCATTGTTTGCTTCATAAGCGAGGTTTTAAAAGTTTAAATTTTAGTTAAGTATTGGTTAAAAGTGATTGTAATTTAGAGAGAAAAAACAATGACTTGTATCATTTTATATAGACAAAAGGCTCAAAATTTGCCTCAAACGTTTGCGAAAATGTTTGCGGGGGAAAAATTTCTGCAATACCGGGCAATAACTTAAGTTTGGGGGTAACAGATGCCTATTGCTTATGCCATCCATGACACTCAAGAAGATCGCCTCCCTGCTCAACCTTAGTATTTCCACGGTATCCAGGGCGCTAAAAGATCATCCCGATATTTCTGAAACCACCATTAAAAGGGTAAAAGAGGTTGCAGAAAGCCTGGAATATGAACCCAATGCCAACGCGGTGCACCTTAAAACGCAAAACTCAAAATTGTTTGCTGTAATTGTACCAAGCTTTTCGAAATTCTTTTACGATTCCTTTATTTCCGGTATTGAGGAAGAATGCCAGAGAAACAATTATTCCCTGATGGTGCTGCAAAATGCCGATAATGTGGAAACGGAAAAAGCCAACCTTAAACTTTGCCGCCTGAACCGGGTGGCAGGTGTTTTTGCCTGCGTATGCACAGAAACCTCCGATTATAAAGAATACGATAAAGTGGTGGACAGCGGGATCCCGCTTTTATTTTTTGATAAAGTACCCGACAATGAGCGTTTTAATCGGGTAAGCATTAACGACCTGGATGCCGCAACCATGGCAGCAAAAAAACTGGCAGAAAGCGGCAACAAAAATGTACTCGCCCTTTTTGGCAACAGCCATATGTCTATTACAAAACGCAGGTACAATGCATTTAATAATTATATCAAAACAAAAAATATAAACGTATCGTATGAAAATGCATTGAGCGATGAGGATGCCAAAAACATTTCGGCAAAATACCTCCGGGAATCAAAGGCTGACAGCATCTTTTGCATGAGCGATGAAATACTCATAGGTGTTATGCAGTCGGTACAGGCATTGGGCATGCAGGAGAGGGTGCAGGTCATTTGCCTGAGTGATGGCTTTTTCCCAAAAATATTCCACCCGCATGTAACCTATGTGGAAACAAGCGGACTCAAACTTGCAAAAAAATCTTACGAGATCATGGAAGGACTGATGGCCCAAAAAAAACCTGCCGAAGAGTTTTTTGTGGAGCCGCTTTTGGTGGAATGATCACATGTCGCTGTAAGAAACCGAAAGGAAATCTTCCGGCATGATTTCAAAAAATGCTGCATAATGATCGCATTGATGCTGCAGTTTTTCTTTACCAATGCTGCCATCTGTATCAATGGCTTCCACTTCTATGAATTCTCCCAACCCTTTTACCACATCAAAATGAAATTTTACATTTTCAGCAAAATAGATCTTCCTGTATTTTTCTATTACTGTTTTAATACCATGCATCTTTTCCAAAATTTCCTTTAATTCCGGGGAGGGTTCATGTTTAAATAAAATGACATCCGACTGTTTGCTCCCGGCTTTATTTTCCCGCTCATAATAAATAAGAGCGTTTTCTATATTTCCCTCCCGAAGCTTCAGCCGGCCTTTCGGAACCCTGTAGTAAGTATCCCGCTGATGATCTGTACCTATAAAACGGGGTGCCAGCTGCTTTAATTTTTCTTCGGCCATGGCAAGATTGCTGCAAACTGCCTTGAACTCAATATTAAGATGCGCCATCTGTTTTTAACCAAAGATCGTATTTAATCCCGTGGACATCCCTGTCATGTTCCTGTCAGCAGGTTTATCCGTTAAAAATCGCCGGTCAGCTTTTTATGCATTTTTCCGGTTAATTGGGTCAAAAAATCAAAAAAATTTCCTTGTTCAGCAAAAACGCTGTAATATTGCACTGGAAAAGGTTGCGAAGCATATCCTAAATCATTAGCTACTTCACAGCTCAGCCGGTTCCCAATCAAAATCACCATTTCAATTTTCAAAGATTTATCAGAGCGGGTTTCCTGAAAACGCATTTTCACATTTTTATGTACGATATATTACAACTGAACGATCTCCTCGTTCCTGAATTGCTTGATATTGCCGAAGAGTTAAAGATCAGCAACACAAAAAAACTTAATAAACAGGATCTTATTTACAAGATCCTCGATAAACAAGCCGTTATGACAGCAGACAAGAAAAACACCGGCGATGGCGAAAAGCCAAAGCGCAAACGTATTGTAAAGGCCTCCACTTCTAATATTGTTGAAGAAGCAGAAGTGATGAAGGAAGCGCCTTCAAAAAAAGAACCGCCGGCAAGGCACAAAAAGACCGAAATGCCGGAGAAAAAGCCTTTGAAATACAAAAAAGAAGAGGTCCCTGCAATGACTTCTTCCGATGAGGAAGATGACCTGCAGCCCATCACCCCCGAGCAATCCACCATACCTGCCGCCATTGCCCAAATGCTGCAGGCCGAGGATATTCAACAGCCCGAAATTGAAGACGATGAGCCGGCTTTTCAGCCAAAAGAATACGGAAAGCAAAAGCCGCCCGTTTTTAATATCGAATTTGATGGGGTGATCTTAGGCGAAGGGGTGCTCGAAATGATGCCCGATGGCTATGGCTTTTTGCGCAGCAGTGATTACAATTATTTGAGCAGTCCCGATGACATTTATGTTTCCCCTTCCCAGATAAAATTATTTGGACTTAAAACCGGCGATACCGTTTACGGATCTGTTCGCCCGCCAAAAGAAGGCGAAAAATATTTTGCCCTTCTTAAAGTGGAAACCATCAATGGTAAAAGCCCCGAAGAAGTAAGAGACCGTGTGCCATTCGACTATCTTACCCCGCTTTTCCCTTTCGAAAAACTGGAACTTACCACCCGGGGTGATAATTACAGCACCCGCATTATGGACCTGTTTACCCCTATTGGTAAGGGCCAGCGTGGACTCATTGTGGCACAGCCTAAAACGGGTAAAACCATGCTGCTGAAAGAAGTGGCCAATGCCATTGCCGAAAACCACCCGGAATGCTACCTGATGGTGGTATTGGTAGATGAAAGGCCCGAAGAGGTAACAGATATGGAGCGCAGCGTAAAAGCAGAAGTGATCGCCTCTACCTTTGACGAACCGGCAGAAAAACACGTAAAAGTTTCCACCATTGCTTTGCAAAAAGCAAAACGTTTGGTTGAATGCGGCCACGATGTGGTGATATTACTCGATTCCATTACCCGCCTTGCACGTGCACACAATACCGTGGCGCCCAGCAGCGGAAAGGTATTAAGCGGTGGCGTGGAAGCAAACGCCATGCAAAAACCAAAACAGTTTTTTGGTGCAGCCCGTAAAATAGAAAACGGCGGCTCCCTTACCATATTGGCCACCGCCCTGGTAGATACCGGGAGCAAGATGGACGAAGTGATCTTTGAGGAATTCAAGGGTACCGGTAACATGGAACTGCAACTCGACCGCAAGCTAAGTAACCGCCGTATTTATCCCGCCATTGACATCGTTTCATCCAGTACAAGGCGCGACGACCTGCTGCTCGACAAAGACACATTCCAGCGCATGTGGGTGCTGCGCAAGCATATTGCCGACATGAATTCGGAAGAAGCCATCAATATGCTGCTGAAAAATATGAAAGGAACAAAGAACAACCAGGAATTTTTGACCAGCATGAATGGTTGATCTCATGAAATAAATGATCAAAACCCTGCTCTTTTTAAGAACAGGGTTTTTTATTTCAATCCTTTCGTTTCTTAACTTTACTGATGCGTATTTCTGTATTACTGATGATGATGTGGAGCTTGGGGAGCATCGAACATAGCAATGCTCCTTTCTGTAAAACAAACGAAGCGGTTGTTTTGGACTGCAGTTCCTCAAAAAAATTTATACTGCAAAATAAATCAAGCGATCTCCGCGGCCTGCCAAAATCAGGAAAAGGATATTTATATAAATTGAATGAATCGGGTATTCCAAAATCAGCATAATGCCTGTTAAAAAACTATTACTAGAAGATTTTTTACAACTGGCTGTAACCATGCCTGTACTCGACGTGCGCAGCCCGGGCGAATACCAGCAAGCGCATATTCCCGGAGCTTATAACCTGCCCCTGTTTACCGATGAGGAACGTGCAGTGGTAGGTACCTTATATAAACAACAGGGAAAGCAAAAAGCCACTAAGGCGGGCCTTGGTTTTTTTGGCCCAAAAATGATTGCAATGCTGGAACAAGCAGCGGCATTTCAAAAAGATTTTATTAAAACCGGCTCTTCGCTCCGGCCTGTTTCCACCGTTGAAGGGCAGGGCGCCCTTCTAGTGCATTGCTGGCGCGGAGGCATGCGCAGCGCCGGGGTAGCCTGGCTTTTAGATTTGTATGGATTTGAAGTATATACATTGGTGGGCGGCTATAAAGCATACCGTAAATGGGTGCTTGGCCAGTTTGAAAAAGAGTATGACTTTAAAATATTGGGAGGCTATACCGGCAGCGGCAAAACCAAAGTGCTCCATGAATTAAAGGAAAACGGACAAAAAATAGTAGACCTCGAAGCCCTGGCCAATCATAAAGGTTCTGCATTTGGCGGCATGGGCCAGCCACCGCAGCGCAGGCAGGAAATGTTTGAAAATTTACTGGCGCAGGAACTTCAAAAGGTTTCGGATACTTCTTTTTGGGTGGAAGATGAAAGCCAGCGCATCGGCGATAATGTGATACCGCACCCGTTATGGAATACTATGCGCAGGCAGCCTGTTTTTTTTCTCGACATACCTTTTGAAGAGCGTCTTAAAAATATCAGCGCGGAGTATGGTTTGCACGAAAAAGAGAAACTCATAAACGCCATTATTCGCATACAAAAAAGGCTGGGCCCGCTCGAAACCAAAACGGCCATCAACCAATTGCAGGAAAACAATACGGAAGCCTGTTTTAGCATCCTGCTGAAGTATTACGACAAACATTACCTTAAATCCTTATACAACCGGGAAAATGCGGAGACTCTAATCAATAAAATTGCCTGTTTGAACGTTGATAGCATATCCAATACAGAAAAACTTTTATCATGCAATACTGTAAATACCTGATTGTTCTTTTCCTGCTTTCGGGCACAAAGCTTTTTGCACAGGAAACCGACATTACAGGTTTATGGAAAGGCACGCTTTACAACGACAGCACCAAAAGAACCTATAAGTATGAACTGGGCATCAGCGAAGAAAAAGGTAAGCTCAACGGATTTTCCCATACCTGGTTCATCCTGAACGATACACAGTACTTTGGGGTAAAATATGTAAAGATCAAAAGGAGAGATGGAAAGGTCATTGTGGAAGATGACGGATTGATCTCCAACAATTATCCCGTAGCGCCAGCAAAGAACATCAGGCAACTCAACATACTTACACTCGAAATTAAAGACAGTATCCTTAAGCTCAGCGGCCCTTTTACCACCAACCGTACAAAAGATTGGGCGCCTATAACCGGCACCATTGAACTGCAGCGCAAAAATGATTTCTGGCAATCATCCCTGGTACCGCACCTGCAGGAATTAGGTATGGATGAAAAACTCGTTTTTGTGAAAGAAGAAAAAGCCCAGAAACGGGCCATTGCTGCAAAGGAGCAGGAAGAATCGCCTCAAGCAGAAAATAAACAAAAAGAGCAGGAATTGCTGGCCCAAAAGGAAAAGCAGGAAAAGGAAGAAGCCCGCCGGAAAAAAGAAGAAGAGGTCCTTGCTAAAAAAATTGCTGCCGAAAAAGAAGCAACGGAAAAAGCATTGGCGAAAACCGAAGCAGACAGGAAAGAAAAAGAGGCGAAGGAAGCGTTGCGCAAACAAAAAGAAGCAGAAGCGCTGGCTAAAAAACAAGCAGAAGAAAGGGAAAAACAGGAAAAGGCCCTGGCAAAATTAAACGAAGCAGAACGCAAAAAGGCGGAGGAGGAAATTTTGCGCAAACAAAAAGAAGCGGAGGCCGTTGCTAAAAAACAGGCAGCCGAAAAAGAAAAGCAGGAAAAAGCCCTGGCAAAAGCAGAGGAGGAACATAAAAAAGCAGAAGAAAAAGAGATGGCCCGTAAGCAAAAAGAAGCGGAGGCCCTGGTAAAAAAACAGACCGAAGAAAAGGAGAGGCTGGAAAAAATTGCTGCTGCTGAAAAAGCGAAAAAAGAGGCGGAGGATGCGAAACAATTTGCTATACGCAAACAAAAAGAAGCAGAAGAGGAAGCGGCCCGCAAAAAATTGATGGTGGCAGCCGACCTCGATAGGCGCAAAACAGAACTGCAGCAGACCGTTAGTTTTTCTGCAGACAGTTTACAACTTTCCCTGTACGATAATGGCGAAGTGGATGGCGATACCGTAACCGTACTCATGAATGGTAAAGTAATTATTGCCAAAGCCGGGCTTACCACCCGATCTATTAATAAAACGATCTACATAGAACCGGGTACAGACAGCATTCAGCTGGTGATGTATGCCGAAAACCTGGGGCGCATTGCACCCAATACGGGCCTGCTGGTGGTACGGGATGGAAAAGAAATGCATGAAGTGCGTTTCAGCGGCGACCTGGCAAAAAATGCGGCTGTTGTCTTCAGGAGAAGAAAATAATTCTACAGGTCCCGCTCATTGTTGAATAACTTTGCAGCATGGACATTATGAGCAATGCAGAAAAAATCTGCTTAACCGACTACTCCCGCGGCGCAGGTTGCGGCTGCAAAATAGCACCCGTGGTACTTGAAGAAATTCTTCAAACAAATATTTTAATGGCGCCCGATAAAAACCTGCTGGTGGGCAACAGCAGCAATGATGATGCCGCCGTATATGACCTGGGAAATGGCACTGCATTAATTTCCACCACCGATTTCTTTATGCCCATTGTGGACGATGCTTATGACTTTGGCCGGATAGCTGCCGCCAATGCCATCAGCGATGTGTATGCCATGGGCGGGAATCCCATTTTGGCATTGGCTGTTTTGGGTTGGCCAATAGAAAAGCTTCCGGCACAGCTTGCACAAAAAGTACTTGAAGGCGCCCGGGCGGTTTGTGCCGAAGCAGGTATTTCCCTTGCCGGCGGACATAGTATTGACAGCATGGAGCCTATTTTTGGCCTGGTGGTGAACGGTATTGTGCAAACAGAAAATTTAAAGCAAAACAATACAGCCCAGGAGGGAGATATTCTTTTTCTCACCAAGAAAATTGGCGTGGGTGTGTTATCGTCTGCCAGGAAAAAAAAGATTTTAACACCCGGGCATGATGCCGCACAGATTAAACAACTTGTCGCACTCAATAAGATCGGCGAATTGCTGGGGCGCATCAAAGGCGTAACTGCAGTCACCGATGTTACCGGCTTTGGCCTCCTGGGTCACCTTATAGAAATGGCCGAAGGTTCCGGTCTTTCTGCTGAACTGTACTATTCAAAAATTCCTGTAGCAGAAGGGGTATTGGGATATATTGCTCAAAAAGCTATCCCTGATGCCACTACCCGAAACTGGAAGAGTTACGGACAAAAAATAAGTTTCGAAAAAGGGGTAAATGTAATGGAGGCATTTAACCTGCTGCCCGATCCTCAAACAAATGGAGGCATCCTGTTTGCTGTAAATCCCGGCGCAATAGAAGAAATAAAAAATTTGCTGGAGCAAAATGATTTGAAAGATTTTACAGAACCGATCGGGAAAATGATCCATAAAGGCGAAAAGATCGTTTTAGTTAAAAATTGATCCTTGCCGCCGATCAGCTATTTCGCCAAGATATCGATCTTTACGGCCAGCTTATGGTCTTTCTCCGTAACCACATCACCGGCATCGTGTGTGCTTAACCAGATCTCCACTGTATTATATATATTTTTCCATTCGGGATGATGGTCCATTTTTTCTGCAGCAAATGCCACTTTGGTCATAAAGGCAAATGCCTCTGTAAAATCTTTAAAAGAAAATTTTTTATACAGTTTATTTTCAATTTCCTGCCACATGGTTAAAGGATGAGGTGTTGTTTATTTTTAATTTTTTCGTTGGTCATTTCGTTTACCAGCTGAACGCCCGGCAAAAGCTTTACGGCCTTTTGTAATGCAGCCAGCGCTTCCTGGCTGATCTCTTCCCCCTTTACTAGCCATAAAAAATCGAGGTGCTTGAATTCCGGCAAAAGAAATTCTCCATCATCCTGGTTGTTGTACAAATAATGCACCAGGTTGGTTCCGGGAACCTTGTATTCGTAAACAGAAAAAAAATAGTTGCGGTCCTTTTTACGGAGCTGTATTTCAAGGCCATGGTTAATGCGAAGATTAAAGCCCAGGCTTTGATTGGCGTGCCAGCTTAATACATAGTCTTTTACCGGAGCCACAATGCCCAGCAGCCTTGTCGTGTCAAAAAAATCTTCAATTAATGTTTCGTTGTCTATTTTAAGCTTCATGGTCCAGGTTTTACGCTGAGCAGTGTTTGCCGGGCGCTTTCTTGTATAATAACAGGACGGTAAATACTAAAATGTAACGTGTTGTGCTATTGAATATCTTTAGTTAGCAGCATTTCTTAGCGTACTTAGCGAAATGCCTTTGCGGTTCTTTGCGTCACTGATATGTATCGCCAAGTTGCACAAAGAATAGCGCAAAGATCCGCAAAGCAAATCTCATTGAAAACCAATTGTTTTTAATAGCACAACAACTTAAAATGTAATTTCAAAAACCATCTCTTCTTTGCCACGCAGGAGTTTCACTTTTGTACTTTCCCCTTTGTTAAATTTATTGAGCGCCCCCATATAAGTCTGCACATCGGTAACCTTATGATCTCCCAGTTGTGTAATGATATCTCCCGGCTTGATGCCCGCTTTGAATGCAGGCCTGTTTTCGCTCACCCCTTCGGCCAGTACGCCATTTCCTGTAAAAGTGTAATCTAATAGGATGCCCATCGTAACCTTAAAACTGCTCTTGCTCATTACCGGCTCTTTGGTTTTTGTAAACACAAGTTTAGAGCGGCTGTTGGTTGCTGCAATGATCTCTTTTATATAATTGACAACAGCGAGTTCGCCTTTGTAATTTATTTTTTCTGCATCATCGGATGGCTTATGATAATCGCCATGGGTTCCGGTAAAGAAAAACAAAACGGGAATATCTTTTCGGTAAAAAGAAGTATGATCGCTGGGTCCGCTGCCGGCACTGTCTACTTTTATTTTGAAATATTTGTTATCTGTTTTAATGATCTCGGCCCAGGAAGGGGATGTGCCGAACCCGCCAACCGTTAATCCATGCGTGCTGTCATTAAGTCTTCCGATCATATCCATATTGATCATGTAATTGATATTTTTCACATCAACTGCAGCATGCTCCACAAAATGTTTTGAGCCATACAAGCCGAGTTCCTCCCCTGAAAAGGAAACAAAAAGATAATTGTACTTTTTGTACGAAGCCGTTTTTGCCCATTTGGCCAGCTCTATCAATGCAGCTGTGCCGCTGGCATTATCGTCGGCCCCATTATGCACCATGCGTCCACTGCCCGCATAAAGTGAATTTTTATCTTCTCCATATCCAAGATGGTCGTAATGCGCTCCCAGTACAATGGTTTGGGCTGCGTTGTTGTTCACAAAACCGGCCACATTATGCCCGGTACGCTTTTTTTCTTCTGCAGAAACATGGATGCTGATCTTTTTATCATCAGTATTATCAATCATCCATTTTTTATACGCCGGCCATTTTACATATACAACCGGGATGCCTGCAACCGCAACTTTGCTTTTAGGATCGTACTTTAAGCCATCTTCTTTAGAGGAGGAATTAAAGAGAATCATCGCTTCGGTATCTCCCGCAGAAGCCTCTTTAAGCAAACCCTGCAGGTAAACATCCAGGTCAAAATGCGGATTATCTTTATTCGCCTCAAAAGCGGGAGCAAGATCGGTAAAGGAGGCTTTCATGGGAAACCGGGCTGTTTTCGAAAGAGAAACTTCGTAACGCTTGCTTGCGGAATATGCCAGGGGAAACCATTCTTCATACAGTTTTAATGATTCCCCGTTAATGGAAAAACCAGTGGTGGGAGCCAGGGTCTTGCCATCGTTTACTTCAAAAGCCTGCAGGTAGGTTCCGTTTTCGCCGGAAGGTTTCAGCCCTGCTTTTTTAAACTGTTTGACAATGTACTCATAGGCCAGTTTTTCGCCGGCAGTCCCGGTACGGCGGCCCTCCAGTTTATCGCTTGCCAGGTATGTTACGGATGCCTTTAGGGCCTCCATTGTTTTTACGTCCTGCCTGCTTTTTTGGGCAAACACAGCATTGGCAATAAGCAGCAATGCAACCAGTATTTTCTTCATATCATATCTTTAATGAGCAACAAAGGTAAAAAACCATTTTCTTTGCAGTGCAATTATCATTTAAGTTTTACAAATCAATAACGGCCGTCATAGCATGAAGTCAGTTTCTGAGGTATTTCCAACATTTTCGAAGCAACTTGCACAGGAAATTGAGCAGCAGGCAGAGCTGCGGACTTATCCTGCTGGTGAAACCATTATGCGTACCGGGCAGTATATCAAAAGTACCATGTTGCTCTTAAGCGGTACCATTAAAATTTACCGGGAAGATGAGGAGGGAAACGAATATTTCATGTATTACCTGCACCCCGGCCAGGCCTGTGCCATTTCCTTGATTTGTGCTGCCCGTTCAGAAGCCAGCCAGGTAATGGCAATAGCCATTGAAGATTCGGAAGTGCTGCTGATACCGCTGGAAAAAATGGAAAAATGGATGGCTGGCGAAAAAAGCTGGTACGAATTTGTAATTGAAACCTACCACGACCGTTTTGAAGAACTGCTTTCGGTATTGGATAGTGTGGCCTTCAGGGCAATGGATGAACGGCTGGAATTTTACCTGAAACGACATTTAGAAACCACCGGCTCAAAACTCATCCAGCTTTCGCACCAGGAAATTGCCAGCGACCTTAATTCATCCAGGGAGGTGATATCGAGGCTGCTCAAAAAAATGGAACAACGCGGCATGCTGAAGCTTTACCGGAACCAGATCGAAATGACATGAACCTACAGGTGATAAAAGTTACCTGCAGTTAAAAGACAGAAAAGCATTTTTACAACAAAACATCCATGAATTCCGCCAATATCATCATTATAACAAAAATTATGAATAAAATATTTGCTGTTATTTTATCCGTTTCATTGTTTACAGCCTGCAACACGGCTGCACAAAAAACCGTGCTGAATGCCGATGAATTTGAACAGGGCATTGCCAAAGGAAATGTACAGGTGCTCGATGTGCGAACCGCAGGCGAATACAACAGCGGCCACCTGGCAAACTCCCTGCAGGCCGACTGGACACGCAAGGATGAATTTTACAAGCGAATAGCTTCCCTCGATAATAACAAACCCGTGTACACCTACTGCCTGAGTGGTGGCCGCAGTTATGCCGCTATGGAGTGGCTCAATGCCAATGGATATACAGCATACAATCTTGCCGGCGGCATCAATGGGTGGAAGCGTGCAGGCAAGGCCGTGGAACAGGCCGCAAAGGCGCCACAAATAACTATGGAAGAATACCTTTCAAAAATTCCGAAAGACAAAACGGTACTGGTGGATATTGGCGCCGAATGGTGCCCGCCCTGCAAAAAAATGAACCCCGTTATTGATTCGCTTGCCGCTAAACACAGCAATGATTTTACGTTGCTGAAAATAGATGGCGCCACTCAAACAGATTTGTGTATACAACTCAATGCCACCGAGTTTCCTACTTTCATTGTGTATAAAAATGGCATCGAAGTCTGGAGAAAAACGGGGGAAATACCTGCTGAAGAAATTGTGAAGCAGTTTTGATGTGAACCTCAAAAGCAAGCCATACCACCTGTTTTTTATCCTGGGTTTGGCATTGGCGCCCGCCGGTTTTTTTGCAAACAAAGACCAAATGCTGGATATTCATCTTCATGACACCTATCTCGTCTTGGGTTATGGATTCATCTTCAAGCTGATTGCCGCTTTGCTATTTTCTGGATGGGGTTTGTACCTGCTGACCGATAAATATGTATACTCAAAAAAAGGGGTATGGTTGCATGTGCTGTTATCAATATTATCATTGTCAGCACTAATGATCTTGTTAATTGCTCATAATAACAGGATGGCTTCACCGGCAAGTGGTTTTGATTATAGCGCATGGAACCACGAGGTTATTTCCGGGCCTTATTTGAAAACAGCAAGATTTAGTCAGATCATTCTAATGATCAGTCAATTTATTCCGGTTATCAATTTTATTACCGGAATTTATAAAAACAGGCATTAAAAAACCCGGTCCCCGGCCCCTTACTTCGTGACTTTCATCACCTTTTTGGCCACAAAAAACACTCAACTTTGTATCCTAAATTTTCAACCAATGGTTATAGAACAAATTTATACCGGCTGCCTTGCGCAAGGGGCTTACTATATTGAAAGCAACGGGGAGGCCGCCATTATTGACCCGCTCCGGGAAGTGGCACCCTACGTAACCCGTGCAGCACAGGGCAATGCCAAAATAAAATATGTGCTCGAAACACATTTTCATGCCGATTTTGTAAGCGGGCACCTTGATCTTGCAAAAAAAACCGGGGCCGCTATTGTTTATGGCCCCACTGCCAAGCCCGGTTTTGATGCACAGGTGGCTGCAGATGGAGAGGAACTGAAACTTGGAAAGATCTCCATCAAAGTATTGCACACACCCGGCCATACCATGGAAAGCACCTGCTACCTGCTCAGAGATGAAAATGGAAAAGACAAGGCTCTTTTCAGCGGTGATACGTTGTTCATTGGCGATGTAGGCCGGCCCGACCTTGCACAAAAACTCATTGCAGATCTTACACAGGAAAAACTGGCTGGTTATTTATTCGATTCGCTCCGCAATAAAATAATGCCGCTTGCCGACGATATCATTGTTTATCCAGCACATGGGGCTGGCAGCGCCTGCGGTAAAAACATGAGTAAGGAAACCACCGACACACTTGGCCATCAAAAAGCAGTGAATTATGCCCTGCGGCCGGCAATGAGCAAAGAAGAGTTTATAAAAGAAGTAACTACCGGGCTTACCCCGCCTCCTGCTTATTTCCCACTGAATGTATTGATGAATATAAAAGGGTACGACAGCATTGATACCGTAATGGAACGGGGGCAGCATGCCATGACAGCACAGGAGTTTGACGCGGCCGCTAATGAAACCGGTGCCATTGTACTGGATACAAGGCACGAAAGCAAATTTGTAAAGGAGCATATTCCTAATTCTATTTTTATCGGGCTCGACGGAACATTTGCACCCTGGGTGGGCACTATGATGCCCGATATCAAACAGGAAATTTTACTGGTAGCCGAGCCCGGCCATGAAGCCGAAGCTATTACAAGGCTAGCGAGGGTTGGTTACGATTTTTGCATTGGCTACCTTAAAGGAGGTTTAGATTCCTGGAAAAATGCAGGTTTCGAAACAGCCACCATTGAATCGGTACAGGTAAGTCAATTGGTCGAAAAAGCAAAAGATGCAGCTATTAATATCCTGGATGTGCGACGCAAGGGTGAATATGATAGCGAGCATGTGGTGGATGCGCAAAATGCCCCGCTTGATTATATAAACGAAAGCATGCTGAAAGTGGATAAAAACAAAAAATATTTTGTGCATTGTGCCAGCGGTTACCGTTCCGTAATTTTTGCTTCGGTACTAATGGCCCGTGGCTACAATAACCTGGTAAATGTGGAAGGGGGTTTTAAGGCAATCAAAGAAAGTGGTGCTTTTAAGCTAACAGATTATGTGTGCCCCACAACACTACTTTAGTATTTTAGGTGATGGAGTTTTAAACAAGCGGCGGCTGTGGGGCCGCTGCTTTCTTTAACACTATTTTTGAATTAATTTGTCAACCTTTGCAGTTCCGTTTAGCAGCGGGGTCATGTACTTTTTTAAAAAGGAAAAACTTAGATTTTTATGAACTGGATCAAGAACAACTTACTCTATATCATTGGCGCCATTGCCGGGGCCGGGGCCGGATATTTTTACTGGAAAACAATCGGCTGCCAATCGGGCACCTGCATGATCACCAGTAAACCGCTGAACAGTACACTTTATGGCTCCCTGATGGGAACCCTGCTTTTCGGGATCTTTAAAAAAGAAAACAAACCAAAAACGGGCGGTAATGACATTTAATGAGATCATACAACAGGATAAACCCGTGCTGGTTGATTTTTATGCCGACTGGTGTGCTCCCTGCCGTACCCAGGCGCCTATTTTAAAGCAGGTGAAAGACCAGCTGGGAGAAACGGTAAGCATCATTAAAATAAATGTAGATAAAAACCCCTCTGCTGCGCAAACCTACCAGGTTAGCGGCATCCCTACACTCATTCTCTTTAAAAAAGGCAAGCAGGTTTGGCGCCAGAGCGGCGTGGTACAGGCAGGCATGCTAACGCAGGTCATCAAAAATAATTCATAGAACTACCACGTTCTTTATTAATTTAACGCATTTATGAGGATATTGCGGCATCATGAATTTATTTGGCACAACTGCAGATCATAAAACTAACCTGCTTCCGTTTGACGGCGAAGTATATTACTATGGCCCTGTCTTTTCTGCTACAGAAGCAAACAATTATTTCGAAAAACTGTTCCGCAACATAGCCTGGAAAAATGATGAAGCCATCATATTGGGCAAGCATATCATCACCAAAAGGAAAGCTGCCTGGTATGGTGATGCCGAATATGAATACACTTATTCGAAGATCACTAAAAAAGCACTTGGCTGGACAGAAGATCTGTTGCAACTGAAAAAGAAGGTGGAAGAAAAAACCGCTGAGACTTTTAACTCCTGCCTGCTTAATTTGTATCATAGTGGTGATGAAGGAATGGCCTGGCACAGCGATAGCGAAAAAGACCTGAAGCCAAACGGCGCTATCGGCTCCATGAGTTTTGGTGCAGAAAGAAAATTTTCATTTAAGCATAAAAAATCAGGCCAAAAGGTCTCCATCCTGCTGGAGCATGGCAGCCTGCTGGTAATGACAGGCTCTACCCAAACACACTGGCTGCACAGGCTGCCTCCCACCAAACTGGTTTCTGCTGCAAGAATAAACCTCACGTTCAGATCCATTATCAATTATTGAACATTTCCCATTAATTAAAACCCCATTCCCGCTTTCGTAACCGCCTTTTTGCTATAAAGGTTACTTTTGCGGCCATATTTTGGATAAGTCTGTTCTTCATATAGCACTTGTTGGAAACCCAAACAGCGGAAAAACATCGTTGTTTAATGCCCTCACCGGTCTTAATCAGCAGGTGGGCAATTTCCCGGGTGTAACCGTCGATAAAAAAACAGGCAACAGCAGTATATCCCCATCGCTCCGTGCAGAAATAACCGATCTGCCGGGTACCTACAGTCTTTATCCAAGGCGTTCTGATGAGTGGGTGAGTTATAAAGTTTTACTGCAACAGGATGAAGGCATCAGGCCCGATATGCTGCTGGTGGTGGCCGATGCCAGTAACCTCAAAAGAAATTTATTGTTCTGCTCCCAGATCATCGATCTTAAAATTCCGGTGGTCATTGCCTTTACCATGATGGATCTTGCCAGGAGCAACGGAACCAAAATAGATATTCCCGGCCTCGAAAGAGAACTTGGAGTGCCCATCGTTGCTGTAAATCCACGGAAAAGCAAGGGAATTACCGAACTTAAAAAAGCAATAACCCTGGTGGCTGGAAACATACAGCAGGTATTGCCCAGGGATTTTATTGATACGGCCGCGTTGGCACCGGAAGCTGTAAACCAGGTGCAAAATTTATTTCCACAACTAAGCAGTTATGCAGCGGTACATTACCTGATCAACCACGAAAATTTTTTGTTAAACGAGGAACAGCAAAATGCGGTGGAACAAATTGAAACCGACCACCAGTTCAATCCCACCAAAACGCAGGCAGAAGAGATCATGCAGCGCTATGTACGCATCAAACAGGTGATGCAGCAAACCGTGGTGGAAGCCGATTCGCTAAAAAAATCCCTGTTTACAGAAAAGCTTGATAATATCCTGCTGCACCGGCTTTGGGGTTATATCATTTTACTGCTCGTTCTTTTTGCTTTGTTTCAAAGCATTTTTTCCATTGCCCAATATCCCATGGATGCCATTGAATGGGGTTTTGGAAAAATGGCATCCTGGTTCAGCGCTGTTTTACCCCAGGGCTGGTTCAGTAATCTTTTTGTAAACGGAATTTTAGCAGGTCTCAGCGGCATATTTGTTTTTGTGCCACAGATCATGATCCTGTTTGGCCTTATTACTTTGCTTGAAGACTCGGGTTATATGGCCCGTATCAGTTTCCTTACAGATAAGCTGATGCGCAAGGCTGGTCTTAATGGTAAAAGTGTAATGCCCATGATCAGCGGTTTTGCCTGTGCAGTGCCCGCCATCATGAGCGCCCGTAATATTGAAAATAAAAAGGAACGCCTGCTTACCATCATGGTAACCCCGCTGATTAGCTGCAGTGCAAGGCTCCCGGTCTATACCATTCTTATTGCACTTGTTATTCCCAATAAATATTATTTTGGTTTCCTCAGCCTGCAGGGCCTGGTAATGATGGCGCTTTATGCTTCAGGTACTATTTTGGCACTGATGGTTTCGTGGATTATGAAACGGTTTATAAAATCAACTGAGCGCAGTTTTTTTATTCTGGAGCTTCCCGTTTACCGTGAGCCACGCTGGAAGAACGTGATCAGCACCATGATTCAAAAAGCAAGAATTTTTGTTTTTGATGCCGGAAAGATCATCATGGTCATCAGTTTAATTTTGTGGGCACTGAGCAGTTACGGGCCAGGAGAAGGTATGCAGCAGGTAAAAGATAAATACGATGCCCTGCTCAAACAAGACCCTTCACGGGCAGACGAAATTGAAAAGCAACGCAAAACCGCCCATCTCGAAAATTCTTATGCCGGCATTTTAGGAAAATCAATTGAACCGGCTATAAAGCCACTGGGCTACGATTGGAAGATCGGAATTGCCCTCGTTACTTCTTTTGCAGCTAGGGAAGTTTTTGTAGGAACCATGGCAACGCTCTACAGCGTAGGGGAAACTTCCAGTGAAAATGATGCCACACTCCGTCAAAAAATGCAGGCGGCTGTTCGGCCCGACGGATCAAAGGTTTATACGCTTGCCACTGCATTATCGCTCATGATGTTTTATGTAATAGCCATGCAGTGCATGAGTACGCTGGCAGTTGTAAAAAGAGAGACCCGCAGCTGGAAATGGCCTGTCATACAATTTTTATACATGACCAGCCTCGCCTACCTGCTGAGCTGGGCGGTATATAGTATTTTCAGGTAATCATGAACCGCCATAAAAAAAAGATTAAACTGCCTGAAGCCTTTTCGCCGCAGCTGCAAGCGTCTCCTCTTTCTTGGCAAAACAAAAACGAAGTACTTTGTTTTCAACCGGTGATTTGTAAAAGGCCGATACCGGAATGCTGGCTACGCCGAAATCCTTTATAAGTTTCACCGCAAAATCATATTCTGTTTCACCGCTAATGTCTTTATAACTGTAAAGCTGAAAATAACTGCCGCAGGAAGGCAGGGGCTTAAACCTTGTTTGCTCCATAGCGTGCAAAAAATAATCACGCCTGGCCTGGATCATTTTTCCAAGCTGAAGATATTGTTCTTTTTGTTTCAGAAAGGCAGCAAGGGCAAACTGCACGGGGCTGTTGCAGGTAAAGCAATTGAACTGGTGCACTTTCCTGAACTCTTTCATGAAGGCAGCCGGCGCTATACAATAACCCATCTTCCAGCCCGTACAATGATAAACTTTACCAAATGAAAAACACACAAAGCTCCTTTCAAAAAGTTCCGGATATTTCAGCATGCTCAGGTGTTTCCTGTCATCAAAGGTCAAATGCTCGTACACTTCATCGCTTATAATGAATATACCGGTATCTTTTACTATTTCCTTTAACGCTGCAATATCATCATCCCCAACCAGGTTTCCTGTTGGGTTATGCGGGGAGTTGATGACGATCGCTTTTGTACGGGGATTTATTTTTTCCTTCACCAGTTGCCAGTCAATATTATAACCGGGAAATGTTAAGGGAACCGGTACGGCCACGGCCCCGTTTATTTCGATATTGGGGATATAGCTGTCGTAAGCAGGTTCAAAAACAATCACCTCATCTCCTTTTTGTAAAATGGCCGTAAGCGCTGTGTAAATGGCATAAGTGCCCCCGGGAGTAACAGTTATTTCTTCGGCAGGGTTTATACTGGTGCCATAAAGCTCCATTGTTTTTTGTGCCAGTATTTCCCTGAGCGCCGGCAGGCCATTCATGTGCACATACTGGTTGTGGCCCTGCTGCATGGCTTCCTGTACAAGCGCAATCAACCCCTCGTTCATGTTAAAATCCGGGAATCCCTGACCAAGATTGATAGCATTGTGTTCGGCAGCCAAACTGCTCATAACGGTAAAGATGGTGGTGCCTGCATGAGGCAACTTGCTCTGGATGGTCGGTTGCAAAGTTGTTGTGTTGGTGCTCTGTAAAATTAGCGCTAAAAAAATTGGAAATAAAAAAACAGCATCATGATACCGGCGCCTTCCATGCCTTTCTCCTGCCTGCTGCGCAGCCGCTTCGCTCTTCCTGCTTTAAAAAAAAGTAGCAGTAAAGGAACTATCCATACTGTTTTTGACAGCACGGCCGTAATATCCTGCAGCATGGCTGCCCTCGGGG
Organism: uncultured Chitinophagaceae bacterium; assembly: GCA_963754695.1. Classification (GTDB taxonomy): domain Bacteria; phylum Bacteroidota; class Bacteroidia; order Chitinophagales; family Chitinophagaceae; genus Ferruginibacter. The sequence continues at coordinate 370,929 of CAVWGU010000012.1, forward strand.
CCGGATCCGCATTTGTGTTACCGAGTACTATTTTTTGATTGCTGCCGATGCCAAGGGCAAGATCAATATCCGAATATTTTTCATTGTTGTAGAAGGGCTTCAGCTTTTGGGCATCCATTGCCCAGTTTTGATGCATTCTTGTTTCCAGCGGAACACCGGGTTCTTTGCTGGGATCAAAAAAATACCAGTTTCCCTTGATATGCAGCTCAAGTGCGTAATGATGCGGAAACCCCACTTTTCGATAGGCAACCGCCTTGTTTTTGGCGATCTTCATCATGGCAATGGCCTGTTGCGAACAGGAAGCTGTTGGGTGCCTGAAAATCTCAGCTGGCTTCACCTTGCTGGCCAGCGCCACCGGCGTATATTTTTCTGTAATGGCAGCTATCCAGTTTTCCTTTAAAGTATAATGGGAGTAACTGTGATAAAACCTTTCTGCAATATTATTTTCGAGCAGCATAAAATATTCCGGGCCCGATACATTGATCCCCTTTGTAAAAGCCAGGCTGTCGGTATATGCTTCCATTTCTTCCTCCGTTTGAATGCGCAAAAGGGAAGGGTTGAATTTTTCAATACGATCGTACGGAAACTGTTTATTGATATCCCTGTTTATAAAATTGGGCAGCAATAACAAAGCCGAAAGAAATATCAATATGCCTTTAAACATGAATATCTTTTTAAAATACCAGGAAGAAATGCCAGTTAATGAAATGCTATGTACCCGTTACAAATACTTTTCGCCTTTATTGCGCTTAACCTCTGCAACGTATTCCTTAATTTCCTGCTCTTTATCTTTTTTGCATATAAGCAGTGCGTCTTTTGTATCTACTACAATAAAATTATCGAGGCCCTGCAGCAATACCAGTTTCTTATTGTCGGCATGCACCATATTGTTGGTGGCATCTATTACGATCACATTTTTACCGCCCACGGCATTGCCCAGGTAATCTTTTTCAAACGTTTCGTATGCGCTGGCCCAGGTACCCAGGTCGCTCCACCCAAACGAAGCGGGTATCACGTAAACATTATCGGCCTTTTCCATAATGCCGTAATCAATGGATATGTTTACGCACTGCGGGTAAATTTTATCGATGGCCTCCTGTTCATGCGACGTATTAAATGATGCTTTTTCTGCATCAAAAACTTCGTGCATTTCGGGCAGGTATTTTTCAAATGCGTGTACAATATTTCGTACTTCCCACACAAAGATGCCTGCGTTCCACAAAAAATCCCCGCTGGCCACAAAGGTTTTGGCAAGTTCCATGTCGGGCTTTTCTGTAAATGTTTTAACCTTAAAAACGTTTTCGGCGGCAGCCAGCTGTTCATACTGGATATAACCATAGCCGGTATTTGGGTTGCTTGGCTTTATACCAAGTGTGACCAGTGCTTTGATATGCGAAGTGAAATGCAGCGCATCCAGGGCCACTTTAATGAATTTTTGCGTATCCAGTATCAGGTGATCCGCAGGGGCACAAATGAGATTTGCCCTGGGATTTATTTCTATTAATTTATAAGAAACGTAAGCAATGCAGGCCGCCGTGTTCTTACGGGATGGTTCGCAAAGTATATTGGCAGGATTGAGTTCGGGCAATTGCTTCATGCAGATTTCTCTGTACTGTGCCGATGTTACGATATAGATATTATCCTTATCAATAAATTCTGCAAACCGGTCAAAAGTGGACTGTATCAGTGTCCGCCCGGTGTTCAGGATGTCTAAAAATTGTTTTGGGTAATCGGCACGGCTCATTGGCCAAAACCTGCTCCCAATACCTCCTGCCATAATGGCCACATAATTGTTTTTGTTCATTTAAGTCTGAAATGCGTTAAATAATTCCTTCCCTCACCAGGTCGTGCAGGTGTATAACGCCTGCGTATTTGCCATCTTTAACGGATAATAGCTGAGAAATATTATTAGCCCTCATTTTTTGTAATGCTTCCAGTGCCAGTTCATCGGCATCAATTGTTTTTGGGTTTTTGCCCATGATATCTTTTGCCTGTAAAGTTGCAAAGGAATCATATTTTTCGAGCATGCGCCTGATATCCCCATCCGTAATGATCCCTATCACTTCATCCTTTGCGTTGAGAACCGCTGCTGTGCCCAGCCGTTTTGCAGTTATCTCCACCAGCACATCTTTAATAGCAGTATTTTCTTTTACGGCAGGCTTTTCATGTGGCAGGGTCAGATCGCCCACACGCAGGTATAATTTTTTTCCGAGTGCACCGCCCGGGTGAAATTTTGCAAAATCCTCGGCTTTAAAACCCCGTTGCTCCATAAGGCATACCGCCAGCGCATCGCCCATCACCATTTGTGCCGTGGTGCTGGTGGTGGGCGCAAGGTTGTTAGGGCAAGCCTCCAGTGAAACGGTTGTATTCAGTACGATGTCGCTTTGTGCGGCCAGGTACGAATTCATGTTGCCCGCCATTCCAATAAGCACATTGCCGAAGTTTTTGATCAGCGGGGCCAGCACTTTTATTTCCGGGCTGTCGCCGCTCTTGCTGATCACCATCACTACATCGCCCTGCTGTATCATACCCAGGTCGCCATGTATAGCGTCTGCAGCATGCATAAACAGTGCAGGCGTTCCGGTACTGTTCATGGTGGCCACCATTTTTTGCGCCACCAGCGCACTCTTGCCTATGCCGCTGATTACCAGCCTCCCTGAAGAAGCATTGATCGTTTCAACTGCTTTTGCAAAATCCTCCCCTATAAAAGAAGCAATGTCCGCAACGGCATTCGCCTGCAGCTCAACTGTTTTTTTTGCACTTTCAATAATGGCAGCTCTCTCCATAATCAGCCGCAAACCTACTTAAAAAAGAGAATATCCCAAGCAAAGGACTTTTTATCCATTAACTTACTCACAAAACAGCTCTGCAGCTTTCGTTCAGGCCATTAACACCTCAAAAGCCCGTCTGAAAAATCAAAAAAATATATTGTGGTTTATATCCAACAATTTCTTACCTTAATAGATTGTAAGGCTTCGTTAAAAAACCTGCAAACTTAAAAAAGGGTACTAAGGTTATTTTGTCCTGCACGGGTGTTGAGCTACATTTGCGACCCTTTTTAAAAAATTGTTCAACGAGTATTTTATAAAGAAAAAGGTGAGTTAGATATGGCTACTACAAAGAAAACGGGAGGTGCTGCTAAAACTGCGGTGAAAAAAACTGCGGTAAAGACTTCGGTAAAAAAATCAAACGGAAATTTATCGGCGCACTTGCAGGATCATTTTGGGTTCGATGGTTTTAAAGGCAGCCAGGAAAGGATCATTGAAAGCATCATGGGCGGAACCGACACCTTTGTTATCATGCCCACCGGCGGCGGAAAAAGTTTATGTTACCAACTTCCTGCCATGATGAGCCCTGGGGTTGCCATCATTGTTTCGCCGCTGATCGCACTCATGAAAAACCAGGTAGACCTGGTACGCGGCTACAGCAGCAAAGATGATGTGGCACACTTTTTAAACAGCACCCTTAACAAAGGCCAGCAAAAAGTGGTAAAGGATGACCTGACCAGCGGCAATACAAAAATGCTCTACGTTGCCCCCGAAACACTCACTAAAGAAGAAAATATTGAATTTTTCCGCGACCTTAATATTTCATTTGTAGCGGTAGACGAAGCGCACTGTATTTCGGAATGGGGACACGACTTCCGGCCCGAATACCGCAGGCTAAAAGAAATGATCGATATGATCAACCCCGGTTTGCCCATCATTGCATTAACAGCCACCGCCACGCCCAAAGTGCAGAGCGATATCGTAAAGAACCTGGGGCTGCGTAATCCCAATATTTTCATCTCTTCCTTCAACAGGCCCAACTTGCATTATGAAGTTCTGCCCAAGGTCAACCTCAAACAGACCAACGAAAGCATTGTACGTTTTATAAAACATCACAAAAATAAAAGCGGCATCATTTATACGCTTAACCGCAAAACCACCGAAGAGCTTGCAGCCATGCTCAATGCCAATGGCATCAGCGCCGTTGCTTACCATGCCGGCCTCGATGCCAAACTGCGTTCCAAACGGCAGGACGAATTTTTAAACGAAGATGTACATGTAATTGTAGCCACCATTGCATTTGGAATGGGTATCGATAAACCCGATGTGCGATTTGTGATTCACTACAATATTCCCAAATCAATTGAAAATTATTACCAGGAAACCGGGCGGGCAGGCCGCGACGGGCTCGAAGGAAAATGTGTGCTGTACTACTCTCATAAAGATGTGGCCAAGCTCGAACACCTGATGCGCGACAAACCGCTCAGCGAACGGGAAGTGGGCGCACAGCTCATAAATGAAACCGTTTCTTATGCCGAAAGCAGTGTATGCCGCCGCAAAACCCTGCTCTATTATTTTGGGGAAGATTATGATGATAAGAAAAGCTGCGGTCATTGCGACAACTGTCTGAATCCAAAAGAAAAAATTGAAGCTAAAGCCGAAGCATTGATAGCACTCAAATGTATTGATGCACTCGAAGAGCGTTTCCCTATTGAATACGTAATGCATATTTTAATGGGAAAGGCCAATACGCAGGTACAAATGTTCCGCCACGAAAACCTGGATGTATTTGCCAGCGGAAACGACAAAGAGCCGCATTTTTGGAACAGCCTGATCCGCCAGCTGCTGCTCGAAGACATACTCACAAAAGATATTGTGGAATACGGAGTGCTGAAAATAAGTGCCAAAGGAAGGGCCTATATGAAAAAGCCCAGCTCTTTTAAAATTGCACTCAACAACCTGTTTGAAGATGCCAATGCCGACGATGAGGCAGCCGAGGCAGCCGGTCCCGATGCCAGTGCAGTGGATGAACGCCTGGTTGAAATGCTCAAAGAGCTGCGTAAGAAAGTGGCCAAAGAAAAAAACCTTCCTCCATTCGTTATCTTCCTCGAAACTTCGCTCGAAGATATGGCCACTATGTACCCCACCACTATTCCTGAACTGGAAAAGATAAGCGGGGTAAGCAAGGGTAAGGCCATCCGCTATGGTAAGCCGTTTATAGACATGATAGCACGTTATGTGGAAGAAAATGACATTATTAGGCCCGATGATTTTGTGATGAAGAGCGTGGTAAACCGGAACAACCATAAGATATTTATCATCCAGAACGTGGATAAAAAGATACCGCTCGAAACCATTGCCAAAAACAAAGACCTGCGGCTGGACGAACTGCTCGAAGAAATGGAAACCATTGTGGCCAGCGGCACCAAGCTCAATCTTAATTATGCCATTAATGATTTGGTGGATGAATACGAACAGGAAGAGATCATCGATTATTTTAAAAGCTGCGAAACATCTTCCCTCCAGGTGGCCCAGGAAGAAATGGCCGACAGTAATTTTAACTGGGAACAGCTGAAGCTGATGCGGATCAAGTTTTTATGTGAGTATGGAAACTGATTGAATATTTTGAGTATTTTTAAGCTAAATAGTTAGTTAAAAGTGAACCAGATAACACGATACACTAGTTTTGATAAATTAAAAGCTGCTGCCCCCAAAAAGCAATTAAACGATAACACTTCGAAGAAAATGGAATTGCAACTGAAAAAGTTGATTATCGAATTGCGCAGTAAAAAGATTTTAAAGAAAGGCAAATAACTTATCTGCGCAATGAACAATGAAATTACAGCTGACCTTTTAAATATTTGCAGGATATTGGGTAAACACCAAGTACAGTACTTAATAGTAGGCGGAATTGCAGTGGGTTTTCATGGTTTTATCAGAATATCTACAACCTCTTCGGGACAGCCTGCAGAAAAGCAAGATTTTGATTTGTGGTACAACCCAACCTACGAAAACTATTTTCGTTTATTAGATGCACTCGAAGATCTTGGACAAGACGTTCAGGAATTTAAAAATGAACGAACTCCTCAACCACTAAGGTCATTTTTTAAGTTTAATTGCCCAAATTTTACTGTTGATTTTTTGCCCGAAATAATTGGATTTAAGAGATTTTCTGAAGTTACTAATTCGATCGAATTGGTACGTATTGACAATATAAGTATTCCAATAATTGGTTAAGAAGACTTGGTTAAGAACAAAAAAATTAGCGGCCGTAAGAAAGATTTGGAAGATTTAGCCTGGTTAGAACTTAATAGAAAAAATAAATCAAAAAAATAGATTCACTATGAACAACTCCTACGCAGCCCAATCGGCCACATCGCCGCTTGCGCCATTTAACATCAGCCGCCGCACCCCGGGGCCAAAAGATGTGCAGATTGAAATACTGTACAGCGGTATCTGCCATTCAGATATTCACCAGGTGCGCAACGAATGGGGCGGATCTATGTTTCCTATGGTGCCCGGCCACGAAATTGTGGGCCGTGTAACAGCCGTTGGCAATGAAGTAAAGAATTTTAAGGCAGGAGATCTTGCCGGCATTGGCTGCCTGGTAGACAGTTGCCGCACCTGCCCCAGTTGCCAGAATCATGAAGAGCAGTTTTGCGAAGGCGGCATGGTGGGCACCTATAACAGTATGGGAAAAGATGGACAGCCAACTTATGGCGGATACAGCACCAGCATGGTGGCAGACGAAGCATTTACGCTTAAAGTGCCCGAAAACCTCGACCTTAAAGCTGTGGCGCCATTGCTCTGCGCCGGTATAACAACTTATTCTCCGTTAAGGGCATGGGCTGTTACAAAAGGACAAAATGTTGCCATTGTAGGTTTGGGTGGCCTCGGCCATATGGGCGTAAAATTTGCCCATGCTTTTGGCGCCGAAGTAACTGTGATCAGCACCAGCGATACTAAAAAAGCCGATGCAGAACGCCTAGGTGCTCATCATTTTGTAAACAGCAAAAATGCCGGTGATATGGCCGCCATCAGGGGGAAATTCGATTTTATTCTGAATACGATTTCGGCTCCACATTCTTACGACAGCCTGATGGGCCTGGTAAAAACCGGCGGCGCCATGGTGCTGGTAGGTGCGCCACCCGAACCATCGCAGATAGCCGGGTTTTCGCTCATTATGGGAAAGAAAAAGCTGGCAGGGTCGCTTATTGGCGGCATAAAAGAAACACAGGAAATGCTCGATTTTTGCGGGCAGCATAATATAGTAAGCGATGTGGAAATTATAAAAATGAATTATGTGAATGAAGCCTACGAGCGCATGATGAAGGCAGATGTAAAATACCGGTTTGTGATAGATGTAAAGGGGAGTGATTTTTCGTAATGAGTTTCAAGGGGTACAATAGTTTAAGCGTTTAAAGGTTTAGGGGTTTAGGGGTTGGGGGGTTGGGGTTATTTTAACGGCATTTACTGCTGATTTGGTTGCGGGTTGGGCAAATTTTAATGAATTTTCTTCCCAATTCTGCTAGAAACCCCTATTTTTGCAGCCCGAATTTAATATTCAATCCGAAAATATTAAATATTAAATTTTTAAGGTGCGGTAGCTCAGTTGGTAGAGCAATGGACTGAAAATCCATGTGTCGCCGGTTCAATCCCGGCCCACACCACGGAAAAAACAACTAACGTCATGTATATCAATAGATTGCATGGCGTTTTTTGTTTATGGTGGCAGTATTGGGTGGCAAAATTTATAATCTATTGCAAAGTTTATGCTATAGGATAATGGTACCACATAAACACTATTGATTAAGCCAGAGTACCTATAATTTCGAAAACCACCTATTTTGCAGCTGGCTGTTACACAAATATAAAAAGATCTTATAGGGGGTGTCAGAGCCGCTAACATTTTTATCCCCCCGTGTGGTAGCAACCGCCTTTTCCCAAGTATACACATGTAAGATTTACTTCTTAATCGTCTATTAACTTTTGGATTTTATAAAATATAGAAATCCTTCTTTCATTTTTATTTATTGTAATTTTATTCCCTAAAACATTTAAAACTAATGCCGGGGCCAGGTAGCCCCTAAAAACATATTTACTTTTTATATTTTCTTCGCCTTGGTTCGTGTCTTCACGAACTATTTCCCATGCCTATGTAAAAGCTATAATAAACAATCCGAACAAACTCTTTACACATCCTCCAACCCATACCCCGTACTCCTTCCTCCACCTTCTTCCCTCCTCAATATCCCTTTATTTATCAAATCCTGTATATCCCTCAGCGCCGTATCGAGTGAGGTTTTGGTGATCTTTGCCCACTTGGAGGTATTCAGTTTTCCTTCAAAACCATCCAGCATTTTATTCAGCATCAGTTGCTGTCGTTGGTTTAAAATAGTGCCGGCATATTTTTCCCAAAATCGGGCTTTTTTTAATACGCCGGAAAGTGTTTCGCTGCTGGCTTCCAGGGCACGGTCCATGCATTGTAAAAACCAGTTGAGCCAGCGGGTAATATCCATGGAACCCTTTTGTGTGCTTTCCAGGATATTGTAGTATTCCTTTCTTTCCTTGCGTATTTGTGCACTCATACTATAAAATCGCTGCGCCGATTCATCGGCACGGGATAGCTGCATATCGGCAATGGCCCGGGCAATGCGGCCGTTACCATCGTCAAAAGGATGTATGGTAACAAACCACAAATGTGCTATAGCGGCTTTTATAACCGGATCCATCTGTTTATCTTCATTAAACCAGCTGATAAAATGCCGCATTTCTTCTTCTAAGCGTTCGGCATCCGGCGCTTCAAAATGTACTTTCTCTTTTCCCATCGCCCCGGAAACCACCTGCATGGGGTCATTCTTCTTATTATCCCGCCAGGCCGCTATCGTTATTTTATGCATACCGCTTCTGCCCGTTGGAAAGAGCGCCGCATGCCATCCGAATAATCTTTCATCAGATAAAGGAAGTTGATTTTGTTGGGTGGCATTCAGCAGCATTTCCACCACGCCATCCACGTGGCGGTCGGAGGGTACCAGTCCGGCAATATCCATACCCAGCCGCCGGGCAATCGAAGACCGAACCTGTTCGGCATCCAGTAATTCTCCTTCAATTTCGCTCGATTTCAGCACATCAAGTATTAGGGTTTGGAGGTTGGCTTCGGCTTTCAGTTTAAAACCCAATGCTTCCATGCGGCCCAGCAGCCGTCCTTGCCTGCCTCTTATTTGGGCCAATAAGGGTATTAACTGCTCCTGATTCCAGCTAAACTTTGGCCAATGGGGCAGTTGGTGAATATATATGGGCATTCTCCGCATTTTTTGCGGCGAATATAGGATTTATTCGCCGCATTTCAATATTCACCGCAAAAAATGCGGAGAATATGGTCACTATTCCCCGCATCTACTGCAAATGGTACAGAAGAAGCAATTCCCTTATCACACTAAACCTACCCCAAATCCGTTATACTTAAGTATTTATGCAGGTTTAAGGCCCCGGCCTCAATACTGCCACATCCAAACAATGCCATACCGATCGCTTAAACTCCTGTTTTTGTTGTTGTTGCTTTGCAGCAGGTTGGCGCATGCCCAGGATCCTGCAAAAAAAGGCTTGCTTACTGTTTCCGAAAAATTGTCTTCAACCGACCATATCCTGCTCAACGGTGAGTGGGAGTTTTACTGGCAGCAACTGCTTGACAGCAACCATCAAATACCGGCCCGGCCCGATGTTTATTCTACCCTCCCGCAACTTTGGGAAAATATTTCCATCAGCGGAAAACAATTGCCCTCACAGGGATATGCCAGTTACCGGCTCAAACTCGTTTTGCCCAAAAAGCTGCAGCAGCAGGTGGCCCTGATCATTCCGGATTTTTACACTTCGTATAAACTCCTGGTAAACGGAAAAACAGAGGCGGCCGAAGGTAGGGTTGGCAGAACCGAAGCTACATCGGAGCCACACTGGAGTGGCCAGCTGGCCCTGCTCCGCAACCTGAAAGATACCAACGAACTCATTTTACAGGTGAGCAATTTCGCCCATGCAAAAGCCGGCATTTCAAAAAATATTGAGTTTGGCCATACCGCTTACATGGTGCAACGCTATAAAAGAAACCTGGGACAGGATATATTTTTAGGCGGCTGTCTTTTTATGGGCGCCATTTTCTTTTTTGCACTTTTCTTTTTCAGCCGCTCAGAAAAAGCTATTTTTTATTTTGCGCTTTTCTGCCTTGTCTACAGTTACCGCATTATGGGTTCCGATTATTATGCACTGCATAATATTTTTCCTAATCTCAGTTTCTTTCTAACACTCCGGCTCGAGTATATCACGCTTTGCCTGGGCAGCGCTTTTTTTGTGATGTATATCCGTGGTATTTACCCCGAAGAGGACAACCTGCTTATTTCGTACCTGCTTATTTTGATCAGTATGGGTTATGCCGGCATCATAGCAGTTACACCAACGGTGGTATTCACTTCCTATGTGGATTATTATCTTTTTATACTGCTGCTTTATATCATTTATGGAATAGTAATTTTTGTAAGGGCATGGAAAAATAAACGGCCCGGCGCCAAATATGGTATCTGGAGCTGTGTGGTGGCCGCATCCCTGTTTGTGTATGTGATCACAAACTATTTCAATATTATTCCGCATTATGAACTTTTTGAAATGGTTTGTTTTATCCTGTTCTTCTTCTTTCAATCGCTCATACTTTCTAACCAGTCTTCGTATAAACTTACACAGGCAAAAGAAGAGGCGGAAAAAGGCCTTAAAACAAAATCGCAGTTTCTGAGCACCATGAGCCACGAGATACGTACGCCGCTCAATGCCGTAATTGGAATTGCACAACTGCTGCAGAAAGACAACAGGAACCTTACAGAACAGCAAAAAGAATATGTGGATACCCTGAGTTTTTCGGGCAACAACCTGATGGTGATCGTAAACGATATTCTCGATTACGGAAAACTCGATGCCAACATGATGCAGCTCGAAACGGTACCCATAAGCCTTAAGGAGCTTGCTACAAAGATCTGCAGGGGTTTTAAGAAAACTGCAGGCGATAAAAATATTGAACTGCTCCTCGAAATAGACGAACGCATTCCACCTCATGTAAGCGGCGATCCTACCCGCAGCAGCCAGGTATTTGTAAACTTGCTGAGTAATGCCATCAAGTTTACAGATAAAGGACATGTAAAATTCAAACTCCGCAGGATCGACGTTGGAAATTCGGCAAACTGCACTGTAGAGTTTTCTATAGAAGATACCGGCATCGGCATTTGCGGCCAAAAACTTCCTTTGATCTTTGAGCCATTTACCCAGGCCGACTCTTCCACCAGCCGCAGCTATGGCGGTACCGGCCTGGGCCTTGCCATTGTAAGAAACATTCTCAAATTGCAGGGCGTTACACTCCTTGTAAAAAGCGAACCGGGCAAAGGATCTATCTTTAGTTTTGTACAAACATTTCCGATTATAAAAGTGCTGGATCAGCAGGCAGACAAACCGCTTACCATTGATGAAGAAAAGAAAGCTTTTGCGGGCAAAACTATTTTACTGGCCGAAGACAATTCTGTAAATGTACTGGTGGCAAGAAAACTGCTCGAAAAATGGGGCATCCACACCGATGTGGCCGTAAACGGAAAAGAAGCCGTGGAAAAATTCAACCCGTTAAGGCACAGCCTGGTGCTGATGGACCTTAACATGCCCGAAATGGACGGTTACCAGGCGGCCCGTGCCATTCGCAACGAAAACAAAGAGGTTCCCATTATAGCCCTTACCGCAAATATTGCCGAAGAAGTAAGCAGCGATGTGCTTAAAAGTGGCATGAACTTTATCCTTACCAAACCCTTCAGCCAGCAGGATTTAAAAAATACACTGATCCGGTATATTAAGACGGGATGATCCTGGCGACTTGCGGATCGTAAATATTATTTTTCTTCATCCCCAGCATTCTTACAAATTAAAATACAAAGCATTTGATATAATTGGCCATTTTATGGAATATCGCCGCATCTTTGTATGGCAAATAAATTATCAAACTAAAATTTAGCATCATGCCAGGCAATACGGTCCGTTTACACAGGGTTTTTACAGCTCCGCCGGAAAAATTGTTCAGGGCTTTTATGGATGCAGATGCTTTTGCGTCGTGGCTGCCACCCTATGGTTTTTTGGCAAAAATCCACAGCATGGATGCAAGAGTGGGCGGCAGTTATAAAATGTCGTTCATCAATTTTACAACAGGCAAGGGACATTCATTTGCTGGAAAATTTTTGGAAATTATTCCCAACCAGCTGATAAAATATACCGACGCATTTGACGATCCCAACCTGCCCGGTGAAATGGTCACCAGCATTGAACTGAAGGCCGTATCCTGCGGAACAGAATTTACAGCAACACAAGAGGGGATTCCTGCTGTTATACCCACCGAAATGTGTTACCTCGGCTGGCAGGAATCGCTCGATAAATTAAAGAAATTGGTGGAACCGAATATTCCGGATGCGTAAAGATTTAAACAATTTCCCTTAGGCAACTAAAAGAACCCATTTTTAAAAAATAAAATAACCATCATGGCACAGATCAACCCTTACATCCATTTCAACGGAAACACCGAAGAGGCATTTACCTTTTACAAATCTGTATTTGGCGGGGAATTTGCAATGTTGGTGCGGTTTAAAGACATGCCGGCAAATCCAGATTATCCTATGCCGGAAGAGGAGTTAAATAAGCTTGCACATATTGCTTTGCCCATTGGTAAAACAAGTGTTTTAATGGGAAGCGATACACCGGCTTTTATGGGAAGGCATAACGAAAATGAAACGAGGAGCAAAATTTCAATTACTGCAGAAAGCAAAGAAGAAGCCCACAAGCTATATACCGGGCTTTCTGCCGGGGGCAATGTAGAAATGCCACTCGCCGACAGCCCCTGGGGTTCATACTTCGCTATGTTCAGGGATAAATTCGGCATTGAATGGATGGTGGATTTTGACCCGGGAAGGAATGGCTAAAAACAACCGGCTTATCACCTGGCTTTCTGCAAATTGCTTTTCAAAAAACAGAAGAAGGGCTCACTTCAAAATATTGGATCGATCCTGTTTATGGCTTTCTACTGCTGTCCGTTTATTTGATAGGATTTCCATGTTTACTTTGAAATGAAAATCATAAAGTTTTAAAAGTTTTGCTATCCCTTTGTGCCACTGATTCCCGAAGGCTGTTCCAAAAAATCAACAACTGCTCTTTTGATTGTTTTGATAAAGATGTTAATGCACACCTGTTTTACGCAATACACTCAATAGAGGTAAAAATTAAACGTGTAAAAACAAAAAGTTTCTTCTTGAAATTGGCTACAATAGATTCCTGAAAGAAATAAGGACAATTCCAAAAATCTGCACAATCCCCTCATTCCCACATTTTTTACCCGACAACAAACGCTTACAAACGCTTATATACGAAAGTAAACGCTTAAAAACCGGCTAAGGCTTTCCGGCCAATGCATCTTTGTTCTGTCAATCGGTTATCGGTTGGCTGAAATAAACAAATTTTTTAAACAACAAAATTTTAAAGACATGTACGCATTAAAAAACAAAGTTCAACTGATTGGAAATTTAGGAAACGCACCGGAAGTACGCAACACAGAAAGCGGAAAAAAATTAGTTCGTTTCAGCGTGGCCACCAATGAAAGCTACCGCAATGCAAAAGGAGAAAAAGTTACCGAAACCCAGTGGCATAATATCATTGCCTGGGGCAAACTGGCCGAAATTGCCGAAAAATACCTGGCCAAGGGCACCGAAGTGGCCATCGAGGGCAAGCTCACCAGCCGCACTTACACAGATAAGGAGGGCAATAAAAAATACATCACCGAAATACAGGCCAACGAGCTGCTCATGCTCGGCAGCAATAAAGCGGTGGCGTAATTGTAGCCTTTGCGCAACTTGGCGAAAACCTTGGCGGCTCTTAGCGACACAGATCTGTATCGCAAAGGGCACTAAGAAATAACGCCAAGTTGCGCAAAGTTTTTTTCCTAAAAAAAGCTACGGGTATGAATGAAAACCAAATTTCAAATGGCATAATTGGTTGTGCCATAGAAGTGCACAGGCATTTAGGACCGGGTCTTTTAGAATCGGCCTATATAGAATGCCTGTATTATGAACTGCTACAAAAAGGGTAAAGAGTGGAAAAACAAAAACCACTTCCTCTTCAATATAAAGAAATTAGACTCGAACATGGCTACAGAATAGATTTGCTTGTTGAAAATAAAGTGATCATTGAAGCTAAAGCTGTTGAGGCATTAAATGACATACATTGTGCCCAATTACTTACCTATCTGAAATTTGGTGATTACAAGCTTGGTTTGTTAATCAATTTTTACGTAACGTATCTTAAGCAAGGAATCAAACGTATCGTAAACAGGTTACCTGACAATATAGAGCGTTTTTCATAATTTTATTTCCTGGTTTAATGAATAATCAATTAAATAGTAACAACGGCTTCTCCACGGCGGCTGCCTTTATTAACAACAGCAGCCAGGCCGTATTCCTTACCGGAAAGGCCGGCACGGGAAAAACCACGTTTTTAAAATACATCAAAGAAAACACGCCCAAGAACTGCGCCATTGTGGCCCCCACCGGCGTAGCAGCCATCAATGCAGGTGGCACCACCATCCACTCTTTTTTTCAACTGCCTTTTTCGCCCTTTCTCCCTTTTGGGAACAGTGCCCGCGGTAATGAAAATGCCATTGACAAACACAGCCTTTTCAGCAAGATCAGGCTCAGCAACGAACGAAAAGACGTAATGCAGCAGCTCGAACTGCTCATTATTGACGAAATAAGCATGGTGCGTGCAGATGTGCTCGATGCCATTGACACGATCCTGCGCCAGGTGCGCAGCCGTTACAACAGCCCGTTTGGTGGCGTGCAGGTTTTATACATCGGCGATATGTACCAATTACCGCCCGTGGTTAAAGACGAGGAGTGGATGCTGCTCCGTGATTTTTATGATAACCCGTTCTTTTTCAGCAGCCAGGTGGTAAAAGAACAAAACCCGGTATACATCGAATTGCAGCATGTGTACCGCCAGAGCGATATCGAATTTATTGAACTGCTCAATAAAGTGCGTAACAACGAAATGGATGAGGCTGGTTACGAATTGCTTGGCAGCCGGCTCAAAAAAGCCCCGGCAAAAGAAAATATCATCACCCTTACCACGCATAATTATTTGGCAGATTCCATCAACAATGAAGAAATGGATAAGCTCGCCGCAAAACAATTTATTTTCAATGCGGCCATTGAAGGCGATTTCTCCGAAAGAATGTATCCCCTCGAAGCGGAGCTGCGCCTCAAAGAAGGCGCCCAGGTAATGTTCATTAAAAACGATATGGAAAAGATCCGGCGGTACTTCAACGGAAAGATCGGCATTGTCACAAAGATTGATGCGGAAAATATTGTTGTAACAGTTGACAATGATGGTTCCCAAACAGCCATTGAGGTAAAAAAGGATATTTGGAAAAACGTAAAATACACGGTAGACAAAAGCAAGCAGCATATTGAAGAAGAAGTGCTGGGAACTTTTACCCATTATCCTTTGAGGCTTGCCTGGGCCATCACCATCCACAAAAGCCAGGGCCTTACATTTGACTTTGCCGTAATAGATGCGGAGAAAGCCTTTGCGCCCGGCCAGGTGTATGTGGCGCTCAGCCGCTGCCGCACACTTGATGGGATTGTACTCAACTCTGCTATTCCCATGCAAAGCCTCCGAAGCGATCCGCGGATCGTGCAATTTGCAAAGCAACAGGTTTCTGCAACAGAACAGGCAAATATGCTGCAGCAGGCCATTCAACATTACCAGCAGGAAATTTTACTTGAGCTGGTGGATTTTAGTACCATGGAAAAAGATGCTGAAAAACTGAAAGATTTCATCATTCAAAACAATGCTTTTGGCATAAAATCCATTGAATGGGCAAAGTCCCTCGCCGCTGCCATTGAACTCTATGCAAAACATGGAAAAAAGTTTTCGGTTCAGTTGCAGGGTTTGTTTGCGGGGAATTTGCTTCCAGAAAACAACGAGGCCCTGAAAGACCGCTTTTCAAAAGCCGCCCGATGGTTTAAAGAACAATTGCAGCAGCCGAAAGACCAGTTACAAAAAGTGCCCTCGGTAACAGATAACCGGCAGCTTGCCATGGATTTTTCGAACAAGGCCGGAAAATTATTTGAATCCATTGCACAAAGGATCTATTTGCTCGAAAACTGTTTGGCTGGTTTTAATGGCGCGGCATACCAGCAACATAAAGCCGCCTATAAAAAAGAAAAATACCCGGTCAATATCTATTCGGGTGCCGGATCTTATGGAGAAGCCAGTTCAAAGCACAACCTGCTTAACCAGCTGCGTCAAAAACGAAATGAACTGGCAGCCGAAAAAGACACGGCCCTGTATATGATCTGCAGTTCCGACTCGCTTGAACAGATGGCCAGCTTTTTTCCGCAGACCGAAAAAGAACTGGAGCAAATCAAAGGCATGGGAAAGGCCAGGGTCAAGCAGTATGGAAAAGATTTTTTGGAGATCATTGTGGCTTATTGCGAATTTTTTGGAATTGAAAGCAAAATGCAAAACCTGGAGGCGCGTCCTTCTAAAAAAAAGAAAGTCTCTTCTGTTAAAAAGTCCGATACCAAATTGCTCAGCTTCGACCTTTTTCAACAGGGTAAAACTCCTGAACAGATAGCTGCGGAGCGGCACCTTACCATTGGTACCATAGAAAGTCACCTGGAGCATTTTGTTAAGAATGGCGCCCTATCCATAGAAAAACTTTTAACCGCTGAAGCACGTGCCGAAATATCGGCCGTACTGGATGAAGATGGCATCTCAGGTTATACGCAGGTAAAAGAAAAACTTCTGCAGTTCAGCTTCGGCCAAATAAGGTGGGTGGCGGCCGCAAGAGAAATTGAAAATAGTAAGATTAATTAGCAGATCCATGTCTAAATAACTGGTTTTTAATAATTTCCTGTTCGGCTGACAATTGATAAAAAATTGTGAAAATTCAAAGTAATCAACCCTATCTGGATAACCAAAACCAGTCAAAAGCCGTCTTAATAGTATGTTTGCGCTTCCAATTAACCGGAGGGCAACGGAATTTCTTATTAATTACGTCTAATTGCCAAACTAGTTTAAATATTGGCATAGTTTTTATACTTCTTAACCCATAAAATCTAAAAAATGAAAAAGTTAATAACCGGCATTACAATGGCTGCAGTTTTAGTGGCCTGTCAAACAAAATCTAAAACTGAAGATACGGGCAAGAACCTTATTTTACAGGATTCTGCTTCCATGTACAATAACAACGCATCTACCGATACCGGCACCGCCGCGGCTCCGGTTTCTGTTTCAACACCTCCTGCCGCCGTGGTTCCACCTCCGGTGATCATCGAAAAGAAAACAGTGATCATCAGGGAAAAAGAAGTGGCGCCTAAGGTTAATAATACAACTCCGGCCAACAATACTACCACAACACCGGCCAGTACTACCGGCACAGCCCCGGCAAATAACGGAACTACCGCTGGTACAGAAGGTACGGCTGGCGCTGGTACAACCGGCACCACTACTACAGCACCAGAAAAGAAAGGCCCCAGTAATGCAACCAAGGGAGCCGTTATTGGTGGTGTGGGCGGTGCAGTAGCAGGTGCGGTTATAGGCAAAAATGCCAAAGGCGCTGTAATTGGCGGTGTGGTTGGTGCTGCTGGCGGCTATATACTTGGAAAAAAGAAAGATAAAAAGCAGACCCAGGCTGCTGATACTACAAAAAATTAATCTGTTAACATTTAAATCAGTCTGAAATGAAAGGGAAAAAAGGATTGGGCCTCTTGCTTGCCGGCGTGGCAGCTTATGGCCTTTACAAGTACAATAAAATGAATGCTGATGAAAAGCAGCAGCTCAAGTCAAAATTAAAAGACAAAGGAAAAAAATTGTATGAAGAATATGTTCCGCAGGAAGTAAAAGATGTGCTTGCAAAAGCAAAAAACACGGTGGAAAAAGAAGTAAATCAGACCTATTAAGAAAGCGAGAAGTGGAAACACCGGCCCCGCCTTTGGCGGGGTTTTTTATTTGAGGGCATCATCATCAGCCGCTTTTTTCAAAATGCCCTTTTCTTCTTCGGTAAGATACTGGTAGCCTTTCTGGTTGATCTTGTCCAGTATTTCATCCACCCGTTGCTGGGTTATATTGGGCGACTTACTGAATGGTTTCCTGCTGCCGGTTTCGTAAAAAACCCGTTCTTTAAATGAGGTATCGTGGCCCCGGCTATTGGGATCGAACAGGTTCATAAACCAGTTGTAAAACTTATGCATCCATGTACTCAGATCTGTTCCTCTGCGTAGCAGGTAAACGAATCCGATGCCTGCACCAACGGCCGATAAATGTGCTAATATAAAGGCGGTATTCTGAGCAGGCATCCCGGCTATATCTATTAAAACAAAAACAGCCAGCAATACCCATATAGGTACGCCGCCCCATAATTGTTCAAAAAAACGGTACCGCGGAGCCAGCGCAGTTGCGGCCCCTGCCACGGCCATTACAGCGGTATTGGCTCCCAATATAGACGCTCCCGAAATGCCGGGGCGCAGGTAAGGAATAGCATAGTTAGCCGCCACGAAAACAATTCCCCCCAGCACAGCTCCATATATATAAACCGGTATAATTTTATCGTTTCCGGAAACTGATTGCATGATAGAACCAAAACCCCAGAGCCAGATCATGTTTACAACCAGGCGCATTACACTTATATCGCTGAACATATAAGAGATGATCGTCCAGGGCCTTTCACTGAAGCTGCGTAAAGATGCCGGCATAGCAAACCATTGTAATACCTCATTGTAAAAATTTGTGAGCGGTTTATCAGAAACCGCATATCCCATCTGAATGAAAGTAAGAATAAGAAAAAAAACAATATTGATGATAACCAGGTTCATAAGGGCATTGCCCGCATCATTGAGCAAAAAACGCCGGCGGGTTTTTTTTTCCCCTTTAAATTCACCATACCTTTCTGCTTCGCCCATGGATTTGATCGTTTTTTTAAAGTTACAAAAGCCCGGAATATATTTTTGTTAAGGCTTAATAGAAATTTTTTTTGTTGGTCTTGTTCCAGTAAATCACCAGTATAAAACCCATTACCAGGCCACCCAGGTGTGCAAAGTGCGCAATATTGCTTCCGGCAGGCTGTACGCCGCCAAACAGGTCAATGGCTGCCATTACCGCCACGGCCCACTTGGCCTTTACCGGAAAAGGAATGGGAAACATCAACAACTCTGTATTGGGAAACAAATAAGCAAATGCGGCAAACAGGCCCATGATGGCGCCCGATGCACCTACAGCTGCATTATTGGTAAGAAATAAGTGTGCTCCCCCGGCAGCCAGTCCGCAGGCAAGGTAAAAGATCAAAAAGCGTTTGGGGCCCCAGGCCCTTTCGAGCCAGCTGCCAAAACTCCAGAGCGCAAACATGTTGAACAGGATATGTGTAAATAGCTCCATGCTTAATAAGGCGAATGTGCAAACATATGAGTAACCTATTGATAGGGTTTAAATGGCCACTGCTTCAAGTAGGCGCTAATGCCAAAGCGATTAGTTACTTTAAACCCCATGCCATTATCAAACATTCAACTGTATCAAGTATACCAATGCGTTCAGAATGATCAAATTTAAAACCACCGGTGTGGTACGCTGAAACCGGTTTCCATATTCATTATAAGCCATACTTGAAAATTAATTAAACAGTTTACTATCAGGCAATTTAACTTTTTAATACCAGCAACGCCACACTTTCTATATGATGGGTATGCGGGAACATATCAACGGGCTGTATTTTTTGGAGACTGTATTTTTCCGAAAGCAAGGCAATGTCGCGGGCCTGCGTAGCCGTATTGCAGCTTACGTAAACAATTTTTGGAGCGGCGATCTCCAGTAATTTGTTCACGAGTTTTTCGTGCATGCCGGCTCGGGGCGGATCGGTTATTATCACATCGGGACGTCCATGGGTTTCAAAAAATGCATCGTCGCAGATCTTTATCACATCTCCTGCAAAAAAATGAGCATGGTCAATATGGTTGATCGAGGCATTCTTTACAGCATCTTCAATGGCCTGTTCTATCAATTCCACCCCAATGATCTTTTTTACCCTCCTGCTCAAAAAAATACCGATACTTCCGGTACCGCAATAAAGATCGTACAGCACTTCGCTCCCGGTAAGCCCGGCAAATTCTCCTGCAATACTGTATAGTTTTTCGGCCTGTTTTGTATTGGTTTGAAAAAATGATTTTGGGCTGATGATGAATTCAAATTCGCCCAGTTTTTCTGTAACATAGCCTTTGCCAAAATAAGTTACAGGCTCCAGGTCAAAGATACTGTCGTTCCACTTTGGATTGATGGTATACAACAGGGTTGTTATCTGTGGTATTTCTTTCAGCAAATGATCGAGCAACATGCTGATATGTGCGGGTTCATCATAATTGACCACCACATTTACCATCAGTTCCCCGGTGCTGCAGTTGCGGATAATGATATTGCGCAGCCAGCCCGTATGTTGCCTGATATTGTAAAAGGGATATTGCTGCTCCTGCGCAAAGGTTCTCAGGGTATTTCGTATACGGTTGTTCACATCGTCCATCAGGTGACATTCGTAAATATCTATCACCTTATCAAAAATACGGGGAACATGAAAGCCCAGGGCCCCCTTGCCACCAATGGGGGAAATCGGGGACATTTCGTTGGCAATAAGCACCTCCTCACGGGGTAGATTTAGTTCTTCCCTCAAAAACGGATTTTCGTTCGGGTTTTCATCATTTTCTTCTTTTTCGGAATGTAACGGCCTCACCATGTACTCCTTGTTGCTTGCCGTAAATTCCAGCTTGTTCCTGTACTGCTTAATATTATCTGCCCCGGCAATTGGAAGGATGGTCAGCGCTTCCTGCTTACCAATGCGGCGGATATTTTGCTCCGCCTCCTGCTGTTTATACTCCAGTTGTTTATGATAGGGAAGCATCTGCCATTTACAACCGCCACATACCCCAAAATGCCGGCAAAAGGGGTCAACCCTCTCAGCAGAAAACTTCGATACTTCAAGCGTGCGGCCCTCGGCCCAGTCTTTTTTGTTTTTGGTTACCAGGATATTTACGGTATCACCGGGTACAGCCCCTTCAATAAAAATGACCTTGCCGTCAATTTTTGCAAGGGCTTTTCCTTCGGCTGCATAGCCGGTTACCAAAACATCGTTCAGAACTGTTTTCTTGTTTCTTTTTCCCACCGGGCAAAATTAAGCAACCCATACTGAAACCCATGGCTTTGCGGCCGCAAATTAAATTGTTAATGATATGCAATATTTCAGTCATGCAAGCCCCTCATTTCTTTTAAAAACGGGGTATTTTAAATACATTTGTCCCTACACTTTTACCCAACCGCATGAACAGAAAAATACATTTTCTCTTTTTATTGGTCTTTCTTAACCTGGGCGCTTTTGCCCAGTACAAAATAACGGTGCAAAGCAATTACGATGCTGGGCTGGCCTACCTCACTTATCATTTTGGCAAAAACCTCAATGTGCAGGATTCTGCCATGGTAAACAATAAAGGCATACTGGTTTTCCAGGGAAACAAAAGCCTGCCACAGGGTATTTATGCCATTGTTTTTCCGGGCAAAAGATATTCGGTTGATTTTTTAATGGGAACCCAACAACTGATCAGCATAAAGGCCGACACATTAAAACTTCTTAGTACACAGATAACAGGATCAAAAGACAATGACCTTTTTTTAGCCTACCAGAAATATGTTGATGCAAAAGGCCGGCAGCTAATGGCAGAAAGGGATGCCTATATGCAGTCTAAAACTGCGGCTGATTCTGCACTGCATGAAGCCAATTATATGACGCTGAACAAGGAGCTCAACGATTACCGTCAAAATATTGTCAGCAACAACCCTTCTTCCTTAATGGCCGCCCTCTTCAACGCTATGAAAGAACCTCCTTATCCAACCAAAGCGCCCAGAACCAAACAGGATACTATTGATAACTACAATTTTTACAAAGGACATTACTGGGATGGTATCACATTTATGGACGACCGCATCATACGCACACCTTTCTTTTTGCCGAAACTGGAACGTTATTACAGTGAGGTTATGCACCAGTCTCCCGATTCTTTGATAAAGGATATTGATTACAAATTACTCCTGGCACGCAATGCGCCCGAGCTTAATAAATTTTTGCTCAACTGGTTTACCGACGAATACATCAACCCAAAATACATGGGGCAGGATGCCGTGTTTGTTCATCTTTTTGAAAAATACCACAGCAAAGGCCTCACGCCCTGGCTCAATGAAAAGCAAATGGAAACCATCACCCGCCGTGCCTATATGCAAATGGCAAACCTGGTGGGCGAAAAAGCTGCCAACCTCGAAATGCTCGATACCAGCGGTAAACCAAGGCCTCTTTACAGTATTAATGGAGAGTTTACCGTAGTAGTTTTCTGGGACCCCAATTGTGGTCATTGCAAAGAAGAGCTTCCCCGCATCGACAGTATTTACCATGCATCCTGGAAAGAAAAAGGCGTAAAAATTTATGCCGTGCTTGCAGAAAAAGAGGAAGTAAAAAATGAGTGGTTAAAATATATCAATGAACAGCATATTACCGGCTGGACACATGTTTATCAAAGCAAAGAACTGGCCGATGCTGAAACAGCCGCAAACAGGCCGGGCTTCCGCCAGTTGTACGATGTTATAATGACCCCAACCCTGTACCTGCTCGATAAAGACAAACGGATTGTTGGTAAAAAACTTACCTTGCTGCAGATGAACGACCTGATGGAAGTGAAGCGGAAAACAGCGTTAAAATAGTTAAAAAGCAGCTTTTGTTATTAAAGCTATCGCTGCATCATACTAAATTTTTAAACCCTTTATAAAATTCAATCCCAAGAGTAGAGTTACCCAAGATGATGCTACCGGAGAACGGTAGTTGAGTAAAGCTGATTCCCGAAATCGGGCTGTATATCCCTGCCAGACTGCGTCAAGCAGGCAGGGATTTCGGGTGCCTTTTTTGGGTACCTTTTTTGCCTGCCCCGACAGAGTGTCGGGGGGCAAGCAAAAAGGTACAAAACAAAATTTTAAAGAACTTTAAGAAATTCAATAGCAAAACACGTTGGTTTAATTGTTTCAACATAAACTGAAACACCCTTAAAATAAAATTACGGTTCAAATGAAAAAAATGTACCTGCTGCTGGCCACGCTTACTGCCGCAGCAAATCTAAATGCACAAACCATTATCAGTTATGGCAAGAACACGGTGAGCAAAGATGAGTTCCTGAAAGCCTATAATAAGAACAAACCCACGGTTACAGATAAAGAACAATCTATCCGTGACTATATAACCCTTTACAGCAATTTCAAACTCAAGGTTAAAGCAGCACAGGACCTGCGTTTAGACACGTTGTCGCAGATCAAATACGATGTGGAAAATTTCCGCAGCCAGGTGGCCGAAAATTACCTGAGCGATGAAAAAGGAATGGAAAAACTGCTGGAAGAAGCGTTTGAACGCAGCAGGAAAGACCTGCACGTGATACATATTTTTGCTCCCGTAAACCCGTCTGCCGACAGCAGCAAGGCTCATGCCGGTATCAATGAGGCATACAACCTGCTTAAAACCGGCAATACCGATTATGCCGGAATAGCAAAAGAACTCACCGGTAAATACAGCACGATCCGGCATTCTGATTTTGGTTTTGTAACGGCTTTTGGCGTTCCTTATGAGTTCGAAAATATCATTTATGCCCTCAAGACCGGCCAGGTAAGTAATCCTTACCGTTCAAAAAAAGGTTGGCATATTTTTAAAGTAACCGAAGAAAGGCCCAACCCCGGAAAATGGCGGGTGGCGCAAATTTTGTTTTCTTTTCCTCCAGCTGCCGAGGTGTCTGAAAAAGAACTGATCGGAAAAAAAGCAGATTCAGTTTATGGATTACTAAAGGGCGGTCTCAGTTTTGGTGCCGCTGCCAAACTCTTCAGCGATGATAAACTTACTTATTTGGCGGATGGCGAAATGGCCGAGTTCAGTACTGGAAAATATACGGACGCCTTTTTTAATGAAGTGCTTAAGTTGAAAAAAGACGATGAGATAGGGCGGCCTTTTGAAACGCCTTACGGATTTCACATCATTAAGCGGCTGGGGGTAACGCCTGCTGTAAACGATAAAACTGATGCCAATTACCAGGCAGAACTGAAACAAAAAGTGCTGCAGGATGCAAGGGTAAACGCCCCCAAAGAAAAATTTGCTCAGGATATCATGATAAAGACCGGTTTAAAAAAATCACCTCTTGTAAGCGATACAGACCTTAGCCGGTTTGCCGATTCGCTGATGACATTCCCGTCCGATGAAAAAACCCTGGCTTACCCCATCAGTAAAAAACCGGTGGCAGGTTTCAAAGATGGCACAAAAGTTCCCGGCAGCGAGTGGCTTAAATTTGTAAAGGATTATAAAACTAATTTCCAGCAGTATAAAGGAGAGAGCAATGCCGAACTCTGGAAAAAATTCATGAGTTATACCGCTGTGAATTATTACAAGAAGCATCTTGAAAAATACAACGAAGATTTTGCCTTCCAGGTAAAAGAGTTCAAAGAAGGCAATATGCTTTTTGAGATCATGGAACGTAATGTATGGGGCAAAGCAGCCAACGATAACGCCGGGTTAAAAAGACATTACGATGCCAATAAACAAAAATACAAGTGGGAAGAAAGTGCCAATATCCTCATCTTTAATACGGCTTCTGTAAAGGATGCGCAGGATGCCATGGACGCCTTAAAAGCGGGTAAAGAATGGCGCAGGGTGGCCGAAGAAATGAGTGATAAAGTACAGGCAGACAGCGGGCGTTATGAAATAGCACAAATTGGTGAAACCAACGTAAAAGCTGCGCCCAATACTTTTGGAAACATCAATGCCAATAAAGACGGCTCAGCGGTTTTTGTAAAATACCTGGAACTCTTTCCCGCCGGGCAGCAGCGCAGCTTTGACGATGCACGTGGCCTGGTTATTAACGATTACCAGGGCGTACTCGAAGAAAAATGGCTGGTAGAATTGAAGAAAAAATACCCATTGAAGGTTAATGAGGTGGTGCTGAAAGAGATAATAAAATAATAAAAAAAGCCCGGGTTAAAATCCGGGCTTTTTTGGTCCCAGCGGGGTTTTTTGGTCCCAGCGGGGTTTTCACCGCATTAATCAACTATTCAAAAACACTTCCGTGAAACCCCGCGTTAATTAGATATACTCTACAATCTCCCCACCACTTCACTCACAATGCCCGGCTTGCCAAGGGTATAATAATGCAGCACCGGCACGCCGGCTTTTTTAAGTTCTTTCGATTGTTTTGGTCCCAGCGGGGTTTTCACCGCATTAATCAACTATTCAAAAACACTTCCGTGAAACCCCGCGTTAATTAGATATACTCTACAATCTCCCCACCACTTCACTCACAATGCCCGGCTTGCCAAGGGTATAATAATGCAGCACCGGCACGCCGGCTTTTTTAAGTTCTTTCGATTGTTCGTATAGCCAGTCGGTACCCAGCATGGCCACATCATCATCGTTTTTACATTTCATCATTTCATTAGAAAGGGCGGTTGGCAGGTCGATATGAAATATTTTTGGCAGCACCGTCAGCTGTTTTTTATTGTACACCGGCTTCAAACCCGGAATAATAGGAATCGTGATGCCGATCTCCCGGCAGGCTTTTACAAATGAAAAATATTTTGCATTGTCGAAGAACATCTGAGTTACAATATAATCGGCGCCGGCATCCACTTTTTGTTTTAAATATTGCAGGTCGGTATCCATATTGGGCGCTTCAAAATGCTTCTCCGGGTAACCGGCCACGCCAATGCAGAATTTTGTTTGAAATGTATTCTTCAGGTCTTCTTCCAGGTAAACGCCGGCATTCAGGTTGGTGACCTGTTTCAGCAGGTCAATGGCGTATTTATGACCGCCGGGCTCTGGTTCAAAACTGGCTTCATTTTTTGCTGCATCGCCCCGCAGCACCAGCACATTGTCTATTCCAAGATAATTGAGGTTAATGAGGGCATCTTCTGTTTCGTTAATGCCAAAGCCGCCGCAGATCAGGTGGGGAACCGTATCTACATTGTACTTGTTCATGATGGCCGCACAAATGCTTTCGGTACCCGGCCGCTTGCGTACCACTACTTTTTGAAAAGTGCCCTCTGCCGTTTTCTTAAAAACATGTTCGCTGCGATGGTAGGTTACATTAATAAAAGAGGGTTTATGTTCCATCAACGCATCAAGGTGATGGTAAAGGCTCTGGATGCCCTTGCCCTTGAGCGGTGGAAGGATTTCAAAAGAGATCAGCGTGTCTTTTGCCTGGCTGATATGATCGGTTACTTTCATGCGTATTAATAAGTTTGCAAACTTACTACATCATTTACAGAAAGGCAAACCAGATGTTAAATATTGGCGGTTAACGCCCTATTCCATTAAATTTGCAGACAAACACAGATTCCTTGACCTTAGTTATACAAACCAAAAATTTAGTGAAACGATACGGCAGCCGAACGGTTGTGAACAATGTATCGTTCAATGTTAAGCAGGGCGAAATTGTGGGGCTGCTGGGTCCCAATGGCGCCGGTAAAACCACTTCCTTTTACCAGGTGGTGGGGCTTGTAAAGCCCGATGAAGGCCAGGTTTTTTTAAACGATACCGACATTACAAAAGAACCCATGTACAAGCGTGCCAAAATGGGTATCGGTTACCTGCCCCAGGAAGCCAGTGTTTTCCGCAAGCTGAGCGTGGAAGACAATATCAGCGCCGTACTGGAAATGACTAAATTAAAAAAGACAGCGCAAAAGCAAAAACTGGAAGAACTGCTCAACGAATTCCGCCTGCAGCATGTGCGAAAAAATAACGGCGATACCCTCAGCGGCGGCGAAAGAAGGCGTACAGAAATAGCCCGTGCCCTGGCAGTAAGCCCCAAATTTATTTTACTCGATGAGCCCTTTGCCGGCGTGGATCCCATTGCCGTGGAAGATATACAAAGTATTGTGGCCAAATTAAAATATAAAAATATCGGCATCCTTATTACCGACCATAATGTAAACGAAACCCTCTCTATTTGCGACCGTGCCTACCTGCTTATAGACGGAAAAATATTTAAGCATGGTACAGCAGAAGAGCTGGCAGAAGACGAGCAGGTGCGCCGGCTTTACCTGGGAAGAAATTTTGAACTCAAACGGAAAGATTACCTGCACGATGAAGCCAGTCTTTCCCTCGGCCCCAGTGCTATGGACGAAAGAGATGCTGCTTCCAATTCCTAAATACTTCATGTTTCAGCAATTTTTTTAAAGAGATGCCAATAATTTGCACATCTGCATATTGGCGAATTGGCATATTTGCGCATTGGCTAATTGTCCTCATTGGCACATTTGCATATTGGCACATTTTCACATTCGCCGTATTGGCACATTCCCTTCATTGGCACATTTTCAAATCATCAAATTACATTATCTTGCTCCGGCATGAAACTGCTTTCGCCGGTCATATCAAAATTTGCACGACTGCGTCTTTGGCAGATCGAAAACTGGACCAATCACCCGGTGGCAGCGCAGCGTAATGTGCTCCAGCACCTGGTTACCAGCGCCCAATACACTGAGTTTGGAAAAAAATATGGTTTCACCTCCCTCTTCAACCTTAAAGAGTTTAAAAAAAAGATCCCCATCAATGATTACGACAGCCTGAAGCCATTTATTGAACGCATGATGCAGGGAGAAGAAAATATCCTGTGGAACGAGCCGGTTTACTGGTTTGCAAAATCGAGCGGCACCACAAGCGATAAAAGCAAATTCATTCCCGTAAGCAACGAAAGCCTGCAGGATAACCATTACAAGGCAAACAAAGACGTTCTTACCAATTATTATAAAAATTTCCCTTCGAGCGACCTGCTTACCGGTAAGGGCCTGGTGGTGGGCGGCTCTCACCAGATCAGCAAAATAAACGATGATATACAGTATGGCGACCTGAGTGCGGTGCTTATGCAAAACACCCCTTTTTGGGGGCAATGGCTGCGCACGCCCGAGCTAAGCATTGCCCTGCTCGACGAATGGGAAGAAAAAATTGAAAAACTGGCACAGGCCACGGCCAACGAAAATGTAACATCCATTGCCGGCGTTCCCACCTGGACCCTTCTTTTAATGAAACGTATTTTAGACATCAAGGGCAAACAAAAAATTGCAGAGGTTTGGCCAAACCTGGAACTCTATATCCATGGCGGTGTATCATTTGTGCCGTATAAAGAACAATTTGAAAATATCATTGGCAAAAAAATAAACTATCTCGAAGTTTATAATGCCAGCGAGGGTTTCTTTGCGGCACAGGAAAAACCAGCAGATGATGGTATGACCCTGTTTACCGAACATGGTATCTTTTACGAGTTTATGCCGGTAGATGAACATGGAAAAGAAAACCCAAAAACAGTTGGTTTAAACGAAGTGCAGCTCTACAAAAACTACGCACCGGTCATCAGCACCACGGGCGGGCTCTGGCGATATCTCATTGGCGATACCGTTCAGTTTACTTCTATTAATCCGTACCGGATAAAAGTAAGTGGCAGGCTTAAACATTATATGAATGCTTTTGGCGAAGAAGTGATCGTAGACAACAGCGATCATGCCATAGCCATTGCCTGCGAAAAAACCAATGCCATTGTAAACGATTATACCGCCGCCCCGGTTTATTTCAGCGAAGGGAGCAACGGGGCGCACGAATGGCTCATAGAATTTGAAAAAGAACCGGCAGACCTGCAACAGTTCAGCACCGAACTTGACAATGCATTAAAAAATATTAACAGCGATTATGAGGCCAAGCGCCATAAAAGTATTGCACTACGCCTGCCCGTTGTACAAACCCTCGCCAAAGGGGTTTTCAATAAATGGCTGCAAAGCAAAGGAAAAATGGGTGGCCAGCATAAAGTACCCAGGTTGAGTAATGAAAGAAATGTTGTTGAGGAAATAAAAAAATTCATATAATTTCTCTCTTCTTTGCAATTAATTATTCAATAAACCGTACAGAATGCCATCAAAAAGTAAATTTATTATTTCAAGTATCGCAGGACTTTTTGTTTTTCTGTCTTTTTGTTTAGGACAGAAAAACGAAATTTCTGAAGACTCGGTATTATGGCACAAATTGCATCTTTGGGGAACCGACACATATCCTAAAAGTATAAGGGATTCTGCTATTACGGTAGTTACCTTTTGCAAAATTGTATTTAAAGAAAAAAATAAAATTGATTCTATATTCGTATATAATACCGATAATGAAGAAATTATTGGTATGATTACTTCAGGAGTGCAAACAATCAATTACAGCAAATTCAAGCAAAAATTTTCTTTTTTGCTAATTCCTTTTGTATTTAAAAATATTAACGAGCCTGGTTCAAATTCAATTTCCATACCAATTACCAATATGAGTTACCTATTTGATTCGCATATTGAAGGAAAGAGAAAATATAGCTGCAAATTTATTCGCCCTGTAATAACAGTATTCCTTTTTCCCAGGAAAGTTAAATGAGAATCAAACCCGATGTTTATAAACTTATAATAGAATCTACCTGAATGCATCCAGGGCCCCCGTTGGCATGCCGCTGTTATTAAACGCTCCCAGCGTATAACCCTTCCATCCATTATAACCCTGCGGTTCCCAGTAAAAAACACCCAGCCCCTTATTGTTGGGAAGCAATTTCGTTTTACTCAAAATATCTTTTATAAAAAGATGGCAGGCGGCAGAATCGGTCCAGGGCATACCAATTTCTGTGATCATGATCTCTGATCCATAAAGGCCAACCAAGTCATTCATATTTGTAAGGCATTGGTTGTTTTTTTCTGCCCAGTTGGCAGCAGAAGGATAAAGCGACATGCCGATCACATCCCATACAGCGCCATTTGCCTTAAGCCCGCCCAGGTTCCAGCGGAATAAATTGTTATCAAATCCGTTTGACAGGTGTACCAGCACTTTTGAAGACGGGCTTACCGCTTTTACCGCATTGTAACCGGCTTTAAAAAGTGCGGCATAATTTTGCATATTTACAGAAGCTTTTCCCTCGGGCCATAGAAATCCATCATTGGTTTCGTTGCCCACCTGCACCCATTCCGGCAAAATATTGTTTTGTTTCAACAGGTTCATCACATCAGCGGTATGATCATATACGGCTGTTTGCAAGTCGTTCATGTCATAGGCCTGCCAGGCCGCAGGTTTATTTTGCTGGCCGGGGTCGGCCCAGGAATCACTGTAATGAAAATCGATCATCAGCCGCATTCCAAGGCTTTTTGCACGAAGGGCTTTTGTGAGTACATCATTTTTATTGTTCCATCCATTTGCAGGGTTTACCCACACCCGCAGGCGTAAACTGTTAAGGCCAATGCTTTTCAGCAGCTGCATACATTCCTGCCGGCCACCCCGCTGGTCGTAAAATTTTATGTTTGCGGCTTCCATTTCTGTAAGCCAGCTTACATCAGCACCTTTTGCAAAAGAAGAGGAGGGCTGTGCCTGTGTTACCGGCTTTTTGGCACAGGAACAAATCAATAAAATTACGATCAGCCATTTTCCCTTGTTCAGCATACGTTTATTTTTAATGAAGTTCTATCGTTTCCACTTCGGGCACCTGTTTCAATACCAGCTGTATATGCTTACTATGCGCCTTTGATTTATACTGCTGAAAAATTTCCAGTATATCCTGGTCTATATACACCGTGTTACTGCCATTGATCTCCACAACAGAATATTCCGGGATCTTATCCAGCATCTCCAATGATGTTCTTTTTATTAACAAAACTTACGTTCATGGCCAGCTCAATAAAATAATGTGTGGAGTGGCCCTCCTGCTTTTTTGTTAAAGTATACCCGGCCCGGTAAGTATGTTTCACCAAAAAATAGATAGCATACACAAAACCGATCAGTACCCCTATCAACAGGTCGGTAAATAAAATGGAAATTACGGTTACGATAAAAGGCAAAAACTGCTCCCTGCCCTGCTTGTAAACCGAATAGATCATTTTGGGTTTGGCCAGGTTATAACCGGTTCGTATGAGTATAACGGCCAGTACGCAAAGCGGTACCAGGCTTAGCAGTCCCGTAAGAAATAATACAGAAAGCATCAGCCAGATACCATGTGTAAATGAAGAAAGTTTGGTATGTGCCCCGGCTTCGGCATTGGCGCTGCTGCGTACGATCACAGCCGTAATGGGAAGGCCGCCCAGCAAACCGCTCAAAAAATTACCGGATCCCTGTGCCAGCAGTTCACGGTTTTGTGGTGTAATGCGGTTATAAGGATCTATTTTGTCAATAGCCTCAATGCTGAGTAATGTTTCCAGCGTGGCAACGAAACAGATCACAACCGCATTTCTCCATATTTCGGCATTGCTGAAAAGCGCTTTGTAATCGGGTATTTTTATTTGAGAAAAAATATTATCAGGTATCTGAACAAAGTGGGCGGGCCTAAGCGGATGGCCGGGTAAGATATTTTTAAGCAAAAAGGCCATCAGCACGCCAAACAGCACAATGATAAAGGACGCCGGAACGGCAGCTAGTTTTTTTGCAAAATATTTTTTCCACAGGTACAGTACCAAAAAAGAAAAGGATACAATGATGATAGCCGCCATAGAGCTGCTTATATACAGGTTTTTAATATGCTGAAAGCTATGGTTGAGTGTAAAAATGTTGAACAGTTCGCCGGTGTAGAAATCGGGTTCGTCGTAACCGATCAAAAAGGGAATTTGTTTGGCAATAAGTAAAATACCAATGGCGCTCAGCATTCCCTTGATAACTGCCGACGGAATAAAATGTGTAAAGCCGCCAAGCCTCAGTATACCCAGCAGCATTTGCAATAATCCCGCAACGGCCACAGAAAGAAAAAATATTTCGATGCTTCCCAGTTTTGTTATGGCTGCGGCACATATTGCCGTAAGCCCCGCGGCAGGGCCACTCACACTCAATGGCGATTTACTGATGAGGGATACAACGATACCGCCAATGATGCCTGCCATAAGGCCGCTGTACACCGGGGCGCCCGAAGCAAGCGAAATGCCAAGACACAATGGCAATGCCACAAAAAAAACAGTAATACTGGCCCTCAGATCGTGCTTTAAAAAGGAAAGTAAATAAAAACGGCTACGCCGGTTGATCGTACTCATAAATCAGTAATAACGACAAAGTTATTAATGTTAACCGGCTAAAGAGATGAAAAATATTTTTTAAATAAAGCGGCTGACATCTTCCCGTAAAGGGCAAAGTGCAGCTATTTTTACCAAATATTGGTCAATATCGGGCCGGCTTGGGTAATTTTTTTCGAAATCAGGTATTAATTCGTTT
This sequence comes from uncultured Chitinophagaceae bacterium, assembly GCA_963754695.1. Taxonomy (GTDB): domain Bacteria; phylum Bacteroidota; class Bacteroidia; order Chitinophagales; family Chitinophagaceae; genus Ferruginibacter. Next base: position 403,053 of record CAVWGU010000012.1, read on the forward strand.
AAAATACATCTGTTTGGCACCATTTTACGTTACTATTTTAATGGCTAAATCTAAAATTATGAAAAAAGCTTTTTCCATCTTTATTCCCATCCTGCTTATGTACCTGTCGGTTAATGCACAGGAACCCGCCGACAGTTCGCTGGGTATCAGGCTTAGTAATTTTAACGCCAGCAGGCAAACAAACCAGGTTAAACTTTACTGGAAAGTGGCTTGCTTTGTGAGTTATGCAAATTTTGATGTACAGCGTTCCACCGACGGACAGCATTTTACCAGCATCCATCAATTTACAGCCGATTACCTTCGCTGCCAGCAACCTTTCGAATATGCAGATGCAGGCGCAACCGGCCAGGTTTTTTACCGGCTTAAAGTGGGAAACATTGATGGTCGTATTTCCTCAGAAAAGATCATCCGGATCGCCGCAAATGAAATAGCCGAAACCAGGGTTGAAGTAAGCTCACCTGCCCGGGGAAATTTTTTGCAGCTTTCTGTTTCAACCGCCAGCGATGAAAGCATTGACCTGCAAATTATTGGACCGCAAGGCCATGTGCATCAAACATTCAGCATAAAACCCGGCAAGGGAAACAGTACCGTTGAGCTGCCTGTAAATCTTCCCGCAAACGGACTTTATATTTTACGTTATGGAAACGGTAAAGAAAGAAAATCTTTACAGTTTTTTAAAACGAGTTAATTTTGCCCAAAAGAAAAATATGAAAAGACTTTTTTATGCTGGGTCATTCCTGGCAATATTGGCCCTTGCTGCCTGCACAACGGGAAATGCCGGCGAAAAAACAAGCACTACCGTTACAGAAACTCCGCCTGCGCCGGCAGCCGCTCCGCCACAAGCTTCTCCTGCGGTACAAAGCAGCTCCGCAGCTGCTGCAGTAAACGAAAATGAAATAGAATTTTTTAACGGTAAATGGGCCGCGGCACTGGCCAAATCCAAACAGGAAAACAAACCCGTATTTCTTGATATATATGCCACCTGGTGCGGGCCCTGCAAACTCCTTAAAAAGGAAACTTTTGTAAACAATGAAGTAGCCAAATATTATAACAGCAATTTTATTAACGTTACATTGGATGGAGAACAGGGAGAAGGCCTGATGCTGGCAGAAAAATACCAGATAACCGGATACCCCACTTTATTGATACTGGATGCCAATGGAAATAAAAAATTTGAAACTGCCGGCTTTTTAGAACCAGCCACCTTTATAGAATTTGGTAAACAAGGATTGGTTGCTTCAAAAAAATAATTGATTTCATTTAATAATATAGCCCTGCAATATTGCAGGGTTTTTTTATTGCTTTTACCCAAAAGGCTTTTCATAATAATTCTCTTTAACAAAATCTTACCGAAGCGCCGTTAATCCTTTTTCAAAAATTTCTTTCTATTATTTGAACGGCTAAAAAAATCCGGTTTCAACAACATTTATGAAAAAGCAAATTTTACTCTTCGCATTAAGCTGCATGGCCACTATTGGTTTTGCACAAACAACAACATCTAAAGTAAGTTTTGGCGCACAGGCCGGTATGGCCAACTACAGCCTCAAAGGAGATGCTGTAAAAAGCCTCAACAGTATAATTGATTATGCCGATGGTATGATCACCACAAAAAGCCGTACCGGTTTTTATGCCGGTGGTTTCGCCAGCATTCCCGTAGGCGGCCAGTTTTCTGTGGAGCCCGGCGTTTATTATACACAAAAAGGTTATGAACTCAATGGAGACTTAAACCTGAAAGGATTCGAATTCCTGGGAGCAAATGCCAGTGCAAAATTACAATCCGAATACATTGACATTCCTGTATTGCTCAAAGCAGACCTGGGAGGTCTTAATATTTTTGCAGGCCCGCAGGTTTCCTACCTGGTGAAAACAGACCTTCGCATAACAGCCGGTGTGCTTGGTATAAATCTTTTAAATCAAAAGATCGATGCTACCTCTCAGTTTAACAGGTGGGATGCTTCCGTAACCGGTGGCGTTGGTTATAAATTCGACAATATCAACCTCAGCGCATCATACGATTATGGTCTTGGTAAAGTGGATGCAAACAGAAGTTTCAAATCATACAACCGTGGCTTCAAAGTAGGCGTGGGAATAAGTTTTTAAACCGGCACTTAAAGCAATCGTTCAAAAAAAGAGGCTGTTACCCCAGCCTCTTTCCTTTTTGGTTTTTCTGTTATCCTGCTTTTACCAGCACCGCTTCGTAAGCCGGGTAACCCCTTTGGCCGTTTTGTGTAAGTGCGGTAAAGCGCAGTTTGTAAAAATTATTATCGCCGTCATTAATGATGTAATACCGGTCAGTACGAACAGCCGGGGCGCTTGTGGGACCGCCGCCACTGCGCCATCCTGATCCAATTGCGGTTTGTGCGGAGTTCATTGTAAGCCCGCTGAGGTCTGCTTCCGAAAAATCTGCAAAGGCTTTTGTAGCAACCATCACCTGGGCGGCCTGCACATTGCGGTTAATGAGTATCATATCCTGGAAAAGATAAGGCACTTCTCCACTGCCAAAATTGGTAACATGAGAAAAATAGGTCCAGGCTATATCCCATTTTGTTTTGGCCGGTTCCACGGGTACTACCCCGTTTTCGAATGATACATATTTAAAAAAGTGGTTGACTTCTTTTGAAATATTTATTTCCTGGAAGCTGGTTGCATTAATATCGGCATGTTGCAATGTATATCCTCCAGTGGCGTTTCTTATAATGCGTATTTTCTTCCAGCCACGTGCAGGAGCCGGGCTTCCCACCCCATAACCCCGGTTAACGATATACACTTTATTTTCCGATGCCGCAGCAGCAATCTGGGCAATGGCTGTTCGGGTAATATCTCCATTAGGATAATCAATATAGGGTAAAGAGGTGGTGGTGGGCGCAAACTGGCTGAAGGCAATATCACCCGAAATACCAGCTGTATCTGCCGCACTCACATTGTTAAGATCATTCTTATTGATCTGTTTTGCCATCATGGCACTCGATGAGTTGAGTATCACCCCGAAGTCGCTGGCATCGTTATAAAAACCCAGGTCCCAGTTTGTGCGCAATACGGCCGTATGCCTGTTTGCACTCAGGTCTATGAAAACCTTATTGGGAAATGTGGGCCCGCCTCCATCAATGCTGGCCGTGGCCGAATTAGAAAGCAGTTCAGCAAAACTGATAACATTTTGCTTTCTTATGCCAATAGCCACCGGCGCAGCCGAACTGTAAATATCCAGTATAATTTTTTCATCGCCATCGTAGAAACGGCCGGCTATTTTTTTTATAGTAAAACTTGCATCCTTGCTCCCCGATGGGATGGTTACTGTTACCGCATTGCCGCTGGCTCCGGGAACGGTGGTAAAATCTGTTCCATATAATGCACCCTGCTCCGTAAGTTTTACCACTACATCTGTATTCCTGTCTGCAGCATAGGTTAAGGAAAGTTTTACCAAAAGACTGTCTTCGTTTGGTGCTATTCCTTCTGTTTCATTTTCGAATATCACCAATCTTTCCGGCGGAAGAAAATTGTCGGCTTTACGGCATGCGGCGAAAACGCATGCTACTGTTAAGATTACCAAAACCGATTTTATTAATATGGATTTCATTTTTATTCTTTTAAGCTGATGATTAGTTTTTTTCCCAGTTGAACTGGAGGCCAATGAAATAAGATCTGCCGGTTCCTGCATTAATAGCTGCGCTGCTGGCATGTATCACACCATTGCTGGCGGTGCTGTACACTGTTTCCACATCAAACAGGTTTCGGATACCTGCGTTGAGTGAAAGTGTACGCAGTAATTTTTTATTGAACGTAAGGTCAGCAAGCTGAAAGGATTCTGTTTCGGCTGGCAGCAGGTCGGCGCCCTGCACCACGTAAGAACGGCGCTTGCCGGTGAATTTATAGAAGAGGTTGGCTTCCAGGCCAATTTTTGTAAACCCATACCCAATGGTTGTGTTTACCTCGGGCGACCATTGTAACTGCGGCAGGTTTTTATCTGTTTCGGCATAGACATTATAAAATCCGGTGTAAGAACCGCCCGCGGAAAAATTCCATGTTTTGTATTTGGCAAAAGAACTGATGCTGAGCCCGGCGGTCTTGCTGTTGCTGATATTCTGCATCAGGTAAACAGCAGGGTTGCCGGCCATGGGCGCAAAGTCAATCAGGTTTTTTACATTGTTATAAAAACTGCTGAGCGTGGCAGAATAAGCCAGTTTGTCGGGAGCTGTTTTTTTATAGTTAAGGGAGAGGTTAAAACTGTGCGATGTTTCGGCCTTAAGATTGGGGTTGCCAATGATATCGTGGTTTACATCCACAAAATTAAAATAAAGTTCCCGCAGGGATGGGGAGCGGAAGCCTCTTGCATAAGCCATTCTAATGTCAAGGTTTTTGCTGAGCGCTAATTTGGCATTAATAGAAGGTATTACCGGGGGTGCATCGTAAACAGAATTTTTAATGACGCGGAGACCCGGCCTGATATTTATTTTTTTGCCCGGGGTTATTTCCGACGTAATAAAAAAAGCATAATCGCTCACGCTGCTTCTTCCCTCTTTAAGCCTTTCGCCGGCCCCGCTTTCTGAATTGATATCAATCCCTGGCTGAAATGAGAACAGTTTGTTTAACCTGTAAAATGCGGTGCTGCGGTAGGTAAACCCTTTAATATTAATATTGCTTTGTGCGCCATCGCTCATATCGAGCCTTATATCGCCGGTTTGTTTGCTGAGTGTACTGGAGAAAACCTCCCGGTTGTAATTGGTAAAAGATACCTGGGCCTGTATGTTGAAATCAGCGTTTTTGTTATAACCCGCCTGCAGCTGATGCACAACCCGGTTGCTGAAATATTTTTGATCTATTGCCAGCGTATCGCCAGAAGCACTTTGGGGAAAAATAAAATTTCCGGGATTGCTGATCACTTCATCCAGGCCCTCTGCACGGTACCTGATATTGAAATTCCTGTTATGAAATGCGATAAAACCAGTTCCGGTATATTGATCCCGTTTGTTCCAGGCAAGATCCCTTCCGGTACGGTTTCCCCGGAAGCCTCCAAAATAATTATATGAAAGAGAACCGCCTGTTTCCCAGTTTTTATGACGAAAGCTCATGGAAGCTGAAGGATTATGGATGCCTTTATTTAACCCATATTCATTTCCCAAAGCCTCTTCATGGAGTTTTATGGATGCCGCCAGTTTGGCTGCCTTCGCCTTTTTTGTAATGATGTTGATCACACCCGCAAGCGCATCTGCACCATAGATAACGCTCATGGGGCCTTCAATGATCTCAATCCGTTCAATAGTATTGATATCGATCTGGTTGATGCTGATCTCATTATTTACACCCTGCCGTCCAATCATGGGCATACCATCGAGCAGTATTTTTACATTTTGTCCACGCATACCCATTAAAGTGATATCAGATCCACCTGTGGCCGGGTCCTGCGAAAAGCGCATATTCAGGTTACTGGCAAGCACATCCTGCAGCTTGGAAGCCCCTTGTTTTTGTATCCTTTCCTTATTGATGACCTGAACCTGGTATACAGAGTTCTTTACGCTCTGCGGACGGTACTGTCCCGTTACCACCACTTCCTCAAGGTTTTTTTTATCAAAACTGCTGTCTGTCTGCTGGGCAACCGTTGCAAGCGGAATAAACAGCACTGCCAGGTAAAATTTTTGTTTCATATCAATGATTGAAGACGCAAAGGTTGCGTAACCATCAGTGTTTAAACAACTAATTTGTAAAATCTGACAGAGCTTTTACAAAAAAAAGCCGATCAATGACATTGATCAGCTTTTTAAGTGAGGAGTATCTTTTTTTTATTCGGTAACCACCGTGATGCCAGATGCTATGAAGCGGATTTCTTTTTCCGGCTTCGTAATAGCATCTATTTCTGCCTGTGGTTTTTTTGCATCTTCTGCATAATGTTTCAATTCATCAATAGATGTTGTTTTCATTTTTGCTTCGCCGGTAAGCACCACTGTTTTTCCGGTGGCAGCCACGGGCACAAAGAAGCCATAATCTTTCATCTTTACAAATACTTTTGTTTTATCGGGTGTTTCCAGTGTAACCCAGCATCCTTTTTTACTGCATACTTCCGTTACTTTTCCCCGGATGGTAACCATGGCTTTTTCCTGTTTTTCCAAAACAGCAGGCAACTCAGCTACGGGCATTACATTCTCTGTAGTTACTTTTTCGCCATAAGTATCGCCGGGGTTGGCGTCGCCTTTAGGTGGTTGTGCATTCACTATAACGGAAGAAGCCAGCAGGGCAACCGCAAAAAATATTTTTTTCATGTTCGTTTTATTGAAGTGGTAAAGATAAGTTTTTGGGCCATTCCGGGCAAAAAAATACAGGATACCGGATGCGCCGGTATCCTGCTGATAAAAGATTTTAAAACGAGGCTATGATCGCTTAACCGGGCAGGTATTGATGCCCACAAGTTTATACAGCGGGCAAAAGCTTACCAGGCTGGTAAGTACAAAAACAGCGGCCAGTATTACCATTACCAGGCCAAGTGTGCCGGTTACCCTATCAGAAAAATAAAGAAAAGCCATTACGGCGGCCAGCAGTATCCTGATGATCCTGTCGGCATTTCCCATGTTCTTTGTCATAATGCGGAGTTTTATTTTTTAAGAAAATTTATAAAAAGCACGGTCAAAAAAATTATAGCAACACACATTAAACAAACTAATATGAACTTATATACTTTCTTCAATGCGCCGCTTTGTTTTGTAAAAATAACTAGTGTTGGGCAGGTATACCGGTGACCATGGTCACCACGGGTCAAAGAATTTCAATACCATCTGCCTGCTGCTTTAGCAGTTGCTGGGATTCCAGTTTTTTAACAAGGCGGCTTATTACTTCGCGGGCCGTACCAAGTTCGGCTGCTATTTCCCTGTGCGATAGTTTTACCGGGTTATTGCCCGTAATGGCCGCTTTTTCCGAAAGGTAACCGAGCAGGCGTTTATCAAGTTTGTTATATAAAAGATCATTGATGGTATCTATCAGGTCGGTGTACCGGAGTTCATACTGACGGTAAAAAAGCATATTGATCAGCGGGTACTCCGATATCCAGGCCTGTATTTTTTCTGAGGGCAGCAGCAGGATGGTGCTTTCTTTTTCTGTTACGGCGTGTATTTTGCTTTTTTCGTGGTTGATACAGGCAGAAAAAGACATGATGCAGCTTTCATTCGGCTGGATATAATACAGGAGCAGCTCCTTCTCTTCAGATCCCGTAAACACTTTTACGGCTCCCGTTATAATGAGTGGAACCGCACGTACATACTGGCCCGGTTTTATGATTTCCGTATTGGCAGAAATATCCATTGTTTCTCCGGCCGTCTGCATTTGCATGGCGAGTTCTTTCCCGAAATTTCTTGTAAGTTTTTCTTCAATACTGCTCTCCATGATTTTTGTACCTGTTGTTGATTCTTGTTTAAAGGTACTAAATAGCGTGTTTTGCAGAAGGCATATTCTTAAAATGGGCCTCCTATAAAGGGTATAAATCATTTATTAACTGTAGTTTAGTAACCGCGGGCCAAACTGAATATCGATTTCTCCGTTTTTTTCACCTTCATTTTTTGCCGAACTTATCACAGCCGCCTATACGCATAACTACGTATTTGATAATAAATGGTTTATCTTAATTTTATGTACAATTAGGAGTGGGTAATGACTGCAAAAAAAACGATATGCATTGTTGAAGACAAAACCGATCTGCGTGATGGTATGGGTATGATGATAGAGATGAGCGATCTCTACACGCTGGGGGGCAGTTATGCTAATGCTGAGGAGGCGCTCCGGAAAATACCCGTGGTGCAGCCCGATGCCGTGCTTATGGATATTAACCTGCCCGGGCAAAGTGGCATAGCCTGTGTAAATGCCCTTAAAGCCATGTTTCCCGATATGCTTTTTTTAATGTGTACGGCTTACGAAGACAATGACAAGATATTCGACTCTCTAAAGGCCGGGGCAAGTGGATATATACTCAAAACAGAAGGTCCTCAAAAAATACTGGAATCGCTGGATGATATGCTTGCAGGGGGCAGTCCCATGAGCAGTAATATTGCAAGGAAGGTTGTGGCAAGTTTTACCAGGCTGGGAAACGAAAACAGCATTATAGAATCTTTGAGCGACCGCGAAAAAGAAGTACTCGACAACCTGGCAAAAGGCCTTATTGGTAAAGAAGTGGCAGATGTGCTCCACATCAGCAGCGGTACCGTTCGCAAACATGTGCAGAACATTTACAAGAAACTTCATGTAAACACAAGGGTGGAAGCTGTGAATCTTTATTTAAAACGCTGATAAATTTTATATCTTTCGCACCGGCCATGGTTGAATTCAACAAATATTTCCTGCTTTTTTTCGAAGGCGCTTGTATATTTATGACGCTGTTTTTTTTTGTACAATTTATTGTGCTGAAAAAATCTGAATACTTTTTTTACGGGCTCTACCTGCTGGTGCTTTCTTTATACTATTTAACGGCCCTGCCCGACTTTTTCTTTCATGTAGCCCAGAACGATCCCGCCGAGGTTTACAAATACGATATGCTCAAACGGCCGCTTCAGTTCACGAGCAGTATTTTTTATACACTGTTTGTGATGTATTACTTAAGGCTTCAGAAAAACACTCCTAAGCTAAACCGGTTTTTGAGGGTCCTGTTGTTTTTTTATGTATTAATGGCCCTGCTCTGCCTTGCAGGAAATATTGCCCGGGTAAACTACGACAATGCCTATTACCTGGTAAGTATGCTTTTTTTTCCGATCCAGCTTACGATCGTCATTTCATTATTCAAAGCAAATGTGCCTTATTCAAAATACGTAATATGGGGAACGATCCTGCTGCTCATTGGAAGTACATTTACCCTTTGGCTTTCTTTTTACATGGAAAAAAAGGGGTTCGGCAAATACACCCAAACTGATTTTTCTTATATCCCCGTTCAAATATCCATATTGATGGACATCCTGCTTTTCAGTATTGCCTTGCAGCGTAAGGTGGCCGATAATGAAAAATACTTATTACAGGCAGCCATTCAGCGCCAGCAGGCCATCAACCTCGAAAGAGAACGGATCATTACCGATCTTCACGATGATGTGGGCGGCGGACTCAGCAGTATACGCATGATGAGCGACCTGATGACACAGGAAAATACTGACGACAAGAGCCGTTCCGTAGTTTTTGCACAAAAAATATCTGCCACGGCAAAAGATATTGCCCAGCGTATGCACACCATTATATGGAGCCTCAATGCGGAGAACGACAGCGTTGAAAATTTTGCAGAATATGTACGGCAATACGGCGTGTCTTACTTTGAAGATGCCAATATTAAGTTCGATTGTGAAATATCTTCCGAAATACCGGCCAATGCGCTCCTTTCCGGTATTCAGCGTAAAAATCTTTTCCTGGTATCAAAAGAAGCTTTTCACAATATCCTTAAACACGCTGGTGCCAGCCGGGTGCAGGTCAGTATAAAAATAGACAATGGAAAACTTTGTTTAAGGATACACGACAATGGAAAAGGTATTCAGAACAGCAACCTGTTTGGGAACGGCCTTAAGAACATGCAAAAACGCATTGACGAAATAAAAGGCACGATAGAATTCAGTTCAGATAACGGTACACTTGTTTGGGTATGCGCCCCCTTGCTCATCCAAAAAATTTCTTCGCAGCCCTGATGCGTATGAATTAATTTTATGCCATAAAACTATATTATGGCAAACCTTGTAAAAGAGTTCAACGATTACCGCAGCCGTATGAACGAACTCATTCTCTCAAAAGACAATCTTGTAATAAAGCGTCTCTGGAACCTCGATACCAATACGTATGCCGCTGGCGCCCTCGATGTTAAAACCAAGGAACTGCTGGGGCTGGTGGCCAGCATGGTGCTGCGTTGCGACGACTGCATTAAATACCACCTCGGCAAAAGCCATGAACTGGGCGTATCTACACCGGAAATGTATGAGGTGTTTGCCGTGGCCAATATTGTGGGTGGCACCATTGTGGTTCCGCATACGAGAAGGGCGGCAGAGTATTGGGAAGAGTTGAAGGGTTCCGGTTAATAATTTTTTACAAAAAACGTTCACTTATTTGAATTTGTCGAAATGGATTTTAACTTTGCGCTTAAATTTTAAATCCTCAAATTATGAAATCAGAAAAAAGATTTACAAATCTTACCCTTTTATTGTTTTTTCTACACACACTTTTGTTTAGCTCCTGTAAAAAGGAAGGGCTAGACATTTCCTCCCCAAACGAAAAAGATAGAACAGGGGTTTTGTTAAAATTTTTTGATACATCTCATGTAAAGTCTGGCCTTGTATTATAGGTATTAGAGAAGTTAAAGAACGAAAACGAACGAACTGGATTTATTTTCCCATTAGTTGAAAAATATGGCTACCCAAATTGGGAGAATGTCATAGAAGAAATTGGCACTTCAGCCAATAATTCAAGCCTACTTGAAACTGGAGACACCACCTTGCTTGTCCCCATTTACAAGGAAAAAGAAAATGGTATCAATTCCTATATAGAAGTTCATTTTAAAGGCGGTAATATAAATGCTGAATTACAAATAGAATCTGAATATAAAAAATGGCCAAATGGCATTTTACATCCAGTAAATCAAAATGCCGAAAAATATGCTATTGAGTTTATGTTTTTAGAATATAAATATTGGGGTCAGAACAAATTTATGATTAAAGATAAAAACTTGTTCTCCAAGGGTTTTGCCGAACATGACCCTAAAATAGGCAAACCAACGTTTCTTGTGTTGAACATTAATTCCAAAAAGTTAGACTATTCGTCATTTGCAGACGACCCTGATGATTGTGTAGAAATCGAAATTTGGATAAATCCAAATGGAGATGATTGTAACTGTGATGGAGATGAATATTATACCGGGGAATCTTATTTTGAAGGGAATTGTGATGATGGATCTAGCGGAGGCGGATCTGGTGGGGGTGGATCCGGGGGTAGTTTTGGATATGGGTTCGGACTGGGTACAGGTTACGGGCTTGGAAATTCAGGGGGGTACTCTGGACCCTGCGGAGGCTTTCCATGTACAAGTAGTGGTGGATATAGTGGTTGGTCGCCCATAAATAATAACAGCACAACAACTTCACCAACCTATTCCTCAACGGTAATATTTTTAGGAGCAATTTTATCCCTTGAAACCAATGAAAAGGATTGGTTATCTCAAAACCCTTCTGTGGCATTGGGTATTCAAGAATTTCTTACTGAAAGCTTAAATGATGAAGACCCTAACACATTATTGGCATATATGGACATCTTTCCGCCAGAGACTATTTCGGCTGCAAAGGCATCAATACATGCATCCATGTTAAATTTGATTGAAGGTCCCTATGATCAAGAACATTTTGAATCAATTAAAAGTGATTTACCATCTCCGTTAAATACAAATTCTTTTGACCCTAATTTTTGGTTACATTTTCGTATTTCTTGCGCATTTATCAAATTAGAAAATCCAGATTGGCCTAACTGGAAGGTATATATACACGCTATGAAAGAAACCACGCACCTTATGTTGGATTTAGCTGGTCTTGTCCCTGGTTGGGGAGAAATTGCAGATATAACTAATGGCGTGATTTATGCAATTGAGGGCGATGGTGTGAATGCAAGCCTTAGCTTTGCAGCAGCAATTCCAATAGCCGGTTGGGCCAGTACTGCCACCAAACTTGCACGAAAAACCGTTATAGCATTAGATGGCTCAAGGCGAAGTTTGAAATGGATCAAAGATGCAAACGGAATTATTAAATTTGGCGACAGGGGCCTTTTAAGGAAGGTTCTAGGCTTAGCTTCTGGTGATCCGAGAATTGCCCACCATATGATTCCTTGGGAACATGGAACGAAAAATATAGTGCAAAAGGCGGCTTCTGGAACAGATCCATTTCATCTAAACGAGCTACTAAATGGAATACCTTTAACAAGCGTTCAACATAATATTGGGCACAACGTCTATAATCAAAAGATTGGGCAAAAGCTAGATGAGTTATGGAATACTGCTGTTTCTAATAATTATAACGCCGACCAATGTGCAGCGTTAGTAAGAAATCTTGCAAATGATATTAAAGCTTGGATTTCTTCGCACCCGAATGAATCGATTAACAATATAATATTACCGTAAATGAAATATTGGCGACTGTTTAATAGCATTGAAAAGGAAGTGGGATTCGTTCCTCAAATTACCGAACCAGTTTTTAAAGGAAATTATAATGACCCAAAACAGTTATGGAATTTATACTTCCGCAAAACAGATGAGATTAATACAATTATCCCTCATGGCCGCCTGCACAAAAAAGCCAAGGTCACAGACTTAATGTCTGTGGCCTTTCTTTCGGGTGATTTATTTATTTCAAAAAAATTATATGACATTTTAAGTGAGTTTAAGGTTAGTGGTGTTGAATTAAAAAAATCTGCAACAATTTTATCAACAGGAAGTTCCTTAGAAACGTATATAATACATCCTTTTATTTCAGATTATAGATTTATTGATGTTGAAAAAACTGAGTTTTATTTTACAAATGACATGGGTAACCAGTACTTAGAAAAAAGGATTTATAATTCGATTGATGAATATTTAGAAGCTTGTTATGCAAAAATTAACAGCAATTATAAAAGCCCATTTTATGATAAGCGACCTATAAAGATTACGCAGATCAATTTTGTTGAAAATTCTGAATTAGATTTAATTTCTGTTTTTGGAATCAATTACGGGGGCGTCGGGTATTTTGTATCGGAAAGGCTCAAGCAAAAAATTTTAGACGAAAAGTGCTCCGGCATTATTTTTAAAGATATTAATGAACGATATCCATAAAAAGTTGTGAAGATGTGTTATATCCAGTTTTTTAACATCAATGATAAAATTTGGCTTGAAGAAAATTCCGAAACAAGGGATTTGCTTTTTGCAGAAGTTGAAGATCTTTCTAATGTAAACCCGCTTGAGAATGGCGAGCCGGATTTACTTCCATTATACACTGCGATTAATGCTGTTAAATTATTTATTATTGTAGCGTCTAAGGGGCTGCAGTTTTCTTATAATGCCAATCATTTTAAGGAGATTTTGAGGTTCTTTCCAATTTTTTTGATTACAGAAAACAAACCGGAAAATTTTTGGCACTACTTTGAGGATTTTAAACAAACAAGGAAAGAAGAAATTGATGCAGATGAACCTGTTGCATACATATATGCTATTACAACTCTTTGCCTATTGGTTAAGCAAGAAGGCTTAAAATTCACTTAGCGTAAAAATTGTTCGATAAGAAATAATGCCTCATTTTAACCCGGCCAGTGCTTTATAAAAAGTATTCTCTTTTTTAGTGCTTTTTACTACCTTTTCGTCCCAGCGGGGTTTTCACAGCGCATAACAGCCATTCTTTAATAATTCCGTGAAACCCCGCGTTCATAACATCAATATCTTGCCGACCAAATCCCATTATCAATTTGCCGGTTTTATCACAAGGTTTTTCAGCATAGGAAAATATTTTTAATACCCGCCCACAGGGTTTTAACCTTATAAACTTTTTACTACCTTTAAACCAACATTTCGTCCCAGCGGGGTTTTCACAGCGCATAACAGCCATTCTTTAATAATTCCGTGAAACCCCGCGTTCATAACATCAATATCCTGCCGACCAAATCCCATTATCAATTTGCCGGTTTTATCACAAGGATTTTCAGCATAGGAAAATATTTTTAATACCCGCCCACAGGGTTTTAACCTTATAAACTTTTTACTACCTTTGAACCAACACTTAATTTTATGTCAGACTCCCTTACAACCGCCCCGGCAGCGCTAACCGCAAAAGATTTTGTAACCGACCAGGAAGTTCGCTGGTGCCCCGGCTGCGGGGATTATTCCATTTTGGCGCAGGTTCAAAAGGTAATGCCCACGCTGGGTATTCCAAGGGAAAATATTGTAATTGTATCGGGTATCGGTTGCAGCAGCCGCTTTCCCTATTATATGAACACCTATGGCATGCACAGTATTCATGGCCGTGCTACCGCTATTGCCAGCGGGTTAAAAGCCGCAAGGCCCGAGTTGAGCATTTGGGTGGTATCGGGCGATGGCGACAGCCTCAGCATTGGCGGTAACCATACCATTCACCTGCTGCGCAGAAATTTTAATATCAATATGCTGGTGTTTAATAACCAGATATATGGGCTTACCAAGGGCCAGTATTCGCCCACCTCAGAAGAAAATAAGATAACCAAGAGCACGCCTGCTGGCAGTATCGATCATCCTTTTAACCCCATGGCCCTGGCGCTTGGCGCCGATGCCGGCTTTGTGGCCCGCAGTATGGACAGGGACCCCAAACACCTGCAATCGATCCTCATAAGGGCAAACGAACACAAGGGAACATCCTTTGTGGAAATATACCAGAACTGCAATATTTTTAACGATGCGCGCATTTGAAGTGTTTACAGAAAAATCCAGTAAGGCCGATGAAACGCTTTTCCTGGAACAGGGTAAACCGCTCGTTTTTGGCGCAAATAATAATAAAGGTATCAAACTCGATGGTTTTAAACCCGTGGTGGTGGAACTGGGCGAAGGCGCTTCTACTGAAGATCTTTGGGTGCACGACGAAAAAGATTTTTATAAGGCCCAGATACTGGTACGTATGTTTGATGATCCAAAAATCGAAGGGCACCTTCCCAGGCCTTTTGGCGTATTCTACCAAAACAACCGCACCTGCTACGAAGATGCACTCACACAGCAGATCAACGATGCGGTGGCCCAGAAAGGAGAAGGCGACCTGGATAAATTATTAAGAGGAAGGGAAACCTGGACCATCCAGTAAGATCACGAAATATATACTTTATTTAAATCACCAGCCTCCTGGTGATTTTTTATTTATTGCTTTTGTTGTAAGAAAGATCGGCAATTATTGGAAAATGGTCGCTCAGGGTCCTGCGCAGCCTTATAAATTGTTCTACATTGAAATGGCTGTCTGCAAATATATGATCAATGCGCAGGGTGGGCGATATGCCGAAAAATGTACGGCCAACACCGGTCCCTTTTTCTGCAAAGGCATTCTTCATTCCCTTGCCAATGGTATTATAAGCATAGCTGTTGGGTACATCATTAAAATCGCCGCAAACAATTACCGGGAAAGGGGAGGCTTCAAGCGATTTTTGAATCCTGTTGCTCTGTACATACCTCATTAAAAATCCCTTCTTGAATTTTGAGATGATGTTTCTCGACTGGCGCAGGTCTTCTTTTGATTCTATGCCCGGGTTTTCTATATAATACCTGTTGGTATCAGAAAATTTCATAGACTGCAGGTGCAGGTTATACAGCCGGATGGTATCCTTTTCTTTCATAACATCAACATACTGAAAAATGGAATTATAATCGTAGGGTTCATAACTAATCGTATGCCTGCTTGCCAAAGGATATCTGGAAAGTATCAGTATGCCAAAACGGTGCTTGCTGTCAAAATCTATCTTTTTATTATAGGAATAATGGTAATAGCCTATTCCCAGTTTGTTCATGATATCGGGAAGGTAATTGATGGCCCCCGAAACACTGTCGCTCACCACCGCTTCCTGCATGCAGATCAGGTCTGGCTGGTACTGGTTGATGAGGTTCAGCATCTGTTCTTTTTTTTCGGGGTGTGTTTTGTTTTCAAGAATGGCAAAATGTTCCACGTTCCAGTTCATCACCCGGAGGGTTCCTTCCTTTTTTTGAATCGAAAATTTTTCGGGAAACCGGATTTTCACCAGGTGCTTTAAGGGTACCCAGGCCAGTAACAGGGCTATGATACCAATCAATGAAAATTTAGGTTTCACAAAAAGCCAGAAAAAAAGAAATAGCAGCAGGGCTGTCAGGAGATATGCTGACCCCAGGTTCAGAAAACCCAAAAACCAAAAGTGCCGGGGGTTAAACCAGGATACATAGCAACCAATAAGAAAAAGGGCTGCCAGCAGCAGGTTTATGAGCACCAATGTTCTTTTTGTAAATCGTCTGAACCACGAAAAAGCCATATGATAAAGTTAAGCCTTAATTTTTTAGTACTTCAGCTGCAGGTAACCGGGCAAAATTTTATAGTGAAAAACCTTAGCGCTTATGAGCTCTCCGTCCAATTGGGCATACAGCTCTTTTTCACATTCAATGATCACTTCTGTATGTTGGCTTGTTTCAATAAAAGGAAGCCCGGTATGATCTCCTTTTTCCAAAAGTGGCAGGTATTTCAAACGCTTCCAAACAGGCAATGGTTTGCAAAGCATCAGGTCAAGCTTTCCATCTGTAAGGGAAGCCTGCGGGGTTATTAAAAATCCACCGCCGGTACGGCTCGAGTTATTGACAGAAGCCAGCAGAAATTTTTCCTGAATTTCAGTTTTTCCGGCTGTTATTTTAAGCAGGGGTTCTTTGTAACTAAATACATTTTTAACTACCAGCAGTAAGTAGCCGATATGGCCACCGAGCCAGCGGATAGAATCCATGGAGCGAAGCACTTCCCCATCGAAGCCCACACCGGAACTGTTTGTATAAATTTTATTGTTGCAAGTGGCGGCGTCAATGGGCTTTGGTGCCGCCTTCAAAACATGATCAAGTTGTTTTTCTGCAGGCATCTCGCCATATAATTTCCAAAAAAAATCATTACCCGTGCCGCCTTTAAAAATGGCAAGCGGTATGTTAATGTCGCGGTATTTGTTCAGGAAATAATTAATGGTTCCGTCTCCACCAATGATCCAGGCTTCTTCACATTCATCAAGCGCAGGTGGCCAATTGCCTTCAAATACCCGGAATGACATGTCCCTTTTATTAAGCTCTGCAGCGATCCATTGCCCGAGCTTTACCGCGGTACCGGGCTTCCCCGATGCCGGGTTTATAAAAATACTTATCGTTGCCGGGCCTGACAGGAGCTTGTTTGTTTCTTCATTTAATTTTTTGAACTGTCTGCTGCCTTTTTAACTGCTTCTGCAGGAAGTACACGGTCTGCTTTGGGGTCGGCAGCTACCGGGTTTACGTTTACGGGTGGCGTTGTGGGAGCTGCTGTTTTATTTGTAGGAGGCGAATTTAAAGGCGCACCTACAGAAATATCGCAACGGTGGCCGGGCTGGCCATGCGGCGGGTTCATGCCCGGAGCTGTTTTGGCCGGAGTTGCTGTAGTGGTGACCGGAACGTTGCTGGTAGTGGTAACCGGAGCGGCTACAGGGGCAGGAGCGGCAGCGGCGGCAGGAGCAGAATTTAATGGCGCACCTACAGAAATATCGCAGCGATGTCCTGGCTGGCCATGTGGCGGGTTCATGCCCGGAGCTGTTTTAGCCTGCTGGGGCGCTACCGTAACATTGGGCGCCTGTGTTCCTGTTGTAATTGCCGGCGTATTTGAAGCAGCAGGCAGGGACTGTGGAACCTGGTTTAGTTGTGGTGCTTTATTGGTATCGGGAGTTGTAATACTGCTGTTTGCAGCAGGAGGAACAATTGAATTATCCCGTTCAGGTGTGGAATCATTACTATTGCATGCCATCAATAGAATATTGAAAACAGCCAGTATGAAGAAAGTATTTCTTTTCATTTGAATTGTGTTGAAGTATAAATATACCCGCAATTATTTAAAACGGGAAAAATTATTAACGGCCAAAATCATCCTGCAGCCTTACGATATCATCTTCATCGCTGGGATTTTCTGCATCGGTATGCCTCCATATTTCTGCTATTACACCCCAGTTATCTAAACCGATCAGCCGGTGGCGCTCACCCTTTTTTAATTCTACCCTTTCTCCAATGGATAAATGACGGGTTTCCTTTTCATCATCGTCGTCGCTGGTAACCACTCCAGCTTCCCCGCCAATGAGTTTCCAAATTTCGGCCCTGCGGAAATGATATTGCCAGCTCAGGCGCTTTTGGGGAGCTACCAATAATATTTTAGGACTTAATTTACCAGATATGGCCAGGTCGTCCTTTTTGAGGTTTGAAAAAAACTTTGCAATGAACTTTTCTGCGTCATTTTCGTCAATTACAAAAAAACCTCCCCAAGGCCGTTTTTCGTCTTTTTTATCAATTTTTAGGTCATTTTTGGCCAAAAAGGCGTCAATTTGATCAAAAATGACTGATTTTTCCATTTCCGGATTTACCAATATTTCCATTCTTTTATACATTTTTATTTGATGTTTACCTGCCCATATAAACCATCAAGATCTGTACATCGCTGGGGTTTACCCCGCTTATCCGACTTGCCTGGCCCAGGGTTTGGGGCTGAATTTTTTTAAATTTTTGTTTTGCTTCAGCGCTAAGAGAAACTAATTTTTCGTAGTCGAAATTGTGTGGTATGGAAAGATTTTCCAATTGGCTCATTTTGCCTACCAATTCCCTTTCTTTTTCCAGGTATGTTTCGTACTTGGTTTGAATTTCTGCCTGTTCCAGCGACTCGTTATCAAAACCATTCAGCTTTTCGGCCACGGCCGGTATTTTATCCATCAAATGCTTAATTGTAACCGATGGCCGCAGGATTAATTGCCCCAGCTTTTGCTTGGCACTCATGGGCGATGAACCAATGCCGAGCAGATAAGCTTCGGCTTCAGTAGG
The DNA here is from genome assembly GCA_963754695.1 of uncultured Chitinophagaceae bacterium. Classification (GTDB taxonomy): domain Bacteria; phylum Bacteroidota; class Bacteroidia; order Chitinophagales; family Chitinophagaceae; genus Ferruginibacter. Next base: position 421,552 of record CAVWGU010000012.1, read on the forward strand.
CTCAACGTTTGTAGTGTTAAATATATTAATTATATTTGTAATTTGTTTTTGCTTTTCTTTTACCCTTTCCATTCGTTCCTGGCTGGCGAGGCCCAGTTTATAACTCAGCTCCGTAAGGCGTAAATCGGCATTGTCTTGCCGTAAAAGTGTGCGGAATTCTGCCCGGCTCGTAAACATGCGATAGGGTTCATCTGTTCCCTTGTTAATAAGATCGTCAATAAGAACACCAATATAAGCTTCGCTTCTTTTAAGTATCAGTGCATTTCCCGCTGCACAGCTTTGATGCGCATTGATACCGGCCATTAATCCCTGGCAGGCCGCTTCTTCATACCCGGTGGTTCCGTTAATTTGCCCGGCAAAAAACAAGTTTTTGATCAGCTTTGTTTCCAGGCTGGCCGTTAACTGTGTTGGTGGAAAATAGTCGTATTCTATTGCATACCCGGGCCTGAACATTTTACAGTTTTCAAAACCCGGAACCATCCTTAATGCTTTCAATTGAACCTCTTCGGGCAGGGAGGTGGAAAATCCATTCACATATATTTCCACCGTATTCCATCCCTCTGGTTCTACAAAAAGCTGGTGACGGTCACGCTCTGCAAAACGGTTGATCTTATCTTCTATACTCGGGCAATACCTTGGGCCCGTACCCTGTATGCGGCCCTGGAACATGGGGCTTGCTTCGAAACCCGTTTTTAAAATATCATGTACCTGCGGACTGGTATAGGTGATCCAGCAGCTGCGCTGCTCTGCGGATTTAAGTTTGGGTGTTTCCTGGTAGCTAAAGCCTGTTATGTCATCATCACCTTTTTGCTCTTCCATTTTGCTGTAATCGAGGCTGCGGCCATCTATCCGTGGAGGTGTACCGGTTTTAAGTCGGGCGCTTTCGAAGCCAAGCGAAACCAGTTGCTCCGTAATACCGGTTGCGGCTTTTTCTGCCACCCGTCCTCCGCCAAAATGTTTTTCGCCAATGTGGATCACCCCATTCAAAAAAGTTCCATTGGTTAAAACCACGGCTTTTGCTTCAATTTTATGTCCGAGCCCGGTAACAACCCCTTTTACAATGCCTTGTTCCACCAAAAGGCTATTGACCATATCCTGGTAAAAATCGATATTGGGCGTTTTTTCGAGCATTTCCCTCCAGGTAGAGGCAAACAGCATCCGGTCGCTCTGCACCCTTGGACTCCACATGGCGGGTCCCTTACTCCTGTTGAGCATCCTGAACTGGATCATACTCCGGTCGCTCACAATACCACTATAGCCGCCCATGGCATCTATTTCCCGCACAATTTGTCCTTTGGCAATTCCGCCCATGGCCGGATTACAGCTCATTTGGGCAATGGTTTGCATGTTCATCGTTACAAGCAGCACTTTACTACCCATATTGGCAGCGGCGGCGGCGGCTTCGCAACCTGCATGACCCGCTCCTACTACTATGACATCGTATTTTTGAAACATGGGGAGCAAAATTAAGAAAGCTGGGGCAGGAATCTAAGGTACTATTGTCCATACTTTCGGAGGATGTCCCTTTCTAACATAATATCTTCAATTGTAAGCCCTGCATTCAGCCTATTGAATTCATCTTTAGTGAAAGAATTTATTTTTTCAAACCTTTCCCTATTTGAAATGAGGAATTTATACATCGGAATACTAGTATCAATACAAGAGATTTCTGCCGATTCAATTTTATCCAACATTTTTTTGCACAAATAAAAGCCTGTTTCTTTATACAGTTGCTCAAAATAAGTTCTAACACCCAGAACGTCTACCCTATTCCCTCTTATTCTATTCAAATCGCCTTTTTCTACTCTTATATTTATAAAATTCCAACATAACAAGAGGTCTTCTTCTACTGAAAAGTCAAAATAAGCTACTGGAACGATGTGGTCAAATTGCCATGCTTTTCCAAAGTTACCCCAGTTAATTCCCTCTGTAAATTGCATTTCAATCCAATTTCTAATATCACTAATTCCCAATCCAAAGTAGCTAGCATAAAATGAACTTGGTTTTTTTTCCAAAATATAGCGTCTCAATGCAAGTTGCCACTTCTTTTTTTCCCTATATTTTTCAAGGCTTTGCGTAACAAGTTCCTCTGGTCTTTTCTTTCCCATTAACCAAAATTATATTTGTTCCCCTAAGAAACCGTGATTCGGGGAACATTTATTTTTTGTTCCCTTAAGAAACCGTGATTCGGGGAACATTCAGGAAAAATATAATGCCAGCCATTCATCTTCCCTGGCTCTCATTCGCTTTTCGGCCCTGGGGCCCTTGTCCTTATAACCACATAAATGTAATACACCGTGAAAGATCACCCGGTGCAACTCCTCTTTTATACTCGTTTTAAATTGCCGGGCATTATCCCGCACACGGTCAACGCTGATATAGATCTCGGCCTCAATTCCGTTTGCATGGGGTGCTGTAAGATCGAAAGTGATAATATCTGTGTAAAAATCATGCTGCAGAAAATCGCTGTTGATCTTAAGCAGGTATTCATCGCTGCAAAAAATATAATGGAGAGATTGAAGGCGCTTTCGCTCCCTTTTAAAAATGAGGGGAATAAATTGCTTTAGTTGGGCTCTCCCTAGAAGGCTCACCGGTTGTTCAAAATGAAATTTAATTTCCATACCAATTTTCTGTATATCGAAATTAGTCACAATCTCAAAGAACTAACTTTGTACCCCAATGAATGATGCAATGACTGATAAAAAACTCTCAGAAATAAAGGTTGGTAAGCAAGTGGTTATCAAATCATTTGAAAACGATGATATTTTTCTCAAACTTATGGAAATGGGCTGTGTACCCGGCGAAACCATAACGGTGGAACAAATTGCCCCATTTAAAGATCCCATCTCAATAACTGTGGCCGGCTACCGGTTAAGCCTAAGGCTGGATGAAGCGGAACATATCCTGGTTGAAGAGATTTAAATTTTTGATATTCAATTTATTATAATATGAACATTGGCCTGTATTTTGGTTCATTTAATCCAGTTCATGTTGGACACCTGATCATTGCAAAACACATTATACAAAATACTAATTTGAATGAACTTTGGTTTATTGTTTCTCCGCAAAATCCTTTTAAGAACTCCCATTCTCTTTTAAATGAAAATCACCGGTTGTCGATGCTTCGGGCAGCCATTGAAGGAGAAAACAGGTTAAAGGCCAGCAATATTGAATTCAAATTACCAAAACCATCTTATACGGTTAAGACACTTGCCTATTTATCGGAAAAATATCCCAAGCATCAGTTTTCTATCGTAATGGGAAGTGATGGCTTCCAGAATATAGATAAATGGAAGAATTACAGGACACTCACAAAAAACTATCCCATCTACATTTACAGGCGCCCTGGTTTTGAAATTGAAAATGATTTCGGGGCAACCATCAGCATACTGGATGCACCCCTGCTCGAAATTTCATCCACCCATATAAGGAATATGATAAGAGAAGGAAAGTCGGTACGCTACCTCGTAACAGATGCTGTACTGGAAGAAATTGAAAAGCATCATTACTACCGCTCCCCATCAGAGAACCCAGCCCAGTAAGATACAGCCCAGCACAATGAACGGAGGCGGTAATTTTGTAAAGCGGAGCAAAACAAATGTACCTGCTATAATGAAATAACTCATCATGTTTATGAAACTGAAACTATCGAGATGCATGGTTTTAAAAAGATAAAGCGATGCCGCCCACATCACACCCACCACCACGGCATTGATCCCTTCGAGCGAGCGGTAAACGATCACATATTTTTTTAGGTATTGCCATACCGGAAAGAAAAATAAAACAAGCAGTGCACTGGGTAAAAAAATGGCCACGGTACCAATGAGGCAGCCAAGCAACTGCATGCGCTTTCCTTCCTCCTTCAGCGTAAGTCCGCCGGTATAACTTGTTACTGAAAACACCGGACCCGGGATTGCCCTTACCAGGCCAAATCCGGTGAGCAGGTCGTTACGTTCCAGCTTTATAGCATTGGGATTTTTTACAGCAACTTTTGGGGCCACCGGCCGTTCCACATACTGGTCAAGCATCATCGGAAGCAATACATCACCCCCTCCAAAAACAAAACTGCCAAAGCGATAATAGTTTTCAAAAAGATTAAACGCTTTCCTGTTTTCCCATTCCTGTTTACGGGCCACTTCACTTAAAATACCTGCAATGACAAAGATCACTACAAAGAGCCAGATATTCGTCCATTTGATTTGCCTCGGTCTTATTTTCTCCATTTCTGGGATACGCTTACTACTGATGTTGGTAGCAATGCTACCCGCAACAATGAGGGCCGGGAAAATCCAGGGAGTGCGAAAAAAGAAAAAAGTAGCCAGCATACTCACAAGCATGATCACCTGTGTGATAAGGCTTTTTACAGAAATACCAAAAGAACGTACAGCCGCATACACCAGGAAACCGATGGCCATGGGCCCAATGAATTTGAGCGGCCCTTCCACCAGCCTTGATTCCGTGTTCTTTGAAATCAAAAAAGACAAAGCGCCCATGATAACTGCAGCCGGCAGTATCCAAATGATGAGCGTAAGTGTTGCAAGAATAACACCACCCCGTTTATAACCGATCAGTGTAAGAATTTGTGTACTGCTGGCACCCGGTAAAAGCTGGCAAAATGAATTATACTCGATCAACTCTTCCTCCGTAACATCACGGCGCTTATTTACAAATATCTTAAGCATCATACCCAGGTGTCCCTGCGGGCCGCCAAAAGCTGTAAGGCTGTAAAGCAGCACTGTTTTGAGAAATGGTATATGCCTGAATATTTTCAAGGAAAAAAGATAAGTCATTTTATCCTGAATGCTTATCAAAATATTATGATAAAAAACTATAATCCGTATTGTGCACTAATTTCCAGCATACGGTCAATTGGCTTTTTTGCAGCTAAGCGCAGTTCTTCCTCCATCAATATTTCCGGCTGTTCATACTTCATGCAGATATACAGCTTCTCAAGCGTATTAAGCTTCATGTAGGGGCAATCGTTGCATGCACAGGCATTGTCGGGCGGAGCAGGTATAAAGGTCTTTGTTGGGCAGCTTTTCTGCATCTGGTGAAGGATGCCCGATTCTGTGGCAACAATAAATTCAGTGTAATGACTTGTTTGGGCATATTTCAGTAAACCGGTGGTACTTCCAATAAAATCTGCAATCCTCAAAATAGGTTCTTCACATTCCGGATGCGCAATCAGTTTTGCATTTGGGTGACGCACTTTTAGTTTGGTGATCTTTTCGAGACTGAATATTTCGTGCACCATACAGGCGCCATTCCATAAAACCATATTACTGCCTGTTTGTTTGTTGATGTAGGCCCCCAGGTTTTTATCGGGAGCAAATATGATCTTTTGATCAGCAGGCAGGCTTTCCACAATTTTTTGAGCATTACTGCTGGTGCAGATGATATCGCTCAGGGCCTTCATACCTGCACTGCAGTTGATGTAGGTGATCACAATATGATCGGGGTGTTTATCCCTGAATGCTTTAAATAAAGCCGGTGGCGCAGAATCGCTGAGGGAACAGCCTGCATTGAGATCGGGTAAAACCACTTTTTTTGAAGGGTTTAATATTTTAGCTGTTTCGGCCATAAAATGCACACCGGCAAAAACGATCATATCGGCCTGCGTGCTTTGTGCCTTTTGGGCAAGTCCCAGGCTGTCGCCGATATAATCGGCTACATCCTGTATATCCGGCTCCTGGTAGTAATGCGCCAGCACAATGGCATTTTTTTCTTTTTTAAGTTTTTCAATTTCTGCAAATAAATCCAGTGAAGGATCCACCTCCATATCCAAAAATCCTTTTTGTAAAATTTCAGTTTGAGCTGTGTTAATATCTGCCATAATATGTATTAATACTATTTATTTATATAATCCCCTATTACTATTAGGGCTGTTAATATGTTGAAACTTTATTGTACGGAACAATTGTAAAATTAGAAATTTTAATTTATTCACCCTTATGTACAATTAATTCACATTTAATATATTACTTATAATAGTGTGTTTATGCATTCTTAAGCCAATCGTATTCTGCTTAATCCACCATTGTTGAAAACCAGCTTCGGGGAAAATTATTTACAGGAAATTGAGGAGGGGTGCTGTGGATTCAATTCTAATAAATTTTTCAAAAACACCTGATGTGCTTTTTGGCCGGTTTTCCAATATTTATTCTGAGCATTTTGCCCACCCTTTAAAATTTTAAAAAAATGCCTTATTCACATAAAAATGCTGTTTTCAACAGCAGGATGTTAATTAAAAAACAGCCTGTTTTTATAACCAAATTTTTATAGTTTCAAAAAAACCCGTAACCGGCTGCCCTATTGAATTTTAAGGGTTATCCACATTAAAAATTAAAAATGTGCGTAAGCTTTTTTACACTATTTTTGCCGTCCAAAAAACTAATATACCAGTACAATGCAGATTATTCAGAATATTCGTGACAAAGGTGCGGCTATTGTTATTGCCGTTATTGCCCTCAGTTTGATAGGGTTTATCTTAATGGATGCCCAGCAGGGAGGTGCCCAGCTTTTTGGCGGGGGAATGAACAATGATATTGGAAGTGTGAACGGAGAAAGTATTTCAAATACGGAATTTGCTGCCCGTGTAAAGCAACTGGAAGACCAGGAAGAGCAGCGCAGTCAGCAGCGGCCCACCGGAACCCGTATTTACCAGATGCGCGACCAGATGTGGAACCAGATAGTGGCCGAAAGAATATTTTTTTCCGAAACAGATAAACTGGGTATCAGGTTTACCCCTAAAGAACTTACTGCCTTGTTATTCAGCAGCGACCAGGCAAATCCTTTTATGCAGCAGGGCCTGGCAGATCAAACAACCGGTAAACTGGATATTGCCAGGGCACAGGAAGTTTGGGCCAATATTAAAAAATTAAAAGGCGCCCAAAGAGAAGCCGCCAATGCTCAAATAGTGGAACCGGCCAAACTCGGAAGTATTGTAAATAAATACAGCAGCCTGCTAAGCGCCAGCGCTTACTATCCCGCCTGGATGCAGGAAAAAGAAACCGCGGAGGCAAATAATTTTGCCAGCATTAATTATGTGGCCATCCCCTACTCAGAAATATCAGACAGCAGTATACAGGTAAGTGATGCAGATGTGACTGCGTATGTGGCAAAGAACAAAGAATTATTCAAACAGGAAGCCGGCCGGAAAATATCTTATATTTCTTTTAGCCAGTTGCCAAATGCTGCAGACAGCCAGCAGGCAAGGAAGCTGGTGGAAGATCTGAAAGCCCCCTTCCAGGCCGACAGCAATGCAAAAGCATTTGTAGCCCGCAATATGAGTACGATCCAGTTTCAGGATGAATTTTTACCAAAAGCTAAACTGCAAACCAGGCAGATAGACTCTATATTAAAATACCCTGCAGGTATTGTAGTGGGACCATTATTTGAAAATGGAATGTATGTTTTGGCAAAAGTACTGGGCAGTAAAGAATTGCCAGATAGCGCCAAGGCAAGGCATATCCTTATTTCTATGGCAAATGAAAAAGGAGAAGAAATAATGCCCGACAGCAGCGCAAAAAAACTGGCCGACAGTATTCTGGCTGCGGTTAAAGGCGGCGCCGATTTTGCTGCATTAGCGTCAAAATATTCTACTGATCCGGGAAGTGCCTCAAAAGGTGGCAACTACGATTATTTTGAATATGGAAGAATGGTACCCGAATTCAACGAATTTGTTTTTACAAAACCTATTGGCAATAAGGATGTGGTAAAGACGCAATTTGGTTACCATGTAATTGAGGTAACCGGCCAAAAAGACTTTAAACCCGCCTATAAAATTGCCTACCTGGCAAAAGATATCATTGCAAGCGAGGCCACTATTAATAATGCAAGTAATGAAGCCACAAAAGCTTCTGCACAAAAAAATGCAAAAGCGCTCAGCTCTTATGCTGCTAAAAATGGTCTTCAAATAACCCAGGTTCCTACCATTGTAAAAGAAAACGATTTTAGTGCAGGTGCGCTCCAGGATGCAAGAAACCTTATAAAATGGGCATTTGACCAAAAAGTAGGCGATGTAAGCGAACCTTTAGGCGTGGGCGACGCCTTTATAGTGGCTACCGTAGATGCCGAAGTAAAAGAAGGCACACAGGATGCTTCCACAGCCCGCAGTGGCGCCGAAGCCATTATCCGCAACCAGAAAAAAGCTGAGATCATAAAAACAAAACTGGGCGCCAACCCCACGCTCGAATCGGCCGCTGCAGCTTATAACAGGCAGGTAGCTGTGGCAGGAGCAGATTCCAGTATAACCATGGCTTCTCAAATGCTGAATGGTATTGGTATTGAACCAAAATTGATTGGCGCCGCTTTCAACAAAGATTACCAAACAAAGGTATCGCAAGCCATTGCCGGTGCTTCTGCTGTTTATTTATTGAAAACGATTGGCATTCAGCCCAAGAATACAGTAAGCCCCGAAGCCGCAATGGCACAGGCAGGCAGCCGTATTGCAGCCCTTCGCCAGCAGGTGGGAAACTGGTACGAAAGCCTCAGAAAACAGGCCAGCATCAAGGACCAAAGGAGTAAGTTCTATTAATTTCCGTTTAGCGAAACTTATATAAGCCGGCTTTTACAGGGCCGGTTTTTTTATTTTGTAATTTTGTAGGCTGAACACGGAAAACACGAATTATGGAAAAACACGAATGGGGTGGATGGAAATTGGTGACCGGTTAAATTTTTTTATGAGCGATGCATTTGTAAATAAGGTGGCGGAAAGCGGTATCATTACGCTTGACCTTGAAAAATATTTTCCTGCAGAGGAGATCCTGGTTTTTGATATGAAAGATTATCTTTTCATGGGCCTGATCTTAAAAGAAAAGGATTTCAGGGAAGCGCTGAAGGTCCTTGATGTAAAACCGTTTGAAAATAAGATCGTTGCACTTACCTGCACGGCAGATGCCGTTATCCCTATGTGGGCCTATATGCTTGCGGCCAGTTTACTGAAACCGGTGGCCAAAGAAATTGTATTTGGAAGTCCGGAAGAAGTCCTGCAGAAAATATTGCTGCAAAATATTGCCGCCATCTCGGCAGAAGATTATACAGACCAGCGGGTGGTGATAAAAGGCTGCGGGGAAAAACCCATACCGGTAGCCGCTTATGTGGAAATAACACAAAAATTAAGGCCTGTGGCAAAAAGCATCATGTACGGAGAACCGTGCAGCACGGTGCCGGTTTTTAAGAAACCGCTGCAAAAACCATCTTAGAACCATCCTCTTTTTCTGAACATCCTTATCATTAGTAAAGGGATCAGCAGCATTAATGCCACCGAAATAAAGAAGCCCCATTTATGGTGCATGAAGGGAATAAGGTCGAAGTTCATCCCAAAAATACCGCCGATAACCGTTGCGGGGGCAAGCAGGCAGGTTACCACTGCCATCACTTTCATCACTTCATTCATCCTGAGGTTTACATTGTTGATATAAAGGTCGTGCAGGTTCATCATCATATCGCGGTAGTTATCTGAAAGGTCGGCTGCCTGAACAATATGATCGTACACGTCCTTAAAATATTTTTCGGTTCTTGTTTCAATCAGGTCACTTTCGCTGCGCAGGATACCGCTCACCATTTCCCTCACGGGCGCCACATTTCTTTTAAGCACGATCATCTCTTTGCGCAGCATATTGATCTTTGCCAGGCTTTTTGTATTGGGGCTCCGCACGATCTGTTCTTCCAGTAATTCGATCTTGTTTCCCAGTTTTTCCATAATGATAAAATAATTGTCCACCACCAGGTCGATCAAACTGTAAAACAAAAAATCGCTTCCATTCTGCCTCACTTTACTGGCGTTGACTTTAAGGCGCTCCCGCAACGGATTGAACACATCCCGCCGGGCATCTTCCTGGAAGCTGATCACATAATTTTTTCCCAGGATGATACTAACCTGCTCGGTTTCCAGGGAAGAATCATCTTCATTAAAATAAAGCATATTGAGCAGGCAAAAAACAAGTCCATTGATCTCGTCTGTTTTTGCCCGCTGCCCGACACTTAGAATATCTTCCACAATGAGCGGGTGAATATTGTAATGAAGGCAAAGCTCCTCCACTTCATCCTTCTTAAGCCCGTCTACATTGATCCAGGTATTTGATTTTGACTGCAGGTAAGGAAAACAATCTTTTACCTCTTTCAGAATATGAGCGTCCATTTTTTCTTTTTCGTACTCATATACATTGATAGCGGTTACCACGCCCGATTCTTTTCTTTCGGGAATAACCGTGGGATTTACCTGCACTACTTTTCTTGTACCAAGTAAAAAATCGATCGGTGTAAAAACATAATCGAGCAGGTTTTTCCTTTTCATATTATCAATCTTTGGACAAATATATTTTAAATGAGCATGTTCGCTGCATTAAAAATTTTCCTACCTTAAATCTTTTAACCCCCAAAATCAAAGCCATGAGACCTCTTTTGCTGGTACTTTTTATCGTGATAACCCTTCAGCTCCCGGCCCAAAACCGGCTTGTATTTACCAGGGCCGACAGCAGCCGGGCGGTTGTTATTAAAACAAAAGATCTCGTAAGCTTCTTGTACAGCGGTTATATGGAAAGACCGCAGCAAGCAACCGGCTTTGTTTCCTCCATCACCGACAGCAGTATTACCCTTGCTCCCCGAAGGAAACTGTTTCAAAAAAAACAGGCGGTGCAAACATTGCTTATCAACGATATCACGGGTTTCAGGAAATACAGCAGTTTCAGGCCGGCGGCTGAAGTCATTTACGGTGTTATGGGTATTGCTGTTACCGGGGCGGTATCGGCCATTATCAGCAAAAACAACTCTTCCACTGCCATGAGTTTTTTAGGGCCTGTGGCCTCGGGGGTGCTAACCGCATCTTTGCGAAACCTTATCTTTTCCGATAAAGTGAAAAACCATACAACTGCAGGATGGACCCTGGCAGTTTTGCCTGCTGCAAATGAAGCGGTGCAGTAACGGAAAAAAATTGGGCACGAATAAAAAAACACCCTGGATATACAGGTCTCAATCTTGATCCCGGCTCATTAATCAGAAAGAATGATTCCTTTTCTTATTAAACGAATCAGGCAGTTAAAGATTAATTTATGAGGATAAAACGCTCAGGTTTTTAAAACCCGACTTCTTTAAAACGCCGCACTTTTCGGATACCGCGGAAACGCAATTACATCCCTGATATTGGTCATACCCGTAACAAACTGCACCATCCGCTCAAAGCCCAATCCAAAACCGGCATGCGGGCAGGCTCCAAAACGCCGGGTATCTAAATACCAGTCGAGCTCTTCGGTGGGTATATGCATTTCGTTCATGCGCTGTACCAGTTTATCATACCTTTCTTCCCGCTGGCTGCCGCCTACAATTTCGCCGATGCCGGGAGCAAGAATATCCATAGCAGAAACAGTTTGCCTGCCGGGTTCGCAGTTTTCATCGAGCCGCATATAAAATGCCTTGATCGCGGCCGGGTAATTAGTAAGGATCACCGGTTTTTTAAAATGTTTTTCCACCAGGTAGCGCTCGTGCTCGCTCTGCAGGTCTACGCCCCAGTCGCTGATTAGGTACTGGAATTTCTTTTTCTTGTTATGATTGCTCTCTTTTAATATTTCAATGGCCTCGGTATAAGTGAGGCGCTGAAAATCGTTGTTCACTACAAATTCCAGTTTTTGCAGGAGGTTCATTTCGCTGCGCTCATTTTGTGGTTTTTGTTTTTCTTCTTCATCCAGCCGCTGGTTTAAAAACTGCAGGTCTTCTGCATTGTTTTCCATGGCATGACGGATGATGTATTTGATGAACTCTTCTGCAAGTTTTGCATTGTCTTCCAAATCATAAAAAGCCATTTCGGGTTCTATCATCCAGAACTCTGCCAGGTGGCGGGTGGTATTGCTGTTTTCGGCACGGAAAGTGGGGCCAAAAGTGTAAATATCACTAAATGCCATGGCTGCCAGTTCCCCCTCCAGCTGTCCGCTTACGGTAAGGTTCGTGCTGCGGCCAAAAAAATCTTCTTTAAAATTAATGCTGCCATCCTCGTTTTTTGGGGCCGTTCCATCAAGCGGGAACGTGGTTACCTTAAACATTTCTCCGGCACCTTCAGCGTCGCTGGCGGTAATGATGGGCGTGTGCATGTGCACAAAGCCTTTATCGTTAAAAAATTTATGTACGGCAAAGGCAAGGCTATGCCTTACACGGAATATGGCGCCAAAAGTGTTGGTGCGGAAACGGAGATGGGCAATTTCCCGTAAAAACTCCAGGCTGTGTTTTTTTGGCTGCAGCGGAAATTTTTCTGCATCGCTGTCGCCCAGAATTTCAATTGAAGCCGCCTTCAGTTCCACTTTTTGTCCCTTACCCAGGGAAGCGATCACCTGCCCGCTGGCTTTAATACAGGCGCCGGTGGTAATGCGTTTGATGGTAGCCTCATCGAGCAGGCCCAGTTCGGCCATCACCTGGAGATTACTGTTGGTGCTGCCGTCATTGAGGGCTATAAACTGGTTATTGCGGAAACTGCGAACCCATCCCATAACCGTGGTTTGATAGTTTACCTGGTCAGATGCCAGCAGCTCTTTTATCCTGGTGCGTTGGTTGAACATGATCAAAAATTAAGGCTGCAAAGATAAGGAAGCCGGGATGGAATTTATAACTGAAATGGCTGCTATTATATGCGAACAAAGGGTTTTACGCTTTTGTATCATCCCCATCGTTTTAGCAGAATTTCTCCTGCCGGTCAGTCGATAATTATTACCTTCACGTACTCAAAAATTTTAACCGATGTACGCCAAAAAAATCATTAGCTCCTGCCTTTTATTTACCTGCTTTTTATCTTATGCACAGGATAAAGACAAAAAATGGGATGTAAACAATCCGCCCGGTGCTGTATATAAAGAGGTTTCATTTACCGTAAATGAAGGCACCTGGATGAATGTGGACGTATCGCCCGATGGAAAAGAAATTACTTTTGATATGCTGGGCGATATTTATACCATGCCCGTTAACGGCGGCACCGCAAAGGTTTTAAGGCAGGGCCTTGCCTATGAAGTACAGCCACGCTTCAGTCCCGATGGTAAGAAAATACTTTTTACCAGCGATGCGGGCGGTGGCGATAATATCTGGATGATGGATAAAGACGGCAGCAATGCCAAACAGGTAACCAAAGAAAGCTTCCGCCTGCTGAACAATGCTGTATGGAGCGCCGATGGCAATTATATTATAGCCCGCAAGCATTTCACCAGTGGCCGCTCACTGGGTGCAGGCGAATTGTGGATCTACCATATAAGCGGCGGCGAAGGCCTGCAGCTTACCGAAAAGAAAAACAGCCAGCAGGACCTCAACGAACCTTCTGCATCTGCCGACGGAAAATATATTTACTATAGCGAAGACATGTACCCCGGTGGTTTTTTTCAGTACAATAAAGATCCAAACAACCAGATTTATATTATCAGGCGTTTTGACCGTAAAAAAGGTACCATCGAAAATATTACCGGTGGCGGCGGCAGCGCTTTTCGTCCGCAGATTTCGCCCGATGGAAAATTACTGGCATTCGTAAAACGGGTGCGGACAAAAACTGTTTTATATGTACGCAATATGGAAAGTGGCGAAGAATGGCCCGTGTACGATAAGCTCAGCAAAGACCAGCAGGAAGCCTGGTGCATCTTTGGGGTGTACACCGGGTTCAACTGGATGCCAGGCGGAAAAGAAATTATTATCTGGAGTGGCGGAAATATCCTGCGCATTAATGCCAACGGTACCAATGAAGCCACCGTAATTCCATTTACCTGCAACGTAAAACAAAAAATAACAGCCGCGGTCCGTTTTAAACAAAACATCAATCCCGATCTGTTTACTGTGAACGTGATCCGCCATGCCGTTACATCGCCCGATGAAAAATTATTGGTATTTAATGCGATCGGTTATTTATGGAAAAAACAATTGCCCGATGGAAAACCTGTTCGGCTAACGAATAGTACCGACCCAGGAAGCAGAACCTTCTTTCAGCGCCGATGGAAAAAACACTGGTATATGTAAGCTGGAGTGATACCACCATGGGCGCCATTCATGTATTGAACCTGGCCTCCGGAAAGTCTAAAAAAATAAGTACCGAAAAAGCCATTTACCGCATGCCTTCTTTTAGTGCCGATGGAAAATGGATCGCTTATGATAAAGACGGCGGTGATAATACCATGGGCAATACATTCAATGTAAACCCCGGCATTTACATCATTTCTGCCGAAGGCGGTAAAGCAAATTTTGTAACAGATAAAGGAAGCGAACCAAAATTTGATAAAACCGGAGAGCGGATCTTTTACCAGCAAAACCGCAGCAGTTTTGCCAGCTGCAAAAAAGACGGCAGCGATGAAAAAATAATTTTCAAAAGCCAGTATGGAAGCCAGTATGTGCTTTCGCCCGATGGAAACTGGGTGGCATTTGTAGACCTGCACAAAGTATATGTGGCGGCTTTTCCGCAAACAGGAAAAACAATTGATCTTTCGGCCACATCCATTGCTGTACCGGTAAAACTGGTTTCAAAAGATGCCGGCATTAACCTGCACTGGAGTGCCGATGGCAAAACGGTTCATTATACCCTGGGCGACCAGTATTATTCCATCAACCTGGCCGATCGGTTTGAATTTATAGCCAACAGGCCCGACAGTTTATTTAAGGCTCCCGAAAAAGGGATCCCTGTTGGCCTTATGGCAAAAACAGATAAACCAACCGGGTTGATCGCTTTTACCAATGCCCGCATCCTTACCATGAACAACAATGAAGTGATAGAAAACGGAACAGTGCTGGTGGATGGTAACCTGGTTAAAGCGGTGGGAACCAATCTGAGCATTCCGGCCAATGCCAAACTTATTGATTGTACCGGCAAAACAATTATGCCCGGCTTTATAGATGCCCATGCGCATGTAAACCATTTCCGCAGCGGGATTACGCCGCAGAAGCACTGGGCTTATTATACCAATCTTGCCTATGGCGTTACCACGGCGCACGATCCGTCGGCCAACTCCGAAATGGTTTTTGCGCAGAGCGAAATGATCAAAGCAGGCGAAATGGTGGGCCCCCGTGTATTTAGTACAGGAACTATTTTATACGGCGCCGATGGCGATTTTAAAGCGGTTATCAACTCGCTCGATGATGCAAAAAGCGCCATACGCCGCACCAAAGCATTTGGCGCCTTTAGTGTAAAAAGTTATAACCAGCCACGGCGGGAGCAAAACCAGCAGGTGATACAGGCCGCAAGAGAATTGGGTGTAATGGTGGTGCCGGAAGGCGGATCCTTTTTTTACCACAACATGGCCATGATCAACGATGGACATACTACCATAGAACATAATATACCCGTGGCCCCGCTGTACGACGATGTTATAAATTTCTGGAAAGAATCGAAAACAGCCAATACACCCACACTGATCGTTAACTATGGTTCTTTAAACGGGGAATATTACTGGTACCAGCATACCAATGTTTGGGAAAAAGAAAGGTTGCTTCGTTTTACGCCCCGTGCGGTTATAGATATGCGCAGCCGCCACCGTACCATGGCGCCCGAAGAAGAATATGAGAACGGGCATATACTTGTATCAAAAAGTTTGAAAAAACTAAACGACCATGGCGTGCTGGTAAATATGGGTGCACATGGCCAGTTGCAGGGCCTTGGCGCACATTGGGAAATTTGGATGATGCAGCAGGGCGGCATGAGCAATATGGAAGCATTGAAAACGGCTACCATTAACCCTGCACAGAGCCTGGGATTAGACGACTGGATAGGAACCCTGCAGGCAGGAAAACTGGCCGACCTGTTGATCATGGATAAAAACCCGCTCGACGATATACGCAATACCGAAAGCATACGCTATACCATGATAAACGGCCGGCTATACGATGCCGAAACCATGAACGAAACCGGCAACTACAACAAACCCCGCGGAAAATTTTACTGGGAAAGCGGCCGCAGCACGTTGTTTGGCTGGCAGGATGGCGGAGGGGCGCAGGCGGTGGATGAGGATTGAAAATGGAGAATTGAAAATGTGAGTTTCTGTTGCCGGGGTTTAAAACACTTTCAAAAAATAAATGAAAAAGCTGTCTGCAATTATTTACGAGAGGGTGCGGGTGAAAAGTTTTGCTGTTATCCGGTCTAAGGGTAACCATGCATTGTTTGGTAGCCTTAGCACCGGTGATATGAAGAAAAAATTGCGGTGCCTGCAGGTCGGGCTCTGGCCGATTTTTTACCCCAGGCTCACCTTCATAGCGAAAAACTTTTTCACTGAACTTACGAGCTATACCTCTCAGGAGATTGTGCATAACGCCAAATTTGTATTCATATATTTTAATTCGCCGGAGGGAAAGGGAACGATAGCAGGGTTAAGAGAACTAAACAAATGGGAACGCATGGATTGATGGCTGAGGAGTTTTTATGCCCATCGAACGATAAAGAATTTCTTGCAGCAGCGGGGCACTTAATATTTATTTCACCATTCCCTATCTGCTTTATGGCTCTTCAATACCCGCTATTGAGTATTGCAACCTTCATTTACTCCTGCTACATTTGCGCTTTGTATTTCAGCTTCATAAATCAGGCCTGATAAAAAGATAACTCATACTAAAGAAAGCCATTATTACCATTTTTAAAAATTGACATTATGAATCTTTCCAGGTTTTGCAGAAAAGATCGTTTGTACCTTTTTGTTTTTATGCTGTCGGCTGTTTTTATTGCTGATAAAACAGCAGCCCAATCGGTTGATTTCAGTAATTGCCCTAACTGCTCTTCAACGCAGTTAAACTTTCATACAGAGGTTAACACTAAATACCTTGGCCTGTGGGGCACCAACCCGGGCGTGCCATCCACTTACTGGATGACCGGTACCAACAAATTTGGAGGCGTATGGGATATTGGAAATGTGGTAGATGCCTTTACTGAAAACAACTGGCATCCGTTAAGGGTGCCTAAGCAAATAATGGTGGGCACCATTGACCGCTTTGGTGTACACGACTGGGGAACAGAAAGCGACTGGAATACACATATTGTTCCGGCTGCGGGGTTTGAAGATTTTATAACAACGGCATTGGGTCGCCTTTATGCAGATACTGACGAGTGGAGCAAAACTGCAGATGGACGCTTTACTATTGAAGCAGAAATTACGCCGCCCAAGTACGCAAGAAATACGCCCTGGTTTAATAATATTACCGGTAAATCATCGCTCATCAATAAACAAGTGGGCGTGTATGGCCCATTTGTGGCAGAGCGTTTACATGGTTACCGGCCAGAAATTCATCCGTCTGAACAAATATGGTGGAAAGAAAATGAAAACACAACGGTATTGCTTTTGGCGGCCGACGCTTCCTTCCGGTTCGATGAATTGTCTGATTATTCGCAGCAGGGCGCCATTGGCAATCCCAAACCATGGTCGCTTTCCCGTGCACAAGAGGCATTGATAAAAATTCCATTCAGCATAAGGCCGGGCCAGCAAGCCACTGCGTTAAGCATTATCAATTTACATGGTCGGCAGGGTTATTATACCAGTGCGGCCTATCCCGATGCCACAACCGGTACCACCCATTCCATTAGCTATAATGGACGCGATGTTTTAACGGTATTTGAATCGTCGGAACTGGGGCAATATGTGGGTATTACTTTTGAAGATGTTTGTATGAATGCTGCACAAAACCTGTTGCAGGGGTTTGTTATTGTAAAAACAGCCATCGGCAATGGCGGCGACGAAAACCAGGGATTTGTTGCCATGCAAATTGATAAAAAAGAATATGCCGCTGGCGAAGAGCCTGCATTGATTGAAGGAAATCTTACGGATGGCAATAATGCCTGGCAAGTGTACAATCAGCCTTACCGAAACGAAGTGGCTTTTGGCGACATCTTTTCATCTGACAAAACCGGCAAAGGATATGTGGATGGCTTTATTGATTTTAACGGAAACGGCATTACCGATTTATTTGTAAGAAAAGATGACCGGTGGCTGGTGATGTATGATGCTAAAGGTCCATGGACAGAAATTAACAACAGTTCCGTACCTACAGCCTCGCTGCGCTTTGGCGATATTAACGGCGACAGGATAACAGATATATTAAGCGTAAGCCCACAAAAAAAAGTGAGGGTTTCTTATAGTGGCACCGGCGGCTGGCAAAACATTACAGATGCCGGAGAACAAACAACCGACTTTAGGGTAGGCGATTTTAATGGCGACAACCGTACCGATATTGTTTACATGAAGCGCATGTACATCGACTACCAGGCACGTCCAATGGTTTATCATTACAATATGTATGTAAAATATTCGGCAGCGGGCAGTTGGCAATTGTTAGAAAATGATTTTAACCTCAGCGGTCCTGCAGATTATGAAGACAATTTTAGGTTTGGAAATTTTAATGGCGATAATATCACCGATATTTTTAGATACAACTCTTTTAAATTTTTTGTGTACTGGAATGGCCGTGGCGACCGGCAGGAGATTTGCCAGCCACAGGCCCAGTATCCAAACCTGAATAGTTTTATTTTTATTGACAATCATTCAAGAGCTGGCTATACCGATGTGGTGTATGTACAGCCAGGCACCAACGTGTGGAAATTTTATTACGAGGGCAGGCGCATTACGCCCGGCAGAAATATACGCTACAACAATAAGGCAGAAGTGGTTTTTGCTAAAACTACCACCACCGGGCTTACCAAACCTTTGGCATTGGGCAAGGCCAACCGTACGCCTTCTGTTTCAGACATGGAGATGGCTTTAATGAGCCAGGTAAAAATAGAGCCCTACATAATGCCCGAGTTTCAAAAAGGATCGCTTACACGCAGCGTTGCAGAAGGCAGGCCGGTATTAACCTACAATATGGATTTGAAATATTACCCGGGCATAAACGCCGGTAGAAACCCGATGCGCCGCTTTACTGATATAGCAGCCGTAAGCGAAATGCGTACAGGTAAATCAATTGCATATAGCGTCAATACAGATTTACGGGAAACCGGGGATGCTAAAAAAATTGCCCTGGTTAAAGGAATTTCCGCTTCTGCAGCAGGAAGCAAAACACAGGTGAAGTTTAGAGAAGTGCAGGAGCCCCTCAACATCGAATCGGCCGCATACTCAATAGGCGTTAATGTAAAAACAGTAAAGGAATTGCCCGCAGGGGAGGGCAATTGGGACACGTGGAAGCATTTTTTAACAAGCAAAGCCAGCAATGCTTTTCAACCGCTGCTTTCTCTGTCGCCTGCTCCTATACAAAAAGTAAAAAGCATTACGTTAGAAGCCCTGCCGCTTTATGCAGTGTTGGAAAAAGAAAAACTAAACCTGGCAGAACAGAGCGAACTTACCAAAGAGCTTAATAAGATTGCCTATGGAAATGATGACATCAAAAAGCGGGAATTATTCGGCAATAAAAAAATATTCAAAATTAGCTGGAAGGCGAGTGTAAAAAACCTGGTTACAGGTAATTTAACTGAGCTTGCAGCTAACAGGCTCAATGTTTCTGATAACCGCTGGACCGATGATGTATTGAAATACAATTTTCCTAACGATGGGAATTTATACGAATTAATTGTAGAACTGAGCGCCACAGATATTTTGGGCAACAGACCGTTTGAAAAGCAGGTCTATAAATTCTACAATCAAAAAATACTGATGCAAAATACATTGCAACAAATAGAAAGCTGGGCGCAGCCTGAAGCCATTGGTATCAAAGCAAGAGCAACACTGCAACAAAGAGCCAGGGATTTTAACAGTAGCACGTTTTCGCCGGTTGATTTATTGCAGCTGCTAAAGTGAGTAATTTGCTGGCAATGCGCTGATGGTATTTTTTAGCAAAACGCAGGTATTTCAGTAAGTTATTCAATGGTAGATGGAACGGATAATATCAACAACGGGCCGCAGCACTTTGCTTGGCTGGCAGGATGGCGGAGTGCAGGCGGTGGATGAGGATTGAAAATGAAAATGGATAATGGAGAATTGAAAATGTGGGTTTTTATAGTATGTAAATTTGTGCATTAGCAGTAATAACTCTACTTGGCAAAAGTTTAACTGTCGCACAAGTCGCTATTGTCGCAATAGCAGCGCCAGGTAAAGCCTAAGCTACTTTCCAAAATTCCTCCTGCTCTCTATTCTTGCTTTTGCCATTCTTTCTCTGAAGCCGCCCTGTGCCATAAACTCTTTTTCTAAGGTTTTAATTTGCTGGCTCAGCAGGTAGCTAATGATTTTTATCAGGCAGATCATGCTGTTGGCACAAATTTCGGGATCGGGGTTTTCAATGGCTTTTTTATAGGTTTCGTAACTGGCGTTGGGAGTGCGGTTGAGCTGGCGGAACCTGTTGGTGAGCCGGTGGTCTTTTGGCCAAAGGCTGAGTTTATTTGCCCTTAAAAAATCCTGGTAATCTATCATCAATTCTTCGAGCGATGCCCGCGCCACATTGGTTAGTTTTATTTCTGTTTCTTTTGAAGTAGCGGAAGCCATGCTGGCCTCCGCAATATTTTGTTTGCCACTGCGGGCAGCCTGTACCATTTGGTCAATAGTGCGGTCGTATTTTTTTAAAAAGCGGTTGGTAAAATAAAGGGTGCCGTCGTAGATAATTTCAGCTTTCTGGTAAGTGATGAGTTTTTGGTAACCGCCGTGTTTGGGTATAAAACCTGGTTTATTTTCCATTTTGTAGTTTTTTGGCGACTTTGGGGACAGGGTGGGACAAGAGATGCGCACTGCTGCCGGCTGAATGGTAAACATAACATGGTTGGCTGTTTTATAGGGGAGAAAAAAACGGGAATGGGTGGGGGAATTCTGGAGCAGCGTTCCAGCTTAAGGGCATGTGTAGTTTGGTATGGGTTGTAAATATAAATCATAAAAGAGAATGAAAAACGGATTTGTAAATGGCGGGTTTGTTCCACTGGCATGTTTCCGTTATAAACCCGCCCGCTTCCATAACATCATTATAATTCCAATTTCATATTCCAACAAGCTCACTGCTCAAACAAAAGGTTCAATTCCAAACATTCACTTAAAAATATACAATTCCATCTTTCCGTCTGCCGTAATAGCGCCGCGGTACATGCCGGCAGTATTGAAGGGCATGACCATATTGCCGTTTTTATCAAGGGCAATCAGGCCGCCGTCGCCGCCGAGTTTTTGTACTTTTTGTATGGCGGCATCTCCGGCTTCATTTACAGTAAGGCCCTTGTATTCCATCATGGCAGCAATATCGTAAGCCACCACGCTGCGTATAAAATATTCGCCCCAGCCGGTGCAGCTTACGGCCACGGTATTATTATTGGCATAGGTGCCTGCACCAATAATGGGTGCATCGCCCACGCGGCCATAACGTTTGTTTGTCATACCGCCGGTGGAAGTGCCCGCAGCCAGGTTTCCTGCACTGTCTAAGGCCACGCAGCCAACCGTTCCAAATTTTTCATCGTGGTTGTTGAATGGAGCGATCAGTGAAGTTTTTTTATTGGCTGCTTCTTCCCGCTTTGCTTTTTGCAAACCGTTCCAGCGTTCTTCTGTTAAAAAATATTTTGGCGAAACGATCTCGAGCCCGGTTTTTTTAGCAAACAGTTCTGCACCGCGGCCCACCATCATTACATGCTCCGATTTATCCATGACCGCCCTGGCTGCACTGATGGGATTTTTTATTACCGTAACACCCGCCACCGATCCGGCTTTGAGTGTTTTGCCATCCATGATGGAGGCGTCCAGTTCATTTTTACCATCGCTGGTAAACACAGCCCCTTTTCCTGCATTGAAAAGCGGGCTGTTTTCCAAAACCCGTATGGCAGCTTCCACCGCATCGAGGCTGCTCCTGCCTTCTTTTAATTTTGTATAGCCGGCCTGCAGGGCAGTTTCGAGGGCCGCTTTATAAGCCGCTTCTTTTTGGGGCGTCATATTTTGGCGCAGTATGGTGCCCGCGCCTCCATGAATGAGCAATACATATTTTTGTTTTGCTGTATCTGTTTGGCATTGGGCATTAAAGCCCATGAAAATAATGAAGGCGAACAAGCATGTTTTTTTCATGAAATTTTTTTCATGATGAAATTTACAACATTTTCTTCGGCAGGTTTTATTTAAATTTGCAGCATGAAAAAAGGCGCTTTAGTTTTATTGTTGCTGGCACTTGCCTGTATATGGCAGGATGCTGCTGCACAATGTGCCATGTGTACCAAAACCGCCCAGCAACTGGGCGAAGGGCCCGCCAAGGGAATGAACTCGGGTATACTTTACCTGATGCTTACACCTTTTGCCATTGCAGGTTATATAGCTTACCGGTGGTGGAAGAGCAGGGATACTGCTTAATAACCTCTTACATCTTTGCTACAATACGGTGGTTGCTGAAAGAAAAAAGGCGTTTGCCGGTAATTTTCTCAATGGCAATCAGGATGCGGTCTTTTAGCGTAAAATTTTTCCGGCTGGTATCCAGCTCCAGTATCCAGTTTTGCTGTTCAATACGTTTTTGCATAATAGCAGGATGTGTGCCGCTGAATTTTTCCAGCGCTTCAAAATCATCGAATTCAAAATCGCCTTCTGATGCCAGCACTTTGGCAAGCGCATCATCGTTTTCTTCCCAAAACCTGCTTACATTCTTTTGTTTTTGTTTCATTTCGCCGGGGCTTTTCACCCAGCCGTAATGGTAAACATAAGCATCAATGAGGGCCACATCCAGTTTTTCTTCACCCTTGCGGAACCCCTGCGCATCTTTGTAAGACCTGATGTTTTTGTTGTTTCGGATGATGCGGGTTTCGTAATTATAAAACCGGCGGCTTTCTATAATATAATCATAGGTGCCGTAAAAATGAACATACCGGAACAGCAGCCCCTCCACTTTTTTGTTGTGCAGAAAAAATTCTGCGGCCCTGCGGATATTGGCATGGTATTTTTCATGAACCACTTCATCGGCCTGTATGTAAAAGATCCAGTCTGTATCGGCATCAATATGCTCAAGCGCCTTATTGGTTTCCACCGCCAGCACACTACCTCCCTTGCGGATATCCATATCCCATGTGCTGTAAACAATTTTTATTTTGGGCGAGTCGATGCTTTTGATCAGGGCCTCGGTCTCATCTTCACTGTCGCCAATGGAAACGATCATTTCATCTACCACCGGTAAAACAGAGCCGATGGATTCGAGCACCGGGTAAAAATTTTTTACCGCATTTTTAATAATGGTAACACCGGTTATCTTCATGGTGTTTGATACTTATTTACAAAACTGTATAAATTGAAGTCATCGCCTTTTTGAACGGCTTCTTCTATGGCTGCGGCTATTTGCGCAAGCTGCAGGTCCTTCATCCTTTTCTTTTGAATAAGCTGCCAGGCTTTTTGCGCAAGCAGCACAAAGCGCCGTTTTTTATTGACCGTTACCTGCAAACGTTCCTTAATGGCGGCATGCAGTGTTTCGATGCCTTCTTGCCGGGTGGCGATGGTTTTAATAATGGCGGGGTTGTGCAGCGGGTCTTTAAATGCAGGGGCAAGCAGGCTGCGCAGATTTTTTACAAAATGGTCTGCATCGGGCCGGTCGGCCTTGTTGATCACAAAAATATCGGCAATTTCCATGAGACCGGCCTTCATGGTTTGTATTTCGTCGCCGGCTTCGGGTACCAGCACCACAATGGTAACATCGGCCAGCCCGGCCACTTCCACCTCGCTCTGCCCCACGCCTACGGTTTCTACAATTATATAATCAAACACAGAAGACTTTAAAATATCTGTGATCTCGATGATGTAGGGATGCAGGCCGCCCAGGGAGCCACGGGTGGCAAGTGAACGTATGTACACGCTGGGGTTATTGTACCATTGCGACATCCTGATGCGGTCGCCCAGCAAGGAACCTAAATTGAAAGGAGACGAAGGATCCACACAGAGCACCGCCACTTTTTTATCGTTCTGCAACAAATGTCTGATGAGCGCATCGGTCAGGGTGCTTTTTCCGGCGCCCGGCGGGCCGGTAATGCCGATAACGGGTACCCGGCCAGGCACAAGTGATAACAGGAAGGAATTGTAACCGGCCGCTTCATTTTCAACGAGCGAAATACTGCGTGCCAGCGCTTTAAAATCGCCTTCCCCGATCTTTTTCGAAAGCTGCTCCCACATAACTGCAAAATACGTTCAATAATGCATAATCACGGCAGCGGTTTAAAAATTTACTGCTGCAACACAAGATGTGTTATTTTTACCCCCGTAAAAAACTATACATGCCCGTAAAAGGTAAGCGCAGGTATTTAAAACTGCTGCAAAACATAAAAAACCCGGGAGAATACCTGTTTAACAAAGGAAAAAGATCGAAGCAGGAACTCAACTTTGTTACAAAGCCCGGGGGCATTTCTTTTCCCGTACCGGAAAGCCTGTACCAGGTCTTTAAGGAAATATTTATGGAAGATGTATATGATATTAACCGGCTGGTAAAAAGGCTTCCGCCGCATCCCATGGTGATCGATATTGGCGCCAACGCCGGTTTTTTTGATATCCTGCTTTTATCAAAAATCAGATCGGCCCGCATATTTGCCTACGAACCATTGCCCTCCAATACGGCTTATATTGAAAGGGTGATGGAGAAAAACCCGCTCATGAAACAACAGGTATCGCTTCACCAAAAAGCGGTAACGGGTACAGAAACAGCAGAACTTGTACTCTACATGGAAGACACCGATGATAACCAGGTAGTGGCCTCGGTATTTGACGGGTTCAATAAAGAGAACCTGAAAAAAACAGTATTGCCCGCCATATCGCTTACAAGGATCATCATGGAAAATAACCTGGATAAAATAGACCTGTTAAAAATGGATTGCGAGGGAAGCGAATATGATATTATCCGGAACACTTCTCCCGAAATTTTAAAGCGGGCAACATTCATGGCAATTGAAGTACACGATGTGGACGATAAGGAGCATAATTTTGCCACGCTTAAAAAATACCTGGAAGGGCTGCATTATTCGGTAAGCTATGCGCCCATCAACAATTTTTGTTATGCTGTGGAAGCCGTAAAACAGGACTGATATGCCCAAACAGATCGTGCTCGACTGCGAAAGAATGAAATACCCCAACACGGGCCTTTATCATTATTGCTTTCAATTGGCGCAGGCGCTGCAGCGCAATGCAGATCCCCAAAAAGAACAACTTAACTTATATATACGGGAGGCCAGTATGCCCGATTTTGGAAACGGCTTTTCTTTTATACCACAGCATTCCCTGCACAAGTTCTGGTTGCCGGTAAAAAAATCCTATGCGGTATGGCATGCCACTTACCAGGCCACCCAATATTTTCCTTTCAGAAAAAAGGTACCGGTGGTGCTTACCGTGCACGACCTTAATTTTTTGTACGATGAAAATAAAGAGGCAGCAAAGAGGGAGAAATATTTAAGGCAGCACGCAAAAAAAATAAAATATGCCGATCATGTGGTGGCTATTTCGGATTATGTGCTGCAGGATATAAAAAAACATTTTGATGTGGGTGCAAAATCCTGCAGCGTGATCCACAATGGCTGCAATATTTCGCCGCTGGTAGAACCTGCAATAAGCAGTACCAACATGCCGGCCGCCCCTTTTTTGTATACCATCGGCACTATTGTTGACAAAAAGAATTTTCATGTGCTGCCGCCATTATTGGAAAACAACAACCGGCTGCTCATTATATCCGGTATTGTGCAGAGCGAGGCCTACCGGAGCAGGATCATTGAAACAGCAAGAAGATACGGCGTGGAAAGCCGGCTGGTATTTACGGGAGCAGTAACAGAAGCGGAGAAATACTGGTATATGAAAAACTGCGAAGCATTTGTTTTTCCTTCGCTGGCAGAAGGTTTTGGACTGCCGGTGATAGAGGCCATGTATTTTGGCCGCCCGGTTATTTTATCAACGCATACCAGCCTCCCCGAAATTGGCGGCGATGATGCATATTACTTTCCTAATTTTGAGCCGGGCAGTATGCAGCAGGTACTGGAAAATAGCTTAGTTCAGTACAACAACAGCAACCCGGCCTTAAAAATAAAGCAGCGGGCGGGGATGTTCAACTGGAACGATGCTGTAAAAAAATACCTGGATGTGTACAGGAGCCTGTATTAAACAATGACCAATTTCATTCCCATATTTCCCCTGGGCATCGTGGTTTATCCCGGTGAACAGCTGAACCTTCATATTTTTGAACCGAGGTACAAACAACTCATCAATGAGTGTTATGTAAACAAAAAGCCTTTTGGTCTGCCGCCTGTTATCAATAACCGCATCAGCGAAATGGGCAGCATGATGGAGGTAACAGAGATCACCCAAACCTATGATGACGGTAAAATGGATATAAAGACAAAGGGCCTTCAGATTTTTAAGATACTGGAAGTGCTGGAGCAGATCCCCGGGAAACTTTACAGCGGCGCCATCGTAACCTACCCGGCCGTAACAAACGATGGCAGCGCTTCACTTATGAAAAAAGTGCTGGAAGGCATCCGGAATATCCATAAAACACTGAACGTGTCAAAAGATTTTATAAAACCCGATGAGGAACTGAACAGTTATGATGTGGCGCACCATGCGGGCCTCAGTATGGAAGACGAATACCACCTGCTGGAACTGGAACACGAACTTCACCGGCAGGAATTTTTAAAAAGGCATCTTGCCAAAGTTCAACCCATCATGGCCGAAATGGACATCCTGAAAGGAAAAATAAAAATGAACGGCCATTTTAAAAACCTGAGCGGCTTAAAATAATTTACATGATCACGATCTGCTTCGATTTTGGGAACACCCGCAAAAAACTGGCGGTGTTTAAAAATAAAAAGATAACGGAGGAACTGTACCTGCCCGACGATCGTGTTGAAAACATACATGCGCTGCTCAACCAGTACAAACCACAGCGCAGCATTCTTTCCTCTGTTATCAACCACAACGAAGCCATAGAAACGGTGCTTGCGGAAAAAACGGCCTTTCACAAACTTTCTGCCGCCACAAAAATAAATTTTACCACACCCGTGGGTAAGCCGGAAACCATTGGCGCCGACAGGCTGGCGCTGGTTTGTGCTGCGGTTCATTTTTTTCCGCAAAAAAACAACCTGGTCATTGGACTCGGCAGTTGTATCACGTACAATTTTGTAAACCAGTATGGGCAGTTTTTAGGAGGAGGTATTTCGCCGGGAATGGATATGCGTTTCAGGTCCATGCACGAGTTAACGGCCAAACTGCCCCTGGTAGAGGCCGATTGGAATTTTCCGCTTATAGGCTACGACACTAAAACAAACCTGCAGAGTGGCGTAATAAACGGCATGGCTGCAGAGATAGATGGTATAATTGATATGTATAAGTCTAAGTACCGGAACTTTAACGTGGTTTTAACCGGGGGCAACAGCGCCTATTTTGCCAGTCAGTTGAAAAACAGGATATTTGCCGACCAAAATTTTTTATTTAAAGGATTGTATGCACTCAGCGAACTCAACAATAACGTGGCTTAAGAGAATTGGAGCTTTGTTTTTTACCGTACTCGTTCCCTTTTTATCAACTGCACAGGATAATTCACCATATTCCCGTTACGGAATAGGAGATGTGGTTCCCAATCAAAATATAAGCAACCGGGCCATGGGCGGCATTACTGCAGGTTATTCTGTAGACTCTGCCACGCCGGCTATCCCGGTGAGCAGCCTGAATATTGCCAACCCGGCATCACTCGGCTCCTTCAGCAGGCGTTCTTATATCAATGTGCTTTTTGACGTGGGTGCAGAAATTGACAGGCGCACGCTTAAAAGCAATCTTTCGCCACAGAAATATACCAGTACCAACACAAATATTTCTTATCTGCAACTTGGTTTTCCCATTGCAGGAAAAAAAATGGAAGAAAAAGGGGTGCAGTGGGGTGTAAGTTTTGGGTTGAGGCCGGTAACACGCATCAATTATAAGATAAGCGAAAACAAAAGACTTACCAGTATTGACACTGCTCAATATTTATATGAAGGAAATGGCGGCATCTCGCAGGCAAATATCACGACCGGCGTAAGGATCAGGAATTTCAGTTTTGGGATCAGCACCGGCTATTCTTTTGGTTCAAAAGATTACAGCACCAAACTGCAATTTTTGAACGATACGGTACAGTATTACAGTTCAAACAGCGCCACGCAAACGAGGTTTGGCGGTATGTTCTTAACACTTGGTACGCAGTATCATATCAAAACAAAAAAAGGATACCTGCAGCTGGGCGCTTATGCCAACCTGGGCCAAAACCTTACGGCAAGGAGAGATAGTATTGATGAAACATTTGGATACGATTTCAGCGGTGGCACTTATACTATTGACACGGTAGCTTACGCAACTGATATAGCCGGCAAAATAAAATTACCGGCCAGCTACACCGTTGGATTTGTATATACCGATAATCACTGGTTGCTGGGCGCTGATCTTAATATTACCAACTGGAATACTTACCGCTATTACGATCAAAAAGACCCTTCGGTAAAAAATAACTGGACGATCAGGCTGGGGGCACAATATTATCCGCAGAAAGGGGCCATTGTAAAAAATTACTGGCAAATTGTAAAATATCGGGCCGGCCTTTACCTTGGGCCAGATTATATAAACCTTGCCAAGAAACGAAATGAATATGGCGTTAGTTTTGGAGCAGGATTTCCTCTGACCAATCTTCAAAGGTTAAATTTTGGGGAATTTGTTACCTTAAACGTGGCTGCCGAGCTTGGCCTGAGAGGCGATAAAGATACCCGCAGTTTCAGGGAGAATATGTCGAGGTTCAGCATTGGCATTTCTATGGGACAGCGCTGGTTCCAGAAGAGGAAGTACGATTAAGGGAACGGGATACAGGATACAAGATACGGGATGCAGGATACGGGATGCAGGATACAGGATAATGTTCCTGTTTAAAATAAGCATATCCTGAATCTTGAATCCTGTATCAATAATTATTTTTAGATTTTGAACTTAATAAAAACATATAAACTTTTTGCTGCAGCTCTCACCGGCTGCATTTTTTTGGTTGCCTGCGAAAACGATGAAAATACGGTGGCCGGCCTCAACAAGAAAGCCATTGGTGTGGAAGAAGCTAAAAATGTAAAAGTTGTTTACACCTCCGGCGGAAAAACAAAAGCCATACTTACGGCGCCGCTCATGCTGCGTGTACAGGATACCATGCCTTATTATGAATTTCCCAAGACCCTGCAAACCGATTTTTATGACGAAAAGGGCATTGTAGAAAGTAAGCTCAGCGCCAAATATGCCCGCTATAAGGAAACACAAAGTATTGTTTTTTTAAAAGACAGTGTAAAAGTGGTGAACATACTAAAGGGCGATACGCTTTATTGTGATGAACTGTACTGGAACCGCAGCCGGCCGGGGGCCGAATTTTATACCGATAAACCGGTAAAGATCCGCACCCGCACCCAAACCCTCGATGGCGTGGGCATGGAAGCCCGGCAGGATTTTAAAAAATGGCTCATACTGCAACCCCGCGGCCCCATACAGGTACCCGCTTCCAAATTTCCGATGTAACAGAAATTTTGGATGCACAGCGCATTACCATTTTCTCCCTACTTTGTAGCAAAAAACAAGAGGAAAAATTCCGTTTTATTAAAAGGGAATCCCCTCTATGTTTGTAACTTTCCCTTTTTATTTTGCAAAACAAAAATATGATCACGGTTTACGGCATACCCAACTGCGATACCACCAAAAAAGCATTGCAGTGGCTTACAAAAAATAAGATCGGCTATGCCTTTCACGATTATAAAACACAGGGCATCAGCGCCAAAAAACTGAAAGAATGGGCCGGAATAGCAGGGATGGAAAAAATTTTCAACAGGAACAGTACCACCTGGAAAGAAATGTCGGCCGGTTTTTCTACAACCCTTACAGAGGCCGAAGCCATTAAACTGATGCAGGAGCATACCAGCATAATTAAGCGGCCGATAGTGGAAACGAACGGAGTGGTTATTGCCGGCTTTAAAGAAACAGCATACGAAACCCAATTTATTTCATCATAAAAAACAATCTACATGAAAAGATTTGCAACAGCCAATTGGAAGGGAACAGGTAAAGAAGGAACCGGCACTATGAGCACAGAAAGCACGGTTTTAACCGGGGCGCAATACTCCTATCACACCCGCTTTGAAGACGGTGTGGGTACCAACCCCGAGGAGCTGGTGGCGGCTGCCCATGCCGGCTGCTTCAGTATGAAGCTGAGTTTTATTCTCAATGCTGCCGGTTTTACGGCCGACAATATTGATACCCGTTGCGATATTACGCTCGAAGGCGGCGCCATTACCGAATCGCATTTAACGGTAAAAGCCGCTATACCCGGCATCAGCCAGGAGCAGTTTGATGTGGCGGTGGCCGATGCCAAGGCCAACTGCCCCATATCCAAACTGTACAATACCAATATTACCGCCGAAGCCAGTCTTGCCTAATGGTATTTGTAAAAATAGCAGAAAGCCTGGCCGAGCTCGATTTTTCTCCCGAAGGGCTGGCGCTGGTGGAGGTAAAAGGGAAAAAGATCTGTATTGCCCGCCATGGAGATGCTGTACATGCCTGCAATGCCCGATGCCCGCATGCATCGGGCAATATAGCGCAGGGATATATAGATGTTTTGGGTAATATTGTATGCCCGGTGCACCGGTATAAGTTTAGCCTGCAAACAGGCCGAAACAGCAGCGGGGAAGGTTATTTCTTAAAAACCTACCCGCTGCGGGTGGAACAAGACGGTGTTTTTATTTTTATCTGAATAAAATGTTCTAAAAAAACTAAAATACCGTATTTTTGCCCTCCCAAAATCGAACCAAATACCAAAATACGGGATCAAACTTATTTTGGAATTTGAAATTTTTTTTTGGAATTTTTACAGTTTCCTCCTTAGCTCAGTTGGTTAGAGCATCCCGACCGTTGGTCGGGAGGGGCGCTGGTTCAAGCAGCGAATAAAATTGAAAAAAAATATTCCTCCTTAGCTCAGTTGGTTAGAGCATCCCGACCGTTGGTCGGGAGGGGCGCTGGTTCAAGCAGCGAATAAAATTGAAAAAAAATATTCCTCCTTAGCTCAGTTGGTTAGAGCATCCCGACCGTTGGTCGGGAGGGGCGCTGGTTCAAGCAGCGAATAAAATTGAAAAAAAATATTCCTCCTTAGCTCAGTTGGTTAGAGCATCCCGACCGTTGGTCGGGAGGGGCGCTGGTTCAAGCAGCGAATAAAATTGAAAAAAAATATTCCTCCTTAGCTCAGTTGGTTAGAGCATCCCGACCGTTGTCGGGAGGGGCGCTGGTTCAAGCAGCGAATAAAATTGAAAAAAAATATTCCTCCTTAGCTCAGTTGGTTAGAGCATCTGACTGTTAATCAGAGGGTCGTTGGTTCAAGTCCAACAGGGGGAGCGGAAGCCGCAGCAGAAATGTTGCGGCTTTTTGTTTTTAGCTCAGTTGGTTAGAGTCCCTACACTGTGTAGGGATTAATCAGAGGGTCGTTGGTTCAAATCGGGACAGGGGGAGCGGAAAGGTCAACAGAAATGCTGGCCTTTTTTGTTTTATTTAATATAATCCAAAAACACGGAACTTTGATTTAATTAACAGAACATCCTGTTCGGGCACCACAGCAATAAACCAAACCAACCATGAAATACTTATCAGAATACCGGGATGCGGACGTGGTTGAAAAATACCTGGCAGAACTGCATCAGATTACCACAAGGCCCTGGACCATCATGGAGGTCTGTGGCGGCCAAACGCATAGCCTGGTAAAAAATGGCATCATCGGGTTATTGCCACAAAAAATAACCATGGTGCACGGGCCGGGCTGCCCGGTTTGTGTAACGCCTCTCCACCTCATAGATAAAGCTATTTACCTGGCCGCAGAAAGAGGCGTTGTCCTTTGCTCCTATGGCGATATGTTAAGGGTGCCGGGTAGTAAACAAAGTTTGCTGGAGGCCAAGGCTGCCGGCGCCGATGTACGCATGCTGTATTCTCCCCTCGAAGCGGTAAACCTGGCCAGGCAAAACCCGGATAAGGAAGTGGTTTTCTTTGCGGTGGGATTTGAAACAACAGCTCCGGCCAATGCATTGAGCGTACTGCATGCACAGCGGGAAGGAATAAAAAATTATTCTATACTCACCTCTCATGTGCTGGTACCGCCGGCCATGGAAGCGCTGGTAAATGATGAAACAAATATTGTACAGGGATTTTTGGCTGCAGGCCATGTTTGTACCATTATGGGCATAGACGAATATTTTCCACTGGTAGAAAAATACAAACTGCCGGTGGTAATCACGGGTTTTGAACCGGTAGACCTGCTGCAGGGAATTACGATGCTCATCCGGCAGCTCGAAGCCGGCGTGTATAAACTGGAAAATCAATACAGCCGTGTGGTAAAGCCGGAAGGAAATCCGCATGCAAAAAAGATAATAGAAGAAGTTTTTGAAGTGAGCACAAGGGAATGGCGGGGCATTGGCGAAATTCCGCTCAGTGGTTACGAAGTAAGGGAGGATCTGAAGGAATTTGACGCCAATAAAAAATTTAATATCCATATTGACAAGGCCCCAGAAAATGAAGCCTGTATTGCCGGGGAAATTCTCCGCGGTATTAAAAAACCCAGCCAATGTCCGCAGTTTGGAAAAAAATGTACGCCACTAAATCCGTTGGGTGCTCCCATGGTAAGCAGCGAAGGAGCCTGTGCAGCGTATTATCACTTTACTAATACAGAAGCTTTATCTTAAATGCCTGAATTAATAATGTGTGGTACTAATGAAGCGGCATTTGAAAGTAAATTTCTTAGCGCAACTTAGCGAAAAACTTTGCGCCTCTTTGCGATATTAATTTTGTATCACTGAGCTATGCAGGGAAATTCCACCAGCTGCAACTATTAACGATCCTGGTTGGTTTAAAAAAATGAATGAACAATGAATGTATCTTGCCCAGTTCCCCAGTTCGATTTCGACACCATCAATTTAGGCCATGGAAGCGGTGGTGTTCTTACACACAGGCTGCTCAACAGCGGTGTGTTCAGCATTCTGCAAAACGACCTGCTCAATGAAAAACACGACGGGGCCATTTTTAAATTGGAGGGCAAAACGGCATTCAGTACCGACAGTTATGTGGTGAACCCCATTTTTTTTCCGGGAGGAAATATTGGGGAGCTGGCCGTAAATGGAACGGTGAACGACCTGGCCATGTGCGGCGCTATGGCAAAATATCTTTCCCTTTCTTTTATCATAGAAGAAGGGCTACCCGTAAAAGATTTTTTAGAAATACTGTATAGCATAAAAGAAACTTGTACACGGGCCAATGTAATGGTGATTACCGGCGATACCAAAGTGGTGGAAAAAGGAAAAGGCGACAAGATCTTCATCAATACATCGGGCATTGGTCTTGTACACGAAAAAGCCGCCATCGGCATGAGCAATATTAAAACCGGCGATGTAATTATTGTAAGCGGAAATATAGCAGAACACGGCATCGCTATCATGAGCAAACGCAGCGGGCTGGAGTTTGAAACTGATATCCTAAGCGATACCACCCATCTTAATTTTTCCATCGAAAAGCTGTTGAACCAATTTGGCACTGGGATTCATTTTTTAAGGGATGCCACCAGGGGAGGCCTGGCAAGCGTACTGAACGAAGTGGCTAAAGACGGCATGAGGGGCGTTGATATCCTGCAAAAAAATATTCCGGTACAGGAACAGGTGAACGGCGCCTGCGAAATGCTTGGGCTTGACCCGCTTTATGTGGCAAATGAAGGGAGGTTTATTGCAATTGTAGACAAAAGCATTGCAGCAGATCTGCTGTCGTTGCTCAAAGAGGATGAGAATGGTACAAATGCGTCTGTTATTGGGAATATTGTGGAAGATCATATCGGGCAGGTGGTGATGCAAAGCGCTATTGGAGGAAAAAGAGTGGTCAATATGCTGCCAGGCGAACAACTGCCCCGGATCTGTTAAACAAAATGCATCTTTAAGATTTCCGGCCTTTTAATAATTTGTTATTAGTTATATACGTGTTGGGCTATTGATTTTTTTAAGTTTTTTGAATTTCTATAATAATTTTTTGTTTTGTACCTTTTTGCTTGCCCCCCGACACTCTGTCGGGGCAGGCAAAAAAGGTACCCAAAAAGGGCACCCGAAATCCCTGCCTGCTTGATGCAGTCTGGCAGGGATATACAACCTCCCAACACTTTGTCGGGACAGGCTGATTTCGGGAAGGAGCTATAATCACCTTCAGTTCTTCGGTAGCGTCATCTTCAGTAATTCTATTCTTAGGATCGAATTATTAAACATTTTTCAAGAATTTACTTATTGCAGTTATAGTTTTAATAGCACAACCCGTTAGTTATATGTCTTTGGTTTTTAGGCGCTAACGCCAGACACAATGGGCACTGTAAAGCAATTTTATAAAAAAAAGATAAATATTTATTGTTTATCAATAAATATTTATTATCTTTGTGTCTTAACAAAAACCTGAGATTATGTCAAAAAGAACAGATTACTTCCTAAAAGCGCTCACAGTTATTGCATGGATCATATTCATTGGCCTCTGTATTGAAGCCGGGGGATATTTAACCAGTACTATTTTAACCTTGTTTGTAAATCCCGAAGGGGCAAAAAGATTTTGGACGCAAATTGACCTGTCTGATCTTTATCAGTTCAATCAAAGCCGCTATGTTACGCTCACCAGTATCATGATAATTATAGCGGTATTGAAAGCAATGATGTTTTATTTTATTGTAAAGATCTTTTACGATAAAAAAGTCGAATTTTCGAAGCCCTTCAATGAAACCCTGAACCGTTTTGTTTTTAAAACAGCGTACCTGGCATTGGGTATTGGATTGTTTTCTTTTTTGGGTGCAAAATTTTCCCGGCAACTTTCTCAGCAAGGGGTTCAATTACCAGATACACAGCAACTGCAAATGGGCGGTGCCGATGTTTGGTTGTTTATGGGCGTAACCTTACTTGTGATTGCTTTTATTTTTAAAAAAGGGGTGGAAATTCAAAACGAAAACGATTTAACTGTATAAGCCATGCCAATAATTGTAAACTTAGATGTAATGATGGCAAGGCGCAAGATGTCGCTGAATGAACTTTCTCAAAAAGTAGACCTTACGCTTGCCAATCTTTCGATACTTAAAACCGGCAAGGCGAAAGCGGTTCGGTTCAGTACGCTGGAAGCTATTTGCAAAGCATTGAATTGCCAGCCCGGAGACATATTAGAATATGTGGAATGAAAGGGTTTACCTTAAAATATCCAACACCTGTATCACTCTTTTGGTTATACCGGTAAAATCTTTATTATCCTGCCTTTCTTTACTGATGAGGTGGCCGCCCATGCCCACGGCGCATACGCCGGCAGCGAACCAGGCATGCAGGTTTTCGCTGGTTGGTTCCACGCCGCCGGTGGGCATAAAGTCGATGTTGGGAAATATTTCTTTGATGCTTTTTATAAAAGATGGCCCCAGCTGGTTGCCCGGAAATATTTTAATGAGTTTGCAGCCGGCCTCTTCGGCCACATGAATTTCGGTGGGCGTGGCGCATCCGGGTATCCAGAGTGTTTTATTGCTGTAAGCGGCATCGCAAACACCTGCATCAAATACAGGGCTGATCAAAAAGTCGGCGCCTGCATCTATAAATTCATTTGCCTGGCGTGAACTCCGGACAGTACCTGCAGCCAGCAAGAGGTCCTTCATGCTGCGGTTTCTTTCTTCCACCAATTTTTTAAAATTGTTAAAGGCAGCGGCACCGCGGTTGGTGAACTCCACTGCACGGATGCCGGCCGCATACAAAGCTTTAACGGTTTCCACACAAACCGTTTCATCTGCATGATAGAATAGCGGCAGCAGTTTTTGCTTTTTGATTTGTTCAATGATTAGTTCTTCAGTTGTCATGCAGGAATTATGTAAAAGGCTGATTGATCATAAATAATTACGTACTAAAATAACTAATTTATTTTTTATGCACGAATGTGATTATTTCAATAAAAAACGGAGAATATAATTCCTGCTAAAACCTCTGTTACCTGCAATAGGAACCTTTTACCATTTTATCCCGCCACCTGCACCCCAATGAGTTTACCAATACCAAAAGTGATGGCAGCGGCCAGCAGGCCAAAGATCACCTGGCGGAAACCACTGTACCAGATGCTTTTCCCGGTAAATAAAGTAATGGCGGCACCAATAATGAAGAGCCCGGCAGCAGCTAAACCTGCGCTCAAGAAAATAGCATTATAACCACTTGCAAAAAAGAAAGGGATAACCGGTATAATGGCGCCAATAGCAAATAATACAAAAGAAGTGATGGCAGCTTCCATGGCAGAGCCTTTAAGATCTTCTGCATTGATGCCCAGTTCTTCTTTTACCAAAACTTCATGAGCATGCTCTTTGTTGGCCATGATTTCTGCCGCCATTTTTTTTGCCTGTTCGGGCGGTATGCCCTTAGTTTGATAAATAAGTGCCAGTTCTTTTTCTTCGCCTTCGGGGTTATGTTCCAGTTCTTCCATTTCGATCTGCATCTGGTTTTCGAACAATTCCTGGCTGCTTCTTACCGAGATCCATTCGCCCAGGGCCATACTCAATGCGCCGGCCAGCAAACCTGCCAGCCCGGTAAGTAAAACTTCTTTTTGTGCGCCGGTGGCTCCAGCCATACCCATTACCAGGCTGAAGTTGGAAACAAGCCCATCGTTTCCGCCGAGTACGGCCGCACGCAAGGCATTGCCACCAACAGAACGGTGCCGTTTTTCGAAACGGGCAAGATTGGTTCCGGAAATATTTTTGCTGCTGTTGAGAATGTTTTTTAAGATAGTGATATGTGCCGTGTCGGAAATACTGGCAGCGGTTTTTGTTTGCTGCCGGGCTTTTACAATAGAAGAAGAAATAGATTTTTCTGTATCGAGCAGTACGCCCAGCACATAATCGTACCCAAAAACCTTCCCGATTGTTTTCAGCACCCTGGCACGGCCCGAGGGAGCCGGCATCTTACTAAGGTCCATGCCGTTTTTTTGCATGAAGCTGATAGCATGCCCTTTTTCAATTTCGCTCAGTTCCCTGAACACCTGGGCTACATTGGGATCCTCTTCTTTTTGCGCCAGTAAATCATAAAGAAAACTGGCATCCACTTCTGTTTGAATACTTTTTAAGTTGATCATAGCGGCATAAAGGTAAGGCAGGATGCGGCGGAAAAAAATGATTTAGAACATTAAACTACAAATGTGTTGTGCTATAAAAGATAATAGTTTTAAAAATTCTTTCTCTGCTCAGCTGAGCGATCTGCAGCTAATATCGCAAAGAGTCGCAAAGTTTTTTCGCCAAGATGCGCTAAGAGATACACTTGCAAATGCACTTCAATAATGCAATATATTAATCTTAAAACCTTTTAGAATTTATGGAGAATAAGGATTGATTAATAGCTGACTTTAATGCAAATCTTCTAGCGCCTGTTTGAAAATAAGCTTGTATAATCATAGAAGATAAAGACTACCAAAGTTGTTTCCCCTGGTAGTAATCTAAAATTTTTGTACGCAGGATATAATCATATTTGGCGGCAATAAGGTTATTGTTTGAACGGTATAGGTTGTTTTTTACGGTTAGGTAATCAATACTGTTTCCCACGCCTGCATTAAATTTTGCTTCAGCAGCCTCAAACGATTTCTGATAAGCATTTACCTGGTCTACCAGGGATTTATATCGGTTGAAGGCAACCGACATATTGATATGCGCTTCCTCCACATCCTGTTGCAACGTATTCTTAACCGAATTGTTAAGTTGTTCTGTATACCTGTAATTGGCTTTGGCCAGTTTTATATTGTTTCTTGCAGCAAAAGAATTGAAAATCGGGATGTTTAGAGACAGTGCAAAAGACGACGAGTAATTATTCTTAAGCTGTGTGCCATATCCTTTTTGTGCGGCGCTGGAAAAATTGCTGTATAAGCCCGTTCCAAAACTGAGCGTGGGAAACAGGGCTCCCTTTGCCAGGTTGATTCCGGCTTTAGCCACCTGCAGGCGCATTTCAGCCGCTTTTATCCTGGAAAAATTTTTCAGCGCTTCATTAAATGCAACAGCAGGCTCTGCCTGGTAAGCAGCGGCGATGGTGTCGGCATTGATCCTTTCGAAGCTGAGATCTTTTTGGTAAGCGATATTCATGAGGCGGCACAATGAAATTTTAGCATTTTCCAGGTCGCCCTGCAGGTTAATGACCGAAATATGATCGCCTGCAAGCTGCCCCTGCAAATCAAAACGTATTGAAGGTGCAATAGCGCCTTTTTCATCCAGTATTTTTAAACGGGCCTCCTGTTGTTTGCTGAGTTCTTCCTGTGCAAGGGCAAGTGTAAGCATGTCTTGTGTGTTCATCAACTGCAGATAAGCAAGAATGGTATTGAGCGTGATATTATCTTTCTGTTGCTGCCACTCGTATTCTGACGCCTGCCTGCCGTAATTTTTTTGGCGAATGAGCTGTTGCAGGCTAAGCCCACGGAACAGCACCACATCGCCATTAAGTCCATAATTGGCCGAGCTGAATTTTTGCACCACATAACTGTTTGATGAGGGATCAATGCTGCGTCCCTGGTTGGCGCTATGGCCCACTGATGCATTAAAGTTTGGCAGCAGGTTTTGCTTTGCCTGTTTTACTTCTATAACAGAAATGTCTTTTTGGTATGCTGCCTGAGCCACCTGCAGGTTTGTGCCAATAGCAGTTTCGATACATTTTTTAAGTGTAAATGTTTTTTGCTGTGCAAAAGAAGTTGCGGAGCAGAAAAGCGTAATAATGATTAAACTGTGTTTCATTTTATTTTTTGTATACGATTCGGCGATATTTTAATCAGCCGCCGTCAGGGCTTACAGCCGCTGACGGGACTCAGCGAATTTTTTTTCCCTGCCATTAAAATACCATAATAAAAACAGATAGAAAGTTTGGGTTCATTGTTATTTTTTAAGCAGTAAATTTTTATGTTACATTACTTACAGCCGCTGATGGGGCTATTCAATTTTTTCAATTCTTCCATCCAGCAAATGAATGGTTTTACTTGCATAAGCGGCATTTTTTTCGGAGTGCGTAACCTGGATGATGGTCACACCCTCTCTGTTCAGTTGTTTGAACAGTTCCATAATTTCTTCTCCCTGTTTGCTGTTTAAGTTGCCAGTGGGTTCGTCGGCGAGTATCAATTTGGGTTTTCCGATAAGTGCACGGGCAATGCCCACCAACTGTTGCTGCCCGCCGCTGAGTTGCGTGGGGAAAAGATCTTTTTTCCCCACAATATTAAAACGGTCGAGTATATCAGCCACCATTGCTTTTCGTTCGCTGCCTTTTACATCCTGGTAGAGCAGGGGCGTTTCAATATTTTCGTACACGGTGAGTTCATCTATGAGGTGATAGGCCTGGAACACGAAGCCAATGTATTGTTTGTACAATTGCGAGCGTTGTTTTTCTTTCATCTTATGCACGTTTTCGTGGAGGAACTGGTATTCACCTTCATCAAAACCATCAAGCATTCCAATCACATTCAGTAAGGTTGATTTACCGCTGCCGCTGGGGCCCATGATGGAAATAAATTCGCCTTCCTGCATTTCGAGGTTGATGTCTTTGAGTAAAAAGGTTCTGTTGCCGCCTACGGTTACCCATTTAAAGATGTTTTTGAGATTGAGGAGCATTTGTTAATTTTTTTTATGGTGATGTTAGTTGTGAGCGATGAGCTTTAAGCATGAGCCTTGAGCTGTCAGCCATGAGCCATGAGCTGGGAGTAATGTGGGTTGCTCAAGGCCTGTAGCTCACAGCTTATTCTGTTCGTAATGATTTTACCGGGTTTGCCCATGCAGCCTTCCATGTTTGAAATATTATCAGCAAAACGGTAAGCAGTACCAACGATAAAAGAGAAATTACAAATGGCGCTGCAGAGATGCTGATGCGTTCTGCATAATCGTTCAGCCATTTGTTCATTAAAAAATAAGCTGCCGGAAACGCAATAAGAGCCGCGGGAGCAATAATGAAAACAAATTCTTTTACAAAAAGTGAAATGATGGCAGTTACAGAGCCTCCCAGCACCTTGCGCACGCCGATTTCCTTTATTCTCTGATGAACGCTTAAGGAAACCAAACCCAGTACACCCAGCAACACTACGATAAAACAAAAAACAGCAGCCAGGTAAGCTGCCTTCTTAAGCCTGATCTCGTTGCTGTAAAGTTTTTCAAGTGTTTGGTCCATAAAGCTGTACTCAAAAGAACTTCCTGGCATCAGGGCCGACCATTTTTTCTGTATGGCTTCAATAGAGGCGGGAATATTACCCGGCTTTATTTTGAAAGACAGATAGCGGTAAAGCGGGTCAAACCGAACATTAAAAAATGCAACAGGAGGCACCGCCTGCTGCATTGAGCCAATGTGAAAATCTTTCACAACAGCTTCAATACTAAATATGGTGGCATCGCCGGGAATCCTAAGCTGTTTACCCAGCGCCTCATTAGCATTTTTAAATCCAAGCATGCTGATCGCTCTTTCATTCATCACCAGTTTTCCGGAGTCGGAGCCGGATACACTAAAAAAATTGCCAGCCAGCAATGGCACCTGGTATGTAGAGATATAATTGTCATCGCTACGCAATTGCTGCATAAAAACAGCTGCAGCAGAATCAGCATCCAACCTGTAAATAGGAACCTGCCCGCCATTATTTCCATTTGGAATTTCATAAGAAAGAGAAACCTTGCTTATGGAGGGAAGCTTTTCAAATTCATTGCGGATAGTCAGCATTTTTCTAACCCCATCTTGTGTCCAGTCTCTTGGTACCTGTGCAGAAACTATGAATTCCCTGTTGTATCCTAGACTTTTGCCAAAGAAATGCGAAACCTGTTTGCTTACAACTAGTGCGGCAATAACAACCATGAGTGCCAGTCCGAATTGTGTTCCCACCAATATTTTTCGAAGAATAGCCTTTTGCCCGTTGGTTTTAATTTTTTCCTTAAGTGATGCCACCGGCTTTAAAGAGGATAATACAAAGGCGGGATAGGCTCCTGCCAGCAAACCAACTGTTAAGGCCACTGCACAGGGTATAACAATATACCCGAACGGAAAACTGCTTAAGCCGGGTATTTGCCGGCCAAGCACCTGTTCAAAAACCGGTTTTAAAAATTGGTAGGCCCCGAGGGCAAGCATGGTGGCTATTGCTGCTAGGATAAAAGATTCTGCTATAAACTGTATGGCCAGATGCTTTTTTTCAGCGCCCAAAACCTTACGTACCCCCATTTCCCTGGTTCGGAATGCAGCGCCGCTTAGTGCAATATTTACATAGTTGAGCACCGCCATCAGCAAAATAAAAGCAGCCGCCAGGCCAAGCGTATAAAGCATCCGTTTTATAAGGCCATTGTCTTTATTCAGATAGTATTGCGAAAGTAAAACCGGTTTTACGGTAATAATTTTTTTCAGGGATTCATCTGCATTTTGCTGAACAAGCTGTGCAATGGGTTTTTCGAGATCTTTGATTTGCACCCCTTCATTTAATTCTATGAATGACGCAATGAACATATTGTTCCAGGAGTCAAGCGGCTCCCTACCAAAGTAGGTGAGAGTATTTACAGGGATGAAAATGCTGTTTGGATCATTACCAAGGAGGTCCATAACAGAATTACCAGCTTCCTTATCCAGCACTCCGGTAATGGTAAAAGGGTCATTTTGTCCTGAAAAACTCTGAATAGCAATTGTTTCGCCCATTACATCTGTTTTGCCAAAATATTTAATGGCTTTGTCTTGTGTAATAATAACGGAAAAGGGTTTTAATAAGGCGGTACGGGCATCGCCATGTTTTAAAGTAAAGCCGTACATGGAAAGAAGTGTACTATCGCCCACCTGCAGGTTTTCCCTAAAATGTTTATCGTCTTTTGATACCACGGAAGTGATGCCATCCCAGCGGTAGTAATTTTTAACCAGGCCAGGATAATCGTCCTTCAGCCTTTTGGCAATAGGTCCAAAGGTAGCCAGCTCAAAGCCAATGTTTGGGTCTTTTGAAATGGTGGTAAGAATAAATTGATTTTTTGCATTTTTAAGGTCTTTATTAACACGCCACTCCTGCCAGGTAAATGCAGCGATTAAAAAGCAACATGCAATACCAGTAAACAAGCCAGTAATATTTACCAGGCTAAAGAAACGGTGCTTTACAATATTGCGCCAGGCTGTTTTGAAATAATATTTTATCATCTTTTTTGAGTTATGAGCTGTGAGCAATGTGCATTGAGCTGGTTTGTAAAGCGGGAAGCTCAAAGCCTATTGTTCACTGTTCCTTTTATTCAGTTCGTAATGATTTTACCGGGTTTGCCAAAGAGGCTTTAAAGGCATGATACGCCACTGTTGCAAATGCAGTAAGCAATGCCAGGAATCCGGCCAGCGCAAATATCCACCAACTGATGCTGATACGGTAAACAAAATCCTGCAGCCATTTGTTCATGATCCACCATGCCAGCGGCGAAGCAATGATGAGCGCAATAAAAACAAGTTTCAGAAAATCTTTGGAAACAAGGCTCGTAATATTGGCAATGCCAGCACCCAGTACTTTTCGTATACCAATTTCCTTTACCCGCTGCTGTATAGAAAGTGTACTGAGCGCAAACAAACCCAGGCAGGAAAGCATAATGGCAATAATGGCGGCGTACGACACAATCTCTTTCCAGCGGGCCTCCTCTTCGTACCAGCTTTCATTCCACTCCTGCAGCATTTTATACTCCATGGTGGAGAACGGAAATAACGTTTTATAAGTTTTAGTTACCGCGGCAATAGCGGCTTTTGACTGGCCCGGCACAAATTTTATGAAAGAATTAAAAGCCCGGCCCCGCTTATCCAAACTAAAATACATGGGCTTTATCTTTTGCTTAAAATTGGCATCGTGATAATCTTTTACAACACCAACGATATTATATTCCACAACAGCGTTGCCCCCTCCCCGCCCAACAGTCTGGCTGAGCGGATCTTTGGTTTTATCGAGATAGGTTTCAACAAAGCTTTCATTTACGAGGCAGTTTGAAACAGTATCGGCTACATTGCTATAGCTGAGATACCTGCCTTTAACCAGCGGAACATCAATAATTTTCAGGTACTGGTCATCCATCTGTTCTGTTCCCACCCAATCTGTTTTTTTTCCGTTGATAAAGAAAAAAGTACTGTTCCAGCCCCCGTTTTTCCCTCCCACATTTTCAATTGCGGTACTTTTTGACAGTTCACGCCTGAACAATTGTAACTTTTCTGCTGGCTTTCCCCAGGGCAGTTCCATATACAGGATATTTTCTTTTTTAAAACCAAGATCACCATGGGTCATAAAGCTGAACTGCCGGTTAAATACAATGGTGCAGATAATGAGTGTTACCGCAATTACAAACTGCATCACCACCAGCGATTTTCCCAACATGTTTTTTCCCGATAATTTTATTTTCCCATATAATGTTTCCACCGGATTAAACCTGGAAGCAACGAGTGCCGGATAAAAACCTGCCAGCAACGCTACGAGCAGGAGCAGGAA
This sequence comes from uncultured Chitinophagaceae bacterium, assembly GCA_963754695.1. Taxonomy (GTDB): domain Bacteria; phylum Bacteroidota; class Bacteroidia; order Chitinophagales; family Chitinophagaceae; genus Ferruginibacter. The sequence continues at coordinate 464,895 of CAVWGU010000012.1, forward strand.
GGCATACAGCATCAATACTTTGGGTTGAAAAAGATAAGTAGTATCGTACTGCCTGTCGGTAAACCTGCTGAATACCGGTAATAAAATCTTCATGATAAAAAACGCCGGCACAAAAGAAATAAATGTTACGAGTAAAGATTCGCTTAAAAACTGCAGGATGAGCTGGCCACGACTGCTGCCGGAAACCCTCCGCACACCAATTTCTTTGCTGCGCTGCAGCGATTTTGCCAGCATGATGTTAATAAAATTGATGCAGGCGATGAGGAGGATAAGAGCTGCCAGGCCGGAAAGTATGTAAGAATATTTTGAATCGCTCCAGCTGCTCAAACCATTGCTGGCAAAAAAATCGCTGTCGAGATGCATGCTTAAAAACGGCTGCAGTTTGTATGTGCGGCTGGTGAGGCCAGCATCGGCTTTTGCCTTATTCCATTCTTCGCCGTAGTTTTTTAGAAAAACAGGAAAAAGTTTTGCTTCGGCAATTTTTGGATCTGCGTTTTCTTTGAGAAGGAAAAATGTATTTAGAAAAAGGCTGTACCAGTCGCCCATGCTTTCGGTCCTTTCGGCAGGATCGGCGGGCAATTGCCTTTCAAAAGACAGGAGCAGGTCGAACCTGATGGAAGAGTTCATAGGAGGTTTTTGCAGTACGCCGGTTACCGTAAACGGCTCAAAATCCTCGTCTACTTCTATATCAAGTGTTTTGCCAAGCGGATCTGAATTCCCAAAATATTTTTTAGCTGCTTCGTCTGTTATAACAACTGAATTTTTTGCCAGCAGCATGTTGTCGGGGGTTCCCTTAAGCACTTTAAAGGAGAACATCGAAAAAAAGGACGTATCTGTAAACAACACCATTGATTCAGTGGCCTCGTTTCCTTTTTTGCTCAGCATGGGCCACCCTTTGATGCGGCAAAAATTTTCCACTTCGGGAATATTAGCTAAAAAAGCAGGGCCCTGCGGATTTCCTGTGTTCCCACTCCTGCGTTCATTACCGGCAGTATCCGTATCTGTTTGTACCAGGCGCACAAGCCTGTTTCCTTTCTTGTGAAACCTGTCGTAACTGTATTCGTCATTTACAAACAGCAGGATCAGCATCACGCAGGCAAGGCCAATGGCAAGCCCCGAAATATTTACAAAAGAGAGTAATTTGTGGTGACGCAGGTTGCGCCAGGCTGTTTTGAAATAATTTTTTATCATAGTCTTTATTCTTTTTCAAATAATACAATTTTCTTATCTTCTTCCTTGCCAATAAAAAATTTACCATGGGCTTTATTGTTATTATTGTCATCATAAGTCCAGGTATAATTTCCCGGCAGAAGTTTTACGATGTATAAAAAATAGTGTTTGTCTTTGTCCATGGTGAATGTAAAATTGGAAGTTGACCTGCTGTTTCTGTCTCCCCTTATAAAAAGGTTTCCGTTGCCGCCGCACATGTTGCAGGTGAAAAAAACTATTCCTTTTTCTGTATCCTTTTCCAGGAAAATTTCATCGGGTATATCATTTTTATCCAGGGATGAAAAAGTGGAACTATTGCTGCTGCTTATTTGGGAGCGGGGAGCAGCTATTTGATTACATGGAGAATTATCTTTATTGCAAAACATCATCATTTTTACCTGGTCACAAGTATATACAGACGAGTCTGCTTTGTGGGCCATGTAAATTTTCCCATCTTCCATTCTGTATATTTTTCCGCTTACGACTTTTCCGTTCTTAAGAAAAACACTGTCTTGTTTTTGTGCAAAAACTGATACATGTAAAAGTAGTGCTGAGATGATAATATATTTTATCATGAAAATTATTTTTGCAGATTAAATAATATTATTTCATTACTATTCTGTTCTTAACGATTTTACAGGGTTTGCCACTGCCGTTCTGAGCGCCTGAGAGCTAACGGTGAGCAGACTTATTAAAAGCAACAATAAGAGTGTTGCAGCAAATATGCCAAAACCGATATTGATGCGGTAAGGATAATTTTGAAGAATTTGGGTACCAGCATACCAGGCAAGTGGCGCTGCAATACTAAAGGCTAGCAGTACGAGTTTAATGTAACCGGCAGAAAGGATCTCCACCAGCGATGCCGTACTTGCACCCAGTACTTTTCGAACCCCGATCTCTTTTTTTCGTTTTTCGGCAGTTAATAGAGAGAGGCCAAACATGCCCATGCACGAAATGAAAATTACAATAAGGGCCGACCAAAAAATGATGCGCCTCATTTTCATTTCATTCTCATATTGCCGGTCGTTCATATCTTCTAAAAAACTGTATGAATACGGCTTTGAAGGAAATATGCTGTTGAAGCTTGCTTTAAGAAAATTGAGGGCTTGGGGAATATCATTTCCACCAAGCCGGATGTAAAATGTACTATAGCCGCCATAACTATTATTGCAGGTAAAAACTTGCGGTCTCACTTTTTCGTACAGCGAAGAAAAATGATAGTCCTTTACAACTCCCACTACGTTATACGGATCGCGGTTCATAACTTTTACATTTTGGCCAATGGCATTTTTCCACCCTGCTTCTTTTACAAATGCTTCGTTTACCATTACAGACAAAGTGCTGTCTGCCGGGTAGGCTGCAGAAAAATTTCTGCCCTCTTTGAGGCTTAGGCCAAGCGTTGATAGAAAGTTTTCATCAACTACATTCATGTCGGGCCCCAACTGCACATCGCCATTTACTGTCACTGTCGTTATCCATGATTGAAAATTCCTGGGCGCTACGCCTGTAATATTTTTATTCTGCCTGATTTTGTCCATAAAAACCTTGCCTTTTTGAGTATTTTCGCCGCCAGTGTGGATGAGTACTATATCGCGGTCATTGTATCCAAGATCTTTTGAAGTAAAAAGTTTTACCTGGCTGTTTTGAATAAATGCCAAAATGATGAAAAATGCGGCCAGCGCAAATTGAAAAACAATCAGGCTTTTTAACAAAAGGTTCTTGCCCGATAACCGAAACCGCCCGTACAAAATCTGCACGGGCTTATAGGAAGACAATACCAATGCCGGATAAAACCCTGCAAGTACAACTGTAAAAAGAAACACTGCTGTAAAGATTAATACCAGCTTAAGGTCAAACAGGTAAGAGAATGCGAGCGATTTTGAAGTTAAATCATTGAATACCGGCAAAAATAAATTAACCAGCAATACAGCAAATACCAGCGCACCGGCATTGAGCAGAAAAGACTCGCTCATAAACTGGCCGATCAGTTGCCGGCGTCCGCCGCCCATTACTTTTCTTACACCAATTTCCTTTGCCCGTTTTACGCTATGCGAAATAGAAATGTTTACAAAATTGATACAGGCTATCAACAGTATAAACAATGCAAGCCCAGAAAGTACATAAGACAATACAGCATTACCAGAATCTTTGAGCCCGTTTTCTGCTTTGTATTTTTTGCTCAGGTGCATATTTAAAAATGGCTGAAGTCCAAAAACCAGTTTGCTTTCATAATTCCATTCTGTTTTTGCAATTGCAAGATCGGATGCCGCCTCTTTTGCAAAAACCTGGTTAATCCTTCTTTCTACCGCAGCTATATTACTGCCGGGTTTCAGTATAAAAAAGCTGTTGAGGTAAAAATTGATCCATTGTTTGTCTTGTTTATCCTTGTCATCAAAAGGCACCAACAGGTCTATTTGTATGCTTGAATTTTGAGGGGAGTTTTTAGTTACAGCCGATATGGTATAGTCTTTAAACTCGTCATTTTTTTCAATAGAAAGCCGGCGGCCAAGCGCTGGCTGATCGCCAAAAAAACGACGGGCCACATTTTCAGATATTACAATAGAATGAGGAAAAGCGAGGGCTTGTGCAATACTTCCCTCTTTTATTTCGGCGCTGAACATGCTGAAAAAATTACTGTCGGTATAGGTTGCATCCTGCACAAGAACCTCATTGTTGTGTTTTATATTCACCTTACCACCCCTTAACCGTACAAGTTCCTGTAGTTCCGGAATTTGTTTTTTGAATACATCGCCATGCACCATACCTGTAGTACCGTAAGTAAAAAGTTCTCCACCGTTACCGGTTTCATTCATCACCAGCCGGTAAATATCCCTTTTGTGCTCCTGGAACTGATCGAAACTAAATTCATCCTTTACTAGCAACACAATCAGCATACACACTGCCAGCCCAATACTCAGCCCGGCGATGTTGATAAAGGAGTAGATCTTGTTTCTGGTAAGGTTTCGCCAGGCGGTTTTAAAATAATTTTTTATCATTTTTTTTGAGTTTTGAGTAATGAGCTGTGAGCTTAGAGCTGGTCTATAATGCTGGTTGGCCAAGGCTCACTGTCCAAAACTTGTTTTATTCTGTTCTTAAACTTTTTACAGGGTTTGCCGAGGCAGCTTTAACCGCCTGGAAACTTACTGTTGCCAGTGCCATCACAATGGCCGATATTCCCGTTAATACAAATACCCACCATTGTATGCTGATACGGTAAACAAAATCCTGCAGCCATTTGTTCATGAGCCACCATGCCAGCGGCGAGGCTATAACGATGGATACGAGTACCAGTTTTATAAAATCTTTTGACAACAATTGGGCAATTCCTGTAACGCTGGCGCCTAAAACTTTGCGCACTCCAATTTCCTTGGTACGAGATTCCACCGTGTAAGTAGCAAGCCCAAACAAACCCAGGCAAGCAATAAAAATGGCCCAAACGGTGGCTGTACTCAATAAGCGGCTATACTGCCGTTCGCTGATATATTGTTTGTTAAAATTTTCATCTGCAAAAAAATATTCAAACGGATTATTGCTGAAATACTGTTTGTAGATGGTTTCAAGCCGGGCAATACTTTGCTGCACCTTATCTGTATTGAGCCTGATGCTGAAATACACGCTGTTATTTTGAGGGTAAAAAATGATAGGATCGATCGCCTTTTGCAATCCTGTATGATGATAATCTTTTACCACACCTATTACTTCAAGCTGCCGCTCGTCCCATTGTACTTTTGTTCGCAGCGCATCCTCCGGTGATGCAAAACCCAGTTCCTGTATAGCTTTTTCATTGAGCATTATCTTACTATTGTCATTCCATTCTAGGGCACATTCGGCATCCGTAAAATTTCTTCCGGCTTTAACTGGTATTTGGTAAGTGGGCAGATAGCGGTTGTCAATAATTGCAAATGAAAATGATTTCAATTCGTCTCCCTTCTTTGAGCCGGGCTGCGTAAAACCGGAAGTGGCAAAATTGTAGTAGTTGCCAGGCACCGTACCGCTGAGTGCGTAATCTTTTACAAAACTTTGCTGTGCAATATCAGTCAAGAAAGCCTTTTTCCTGTTTTTATAAGTACTGTCTTTGCCAATCTCAGGGCCGCGTATTACAAGTAACTGTTCGGTATTTACACCGATGTTCTTGTTCTGCATATAATTCAGTTGCTGGTACATGAGTACCGTTCCCAGCAGCAGCGAAATGGATATACTGAATTGGGCCACAACAAGCGATTTGCGCAGCACAGCGCCTTTATTTGTTTTGGCAAGTTTACCCTTTAAGGTTTCCACCGGGTTAAAGCCAGCTAAACTATATGCGGTATAGGCGCCAGATAATAAAGAACCGGCTAGTAGCAACAGCAGGCCAATAAGCCACACCTTGCTTTCCATGAGCGAAGCAAGGGAAAGTTCTTTTCCAATGATATCATTAAACAACGGCTGTATGAGCAAGATGAGTAAAAGAGATAATCCAAAGCCAAGTATATTTACCAGCAGGGATTCGCCGAGAAACTGCAGTACCAGGGATTGCTGCGAGGCTCCCACCACTTTTCTTACCCCCACTTCGTTTGCACGCTTTAAAGAATTGGCGGTGGATAAATTGATGTAATTGAACCAGGCAATGAAGAGAATAAGTAATGCTATTGCTGATAAAATATATACATAAGCTAAATTACCAGAGGTTTGATACGTATCGCTTAAAGATTCAGGCAGGTGAACATTGGCAAAAGGTTGCAGGCGAAACAACACTCCATCTTTGTCTTTTTTCAGTTCATTGCGCAGCGAAATCAGTTTTTGTTCCAGTTTTTTATGATCGGCGCCCGCCACTAGTGAAAAATAGGTGTTGATGTATTGGGAATTGAGGTTATCCAGTTGCGCCCAGCCATTATCATTGAGGTTGGCAGGGTTTTTCAATGTTTCCAATGAAAAAACCATATCATATTGTATGTCTGAGTTTTTGGGAATACTATAAAGCCCTCCTACCGTAAAACTGGATTTACCAAACTGGTTGAAGAGCGTAATGGTTTTTCCAACAGGTTCTTCTTTAGAAAAATATTTTATAGCTGCAGGTTCAGAAAGAAAAACAATATTGGGCTTGTTAAACACGGCTGCACTGCCTTTTATTATATTAAAGCTGAAGAATGAAAAGAAATTTCCTTCGGCATAACCGATATTACTCTCCCGGAATGACACAGCTTTACCATCTTCAGTTTGGACAATACCCTGCCCGATGCCTTCTTCAAAACGGCAGTAGTCTTTTATTTCGGCAAATTTATCTTTCGAAATTTGCGCCCAGCCCGGTTCCACCTGCGGCCATGTGCTTCCTTTTACGTCTTCGTTTATAAGCCTGTATATGCTACCGATGTTTTTATGAAATCCGTTTACACTTTTTTCAAACGCCACATACTGTAATATGAAAAGGAACGCGGTAATACCCATGGCCAGGCCAAAAATATTAATGAAACTATACAGCTTGTTGCGCCATAAATTTCTGATTGCAATTTTGAAATAATTATTGAACATCTTTTTTTTGTTTAGAACTATGAGCAGTGAGCCATGAGCCAAAAGTTCTGCTCATGGCTCACTGCTTATAGCTATTCTGTTCTTAAATTTTTTACCGGGTTTTGCATGGCCGCTTTTACTGTATTGATACCGATGGTGAGTAAAGCCAGCAATAATGCCATGAAGGCCACCAGTGCAAACATCCACCACCTGATTTGTATGCGGTAAGGAAAATCCTGCAACCAACTGTTCATGGCAAACCACGAAACAGGAACTGAGATCAGCACGGCTAGCCCAACCAGTTTTAAAAAATCTTTTGAGATCAGAAAAGAGATATTTTGCACACCCGCACCCAGCACTTTTCTTATTCCAATCTCTTTTACCCGCTGTTGTATAATGAGCAATACCATGGCCAGCAGTCCCATACAGGAAAGTAAAACAGCCACGCCGGCAGCTATACTGAAGAGTACAGACATCGTGCGCTCCTGCTTGTACCAGTTATTAATGTTTTCATCGAGGAACGAACCCTTGAAAATCCTGCCCGGCTCCAGCGCTGCCATTTCATTTTTTATGGCATCCATAGTGGAAAGCATGTTTTGCGCATTGGTTTTAATAAAGCAATAGCGCAACTGTTCATTGCTGCTTAATACAAGTGCCAGGGGTTCCAGGTTTTGATGCAGTGAATAAAGATGAAAATCGGGAAAGATGCCGGCGATATTCCACTTGGGCATGCTGCTGTCTGTGATGATTTGCTGGCCTGGCAGATTTTTTTCTCCAAACTGTTTGGCAGCACTTTCAGAAAGTAACACATTATATGCCGAGTCGTTAATGTAAGACCTGTCAAAATCACGCCCATCAACTGTTTTGAGCCCGAAAGTTTTCAGGTAATCATAATCAACTGCAGCAATATTAACCGTAACCGATTTTCCTTTGTACTCAAAACCGCTTGTCATTTTGGAACTGCTGTTATCGAGCCCCTGTCCTATATTAATATTGCTGCCGGTTATAGAAATAATATTTGGGTTTGATGAAAGGCGGCTCCTGAGTTTTGTAATATTCTCCCTTGCTTTTTCTCCGTTGTAAAGCGGTATGCTGATGATATAATCTTTATTGATACCCAGCGGCGCTTCCTGTAAATGCTTAAACTGCTTATAGATGATCATGGTGCAGCTGATCATAATGCAGGCAATGGTAAACTGAAACACAATCAGCGAACTGCGTAAAAAGCTGCTTTTGTTTAGCTTTAATTTTCCTTTCAAGGATTCTGTAACCGGCATACGTGCCATTACAAGTGATGGGTAACCGCCTGCAAGGAGCGAAACAAAGAGCAGCAGGCAAATGCCCAGCGCCAGGAAACCCGGATCCCACATCATTTTTGACAACGGGAGATTAAGTGACACGGTACTGTTAAGGATATATATAAAAACATTGACCAACGCAAGGGAAAGGATAAACGCAATGAGGCAAACAAGAAAACTTTCGCTCCATAGCTGAGCAAAAAGCTTTCCTTTGGCCACGCCAAGGCATTTTCTTACAGCAATCTCTTTTGAACGGGAGAATGCATTGGCCAGGTTAATATTTATAAAATTGAAACAGGCCAACAGAATGATCAGCAGCCCAATGGCAAGTACAGTAAAAAGCTGTGATTTTTGTACGGAATTGCCGGTCAATTTGGAGAAGTGAACTTCTTTTAATGGCAATAATTTGGTGGCAAAATAATCGCCGTTCCGGTCCGCCCTGGCGCCATTTTTGGCCAAACCATCGTGCCAGTCGGCCAGGTGCTTTTTATTGGCAAAGCGGATCTCTTTTTCTGCCTGCTGTTGTGTAGCACTCTGGCCAAGCATCACATACACGGGGTGGTGCTGGTTGTTCCAGTTGTCTTTGTCCTTTACAAAATCGTTACGCAATTCTATACGTGCCAGTGCATCAAACCTGAATGATGAGTTTTGCGGAATATCCTTAAGCACAGCCGTAACCATCAGCGCATGCATTTGCCCTCCGGCTGTGGTTTTAATGGTTTTGCCCACCGGGTCTTCGTTTCCAAAAACTTTTTTTGCTGCATTTTCGGTAAGTACAATATTTCCGGTGCTTTGCAGTGGGTTCTGCCGGTTTCCTTTTACAGACGGGAAGCTGAACATGGAAAGAAAATCTTCATCCACCAGTGAAACAAACAAGTCAACTTCTTTTTCGCCAAGCCAGGCATTACTTCCGCCAAACATGAACCGGCTGCTTTTTTCAATAGCCAGCGCTTCGGCCTTATAAACCGATGCGGCAGGAAACCCGAAAGAGTTTGACAGGTCGGTTTTGTCTTTATTATAAAACTCACTGTAGAGCTGAAATATTTTTTTATTGTTTTTATGAAACTTATCAAAACCAAGCTGGCTGTACACCATCAGCAGCACCGTAAGTCCAATGGTAAAGCCAATGACCAGGCCGGTTATATTAACGACACTGTGGAATTTATTTTTGAATAAACTCCGCCAGGCGGTTTTGAAATAAGATGTAAGCATTGAGCATTTTTTATTATGAGCATTGAGCAAACAGCCATGAGTCATCAACGATGAGCCCGGTAAGTGGAGTTAGCAGATGAGTATGACCTATGCTATACCAAAATATTTTCTGTAACCGTTCTGCCATCGAGCATACGTATAATGCGGTGACTGTACCTTGCATCATGTTCGCTGTGTGTTACCATGATGATGGTTGTGCCGGCTTCATTAAGCTCTGTGAGCATTTCCATTACCTCGTTTCCGTTTACAGAGTCAAGGTTTCCTGTTGGTTCATCGGCCAGTATGAGCTTGGGTTTATTAACAACCGCCCTTGCCACGGCCACACGCTGTTGCTGACCGCCGCTCAACTGCTGTGGAAAATGGTTTCGCCGGTGCATGATCTGCACTTTTTCCAGCACTTCTTCTACCCTGGCTTTGCGGTCGGCCTTTTTTACACCTGAGTAAATGAGCGGGAGTTCTACGTTTTCAAAAACCGTGAGTTCGTCTATCAGGTTAAAACTCTGGAACACAAAACCGATATTCTTTTTCCGCATATCGGCCCGCTTGCGCTCGGTGAACTTTGCCACTTCCACGCCATTGAAAATGAAACTGCCGCTGTCGGGATCATCGAGCAGGCCTACAATGTTTAGCAGCGTTGATTTGCCGCAACCCGAGGGCCCCATCACGGCTACAAATTCTCCTTCCTTTACTTCAAAAGAGAGCTTATCGAGTGCTACTGTTTCCACTTCTTCTGTGCGGTAGATTTTTTCTAGATTGGTTATTTTTATCATAATAAGAGATGAGAATTGAGATGTGAGAATTGAGATATTTAGTTTAATTTGTTGTTTATTGTAATCACTAAAAAGTTACCCATGTTAAATTTTCAAAAACTCCTTATTTGGCAAAAAGCACATGCCCTCACATTAGAAGTGTATAATCTTACAGCACAATTCCCTAAAGAAGAAATTTTTGGCCTGGTTTCACAAATGCGAAGATCATCCTCTTCTGTTCCAACAAACATTGCAGAAGGTAGTGGAAGAGCTACGAAACCAGATTTTAAAAGATTTCTAACGATAGCTATTGGTTCTGTTTCAGAATTGGAATACCAGTTTATTCTATCAAAAGACCTAAGATTTATTTCCCCGGAACAATTTGAAAACCTAACTGCAAAAGCAATCGAACTTAGAAAAATGATGCACGCATACGCAACTAAACTTTAATTGTGAGAAATGAGATTGAGTCGAAAATCTGGCTACTCAAATCTCATTTCTCAAATCTGAGACCTCACTTCTTCAACACCAATTCCTGTATATCCCCATAGTTCTCATAGCTGCTGGTAATCACTTTATCTCCCGGCTTAAGGCCCTGCATCACTTCATAGTAATCGGGGTTTTGCCTGCCAAGCTGAATATCTATTTTATATGCTTTGCTTCCATCTTCGTTCAGTTTAAAGATCCAGTTGCCGCCGGTTTGCTGGTAAAAACCACCCTTGGGTACAAGCAGTGCAGTCGTTTCATCGCTGAGTGCTAATCCAATTTGTATGCTTTGCCCGCGGCGGATATCTTTAGGCACTTCGCCGGTAAATTCCATATCAACAGAAAAACGCCCGTTCTTTACCTGCGAATAAATTTTCTTTACTTTGAGTTCATAAGACTTTCCTGCAACAGTTGCATCGCCGTTCAAATCGGAGTAAATACGGCTGATATAATGCTCATCAATATCAACCCTTACTTTATAACCGCCCATTACGTCTATTTGTCCAAGCCTTTCGCCTTTGTTTTTACTCTGTCCAATTTCTGCATCAAGTGAAGTGAGCTGACCGGCAACGGGCGACCGCACAATCAGGTCTCCCACTTTCCTTTTAAACAATTCCAGTGCGCTCTGGGAACCGGAAAAGGATTGCCTTGCCTGTTTTGTTTGCTGTGCATTCAGGCTTTGATCCTGCTTTAATATCTTATCGGTGAGCTCTTTCTTCTGTTTATAATAGTTATAGTCGTTTTCAGATTTTTGGTATTCCTGCGAACCAATCGCTTTTTTTTCGTACAAATATTTGTTGAGCCTGTAAATTCTTTCTGCTTCTGTAAGCTGGCTTTGTACATCGGCCACCTGGTTTAGCTTTCCAACCGTATTTTGCTGTGCTGCATTTTGTGCGATTTGCATTTGTGTGAGGGTGTTGTAAACATTAGACTGTTGTGCCAGCAGGTTTAGTTCAAGATCGGTATTACTAAGTCTTAAAATAGGTTCGCCCTTTTGCATCATAGCACCATCTTCCACAAATTTTTCTTCCACCCTTCCACCCTCAACGGCATCGAGATAGATGGTTGTTTGCGGCATTACAATACCATTTACCGGGATAAATTCTTTAAAGTTTCCTTTCTTAATTTCACTCACCGTTATCCGCTCCGTATCTACATTAAGTTTGCTGTTGCCCGAAGTGGCCAGGTAGCTCCAAACGGCCAGCGCAATGATACCAGCGCTCAGCGCAATGATGCCAATGCGTTTTTTGTTCCAGAATTTCTTTTCAATTTTCCTGTCCAACGTAAAAAAATTTAATAATAAGAAATAAAACCTGTGCCAATACTACAAGTTTTTAATAATCAATGATTAATAATGATTAATTTTATTATTAACTGTACGGTTTTGAACAGCTGCTGTTCGGTTTTGATACAGTTTTTGTGCCCGAACCGCATAAAATTTTCGCCCCGGCCCGGGCATTGTATTTTTGTGTTGCCATGAATTTAAAAGACGCTTCCATACTGGTGATAGATGATGACCCCGATGTACTTACAGCGGCAAGGCTTTTATTGAAGACCTATGCGGCCGAAGTGGTTACAGAAAAAAACCCCGAAAACCTGCGGTCCGTTTTTTTAAAGCGGGATTTTGACCTGGTGCTCATGGACATGAATTTCAACAGCAGCATCAATACCGGCAACGAGGGACTTTACTGGTTGAAAAAAATAAAAGAACTCGGCTCAAAAGCACGGGTAATCATGATAACTGCTTATGGCGATATAGACCTGGCGGTACGGTCGTTAAAAGAAGGGGCCGCAGATTTTATTTTAAAACCCTGGCACAACGAGCAGCTTATCGGGCATATCAGGGAAGTATTAAAAAATGTTTCTTCCGGTAAATCAAACCATCATGCAATACAAAAATCTGCTGAAACAGCCCTGCTGGGCCAGTCTTCTATCATGCAGGATGTTTTGAAGAAAGCAGAGAAAGTGGCACCCACCGATGCAAATATTCTGATTCTTGGAGAGAATGGTACAGGAAAAGACCTGATGGCGCATTTCATTCATCAATTTTCTTTGAGGAATACAGGGCCATTTATTAAAACAGATATCGGCTCGCTTACTGAAACTATTTTTGAAAGCGAACTTTTTGGCTATACAAAGGGTGCATTTACAGACGCCCGGGAAGAAAGAACAGGCCTCTTTGAAGCAGCTAGCGGCGGCACCCTTTTCCTCGATGAAATAGGGAATATTAACCTGCAGCAGCAGGCCAAACTTTTAACCGTTTTACAAAACCGCCAGGTTACAAAACTGGGCTCGCATATACCCGTAAATATTGATATCCGGCTGGTATGTGCCACTAACCTTCCACTGCTGGAACTGGCCAATGAAAAACGTTTCCGCAAAGACCTGGTTTACCGCATCAATACGGTTGAGATCATAATGCCTGCATTGCGGCAGCGGCAGGAAGATATAGAATTGCTCTCGAATTTTTTTGCAAAACAATATGCCCAAAAATACCTCAAGCCCGCCCTTGATTTTGATGCCAGGGCGCTTGAAAAATTAAAGCAGTACCAGTTTCCCGGCAATGTGAGGGAGCTGCAGTATGCTGTTGAGCGGGCGGTGATCATGGGCGAAGGCGATGTGATAAAGGCGGCTGATATAGTGTTTTCGCCCATAGAGTCTGCTGCTGATATGGCACATTCTGCCACCAGCATGAACCTGAGTGATATGGAAAAAAGTACCATTCTCCGGGCCATTGAAAAAAACAACGGTAATATAACAAAAGCGGCAAAGGAACTTGGCCTTACAAGAACAGCGCTTTATCGCCGCCTCAGCAAATATGACATCCAGGAATAGACAAATAAAACTGGGCTTGCAGGTACTGGCGGTTTTTTTACTGCTGGGCTTATGTGTGTGGCTTTTTTTAAGGCAACAGTGGGTTTGGGCGGCCTTATGCATACCGGCTGTTTTTTATTTTGTAAGGGAATGGTTTTTGATGTTGCGGAAAACAGACGAAGCCGTAGAGGAATTTTTAGACTCCGCACGTTACAAAGACTTTTCAAGACATTACAATATTTCGAAGGCTCCCGCAGATATAAAGCCATTGCTAAGCGGCTTCAACAGCATTAACGATGTGTTTAAAGGCATAACAAAAAACAAAACTACAGAAAGCCTTTACCTGCAAAAAATTTTGGAAATGCTCGAAAGCGGCATCATTTCTTATAATGAAACCTCCGGCGATATTGAATGGATGAATGATGCATTTAAAAATATGACCGGCATTCCATATGTAAAAAATATTCAGTCGCTCCAAAAAAGAAATGAGGCTTTGCAGCAGGCCATTCTGCAGATAAGGCCCGGACAGTCGGAGGTTTTTGGACTTAAGAAAAACAATCAAACACTAAAAGTACTGATGAATGCAGCCGTTTTTCAAACAGATGGCAGCAGTAATAAACTGGTTTCTTTTCAGAATGTAAATGAAGCACTGGATGAAAATGAATCGAAAGCATGGCAAAAATTGTTAAGTGTAATGACGCACGAGATCATGAATTCGGTGGCACCCATTTCCTCGCTTGCCGACACACTCAGGAACCAGTTGCAGATTAATGATGGCATTGATAAAACAGATCTCAGCCTTGGCCTTGAAACCATCCGCAAGCGCAGCGAAGGCCTGCAGCGTTTTGCAGAAACCTACCGGAACCTGAATAAGATTTCCAAACCCAACCTTAAAAGAGTTTTTGTAAGGGATATTTTTGAGAACCTGCAAAACCTTATGCAGCCCACGCTCGACCAGAAAAATATTGAACTGAATGTATTACTTAAAGACACCCAGGTAAGTGTTGATGCAGATATTAACCTGGTGGAGCAGGTACTTATTAACCTCATTACAAATGCCATGGATGCGGTCAAAGAGAAAGAAATGGCGCATATTAACCTTTCCGCTTATGCAGACGGGGATAAAACCATCATAAAAGTTTCCGACAATGGTGCGGGTATTTCACCAGAAATAGCCGAACAGATATTCATCCCTTTTTTCAGCACTAAAAAAAGCGGCAGCGGCATCGGGCTCAGCCTTTGTAAACAGATCATGATGCTGCACAGGGGAACCATTAAAATGCAGAGCGAACCAGGTGCGGGAACCGTGTTTGTGCTGGAGTTTTAACGGAGATTATTTTTATCAGCCGAATCCACGTAATGTTTTTTATTTTTACACAGGTTATCACGAGTAGAAGGCCGGGATTTTTTTCAACAGTATATTATGGATCCAAATAATTGTAATAATTGCGGCAACCTGTTTACAGGAAAATATTGTAATAACTGCGGGGAAAAACTGCGCAGCGATAAAGAAAAATCGATCTCTCATTTCTTCGAAGAAGGGTTTCATTTTTTTACACACTTTGAAGGTACGTTGTTTACCACTCTTAAAGCACTTTTTACAACCCCCGGAAAACTTTCCCTTGATTACTGCAATGGCATCAGAAAAAAATATTTTAAACCGCTTTCTTTTTTCATGCTGCTCGTGGTATTGTATCTCTTTTTTCCCTACCTGGAAGGACTGAATATGAAAATGGAGAATTATGCCACCGGGGATTTATATGGAGATTATGCGGCTAAAAAAATATCCCAGGCGCTGTCGGCTACGGGTTTAACCTCCGTGCAACTTTCGGATAGGTTTCATAAAAAAGCAGAAACGGGTTCAAAATTTCTGTTGCTCGTATTGATTCCGATAACTGCATTTTTCTTTTATATAGTTGGATTTAAAAAAAGGAAATATTTATTTGACCATATGGTTTTTTCTTCAGAGATCAACGCTGTTTTTTTGTTTTTTGGATTCTTGTTACTCCCTCTTTTATTTACCGTTATTAGTTTCATTTCAAATTTTGTTTTTAACTCAAATCTTTATCTCGGAGACAAAGCCCTTGGTATAATTATCTACAGTATTTTATTGATTTATCTGGCAAATGCGCTCAAGCGTTTTTATCAATATAAAGCCTGGCAAATTGCACTGTTACTTCCGCTTTTTTGCGTTGTTCATACTTTTATTGTTTTCAATTTATATAAATTTCTTTTATTTGTACTTGTAATCAACCAAATACACTAGTTATGAAATTACTGGAAGGAAAAGTGGCCATTGTTACCGGGGCCGCCCGTGGCATTGGCGAAGCCATTGCATTGAAATTTGCAGCACATGGGGCACAGGTAGCATTTACTTATGTGAGCGACAGCAGTAAAGACAGGGCTGCTGCACTGGAACAAAAGCTTACCGGCATGGGCGTAAAAGCAAAAGCTTACCAGAGCAATGCAGGCGATTTTTCCGCTTGTGAGATCTTTGTAAATGATGTTTTAAAAGAATTTGGCACCGTGGATATCTGTGTGAACAATGCCGGTATTTCAAAAGATAATTTATTGCTCCGCATGAGCCCGGAGCAGTTTGAAGAAGTGATAAGAGTGAACCTTCATTCGGTTTTTTATATGACCAAGCAGGTGATACGCCCCATGATGAAGGCAAAAAGCGGCAGCATTATTAATATGAGCAGCGTTATTGGTGAAATGGGCAATGCGGGCCAAAGCAGTTATGCCGCCAGCAAGGCAGGAGTGATAGGCTTTACAAAATCGGTGGCCAAAGAACTGGGCAGCAGGAATATCCGCTGCAATGCTATTGCGCCTGGTTTTGTAGAAACCGATATGACCAGTTATTTAAAAGAGGGCGAAGGCGCCGAAAAATATAAAGCAGGTATCCCGTTGGGCCGCTTTGCCAGCGCCGAAGATATTGCCAACGTAACCCTGTTTCTAGCCAGCGAAATGAGCAGCTATATTACCGGGCAAACCATCAGTGCCTGTGGCGGATTGAATATGTAAGCAGGCGTTGCCCCGTTAGCAGTTGAAGACCCTGAGAGTGGCTGTGCAGGCGTTGCCCCGTCAGCGGTTGAAGACCCTGACGGCGGCTGTTTAGGTATTGCCCCGTCAGCGGTTGAAAACCTGGTGGTGGCTGTGCAGGTATTGCCCCGTCAGCGGTTGAAAACCCTGACGGCGGCTGTGTAAAAACTAATTTCTCAATGATCACGAACTCCTGAACGCCACCGGGTGATCCAGTTTTTTGTGAAGCCCAAAATACAGCCTCAAAAAAATCCGGATAGCTGCAAGCTCTAAAAACAGGAAGCTCAATGCCGTTAGCATAATGTGAAATACCTGGGTGGGACCGATATACGTATAAAAAACATCTATACCCACAAATGCAGCTGTAATAGGATAGCCAATGATGGCTAACGTTGCCAGTAAAAAAAAGAAAGCGGTTGTTTTATCTTCATACACATACCCGTGGTAATAATTCAGGCTTATATCTTTATCTATTTTATAAGTATGGTACAAGCAATATAAACCAATTGCAAATGCCAGCACAATACCTGTTGCATACATCAACAGGGATTTCTGTTCAATAAATCCAGCATTGAGCAATAACCCGCTGATGATGAAAACATGGGCATACAATAAATACTCCCATGCAATAAAGGGCGATTTTCTGCTGGCAAATGCAAACAATATAAGAGCCAGCGCCATGGCCAGCATCAGAATTGATAAAATATTGCTGTAGGGAATTTTTTCTCCGGCATATGCAGCAACAATAAACGCTGCGCATGTAAACATACCAACAGCAATTTGCCATCCGGTATGTTCCAAAAAGCTGAGTTTTCTGCCTGTCCATTTAAACGGCATCCACAGGTAATCGTGCAAGAGGCTGTCTAAATTCCATTCTTTAATGCCTAACGCATAAAAACTGTTGAGTAATTTCTTTTCGCCTTTGGAGCTGTTTGCTTCATGATGAAAATATTGTTTATGCACCAAATAATTCAGCACCGAAGGTGAAACCAGTATCTGGTAAGTTCTTAAAAAAGCATTGCCTGCAAAATGCAGTAGCGCCAGCCAATGCCAGCCCCAGGCCACTTCAATAAAAATGAGCCCGATCTGCGCCACCGATGCATAAGCGATCTGTGTTTTAACAGTTGGCTGCACCCTAGCAATGAACATGGCCGCAAAACTGGTGGCCGCACCAATACCGCTGATCAATACTTTTATCCAGAACATATTGTTCCAGAAATCGTGTGTACGCAGCAGGATGAATACGCCAATATGCACACTCAGCGAACCGTAAAAAATGGCGCTGCTTGAGGTGGGCCCTTCCATTGCCCGGGGCAGCCAGGTCATAAAAGGCAATTGTGCCGATTTTGCCACAGCAGCAAGAATAAACATCAGCGCAATAAAATGGGCCATACCCATATGCGGAAGCTCCATGGGCAACAGGAATGGTTCGTGCAGTTCTGTAAAGCTGATGTTCTGGTGCGTAAGATGGTGCATCATCCACATGGCCAGTATGAGGCCAATATCACTCACCCGGTAAATGGATAAAACCTTAAAGGCATTTTTTACGGGCAGGTATCTTTCGCGGTAAAATGCAATGAGCAAAAAAGAGGAGATACCGATGGCTTCCCAGCCAATGAATAATGTTTCAAAATTGCCCGAAAAAACAATGATATTGTAACCAAGCAGAAAAAGCAGGAAGGTATTGAAGAACCGCTTGAACCCTGCATCCCTGTGCATATAGAAATGACTGAACCGTGCCACAAAGAAAAAAATGAAAGCACCCACAATACTGTAAACAGCCGTCACATCATCATAATAGAACTGCAGCGCAAATTCAAATTCATGTGTCTTGTACAATACGGCCAGTTTTTCAAACACGGGTTCCATACCGTTAAGCAGCCAAAAAATACAATAAGCCACCGCCGCTAAAATATAAAGGCCTGTGCTGATCTGCACCAATACAGCAAGGCCTTTTTCATTCTTATTACTGAAAAACAGGCTTGCCAGGAAAGCAACTAATGGTATAATTACAAAAAATGGTAGAAGCAGGATCATGAGGTTTTATTTTAGCAGGTGTACGGGCAGGTTTTCTTTAGTAGCATGTACAATATGGTTTGTCTCCATTTCTTTTGCAGATTCCAAAAATGCCTGCATGTCTTCTATCGTTCCCAAGGATTTGGTAAGCGGGTCGTATTTTTGAAATGCGCCTTCCCTGAAATAGTAAAACTGTTTTTCAAGCGGATGAAACGCAGCAATATGCACCCATTCGTTTTTGTACCACTCAAAAACATCCGGCGTAGATTGTATAGCTTTTAAAACAACATCGGGTTTATGTTCCACAATTACCAGCAGGCGGATGGGATCGTGTACCTCTATCATCTGCCAGGGAAGGCCGGGCCGCAGGTCGCCGTCGCTGCTGTTGGCCACGCCAAACAGCCCCATTACATTGTGAGGAAGCTTGGTGCCGGCGCCCATTTTAATATTATCGACCCTCGAAAAATAATACTCCAGGTTGATGCCACCGCATACAAGGCCGATCGGGCGCATAACCGCTGCCAGCACATTTCCTTCGGGATCGGTGGAATAATCATACGAATTCATAAAAGCCCTCCGGTCCAGGAATAGTTTTTTTGATATTTCCCTCCGGCCAATGATGGCTAAAGAATTGGTGCCATGCCCCAGTTCCGGCCTTGGTTCAAAAAGGGAAACAGACCGTTCGAGTATTGCCTTTCGAACGTCTTTTACTTCCCCGCTTGTATCTATGGAGGAAAAGCGCCTGCTGCGTTCCTTGGCGTTGAGGTTCAGTGCTGTTTCAAAATGCTGTTTATTGACCAGGTGCTGACTGGCATTAGCGGGGTTGAGGATATGCTCATCGTAATATGCTATTATATCGGCCGCCGTATCGTGCATACATCCCAAAAACTGTGTGGATGCAGGTATCATGATATTTTTTGCAGCAAGGCCTTCACGCACTTTTGGATGGTTCAAAATAAAAGCCATCACCCTTGCATTGGTGGCCCCGGGCCTTCCGCTGCAGGCGCCGCAGTCGTGTGCGCCATGATGCGGGTTATTGGCACTGCTGCTACCGTGCGAGATCATATAAACAACAGGAGCGAACGTTTTAATGAGGCCAATACCACGCAAAAAGCCCTCGGCCCTTACCAGCATCTCCTCAATTGTATAACCGATCTGGAGGCCGTTTTCAATAACGGAAGTATCCTCGTTTTCAATAGTGAGTACCGATCTTGTGTCCATATGCGAATAGGCATCGCTGATGGCGGGGCTCATTTTTGGAAAGAAGAGCAATTGCAGTTTTTTGGCAAATGCCCAAAAACCAAATACAATGCTTAAAAAGAAACCACTTAAGATACGTTGCGTATGCTTTGAATAAATGGGTTCCGATTTTTTCTTTGCGGTGGAATCAAACTCCTTAATGAGATATTTTGGTGTAACGGGTGCAGGACAAAGTTTGTCGTAAAACTTGCTGCCCTGTTGCTGAAAATAGAATTCCACCCCAAAAAAGCCGGGGGCGCCCATTGTTTCACAATTTTTATCGGTTGCCTCAATATGCCTGCGCAGCGAGCATTCCCGCTCATCTATACAAAAAATTGCCTGGAAGCTTTTTTCAGCTACGGTCGTTTTTTCCTGTTCACTTACGATGCAGATGCCTGCCATTACGGTATCATAATAACTGAATTCAAAGGCATCCTGCCAAAGCTCAATCACTTCCGAAAGTTCGGTCTTAGGCGTGTCTGCAAAAAGTTCGGCCGGAGGTTCTGCAGTAACCGTGGCAATGGGTTGCCAGCGGCTGCCGAGTTTATGGTTGAGCACATCCAGCTCCATGAGCAGCTCAAAGGCAATAAATTCTCTGAGTGTTATTATTTTCCGGTCGAGCAGGGTCTGCGGATTGTCTTCCACGGCATTCACAAAGCCGCTCCACCCATGGTGCGAAAATTGCTGGTCAAAAAGGTATTGTTCAAAATAAGCTTCATTGCCCACAATTTCTTTCAAGAGCGCTTCAATAGAGTAATCTCCGCTTAAAAAGCGTTGCCTTATTTTTTTTGTTTTGAAAAAACTTACAAAACTGTTCTGCTCAATATCTTTCAGGCTTTCTGTAAATGATTTACCAGCCACCGGGTAATGTTCCAGCGCTACGCCCTGGTCTAAAAAACTGCACAATATCCTGAAGAGCATTGGCTGCACTTCGTTATCAAGGTCAAAATGAAAATGTTCTTTCCAGTATTTTCTAAGGCGGCCAATGCGGGGTTCATTGATGATATCATAATTACCGCTAAGCAGTTTTTGTTTCCATTCATTGACGGACACAGCCCCTTTTTTTTCGGCAATGACCCTTTCCAGTACATCTTCCCTGATGCGGTGCGTTTCATACAACCGCCTGAAATCTTTCAGTTCAAGGCTTGTTTGAAAGCCGAATATTTTTGAAGCTTTATGAATTGCATCATAAAACTTCATTTGCTGAAAGGCATGCAGGGAATTGTGATGAATAAAATCCTTGAGCGCCTGCTGCGACGGTAGGGAATGTTTTAATTCGTGCAGCAAATGCGCTTCGTCGAAATGCGATCTGGACATACCGGTATTATTTAATGAAACCAATTAAGTTATTTAATGCCGGAGATCGGCCACCGTAAATTCGGGGTTCTTCTCGTCCCTGATGTATTCAACATCATCGTAAAATTCCACCTTACCCGATTCAATATTGTACATAGCCCCTACAATACCAATTTCACCGTTTTCAACCATTTGCTCAATGATATAGCTTCTTTCAATAACACTTTTTACCGACCGTTTTACATTGATCGATGCCACGTTTTCTACAAATGCTGTATTTTTACTGTTGCGTGCATCGGGATTGCTGGTACTCCGTTCTGCATAAACGGAAGGCTGGAGTTTTGACAGCAGTTCGGTAAGGTTTCCCATTTCCACATGGTCGCAGGCGCCTTTAACAGCTCCGCATTTTGTATGGCCCAGCACTACAATGAGTTTTGAACCTGCCACTTTGCAGGCAAACTCCATACTGCCAAGAATATCGGTGTTTACTATATTTCCGGCAATCCGTACGGAAAAAATATCGCCCAGTCCCTGGTCAAAAATCAGTTCTGCCGACGTGCGGCTATCTATGCAACTTAATATCACCGCAAAAGGCCATTGCCCGTCGCGGGTATCATTTGCCTGTGCCAGCAGATCACGCTGTGCCTTCAGGTTTTTTACAAAACGGTCATTCCCTTCTTTTAAAATTTCCAATGCCATACGGGGCGTAAGGCTCGATTGTGTTTCTTTGTTATGCGCTCTCATTTTAAATTCAATTTTATTTTTTACTGGATGTTACGTTATAATCGTTGTCAATATTGTAGGCATCTTTAAAGCCCCTTAGTTCAAGCTGTATATTTTTAAGCGGAGCTTTAATGTCCCGAAATTCTTTTATCAGTTCCAGTACATCAAAGTCGATGTAATGGGTGTCTTCGGCATTAATGATCACCTTAGCGTTTGCGGGCATATGGTCTAAAGTTTCGCGGATAGACGCTTTGTTCAGGAAGGAAACCTCTTCAGACAAATGCATGGTAACGGTATCTCCTTCGTGGTGTTTTTCTTCGTGGAAATAGTAAGAGTTTTTCATGTTGCCATAAAGGATAGCGCCGGTAGCCGCTACAATACCTGCAAGCACGCCGATGATTAAACCCTTACCGCTCAAAGCAGGGGCAATTTTAAACAAATCGATGGCAATAATCACCACTACTGTTACAATAAATGGAGTAAACTGATACTTTCCGTTCTTCCAGGATTGGGAAAATACTGCAGGTTTTGCCAGCTTCCAGCCGGTGAGTATGAGAACGGCAGCCAGTGCAGCCAATGGAATTTTGTTTAACAAAAACGGAATAAGAATCACGCTTACCAACAGGAACAATGCATGAATGATAGCCGATAGTTTCGTTTTGGCACCGGCATTTACATTGGCGCTGCTGCGCACAATTACACTGGTAACGGGCAAGCCTCCAATGAGGCCCGACAGGGTATTACCCACACCCTGCGCAACCAGTTCCTTGTTGGTATTGGTAACGCGGCGTTCCGGGTCCAGGTTATCAACCGCTTCAATGCTAAGAAGCGTTTCGAGCGAAGCTATTAAGGCAATAAGCCCGGCATAAATCAGCACAGTACTATTGGTGAACCCTTTAAAATCGGGCAGGGTAAAAAAGCCGAAAAACTCAGATGTGCTGCCAGCCACCGGTACTTTTACCAAATGCGCTTCATCAATTATAGCCAGCGAACTGTTGCTACCCGTCCAAATTAAATTTAATAATACCGACACAACAACCGCTATCAATGCGCCGGGAACAAACGGCAGGCGCTTTTTTATAAAAGGCTTATCCCACAGCAACATAATTACAATAGATATGATCGTTATGATCATTACGCCAACATCTACATGCTGCAGCGGTTGCAACAGCTCATTCATATCTTCATTGCCATAAGGCATAAGTTCGGTCATATTTCCCTTCTCGTCGCGGTCGTACCCAAAAGCATGTGGTATTTGCTTGGCTATAATTAAAATTCCGATGCTGGTGAGCATTCCTTTAATAACACTGCTGGGAATGTAGTTGGCAATGCCGCCCATTTTTAATATACCTAACACTATCTGCAATAAACCCGCAAGCATTACAGCGCATAAAAACAATTGAAAATTATTATTGAGGGCCGAAATAGCGCCAGCCACCAGCGTGGCTAAACCAGCTGCAGGGCCACTTACGCTTAAGGCGCTATTGCTCAACGATGCAACTACAAGTCCGCCAACAACACCGGCAATCACTCCGCTGAAAAGCGGCGCACCACTGGCAAGTGCAATGCCCAGGCACAATGGGAGGGCTACTAAAAATACTACCAGCCCCGACGGCAGATCTGATTTTAAATGTTTCAAATTGATCATGTATATTTTCTTTTAATATCTGATAATAATTTTGTGATTGCCTGAAGTTACAGGCAGAAAATTGATGTAAGAAAACGAAAGTAGTCTTAACAGGTTTTGCTAACAATCAGCGATAGCATTTATCATTATGGCTTAAAAAGCAAAAAGAGATCAACAGCTCTCTTATTAAGCATTAGGCGGGGGTACCAGTAATTCACCATGAAAGGCCGTGTAAATTGGTGTGCTTTCGCCTCCCTGGATTTTTTCAAGCTGCGAAAACAGGTGTTGATGAGAACTGTGATGATGCAGAAATTCTTCTGCAAGATTTGTAAGGCCGTTTGGCGCCTTTTCGTCGGTATTGGAGCCCGGGAACCCCGTGCTTTCTTCTTCAGAGCCGTTGGGAAAAGATGCTTTTTCGGCAGTGAGGGATTGTTTACTAAGCCTCTCCTGCATTTGCATTACAAACGGAGTGCAAATGGTAAGCCATACCAAAGTAAGCATCATTAAAACTGCAGCTACTTTATTTACAATACTATATGTTGCCTTTTGCTTTGTCATTGTTTGAGGCTGCAAAATAATACATCTGAAGGTTAAAACCAACATATAATGATGCTTAACGATTTGTTTTTACAACACATATACTTTGCCAAACCTGATATTGGCCGGGCTTTAGACGCTTTTTCATAGTTTTGCTGCAAAATTGGCATAAAGAAACGGCAGCGCTTCAACCAGAAAAAAAATTATGACTACAATACATCCATATTTACGGCTTTCCGGGCTGGAACCCCTGGTGGTACGCCCCGAAACCAATTTTGTGAACGTGGGAGAACGTACCAATGTAACCGGCAGTAAGAAATTTGCCAGGCTGATCCGGGAGGGAAATTACGAAGAGGCCTTGTCTGTAGCCCGGCAACAGGTGGAAAGCGGCGCCCAGGTGCTGGATGTGAATATGGACGATGCATTACTGGATGGCGTTAACGCAATGGTTACTTTCATTAACCTGCTTCAGAGCGAACCCGATATTGCCAAAATACCCGTCATGCTCGACAGCAGCAAGTTTGAGATCATAGAGGCTGGTCTCAAATGTATACAGGGAAAATGTATTGTGAACTCCATTTCTATGAAAGAGGGCGAAGATAAATTCATAGAGCAGGCGCATGTTTGCCGCAGTTTTGGTGCCGCCGTTATTGTAATGGCTTTTGATGAAGCAGGGCAGGCCGATACCAAGGAGCGCAAAGTGGAGATCTGCAAAAGGGCCTATAAAATCCTTACAGAGAAGGTTGGGTTCCATCCCGAAGATATCATCTTTGATCCCAACATTTTTGCAGTGGCCACAGGCATTGAGGAGCATAATAACTACGCTGTTGATTTTATAGAAGCCACCAGGGAAATAAAAAAAGGGATGCCGCTTACAAAAGTGAGCGGGGGCGTAAGCAATGTTTCCTTTTCTTTCCGCGGAAACGATCATGTGCGTGAAGCGATTCATGCCGTGTTTCTTTATCATGCCATCCGTGCCGGAATGGATATGGGCATTGTAAACGCCGGCGCCCTGGTGGTTTACGACGAAATAGAACCCACCCTGCGTGAGCTATGTGAAGATGTGATACTGAACCACAACAACGATAACAACCAGGCTACCGAAAACCTCATCAGCTTTGCAGAAACCGTGAAGGCTAAAGGGAAAGAAATCGTAAAAGACGAAAGCTGGCGCAAAGAACCTGTTGAAAAGCGCCTCGCCCATTCGCTGGTAAACGGTATTACAGATTATATTGATGCCGATACAGAAGAGGCCAGGCAAAAATATCCCAGGCCGCTTGATGTTATTGAAGGACCGCTGATGGACGGCATGAACATCGTGGGCGATCTGTTTGGTGCAGGAAAAATGTTTCTGCCACAGGTGGTAAAAAGCGCCCGTGTAATGAAGAAAGCCGTGGCTATCCTTACACCCTATATTGAACAGGAAAAAGAAGAACGCAAACAGGCACACCTGGCAGCAGGAACCTTAAATGAAGAAGCTGCCGGTGCCCCCAAAGTGCTGCTGGCAACCGTAAA
The DNA here is from genome assembly GCA_963754695.1 of uncultured Chitinophagaceae bacterium. GTDB lineage: Bacteria > Bacteroidota > Bacteroidia > Chitinophagales > Chitinophagaceae > Ferruginibacter. Next base: position 490,145 of record CAVWGU010000012.1, read on the forward strand.
AGGCGATGTGCATGATATTGGTAAAAACATTGTAGGGGTGGTGCTGGGTTGTAATGGTTACGATATTATTGACATGGGCGTAATGGTGCCTGCAGAAAAAATATTATCGGAAGCGGAAAAATTAAAGGTAGATGTGATCGGTCTTTCGGGCCTCATCACCCCTTCGCTCGATGAAATGGTGCATGTGGCGCACGAAATGAAACGCCGTAAAATGAATATTCCGCTTCTTATTGGCGGCGCCACCACCAGCCGTACGCATACCGCTGTAAAAATTGAACCTCAATATGATAAAGGGGTAATTCATGTGCTGGATGCAAGCCGGAGCGTAACGGTGGTGAGCAGCCTGCTCAGCAAAGAGCAAAAAGAGGGTTTTCTGCAGGATATTCAAAAAGAATACGACGGGGTGCGTGACCAGTTTTTGAAAAAACGTGCCGCTAAAATACTGGTTCCCTACGAGGAAGCTGTTGTTACAAAAGAATATTTTGACTGGAAAAACTACCAGCCCGTAAAACCTGCCGTGGAGGGCTTAAAAGTTTTGAAAGCATTTGACCTGGCAACCATCGCAAAATATATCGACTGGGGACCGTTCTTTATTGGATGGGAAATGCCCGGACGTTTTCCTGAAGTGTTTGACGATAAAATATTCGGAGTTGAAGCAAAAAAACTATACAATGATGCTCAGCAGCTTATTGCAAAAATTGTAGCGGGGAAATGGTTCTCCGCCGATGGCGTGCTGGGCTACTGGCCTGCCAACAGCAATAACAGGGATACCATTACGGTACAAACAGAAAAGGGCGAAGTGAAACTGGAAAGCCTGCGCCAGCAAATGAAAAAAGCAGTGGGGCAGCCAAGCTTTTCACTGAGTGATTTTGTTCGGCCGCAGGAATTTGGGCCAGATTATATGGGCGCATTTGCCGTAACCATCCATGGGGCAAAAAAGCATATCGACAAATTTGCTGCAGAGCACGATGAATACAATAAGATCATGGTGCAGATACTGGCCGACCGGTTTGTAGAAGCTTTTGCAGAATGCCTGCATCAAAAAACAAGAAAAGAATGGTGGGGATATGATGCGGCAGAATCCTTAACAAATGAAGAGCTCATTCACGAAAAATATAAAGGCATCCGGCCCGCTCCCGGATACCCGGCCTGCCCCGATCATACGGAGAAATTAAAACTGTTCGAAATGCTGAATGTTACCAAAAACATCGGCATTGAACTTACCGAGAGCCTGGCCATGAACCCGCCCGCAAGCGTATGCGGCTGGTATTTTGCCCACCCGGGCAGCCATTATTTTGGCATCGGAAAAATAGATAAAGACCAGCTGGAAGATTATGCCCGCCGTACGGGAATGAGCATCGAAGAAGCAACGAAATGGTTAAGGCCGGTGCTGGAGTAAAAGGCAACACCGTTTTTAAATGCTGTGTTTCTTTGCCCGGCTGATGATTCTCCCTGCGAATGATTTATTTTTATGATAATAAAATAATTTACCATGCGCATCATTTCCTATAACGTAAATGGCATACGGGCCGCCATTAAAAAAGGGCTGATAGACTGGCTTAAAACAGATCCGGCAGATGTGATCTGCCTGCAGGAAACCAAGGCCCATAAAGGAGATGTGGATATTAAGCAATTAGACGAACTGGGTTATCATCACGATTGGTTCAGTGCACAAAAAAAAGGATACAGCGGGGTGGCCATCTTCTCAAAAATAAAACCCGATGCCGTAAAAATTGGCACCGGTCATGAAGTAAGCGACAGCGAGGGCCGTGTGCTTGAAATGCAGTTTGGCGAGGTAAAACTGATCAATGCCTATTTTCCATCGGGCACTTCGGGCGACATCAGGCAGACGTACAAATACCAATGGCTGGCCGAAATGCAAGAATACCTGGAGGAGCAGAAAAAGAAATATCCAAAAATGATCCTTTGCGGCGATTATAACATTGCACACCGGGAGATCGATATTCACGACCCGAAAGGGAATAAGAATTCATCCGGTTTTTTGCCCGAAGAAAGGGAATGGATGACATCGTTTTTAAACCATGGCTGGGTGGATACTTTCCGGGAGTTTCATACAGAGCCGCACCGCTACAGCTGGTGGAGCCAGCGCTTCCCCACAGTAAGGCTTAATAACAAAGGCTGGCGCATTGATTATATCTGCGCCACAGAGCCCCTGCGCAAAAACCTGAAGGATGCAGATATCTACCCCGATGTAAAACACAGCGACCATTGCCCGGTCTACCTGGATATAAAAATATAATACTGATCATGGAAAAGGAACCGGGCATCATTTATAATGTAACGATCAAAGTGGCAGCATCCATAAACAGTGAATGGCTGCAATGGTTAAAGGAGGAGCATATACCGGAAGTAACAGGAACCGGTTGTTTTACCCATGCATTGATTGTTCGGCTACTGGAAACAGATGAAAGCGAAGGGCCCACTTATGCCATCCAGTATTTTGCGGCTTCAAAAGCTGACTATAACAGGTACATTGAAATACACGCACCGTTGCTCCGCCAAAAATCATTTGATAAATGGGGCGACCGTTTCCTGGCTTTCCGCACCATAATGGAGATAGTGAAATAATTGTGTAAAATGGGAGAAAATAATTATTTGAAAACCGTGCGGGCCATAGCTTTTTTCTATAAGCGTTCTGGCTCCCGGTTGGGGCAGGAATACCGCTAAATCCCCTACTGTTAAGGGTTTGAGCATAAAAAACCCTCCCGTGAGCAGGCCGTTTAAAAAGCTGTTCCCGGCTGTAACCCTTGTTGTTACTGTATTTCAGCCGGTTTAAATGGGCGAATTGTTATCAAAAAAAATTTTGTAGCAATCAATTTCCATCTATATTTGCGACTCTATAAATTTTTCTAAAAAAATAATTATGAACAAAGCAGAATTGATTTCTAAGATTGCTGACGACGCAGGTATCACCAAAACTCAGGCAAATGCAACGCTGGATTCTTTTGTAGAAGCAGTTACCAAAACATTAAAAGCAGGGAACAAAGTTACATTGGTAGGCTTTGGCACTTTCTCTGTATCAAAAAGGGCTGCCCGTAACGGACGTAACCCACAAACCGGAGCAGTAATCAAAATCAAAGCTAAAAAAGTAGCTAAGTTCAAAGCTGGTAAAGAATTATCTGCCAAAATCTAATGAACTTACAAAAGCATTAAAAGCAAGATGCGCTTTGTATCTTGCTTTTTTTATTAAGACTACTAACCTTTCACATACACAAACCAATCATTATGGGACGCGGCGACATCAAAACAAAAAAAGGAAAAACTTTTGCAGGATCTTTTGGAAAGACAAGGCCTGCAAAACCTGCAGTTAAGAAGAAAGCGGATGCCAAGAAGAAGTAATTACCTAAAGCGGGGCTAAGCAGAAAGTTGACAGGTTTATAAAGTTGACAGGGGAAATCCCTTATCAACTGTTAACCTGTCAACTTTTAACTATCACTATTTTCCCGCCAGCTCTATCATGGTACTGAGTTCATCCACGAGCGCATCATCGTTTCCGCCAAATCCCACAGATTTGAAACGGATATTCCCCTTTCCATCTATGATGAATTTGGTGGGAATACCGCTAACGCTGAAATCGCTCACCACCTTATCTTCTGTATCCATGAGTACATGAAAATCATACCCTTTCTTTTCCATAAACTCTTTGGCATTTTTCAGTTTGTCTTCTACATTTTCCCAGGTATCTACAAAGAGGAATTTAACCTTATCGTTTGACTTATATTTATCCTGTGCTTTTTTCATGCCGGGCATGGAGGCAATGCAGGGTCCGCACCAGGTGGCCCAAAAATCAACCACCAACACTTTGTCTTTCAGTTCAACGAGGCTTACTGTTTTTCCTTCAAAATCTTTAAGGCTGAATTTAGGCGCCGGCTCATTGATGATCGTTTTTGCAATTTCGGCACGGTGTTTTATTTTGGCATCGTTTTCCATTTTTGAGAGATAAGCATCATACCCCTTATCGCTGCCTTTTTGTTTAACGTATATTCCCTTCAGCAATTCTTTTGTTTTGGAGGAGGCCTTGCCTTCTTTTACAAAACCTTCCATGAGTTTTTTACTTTCGGCAGCCGGCAATACTTTTTCTGCCAGCAGGGCATAGCGTTCGTTATATTCCGGGTCCTTAAGCTTGTTGATCTCTGCTGCTTCCTTCGCATAAGGATAACCGGCTTTATAGTTTCCCAACTGATAGAGGATAAAAGCATAGGTATCGCCGTACATGCCATAAGTTGACTTCCGCTGTTCGGCCCATTTTTCATTCGTGAGTATATCGGGCTTTTTATCCTTTGGATCCTTCCATTCATTTTTTGCCCAGTTGGTGGCTTCTTCACTCATTTTTTTAGCCTCGTTTAAATTCTCTTTTGCCTCGGCCATCTTCCAGCTTACATTGTTGTAAAGACTGGCACGGGAAGCCGCACTTAAATTTTTGACATAATCCACAAAAGCGGTCCAGTTTTTTTCTTTTGCATAATCGTTGGCAATCTGCTCCTGCATAAAGTCACCAGTAGACTTATTATTTTCAGTTGTGTAAAATTTCTTCAGGTAAGCTTCCGCAATTTCCTTTTTCCTATCGGTAGATTTTGCCGTATTAAATTCGTTCAGTAATTCATTTCTTGTCCATGCGCCTTGTGGATAAGTTGATTTCATGATAGCTGTGACGCTATCAGATTTTCCGGTCAACTTCAACTGCTTATACCAAAAAGCAATATTATTATACTCTTCTTCACTGAGGTCGGAAAAAGAAAGCAGTTTTTCGAGTTCTTCTGCCACCAAACTCTTACCCTTCTCTTTTTTTACACGACCCAAAAAATTAAAATAAGAACGCATAATATTAGGGTTCCTTTTGAGGGTAGGGTCCGTTTTTATGGCAGCATCCAGCATGTCAAACGCTTTTTCTTTATTATTTGAAATGCCCAGCAGGTATTCACCCATGCCACCTCCATAAATATCTGCAGCAGTTGCATAATAGGTTTTCAGTGGTTCATTATTATCTCCAAACAGTGCAACCACATAACCCTTACCTCCGTTAATATCTTTTTCGTCTTTTACGCTGAATAAAAAGGCAATGGCGGAAGTATTGCTGTCGAGCATTACGGTTCCTTTATAAACCGATCCTTTTTTTTCGAGTACGGGTTCGAGCACTTTGGGCCCGTTTTTACTGAAAAGATAAACGGCGGCAGTTACATTTCCTTTTCTTATAAGTGAAGAATAAGCCTGGTTGTATTCAAAACTGATAGTGGAACTTTGTTTTGGTTGTGCAGGCATCATTTTTAATGCAGTAAAATCCTGTTGTGCAACCAAGCTGTTAATGTAAAATGCAAAGAGGAGAAGGAAAGCAGATTTTTTCATGATGATTCGTTTTTGGTATCCAAATATAGAAAATCCCGCCCTGTGAAAGGCGGGATGAAGGCATTCAATATGTTAAAACTATTTTGCGTTGATCACAATGGTCTTTAAAGGCTGGCCCTGCTCCTTCTTTTCGAGCCCACGGGAGCGTATGAACCAGCCGAGTGTAAAGGTTGGGATAAAATCGGTAAATGGTATGGCTTCTTCCAAAAAGCTGAAGATACCGCCCAACTTACCCATGGTGCCGCCAAACAGGCGGTAATAGATCATACCGGAGAGTGGCGCCCAGATCACATCCGAAAATTCGCCGATAAAGGGAATGGTAAAACTCATCATGCCAATGGCATCGAGCGCTATGCACAGCGCCAGGCTGGGTAATGGCTTGCCATTGGCAGCAGTATTGTTTGTTTGAGAACCAAAAATTTTCATGGCTTAAAATGTTTTGTTTAATGCATCAAATGCCGTGCAAAATTGCAAAAATGTCAATTCGGCACCCCGGATTTTATGTTAAATTTTCGGCAGCCATGCTTTTAAAGCTGCAAATATGGCTTTTTAGGCGCAGGTATGCAAAAAACGGCAGGCCGCTTCTGTATTGCTGGAAAATCAGGTAACTTTATTCTGTCTTTTCGGGCATTACCTAAACGTAGCGTTATGAAAAAATATTTACTGCTGGTTAGCGCTCTTTTTTTGATTGGTATTGCAGCCACTGCTCAAAATATGGAATGGGGTTGGGCAAGGGCAGTTGCATCGCCGGCAAATGAATCGTTTAAAAAAATTGCTACCGACAGCCGCAACGGCATATATGCTTTCGGCACATTTGATGGACCATCTTTAATGGTTGGTAGTTCCGTATTGACAAACCTGGGCTCTACCGACCTGCTATTAATAAAGTACGATAGTTTGGGAAATGTTGTTTGGGCAAAATCTTTTGGAAGTACCGGATCCGAAGGCGCCAATGATATTGAAACGGATCTCTCCGGTAATATTATCATTACCGGCTATTTTTCCAATACCATGAACATGGGCCCGTTTGTTTTAACGAGCACAGGGGCAACGGATGCGTTTATTGCAAAAATAAACGGTAGCGGAAATGTAACCTGGGCAAGGAGTTTTACCGGAAATCAGGATGATGCAGGGGATGCTATAACTACTGATCGTGAAAACAATATTTACGTGGCCGGGCGCTATAACAGCACCAACTTTCAATTTATAGACACGCTCCTCACCAATGTAAATCCCATAAACGGCTTTTACGGGAAATTGGACAGTAATGGAAACAGACTTTGGGCAAGAAAAATAATTGGTAATTCACAACTTCTCGGCTTTAGTATTACCGATATAGAATATTATAAAAACAGTGAGCGGGTTATTTTCTTTGGTTCTTTTGCTGGAGGGATATTAAATTTTACCAGCAATTTTATTTCAATAGGTATCCCATCGATATCTGGGGTACAGCAAATGTTCAAAGTTGTAATCGACTCTTCTGGTGGGTTTTTAACGCAGGATCCCTTAGGTTTTAGAACATCAGGAGGAGGCTCATTTTTAGATAGAAATGACAATTTTTATTACTCCGGCTCAACAAATCAGCTTTCTTTAATTAATCCCAGGCCATTTGTAAGTTCTCCATTAGGAACAAATCAAGGGGTGTTGTTAAATACGCAGAGCAGCAGTGGGGCAAATGACATGCTCAAACTTAATGAAAAGCTTTATATATTGGGATTGAATAATCGTAATGTATCATACAATAATGGCTTTACGCTTCAATCAGCATATGCATGTTCCTATATTTGGGAAACAGATTCTACCGCTTTAACTACCAAATATCTTCTCAATACACCCTTTACTTCTTCGGGGGTTAGTTTTAAGAGTTTATGTGCAGATACAGCTGCAGGGGTTCTTTACAGTGCCGGGGGCGGCGGTGGTTCTGCTGGTCAGTTGTTTTCGCTTTCTAATAACCCAAACACTCAAATTAGTTTTGGTGGAGCTAATGATGCGATCATTTCAAAAGTATATGTAAACAGGCAATTACCCTTTCAACTAGGAAATGTAGAAAATATAAATATAACTTTTTGCCAAAATAGTCAAACAGCTATTGGAAGCCCAAGGGGCGCTTCAGGCGGAACGCAGCCATATACCTATAGCTGGACACCCGCAACGGGGCTCGAAAACCCCAATGCCCCTTATACCCTCTTGGTCAATCCTCCTGCAAATGCAGCCTATGTACTTACAGCTACAGATGCCGCAGGCAATACCGCATCAACGGATATGGTTCACGTAAATGTTTTGCCTGCTGTGCCTGCACCTACGGTGACTGCAAGTGGCCCCCTGGCTTTATGTCCCGGCCAATCGGTGACCCTTACTTCAACTCCTGCTTACCGATATCGCTGGAATACCAATAACCCCGGAGACACTTTGCAAAGTATTACTGTAAGTACCCCGCAATCATATGTTGTAATTGCAATTGACACAAATGGCTGCAGATCTCCTCAATCAAATGTGATGACTGTAACGTACACCATAAATCAACCCACAATTAGAATTGGCGGCGGAGGGGGCAGTTCGATTTGCCAGGGAGATTCTTTATGGCTGATATGCTCTGATGCTTTCACTTATTTATGGAGTAATGGTGCGACCACCCGGCAAATTTGGGTAAGAACTCCTGGGGATTATTGGGTAGTTACAACAAATTTTGCAGGATGCAGTTCTATCCCTTCTGATACGTTAACAGTAATAGTAAATCCATTACCACCTACTCCTACTGTTACAGCAAGTGGTCCGCTAAGTTTCTGCCAGGGTGGGTCTGTTCAATTAATATCCAGCGCAGCAAATGGATATTTGTGGAGCAACGGTGCCAGCACGCAAAGTATTACTGTTACAACAGCGGGCAATTATTCAGTTGTTACAAATAATGGAGGCTGCAGTTCGGCTCCTTCCAATCCGGTTACGGTAACAGTAGGCACAGCAACCCCAGTTATCACAGCAAGCGGCCCGCTCAGTTTTTGCCAGGGCGGGTCTGTACAATTAACTTCCACTGCAGCGGGCGGATATTTATGGAGCAACGGTGCTACCACACAAAGTATTACTGTTATAACAGCGGGCAATTATTCAGTTATTATAAATAATGGAAGCTGCAGTTCGGCTCCTTCCAATCCGGTTACGGTAACGGTTAATCCGCTACCAGCTACACCTACTATCACAGCCAGTGGCCCACTTAGCTTCTGCGAAGGCGGTTCGGTGCAATTAACTTCCACTGCAGCGGGCGGATATTTATGGAGCAACGGCGCTACCACACAAAGTATTACTGTTACAACAGCGGGCAATTATTCAGTTATTACAAATAATGGAAGCTGCAGTTCGGCACCTTCCAATCCGGTAACAGTAACAGTTACTCCGCTACCAGCTACACCCACGATCACAGCAAGCGGCCCGCTTACATTTTGCGAAGGCGGTTCAGTGCAATTAACATCCACGGCTGCCAATGGTTATTTATGGAGCGATGGCGCTACCACGCAAAGTATCACTGCAACAACAGCGGGGAATTATTCAGTTGTTGTTACCAATAGTGCAGGCTGCAGTTCTGTCGCATCAAATATTTTACCGATAACAGTAAACCCCAACCCGCCAGTTCCGACCATAACACAAACGGGTAATACCTTAAGTTCCAGTGCAGCCACAGGCAACCAATGGTATTTTAATGGCAGCATCATAACCGGCGCTACCAATCAAACGTACAATTATGTAACTCCGGGTCAGTACAGCGTTACAGTTACCGATGCCAATGGCTGCAGCAGTTCATCATTACCGCATACCGGAAATTTTGTAAATGGAACGATTACCATTTTAAGTAATGGAGAAGAATTTATGCACCGCATTGCACCTAACCCGGTAAATAACCAGGCCAGTATCAATTATCACCTGCAATCTGCTGCAGATATATCCATACAAATAATTGCCATCAACGGTTCAAGAACGTTGTCTTTACTGCCAGCTCAACGGCAGCCGGCAGGTTATTACCGGATGGAAATAAGCCGCCAGTTGGCTGCACTTCGGCCCGGCATGTATATTGTTCAATACCTTGTAAACGGACAATCAGTAACAGAGAAATTTATAGTAAACAGGTAAACTATAAAATAAAACGGAAACCATATCCAAGAGTGTTCAGCAGGTTTCCGCTTAACCCTGTACTTATATTAAAACCACTGGTGGTCCTGTTTGACGCTTTTATGTGGCTGTAATTAGCCGCAACAAGCGAGGGAATGGTTAATTGAATATGCATTTTTTTACAAAAGGCGTAAGATAAACCGGGGGTTATGTAAAGTCCAGCACCATTTGATCTCGAATTTGTATAAATATTTGTAAGGTTATCGCGGTACTTTGAACTGCCATAATGATATTGCAAACCGGCTTCCCCAAATACATAAAACTTTTTAAGCAACAGGCTGTATTGAGAATAAAACAGGCCAAGGCCATAACTGTTCAATTCATTTGTATAAGGGGTGCTTCCGCTGTAATATGATTGTTCCTGGTTGCGAAAAGAAATTTTAACTCCCCAAAACCTGTTTTCCCGGAAAGCTTTTGCCACCGACAGGCCGGCCGAAAAAGTATTATTTTTTGTGTTGGCTTCCGGTAAGTTGTTATAATCGTCTTTGTAAGACGAAAAACCAAGATCGCCACCGAGCAGGATGGATCCTTTTTTAATTTGTGCGGTACTGTTAATAATGGCAGATAAGCCTATGAGGGCTGTAAGGAATAGTTTTCTCATATTGTTTTAGTTTAGTTTAATTCAAAGAGAGTCTAAAACTTTTATGCGTGTTGTTAAAGCTTTTAGAAAACAAGGGTAAAATAGGCGCTTTCACTTTTCTTTAAGAGTAAAACATCAGCTTCGTTTGCGGTAACTGTACACCGCCCATATGTTTACTACTACGGCAAAAAAGCTGATCGTGTATAATTGACGGCTGATATCGGCCAGCGTGCTTCCCTTTAGCACCACCATCCGCATCACTTCTATAAAATAAGAAACGGGATTCATTTTAGTGATCCATTTTGCCCAGTCGGGCATGCTGTCGATAGAAGTGTAGAGGCCGCTCATGAGTACAAAGATCATGAGTACAAAAAAGGAAACCAGCATGGCCTGCTGCTGCGTGGCCGAATACGAAGAAATAAGCAGGCCAAGGCCAAGTACTGCTAACAAGTAAATGGCCGCAAAAACATAAATAGTAACAAAACTCCCCACCGGAATGATGCCATAAAAAATACGGGCAATTATAAAGCCAACACCCAATACCATTAACCCAAGTATCCAGAACGGGATTAGTTTTCCGAGAATAAGGTGGATCTTTTTGATAGGCGTTACATTCAGTTGTTCGATGGTGCCAATTTCCTTTTCCCTTACTATGTTGATGGCAGTAAGATTTGTGCCGATCATAGTGAGTAATAACGCCAATATGCCGGGAACCATAAAAAATTTATAATTCATCTGCGGATTATACCGGTTGCTTGACACTACTTCAATAACAGGCTCCGGGTTGAAGCGTGGAAACTGTATCCATTCTGTTCGCACCAGTTTGTTATAATCTTTTATAATACTGTTGAGGTAAGCGCCGCCCAGGTTGGCTTTTACACCATTAATGGCATTGATGGCCGTCAGTAGTTTTGCCTCATCTTCTCTTACCAGCTGTTTTTCAAAACCGGCCGGTATTTCCAAAATCAGGTCGGCTTTATCATATTCTATCTGCTGCAGTGCCTGCCCGTAAGCGGAGGAATAATTTGTAAGCCTGAAATACCCGGAAGCGGTGATCTTGTTTACCAGCTGCCTCGAATATTCGGAATGATCATGATCGGCCACTGCCAGGTTGATATTTTTAATTTCGTAATCGGCAGCCATTGGCAAAATGATGAGCTGTATGATGGGCATTACAAATATGAGCCGCAGGATGGCCGGGTCGCGGAAAATTTGCCGGAATTCCTTTTGCAATATGAATAACAATGTTCTCATGCCAGCCTGATTTTGAATTTTCTGATTGCCATTGTTAAAAAGAAAAGGAACATGCCCGCTAACACCAGCGTAGGCTTCCACACGGCATCGAGTCCTACACCCTTTATCATGACAGATTTTACAATAAGGAAAAACCATTTAGCCGGCACTATATTCGACATTACCTGCAGCGGCTTTGGCATATTTTCTATCGGAAACATAAAACCGCTTAAAATAATGGTGGGCAAAAACATCCCTACAAGCGAAATGAACATGGCCGCCTGCTGGCTGTTGGTGGCAGTGGATATCAGTAAACCCAATGCCAGCGAAACCAGCGTGAATAAAATACTTTCTGCCATCAGCAAACCCAGGCTGCCTTTTATGGGAACATCCAGCACAAACACGCTCAGCAATAATATGCTGATGATATTAATGACCGAAAGCAGTAAATAGGGAACCACTTTGGCCATAATGATCATGAACGGCCGCAGTGGAGATACGAGCATGATCTCCATGGTGCCGGTTTCTTTTTCTTTTACAATGGTGATGCTCGTCATCATGGTGCATACCAGTAAAAGCACCATGGCCATTACGCCCGGTACAAAATTGTAAGCGCCCTTCATTTGGGGATTGTACAGCATTCTTATTTCCGTACTGATGGAATAAGGTAGTTTTTTTTCCTGCAGTATCCTGTTTTGATAATCCATGATGATGGCCGAAGCATAGTTGGTAACCGTGCTGGCAAGATTGGGGTCGCTGGCATCGGCAATAAGCTGTATTTGCGCCTTGTGCTGGTGCTGCAGGTCTTCGCCAAAATGTTGCGGAAAAACCAGTACCATTTTTATATTATCTTTTTTAAATTCCTGCTCAATTTCTTCCTGGCTGTATAAATTTTTTACCAGGTCAAAATAACGGCTTGAGGAAAGTTGTTGCGTAATAGCCTGCGTGGCTTCGTCTTTACTGTAATCGAGTACGGCAAATTTTGCATTCTTCACTTCATTACTGAGCGCAAAACCAAATATGATGATCTGCACCACCGGCATTCCCAGCAATATAAAAAGCGTGCGGCGGTCTCTCCATATATGGAAGAATTCTTTTTTTACAAAACTTAAAAACTGCCTCATTGAGTAATTTTTAAGCCATTGGCTATTGGCTAATAGCTATTGGCTGATAAAGTCTTCATAAATTGTTGTATCATCCTGATCTCGCTTTCCAATAAAAGAGCAAGGCTGTTAGTATGTTCGCTGGCAGAAAAATTTAATTCCACTGCCAATACCAGGTAAGTCTGTAGTTCAAAAGCCGACCCAAGCGCTATTTGCAAAAATCTACATGTATCCTTATCACTATTGCGCCCGTTTCCTTCAGCAATATTTGCAGGGATCGATACGGCCGCCCTGTTCATTTGTGAAACGAGCCCAAATTTTTCTTCGTTTGGAAACAACCTGGTTAATTGATAGGTGAGTTTCACTATTTCTATACCAGTTTGCCAAATTTTAAGTTGTTTGAAATTTTTCATTTTGTATAGTATGTTTTTGGCCATTAGCTATCGGCTAATAGCTATTGGCCATAAATTTCACATTCAACTTTCATTTCTTGTTGCCTTTCTCGCCAGTTTTAAAAACACCTCATCCATACTTGCTGCATTAAATGTTTTTTTGAGGCCCGACGGTGTATCAAGCGCTTCAATACGGCCATCCACCATGATGGAAACCCGGTTACAGTATTCCGCCTCATCCATATAATGGGTTGTTACAAATACGGTGATCCCTTTTTCTGCAGCTTCATAGATCATTTGCCAAAACTCCCGCCTGGTTACCGGATCCACGCCGCCGGTGGGTTCATCTAAAAAAACAATTCCTGGCTCATGAAAAATGGCTACAGAAAAGGCGAGCTTTTGTTTCCAGCCGAGCGGCAATGCTTTTACCAGCGTGTTGCCTTCATGTTGCATGTGTAGCTGACGGAGCAGGTATTCGGTCTTTTCTTTTATGAATGCATTAGTTTTACCATAGATGCCTGCATAGAAACGGATATTCTCTTTTACGGTAAGGTCATCATACAACGAAAACTTCTGGCTCATGTAGCCGATGCCTTTTTTTATTTTTTCGTTTTGCTTATAAACATCAAACCCTGCCACGGTGGCTTGTCCCGATGTGGGCAACGAAAGGCCGCAGAGCATCCGCATGGCTGTGGTTTTTCCTGCTCCGTTGGCACCTAAAAATCCAAAGATCTCGCCTTTTTCCACCTCAAATGAAATTTCATCCACGGCGGTAAAACCACCGAAACGCTTGGTAAGTTTATGTGCGGTTATGGCTTTATTGCTTTGCATGTGTTTTCATCAGGTCCATAAAACAATCTTCAATATTTGCTTTTGCAGGTATGGTTTCTGCCCCGGCAGGAATTTTTATTTCACCGGTACCCTTCTTCAATACGGCATGATGATATTCTCCAAAAGGATATGCATCATACACGCCTTCTGTTTGCCTGAGTTCTTTCAGCAGTTGCAACATGTTACTGCTTTTTGCTGCAATTAACTTTTTATCAAAACCCTGTACAATGGTAGCAGGCGTATCTATTTTCATAATATGTCCATCCTGCATGAGCGCCACACGGTCGCAGCGGCTGGCTTCATCCATATACGGCGTACTTACCAGTATACTGATACCCTGGTCTTTAAGTTTCTTAAGCATATCCCAAAACTCTTTTCTTGAAACGGCATCCACACCGGTGGTGGGCTCATCTAAAAATAATACCGATGGCCTATGGATCAGCGCACAACTCAGCGCCAGCTTTTGTTTCATTCCGCCCGAAAGTTTTCCTGCACGTCTTTTTTTGAATGGTTCTATCTGCTGGTAAATATCTTTGATGAGATGATAATTTTCTTTGATACTGGTATTGAAGATGGTGGCAAAAAAATGGAGGTTTTCCTCCACGCTAAGATCCGGGTATAATGAAAATCTTCCGGGCATATAGCCCACCTGCCTGCGGATAAGTTTATAATCTTTTACCACATCTAGGCCATTAACGGAGGCGCTGCCACTATTGGCAAGCAGTAAGGTGGTAAGTATCCTGAACAGGGTTGTTTTACCGGCACCGTCGGGGCCAATGATGCCAAAAAGTTCACCTGCCGGCACATCAAAGCTTATATCCTTCAATGCACGTACGGTCTCCTTTTTTGTGCCGTAGGTTTTTACAATATTTTTTACAGAAACAGCACTCATTTTATACCTAAGAATTCATTTTTCTCTTTTAGCAGACTTATACTTTTTCAACTTGTTAACCTGCATGATTACCACGTATTAATTAAACTTCACTTCTCCATACATCCCAATTTTTAGAAAACCATTGTTCTTCACTTTCACTTTGATGGCATAGACCAGGTTTGCCCGTTCGTCTTTTGTTTGAATGGTCTTGGGTGTAAACTCAGCTTTATCGCTCACCCAGGTAATCGTACCGGGGTAATTGATATATCCGCCTTTTCCATCATCAATGAACACCTTTACTGACTGGCCAATTTTTATTTGTGGAATTTGTCCGCCGCTGATATAAGCACGCAGGTTTACGGTACTCAGGTCTGCAATTTTATACAGTGCTTTGCCGGCCGCAGCCATTTCGCCTGTTTCGGCATATTTTGTAAGTACCGTTCCGCTCACGGGATTCACAATATTTGCCCGGTTCTCCTGGTCGGCCAGTTGGGCTGCTCTTTTTTGTAACGGTTTGGTTTCGCTCAGGATACTGCGGTTTTGGGTGTTAATATTGTTTTGCTGAACAGCTATTTGCTGCTGTGTTACCAGCATTTGTTTTTTAGCAACCTCAACCTGGAAATTCATATCATCCAGCTGTTTGCCGGTGGCTGCATCCTGCGCCAAAAGTTTTTGCAAACGGCTTTTTTCCTGCTCTAAATTTTTTAACTGAGATTGCTGAACCTGCAGCTGGTTCTGCAGCAGCCTGACCTGCGGGCCTGCATCTGCGGTTTTTTGATTCAAGGCACCGATACTTGCCTCCACCTGTTCTTTTTGCAGGGCAATGCCTGCTGCGTCAACCTGGCCCACTACTGTTCCCGCCGCAACCGTATCTCCTTCACTCACCGATAATTTGGTTATTTTTCCCGGTAACTCAGATGAAACAATGATTTCATCAGCTTCAAATGTTCCCTGTGCATCAAATTCATTTGTCTTTGTTATGCAGGAAGCAAGGATGCAGACAAGGGTAATTGTTGTAAGAAATATTTTCATAACAGCGTATTTTATTTGTAAAACTTTGTGCCTTTTTTTTGCTCTTTGTGTAATAGCTGTTCAACAGGGTTCAAAAAAGCATAGAAGCAGCAAAGGCTTATTCTCCTTTTAATAATTTTAAATTAATATTTGCCTGGATCAACTGCAGTTCATGCAGCGTCATCAGCTCCCGTGCCTGGTCTTCGGCATTTACTTCCCGCAGGTAATCGTTGGCGGTGATCACGCCGTTTTCGAGTTGCGCATTGGCAGCCTGTTTTACACTGCTGCGGAGTGCAATGATTTCTTTATCGGTTTTGATCAATTGCTCCAGCTTATCTATTTCTGCCAGTTGCTGACTTACCTGTGTGCTGTTGTTCAACAGGAATGTTTCTTTTTGAAGTGCAATATTCCTGCTGTTGAGCTCCACCAGTTTTTTTTCATTTTTGGCAGTATATAAATTACCAAGATTCCAGTTGAGCCGCAGGCCGCCGATGGCAAATGGCTCAAAAGCGTTTTTGAGCATATTAAGCCCAGGTCTGCCATAACCGCCCTGTACAAAAGCGCTGGCTTTGGGCAGGTTGCGGCTGGCGATCAGTTTTTTTTGCTGCTGCAGTAAAGATGTTTGCTTGTCGAAAAGAGAAATTTCGGGCCTGCTGACTGTAGATTCGGCTGTCATTGCTGCGCCGGGTTTTTGAAGCATTGTTTTTTCGTGTAAAGGTTGCTGAATAAGTATTCCCAATACATCCTTCAAAGATTTCCTGCTGGCATTTAGTTCAATGATGCGCTGGTCGTTTTTGAGTTGCTCTGCTTTCAGCAGGTGAAGATTGCTGCGGAAAGCCACGCCATTGTTAACCTGCGCTTCCACTTTTTTAATTCCGCTGGCAATATCAGCTTTTACCAGCGCTGTTTGTCTTAGTTGCTCATCCATCAGTAAAATTCCGAGGTATACCTGGCTGATGCGTTCCCTGATCTTGTACAATTCCACTTCAGTTTTTTGCGCTTCGGTTTTGGCATTCAGCCTTTGCAATTCCTGTTGTTGTTTAATAAGACCGCCATCGTAGATCAACTGGCTGATATCGGCCGCAATTTTGTACTGATCTTTACTCAAAGGATCCACTTTTACAGATGGCAAAGGAATGCTGATACGGGTAACATCGCTCTGGTAGCTTGCCTGTGCATTGATATTCACCTGTGGCAGGTAGCCGCGGCTCAGATTTTCAATGTTGATGGCTGCAATATCTTTCGAGAGCTGTATTTGTCCTGCAAGCGGGTAAGCCTGCCGGGCCTTTGTCCATGCTTCTTCAAGTGTAAGAACCTGTGCAGGTAAATGCAAAACTGCAAACAGGATAAGCGTTGTAAAAAGAATTTTTTTTGTCATAAAAAATTATGAACGTTTAATTGAATCTATAATAAACTGCGGCACCGTTTTTTTTCTTTCTTCCATCAGTTGCCGGTATTTTTTTTCTTCAATTTTGAGCAGGTTACTGAATAAGGGTTTGGCCATGAAAGGAAAAACACAAAGGCTCCAGATATGCATAACGAGTTGCTCAGCGCTGATCTTTTTTACATTCTCCTTTTTTATCTCCACTTGTAATTGTTTGGCAAACGGCTCCAGGTTGGGCAGTTGCCCTCCAAACATTTTTTTAATAAATGTATCGGGCTGCCGGTTTACTTCGCTCAGCACAAACAGGGGCATAAAAGGGTTTTCAATGGCCATGCTGATATAGGCATCGCAAACCTGTTCAATTTTTTGGTAAAAATCCAGTTCCGACTGCAGCAGTTTGTTCAAATGCGGGATAAACCTGCCGGAAACTGCCTGGAAAATAGTTTCAAATAATTGTTCTTTACTGCGGAAATAATAATGCAGCAGGGCCTTATTAATGCCGGCTTCATTGGCAATATCCTGCATGCGGGCCCCGTCCATTCCCTTTGCCACAAAAACCTTTTTGGCGGCCTGCAGGATGCGTTCTTCTGTGGAAGTATCTTTTTGTTTTTTGGCCATATAGTTTAACCAAATGGTTAACAAAGGTAAGAACTATAGTTTCACAGCAAATTTTTTATCTGGCCCGGGAGGTAATTTTCTTTGAAACGCTTGTTGGGGTAAGAAAATGGGTTACCCTTTATAATCCTCCCATTTTCAACACAATACGAAGCACTTTCAAAAAGAGTTAATTATCATGTAATTATAACACAATTGATGGCGGATTCTCAATAAAAAATCGTACCTTTGCGCCCTCAAATTTTAATATGAACATCCGCAACATTGCTATCATAGCGCACGTAGACCACGGTAAAACCACCCTGGTAGACAAAATTCTCCATACCACCAAGGTTTTCCGCGATAACCAGGAAACCGGCGATCTCATTATGGACAGCAACGATCTTGAAAAAGAACGCGGCATTACCATTTTCAGTAAAAATGCGGCGGTTGTGTACAAAGATTTTAAAATAAATGTGATAGACACACCGGGCCACAGCGATTTTGGCGGAGAAGTGGAGCGTGTGCTTAAAATGGCCGATGGTGTTATTTTACTGGTGGATGCTTTTGAAGGGCCCATGCCCCAAACAAGGTTCGTGCTGCAAAAAGCTTTGCATCTTAATTTGAAACCCATTGTGGTGATCAATAAGGTAGACAAGCCAAATTGCCGCCCCGATGAAGTGCACGATGCCGTGTTTGAACTCTTCTTTAACCTGGATGCCACCGAAGAACAGCTCGATTTTCCCACGTTCTATGGTTCGGGCAAAAACGGCTGGTTCAATGATTCTTTAACAGAGATCGATAATATAAATCCCCTGCTCGATGGCATCATCAAGTATGTACCCGAGCCAAAAATTGCCGAAGGACCGCTGCAGATGCAGATCACTTCGCTCGACTACAGCTCTTTCCTTGGCCGTATAGCCGTAGGCAAAGTGGCCCGCGGTGTTATTAAAGAAAACCAGCCCATTGCATTGTTACAGGCCGATGGCAGTAATAAAAAAATGCGTGTAAAAGAATTATATGTGTTCGAAGGAATGGGCAAGAAAAAGGTAACGGAAGTAAGGGCCGGCGATATCTGCGCCGTAGTTGGTCTCGAAGAATTTAATATTGGTGATACCATTGCCGACCAGGAAAACCCCGAAGCATTGCCGGTGATAAGTGTAGATGAACCAACCATGAGCATGCAGTTCAGCATCAACAACTCCCCGTTCTTTGGCAGGGAAGGTAAATTTGTTACCAGCCGCCACCTGCGCGACAGGCTGATGAAAGAAACAGAAAAAAACCTGGCTTTGAGGGTGGAAGATACAGACAGCGCCGACAGCTTTGCGGTGTTTGGACGCGGCATCCTGCACCTGGGCATATTGGTTGAAACCATGCGGAGAGAAGGTTTTGAACTGACCGTGGGGCAACCACAGGTATTGGTTAAAACAATTAATGGCATTAAGTGCGAGCCTTTTGAAATACTGGTGGTGGATGTACCTGCCGAATACAGCGGAAAAGTGATAGACCTGGTAACGCAGCGCAAGGGCGAAATGCATGTTATGGAAAGCAAGGGCGAAATGCAGCACCTCGAATTTGAAATACCCAGCCGTGGTTTGATCGGCTTGAGAAGCAATATGCTTACCAATACTGCAGGCGAAGCCGTAATGGCTCACCGCTTTCATGAATACAAACCATGGAAAGGCCCCATCCCCGGCCGCAATAATGGTGTGTTGCTGAGCAAGACCACCGAAAAAACAACCGGCTATTCCATTGATAAACTGCAGGACCGTGGACGCTTTTTTGTAGACCCGGGAGAAGATGTATATGCAGGACAGATCATTGCCGAGCATATTAAGCCGGGCGATTTAGTAGTGAATGCTACGGAGCCAAAAAAACTTACCAACCACCGCGCCAGCGGATCAGACGATGCATCACGTATAGCTCCTAAAACTTTAATGACACTTGAAGAATGTATGGAATACATTGAGTTCGATGAGTGCATTGAGTGTACACCCAAAAGTGTGCGCCTGCGCAAAGTGATACTCAATGAAGAAGACCGCAAGCGGGCCAGCAAACAAATGGCACAGGAAGCGGTTTGATGAATATGCAAATGAGAAATACGCAAATGGATTGAAAATACAGATCCGCTCCAAAATGGGGCGGATTTTTTATTGCAAGCTCAAATCGCCAGGCAGAACCCCCTATGCTTTGAAAATACAGCCAGGCCACCATCTGTGAATACAGTAATTATATGAAAATGGCAAACTCATTTTTTAGTGAGGAACCCGATAACGGCAGTCCAATGCAGGTACGTATTAACTACGGAAAGAAAAAGTTTATTGAAGGAATTTGAAAAATTGCAAGAAAAAGGACGATGAGTTCCGGATATTGTTATAAAATATGCCGTCATATAGTGGCGGCATATATTTTTAATACAGTCATCAAAGCACCATATCCAGCGAATGCACCACGCCATTGGTGGCTTCTCTGTCGCGACCCTGCACCGTGGCTCCGTTGATGGTCACCTTACCGGCGGCCACTTTTACATCCAGTTCTTTGCCGGCAAGTGTGCGAAGTTTTTGCCCGTCTGTAAAATCTTTAAAATTGGTTTTACCTTCTAGCACATGGCCATTGAGCAAGCCGGTAAGTTTCTCCTTATTTTCAGATTTTAATAAACTCTCCAGTTCTCCCTGTGGTAATTTACCAAAAGCCATTTCGGATGGCGCAAGCAGGGTGTAAGGACCGTCCTTCACCAGCTCCATTTCCAAACCCGAAGCTTTTACCCCTCTGAGCAGCGTACTTAAATTTTTGTCGGCTGCCACCACTTCCAATACATTTGACATATTTAATAATTTATCTGCAGGCAAAATCACCGGCATCAGCACAATCTAACCTATTAAACGTGGTTGCAGCAATCAATCCTGCGTTTAAAACGTTAAAGAAAAACTGTCTGCTTAATATGAAAATAAACAGCAGGTGCTGCCGGATATAACATACCTTGTATGTTCATATTTGTAAAGGAGCCTGTAAATCCGGAATTCTTATTAATCTGGCAGACCAATCCATTAGTACTTCCTTTTTTTGCTTTTTTTCAATAAATAATTTTACCATGATTTTGAATGATGCTGTAATAAGCAATAAGCCTGCAATAAACAATACAGAAAATGATACTGCTGTTATTGAAAATAACGTCCCAACTCCCTATAAGCAGGAGCTAAAACATCCCCCCACAAGATATAGCGTTATTGATGGAAGGGGTGTAAGCAACAAGCGGAAAGTTTTTACAAGGGGCTGCGACAGGATATTGAAATAAAAATTAAGGCGTTGAGCTAAGAAATTAATAACTCATAATGGGGTTTTCTCTCTGGCTCTTGGCGTTATTACTCTGCAAAGTTTAGCGATACACTTGCTAATGCTGCTTCAATAACACAATAGGTTAAGTATTAAATATCTTTAGCATTTCCCTCCGCCATCTTTACCAGCTGCCAGTACGGCGGACGGTATTTTTTTTCTTTCATAAACCTTTCTGCATCGTTTAATGTAGCAGCTTTTACCTCTTGAAACATTTCAACAAAACGCTGGTTTTTTAAAGCCTGTGTGGCACTCATGCCTTCGGGGATGGTACCATGGCGGCCAAACAGGTTCAATACCATGCAATAACCTTTAATGACCCTGGCCACGGGCAGCATCCAGCGGTTGTAGCCGATCTCCCTGCCCTTATCAGCTTCCGTTATCAATGCATCCATTACGGCATTGTCTGCATGGTCTTTAAATAATGTTTCCGGGTCTTTCCATTCGCCGGTCACCACCAGTTGCGGATCGTATTCAAGATCGGCCGGCATCTGCGTTACAAAATATTCCACGCCAAAATTGTGCAGCCATTTACTTACGCCAGTGGAAGAGATACTGGAAACCGGTTTCCATAGCTGCAAACTATATTTTTTATAAGCATAAGATCCCACTTCAGAGCAAAACATAGCGGTTGTATCGGAATAGTCCATCTTAAAGTCGTACGGAATATGACGCTTAACAGCTTCTTCAAATGCAAGTTTTGCAGCTTTTTGCGGTAGCAGGCTGTCGGCTTTCAGTTCAGGCAGGTCAAACCTGGGGCGCAGCACCATAAAACGCAATTTCTTGTCTTTGATATAATCTTCTACCGAGGCAATGGCCACCCCTTTTTCTATATGTGCTTCCACCAACCAGGGTTTATTTGTCTTTTCATCTATATAAATAAGCGCCACATGCGAAAAATTTCCGGGATAATCGTTGCCCCTGGAAATGAATGCCGATACTTCTGCACCCCCACGTGAAACGAGCAGGTCGCCGCTGTGAACTTTCAATCCAAGGATATGGGTAAAGGGTGTGGCGGCATGTTCCTCTTTTCCCCTGATCACATCGTAAGCCCCGCTGCTGTCCTGCAGGGCCACTTCTTCCACGGCTGCACGCATGCCATACAAAGTTTTGTATAATTGATTGCGGGCATTTATATTATTTATATCCCAATGCTGGGATTGCTGCTTCACCGCTGTTCGTATCCTGGCATACAGGTCATTAAGCCTGATGCTGTGTTTGGGTTGCGATGCCACAGCCGATGCAAGCAAAAAAAAATGCTGCAGTGTTTTGCCCGGTAAACTGTCTGTAAAACTGATCGCAGCTGTTTCAAGATCCCTGCAATCATTTTCTGTGAGGATAAAAAGAGAATCAATTTCCCGCCCGATATTTTCAGGCAAGGTCCTTTTGTGGTTGATAAAATCCATTTCCAGCCTGTTCCATACAGAATCGGCTTGCCAGGCAAAGGGCTGTTTACCGGCCTTTTCAATATTTTGGTCCTTTTGATCAGGAATGAGCAGTAAAATATAAAGGCATGCTGCTGCTGAAAACACTGTAACTATTTTTTTGGCCCGGGGGCGCATATAGAAAATTTTTATAAAGATGTTGAATAAATAGGATAAAATGCGCTGCAGGTTTGCACAACGGCCATAACGAAAAAAAAGATTATATTTGATATACCAACTAAAATCCTTTTTAAAAATGAAAGTAAGTGACATACTGGGAAAAAAGGGGAATGCAGTGTACGCTGCCACTTCTGACCTCACAGTTTATGATGCATTGCGCCTTATGGGGGAAAAAAATATAGGGGCGCTTCCCGTAATAGACAATGGCCAGCTGAAAGGTATCATTTCCGAAAGGGATTATGCCCGTAAGGTGGTACTCCAGAACCGATCGTCAAAGGAAATGAAAGTAAGCGAGATCATGACGGCAAATGTGATCACCGTAACGGCCGACGATACACTTGAACAATGTATGCAGTTAATGAGCGATAAGCGTATCAGGCACCTGCCTGTAATGGACAATGGCCAGGTAATTGGGATCCTTTCTATTAGCGATATTGTAACGGCTGTAATAGAAAGCCAGAAGCAAATGATCGAACACCTGAAGAATTATATTTCCTCTACTTAATCGTTTACACAGCTTCAAGCGCCAGTTTCATCATGGGGAGCAAAGCCTTTTCCCTTTCTTCGGCAGAAATAGAACGGTGCGTGGGTATAATGTCGCTTACGGTAAGCAAAGTGCCGGCTGTTTTTCCTAAGTGTTTTGCATTGGCAAAAAGGGAGAACGCTTCCATTTCCACTGCCAGGCAATTGTTTTCCACCGCTACCGCAGGGGTGCCTGCATCTTTCCTGTAAAAAATATCGCTGCTGTGCACATGGCAGGCTTTTAAAGGCTGGTTGAGTTTTTTTGCGGTTTCATTGATCCTGTCAAATGCATTGCCCTGGTGTTTAATAAGAGCCCCCTCAATACCCCAGGCATATTTTGCAAAGGTAGATTCGCTGGCGGCGGCATCTACGTTAATGAGGTCAAAGAGATCAAGCTCTGTGGTATAAGCGCCGCAGGTACCAATACGGACAATGGTTTCCACTTCGTATTCTGTAAAAAGTTCATAAGAATAAATGCCAATCGAGGGGCAGCCCATTCCGCTGGCGCCCACGGTTACGGGCTTGTTGTTGTAGGTCCCGGTAAAATAAAATGCATTGCGGGTTTGGTTTACCAATTTTACATTTTGCAAAAAATGGTCGGCAATATATTTGGCCCTTAGTGGGTCGCCAGGCATTAAAACGGTTTTGGCAATCTCGCCTTTGGCGGCAGTGATATGTATACTCATAAACAGGAATTAAAAATGTAAGATATTAAATTCCCGTCAAAAACAAATTACAGGAATGCCAAAGATGACATTATAAAGGAGCGTAAATAAAGAAATTGAGATCAGTTGCAGTTGTTAAGGAAAATGAAGGGGGCTTCTTCGGAACGGCGAACATGCTGCCGGATAATTGAATCTTTACGGATGATCTTATATTTGTTAAGGTCAATGATTTCATGTGCCTTTACAAAATGATCCATTTGTTCTACTGAATACAAAAGCTCGTGCAGCAGCGATACTTCATGCTCCATTGCTTTTGGGGTCATGAGTTCCTGTTTAAATAAAACCAATAAATCACGATTACTTTTGTTCATGGTTCAAACAAAAATTCGCTGTTTAATATCCTACCATTCCCTGCTTATTGGGGCATCCGCACTGACTTTTTTTAGAAGAAGAGCAGCCTGCAGCAACCAGGGTGATGGCAATTAACAACAACGAGATAGCTTTTACTGAATTTTTCATAAATAATTCGTTACAAATTAAACTAATTTCACGGACAATTATTGCTTTGTGAAGCAAAACGAAGAAAATATTAACAAAATCGTAAAAAAACCGGTGGTTTTAGTGGTGCCGCTCGATTGGGGCCTGGGTCATGCTACCCGTTGTATTCCAATAATTCATGCCCTTACCAGGAATGGTGCAAGGGTATTGCTTGCAGGGGATGGGCCTGTGGAAATTTTACTGAAAAATGAATTTCCTACATTAACCTTTCTGCCACTCAAGGGCTACCAGGTAAGTTACAGTAAAAGCAAGGCAGGCTTTTTTCCAAAACTGGTCATGCAGTCGCCCCGCCTGTTGGGTATCGTGGAGCATGAACACAAGTGGCTGGTAAGGGCCGTTAAAAACCAGCAGATCGATGCTGTTATTTCTGATAACCGGTTCGGCTTATGGACAAGAAGTATTCCCTGTGTTTATCTTACCCACCAGCTGCATATACACAGTCCCAATATGGCCCTGAGCTTGCTGGCGCAAAAAGTGCATTATAAATTCATCAACCGTTTCAGCGAATGCTGGGTGCCCGATTTTGAGGAGAATGGCCTGGCCGGAAAACTATCTCACCCGGCGCATATGCCCGAGGCCGATGTAAAATATATTGGCCCATTATCACGGCTCCAAAAAACCGAAGCAAAACAAACCATTGATATTTTTGCTTCGCTTTCGGGCCCCGAACCGCAGCGCACTATTTTTGAAAAAATATTGGCGCCTCAATTAAAAAAGTCGGGGAAGAAAGTTGTTTTTCTGCGCGGGCTTCCGGGCGAAACAAAAACCAGTTATACGGATACCGATCAATTTAAAATGTACAACCACCTTCCGGCAAAAAAGTTCAATGAAATGATCCAGAAAGCAAAACTGGTGATCGCCCGGGCAGGATATTCCACTGTAATGGACCTGGCAGCCATTGCACAAAAAGCGGTATTGGTGCCTACTCCGGGGCAGTCGGAACAGGAATACCTTGCAAAACAGCTCCAGGAACAAAACCTGTTTATGGCTGCCGACCAGGACAACTTTATTTTGGAGGATGAACTCAGAAAAGTTTCCCAATTTCCTTTTGCTGAACCTGTAAAGACCAATGACAATTTACTGGATGCTGTGGTAAAGGATTTTTTGGAAAGGCTAAGGCTATCCTGATATACGGGGATTTGAAGCAGGGTTCACCCTGTCAGGGTGTTGCAATAAATACACCCCGTTCATTTTTTTCATTACTCCCCACAATACTGCTGCTGCCATTGGCATGGAACATGAAAAGCGGTTTCTTTTTTATTTGCATCATCTCCTTGATGATGTCGGCAAAACTCAGGGTTCCTTCGCAAAAAACAAGTTGTTTAATATTTTTTTTGCGCACCGTTTCATTTATGTTCTGCAACTCCCCGATCTTTATTTCAGCATCGTTTTTGGCAAATCCAATACGGCCTACAATAAGAACGGGGCTTACAGCTTGCTTCAAAATGCCCAGCAGCCGGTTAAACTCCTGCTGGCTGCCCACAATTGCTGTACTACCGGTATGCTGTTCAGTTTTTTTTGATGAAAATATCTTTTTCATTCCCGTTTTCAGCCAGGCCATTAACTTTCCGGCACTTACGGAGGCATGCATCAGCCGCCTGCGCCAGTTTTCAGCAGCATAATGTTTATTGATGAACAAATGCATGGCGCCATAAAAATGCCGGATGTAAGATGCAGACAGCCTTTGTGTGCTTTCTCCTTTGAAATGTATGATGCTGGTGGCAGGAAAATAATAATTACTGAACCCTTCTTTCTGAATCCGGTAGCTCAGGTCCACATCTTCGGCATACATGAAATAGTCTTCATCAAAGCCACCGGTTTTAAGCAATACCTCTTTTTTCATCATCATAAAAGCGCCGGCGATCACATCCACTTTATTGGTTTCATGTTCGGGGAGATGCCCTGCATAATAGGCAGCAAAAGACCTTGATCTTGGCAGCAGGTCGCTTAATCCTGCCATTTTATAAAACGATGCCCGCAGGCCAGGGAGGCTGCGCTTACTTTCTTTTAAAAAACGCCCGCTTCCATCCAGCATGCGAACGCCCAGTGCACCGCAACCGCTGCTGGTATCAAAAAAACGAAGGCATTTTTGCAGGCAATCTTCCGGTAAAATGGTATCGGGGTTCAGAAATAAAACATATTCGCCCTTTATTTCTTTTATTACAAGGTTATTGGCTTTACCGAAGCCCAGGTTTTCTTCAAGCCATTTAAAATGAACAGCAGGAAATTTGGGTTCCAGGTAAGCTTTACTGCCATCGGTGGAATTGTTGTCCAGCACCCAAATTTCGGCGTCAATATTTTTGCATGCTTTAAGTAAAGAACAAAGGCATTGTTCCAAAAAATATTTTACATTATAGTTTACTATGACAACAGAGAGTTTCAGCTGGATTTTTTCTTACGAAGAAACGCAATTTACAAGGGTTTTCAAAACTTCATTTTTCGAAAATGAAAATCTTTGTATATAAACCGGCGTATCAATTGCCCGCTGATTAATGATACTGAGCGCCAGAGTTGTTATCTTTGCCACATGATAAAATCTACACTGATAGAAGCTGCGGAGGCAGGTGCAAAGCAGATGCAACAGTTTTTTAACCAAAGCTTTACCATTTCCAATAAGGAAGGGATCAATAACCTGGTTACGGAGGCCGATCATGCTTCTGAAAAAGCCATCATGGATATTATCAAAAGGGATTTTCCCGACCATTTTATTTTAAGCGAAGAAACCGGCGAGATTAAAAGCAACAGTGCGTATAAATGGATAATAGACCCCATTGACGGAACAGTAAATTTTGCAAACGGGATCCCCATCTGCTGTGTTAGCATTGGCGTGGAAAATGAAGGAAAAATGATCTTGGCTGCCGTATACAGCCCTTTTTTAAATGAATTTTACTTTGCCGAAAAAGGCCATGGCGCATTTCTGAACGACCGGAGAATTTCTGTTAGTAATAAGACAGAAGTGATAGAGAGTTGCCTTGTTACAGGCTTTCCGTATACTTACCTGGATATGCCAAACGGGCCTTTGCAGGTTTTTGAAAAACTGATACGCAAAGGTGTTCCGGTGCGGAGGCTTGGCAGTGCAGCCATCGATCTTTGCTGGGTGGCAGCGGGCCGTTTTGATGGATTTTACGAACATAAGCTGCAGGCCTGGGATAGTGCGGCGGGTTTTTTGCTGGTGGAAGAGGCAGGCGGAAAAGTAACCGATTTTGAGGGCAACCATTTTTCCCCTTATCAACCGCATGTGCTGGCCACCAACGGAAAGATACACGATGAATTATTGAAAATTGTTCAGGGAGGAGC
Source organism: uncultured Chitinophagaceae bacterium (assembly GCA_963754695.1). GTDB lineage: Bacteria > Bacteroidota > Bacteroidia > Chitinophagales > Chitinophagaceae > Ferruginibacter. The sequence goes on from CAVWGU010000012.1 coordinate 517,648, forward strand.
GTTTTAGTAACAATAAGAATCAGGGAAGTTCATATCAATAAAAAAGAAGAACCAGCATAAATGGAAACAAGGGCGCAATAAACAGGAGATTTTGCCGACAACAATGGGTCCGCATTCGTCCTTCATCAATCGTAAATCATTATTTAAATCATGTCACGTACAGAAATAGCTTCACTCGGTGAGTTTGGGTTGATCGATCATCTCACCAAAAATAATGAAACAAAAAATGCATCCACCATTTTAAGTGTGGGCGATGATGCCGCTATAATAGACCATTTTGGGAAACAAACGGCCATCAGTACTGATCTCTTGCTCGAGGGCATTCATTTTGACCTTTCCTACACAGCTTTGAAACACCTGGGTTATAAAAGCGTGGTGGTGAACCTGAGCGACATTTATGCCATGAACGCAACCCCAACACAAATTGTGATCAGCATTGGCTTCAGCAACAGGTTCAGCCTGGAAGCGCTGGATGATTTTTATGAGGGTGTTTACGCTGCCTGTGAAAAATACGGGGTCGATCTGGTGGGGGGCGATACCACTTCTTCTCAAAAAGGTTTCATCATCAGCATAACCGCCATAGGCGAAGCGGCGCCCGATAAATTTGTGAAACGGAGTGGTGCCAGGCCAAACGACCTTCTTTGTGTAAGCGGGGAGCTGGGCGGCGCCTTCCTGGGTCTAACCCTTCTTGAAAGGGAGAAAAAAATATATGAAGAAACCGGTGCGCAGCCCGACCTCGAAAACCAGGCATATATTGTAGGCCGCCTGCTCAAACCAGAAGCGCAGAAAGACATCATCGAATTTTTTGCACAGCAAGAAATCGTACCTACGGCCATGATGGATATAAGCGATGGATTGAGCAGTGAAATATTACATATTTGTAAACAAAGCAACACAGGTTGCGTTTTATACGAAGATAAGATCCCGGTAAATGAAGAAGCAAGAGAATTTGCTTATAAGCTCCAGTTAGACCCTACGGCCTGTGCACTCAGCGGCGGAGAAGATTATGAACTGGTATTTACGATTGATCAAAATGATTATGAAAAAATAAAATCAAACAGTAATATCAGCGTGGTGGGATATATTTCAGAAGCCGCCGAAGGAAAAAATATTATTACACGTGCAGGCAGTAAGCATGCTTTGGTGGCACAGGGCTGGAATCATTTGGCTAAATAAGGGATTGGTCATAAGAGAATTTCACACAACGAAGCCACGAAAGCAACGTTCACAACGTTTAGGTGAAAATTTGAGCATCACTAGTCTTTGTATTCCATGTATTCTCTATGTTTGTTGTGTGAAACGAAAAATAGCTTTTTGAGGCCGCCTCATTGATTATTTAACGGCGCTTATCATTTCATCGCCCACCGAAATGACGCCTGTGGCAGCAGGAATAATATTTTGTCCAAACATGATCTTATTATTGAAATTGCGGTAGGTGGCCAGCGTCTTCAATGGTTCTTTTCCCACTTCCGCCGTTTGCTGGTTGGTACAGGTGATCATGCAGCGGCTGCAAAGCTTTACCCCGTAGAAATCCATTTTGTTAATGGTAAAATGTTTCATCTCATCTTCCGCAAAAGCTTTTGCACCCGAAAAAACGATATTCGGACGGAACCGGTCCATGCTAATGGGTTCTGTAAGCCGGCCGTTGAGGTCATCAAGTGAGGCCTGCCCGATCAGCAAAATGGGATATGCATCTGCAAAACTGCTGATATTATCATCGGAGAGCGCATAGGCGGGATCTAATTTTCTTTCAACACTGTTTGGCATATATACAGCACGGCATTTTGTGCCCAGCTGCTTGCTGAACCAGTTGTTAATTGTTTCACCTGCTTCAAAAGCAGCGCAGCGGCTGTCCCAAACTTCTACTTCAACCGATTTTCCGTCAACCAGGGTTAATGGCATTTCCAAATGATCGGCACCCGCATTTACGGTCAATTTTGTTTTCTCAATGCCTGTTTTCAGGAGGGCCATGGCGGGAAATTCACGCTGAGTCAAAAACTTACCCTTTTCGTCCACGATCATCCAGCGCCGGTCGAATTGAAGCCCCCGCCTTTCCACCATTGATTGCGGTATAGAAATACCGGCAAGCGACTTAATGGGATAAATGTACAAATGGCTTATGCTGAGCATAAAACAAATGTACGCTTCAGAATAATTAAAACCAGTATTCTGCGTTTTAATAAAACATTTTCAGTTACTTAAAGAGGCGAATGGATTTTTATTTTAATTTCAAGGCTGATATGAAACTACTCAAGGCACTGCCACTTACCCTGCTTATCTTTTTTTATTCTTGTGCCACAAGTAATTATACCCCTGCAAAAAAGTATCCCGCAGAAGCGCTTCAACAGGATTATAAATTATTGCGTAAGATCCTCGAAGAAAAACACCCTTCCCTTTACTGGTATACATCCAAAGACAGCATGAACATGTATTTTGATCGGTTTTACCGTGCCATTGGCGACAGTATGAATGAGCCCATGTTTGCCTGGCAGGTACTGGCACCGCTTACAGATAAGATACACTGCGGGCATACCAGTGTAAGTTTGAGCAGGGCATACAGCAAATGGGTAAAAAACAAACAACTGCCTTCTTTTCCTTTATACGTAAAGGTTTGGGGAGATACCATGGCGGTCAACGGCAACCTCAGGAGAAACGACAGTATTTTTAAAAGGGGAACCATCATCACTTCCATCAATGGAATAATGAACACGGATATTGTAAAAAGAATTTTTAACTATCTGCCCGAAGATGGTTATGCCAATAATGTAAACTATATCAGGCTAAGCGGAAATTTTCCTTACTACCATCGCAATGTTTTCGGTCTTTCAAGAAACTATGCCGTTACTTATCTCGATTCTGTTGGAAAAGAACAAAAGGTGACCATACCAGCATTTCCTCCGCTCGAAGACAGTGTAAAGAAGACCGTGGAAAAGAAAAAAATCAAAAGGCCTAAACCCAAAAAGCCTTCGGAAAAAAGGGAGAATCCTAACCGGAATTTTAAGATAGACAGTTCGGGTAAATTTGCCACAATGGTTCTCAACAGTTTTACAAAAGGAAACCTGCGGAGCTTTTTCCGAAAGAGTTTCCGGGAAATGAATGAAAAAAGCATACCGCACCTTGTGATTGACCTTCGGAGCAATGGAGGCGGACGGGTGGGATTATCAACCAAGCTCACAAAATTTGTAAGCAGAAAGCCTTTCAAAGTGGCCGATTCTTTGTTTGCTGTGTCTAAATCATTAAAACCATATGCACGCAATATAAAAATGGGTTTTTTTTATAACCTGGAACTGGCCCTTTTAACCAAAAAGAAAAAGGATGGCATGTACCATCTCACCCTCCTGGAGAAAAAGATATATGAACCCCAAAAAAAGAATCATTACGATGGGCGTGTTTATGTGCTTATCAATGGTCCCACATTTTCTGCATCGGCCCTTTTTTGCAATGCCATTAAAGGTCAGCCCGGAATAACCCTGTTGGGTGAAGAAACTGGCGGAGGCTGGTACGGAAACAGCGGCATTGCCATTCCGGAAATTATTTTACCCAATACAAAAATAAAAGTACGCCTGCCATTGTTTCGGCTGGTGCAATACCGGCACAACCTGGTGCCGCAAAAAGGCATTGGAGTAACACCCGATATCTATGTGGGGCCCAGCTATGATGCCCTGCTAAAGGCAAGGGACAGCAAAATGGAAATGGTTAAAAAACTCATTTTAGAAAACCGCTGATCATGGGCAAAATTTTGATAACTGGGGCCAACGGTTTTGTGGGAAGGTACCTGGTACGTGATCTATTGCAGAATAATTACGCGGTTGTTGCCACAGCCAGGCATTACAATGAGCTTCCATTTGCAGGAGAAAAATTTTCTTTTTTTTCAATGGACTTTACAGATGAACAGCAGGTAAAAGCTGTTTTTGAAGAAGTGAATCCATCTGTGGTAATTCACTGCGGAGCCATGAGCAAACCAGATGAATGTGAGTTGGATAAACCGGCTGCCCTGCTTAACAATGTGCATGGCACTGCATTACTGCTCCGTTGGGCAGCGGTATATAAAAGTCATTTCATTTACCTTTCCACCGATTTTGTTTTTGATGGCAACAAGGCCATGCATAAAGAATCGGATGAGCCTGTGCCGGTAAATTTTTACGGCCACACAAAACTCCTGGGCGAAAAAGAGGTTCTGCAATATGCTGGTTGTTGTACCATTGTTAGAACCGTACTGGTTTATGGAAATCCCCTCGGTGGGCGCGACAATATTCTTACGCTTACAAGAAAAAAACTTGAAAGCAATGAAATTTTTAAAGTAGTGAACGACCAGCAGCGTACGCCCACTTATATTGAAGACCTTTCGGCTGGCATTACTGCAATTGTGCGGCAGCGTGCAGCCGGCATTTATCATCTCTGTGGGAAAGACATGATGACGCCATTTGATATGGCATTTACCACAGCAAAATATTTACAACTGGATACTTCATTGCTCGAGAAAGTTACCAACGACAGTTTTAAAGAAATAGCTAAAAGACCCTTGTTGAGCGGGTTCGATATCAGCATGGCAGAAAAAGAACTGGGCTTCAGCCCGCATTCGTTTGAAGAAGGGCTTAAAAAGACATTTGAGTAAAAACTTTATTCTTCGAAAATATCAAAAGTTACCGGGATCCTGCTGCCCATTTGCCACAAAAGAAACAATCAAAAATAGCAGGAATGGAACAATTATCTATTTCATGGTACATTTATAAAAATATTCTTTGGTATTATTGCATAAAGCGTCAAAATGAAACGGATAGACCGTGATAAATGGATTCATTTCATTGCAGGAATACCAATGGGAATTCTTGTAAACTTTTTTTCTTTCTGGGTGCTGCCGCAAAACACTTACCTGGCCATAGCACTTTCTGTGGTACTGCTGGCAGCCATCAGTTACGGATTCGAAATATTCTCTTTACTAACCAAAAAAGGGCATTACGATTATTTTGATGCCGTGGCAAGTACACTCGGCGGTGTTGCCGGGCTTGGAATCTCGTTCTTGTTATAAATTATTTTATGAAAAAAATCATTTTCATCATATTATGCTTTGTTCCCTTAATTCTTCCGGCACAATATTATTTAATTGCCGGTACTTATACTTCCGGGCAAAGCGAAGGAATCTATGTGTACCGCTTCAATGCCGAAACAGCAGAGAATCATTTTGTGAGCAGCACCAAAACATCGAATCCCTCTTTTGTGGCCATTTCGCCAAACGAAAAAAATATCTATGCGGTAAATGAAAATGCCGACAGCCTGCACAATGGCGGCACTGTAACTGCTTTTTCTTTTGATAAAACTTCCGGGACACTTAAATTGATCAACAGCCAGCGCAGTGGGGGAAACCATCCCTGCTATGCAGAACTGGATAAAACCGGCCAATGGTTGTTTACCGGGAACTACAGCAGCGGCACGGTGGGCCTGCTCCCTGTCAATACAGAAGGTTCGCTCGACAGTTTAAGCAAGCTGATCAAACATCGCGGCAGCGGACCCAATTTGAAGCGTCAGCGATCGCCGCATGTACATGCTGCCGTAATATCGGCAGATAATAAGTACCTGTTTGTACCAGATCTGGGAACAGATAAACTGGTTTCTTATAAATTTAAAAATGGACTGCTTGAAAAAAGGGCCGAAGCCGTTTCTTTACCGGGCAGTGGACCAAGGCACCTCTCTTTTTCTCCTGGCGAAAAATTCGCCTATCTCATAGAAGAAATGAGCGGTACAGTAGTTTGTTATAAGATAAAAAAAGGGAAATTGAAATTTGTTCAGCGGAGCGATGCTAAAATAGAAGGTTTTACCGGTGCAACCGGTGCAGCAGATATCCATGTGTCGCACGACGGAAATTTTTTATACTGCAGTAACAGGGGAGATGCCAACAATATTGCCATTTTTTCTGTAGATAAGAAAAAAGGCAAACTTGCCTTAGTCGGCCATCAATCTGTATTGGGGGAAAAACCACGCAATTTTAATTTCGATCCATCGGGCAATTTTTTACTGGTAGCCAACCAGGACAGTGATGAAATCGTGATCTTTAAAATTGATAAAACATCCGGCCTGCTTTCGGATACCGGGAAAAGGATCGCGATACCAAACCCGGTTTGCATTAAATGGGTACGTATGTAAAAACACGTCCCGGGCATGCTCCTGTATACCCATCCACCCATTCAAATTACAGTTTCACCCATTTCTGAAAATAAAATTTACGGCCCTGTTTAGTTTTACAAAAACAAACAGGTATGAAAAAAATAATTTTCCTCGTAATAGGCCTTACGATGGTTGTATTTGCAAAACCACAGAACGCAGCCCCGGCCGTGAAATTCATAGAAGTAAACGGAAGTGCAGAAATGAACCTGCAGCCCGATGAAATTGAACTGGAAATAGTTTTGCAGGAATATGACCGTTCGGGTAAAAAAATTAAACTCGATGATATTACAGATGATTTTTATAAAATGCTAAAAAAGCACCAGGTAGATAAAGATGACCTTAATTATGTTAGCAGCGCCGAATTCTACTGGTGGTATTGGTGGTGGCACAGGAACAGTCATTACCAAACCAAAACGATAACCTTAAAGCTTACTAAAAATGTAAATATCCTCAAACTGGTGGAAGACCTGAATGAAAAATGGGTGCAGCAAATCCGTATTTCAAAATCAACCCATTCAAAACTACAGCAGTACCGGAAGGATGTAAAAGCAGAAGCGGCAAAAGCCGCAAAGGAAAAAGCAGGCTACCTGCTGCAGTCGCTCGGAGAGCAGCTGGGCCAGGTGCTATCTGTAGAAGAAGTGCCGGAGATAAATAACCAGCCCAATTACTGGTACCGGCCAAATAATCTGCTCAGCAATAGTAATATTTCAATTCAAAGCGACAATAACACAGAAAGCATTGGAAATATTCCTTCCATAAAATTGCGTTATGAAATTAAAGTGAAGTTTGCTATTCAATAAGGGATCGAACCGGGTATCAAAATACCTTGTAGGAGCACGCCTCAAGGCGTGCTCCTACAAGGCCTGCTCCTGGTATTTTAAAATTTTGCCCCAATGGATACATAAACGGTTCTGCCATCGGCAGGTAATGCCCCAGGACCCGGATATCCACCCGCACGCCGGGTAAAATAGGTATGGTTGAACAGGTTGTTGATCCCTGCTTTTATGTTAAGCCCTTTTGAAAACTTGTACATGGCCGACAGGTCGGCAATATTGTAAGCCGGTATGAGTCCATTTTGTGCATTGGCCGAAGCGGCAGTATTATTGGCATCGCTGAAAGAGGAGGAGCTATGGCTGAACTGCATGGTAAAATCAAAATCAACGTAACGTACCGTAATACCGCTGCGAAAGATATGACGGGGTGCGTTTTCCACCCGTTTGCCCTGCACTGTTTTTATTTCAAAATTTCCGCTGTACCGTGCATCGGTAAATGCATAGGATCCAAAAACAAGCAGATCCGCCTTTGTTTTTTGGCTAATGGCTTTTGTTATATTAAACTCTGCAAAAGATTCAATTCCCTTTGAAATGCTTGAGCCTACATTTGTGATGAGCCGGTAATTTGCACCCGTGGGCGTAATGGTTCCCACCCGGTTATTGTAATCAAGATAAAATACACTTATATCAAACAACAGGATATTTTTCCACTTGCCGCGGTAACCCAGATCGGCATTATATCCCCGGGCATCTTTTAAAGCCGGATCCACCACATCGGTACTGGGCGGCGCCTGCCGGTTGGCAAACTGGATGGGCCGGTATGCCTGGGAAATATTTGCATAGAATTCTGTGCTGCCTGTTACATGATATTCTGCGCCAATGCCGGCTAAAATAAACTGCCTGCCCCTGCTGATGTTTTGAAGTAAAATTTCGTTACCGGCACTATCATAACCGTTTCGGCCACTTGCCCGGCCCTGCAGCCACTCGTACCGTATGCCGGGTATCAAAATGATCTTCTTTCCGATCCTGAAAATATTTTCGGCAAAAACTGCAAAATTCCGGGAGTTAAATTCAATATCCCTCGGATATTTTCCGGTTATGGTCATATCATAGCCTGTTCCCGTGCTCCCGTTCCCATCTGCCTTGCGGTAGGTGGTTCCGGTATATAAACGAATACCTGCGGAAACGGTATTTTTCATTTTACCAATATGATAATCTGTAAGAATGCGGCTTTCCAGGGCATAGTTGCGGTATTTGTCTTCATTAAGTAACCGGTTATTATAAGTAAGGGTGGAGGAATTTATGCTGTCTTGCTGCAGTATGTTTTGAAGAAAACCCACACTGTTCCTGTTACCGATCACGGCAAATATTTTTGTGTTCCACAGCGTATGTTGGTTCAATTGGTATTTAGCAGTAATGGCAGGGGTTGTCCAGCTGATATCAAACCAGTTTCTGCTCCGGAAACTTTGTTGTGGGTCCTCGTATACCTGTGCATCGGTTAATCCGCCGGGCTGCTGGCTTCGAATATGAGAACGCATCAATTCGGCAGTGAGTGAAAATTTAGCTGTAAAGCGGTAAGTAGCGGTTCCAAACCCGGCGTTGGTAAAGTAACGGCTGTTTTCACGATAACCATTCCCATTCCTGTGGTCGAAAAAACTGTAATAATGAACCCTTCCTTTTTTTCCGCCAATGGCATTGTAACTATTGAAGAGTCCATAGCTTCCCAAAGTTTGCTGTGTTTCAAATTCAAGCTTTTTTTTGATCTCGCTTCCATTTCTTAGTATATAATTGATCATACCACCAAATTGTGGCCCATACTGTAAGGAACCCTGGCCACGTACTATTTCAATACGCTGAACACTTTGTAATTGAGGATTATAATAAGCTTCCGGGTAGCCAAAGGGGTCTGCAGCAATATCGTACCCGTTTTGCCTGGTATTGAATTCCCAGCTCCGGTTGGGACTGAGCCCTCTTGCAGCAATGCCCACCTGTATACCACTGGGATCGCTTTCCCAAACATGCACTCCGGGAACCTTGGCCATTATCTGCCGCATATTATTGGTAACCACGTTTCCCTGCACATTGTCCATCAGGATCAGTGCATTTTTTTTGCCGGCATAGATATTAGTGCCCACTATTTCGGGCATCTGAAGCATATCTTTTTTGCTGCCCCGGCCAACCAGGGTAATGTCGGGGAGATTTTTATGAAAAAGGCTGTCTGAAGGGCTATTATTTTGTGCACTGGCCCCGGTTCCAATAATAAGGATGGCTATAATCAGTAAGTTTCGGCTCATGCTGGTTTTATATTTCCGGCACAAAATTGCAGCAACAAAAACGATGTTTGTTTTAATATCGGGAAATGGGTTTACAAAATGCGGAAAACAATCATTCTGCAGGAACACCCCCTGGGCATGGTTTTACTGGCCCGTAACCGGTGTTTCCTGGTAAAAAACAGCCCTCCATTGGCCGTTTCTTCTTGCGTACGTGCTGGCGGATGCTACTTTTGGGGTCCATGGATCGCCATTGATATCTGTTATATCCTGTTCCAGGTCATAATATACAATGGCTGCGTCATCGCTAACCGGTTTCACCCTTATATTGCTCAGGCGGTAATTGTAAATGGTACTTGTTTGAAATGTTTTTATAACATCTGCAACATTCATGGTCGTTTTTCCAAAATAAGCCAGGTAGTCATCTGCCAGGATCAGGCGTAAACCCTGCATATTTTTTATTTTGGCAAACTGCCAGGTACTGATTTCACGGTTAATAATGGCTTTCCGGTCTTCTGCTGAAATTACGGGTTGCTTTTGCTGTACGATCTTACCCGTTTCCTGTTTTTGAGAACAGGCAGAGAAGAGAACAGCCAGGCTTATTACTGAAAATGGTATAAATCTCATCGAATGGTAGGTTTAGAATAACAATGCCAAGTCCGTGCCATTAATGGGGCTTTAACAAAAATTTATTTCCCAAAATAATTGTCCATATCAAAAAATCTCTCCAGATTTACATGCAATTCACAATACAGTAAAATCGTCCTGGTTTTACTGAACAACAAATACGAAAACATTTTATGGACTCCGACAGAGCTCAACGTCCTGGAAAGTTCACTGCAACTTTTTACAGGATACTGCTGTGCTGCACAGTAGCCGCTGCTTTTTTTGCATGCAATAAATCCGATAAATGGATTGACGTTGATCCCGCCTACAGTAACTACATCGATGCGTACACTACAGGCATCATCTCCAAAACATCCAGCATCCGTATCCGCCTTGCCGGAAACCTGGGCACGGTTCATACAGTAGGCGAAACGGTGGGCGAAGACCTTTTTGACTTTTCGCCCCATGTTAAAGGAAAAGCGCTTTGGATGGATGCAAGTACCATTGAATTTAAACCCGACGAATGGCTTAAACCCGACCAGCTGTACGAAGTAAAATTCAAATTGGGAAAAGTAGCCAAAGTGCCGGAGAAATTTAAATTCTTCCGTTTCAATGTACAAACGGTAAAGCCGGCATTTAAAGTGACCGAAAACGGGCTGCGGGCAAACGGTGTAAAAAATAAAATGACCTTCAGCGGACAGGTGGAAACCGCTGACGTGGAAAAAGGAGAAAACGTTGAAAAAATAGTGGAAGCCAGGTACAAAAGCGGCAACCTGAAATTAAACTGGCAGCATAACGATGCGGCTAAAACACATTTATTTTCTGCAGAGAATATTGAGAGAACCAGCGCTGTTCAAAACCTTGAACTCAGCTGGAATGGCAGTACCGCCGGAATGGACAATAAAGGTAAAAAGGAAATAGCCATACCTGCTGCCGGAGATTTTAAGGTACTCAATGTGGTGGCCGTAAACGAAGCGCAGCAATACGCATCCGTACAGTTCAGCGACGCCATTGCTGTTGGGCAGGACCTTGATGGTATGATAACCATCAGTGGCCAATCTGATCTTTCTTACACCATCAACGGAAGCGAAGTAAAGGTTTTTACAGGGGGAAAACTCAATGGAAATTTTACCGTAAACATAAACAGTGGTATTAAAAACACCTGGGGCGATATTTTAGACAAAGGCTTTACGGCTAATATCAATTTAGAAAACACCTTGCCTTCGGTAAGCATACACGGCAAAGGAAATATTTTGCCAAACAGCGGGAGGCTGGTACTGCCCTTTAACTCCATTAACTTAAAGGCGGTTGATATCAGTATCATAAAAGTGTACGAAAACAATGTGCCTTTCTTTTTACAGCAGAACACGCTTGGTGGCGATAATGAACTTCGCCGGGTGGCCAAACCTGTAGTGCAAAAAACCCTGAGGCTCGATGATGATAAAACACTCGACCTGCATAAACGGCAGCATTTTTCTCTCGATATTGATAAGTTTTTAAAAACCGAACCCGGCGCCCTGTACCGGGTTACCATCGGCTTCAGGCCTGAATATTCGCTTTACGCCAGGGTGGATACATCTGCTAGTGGCTCGGCTCCCGATGAAAACGAAAGCTATGAAGGTGAAGAGGAATATGGATACCGCAACGCATCTTACGAAGGGGTGGATGATGATGAAGATTTCTGGAACCGGTACGACAACTATTATCCATACGGTTATAATTGGGAGCGCCGCGACGATCCTTTGAGCAAATCTTATTATAACAAAGACCGCTGGGCCAGCCGTAATATTCTTGCAAGCAATATTGGCCTTACTGCCAAGCGTGATAATTATAACGCACTGTCTGTAGCCGTTACAAATATTCTTTCCACCGAACCAATGGGAAATGTGGAGCTGGAGGTAATGGACTACCAGCTTGCTGTTATTGGAAAAGCACAAAGCAACGGAGATGGTTTTGCCAATATTGAACTCAAACGCAAGCCTTACCTGCTCATTGCAAAAAATAAGAAAGAACGGGGCTACCTGAAACTCGATGATGGAAGTTCGCTGCCTCTAAGCCGTTTTGATGTAAGCGGCGAAGAAGTGAAAAACGGTATCAAGGGATTCCTATTTGGGGAACGCGGCGTATGGCGCCCGGGCGATACCATGTACATTAATGCCATCATTGAAGACAAAGACAATAAACTGCCCAAAGATCACCCGGTTGAATTCAGTTTGTATACACCACGTGGCCAGCTCTATAAACAGGCGGTACAAACAAGTGCAGAAGACGGCTTTTATCTTTTCCAGACAAATACGGATGTAAACGCCCCCACCGGAAACTGGACGGCAAGGGTAAAAATGGGCGGCGCTGTTTTTGAAAAACGTATCAAGGTGGAAACGGTGATGCCCAACCGCCTGAAAATTGATCTCGATTTTGGCAAAGATCCCATACTGGGAATAGGCAATGCATCACAAGGTACCCTTAATGCAAAATGGCTGTTTGGTACACCCGGCAAAAACCTGAAAGCAAAAATTGATGCATCCCTTTCTTCCAAGAAAACCGCATTCCCCAAATTTGCAGGGTTTGTATTCGATAACCCAACTGCAGATTATTCCACACAGGATAAAACCATCTTTGACGGAACCGTTGATGAAAACGGAAATGCAAACATAAAACCCGGCTTTGAAGTGGAAAATGCACCCGGCATGCTCAATGCAAATATGACGGTGAAGGTTTTTGAACCTGGCGGAAATTTCAGTATCGATAACATGTCTGTTCCCTATAGCCCGTATGCAAGTTATGCCGGGGTTAAGCTTCCCGATGGCGAAAAACCCTTCGATTACCTGCTTGCAGGCAAGCAGCATAAACTGCAGGTGGTAAATGTAGATAACCGGGGAAACCTGGTAAACAGCAATGCAGAAATGCAGGTGGAATTTTACCGCATACAATGGCGCTGGTGGTGGGATGATAATGGTGACAACCTGAGCAATTTTACCCAGAACGAATACAATAAACTCATTAAAAAAGATGTGGTGAAACTGAATGCCGGCCGCGGTCAGTGGAATTTTGGTGTTTCGGAAAATGAGTGGGGCCGCTACCTGGTGCTGGTAAAAGATCCTGCCAGCGGGCACATTACCGGCGAAACCTTTTATATTGAAGATGCTTACTGGCAAACCCGTGCAGGCGAACAGGACCAGAGCGCAGCATCTATGCTTTCTTTTACCGCAGGCAAAGAAAAGTATAATGTAGGCGAAGAGGTACAGCTTACCATACCCAGCAGCAAAGGCGGCCGTATGCTGGTGAGTATTGAAACAGGCAGCAAGGTCATCAAATCCTTCTGGCAGCAAACAGAGCAAGGCCAAACGCTGGTGAAATTTAAAGCCGAACCTTCGATGGCGCCAAATATTTATGCAACGGTAAGTTTACTGCAGCCGCATGCTCAAACAGTGAATGATCTGCCTATTCGTATGTACGGCTCCGTTCCGGTTTTGGTGGAAGACCCCAAAACCATCCTGCAACCTCAAATTGATATTGCCAATACTATCCGCCCCGAGCAAAATGTTTCTTTCAGCGTAAGCGAAAAAGCCGGCCGGGCTATGACGTACAGTGTTGCCATTGTAGATGACGGACTGCTCGACCTTACACGTTTTAAAACACCCGATCCGCATGCGGCATTTTACGGGCGTGAGGCACTCGGCGTAAAAAGTTTCGACATGTTCGATTATGTAATCGGCGCCTGGGGCGGCGACCTGGAGCGTATCCTTACCATTGGTGGCGATGAAGGAGGAGGTCCGCTCAACAAAAAATCTGCCAATAGATTTAAGCCGGTGGTAAAATACCTGGGGCCATTCCATTTAAAAAGCGGGCAAACACAAAAGCATTCATTTAAACTGCCACAGTACATCGGTTCGGTACGTACCATGCTGGTGGCTGCTGCCAATGGAAGCTATGGCAATGCACAAAAGACCATCACCGTTAAAAAACCATTAATGATGCTTGCCACCATGCCAAGGGTGCTGGGTCCCGGCGAAACGATCAAATTGCCGGTCACCATTTTTGCCATGGAAAACAATATTAAAAAAGTGAATGTTTCACTGCAGGCAAATCCTTACCTGGAACTGCTGGCAGGCAATAATCAAACGGTGGAGTTTACCCAGCCCGGCGAGCAGGTTGTTTATTTTGATGTAAAAGTGAAAGAAGCAACAGGGATTGCAAAAGTAAAACTGCAGGCAAGCAGCGGTGCAGAAAAAGCAGACTATGATGTAGAGCTCGATGTGCGCAATGCCAACCCGCCGGTAACGAGCACCCAACTGATGACGCTGCAGCCCGGGCAAAGCTGGGAACTAACTGCCGCACCTATTGGCCTGCCTGCCACCAGCACAGCCATGATTGAAATTTCGAATATTCCCAATCTTAACCTGCAAAAGCGGCTCGAATACCTTATTCAGTATCCGCATGGCTGTATTGAACAAACAACATCGGGCGTATTTCCCCAGTTGTATGTGAACCAGCTTACAGAGCTGGAAGAAAACAGGAAAAAATCTGCAGAACATAATATCAAAGCAGGCATTGGCAGGATACTGAATATGCAAACAACCGATGGTGGTTTTGGATACTGGCCGGGTGCAAGGGAGGGCGATGCCTGGGGAAGCAACTATGCCGGCCACTTCCTGGTGGAGGCGCAAGCTGCCGGGTATTCGGTAAGCGATTATGCCTTACAGCAGTGGAAAAACTACCAGCGTGGAAAGGCCAATGCATGGGTACCTTCCAGCAGCAATTTTTATGGTGGAGACCTGGACCAGTCTTACCGGCTTTATACACTGGCGCTTGCAAAAGCGCCGGAGATGGGGGCCATGAACCGGTTAAAAGAATTTAAATATTTATCAAATGAAGCAAAATGGCGGCTGGCTGCTGCTTATAAAATGGCTGGCCAGGAGAATACCGCATTAAAGCTTATCAGCGGATTGGCAACCAGTTTTAACAATCCGGTCAATCCCGGTTTTACTTATGGATCCGCGTTGCGTGATGAAGCCATGGTGCTCGAAACACTCACGCTGCTGGGAAGAAGAGATAAGGCAAATGAACTCATGCAAACCATCGCTGCTGATCTTGCACAGGATCATTGGTACAGCACCCAAACAACGGCCTATTCATTAATGGCGGTTGCAAAATTCTGCGGCAAAAATGCTTCCGCGGCAAAGATCATTGCAAAGACAAATATCGGTGGACAAAAAACGGATATCAATTCACAGGCATATATACGGCAGCTCCCGGTTTTTGTAAATAAAGGCAGCAGTAATATTGCAGTAACCAACAATGGAACCAACATGTTATATGTAAGGTTGGTAACCAAGGGCCAGCCCCTTGCCGGCGACAGCAATATCCAGGTACGTAATAATACCGGCCTCCTGCAAATGAATGTGAGCTATCTCAACAAAAATGGTACAGCACTCGATGTAAGTAATATTACACAGGGAACAGATTTCCTGGCAAAGGTTACCATCACAAACCCGGGAGGGCGTGGAAGGTATACGCAAATGGCCCTTACACAGGTGTTCCCCAGCGGATGGGAAATTTTAAATGCAAGGATGCTGGGTGGAGAGGAAGGTGCTTATAAATCGTCTCCATCGGAATACCAGGATGTGCGTGACGACCGGGTGTACACCTACTTTGATATTGCAGAAAAACAAACGCATACTTATTATGTACAACTGAATGCCACTTACCCCGGGCGCTTCTTTATGCCGGGCACTTATGCCGAAGCCATGTACGATAACAACATAACGGCAGGTGCAAATGGTAAATGGGTGAACGTAGTTCCGTAAAGGCGTTATATTTTCGCCATTAAAAAAATACTGAAGTTTACGCAGGAACTTTTCTGCGTAAACTTCATTTTCCTGTTTCCCCTGCGGCAAATTTTATTCGTTGAAAAAAAGGGTTTCTAAAATATTAAATAATCTAAAACACCCATCCCGCAGGTTAAAAATTGCAGGGGTATTTTTATTGACAGCATTGGTTTGGTTCTGGCTGGCATTACCCAAGAACTTGTTTGATGCACCCACCAGCTATGTAATAGAAGACCGGGACGGGAATCTGCTCAATGCCAGCATTGCTGCCGACGGCCAATGGCGCTTTCCTGCTGCTGAAAAAGTACCCGAAAAATTTATTGAATGTATTACTACATTTGAAGACAAACGTTTTTTCTATCATCCGGGAATAGATCCTGCCGCCATTATCCGGGCTGTTTCAAAAAATGTAAAAAGCAAGAAAACAGTGCAGGGCGGCAGCACGCTCAGTATGCAGGTCATCAGGCTGAGCCAGCAAAATAACCGGCGCAATATCTGGAATAAATTAAAAGAAAGCATACTGGCTGTAAGGCTGGAGTGCTCCTATTCCAAGGATGAGATCATGGCATTGTATGCGGGCAATGCACCGTTTGGCAGCAATGTGGTGGGGCTCGAAGCAGCTGCATGGCGTTATTATGGCCGCAGTGCCGATAAGCTAAGCTGGGGAGAAACCGCCGCCCTGGCCGTTTTGCCTAATGCACCGGCATTGGTACATCCCGGTAAAAACACGCATACACTTTTAAAGAAAAGAAACACTCTGCTCGACAAACTGCTGGAAGCAGGCAAAATAGACAGCAGCACCTGCGAACTTTCAAAAATGGAACCATTACCCGGTAAACCACTCCCGCTTCCGCAAATGGCCCGTCATTTATTTCAACGGTTTAAAAAAGAAAAAGCAGCAGAAACCTCTGCACGCATCCGCACCACATTGGATGGCGCTTTACAAAAAAACATTTCTGCCATAGTTCAACAGCATCATGCTGTTTTAAAGGGCAATGGTATTAACAATGCCTGTGCCCTGGTACTGGAGGTGGAAACAGGAAATGTGCTTAGTTATGTTGGCAATATAAATGCGCCCGGCGATAAAGAGATGGAAGCGGATGTGGATATTATTGCATCGCCCCGCAGCCCCGGCAGCGCATTAAAGCCTTTGTTGTATGCAGCTTCGCTGAGCGATGGCGTTATACTGCCCAAAACCCTGCAACCGGATATACCTATGCAAATTGGAAATTATACCCCAAAGAATTTTGACCTTACGTACGATGGCGCCGTTGCTGCAGATATGGCATTGGCACGCAGCCTCAATATTCCTGCTGTAAAATTACTGCAGCAATACAAGTACCAGCGTTTTTATGAAACGTTGAAACAATGCGGCATTTCCACACTCAACCGCCCGGCAAATACTTATGGCCTGAGTTTGATACTGGGTGGTTGCGAAGTTAGCCCATGGGATATGGCCGGCATGTATGCATCCATGGCGCGTGCATTGAATCATCAAAATGGGAATAAAGGCAATATTGATCCCAAAGATTTTCATGAACCAAATTATAAGCTGGGAACTGTTCCGGAAAATAAACAGGCGGCTGCTATTCCGTTAGACATAACATCTGTTTGGTTTACTTTCCAGGCTATGAAGGAAGTAATGCGGCCCGGGGAAGAAGGATTGTGGCAGCAATTCAATTCTTCCCAAACAATAGCCTGGAAAACAGGCACCAGCTTTGGCTTCCGCGATGGATGGGCCATTGGTGTTACAACAAACCATGTCGTTTGTGTATGGACCGGAAATGCCGATGGCGAAGGAAGGCCCAACCTTGTGGGTATTCAAACAGCCGCACCTGTTCTTTTTGATATTTTTCGTTTACTACCGACAACTGCCTGGTTTCAAAAACCTGCGCTAAACTTTTCCTTTATTCCGGTTTGCAGGCAAACAGGGTTCAGGGCAAACATGGATTGCGGATCGGCAGATACCATTTACGCTCCGCCCAATGCCATCCGTTCGCCGCTTTGTCCATACCATAAGAAAATAAACCTCGATGCCAGTGGAACCTGGCGTGTTACCGAAGAATGTGAAAGCCCTTCCAGCATGCAGCATGTATCCTGGTTTGTTTTAACCCCTGCCATGGAATATTATTACAGGCAAAGCAATGCATATTATAAATCGCTTCCGGCATTTAAAGAAGGCTGCGGTTTTACCGAAACCGGAAAACCCATAGAAATCATCTATCCCCTTGCCGATGCAAAAATTTATATTCCCCTCGAAATAACCGGCGAAAAAGGGAGAACCATTTTTACCGCAGCACACCGAAGAACGGGTTCAAAGATATTCTGGAGCCTGGATGATCAATTTCTAACGAGTACACAAAACTTTCACCAGCTATCACTCAGCCCTGCGCCGGGCAAACATTTGCTTACACTCGTAGATGAATCTGGCTACAGTATCAGCAGGCAGTTTGAGATACTTGAAAAAGAGTAGGCGGATTTCAACAAATGAATTTTATTCCCCGTTTTAAGTATTTATTAACTCATTTCTGAATTTAACGTCTAAACATCTGCCCCAGGTTGCAGTCTTATTACAGAATGAACAACATTCGGTATTTGATAACAACAATTAAACCTACAGAAATGAAAAAAATTTTACTTTCCCTTTCAATAGCTGCAGTACTTGCAGCCTGCAGCAGCAAACAACCAGCTGCTGAAACCAATACGCAATTACTTTTGCCTCCGCAAAATACTTATCAGAACAACGCATTGACTGATACAGCTGTGGCTGCTCAACCTGCAGTGGAACCAAAGCTGGAAGCCCCGGCTCCAAGGATCATCGAAAGGCAAACCATCATTTACCGGGATGCCCCCCGCAAAAAAACACAAAAGCCCGTTTTAACATCCGCACCCCAGGAAACGCCTCCCATCGCAAGTACTGAAACGCCTCCTGCTCCAGCCGGTACCGGTGCCGATAATGGCAATGCCGGAAGCGGTTCGGCAGATGGTGCTGCTGACGCAGAAACAACTACTAAGAAAAAAGAAGGCATCAGCAAAGCTGCAAAAGGCGCCATTATAGGCGGTGTGGGTGGTGCAGTGGCAGGCGCCGTACTTGGTAAAAATGGCAAGGGCGCCGTAATAGGTGGTGTAATTGGCGCTGCTGGTGGCTATATACTTGGCCGTAAGAAGGATAAAAAAGACGGACGCGTCAATTTTTCAAACTGACAATATACTCCTGTCGCCATAAAGAAAACGCCCGCTGGTATCCCGGCGGGTTTTCTTTTAATAAATAGGGGCAATAATTGAATTTCATGGTATTTATGTGTAATTTGTGTGTCCAAAATTCAGCAAAATGAAAAAAAGCATTTTCTCGATTTTACTGGCTGCGGTATCATTTATAAGTATTCATGCGCAAAGCCTGTCGCAGGTACATATAAACCGCACCGGGAGCAACATACTCCTTTCTTTCAAAACAGATGATAATGCGCTTATCAATGTAACAAAAGATGGCCAGCTGGCAGGTTTTGGAATGGAGAACCTGGATCGGATGATCACCACGTTTCCGATTAAGCTCGATCCGTATATGGGCCGGGTGGAAAACTATACTGATATAGATGACGCCTCGGTAAAAGGTAAGGTGAAATACATTGGCAAAACACTTGTTACCTATTACAATTCTTATGAAAAGGAAGAATTAAGAGGTAAAGTAAAAAGCATCGGTACCGCCAATTTTACTTATTACGAAAACTTTGAAGACAAGGTATTTGCAGGTAATATGAAATCTGCCGGAAATAATTCGTTTGCCTATTATTCTTCTTTCGATAATGAAGATCTTCGGGGAAAATTTAAGCGGATCGGCAATATAAATATTACCTATTACAGCTCTTTTGAAGACAAATCTTTCCGTGGTAAGCTAAAATCAATTGATAACAACAGCTTCACCTATTATTCCTCGTATGAAATAAAAGAATACAGGGGAATGAACAAAACGGGTTTTCAAACAAAAAATATCAGCGGCATTAAGTTTACTGTTTACCAGCAATCTTAACCCAGCAGGCAATGAAACATTTCCCCTATCTTGGCCAGCATAGTTCAGTTATTCTTTTAAGAGTGGTGGTTTGTATTATTTTCATTGTACATGCAGTTGTGCGGTTGGCCAATAACACTATTGATCAGTTTGGAGATTTTTTAAACAGTAAAGGCCTGGTTTACGGGTATGCCCTTGTGTGGGCACTTACCCTGTTTGAAATAGCCGGAGGACTGTTGCTGGCAGCAGGTTTATTCCGGCGGGTAATTTCATTTATTTTTATCCTTATCCTGTTAGCGGGAATTTTTCTTATACATACTGAACGAGGCTGGTTTGTGGGGGAGCATGGAACCGGGGGAATGGAATACAGTGTGGTATTAATTGCTGCATTGCTGGTTATTGCCGCCACGCCTCACCATCATAAACATAAGCATCATCACAAGGCAACAGGTTCCTGAAATTATTCAAGTTTTATATCACGCTCATTTTCCCAATTGGCTTTTACCGTAAATACCTGCGGAAGGGTAACAGCCCTTTCCGGTTGTTTTTTCAAGCTGTAATTGCCGGGGTCCCATATCCCGTTTTTACTTTCATCGTATAAAATGCGGATCTCATAATCGCCCGGGGTAAATAATTTATTCTCCCATTTAGCGGAAGCAATGGGGTAGCTGTTCTTTATTTCATCATTTTGTACAAATTGCAGAACAGGGTTTTTGGTAAGATCAATGCCGCTGAAACGCAACTGTACAGAGCCGTAATCTTCTGTACGGAGGGTTTTAAAACGGATGCTGTCATTTTTTTCCTGCTTTAACCCAACACTGTCTTCAAGGGCGCCTTCCCCGATGAGCAGCAAATAATCGGTACCCGGTTGCCAGTTTGCCGCCAGGCTTATTTTTCTTCCACTGCTGTCAATGCTGAAAACAGCGGGTAGCGGTTTATAATTTGTATCTGTAATGGAAATTTTTGTACTGTCAAAGTTGACGATCCTGTTTGTAAAATTCAATTGAAAAGCTTGTAAAATATCCTGTTGCTTTGAGGCCAAAAGGTTGGTTGAATATTTTATCCGTTTATCTGTGGCAAGCCGCCTGGCGGGGGTTTGTGTTCCGGATGTTTTTAAAGGGACTGCAGGTTTTTCCAAAGCATAAGCATAAAGGGAAACCGGTTTTGTATTTGCAGAAACAATTACCGGTTCGTTAGCAAAAGCAAACAGTTCTGATTTTGAATTATATGTTTTGCCACCGTCGTTATCTTTAAGACCAAAAATAAGGTAAGTGCCCGCCGGTAAATTTTCAAAACTAAAACCACCATCACCTTTTAATTTGGCAATATAATCGGGCCTTTCTTTTTCAACTGCAGTATCTTCCAGGTTACGATAGAGCATCACCAGCATGGTACTGTCTGTTTTCCCGTTTTGCGCCAGCGTTATTTTTCCTGCCAGGGTTAAGGAGTCTATTGAGTCGCCGGTAGAAAACACATACCGGAAATTTTTTAAGATATTGCCCTCGTTTACATCTTTTATTGAATTTCCAAAATTTAGCGTGTACGTGGTATTCGGCTTTAGGGTATCCCTTAACTTAATGGTTACCGTTTTGAGGTTGTTGGTAACTGTTGGGTTCTGTTTGGGTAATGGAGATACGAGAAGGTTATTTTGGAGTTCCTGTATCTCTATAAATTCATCAAATGTGAGTGTAATTTTATTTCCGGAAAAAGAGAGGTTCCTGTTCTGTGGATTTGCCTTTACAAGAACCGGGGCCAGCGTGTCTTTGTCGCCGCCGGTAGGATAGCCAATTTGGGCACACCCGCTGCCTAAAACAAAGAACAGGTACCATCCTGTAAAAAGCAACGCAGCTGAAAAAATCTTTTTAAGCATGCGCAAATTTAGATAAATACGGTGTTGTAATTACGGGTACTGCATATTTAAACAAGTTTTTAGCAAGCCGGGAGTTTCCGCAATGATTATTTATTTTTTTTTGATCAGTTTATGTTTGATCCTGTATTTGCCCTGTTGCATCAGCAGTATATACATGCCCGGGCGAAGGTTTTTGCCGGCTTCCAGCGATACTTCTGCAGTTCCGGGCTGAACTTTGTATACCTTTCTGGCAATTGTTTTTCCCGATGTGCCAATTAGCGATATGGTCACAGGACGGCTGCTCCCGGTAGAGAATGCGATATCAAGTTTTTTATCAAAAGGATTGGGGGATACTGAATTGAATGCAAAATCATACATGAAATCAACCGTTCTTATACTGCTTAATGCCTTAGCTCCATTGTTAAATTCCTGAATGAGCTGGTAATATACTATAAACGAGTTGCCCATTACCTGCAGGTTGTCCAAAAACGAATAGGCCAAAACATCACCGGATGCGGATACCTGTGCATCGCCCTGCACCCTGCCTATTTGCTTCCATTCTATGGCATCATGACTTTTTTGTATTTCATACCAGGTTACCTTTTTTTCTGCTTCTTTTAAGCTCCAGAAAAGGGACACAGTATTGCCTTCGGCTTTTTGGGGGTAAAAATCAAGGAGGTTGGCCGTAACAAAGGCGCTGTCGTTGTAAACAGGTTTAGTACCGGCTGAAGATACAGATTCCGGGGTGGTTTCCTTTTTTTGGAGAAAATAAAAAACACTGCCCTCAGCAAAAATGGAACCCGGGGATTGTGCAAACAGTCCCTTTGCCGTAAAAAGAAAGGCGGTTAATATAAAACTCAATACTTTGCTGCAATTATTTTTCATACTGCCTGGGTTAAACCTGCCTTTCGGAAGGCTGAAGTACAGGCTTTAAACGGGACTCGTACGGCTTTATTACGCAGTTAACGTGAATTTTCCAAAAACAGGGGAAAATGCCCTAAATATATAGCAGGAAGGACAGCCGGAAGTAAATAGTTGCAGGCAATAAAAAAGCAGCTCGGGAGAACTGCTTTTCAAATAGTTGGAATAGAAATCTTTTATCCCAAAGCCACCCTTTTAAATTCAGTAACTTTAAGATCTGCATCAACCCCTTTAAGGTAGTCTGATACTGATTTATTATTATCTTTTACAAAAGCCTGGGCCAGCAGGGTATTCTCTTTAAAGAATTTATTGAGTTTTCCCATCGCAATTTTTTCAGCCATTTCTGCAGGCTTTCCCTCTGCTTTTACCACTTCAATAGCGATATTTTTTTCCCTTTCCACCACATCGGCTGGGATAGAAGATTCATCCACTGCAAGCGGGTTCATGGCAGCGATCTGCATGGCCACATCTTTACCTGCTTCATCAGCTTCCCTGGTAAGGCCTACCAGTACGCCCATACGGTTTGCACCGTGTATATAACTCGATACAAACGGAGCCTCCACCCTTTCAAACTTTGAGATCTCAATTTTTTCACCAATTGCAGCCAGCTTATCATTGATAAGATCGGCTACCCTGGCGCCATTGATGACCACGTTGTTTAATTCTTCCGTGGTCTTCACATTGTTTGCAATAGCTGCGTCGGCAATGCTTTGGGCAAAAGCCACAAAATCGGCGTTTTTGCTTACGAAATCCGTTTCGCAGCTGATGCAAAGTACAATACCTGCTTTTTGATCGGCAGTTGTTTTTGCAATTACCACCCCTTCTTTTGCTTCACGGTCGCTGCGTTTGGCAGCTACCTTCTGACCCTGCTTACGGAGCCAGTCAATGGCGGCTTCAAAATCGCCATTGCTTTCTGTTAATGCTTTACGGCAATCCATCATGCCGGCGCCGGTAGCCTGGCGTAGTTTATTGATATCTGCTGCTGTAATTGTAGCGCTCATAATAAATCCTCCCTGTCCGTTTTAAGGACTTAGATTTAAAGTTTATAATTTTTTTTAAAAGAACTTTTTTGCTGCCTATTTTAATTCCGAACAAGGCTATATTAACCAGTTAGGTTTAAAAGCAAAGCAACAGTATTCAGGTCTGTTCTAAAAAACCGGTATAAAATCCGGTTCTTTCCTGAAGCCGGGAAATTACTTTCCTGCGGGTCTTCTGCCACCAGCACCAGGGCCAGGCACACGGCGTTTGGTAGGCGCTCCGCCTCTTCCGCCACCGCCACGTTTGTTCCTGTCGTCTCCCTCACCCAATTTTTGTTCAAAACGGGCAGCTTTTGCTTCTGCGCTTTCTTCTGTATCGCTATGCTCTTCGTCGTCTTTGCTGTTCTGGCGTTCCTGTAAACCTTCTGCAATGGCGGCTGTAATATAATTGGCCACAATGGCGATAGATTTAGTAGCATCGTCATTTGCAGGGATGGCAAAGTCAACTTTGTTTGGATCGCAATTGGTATCCACCATGCCAAATGTATTGATGCCGAGGCGCTTGGCTTCTGCAAGGGCGATGTGTTCGTGGCCAATGTCAATCAGGAACAGGGCTGCAGGTATGCGGCTGATCTGCGCAATACCACCCAGCACTTTCTCCATCTTTTCTTTTTCGCGGCTAAGGGTAAGCCGTTCTTTTTTATTCAGGTTTTCTGCGCTGCCGTCGTTCAGCATTTTTTCTATGCTCTGCATTTTCTTCACGCTCTTACGAACCGTGTTGAAATTGGTAAGCATTCCACCCAGCCAACGTTCTGTAACAAATGGCATGTTCACTTTTTGTGCGCATTCCATCACTATTTCCTTGGCTTGTTTTTTGGTGGCCACAAACATGATCTTTTTACCGCTGCGGGCAATGGCTTTCATGGCGGCGGCAGCTTCCTGCATACCTTCCACTGTTTTATTAAGGTCAATGATGTGGATACCTTTCTTTTCGGCAAAGATATAAGGGAGCATCTTGGGGTTCCACTTCTTTTTTAGATGACCAAAGTGTACGCCGGCTTCCAGTAGTTGTTGTTGTAATGATGTGTTATTTTCCATCTTTTATTTTTAAAGAAAGTTTTAAAATTGATACAAGACAGCAGATACCGGATGCGGGATACGGGGAACTGTATGATCCTGTATCCTGCATCTTGTATCCAATTATCTTTTAGAGAACTGGTAGCTCCTTCTTGCTTTTTTACGCCCTGGTTTTTTACGTTCAACCGCACGTGGGTCGCGCCTTAATAAGCCCGCCGCTTTTAAAGAGGGGCGAAAATCTGCACTTACTTCAAGCAATGCACGTGCAATACCCAGTTTTGCTGCTTCGGCCTGTCCTTTTACACCACCACCGGTGGCATTTATAACAATATTGTATTTGCCTGTTGATTCAGTGGCTTTAAGAGGAGCCTCTACCTGGTTTTGCAGGTACACCAACGGAAAATATGTTTTATAGTCTTTACCGTTTATTGTAATGCTGCCCTCGCCGCGGCTGAGGAAAACACGTGTTACAGCTTCTTTTCTGCGGCCAACTGCGTTTTTTTGCTTTTCCATTTACTTTTAATTAGTTTTTTGATCCTGTAGAAGGGGTGATTTTAGGAAATGTGAGTTCGGCTGGTTTTTGGGCGCCATGCGGATGTTCCGCACCTGCGTACACAAAAAGTTTTTTGTACATCTGGCGTCCCAGGCGGTTTTTAGGCAACATACCTTTTACAGCCCTTTCAATTACCGCTTCCGGCCTGCGCTTAAGCAGTTTGATGGCTGCTTCGGCTTTTTGGCCGCCCGGGTATCCACTGTAAGTAAGGTAATCCTTGTCTTCCAGCTTGTTTCCGGTAAACACAACTTTGTCGGCGTTAATGACTACAATATAATCTCCGCAATCTACGTGTGGAGTATAATAGGCCTTGTTCTTGCCACGAAGAACAGATGCAATTTTTGCACACATGCGGCCTACAGTTTGATTAGTACCGTCTACAACGTACCAGGTACGCTGTACGGTAGCTGCATTTGCATGTTTGGTGGTGAAATGTAATTTACTCATTGTTTTTAGTTTGTTGAGCTCCCGGCTATCCCCAAAGAACCCTTTTTAAAATTGGAGTGCAAAGGTAAGGGGCTTTAAAGGTTTAAGCCAAAGAAAAAGGACTTTAATTTTTATCGAACACTTGTAAATAATTGATTTTCAATAAAAAATTTACATTAATTTTATACCTCCTCAAAAAATCGGGTTAAATAAAGCAAAAATTGAATGAAATTTTTTGGGGGGTGAAAAAACGGTAACCGGTTGGGTGAAAAAACGGTTGCCGGGTAAGTTATTTAAGCGGAATTTAGAGCTGTCAAATAATATTCCTAATATAAAACTTCTAGCATGGCAACAGCAAAAATCAATTATACAGATCTGATGGATCTGCATAAGAATTATGAAGACAACAAATGGCCTATTTTATCGCAGGCCATCGGAAAGAATGATACTAAATCTGTTTGGTTGGAAATGAACCAGGAGTTTCGGGATTCGCTGAAAGATATTTTATCGGACACGAAAGTAAATGGCATCCGCTTTTACCTGACGGCCTATCCTGGTTCTGTGCCGGGGGATCCTGGTCTTGAAAGCCGTTTGAGTATTGGCTATGTGGCCACCATCGATGGTGGAGGTAAACCAGTGGATGATCCTGCCGGGCATTCGCCGATGAATCATGGTCATCTTGACCCATAAAAAATAATTCATTTATGAGTGTTTCTCCCATTCACTTTATTGAGTTTTCTGCATTAATCGCAAGTCTGATTTTTTGGAACATTTTAAAAGGCAGCAAATTGCGGTGGCTGCCTGTTTTTTTTGTTTTTGTCATTATTGTCGATGTAACCGGCTATTACATAAAGTCAACCGGGCGTTCAAATGTGTTTTTTTATAATTTTACCATCCCGGTTGAATACTCATTCTACTTTCTCCTGTTTTATCAGCATGGTGAAATTCTTTTAAAAAAATTCACCAAAATTGCATTTTTCATTTTTAATGCGGTGGCAGTTCTTTTTTTTATCATTGAGCCTTTTTATAAATTTCATAATTATGTGTTGGTGACGGGTCAGCTTTTTGTTATAATAGCTGTGTGTATTTATCTGTATGAGCAGTTTACCGGCAACATGGAGGATTCTCTTACTGCAAATTATTTTTTTTGGATCGCCTCCGGGCTTTTCATCTTCAACCTGGGGGATATGGTGTACTTTGTTATGTATCCGATGATAAAAGAACAACAGCTTGACAATTTTGGAAAGCTTTTCAGGCTTGTTAATACAAACCTGAATATTCTGTTATATATACTCTACATTGTGTCAATTTTTGTTTATAAAAAGAATTATAAGAAAAATGAACATAAGTTTTGAAGTGTATTTTTTTGGTTTTGTAATTGCACTATTGGTAATGGGGATGTTCATCTTATTGCTGGCTGCTCTTTATTCCCGTAAACAGCAAAAAAACAAAACAGAAAAACTCCGGATGGAAAACCAGTTTCAGCAATCGCTTATTGAAGCACAGGTGGAAACACAGGAGCAAACACTCAATACCCTCAGCCAGGAGATACACGACAATGTGGGCCAGGTGCTCAGCCTGGCTAAACTCAATTTAAATACACTCCATAAAGACTCTTTTCAGCCACAGGATGCCGAAAAAATAACCGGCTCTGTAGAACTTATCAGTAAGGCCATTAACGACCTGCGGGCACTCAGCCGCAGCCTCAATGGCGAAATGATGGTGGATATCGGCCTTGCAGATGCCATGCGTAACGAGACCAGGCTACTGCAGAATACAGGTCAATTTAAAGTTGATTTCAGTTCAAAAGGAAATACATTTGAAATTCCACGGCAAAAAGAAGTAGTGCTTTACCGCATCGTGCAGGAATGTTTCCATAACATCTTAAAGCATTCGGGCGCAGAAAATGTAAAAGCAGGTATTGAATTTCTTCCGGCCGCGGTTTCTATTTTTGTTAAAGACGATGGCAAAGGATTTAATGAAGTGGAGCTCTTGCCGTCAAAAACCGGTCTCGGTTTGCGCAATATGAAATCAAGGGCTGCTTTTATTGGCGCTGAAATAAGTATTGTTTCCGGGCCTGGTAAGGGAACTGCTGTTGAAATCTTACTTCCCGTAAAAGAACCGTCAAAAAATAAATAAAGCAACATGGTAAAGATTGTATTGATCGACGACCACGCATTACTGCGAAACGGACTGGCGGGCCTTATTAAAAGCCTGGGCCACCAGGTGCTGTTTGAAGCAGATAACGGAAAGCATTTTATTGAACAACTGCAGGCATCGGGCCAGAAACCCGATATGGTACTGCTCGACATCAATATGCCGGAAATGGACGGCTACGATACGGCTTTATGGATACGTACAAACAAACAAGAAATTAAAATACTTGCCCTGAGTATGAACGATAATGAAAATTCTATTCTCCGTATGTTGCGCTGCGGTGCGGTGGGTTATATTCTTAAAGATGCTGAACCCAAGGAACTGTCGCTTGCCATTCAGTCTGTCAGCCAAAAAGGGTATTACCACTCAGAACTGATCTCCGGAAAAATAATGCACGCCATCAACCATATAGATATGGGTGCCGATGGTGCACTGAAAAGCCCCATCCTGCTTACAGACAAGGAAATTAGTTTTTTAAAACTGGCTTGTACCGAACTCACCTACAAGGAAATTGCTGACCACCTTAGCGTAAGCCCTAGAACCGTAGATGGCTACCGGGATGTGCTGTTTGAAAAACTGAACCTCAAAACCAGGATCGGCCTTGCCCTGTATGCTATCAAAGCAGGGATTGTACAGGTTTAAATTCTAAATCAATATTCCGCACCCAGGTTGTGCAGCACAAAACTCCAGATATCTGCCGCTTCATCTATGATCTTGGAAGTGGGCTTTCCGGCGCCATGACCAGCCTTGCTCTCAATTCTGATAAGTGCCGGCTTGTTGCAACCCTGCGCTTCCTGTAGTGCAGCAGCAAATTTAAAGGAGTGTGCAGGTACCACCCGGTCGTCGTGATCGGCCGTAGTTATTAAAGTGGCAGGATAACAGGTGCCTTTATTGAGATTGTGCAGCGGAGAATATTTTATCAGGTAATCAAAATCTTCTTTTTTATCGCTGCTTCCGTATTCTACCGCCCAACCCCATCCCACCGTAAATTTATGATAACGCAGCATATCGAGCACGCCCACCTGTGGTAAGGCTACTTTATACAGTTCCGGCCTTTGCGTCATACAGGCGCCCACCAGCAGGCCGCCATTACTGCCACCACGGATGGCCAGTTTTTCAGCTGAAGTGTAGTTCTCTTTTATGAGATATTCTGCAGCAGCAATAAAATCATCAAATACATTTTGCTTTTTCTCGAGCATACCCGCCCTGTGCCATTCTTCCCCGTACTCGCCCCCGCCCCGTAAGTTAGGTACACAATAAACACCGCCGTTTTCTAAGAATGGGATATTGCCTATGGAAAAACCGGGCGTGATATTTACATTGAATCCACCGTACGCATAGAGCATGGTTGGGTTATTGCCATTCAGCACCAGGCCTTTTTTGTGCGTGATGAACATGGGAACTTTTGTGCCGTCTTTGCTGGTATAAAAAACCTGTTTGGTTTCAAAAGCAGCCGGGTCAAATTTTGCTTCCGATTTTCTGTACAGGCTTGATTTTCCGGTGTTGATATCGTATTTAAAAACAGTGGAAGGGTAAGTAAATGAAGTGAATGTATAGTAAAAATCTTTCTCTTCTTTTTTACTGCCAAAACCCGATGCGGTACCTACCCCGGGCAACTGTATGCTGTGCTCGAGTTTTCCGTTCATGTTGTGCTGGTTAACGAGCGTGATGGCATCTTTTAAATAACCTGCAAATAATTTTCCTCCGCCGGTGCTCACAAAATCGAGTGGTTCTTTCTGCTCTGCAATCAATGTTTTCCAGTTAGAAGGCTGGGGTTTTTTGGGATCGAGCAACACAAGCTTAAAATTGGGGGCCCCGTTATTCGTTCTCAGCAGAATTTTATCGCCCACATTTTCCACCACATCGGCATTTGTTTTAAACCCTTCCACAATCGTAACAAACCCTTTTACATTTTTATCCTTCAGGTCCCTGACCTTGATCTCGCTGCCATCTGTTCCTTCTGCAATGCCCAGTACCAAAAAACGTTCGTCTTCTGTAAGCCCGGCCCAAACATAACGGAGCGGGTGCGCCGCATCTTCATAAATAAGCTTGTCGGCAGATTGAGGCGTTCCTATTTTATGGTAAAACACTTTTTGGTATTCTGTCTTGGCACTGTATTTTGTTTTTTCTTCTTTAGGTTTGCTGTAGCCGCTGTAATAAAACCCATCATCTCCGGCCCAGCTCATGCCTGTGAATTTTATATATTCCAGTTTTTCGGTAAGCAGTTTTTTTGTTTTAACCTCCATGATATTGATTTCCTGCCAGTCGCTGCCTGATGCAGAAACCGAATAGGCGAAATATTTTTGATTTTTCGAAAAAGCCGTACCCTGAAGGGCCACGGTTCCGTCTTTAGAAAGTTTGTTGGGATCTATCAAAATTTCAGGCGATCCTTTTATTCCGGTTTGAATATACAATACAGCCTGGTTTTGCAAACCATCGTTTTTATAAAAAGTATAATAAGGCCCGTTTTTGGCCGGGGCAGAATATTTGGCATAATTCCATAATTCGGTAAGGCGCTTGCGAAGTTTGTCGCGGAAGGGAATCTGTGCAAAGTAATCGTTGGTTACCGTATTCTGTTCCACTACCCAGGCGGCCGTGTTTTTGGCGGTATCGTCTTCGAGCCAGCGGTAGGGGTCGGCTATTTTTGTGCCAAAGTAATCATCAGACTGGCCTATTTTTTCTGTTTGCGGGTATTTTATTTGTGCCATGGAGCTTAAAGAAAATATGCATATGCAAGCGGTGATAAAATTTTTCATCTGCAAGTTTTTATTAATAAAGATAATTCAGTTTCAATAATCAGCGCCTGCAGGCGGCTTTTCTTTTCTGGTACCCCGGCGTTTAATGCACTTTCTTTCCATTGATATAGCTGGCAAGCACCTTGTTTTGCAGGATGTCCTGTTCCCTGCACTTCATCAGGTCTTTTTCCAGGATGATAAAATCTGCTGCCTTTCCTTTTTCCAGCGAGCCCTTTTCTTTTTCCTCAAACGCTGCTTTAGCAGCCCAAATGGTCATTCCGCGGATCGCCTCTTCCCTTGATAGGGCGTTTTCTGTTTGGAAGCCGTTGGCCGGAAAATCTTTTGCGTCTTTTCTTACCACAGCTGCATAAAAAGTTTTAAACGGACTGATGTCTTCTACCGGAAAATCTGTTCCTAGTGCTAACCAGCCGTTTTGCAGCAAAAGTTTTTTATAGGCATAGGCATATTTTAGCCGTTGCGGCCCCAGCCTTTTATCTGCCCAGTACATATCGCTGGTTGCGTGCGTTGGTTGAACAGATGGGATGATGCTGTATTTTCCAAAAAGCGGAAAATCGGCGCTGTCAACTACCTGGGCATGTTCTATGCGCCAGCGGCGGTCGTTTTTATTTTTTAAAACGGCAGCGTAAATATTGAGCAGCTTACGGTTGCCGCTGTCGCCAATGGCATGTGTGCACATTTGTAAATTTGTTTTGGCCAAACGCTGTGCAAGGCTGTCAAAATGTTGAATACTGCTGAGCAAAAAACCTTTCCAGCCAGGTTTGTCGCTGTAATCTTTCAGTAAACAGGCACCCCTTGAACCTAGTGCACCATCGGCGTACACTTTGTAACCTCCAACAGTGAGGTTGCCATTTGTATACCTGCCTTTTGCCATCCATTTTTCATAACTGTTAATGCTGTCGCTGAGCAGGGCAAAGATTTTAATAGACAATTTCTCTTCTTTCTGGGCCTTCTCAATTAATTCAATGGTATGTTCACTTACGCCACAATCCTGCAGGCTGGTAAGCCCGAGTGCAACACACTCCTTTTCGAGTTCATGGTAGTAGCGGATTGCGAGCGAATCTGCAATATGAGGGATCTTGTTTTCCACCAGGTCCATGGCATTATCAATGAGCAGGCCCGTGGGCTTTCCATTTCTTAATTCCACTTCGCCGCCCGCTATTTTTGTTTCGGCATTAATATTTGCAATGTCAAGTGCTTTTTGATTGGCAATGGCGGCATGCCCGTCCACTCTTTTTAAATAAACCGGTCGGTTTGGGAAAAGGCTGTCGAGTAAATACTTATCAGGAAATTCTTTTACCTCCCAGTCGTTCTGATCCCATCCACGGCCATAGATCCATTCCATAGGCGCCGTAACACTGTAAACCTTTATTTTTTCAATGATCTCATTCCAGCTCCCGGTTCCGGTAACGGTGCATTTCCACCTGTCGGTGGCATAGCCGGTAAAATGACAATGAGCGTCAATAAATCCGGGAAACAGAGCATTCCCTTTGGCATCGAGTACCTCATCGGCCTCGTATTTTTTGAGCAGGTCGTCGTTGCTGCCTGTTTCTACAATTTTTCCATCACGTACGGCCATCGCCTCCGCCACCGTAAAGCTCTCGTTAACAGTATAAATAACAGCATGGTGCACCAGCACCGAAACCTTTTGCTTGAATTTGCAGGAGGAGAAAACAAATGCAGCAAGCAGTAAACAGGTAACTGCAGCAGACTTTTTAAGTGCCAGCATGATTTAAAAATTTTTTCAAATGTAATGTGGCCGTTGCTTTAAATGAAAATTATATGACGGATGGAGCCTATGGCGTTACTTTTTCAAGCGCTGCCTTTAATTTACCGAGCATTTCCTCTATTTCATCTTTTTTGCAGCAGCCCACACTCAGCCTGTACCAGTTGCTGCTGCGGGATGTACCAAATGCATAAAAAGGAACAATGGCCAGTTTGGCCTCATTAAGAATATAGGCTGTTACATCTTCCTGTGTATCTAAGATATTGCCACCGGCCGTTTTTTTACCCACCAGGTCTATTTGCAGGGTCAGGTAAATAGCTGCCTGCGGCGCTACGGCATCTATGGGAAGACCGCTGCTTTTCATTTGCTGAATACCGTTGTAAATGGCGTGTAGCCTGTATTCCAGTTCGCTTTTAAAATGGGTAAAATAATTTTCGAGTTCAGTATCGTTCAGCAGGTAATTTGCCACGGCATGCTGCTCGGCCATGGGCGCCCAGGCTCCCACATGGCTGTTGAGCGAACGCATTTTGGCAATAATAGCTGCAGGGCCCAGGGCCCAGCCCACCCTTACACCGGTGGCGGCAAAAGCCTTGCTGATGCCATCTATAAAAATGGTATATTCTTTCATCTGCGGCCGGAGCGAAACCGGGTTATAATGCCTGGTATCTCTATATGTAAGCGTCCAGTAGATCTGGTCGTACATGAGGTACAGCTTTTTTTGTCCTTCGGTACGGCGGTTGTTTTCTTCCAGTATGAGATCACAGATCGCTTCCAGGTCTTCTTTATTAAAAACAGTTCCGGTGGGGTTCAGCGGCGAACAAACTGCCAGCAACGTGGCATCCTTAAGAACCGGTTTCAACTGGGCGGCCGTGGGCATAAAATTATTTTCCCTGCTGCATTCGATCAGTATATGCTCGCCTTCGTTAAAATGCACATAATGGTTATTGTTCCAGCTGGGTACGGGGTAAATCACTTTGTCGCCTTTATCAACCAGGGTGCGGTAAAGGGCGTAGATCAGTGGCCGCCCACCTGCGGCTATCAGTATTTCGCCTGTATCGAACCGGAGGTCTTGATATTTCTCTATAAATCGGGCAACTGATTTACGGAGGTTCAATTCTCCTTCGGCTGCCGGGTAAGTGGTGTAGCCGTTCTTATATGCTTCAATGATCTCTTTTTGAAGCCTTGCGGGTATGGGAAACTGCGTGGAGTCAAAGTCTCCGATAGTATAATTGTAAACCTGCTCACCAGTCCTGATCTTTTCCTTAATAGTAGCCCCCAGGCGAACAATCTCTGAACCAATAAGTGTTTCGGCCAGCTGGCTTAATTTGGCGGCTCCCATAATAAAAAAGGTTAAAAGCGGTGAGCGACAAATGTACTTCATTGGCACTTTATTACAAAAATTGCCCATAAGCCGGCCCCTGTTTCAAAATCTGCTCTATTTTTTTCCTTTCTGTGTTTTTTTAGATTGATATGTAAAATCTACATATTATATTTACCCCGGTGTTCGCTACTATTACATTTGCTTATTAACTTTGCATACTCTTAAACAACCGCTTATTTACTACAGATGATGTTCAATTTAATTTTGTTTGGCCCTCCCGGAAGTGGAAAAGGTACCCAGAGCGAAAAACTGATAACACGTTATGGACTGAAACATCTAAGTACAGGAGACCTGCTGCGTTCTGAGATCAGCAGGGAAACACCGCTTGGACTGGAAGCAAAAAAATTCATGGATAAGGGGCAGCTTGTTCCCGATGAAGTGGTCATAGGCATGATCAGCACCGCCCTGGATGAGTATAAGGAAGCCAAGGGGTTTTTATTCGATGGGTTTCCCCGCACTTCTGCCCAGGCCGAAGCGCTCGATAAACTGCTTGACTTTAAAAAAGCACCGATCGCTGTTATGCTGGCGCTCGATGTAAGCGAGGAAGAACTGGTAAAGCGTCTGTTGAAGCGGGGAGAAACAAGCGGCCGCAGCGACGATACCAACGAACAGGTAATAAGGGCACGCATTGTGGAATACCGGGGCAAAACAGAAGCCGTGGCAGATTACTACCGGAAATTCAATAAAGTGGTATTGATAAAAGGCGAGGGAACGGTGGAAGAGATCTTTGGAAGCCTTTGTGCCGAAATTGATAAACGCCAACATTAACTTTTATACAGCACCCGGTAGATACCGGGTTTTTTATTGATATGAACCAAGAAAAACTTTCTTTTTTACAACAGGGAATGTTCCTCCTGCTGCAAAACCTGGAGGCAAACAGCAAAGCCAGCTGGGGTGTTATGCATGTGCAGGAAATGCTGGAGCACCTGGCCGATTTTTTTGATGTTTCTTCTGCAAGGCTTCATTTTGACCTGGCCGTTCCCCAGGAACATTTACCCAAATACCGGGCATTCTTACTTAGTGATAAACCGTTCAGGGAAAACACAAAGGCCCCTGCCAATGTGCTGGGCGAAAAACCCATTCCGCTGCGAACAGTTTCGCCCGAAGATGCCCTGCAAAAACTAAATACCGCGGTAAAAAATTTTGTGATTTACTTTGAAGAAAACCCCGATGCCCGAACCCTTCATCCTGTATTTGGGCTGCTAAATTATGAAGAATGGGTGCAGCTTCACCACAAGCATGTGGTACATCATTTAAAACAGTTTGGGCTGATGGAATGAGAAGGCAAGAGCAAACCATATTGACAATAACGATGGCTGTATTGGCACTAATATCTGCTCTGCTGATATGGAAAAACGCAAGGGATGCTAAAAAATCTTCCGATAAAATAATGGATGAGTTTAACAGGGTAGATGAATCCTTAAAACGGTCAAATGACAGTTTGCTGCAAAAAGGGGTTGGTGCTTTTCAAACTGATTCATCACCATAAACTACGAAACCTATTAGTTGTTTATAAAAGCGGAATTGCATTCTTATTATCGAACACAACCCAGCTTAATTACTTTGTTTTAATCATCATCGTCTTTTTCCTTCGTTCCTTTCCCTTCATTTTCAACCCCGCCCACTTTGTTTTCAGCTTTGCCGTCAACCATGGCTCCCTGCCTAATTTCCGTATGCCTAATTTCTCCGCCACTGGTACCGGTGCTTTTTGCAAAAAACAATACCACAAAACTCAGCAGCAGAACTATAAACGAAGATGCCGGCGCAAAGCGTTTACGCTTCCAGTTAGCCCAAAGCGCCAGTAATGATGTGGCGCCAAGTGCGTAAGAAAGCAGGGCAAACTGTTTTGCTGTTTCTTCATGATTGCTAATAAGGGTTTCAGAAATGCCCTGGAGTTCTTCCACCACTTCTTCGGCACCCTCACCGGTAAAGAATGCGGGCATGGTTAAAACGGCCCCGGCTGCAAAAATGCCGTAAGCGGTACGTTTCATTGCGGCAGATTTCAATAGCAAAGCTGCTATTAATACAAGGGCTCCCACCATTGGAAAAACGATGGGGAGATGGTTCAATGCAAGATGCAGATGTGCCTGGTTCATAATAGTAAATTGAATGGTGATAATTTTATTTTTTACCTGCAGGCTGCAAAGCTTTACCCGCAGATATGCTCTTTAATGCTAGAATTACTGAAACGCCCTGACTCATGGAAATACATATTCCAGCAGGGTTCAATAAAAAATATTAAATCAACAGGTACGGGGAGGATGCCAGATGGACGACAAGTGTTGGGATGATAGAGAGGGGTCTTTTTTTTGAAAGAAAGTAATTTTAAGATCGGTAAAACTTTTGTTTGATACATCAGGAAAGGATACAGGGACGAAATTACTTATACCGGAATTGCCACGCTCGGTTGTTTTAAAAGGCAATTTCATATCTTCCTCAAAATCTTCATCAATTTCAAAAGCATGGGCGTAGTGAATATGAAGAAAACCAAAAAAATTCATGGAAGGGTTTGTTTTCTTATGTTGAGCATAATGCTGAATAAGCCCGGGAAGCTTAAGCAATTGCCCCAGCTGGGTGCTGCCCAGCATAAAAATTCCCAAAAACAATATAACTATTGATTTTTTCAATAATCAAAAATACAGATTTATAAAAAGAATGATGTGACAAAAGTCATATCAGGCGCCAAATTCATCGAGGCGCTTCACTTCATTTTCGATAAGCAAAAAACTGTCTTCAATTTCTTTAAAAAGATCGCTGCAGGCAGCCTGTACTGCTGTAATATCGGCAGCCGCATCGCAGGCGGCGATCAGCTTTTCGCAGTTGTGGGTGGTTGAGGTAAGTCCAACAAAACCAAAAGTGGGTTTTATTTTATGTATTTTTTGCCGCAGCAGCTTCAGGTCACCCTCATTATAGGCGGCTTGTACATCCTGGTAACCTTCTTTTGTATCTATTAAAAAACTATTGAATATTTCTTTTATTGAACCTAAATCATCTCCAAAAAGAGATTCAAGGTATTCTGTATCTAATCGGGGATTGAATGCGAAAGGTGTTTCGGACAGGCTGTTCATATTATTGGATTTGAATGAGAAATTCCTATTTTTTTGGATATCTGTATATTAAATATACATTTTGAGCGTTTAAGAACTGAATAATTTGTCAAAAATACAGTAATTCAGGGCAACCAAATGGCAAAAGAAGGCTTTTTTTTGAAGTTAAAAACAGCGCTGCTGGATACTATTTTCAGCAGAAGAATGTTTACAGATGGTAACTATCCTTCCAGGCTGCGGGTATTCCATTTAACGGCTATGCTGCTGTTTTTTCTTACCACGGTACTGAATTTCCTTTGCGAACTTTACCTCAGTGCATTGGTTACCCTGTCGGCATTAGCCGCATCCTTTCTGATCGGGCACTTTATAAAAAAAGAAAAATACAGGAAGGCGCATATTGGGATCATGTTACTTATTAACATTTCCCTGCTTATGATCAATTTCCTGGAAGGAACAAAAGCAGGTGCATTCATGTTCTTTTTTGCTGCTGTTGTCAGCCTGGGTTATCTTACCGATCCAACCGATAAGAAAAAATTTCAGCTTAACTACATCGTTACCGGCATTAGCTTCCTGGTCACGCTTTTTTTATTACCTGCTCAATCTCCTTTTCAACGGATCGATCCCGGATCTGCTTTAGAAAACTTCAGATATAATGCTGTTTTAGCATTTGGATTGCTGTGCTGGATGTCATATGTACTTGTGCGGGAAACCGGCAGGCAGCATACAGAATTGCAGAGTGGCCAGGAGTTCCTGGATACCATATTCAACAGTTCGCTACATGCCGATATTATTGTGGATATACAAAAAGGCAGTATCAGCCACTGTAACGACCAGGCGGCCCTGCTGTTTGCACTTTCTGTTTCTGATAAACTGGAAGAGCAAAACCTGGAATCACTCTTTACACCTTCTATACTTGGGGGAAAACAGTATTTCATGCAAACAATCCTGGATCCTGTAAAATCATGGAAGGGTGAACTGGTTTGTAACCGCACCAATGGCACCAGCTTTCCTGCAGAGGTGAGCATGGTTGCTTTCAGCTATGGCGGTATCACTTATAAGAAAATATCCATCATGGATATTACTGAAAAAAACAGGATGATGCTGGAGTTGCGTGTGGCAAAACAAAGAGCGGAAGAATCTGCAGAAATAAAAACAAGGTTCCTCAGCAACATGAGTCACGAACTGCGTACCCCGCTCAACGGTATCATTGGCACCACTAACCTGCTTTTACAGGAAAAACACCTGAAGGCACAGGGCGAAAGCCTGAGTGTGCTTAAATTCTCCTCTGAACATATGCACCGGGTGATAAATGATATACTCGACCTCAGTAAACTGGATGCAGATAAGATTGAACTGGAAAAGATAGAAGTGGATATACCTGCCCTCATTCACAGGGTGTCGCATACATTCAGAAAGCAATACAGGGACAAAGGCCTGCAGTTTGAAGTGGAACAGGAAGGGCCGCTCGATAAACAGGTAATGGCCGATCCCACCAGGCTCAGCCAGGTACTTTCAAACCTGCTCTCAAATGCATTGAAATTTACCAATTTTGGTACCGTTACATTGTCGGTAAAAGCGCTGGACATTGATGCCAATAATAAATATATTCATTTCAGTGTTAAGGATTCCGGAATTGGAATAGGAAAAGAAGAGCAGAAACTGATCTTTGATCCCTTTACCCAGGCCGACCTTAAAACCACCAGGAAGTATGGCGGAACCGGACTTGGCCTTACCATCAGCAGAAAACTGGTTGCCCTCATGGGTGGCGAACTAAAAGTGGAAAGTGAAGAAAATGAAGGAAGTGATTTCCATTTTAATATTAATTTTCAGATATCGGAAGAAGCTGCCAGGCCGGAAATTAAAACGATAACTACTGTTGAAACAGCCAGGCTAAACGGACTCAAAGTACTGATTGCCGAAGACAACCCCGTGAACCTACTTATAGCCACCAAGTTTATGGATAAATGGGGTGTTAATTATACAACGGCCAAAAACGGGCTGGAGGCAGTCAATAAGTTTCCCGGCGAAGAGTTTGATGTTATACTGATGGATATTGAAATGCCGGAAATGGATGGGTATGCGGCACTTAACGAAATACGCAAACAGAATAATACCGTTCCCATACTTGCTTTTACTGCAGGGGTTTTCGAAAACATGAAAGAGAAAATGGAAAGCGCCGGTTTTGAAGGCTATATACGCAAACCATTCAGGCCCGAAGAGTTAAGCTCCAAGCTGCTGGAAATAAGCTTGCGAAGGGCAAGGCGGGCTTAAAAATAAATACATCATGGGTGTTTTTCATTCAAGACTCTTAAGCTCCCTGTTAAGATTGGCAATTGCCTGTTTTTCAAATTTATTATAGAAGTAAGCCGTTTTAAAAATACGCTTCATTGTCAAAAAATGAAGCAACACTTTTTTTCTGCCGGCTGCATAGGCAGCATCATTATAAACTGAATATTCTTTCCTTATATTACTACAATAAACGGAATATGATTCCCATTCTTTTCCCAACACCGACAGGTCTGCGTCCGTAAAATAATTAATATCATCATCTGTACAGGTTTCATGTGTTATTGTTGCAAGAATAAAATTTTTGCAGGAGCTGATCATATCTTCATCAGCAGCAAATGATTCCATTCTTTTTCCGGCAAATGCAGCACTCAGCGCTTCATTGGTTTGTTTCAGCGGGTCGTAAATAATGTCGTGATAGAAAAGCCCGAATAAAAAGGCATCTTTTTTTGTAATGTTTTTTATTATTGCGGAACATGCTTCCAGCATGCTCTCCAGGTGTTTTATTGTGTGATAATACCTGTTGGGGGAACTGTAATGTTTTTCAATTTCACTCCAAAGCCCGTAAACAAGTCTGCTGTATTGCGTATACTTTAACAACAATGCTATGAATGTTTGTTTCAGCAAAATGATATTGTGAACCGGGTTCATTCAACCGGTCCATAAAGTTAACCGGCTTTTTTGAGTACCGCCTGTATTTTGCTGTAAAGGTCGTTTGGAATAAATGGTTTCTGCACCACTTCGCTGAAGCCTTTGTTGCGGAGATAATTGTGCATATCATCGAATGAGGCGGCGGTAAGCGCTATTACCGGCACTTCGGGATATTTTTCTTTGATGATGGCGGTGCTTTCGTACCCGTCCATTACGGGCATATCCAGGTCCATGAGCACCACATCGAACCTGTTATTTGTAAAACAGTCAATGGCTTCCTGGCCATTGGATGCAATAGTGACCTCGGAATTCCATTTTTTGAGAATACGGCTTGCCACCAGCTGGTTTACTTTGTTGTCTTCTGCCACCAGGATATGAAGATGAAGCAGCGCTTCAATATTACCGATGTCTTTAATTTGAATGCTTTCGGGAATGAAGGAAGATTCCCGGAGGGTTACGTCGAACCAAAACTCCGAACCTTTTCCATATTCGCTGCGCAGTTGTATGCGGGAGTTCATGAGTTGAGCAATTTTATCGGCAATACTGAGACCAAGGCCGGTTCCGCCAAAGAGTCGGGTGGTTTGTG
This sequence comes from uncultured Chitinophagaceae bacterium, assembly GCA_963754695.1. GTDB lineage: Bacteria > Bacteroidota > Bacteroidia > Chitinophagales > Chitinophagaceae > Ferruginibacter. The sequence continues at coordinate 557,683 of CAVWGU010000012.1, forward strand.
TATCGGCCTGGCCAAAACTTTCAAATATTTTGCCCGCGCTTTCTTCTTTAATGCCAATGCCGGTATCGGCTACTGCAAAACGTATGCATTGTGTACCAGGAGCGGCCCCGTTATTTAAAACCGCCACTTTAAAACTCACAGACCCTTTTTCAGTAAACTTAAAGGCATTACCAATAAGATTGATGAGAACCTGGCTAAGCCGTACTTCATCGCCTTTAAGAAAAATATCAGTATTTCCCAGCTTTTCTACCGTGAGTTTTATCTTTTTCAACTGTGCGGTTCCTGCAAAAATGGAATTGATCTTTTCTATGAACCGGTCGAGGTTGAAGCGGTTGTTTTCAAGTGTGGCTTTCCCGGCTTCAATTTTTGCAAAATCGAGTATGTTGTTGATGAGTTGCAGGGTATGCTCAGAAAGATCCTGCAGTGTACGAAGATTGGGTTCCTGTTCCGGCAGGTATTTTTCATCCTGCATAATGTGGGTGATGCCAATGATGCCATTGAGGGGCGTACGCAGTTCATGGCTCATATTGCTGAGAAACCTTGCTTTGGCCAGGCTGGCTTCTTCTGCAGCAAGTTTGGCGCCGATGATAGCTTTTTCGGCCTTTCGTTTGGCTGTAATGTTCCTGCTGCCAAATGTGGCGCCCATGATCTTTCCGTTTGGCCCAGCGATGGGAACAGCCTTGATCTCAAACACCTGTTCATTCAGCTGTATTTCATGTAATATTTCTATACCGCTTAAAACGGTGCTGTATTGTTTTTTAAGCGCAGCCGGCAGTTTTTCCCAAATAGGATGCTGCTTAAGATTAACACCTGTCTTAAGACCCGTTACCGCAAACTCCTTTTCTATTGAACCGATATACTTACTGTTTGCTGCAAGGAGGTTGTAGTCGTTATCGATGCTCCAGATGGCGCTTTCCGCATTATCGAGCGTGGTTTGTAATCCCAGGCTTTTTACAAACAGGCGCTGCTGTTTGGCCACATTGTTCAGTACCTGGTAGGCTGCAAAAAGGATAAAAAGCGAAGTAACCAGTGAAATATGGATAGCGGTGATGGTCTGTAAGGTGTTGGCATCATATTGTTTTATTACCGGATGTGCATATATGGCAAACCTGGTATATAGCGTATAGGCCCCCGGAAATAAACTATAAACCACTATGATCGGCCACTGCCTTCTCAAAGAAAACACATTAACAGCAGCAGGTAAAAATGCAAAAAAATAAAGAAAGACCATCGTTTGCCTGCCATCCATATGATCCACTACGGCAAGCATTAGATAAGTGGAAAGGATGAGTAAATGCTTACCCGCCTGCGGGAACCTGTATTTTACCAGTAAAAAGCAGCTCACAAAAAGCACGTGAACAGCAGCCGTGATCAGTAAAAATGGCTTTACCGGAACCGGTATAAAAGCATAATACAATAAAGTGAAAAGAATAAAATGAAAGTAAGTCGCCAACCAGATCATATTGGTGTACACCAGCTGCCTGATGTCGCTGTTTTGCTGCAGGTGGCCGCAGCCGTTTGTCCGGATATAAGATATGAGAGATTTCAGTTTTTTCACCCCGTAAAATATTACCTAAATATAAACGTTTATTTTAAGTGTAAATTATGCCGAAGGGCTTAAAAACTACTCGCTTTTAATTTTAAAAGGCCAAAAAATGATGAATGGCCCGGCTTTTAGATTTCATTTAGTATTTGCAATGTATTTTTACAACGGATGAACCCACCCCCAAAATATTTATTTCTTACCATCGCTGCCCTTTTAACGGTTTCCCTGTCTGTTGCCCAGCCGAAGATAATTACCGGTGTGATAAAGGATGTACACAGCGAAGAAACCCTCCCTTTTTCTTCCGTAAAATTTAAAAACACGATGGTGGGAAACATGGCAGATTCTGCCGGAAATTTCGTCCTGCGTGTAAGCAGCTGGCCGTCCGATACGCTTGAGATCAGCGCTGTGGGGTATAAACTAAATCGCATACCCCTGAAAAAATCCGGCGATTCCATAAAAATTGTTGTACTGATGGAAAGGGGCGCTTATAACGACGGGGTAACCATTAAAACAAAAGTTAACAAAGGCTTGTACGTATGGAAAAAAATAGTGGAGCACAAGCCCCAAAACGACCGCTACCGGTTCAATAATTTTTCTTACGAACTGTACAATAAACTGGAACTCGACCTTAAGAATATCAATTTTGAAAAGCTGGGCAAATTCAAACCACTCAGGCCGGTGAGCAAGCTTATCAACGGCAATATCGATACAGCAGAAGGACTGCGGTATCTCCCGGCTTTCCTTACAGAAGCATTGAGTGATTACTACTATCAAAAAAACCCACTTAAACGAAGGGAAGTTATAAAAGCCGTAAATACAAACGGAGTTAAGAACGAAAGTGTTACAAAACTCCTTGGAGGAATGGACCAGGTGGTGAATGTATACAGTAATTTTATCCCAATATTTGATAAAGCATTTGTGAGCCCCGCAAGCGATAACGGGGATTATTATTATCAGTACAATGTTACAGATACACAGGTCATCAATAATAAAAGGTATTTCCACCTGGTATTTGTGCCCCGGCGCAAAGGCGGCGATACTTTTGAAGGCGATTGCTGGGTACAGGCAGGCAGTTTTGCCATACAAAAAATGAGCCTGCGCCTTGGAAAAGATGCCAATGTAAATTTTGTTGACAATCTCAGTCTCATTCAGGAATACAGCCTGCTGGGCGATTCCATCTGGTTTCTCAGCAAAGACAAATTTGTAGTGGATATATCTCCGGCAGGGAAAAACAAACCGGGTTTTATAGGAAGAAAAACCACTACCTACCGTAATATTGTTATCAATGATTCATCTGTGATCAGCGAATTAAGCAAAAATAAAAAACTGGAAGAGATCATTGTGCAACCCGCTGCTGCAGATAAACCGGCAGATTTTTGGGCGTCTGCCCGTCATGAAGAACTGAGCAGAACGGAGAAGGGGATCATCAAAATGATAGATACGCTTACCAATACCCCGGTATTTAAGCGGTTTACCAAAACAATGGCCTTTATAGGTACGGGATATACCGATGTGGGCAATGTTCAGCTTGGTCCATGGTACAACTGGATCACTTCCAACAGCTGGGAAGGCTTCCGGCTCAGGTTTGATTATGCTTCCAATAAGTATTTCAATAAAAAAATACGCCTGCACACTTACCTGGCGTATGGTTTTGGCGACAAACAACTCAAGGGCCAGGCCGAAGTTTTTTATCTTCCCAGCAAAAGCCCCCGCACTTATCTTTACGCAGGGTACACAAGCGACCTTGATTTTGGGCAGAACTATTACAGCGAAGTATCAAGTGATAACATTTTTGCTTTGGCCATCAGAAAACAGGACGTGCCTGTGAAATTCATCAAGGTAGACGAAACCAAGTTTGAATTTTTTAAAGAAACCACTTCCTGGATGAGCAACAGGCTAACGGTGGCGCACAGAAATTTTTCTCCGCTCAGAAACCTGTTACCAGCCGATTCATTTTCGGCAAAACTGGGATCGAAACCGCTTTCCAGTTTCGAAGTTTCCCTGCGCTTGCGTTTTGCCTATCTCGAAAGGTTTGTGGAAAACCATTTTTACCGAACAAGCCTTGGCAGCCCTTACCCTATTGGAGAAATAACGGTTACGAAAGGGTTTAAAAATATTCTCGGGAGCAATAATAAATATACAAAGCTTTTTACCAGCGTTTCAGACAATATGAAAATACCGCCGCTTGGTACTGTATCGTGGAATGTGTATGCCGGAAAAACGTTTGGCCAACTGCCGTACACCATGCTCGATATAGCACCGGGAAACGAATTGTATTACTACAACTCTTATGCATTTAATCTTATGAACCGCTGGGAATACCTGCACGATCAATACGCCGGCATTAAAGTGGAGCATATCATTGGGAATGGCATCTTCCGCCTGTTTCCAAAATTAAAATTCCGCCAGCTGTGGACGGCAAAAGGCCTGGTGGGAAAGCTTTCGGATCAAAACAAGGCGCTTAACCTTAAGCAGGGCCATAGCTTTCAAACCCTCGATGGAAAACCTTACCTGGAGCTGGGCACCGGTATAGATAATATATTCCGCCTGCTGCGGGTGGATTTTGTATGGCGGGTACTCTCCCCAAACAATAAAAGAGAAAACGATAAAAAATTCGGCGTGTTCGGCAGCTTTCGGGTAAGCTTCTGATTTTTTTCTGCAGATCTGCATATAAAAATTCCGTTTTTCTTTCATACAATGCCTTGTTTTACTGAGCTAAAAAAAATTAGCTTTGCATTATGCAAAAATCAGGAAACTATATCACCGGAAATTGGGTTACCGGCGATGGGGAAGGCCAGCCTTTATACAATGCCATCAATGGAAATTTAATAGGTTTTGCCAGTACAAAAGGCCTCGATTTTAACGCTGTGCTGGATTATGCCCGAAAAGTGGGCAACCCGGCATTGAGGAAAATGTCCTTTCAGCAGCGTGGCCGTATGCTGCGTGCGCTTGCCCTGTATCTTTTAGAAAAAAAAGAAAAGTTTTATGAAGTAAGTTACCAGACAGGCGCCACCCGCATCGACAGCTGGATAGATATTGAAGGCGGTATTGGCAATTTATTTTCCAATGCATCGCTGCGCAGAAAACTGCCCGATGATCCATTTTGCCTCGATGGGGATCCTGTAAACCTCAGCAAAGGGAATACCTTTATGGGCCATCACCTGCTGGTGCCAAAAGAAGGAACGTCCATCCACATCAATGCCTATAATTTTCCGGTATGGGGCATGCTCGAAAAAATAGCGGTAAACCTGCTTGCCGGTATGCCGGCGGTGGTAAAACCGGCCACTGTTACTTCTTACCTTACAGAAGCAGTGGTTAAAGAGATTATTGCCTCGGGTATTTTGCCCGAAGGCGCATTGCAGCTGATCTGCGGAAGCGCCGGCGATATGCTCAGCCATGTAACATCCCAGGATGTGGTTACGTTTACAGGCTCGGCATCTACCGGGTTAAAACTCAAATCATCGGAAGCCATTTTGCGGGAATCAGTACCATTTAATATGGAAGCCGATTCGCTCAACTGTATAGTGCTGGGAGAAGATGTACAACCGGGCATGGCAGAATGGGACCTGTTCATTAAAGAAATAAAAAAAGAAATGACGGTAAAGGCCGGGCAGAAATGTACCGCCATCCGCCGCATTTTTGTGCCGGAAAATAAACTCGATACCGTGCAAAAAGCGCTGGTGGCCGAATTGCAGAAAACAGTTATTGGAAACCCCCTTAACGAAAAAGTGCGCATGGGTTCACTGGCGGGAGAAGAGCAAAGGAATGAAGTGCGTACACAAGTACAAAAACTGCTGGCATCTTCGCAGATCATTTATGGGTCGCTTGATAGTGTGGCGGTAATTGATGCCGATGAAAAGCAGGGTGCTTTCTTAAGCCCGCTGTTATTGCTCAACGAAAAACCATTTACAGCTGAAGAACCGCATAATATAGAGGCTTTTGGGCCGGTGAGTACGCTTATGCCTTACAGATCAATGGAAGATGCCATCGCACTCAGTAAAAAAGGCCGGGGCAGCTTGTGTTCTACCATTGTTACGGCAGCTGCATCTGTTGCTAAAGAATATGTATTGGGCGCTGCATCGCACCACGGCCGTATATTGGTGCTTAATGAAGCCTGTGCAAAAGAAAGTACGGGTCACGGATCGCCCCTGCCCATGCTGGTACATGGCGGACCCGGCCGTGCCGGTGGCGGAGAGGAAATGGGCGGGCTACGGGGAATAAAACATTACCTGCAGCGCACTGCCATACAGGGTTCACCCACCATGATAACGGCCATCAGCAATGTTTTCCAGCCGCACGCAAAGGGAAACCAGGAGGGCATTCACCCGTTTAAAAAATATTTTGAAGAACTTGCCATCGGCGATCAGCTGGTTACAGCAAAGCGCCTTATAACCTCCGATGACATTGATAAGTTTGCGGCATTGAGCGGCGATCATTTTTATGCGCACAAAACAAATACCGATTTTAACGGAACCATGTTTGAGCAGCAGGTGGCGCACGGCTACTTTATCATGAGTGCGGCAGCCGGCCTGTTTGTAGACAGTTACGAAAAGAATCCGGTGCTGCTTAATTATGGAATTGACGAACTGCGTTTTACCAAGCCGGTGTACCCGGGTATGGAAATTTATATCCGCTTTACCTGTAAAGAAAAAACGGCGCAGGAGCTGAAGGAACAGAATCCCGACGTACCTTATATAAAAGGCATGGAAATTCCCAAAGGTATTGTAAAATGGCTGGTGGAGATATTTGATGGCACAGATGAAACGGTGGGAGTGGGAACAATTTTAACGATGGTACAAATGAAAGAGAAAATATAGACAATAGCTTTGTGGAACTTAATTTACCAAAAAGCACAAATGACCTGTTATAAATTATTAAGAACTATTTAAGTTTTAGTTATGATAAAGCAAATCAAAGAAGGTTATGTTAAATCATCAACCGCACACGGTATTACCACAATCGAATTTTTTCATCCGCAGAGCAATTCACTTCCCGGAAAAATCCTGGAAGAACTCGCAAAAGAGATCCATTATGCGGGCACACACGCAGAAACAAAAGTGATCCTGCTCAAAAGTGCCGGTGATAAAACCTTTTGTGCAGGCGCCAGTTTCGATGAACTCATTGCCATCCATGATGAGCAGGAAGGATTAAAGTTTTTCGGCGGCTTTGCCCATGTGATCAATGCCATGCGCAAAGCGCCCAAATTTGTTATTGCACGCATACAGGGGAAATGTGTGGGTGGCGGTGTGGGCCTGGTTGCTGCGGCCGACTATGCCATTGCCAGCACAGCTGCCGAAGTTAAACTCAGCGAACTGGCCGTGGGTATTGGTCCATTTGTGGTGGGCCCCGCCGTGGAAAGAAAAATCGGAACAGCTGCTTTCAGCACACTATCTATTGATGCCACTAAATGGCGCAGCAGCGACTGGGCTAAGCGTAAAGGACTATTTTCGGAGCTTCATGAAAACCTGGAAAATCTTGATGAGGCCGTAGACTATCTTACCAGCACACTTGCACACAGCAATCCGCAGGCCATGGCCGAACTGAAAAAAGTTTTCTGGTATGGCACCGATCATTGGGATAGCCTGCTGAAGGAGCGAGCCGCCATTAGCGGAAAATTGATACTGAGCGATTTTTCGAAAGAAGCGATTGCGAAGTTTAAGGCAAAATAAAAAATAAACCCCGGAACGACCGGGGCTTTATTTATCAATACATGTGTAAGTGACTTAGTTGAAATCGTACACCCGGTGGGTTTCGGCAAAAAAGAAATGATTGATCGCATCTTTCAGCCTGTCTTTCCAGGTAAGATTGGTGGCCTGCTTGTTTTCAAAATATTCAGCCTGCATGATCTTCATTTTTACCAGCACCAGCCGCCCTACGGTACTTTTGCTGTAATGGCTCATGGTAAGAAAAGCATCGTCGTCATCTTCGGCAATCGTTGCTTTACCACTTACCCGTATACGGCAGTCGGTTCCCTTCTTGTAATAATCAAGATAGGCATAGAATGACCTGGTAAGGCATTTTGCATAATCGCCGGTACAGGAAGTAAAGAACCAGATATTTCCTTCATTATCCACCTGCAATGTATTGATCACATTGTTTGGCAGCTGGATCTCTGAATTCATTTCCGATTTAAATAAAGCGACCTTTATATCGCTGATCCTTTCTTTAAGGAATACGAGGTTAGAGTCGAGGTATTGCATAAGTGTTCATTTTATAGTCAGGTTACAAAATAAGACGTCGGGTATATGCCGCTTTGGCATAATAAAGACCATAAAAGGATATCAGTACGGGTTTTTCTGCATAAAATTCCTCTGTCAGTGAAGGATACTGTGGTAATTGGTAAGTTGGTAGTTAAAGTTTATGGGAGCTGAAGGCTTTCCGGGGATGATTGAAGGATTGATAGGGTAAAACTATAAAACGTTTTTTGAATTTCATAATTATTAAAAGGGTTTTTAACAGATTACTTAAAAAAGGGGATAGATGTTTTCTGCAACTGGCTGTAATAAAATAGGTTGAAGAGATCTTTGCGGCTCTGAAATTTCAAAAAAGATTAATTTGTCATTTTCCTGCACCAGTATGTTCTTTTAGAATAGGCGCTTACTTGCAGTAGAAAATAATGCAGATTTTTTATTAGTATTTAATAAGTTGTACTATTGAAATAACTTTAGCCACTTAGCTGCTTAGCGTACTTTGCCAAATAGCCTGACCTCTTTGCGGTAAAAATGTTACCGCAAACCACAAAGAAAGAAACGTAAAGATTCGCAAAGAAAACCTCATTAAAGACCCATTAAAATACACTGCCTTAAACATGAACACCGTTGTGTAATTGGTTGGTTTTTTTCTTTTTTCCGCTAAACATGTGGCGGAGAATAGCTTTTCCGTATGCAAAGATCCTGTCCGAATTATTGACTACTATTGTGGCAGCGCCTGCTTTGGCCATTTTGCCAAAAGCGGGTCCAAACGCAGCGGCGGCAAGCCTGGGGGCTAAAAATTTTTTTGCCAGCAATCCTGCTGCCAGTGCACCCCCGGCTTTTAATGCCAGGTTGCCCAAACCACCCGACTGGGAGATGCTGCTTACTGTTTCGTCCAGCGCATTCTTAACCAGGTTGGCGGGCTTAAGGCTTTGTTTGGTAAGCTGAAGCTGGTTCTTTAAATCAGCTTTCTGGTAAATTTTCTGCGCCTCCATTTCTTCAATGGCTTTTTCCAGCTCGGTATAGTTACTTGGTTTCATCTTTTCCGTTGTTATAAATTTTACGGATAATGCTGTTGGTGATCGGCCTTTCAATCAGATTTTTGCGCATTGCTTTAAAAATAAACCCGGCAACCAGGTACACGGCTGCCAGCACAAAAAAACCGTAATACGATTTCCCCATCAGTTCGCCCAGCCAAAGCCCGATACCAATGTTAAAGATCAGGATGGCAATGCCAATGATCAAATAAAAAATGGTACTGGATGCGGTGGCCGAAGCAATGTCGGTTGCCTGTTTTGTTGCTTTGAGCTTAAACAGGTCGATCCTTGTTTCGGCATAGCCGGTCGCTTTTTCAAATAACTCATCCAGGTTATCTAATGGATCTCTGTGTGCAGATGCTGCGCTTTCCATACAATTAAATTTTGCCGGGTTTATTAAAACGTATTCTTATGCAAAAGTCCTTTTGGCTTCTTCTTTAAATTCTTCGGCCTTTTCCCTTCCTTTTGCCAGCATATCATTGGCGTCCGAGCGGATATCGTTGTACTTATCCTGCACTTTGCCGCCAAATTTTTCAAATTTATCTTTCATCTTATCTCCCAATTCACTTCCTTTTTCTTTGATCTTTTTGCGGGTATCTTTCCCTTTGTCGGGGGCAAATAAAATTCCCAATACGGCACCGGCTGCGGCACCCAGTAATACGCCAGCTAATAATTTGTTTGCTTTCATGATTAAATAGATTTAATGATGATGATTATACTGCCATAGCAGCCAAAATGCTGCCAAAACCTCATTATTGGACATAATTCCCGACAAAAGGACAAATGAGCATGTTTTTTTAACAAACAACTGATAATTCCCTGCAGAATTGCCATTGAATGTACATGAAAATACCGCTCCCCGGAAGGCAAATGAATTGCAATATTATCCTTACAAACCGGGGTTGGATTGTTTTCTTATTTAACCCCCCGCTTTTAACTAAATTTGCCGCATGATACATTTTGAAAGATTTGTACTGGGCAATGGTTTGCGTGTACTGGTGCACACAGATAAAAGCACGCCCATGGCCGTGGTAAATCTGATGTACGATGTGGGTGCAAGGGACGAAAACCCGGAGAAAACCGGTTTTGCCCACCTGTTTGAACACCTGATGTTTGGTGGCAGCGTCAACATCCCTGTATATGATGAGCCGTTGCAGCTTGCCGGTGGCGAAAACAATGCCTACACCACAAACGATCTTACCAATTATTACTGCCAGTTGCCCACGCAAAATATTGAAACGGCTTTTTGGCTCGAAAGCGACCGTATGCTAAGCCTTGCTTTTAGCAAAAAAAGCCTCGAAGTGCAGCGCAAAGTGGTGTGCGAAGAGTTTAAAGAACATTATATTAACAAGCCTTACGGCGATGTGTGGCATAAGCTGCGGGAGATGATCTATACAAAACACCCTTACCGCTGGATGACCATTGGAAAAGAACTCAAGCACGTGGAAGATGCCACGCTGGAGGATGTAAAAGCATTTTTTCAGAAACATTATAACCCGTCAAATGCCATACTGGTGGTTGCGGGCAATGTAGAAACGGAAAACGTGAAACAGCTGGCAGAAAAATGGTTTGGTGGCATTCCGGCAGGCGAAAAATACAACCGCGATCTTCCACAGGAACCGGCTCAGACCGAAGCCCGCTTTTTAGAAGTAAAAGCCGATGTACCGCTGGATGCATTGTACAAATGCTGGCATATTTATCCGCGTACAGACGACCGGTATTATACCTGCGACCTTATTACCGAAGTGCTCGGCGGTGGCGGATCATCCAGGCTTTTTCAAAATTTGGTGAAGGAGAAAAAGATGTTCAGCAATATTGAATGTTATCATATGGGCAGCACCGATGCCGGCATACTGGTGGTGGAAGGCAAGTTGGTAAAAGGAACCGCTATCAAAGATGCCGATGCAGCCGTAAACGAAGAAATAAAAAAACTGCAGGATCATGGTATTACGGTGGCAGAGCTCGAAAAAGTAAAGAACAAGACCGAAAGCGCCATGGCCTTTGAAGATATGAGCCTGATGAACCGTGCTGCCAGCATTGCCAATTACGAAATGCTGGGAGATGCCAATCTCATCAATACAGAACTGGAAAAATACCGGAAAGTTTCTGCTGCAGATATTGCTGCCCTGAGCAAAATAGTTTTTACAGAAAACAATTGCAGCACCATGTACTACTTATGTAAATAACGTATTATACGATTAAAATTACAGTTGTATTAATTTAAATTTTGAAAAATATTAAAAAATTCGATCCTAAGAGTAGAATTACTTAAGATGATGCTACCGAAGAACTGAAGGTGAGTATAGCTGCTTCCCGAAATCGGGTTGTATATCCCTGCCAGACTGCGTCAAGCAGGCAGGGATTTCGGGTGCCTTTTTTGGGTACCTTTTTTGCCTGCCCCGACAGAGTGTCGGGGGGCAAGCAAAAAGGTACAAAACAAAACTTTTAAAGAAATTCAAAAAGCTTAAAAAATTCAATTGCAGAACACGTTTAAGTAAATAATTAATTTCTTGTGTAACTTACTGTTACTTCTAACAAGGAAAATGGGGTGGCATTTTGTTAGAACAATAGGTACAAAGAAAAACACTGGTAAACTTAAAAATTTTAATCAATTTATAGCACAATACGATAAATAAAAAAATGTTAGACAGGAAATCAGCTCCCCCCATCACCGATGCCGTAAACTTTGACCTTCGCCTGAAGCCCTATGGTTATTTTGAACTTGACAACGGGGTGCCGGTATATACCATTGATGCAGGTGCACAAGATGTGCTGCAGCTCGAAATGGTTTTTTATGCCGGCAACTGGTTCGAAAAACAAAAAGCGGTGGCTGCTGCAGTTAACTTTATGCTTAAGAACGGCACTAGCAAAAGAACCGCTTTTCAGATCAATGAAGATTTTGATTATTATGGCGCTTACTGCAGCAGGCATTGCTATAACGAAACGGCCACACTTACCCTTCATACGCTTAACAAGCATCTTCCAAAACTGCTGCCCGTGGTAAATGATATGCTTACCGGTTCCATTTTTCCGGAACAGGAGCTGGAAATCTATAAACAGAATTCAAAACAGCGTTTGCAGGTGAACCTGAAGAAAGCCGAGTTTGTGGCAGGCCGCCTTATTGACGCATCCCTCTATGGCGAGCAACATCCTTATGGCGTTTATACAAATATACCCGATGTGGATGCCCTGCAGGTGCAGCCGCTGAAAGATTTTTACAAACAATATTACCTGCAGGGACAATGCGCCATTTTTGTGGCAGGAAAAATTCCCGCAAACCTGCAGGTTCTGCTGAATGAGAATTTTGGCAGTTTGCAACTTGCAAAACCCTCTTTTGAGATACTGCAAACGGCCGCTGCCCCTGCTGCAGAAAAAAAATACCGTATAGAGAATGATCCTAAAGCCGTGCAGGGCGCTATCCGCATTGCCCAGCCATTTCCTAACAGGCATCACCCCGATTTTATGAAAGCGATGGTGCTCAACAATCTCTTTGGTGGTTTTTTTGGCAGCAGGCTCATGGCAAATATCCGCGAAGACAAGGGTTACACGTATGGCATTTACAGTTACCTGCAAAACCATACGCAGCAAAGCGCCTGGCTTATCAGCACCGAAGCAGGTAAAGATGTTTGCGAGGCCACTATTGAAGAAGTGTACAAAGAAATGAAACTGCTGCGGGAGGTTCCGGTGGAGGCAGATGAACTGTTGGTGGTGAAAAATTATATGATGGGCAGCATCCTTGGCGACCTGGACGGACCATTTCAGATAATGGCAAAATGGAAGAACATCGTGTTAAATAACCTGGATGAAGGATATTTTTACGGATCGGTGGATGCTATCAAAACCGTTTCGCCGGCCGAACTGCAGGAGCTTGCCAACAAATACCTGCAGCCCGAAAAATTTTACGAAATGGTAGTGTATTGAGCTGCTGCATACCAGGCGAATTCTGTCCCCCGTATTAAAACAGGTTTTACTAACTTTACTGAGTATTAAACCCACCACCATGAATTATAAAATACCAACTGCATTTTTGCTCTTCCTTATTTCATCAGTGTTCCTGAATAACCTGATGAGCCAGGTCCCCGTTAAATGGCCAAATGCCAAACCTCCCGTTGCGGCAAAAAAAGACCATATCAGGGAAATGCATGGCGACCGGGTAAACGATCCCTATTACTGGATGTATGATTATTTTGGAAAAGGACCCGATAGCAGCAATGTAGTTAAATACCTGGAGCAGGAAAATACATACCTCAAAAAAATGATGGCGGGTACCGAAGCACTGCAGGCATCGCTGTTTACCGAAATGAGGGCCCGCATCAAGGAAAAAGATGAAAGCGTGCCGGTATTTAAGAATGGCTATTATTATTACAACCGCTCAGATGATGGTAAGCAGTATTATAAATATTGCAGAAAAAAAGGAACCCTTGATGCGCCCGAAGAAATTTTACTTGATGTAGATAAAATGGCCGAGGGACATGCCTACTATTCCGTAGGCGGCACAGATATAAGCGATGATAACAAGCTGCTTGCTTTTGGTGTGGATGAAATAAGCCGCAGGCAATATACCATCTATGTTAAAAACCTTGAAACAGGCGAAATTTATAAAGATGCCATTCCAAATACCGAAGCCGATCCAACATGGGCTGCCGATAATAAAACAATTTTTTATACGTCGAAAAACGCGGTAACCCTGTTATCAGAAAAAATAAAAAGGCACCTCCTCGGTACCGATGCGGCTGATGACAACACCGTTTATGAAGAAACGGATAAGAGTAATTACATAGGAGTGACCCGGTCTAAAAACGGCAGGTATATTTTCATTGTATCCCAGGGAACACTCAGCAGCCAATGGCGTATGATCGATGCCGCAACTCCAAATGCCGCATTTAATATTTTTCAACCAAGGATGAAGGAGGTATTGTATGACGTAATTCCACTGGAAGATAAATTTCTGATTCGTACTAACCTCAACGCAAAAAATTTCCGGATTATGGAATGCCCGCTCGATAAAACAGGCGTGGAAAACTGGAAGGAACTGATACCACACCGCAGCGATGTGCTGCTGCAGGGCGTGGAAGAATTTAAAAACCACCTGGTGCTGAATGAAAGAAAGAACGGTTTGGTCAGCCTGCGCATTATGCCACTTAACGGTGCAGCCGAACATTATCTCGACTTTGGCGAGCCTGCTTATGCGGCCTATGCCACTTCTAACCTTGAATACAACAGCAAAACCCTGCGTTACGGATATACTTCGCTTACCACACCTTCTTCTGTTTTTGATTATGAAATGGATACCCGTGAAAAAAAATTGCTGAAACAACAACCGGTACTCGGTGTTTTTAATAAAGATGATTATAAAACGGAGCGCTTGTATGCCACGGCAAAAGATGGCACCAAAATTCCCATTTCGCTGGTATACAAAAAAGGATTTAAAAAAGATGGCAAAGCTCCGCTCCTGCTCTATGCTTACGGCAGCTATGGTTCCAGCTCCGATGCGGGCTTTAGCAGCAGCCGCTTGAGCCTGTTGAACCGTGGTTTTGCTTATGCCATTGCCCATATACGGGGGGGACAGGAAATGGGCCGCCAATGGTATGAAGATGGCAAGATGATGAAGAAAATAAACAGTTTTACCGATTTTATTGACTGCGGTGAATTTTTGATAAAAGAAAAATTCACTTCCCCCAAACACCTGTATGCACAGGGTGGCAGCGCTGGGGGCCTGCTCATGGGTGCGGTAGTAAATATGGCCCCACAGCTTTGGAACGGCGTTATTGCCCAGGTGCCATTTGTAGATGTGATAAACACCATGCTTGACGAAAGTATTCCGCTAACCACAAATGAATTTGACGAATGGGGCAACCCAAAAAAAAAGGAAGCATATTTTTATATGAAAAGTTATTCGCCCTACGAGAATATTGAAAAGAAAAACTATCCAAATATGCTGGTAACAACCGGCCTGCACGACAGCCAGGTTCAATATTTTGAACCCGCCAAATGGGTAGCCAAGCTGCGTGAAATAAAAACAGGCAGTAATGTATTGTTCTTAAAAACCGATATGAGCTTTGGACATGGGGGCGCAAGCGGCCGCTTCGATTATTTAAAGGATGTGGCACTTAATTATGCTTTCTTATTTACCCTCGAAGGAATAACAAAATAGAGATGAAAAATTTTATTCTAAAACTTTTAATTACGGCAGGCGTTGCCTACCTGTTGCCGCATTTGCTGAGCGGTGTGCATGTGAGCGGCTTTAAAGCTGCCATCATTTTTGCATTGGTGCTGGGTTTTTTAAATGCCATTGTAAAACCTATTCTTGTTTTTCTTACGCTTCCTGCCACGATCATCACACTGGGACTGTTTTTACTGGTGATCAATGCCCTGATGGTTATGTTTGCCGATAAGTTTATAGACGGCGTAAAGGTGGATGGATTCTGGTGGGCCCTATTGTTCAGCATCCTGCTCTCGGTCATCACTTCTTTTTTGTATGGGCTGGTGGAGAAGAAGAAAGAATGATTTTGTTTCATGCAAAACAGTTTCACGCAACGGGCGCAAAGAAGAAAAGAGCACAAAGAGTATGCTCAAAACGGCACTAATCTGTGAAGACTGCCCCCGTAAATTAAATACTCCCCATCATTCGTGTAATTCGTGCTTTAAAATTCGTGTTCTTCATAATCCGTGTCATCCGTGTGCCTGCACCACTGTTTCGGTATTAAAAATTAACCTTTGCCCGTTTCAGCTTTTAATAAGAAATTTGCCCCATGTTATTTTCAAGAAACGGGTTGCCAAACGAAAAACTTGCAGAACTCTACAAAGCCATTGTGCTTCCCCGCATGATAGAAGAAAAAATGCTGGTACTGCTGCGCCAGGGAAAGATCAGTAAATGGTTCAGTGGTATTGGCCAGGAAGCAATATCGGTGGGCGCCACAGCAGCGCTGCAGCCCGATGAGTGGATGATGCCCATGCACCGCAACCTGGGTGTGTTTACCGGTCGTAATATGGCGCTCAGTAAATTGTTCATGCAATGGCAGGGCAATAAAGAAGGCTACAGCAAGGGCCGGGAACGCAGTTTTCATTTTGGGAGCAGGGAACACCATATCTGCGGCATGATCAGCCACCTGGGACCGCAAATGGCAATTGCCGATGGCGTGGCACTGGCCTATAAACTCAAAAACCAGCAAAAAGTATCGCTGGCCTTTACCGGAGATGGCGCCACCAGCGAAGGAGATTTTCATGAAGCGCTCAACACGGCCGCCGTATGGGACCTGCCCGTGATTTTCCTCATAGAAAACAATGGCTATGGTTTAAGCACACCCAATAGCGAACAATACCGTTGCGAAAATTTGATTGACAAAGCAAAAGGTTATGGTATGGAAGCCGTGCAGATAGACGGTAATAATATCCTTACGGTGTACGACACCATCAAAGGCGTGCGTGAATATTGCATCAAAAATCAAAAGCCTTATCTTATAGAATGTATGACCTTCCGGATGCGTGGCCACGAGGAAGCCAGCGGAGTAAAATATGTGCCGCCGCATTTGTTTGAAGAATGGCAGCTGAAAGATCCCATTAAAAATTATGAAGACTGGATGCTGGCCCAAAAAATCCTTACACAGGCGCAGGTAGATGATATCCGCAGCAAGGCAAAAGATTATATTGAACGGGAATTGAATATTGCTTTTGCCGCAGGAAAAATTACACCCGATACAAAGGAGGAGCTGAATGATGTGTACGCCGCTTCAAAGTTCAAGGTTCAAAGTTCAAAGTTCAAAGTTAGTTCTCCCGAAAAGAAGTTTATTCAGGCGATCAGTGATGGTCTTCGGCAAAGCATGCAAAAGCACGAAAACCTCATTTTAATGGGGCAGGATATTGCCGAATATGGCGGTGCGTTTAAGGTTACAGAAGGTTTTGTAAACGAATTTGGAAAAGAACGTGTTCGTAACACGCCACTCTGCGAAAGCGCCATTGTGGGCACAACGCTTGGCTTAAGCCTCGAAGGCTATAAGAGTATGATGGAAATGCAGTTTGCCGATTTTGTGACCGTGGGTTTCAACCAGATCATTAATAACCTGGCAAAGATCCATTACCGCTGGGGGCAAAATGCCGATGTGGTCATACGTATGCCAACGGGTGGCGGTGTGGGTGCCGGGCCTTTTCACAGCCAGAGCAACGAAGCCTGGTTTGTGCATACACCCGGATTAAAAGTGGTTTATCCTTCCACGCCTTACGATGCCAAAGGACTGATGATCGCTGCCATCAACGATCCCAACCCGGTGATGTTCTTTGAGCACAAGGCCTTGTACCGCAGTATCAGCGGGCCCGTGCCCGATGACTATTATGAAGTGGAAATTGGTAAAGCCCGTCATGTGGAAGAAGGCGAAGATGTTTCCATTATCACTTATGGTGCCGGTGTGCACTGGGCCATGGAATATGCCGCAAAACATCCAGCTATTTCCGTAGATATTCTGGACCTGCGTACATTGCTTCCGCTCGATTACGATGCAATAAGAGAAGCCGTGGAGCGAACAGGAAAAGTGCTGGTTCTGCACGAAGACAGCCTCACCGGCGGCATTGGCGGCGAAATTGCGGCCTGGATAGCCGAATATTGTTTCGATATACTGGATGCACCGGTGATGCGCTGCGCCAGCCTGGATACACCCGTTCCTTTTAATATTGACCTCGAAAAAAACTTTATGGCTTATGCAAGGCTGGTGGAAATGGTGGAGAAGCTTATGGAGTATTGATTACACGGATTCAGGGACACGAATTTTTAAACACGAATTTTAAAGCACGAATTACACGAATTGTTGTGTTGCTATTCTTCACTCTCTGCGCCTCCGCGTGCAATGTTTTGCTTTTCTGCCTGCAACCAATTTCACAAAAAATAACAAATGCCCGGCAAGTTTGAGTTGCCGGGCATTTTCATAAAGGTCAATTTTCATTACCTGAAACGTTGAACCTTAAACTTTTTAATCCTTATTATCTCACCAGCCTCACTGTATCCACTGTGGTGGTTTGGCCAAGTGTAACGGCTACGCTGCGGGTGGCCGTTTGATGAATGGTATCTTCGGGCACATAAGAAAATGTATAACTACCCGCTGCTATATTATTGAAGAGGTAAGCGCCGCTCTGTGCTGTATCACTATATGTGGAAGCAATGGTATCGACACCGTTAATGGCATAAATGGCGGTGCGCACACTGTCGGGCTGCACCCATCCTTTTACATTACCGCCCGATGGTGCAAAGGAAAGAACGCGGATCACCGGTTTGAGAATATAGCGGCCGCTGTTGCCTGCCTCCACCACGCTGCGGGCCGCATCAAAGTCGAGCACCAGGCGGTAAAGTACACCGCCGCTGAGGCTGTCGTTTACCAATATTTTAAGCCCGCTTTGCTGTGCACTGGGTGTTTCCAGTGGTATTTGCTGGCCGCTGGTGGTAACCACGTAGTTGTTGGTGCCCAGCAGCAGTCGTATCTGCGATAACCTGCCGGCCGGAATGCTGGCATCTGCCAGGAGCGTATCCTGCCCGTTGGTAAGTTCTAATAAATTATATAAACCTGGGTGTGCACCGCTGAGGGTTTGCCAGCCGCTGTCGCCGCGGTTGATGCGGATCTCCTGTATATCCACCCATACTTCTGCGAGGTGGGCGGTGGGTGCATCGGTAAGGCGCACCTGCAGGCGTGCATTGGTATCTGCATTATTAGCGCCTCCTCCATCATTGGTGCAGGAAGCCATCAATAACCCGCTGCAGATGATTGCCAGCAGGCCCGTTGTTCTCCAGTTTTTGATCATAAAGCTCAATTTTAAGTGTTTTTTATTGGTTGCCCCTTCTAAATTTCAAATACTGTTCCAAACTTCCCGGATGGGGACAAAAAGCTGGTTTTAAGTGTAAAAATGATGGAAAGCCGACGGTTGGGGGCTGATGCTCAGTGGCAAAGAACTTGTGGTAAATTTGGGGATATGCATACAAAAGAGCAGCAAAAATTCATTTATTGCATTTGAAAGGGAAGAAACCTATAAACCAGTAGAAATTTTTTCAGATGAATGATCGGCCCTTTACATGTCCACATTGTGGAGCTAAGTGATAAGATGTAGAGAGTTTTTATCATACTTAATGCAAAAGTTTTGATAGAGAAATGTTTAAATCAAGATTGTGGTTTTATTTGTTATGAGTAAGAAGATCAATATTCATTTAAATTGTGGAAAGTAATTTTTTAAGTTATGAAATCCGGACAAAAATTATGGACAAAAGAAGAGTTAATACTTGCAATCAATCTTTATTGTAAACTTCCTTTTGGAAAGATGCATAAAGGCAATGTGGAGATAATAAATTTTGCAAAGTTGGTAGACAGAACTCCTTCCGCTGTAGCCTTCAAGCTTGGTAATTTTGCAAGTTTTGATCCAACTTTAAAAGCTAGAGGCATCAAAGGAGCTTCGAATACGAGTAAATTAGATAAACAAATTTGGGATGAATTTTATGATAATTGGGATTCAGCTTTACTACACAGCGAAGAAATTTTGGCAAGAAAGAGGCGAACGACAATTGAAAAGCTAAATAGGATCGATATTTCAGATTTGCAAAAAGAAGGCAATGAAAAAGAACGAATTGTTAAAGTAAGGGTCAACCAATCAATATTCCGAACAATGATTTTGGCTACTTATAATTATAAGTGCTGTATAACTGGGATTGATAATTCAGACCTATTGATTGCAAGCCATATTGTACCATGGAGTAATGATAAAAAAAACAGGTTGAATCCAATGAATGGATTGTGTTTAAATGCACTGCATGATAAGGCTTTTGACAAGGGGTTGATTACAATTGACGCATCAAGCTACACTATAAAAATTTCCCCTAAGTTAAAGATGAAGCTTGTTTCTGAAAGTATAGAAAATTATTTTCTAAAACTGGAAGGTAAAAGTATTTCCTTGCCAGATAAGTTTCTACCATCAAGAGAATTTTTGAAGATCCATAATGATTTTGCTAAACTGTGAAAATAGATTTCATATGAAATTAAAGGAAATTGAGGGCATGGATACGAAGCTGTAATGAAATTGCGCAAACAAAAACTTGAAGCAGACGTTCCATTTATGATTAATGCAAACGATTTACAAAGCAATTTGTGTTATTTAGAATTTGCAGATGGATCAATAAAACTAGCACATATCAATAAGATGCAAGATGATTTTGAAATTATTGAAAGCTTGCAAACTCAAGAGGTAAATAGACTAAGAAAAAAATATAAATTAGGGTAACTAAAAAACCACCCCATCTCTGGAGTGGCTTTTTTCCGTGGACCCATCCCGCCTTAAAGCGGGAGACCCTCCCGACTAATAGTCGGGATGCTCTAACCGACAGAGCTGCAGTTCCAATATTATTATGTCGGCCATAAAAATTGAACTTACACCTAAAGTGCCACAATTTTTCGGGAATGTCTTTGGATTTGTAAGCGTTACACTAACAAATGATTGAACATATTAAAAAAGGGTTTCAAACTTTTATGTTTGAAACCCTTTTTGTTTGTGGACCCACCTCGGCTCGAACCAGGGACCCTCTGATTAATAGTCGGATGCTCTAACCGACAGAGCTGTAGTTCCAATATTATTATGTCGGCCATTAAAATTGAACTTACACCTAAAGTGCCACAATTTTTCGGGGATGTCTTTTGGATTTGTAAGTGAGCCCTGACCCAAACCGAATGATCCAACTCCTCTTTTGATATCCTTTTCAACTTCATGACTGACAAGTTCAGCAATGCCCTGAAATTTTGTAAAGCCATCATCTTTCAGGGTCGAGTAAAAAACAACTCTAAGATTTGATGCGGCAAACGGCGCCCCTTTTCCTATACCGAATGAGCCACCACCATCTAACTTTGGGCTTGAGCCCGTTGCCTTAACGAGATTATACCAACCTCCTTTTTTGTCATCATCCATTCCTTTTAGCCCAGTTGTATTAAAGTCAGAAATTTTTAAAAATGGAATTACATCGTTTTTAAGGCAGGTTATTGCATTAAGTAAAAAGTCTTGGGCCTTTACATCATCTTTATAATACTCCCTTCCGGCGTTTAATACATTTAACAATGTTTCTTGTCCTGGGAATTCATTTCGAGAAAATTCTTCCAGTTTAAATATTACAGTAACAGGTTCGTTATTTTCTTCTGGCTTTGCATCAAGTGAGTTTTGAATTACTTCTCTTGCTAAGGAATAATTGTAATTGCCACTAAACTGTTCAATCATTGGATTGTTAATTCCATCATCTCTACCACCACCCGTAGAAACAAATTCCCAACTTGCTTTGTTAGTCATTTTTTGCTATTTTAAAATTCAAAAGTTTGTTTTCCTGCTTTACTGCTTGCCGAAAAAGCAGCTTTTAATAATGCCACTTTCTCATTAATTGCTCTCAGCATTTTTCTTACTTCCTCATCTGTATAATCATATGTGCTTCTGTTTGAACATTTAGCAAGGCTTTCAATATCATCCAGAACCTTCTGAACTCTCCTACCCGCCACGTTTTTAAACCGATCTTTTTTTGCTGTTGATTTAGCCATGCTTGAAAATTTGGAAACAAACGTACCAGGGAATTTTGGAATGGCAAAATATTTACGCAAATATTTTGCACTATATGTTACTTTTTTATTTGTGTAATACACATTTTAATTGCACAATAATTTGCATAATAATTTTAATTTTTTGAAGAATCTGCTGCACAATATTGAATGCTTTTTTGAGTTTAATTAAATAGTTATATTTGAAACACAATCACCCTGCGAATGAATATCAAACAACTGGAAACCAATGGATTAAGGGCTGTGCAGCTATTGCGCAAATCCAAGCTTAGTAATGGCCAACCTTTTATGATCAATTCTGGACTATTACCCTCTGGGCAATGTTTTCTTGAATTTCCCGAAGGCAGTATTAAGGTTGTAACCATTGATAAAAAGGAACAAGAATTTGTGGTTATAAAAGAACTTTCTGGGTCAGAAATTCTGATGCTTAGGAAAAAGTACAAATTGGTTTAAAACCTGATGCCCGACTTATATATACTTATGGGTGCAAATGGGGCAGGAAAATCCACTACAGGTGCTTCTTATCTACCCTTTCATATAAACGCCAAGTGTGAGCTTTTTGACGGAGATAAATTATACTGGCAAAAAATCAGAGAACTTTACAAAAAAGTAACTCCTTCAATAAAGGAGGCTAAACGAATTGCGGATGAATGGTTAATAAAAGAGTTTATTAGCCGTTCGAGTAAAGCAATAAAACAAAACGAAGATTTTGCTTACGAGGGGCACTTACCGGAGGATGAAAACTGGACGACCCCAAAAAAATTCAAAAGGGCCGGCTATCAAATCCATATTATTTACCTTGGCCTGAAAGATATTGAAGTATCAGAATTCCGTGTTTTTGGAAGAGCCAAGTATGGTGGACATAACGTTCCTCCTTACGAGATTGAAAGAAACTTCTATTGTAATCTTGATCAGATTAATAAGCGATACAAATTTATTGATGAATTAAAAATTATGGATACTTCCGAAGCTGTTCCCAGAGCACTGGCGCTATTAAACAACGGTTTTGTGGAGAGTGCAGTTCATCATGGAAAACTTCCCGAATGGGTAGAGAAATATCTCCCAAAGATTTATAAAACTATTCTTAAATCAGAAAAACCATTGGAGGGGAATATTTAAAATTGAAATTCTTCTTTGATTCAAACTACTACCAATAAAAAAAACTTTATGTAATAAACATAAAGTTTTTTCGTGGACCCACCTGGGCTCGAACCAGGGACCCTCTGATTATGAGTCAGATGCTCTAACCAACTGAGCTATAGGTCCAATATTTTTATTAATTCCAAAATCTTAAAGAACCAGGAACCCTCCCGACTATCAGTCGGGATGCTCTAACCAACTGAGCTATAGGTCCAATATTTTTATTAATTCCAAAATCTTAAAGAACCAGGAACCCTCCCGACTATCAGTCGGGATGCTCTAACCAACTGAGCTATAGGTCCAATATTTTTATTAATTCCAAAATCTTAAAGAACCAGGAACCCTCCCGACTATCAGTCGGGATGCTCTAACCAACTGAGCTATAGGTCCAATCTCCCCCAAACTGTCAACCGTCAACCATTAACCGTCAACCATTAACTTTTAACCTTTTTGGGCTGCAAAACTAAGCATTTCCCCGACATTTGCCGAAACCTTTCGGCAAAAAATATGGCGAACCCAAAAAATATCATTTTCGACTTTGGCGGCGTACTCCTCAACCTCGATATCCCCCTCACCATACAGGCTTTCCGCCAACTGGGCATCCCCGATTTTGATAAACATTTTACCCAATATACCGCCGACCCGGTTATTGAAGACCTGGAAACCGGCAAGATCAGCAATGAAGATTTTTTAGACCGGCTCGTAGCGCTTGGTGGCGGCGTTTTTAATACTGCCCAGGCCACAGCAGCATGGAATGCCATGATGTTGGGCTACCGCAAAACCAGCCTCGATTTTTTAAAGACCCTGGCAGCAGATCACCGGCTTTTTTTACTGAGCAATACCAACGACATCCATCACCGGATGTTTACGGGCTGCATTTATGAAGAAACAGGGTATAAAACGCTGGATGAATTTTTTGAAAAAGCCTGGTACTCCCATAAGATCGGTTTGCGCAAACCTTATGCAGCCGTATTTGAATTTGTATTGAAGGATGCAGGCCTGCGGGCAGCAGAAACCCTGTTTGTAGACGACAGTTATACCAATACCGATGCCGCGGCAGCGCTGGGTTTTAAAACATATCTCTTAAAGCCTGGAGAATTAATTGAGGAGATTGATTATGGAAGTTTTTAAGACTGTATCGCAAAGAACCGCAAAATGAGGCCGCAGAGTTCCGCAAAGCATTTTATTTGAATACATTCCTAAACCTTTGCACATTTCTCTGCGAAGCTTTGCGTTACAAATAATAAAGTAAAGTACACAAAGTGGCGAAAAGTATTGTAGAGAAAAAACATCAAAGCGCTTAAGACAACTGCTTACTAATGAGACTTCCCCAACCTTGAACCCTTGAACTTTTAAACCTTAAACCTTCTTACCCCGGCATCCGCCCAATATATTTTTCTATTTGTTTTATCTGGTCCACGATCTGCGGTGTGGTGGGTTTGTAGCCCTTGGCCTTGGCATAATATTGCTTGGCGGCCCGAAACTCCCGCTTGTTCATCATAATACTGCAGAGCTGCAGGTAAGCGGCGGCATTGTTCTCATTATCGGGCAGGCCGGCACGGATGGCCTGGCGTATATAGGATTCTCCTTCCTTTAAATTTCCTTTTTGAATGGCCAGCATACCCAGTTGCAGTTTATTGGGCCCTTCCGACTGCTTGGTAAGCTCCCCGCCACCCAGTGAAAGGCTTTTTTTCATATGCTTTTCGGCGTTCTCAAAATCCTGGTCCACCATGGCCAGGTTTCCCTTGAGTGTATAATAAACAGAACGCATAGGTTTTATAAGCAGATTGGGAAACATGATGCCATCCACCACTTTTTTGGCGCCTTCCATATCGCCCGCTTCCATATAACTCTGCACCAGGCGCATGGGGCCAAACAAAAAATGCCCCACCAGCAGGATCACGCCAACCAAATAAAGGATAAAAGCAGGCCAGAAACCGGCCTTCAGGTTAACAAAAACAGCAATGGCCAGCAAAACCAGCCCGATCCAGGGGCGGTATTTTATAATAACGTTCAACCACTTCATAGCTTAAAATTTGGGTGGCAAAGATAGGGCATGGAGCGGGAGGAAGCAAAAGGAAAAATCAGCAGAGAAAAGCTAGAGGAGAAAAGTAGTTCTCTTCGGTTTCTGGGCCTTCGGAGCGGTATTTGAATCATAAGATGTGTCGCAAAGTTTCGCAAAGGAATATGCAAAGGATTGGGAGGGATATTCTTAAAAAAAATTGCGCAGCTCAGCGGCCTACTTTGCGCATCTTTGCGTAACTGTTATTTTATTCACTCAAATCGTTATTGGCATCGGGCATTTTATCGAGCCGGTATTTTGTGAGCAGGTAGCCACCCAGGCCCGAAAGAACGCCAATGAGCAAAAGGTTTGTCCAGTTTTTAATACCCAATAAACCAATAGCCAGCATCAGGCCCAAAAATTCCAAACCAATCCAGCTAAGAACCATACGCCAAACCCATGGCCATTGTTTTTGTCCCTTGCGTTCGGCAATTTTATAAACCTGCATGCCCAGCAAAACAATTGCTATCAGTTCAATCATGATTAAACAAGATCAATATCAAAATTCACCAATTGTACAAATTCGCTGATGCGTACTTCAATATCTGCCCGGGTGATTTCTTTTAAACGCTCGGGCCCGAATTTTTCTACGCAGAAACTGGCCATAGCGCTGCCTACAATAATGGCGGTTTTCATATTATCGAAACTGATATCCTTTGTTTTGGCCAGGTAACCAATAAAGCCGCCTGCAAAGGTATCGCCGGCACCTGTGGGATCAAATACTTCTTCGAGCGGAAGCGCCGGCGCAAAAAACACTTTATCATCGTGGAACAGCAGGGCGCCGTGCTCTCCTTTTTTAATAATGAGGAACTGCGGTCCCATTGTCATGATCTTTTTAGCGGCTTTTACCAGCGAAACCTCGCCGCTCAGCTGCCTGGCCTCACCATCGTTTACCAGCAGCACATCCACTTTTTTAAGTACATCCAGCAGATCGTCAAGGGCAATGTCCATCCAAAAATTCATGGTATCCATTACGATCAGTTTGGGTCGTTCTTTCATCTGGTTGATCACGCTCAGCTGCAGTTTTGGCATCAGGTTGCCCAGCATCAGAAAATCGGCTCCCTGGTAACTGTCTGGTACAATAGGGTTAAAATCTTCCAGCACATTCAGGTCGGTCACCAGCGTATCGCGGGTGTTCATATCAATATGATATTTGCCGCTCCAGAAAAAAGATTTTTTATTGGTCACCACTTCCACCCCTTCCGTTTGCACCCCGCGGCTTTGCAGGCTTTCCATTTCTTCCAGCGGAAAATCATAACCCACAATGGATATCTGCTGAACAGGCGTTACAAAATTGCTGGCTGCATAAGCCACATAAGTGGCCGAACCGCCTACGATTTTTTCTACTTTTCCAAAAGGGGTTTCAATAGCGTCGAAGGCCATGGTGCCAACTGTAATGAGCGACATATAAGATGTGTTTTTTTATTAATGTAAAAGCGCTGCAAAAGTAGCAGATAAATTCTGAAATAAGAAGATGAATTGCCGCGGGTTAAAGCCAATAGCAATTCATTAATTTGCACCCATGTTACTCAGGATACATCCGGAGGATCCGCAACCGCGGCTTATAAAGCAGGTGGCCGACTGCCTGCTCGGCGGCGGGGTGATCATTTATCCCACCGACAGCGTGTATGGCATCGGCTGCAATATGTTCGACCATAAGGCCATGGAACGCATTGCAAAGATCAAGAATGCCGACCCCAAAAAATACCAGTTATCCTTTATCTGCAAAGACCTGAGCCACCTGAGCGATTATACCAAAAGCATCGATACGCCGCTCTACCGCATGCTCAGGAGAAACCTGCCCGGGCCGTTTACCTTCATACTCCCGGCCAGTAAAATAGTGCCAAAGCAAATGCAAAGTAAAAAATCAACCATTGGCCTGCGGGTACCCGATAATGAAATTTGCCGGCATATACTCGAAGCCGTTGGTCATCCCATTCTTAGTGCTTCACTGCCAGGCGACATGGTGGAGGAATATACTGACCCGGAGATCATCTACGAAAAATTTGGCGATAAAGTGGATTATGTGATCGATGGCGGTATTGGCGGCATGGAGCCTTCTACCGTGGTAGACTGTACTACAGATGAGTGGACGGTGATCAGGCAGGGATTAGGCGATTTTGAAACGTAAGAAAATGATTTACTGAATCAGTACTTAAAAATTCAACATGAATAAGCAGGAATTGAATACAAAATTGGCGGGGCAACACCAACTCTTTATTGATTATATAAAAAATTTAAGCGAAGATGAATTTTTGTGCCATCCCGGCGGAAAATGGTCAGCCGGCCAGGAACTTCTGCATATTTATCTTTCTGTAAAACCTTTAGTGCAAGTATTGGCGGCTCCTAAATGGCTGCTGAAAATATTTTGGGGGCGGCCAAACAGAGAAAGCCGTTCTTACGATGAGCTTGTAAAAAAATACCAAAACAAACTTAGCAACGGCGGAAGGGCAACCGGCAGGTTTATTCCACCTGCAGTAACTTTTGAAAAGAGAGCATTGCTTTCCGGAAAATTGCAATCGGCCGTACAAAACCTTAACAAAAAGCTCGGTCATTTCGAAGAAGAAGAACTCGACAATTACCTGTTGCCACACCCCTTGTTGGGAAAACTAACCATTAGGGAAATGTTTTATTTTACGGTTTATCATGCAGCGCATCATCAGCAGCTATCTCAGGAAAAACTGGGCAAATAACTGCGGGCAACTGCCCTTTATTTCTTCATTTTATTTTTCATGGTCAAATAGTCTATGAAATAGATTACCCTTACAGAAATGCTGTTGAACTGCGGGGTTTTGAAGGTATGGTCTAAATTGGAACCATACTTTGTTTCTTTCATGCGGTTAAAATCTTCTGCAATATCTTTCCACGCAATGGTTAAAAAACTTCCCTGTGCAAACTGCCAGTTATACACCATATCGGCGCTGAAGAAGTTATAATTCTGGGTGGCATCGCCGGTAAATTCTTTTGAAGGTTTTTGCAGGTTGCCCGGCAGGTCAAGTTCAAAATATTCCATTGGTTTTACATGGCTCCAGTAATGGCGGGTGCGAAGCGTAAGCTGCATCTTATTGCTAAAACTATATTTGATAAAGAAAGAATTTTCAACGGTGGTAAGGTCCCTTTTTGAAAAATAGATCTTAACAAATTCATTGCCGGCAAAGCCAACCATATTATGCCCTTTAAACACATCTGCTAAATAATCAATGGAAAATTTACTGTTGAAGCGGTATTTGGGCCTGAAAGTAAAATTATAGGCCTTTCTTTTGAAAATGCCGCCCAGCCCGCCAAAGACACTTGTGAAAAATGAAAAATTCTTAGCCGAATTGCTTTCCACCCACATATTAAGGCCCTGTGTTCCTTTATTGCGGAAGACCCGCCCGTATTCCCTTGGCTCATAAAAATCGTTGTACCGGGCATTGATATTCATATTGAAACCGGCCCACCAGAGATTTTTTAATTGGGCATTTGCGTTCATGTTCAATCCTGCACGCTGGTACATCATTTCTTTGCGGCCCAGGTGATCGAGCGGCGACATCAGCCTGCTGTAATTAAGGTTAATATTGATCCTGGCCTGGTTATAAAAATATTTTGGTTTTATCCAGTTATACCCCACCCATATACCCTGGTCCATGGTATTGTTGTTGGTAAAAAATCCCAGGTCGGTCTTATCGTATTTGGCATCATAGGCTTCTTGCCAAATATTATAATTAAGCTGACCCTTGGTTCTGCCGGTGTAAAAACTATAGGCATAGCCGCGGTTTGTTTTACCCGCCTCTATTACATTACTCATACTGAAACTGCCGCCGGTTCCCCATGAGTTTTTTTTGTTGTTGATGTCGAAAATCACAGAACTCACGTTGGCATCGCGGCCGCTGCCATTGCGCAGCACATTGGTATTGGCAAAAGAAACACTGCTGTTGTTCTTTAAGGTTTGGTCAAGCACAAAAACATTATAATTCGTAAGGGGCGAGGTTTCAAACCGGCGCTGCCCGCTGCCATCCGTTTTTTCAATAAGGGCATGCTGAGGGCTTGTAATGGCATTGAGCATGGCAATGCCCAGGCCTTTTTGGGTGCGTCCGCTTATTTTAGTGGCGTTAACGAGTTTACTGTTTTCGGGATTTTCTTTTACATGTTCCGATGAATCGGCATTTGCATACGCATTGTAAAAATTGATGGGCTGGTCGCCAATGCGGCGGCTGTAAAAAAGGTTCCCTTTGTTGAACAGTTCCACCCCTTCTGTAAAAAAAGGCCGGTTTTCCTGGAACTGTACTTCAAAAGGGCTCAGGTTGAGTACCCGCTTATCGGTTTGCACCTGGCCAAAATCGGGTATCAGGGTCATGTCGAGTGTAAACGCCTGGTTGATGCCGTATTTAAGGTCCATGCCGCCATTTACAGGGGTAGTGGTTTTTTTGGAAAGGCCATCGTGGTTGGCATAAGCAGAAAAATAGGGCGAAAACTGCAGGCGCAGTGGTGGTTTAATATTGCTGAGGCCGTTCAGCATACCTTCATGGGTTAAAAAGCCGTTTACATTTGGGTCAATGGATTGCCAGAAAAGCTGCTGGCCACTTTGTTCTCTTTTACGAACAATATTGAGCCCCCAATCCTGCACATTTTTTTTACCAAAACGAATGGCAGAATAAGGGATCATCATTTCAAAACTCCAGCCGTCGTTGTGTATTTTGG
Source organism: uncultured Chitinophagaceae bacterium (assembly GCA_963754695.1). Classification (GTDB taxonomy): domain Bacteria; phylum Bacteroidota; class Bacteroidia; order Chitinophagales; family Chitinophagaceae; genus Ferruginibacter. The sequence goes on from CAVWGU010000012.1 coordinate 586,896, forward strand.
CCGCGCTTTCCCAAACAGCATTCCACGAAAAATCTTCTGAGTTGCCATTCATATTGGGTGAAAATTTAGCGTCCCATTGTTCGCCCAGCGGGGTTACAAAATATTCAAAGCCATTCAGTTTATCGTTGTAAGTGTCAAAGATGATTCCGGCAAAATCATTGTTTCCAAATCCATCCCGTCCGCTCAGTTCATAAGCCATGCTGTCTTTATATTTTTCGTGAAAATAGCCACCAATATAAATGCCCTTATCGTCGTAAAGGAAAAAGACCTCCGTAAGGTTTTCGGCTGTTTCGGGAATAAAGGGTGCAGGGCGCAGCATGGTAAACTTATCGGCAACGGGTGCATCTTTCCAGGCCGCCTCATCCAGTATACCGTCAATTTTTATTACCGCCTGGGTGCGTTTGGCTGCCAGGCTTTTTTTGGCAATTGGGGCATTTTGACCAAAGAGACAATGGTTCAGAAGCAGGCAGAGGAGGAGTGTTGATAGTTTGGCCATGGTCATAACTGTAGTTTTTAGATACCGTTGTTCTGGTCCCGTTGGGTTTGTTCTACGAAATTATACGTACACACAGGCCGGAATGTTACCGCTCATCAAAGAAAAATTTTATTAGGATTTGTTTAACAGGACAGGCTGCATGAAAAGCTGTGTGTAACTTAAAGTAGATCAGCAAAAAAAAGGAAGCTGTTAATTTTTTTGTATATCATAGAGAAGTTTTAATTTTATTGAGCAAACTTAAAATCTTACAAACTATGGCAAAGTCTTCAAAAAAACCTGCTAAAAAAGCAGCAGCAAAAAAAGCTGCCCCCAAAAAGAAGGCGGCAGTAAAAAAATCAGCAAAAAAATCGGCGCCTAAAAAGAGACCAGTAAAAAAAGGGCCTGCAAAAAAGAAAACGATTAAAAAAGCCGCACCAAAAAAACCTTTTAAGAAGGCAGCAAAGAGGGGGGCGCCAAAAAAGGTAAATAAGAAAAAAACGGTTAAGAAAGCCACGCCCAAAAAGGCAGCTAAGAAAGCAGCAGCCAAAAAGGCGGTAAAGAAAACGGTTAAAAAGGCAACGGTTAAAAAAGCCGTACAAAAAAAGACAGTTAAAAAAACAGCGCCCAAAAAAGCTGCAAATAAAACGGTTAAGAAGGCAACGGTAAATAAGGCCGTAGTAGCAAAACCTGCCTCTAAAAAGGCGACTATTATTCCTTTGCCACCACCACCTCCTCCGGTACCAACGTATAGTGTGGAAGAAATTTTGATAACGCCGGTAATGGTGGAAGTAACAGAGTTTGTAGTAGTAAATGATGATGCAGCTTCTGAAGATGCCGGTGTGGGAAATGAAGAGCCCGGTGAGCCGGTGCAGGCCTCTTTGTTTTCTGAGCGACAGAGTGTGCCTGCGCCCAAAAAATTTTTAACGACGCCCAGGGACCCTTTTCACGGAAACACCAATACATCCAGGGCAAAAGGGATTGTAAAAACATCCAGTAAGAAACCTTTATTCAATAAGAAATAAGGATAGAAGCAGTTAATTTTGAAAATGCATACCAAACCAGGTGTGCATTTTCTCTTTATGATGGAAAAAGAAGCGCATATACTTTCTGATCTGCGGGGCGAGATCTATCAAAAATATTTTGCGTCAGTAGAAAGATTTATTATCAACAACAGCGGTACGGCTATAGCAGCAGGCATAATGCCCTTAACCAAAAGCATAAATGCGTGGAGCAGATACGCAGGGTAAAAGCAGCTGCAGAAAAAAATAATTGAAATTCCTTCAGCTGCCGGGTGATTTATTCCGTATATATGGAATAAACAGGCATTGTAAACAATTAAATCTTAAAAAATGATGGTATCAATCAAAAGGGCAACACTTGCCTTATTGCTGTTCCTGTTCACAGCTGTTGCTGTAAATGCACAAAACGGCAAGAAAAAGGCTAAGATGAAAAAGCATATTTGTACTGAAGCGTGTATGAATGGAAAACATATGCGCAAACACGGAGAAAAAGACCATGTATGCGGAGATGCCTGCAAGGCTGGTGCCGCCAATACCATGAACCTGAAGGACCATGTTTGTACCGACGCCTGCCACAGCGCAGGTAAATGTGTAATGGCCCATGGAGAAAAAGGCCATGAATGCACGGATGCATGTAAGAAAACAAAAGGGTAGTATAAAAAGTTTGCTGCAGCTGTACAGGGTTATTTGTATTACCGTAGTTGTGCTTAATGAAAAAGCACAACAGGGACACCTTTTGCCGAAAACCGTGAGCTGAAAAAAAGCCGCAGGAGCTCAATCTGATCTGCACACCTGCGGCTATTAATAAAATAATTGCTTACACAAAAAGATCATTGTACAATTTAGCACCCGGTACCACACTGTATTTTTCCAGGTCGGTGATGCCTTCTGCTTTTAACACCTCTTCATCGATCAATGCCTGGCCGCTGTAAGAATCTGAGGGCTTAGACAATACATAAAATGCGGCATCTGCAACAATATCCGGGGTTCTGCTCATCTTAATTAAAGCATCGCCGCCCAGCAGGTTTTGTACGGCTGCGGTGGCAATAGTGGTGCGAGGCCACAGGGCATTGGCGGCAATATGATATTTTTTCAGTTCTGCCGCCAGGCCAAGTGCGATCATGGTCATGTTGTATTTGCTCAGGGTATAAGCAATATGGTTCGCAAACCATTTACTGTCCATATTAATGGGCGGGCTCAAAGTAAGAATATGCGGGTTGTTGCCTTTTTTGAGGTGCGGTATGCAGGCCTTGCTTACAAAATAAGTTCCCCTTACATTAATGTCGTGCATAAGGTCGAAACGCTTGGGTTCTGTTTGCTCGGTAGGGGTAAGTGAAATAGCCGATGCATTGTTGATAAGGATATCGATGCCGCCAAATGTTTCCACTGCCTTGTCAACAGCGATCTGTATCTGCAGTTCATCCCTGATATCACATTGAACAGGCAATGCTTTACCGCCTGCCTCTTCAATTTCTTTTGCTGCAGAAAAAATAGTTCCACCGAGTTTTGGGTTTTCGGTGGTTGATTTTGCAGCCACCACAATATTTGCTCCTGCTTTTGCCAGGCGCAGGGCAATCGCTTTACCAATACCACGGGAAGCACCGGTGATGAATACGGTTTTAGTCTGAAAAGGCATAGTCTACTTTTTTGTGCAAGATAAGCCAAATAAATGCTCAGAGAATGATCTCAAAATAAACAGCAGTTGCATTGGGGTTGTGGTAATAGGCCGGTATTTCTTTAAACCCGTATTTTTTGTAAAATTCCATGGCGGGCAGCATGGTATTAAGGGTGTCGAGTTTCACTTTTTTGTAGCCGCAATCCCTGGCAAGCTGCAGCGCCATTTTCAGCAACGCAGAACCGATACCTTTTCCATGAAAAGAGGGTTTTACAAACATCCGCTTGAGCTCGGCATTCTGAGCATCTATTTTCCGTATGCCCGTACAGGCAATGCATGCTGTTCCGTTTTTGCAAAGAATGATGCCCCCAAATGGTTTTGCATACATTGACTTTAACTCCCGGAGTTCTTCTTCAAAATGCTGAAAACCCAGATCTATATTGAGCCAGGCCGCATATTCCCTGAATAATGCGGCTGCTTCGGCATAATCTGAATCAGTAACTGCAAAATAATAATCAGGCATCACTGTTTTTTTTATTGGTAAGATAAACGCCCAGCGCAATGAGCAAACCCGCCAGCACTTTAACCAGGGTTAACTGTTCGTTTAAGATAATAATGGCAATGGTTGCGGCAAAAACCGGCTGAAAATAGATATAGAAGCCTGCCCTGGATGCTCCCAGCATTTTGATGCCGTAAATATTGAATAAGTAGGCCAAAAAAGTGCCGCCTATTACAATAAGCGCCATACTCAGGTATTGAAAAAATCCGTACGAGCGCCAGTTGATGGCATTGAACTCGTTCCAGCAGAATGGAAGCATCATGAAGAGGCCAAGTGTAAATAACATTCTTAGAACCGCCACCATATTGTATTTTGCCATCAATGGTTTTACGAGGATGAAATAAAAAGTGTAGGAAATGGCATTGAGAATGATGAGTATATCGCCCCAAAAAACATTAGCGGCATTTCCGCTTCCAGCCGCAGCGGCCACCAGTATGGCCGCACCACTGATGCCTGCGGCCAGCCCTGATATTTTGTAACCACTCAAACGTTCTTTAAGTACCAGCGCCGCCAGTATGGTTATAAGGATGGGCGTTGTAAGCATGAGCAATGAGGCATGAATGGGATAGGTTAATGAAAGCCCTTTTACAAAAAGCATCTGGTTGATGGCGATGCCGGTTAAAGCGCTCAGCAAAAGCCTGCCGTAATCTTTTTTTTCGAAGCATGTTTTTTCTTTCCTGAAAAGAAAAAGTACCCACAGAAGTGCCGTACAAACAAGTACCCTCACCAGGTTGATGCCAAAAGGTTGTGCATATCCGCCGTTCACCAGGTATTTAATGGCCGTAAAATTGATGGCGAAAAAAATATTGGTGGCCAGCAGGGCCAGGTGGGCTTTTATATGCTTATTCAAAAAAATACCTTGTGTTTTATAAGATCAATGTGCTGCAAGCCAGTTTTCACCCGAGCCTACTTCGGCGGTGGTGGGAACGCCGTTCGGCAGCTCAAGCGCCGTTTGCATGCAGTCTAATATCACCGGTTTCACTTTTTCCAGCTCATCTTTCAGTACATCAAAAACAAGTTCATCGTGTACCTGCAGCAGCATTTTAGACCGGAACCCATGTTTAATAAATGCGTCATGAATTTTTATCATGGCCAGTTTTATCATGTCGGCAGCTGTTCCCTGTATGGGGGAGTTGATGGCATTTCTTTCGGCAAAACCCCGAACGGTAAAATTGGCGCTGTTGATATCTTTTAACCAGCGTTTGCGTCCCATAAGTGTTTGAACATAGCCATGCTCTTTGGCAAAATTAATGGTGCTGTCCATATACTTTTGGATACCGCTGAACTGTTTTTTATAGTTATCGATGATCTCTTTTGCTTCTGTTCTGGAAATACCCAGGTTTTCTGCCAGCCCAAATGCGCCCTGGCCATAGATGATGCCAAAGTTTACACTCTTGGCCTTATAGCGCATTTCTTTTTGCACCTCTGCTTCCGGTACGTTAAATACTTTGGCGGCCGTAGCCGTATGAATATCGGTACCGCTGCGAAAAGCATTGCACATATTTTCATCACCACTGATGGCAGCCACAATACGCAGTTCAATTTGTGAATAATCGGCCGAAACCAGTACATGTTTATCGTCTCTTGGAATAAACGCTTTTCTTATTTCCCTTCCACGCTCGGTTCTCACGGGAATGTTCTGCAGGTTGGGGTTATTGCTTGCCAGCCTGCCCGTAACGGCCACGGCCTGGGCATAACTGGTATGCACTCGTCCGGTTTTGGGATTGATCAGCTGGGGCAATGCATCCACATAGGTGGATTTAAGTTTGGTGAGTTCCCGGAATGCCAGGATTTCATCGCAGATCTTATGTTCTTTTGAAAGCTTCAGCAACACATCTTCGCCGGTAGCGTATTGGCCCGTTTTGGTTTTTTTGGCCTTGGGGTCCAGTTTCAGTTTTTCAAATAAGACTTCTCCCAATTGTTTGGGTGAGGCCAGGTTGAATTTTACACCGGCCTGTTCATACACAGACGCTTCTGATTTTTTTGCATCTTCATCCAGAAGTTTTGAATAGTCGTTCAGGAACCCTTCATCAATGCGGATACCTTCAAATTCCATATCTGTAAGCACTTTTACCAGCGGGTTTTCCACTTCATTAAAAACCTTTTCCACCTCATACTCTTTTAGCTTAGGAACAAACACATTTTTCAGCTGCAGGGTGATGTCGGCATCCTCCACTGCATATTCCTTAACTTTTTCCACTTCCACATCCCGCATATTTCCCTGGGTTTTCCCTTTTTTGCCAATGAGTTCCTCAATATGAACAGGCTCATAACCCAGGTATTTCGCACTGAGCCAGTCCATGCCGCGTTTGCCATCGGGTTCAATTACATAATGGGCCAGCATGGTATCAAAAATATTTCCTTTAATGGCTATGCCATACCATTTGAGTACAAGGAGGTCGTATTTGATGTTTTGACCGATCCATGTTTTTGTTTCATCATCGAATAAAGGTTTTAATTCGGTCAAGATCGCATGCACCGCATTGTCATCATCGGGACAGGGTATATACCAGCCTTCGCCTGGTTTAATGCTGAAGCTGAGCCCCACCAGTTTTGCCAGGTTGGCATCTATATTGGTGGTTTCTGTATCAAAACAGATCTCTGCAATTTCCTTTACGGATTTAACGATGGTTGCGGCCCCGGCGATCTTATAATCATGGGCGGTATTCTGAATATTTTTTGAAGCTGCCACCGCAACTTCATCTGTTTCTGCCCCCACTATTTTGTTTTCAACAGGTGCTGCAACAACCGTATTTCCAAAAAGGTCCATTTGGGCGCCTGCCGGTGCGGCAGCTGCTTCGGTATTCAATTTAATTTCTTCGCCCAGAACCCGCTTTGCCATGGTGCGGAACTCAAGCTGTTCAAAAATTTCAATTAGTTTTTCTTTGTTTTTTTCTTTGAGGCTGAAATTTTCTTCGTGAAATTCCACCGGAACATTGAGAAGGATCGTGGCCAGTTTTTTGCTGATGATGGCATCGTCTTTTCCCGCTCTTATTTTTTCGCCGATGGAACCTTTGATCTGATCGGCATTGGCCAGGATTTTTTCGAGCGAACCGTATTCTTTTAAAAGTTTGGAGGCTGTTTTTTCGCCCACGCCTTTAATACCAGGAATATTATCCACCGCATCGCCCATGAGCCCCAGCATATCAATTACCTGGCCCACGTTTTCAATATCCCATTTTTCGCAAACTTCTTTGGGCCCAAGTATCTCAAATGTTCCGCCCTGGTAACCCGGTTTATAGATCTTAATATTTTCGGAGACCAACTGGCCATAGTCTTTGTCGGGGGTAACCATATATACCTCGTACCCGGCTTTTTCTGCCTGTTTGGCCAAAGCGCCGATCACATCATCGGCTTCGTACCCGTCAATGGCGATGACCGGTATGCTGAACCCTTCAATTATTTTATGAATATCGGGTACAGATTCCCTGATATCTTCGGGGGTTTCCTGCCGGTTTGCTTTATAATCTGCAAAATCGGTATGGCGTTCGGTGGCGGCTGCCGTATCAAAGCATACCGCCATATGCGTGGGTTTTTGATTATTAATGAGATCAATAAGTGCATTGGTAAATCCAAACTGTGCATTGGTGTTGCGCCCCTTGCTGGTAATGCGGGGGCTGCGTACCAATGCATAATAAGCCCTGAAAATGAGTGCATAGGCATCTAACAGAAAAAGCTTTTTTTGCATTTCATAAAAGTAGAAAAATTAAATGGTTTTTGATTTTAATAAAGCTTATCCACAACGCCGAAAAAATTGTGGAAAACGGTGGATAAAATTACTCCAGGCTGACAATAGCTAACATGCTTTTTTACAATATCTTACACGTCATGCAATCCCGGTTGTAAGTGCTTTTAAATGTACTACAAAAACATACGTGTATAGACTACACATTGGAGTTTTCAAAAGCCGGAATTTTGCAGCCATCTGAGTACAGGTTTTTACAACCGGAATTTAGAGTGTAAGCATGATCCCCGGTACTTTAAAGAAGGCCCCCATTTCTCACAACCACATAGAAAAAAATTCCGCTGCCTGATCATTATGCATCAGGTATGGGGTCATTTGTGAAAAATATTCTAATACAAGTCCAGAAAAATCGTTCATGAAAAAATTGTTCAAGCTAAGGGTACTCATCCTCCTTTTTGTATTATTTGTAAATGCAGGGGCAAATGCTCAGCAGTTTTTAACCAGTGTTGGTGGCTGGAATGCCTATGTGCATCTTCCTTCTTCGTACAACAGTAATCCTACGGGTTATTATCCCACCATTATTTTTTTCCCCGGTATTGGTGAGGTTGGATATAATGCCAACGCCCTTTTGGTTCACGGGCCCGCTGCCTATATTGCTTCCGGCTGGAACGGCAATGTAAATGTTGATGGCAATACAGTGGAGTTTATTGTTATCAGTCTTCAAACCGGCACTTCTTTTCCTGTTGAATCAGTAATGAATGATAAAATTCAGTTATTGAAGGGAATGTACCGCATAGACCCGGACAGGCTATACCTTACCGGCTTATCTCATGGTGGGTGGTGCGTTTCTACATTTGTAAGCGGGGATAATTACGGAGGGCCATACAATTATGCCTCACAGGTGGCAGCTGTTGTTTCTGTAACAGGGATGCCGCCTCAGGATAACCAGCCTTATCCCAATATGATGGACAATTTTGCCGTGAGTGGTGGAAGATACCTGGCCTTTGAACAGGTAAATGATTTTAGAGACCAGCAGACAATTGTAAACAGGATGAATGCTACTAAACCCAATTCTGCTATTTATGTACAAACAAATTATAACGGAGGAGGCCATTGTTGCTGGAACTATTGGTACGGAGGTCAGGCGTTGCAGCCTGCAAACTTTATGCTCGACGGAATTTCTCAAAATATCTACCAGTGGATGGCCAGGCAGCGGAGAAACGGAACCGGGCCTGTAGGCAATACCGCTCCCTGGGTGAATGCAGGAAATGATCGTAACATCACCCTTCCTGTAAACAGTGTTACTTTAACAGGCACCGCTGCCGATCCTGATGGAACCATTGCATCCTATCAATGGACTAAAATTTCGGGGCCAGCCGGAGGAACGATTGCTAATCCCGCCGCTGCATCTACCCTCATTACCGGCCTGCTGCAGGGAACATACCAGTTTCAGCTGAAGGTAACTGATAATGCAGGCGCTGTTGCAACCGACCTTGTAAATGTGACCGTGAACCCGGCAGTTAACCAACCGCCTGTGGCAAGGGCCGGAAACGACCAAAGTATTACTCTTCCTGTTAATTCAGCACTTATTGATGCCAGCGGATCATACGACCCCGATGGCAGTTTGGCTGCATATAATTGGAAATTGGTAAGCGGTCCGGGAGCAATCACTTTTGATAACGACTGGCAACAACGTACCAATGTATATTTTACGGCAGCAGGTCAATATAAAATAGAGTTAACCGTATGGGACAACAATTCCGTGCCTGCAAAAGACACAATGGTTGTGACGGTAAACCCCGCTACACAGGTAACGGTTAACCAGCCTCCGGTAGCAAACGCCGGGCCCGACAAATCAATAACATTACCCATAAACCAGGCAGAGGTAAATGCCAGCGCTTCCTATGATCCGGATGGCACTATCCCATCGTATATGTGGAAGGTGCTGAATGGGCCGGCTCCTGTAACCATCAATAACCAATGGCTGTCCATTACTACCCTGACCTTTACTGCAGCAGGCCTGTACACTGTTGAGCTGACTGTTTGGGATAACAACAATGCCCCTGCAAAGGACACTATGATCATTACGGTTAACCCGGCGGTTTCTGCAAATCTTCCGCCCGTGGCCATTGCAGGAGCAGATCAGTCTGTAACCCTGCCAGTAAATTATGTTACGGTAGATGGGGGTGCCTCTTATGACCCTGATGGATCTATTGCTGCAAGGCGATGGAGTGTGATAAACGGGCCCGGAACAGCCAGTATTAACCTGGAATGGCACAACCGTACCAATATTTCTTTTTCTGCCCCTGGCCAATATAAGGTTGTACTCAATGTATGGGATGTTCCCGGTTTGAACGCCTCGGATACACTGATTGTTACGGTTAATGATAATAATAATAATCAAAACCAGGCCCCGGTGGCCATTGCGGGGGCTGATCAGTCTGTAACGCTCCCCGTAAATTTTGTAACAGTAGACGCCAGTGCCTCCTATGATCCCGATGGATCGATTGCCGCAAGGCGCTGGACCGTGGCGAGCGGCCCAGGAACTGCCAGCATTGACCTGGAATGGCACAACCGTACCAATATTACTTTTTCGGCCCCGGGCCAGTATAAAATTGTACTGAATGTTTGGGATACACCGGGACTAAATGGTAATGATACATTGACTGTAACGGTAAATCCGTTTGCGGCTAACACGGCTCCTGTTGCAAATGCAGGAAACGATCAAACCATTACCCTTCCCGTTTCTTCTGCAGTGCTGAACGGAAGCGGCACTGATACCGACGGAACGATCACCTCATATCTTTGGACAAAAATTTCCGGCCCTGCAGCAGGAACGATCGTTTCTGCAACCTCTGCAACCACATCAATTACCGGCCTTGCGCAGGGCATCTACCAGTTCGAACTTAAAGTAACAGATAATGCTGGTGCAACTGCAACCGATTTTATGATGCTTACTGTAAATGCAGCACCTCAGGTAAATCAACCACCTGTTGCCAATGCCGGCGCAGATGTCAGCATTAACCTTCCTTTATCGCAGGTAAACCTGTCTGGCAGTACAAGTACCGATTCCGATGGAACTATAACTGCTTACCAATGGACAAAAGTTTCAGGACCATCAGGAGACCTTATTGTGTCGCCTTCTTCTGTAAATACCCGTATCAGGTCGTTGGTAAGAGGAATCTATTATTACGAGTTGAAAGTGACTGACAATGGCGGTGTTAGCAGCATGGATACCGTTAAGGTTACTGTTATTTCGACCACCAATGTGGCACCATTGGCAAATGCCGGAACTAATATTACCATACAGTTACCGGTAACCACAGCCAATTTGAACGGAACCGCCTCTTCTGATGCCGATGGAACTGTTGTGGCATATTTGTGGACTCCATTGTCAGACCTCCAGGGTGTGGTGATTACTTCTCCCACTAATGCTATCACGCCTGTCAGCTTTACCAGTCCCGGGGTTTATACATTCAGCCTTACCGTTACCGACAACGGAGGGTTAAGTTCTTCTGATATTGTGACGGTAACCGTATTGTCTGCCTCCACACCTGACCGTCTTGTTAAGGTAAATATTTCTGACGGTAAGGTTACATTCAACAATACAGAATGGAATAACTGGAAACCGCAGGCCGGCCAATACAGTACGGCGTTTAAATACAGTGATGGAAGCCCTTCTTTATTTTCTGCAGCCCTCTCCTCAAGTCCACGCTTTGTGGATAATGGTTATGGTTATGCTTCTGCTGCAACCATGTGCCCGCCAGAAGTATTGCAGGTTAATTCTATTGACGCAGCAAGGCGCACCCTTACCATTTCCGGACTGAGCAGTTCGGCTGTATATAATCTGGATTTTTTTGCAAGCCGTGCTTTTTCAGGCAATAAAACACTTATTACCATCGGAAGTATTTCTGATACCATTGATACCGATTATAATACCATTGATTACGCAAGCTTCTTCAATGTTCGTGCAGATGCAGCAGGTAATATTACAGTGGTTCTTGATAATTTAAATGTTTACCAGTACCTGGCAGGCTTCATTATTAAAGAACAACTCCTGGCAGGAAAAACAATGAGCGCCGACCCTGTTCAGGGATTAAACAGCACCAGTACATTAATTTCAAAAATAACGGCAGAAAAAGCCGTGGAAGATGCGGCTGCTCCAGAACTGGTCTTCCCCAATCCTTTTAAAGACAGGCTTTCGGTAATGCTTGGCAGCACTGTAAAAGGGAACTATAAATTAATACTGAGTTCAGCTTCCGGTTCTGTACTGTGGACCAAAGAAGGGAATAAAAAATCACCTTCATTATACGAACAGCTGAATACCGCTTCGTTGCCTGCCGGAGCCTATATTGTACAGGTGATCAGCAACGGAAAAACTACTACATACAAAGTGGTGAAGAATTAATAAACCATTTCCAAAAAAAAGAGGCACTGTAAGGTTGCCTCTTTTTTTATTATATCAAAATCTAGTTTCAAGGTAATGTGGCAGCATGGCCCTCCAGGTAGGCCAGTCGTGTTTCCACTCTTCTCCCCAAACATCCAGTTCATGATTTATTCCCTTACTTGCCAATACGCCGGAAAAATCCCGGGCAGCCTGCGGGTCTTCGTAGGGGCCGCTGCCGGTAACGATATGAATATTATTGCTGCGGCGGATATTATCCAGGTACCATTGATCTGAAAGATTGGGAACATAATGCCCCGGGCTGTTGTAATAAACCTGGTCGTCAAAAAATCCATTGCTGTATTCAGTCAGGTTATAAACACCGCTCATGGCAATAACGCCATTAATAAGGTCGGGGCGCTTTAAAAAAAGGTTCATACTGTGCAATGCACCAAAAGATGCACCACTAACGATAATAGGCGTTTCTTCGGAAGTGTTTTTCCGGATAAAAGGCACCACTTCTTCAAAAATATACTGGTTAAACTGGTTGTGCCGGATGCCCTTGTGTTCGCCCTGCATTTCTTTATTAAGCCAGCTTTCTTTATTTACGCTGTTTACAGAAAACACACGCAATTTTCCCGCTTCAATAAATGGCTGTATATCATCCATTAGCTGAAAACGCTCATATTCAAGGTAATCGGCCCCGGCAGTAGGTACCAGCAATAAGACAAAGCCGTAATGGCCGTAATTTACTATGGGCATTTCTGCACCCAGGGCAGGGCTTTGCCAGCTGTACAGGTCTCTTCTCATAAATCCGAATTTTAAAATGCCGAAAGTAGTAATAGTTTCCTATTTTTAACAATAATATTTTTTAGATATGAACAAATTTTACGGGTGTTTGATATTTCTTATTGTAATTGCCAGTTCCTGCCAAAAGGAGTTAAACTTTGAGGGAGGCGGCGCTCCCCCAACCGGTAATTTGGTTTGCCTTACCTGCGATTATATGCCGATGTGCGACAGTACCAGGCTGAATTTTGTGGATTCGACGGGGGGTACCGGAACCGACCGCAGTTTTGTTTATGATGTAAACGCAGATACCACAATCAACGGAGCTGCATTTAAAAAAATAAAAGAAGTTGGCAGCGGCCAGAATACCTATTTGAACTGCGATGGTAATGTTATTTCTAATTTTATTGCTTCCGGTACAGGTATTGGCGGTTCTGTAATTACAAATTATATGCAGATTGCGCTTAAGGCAAACGAAGCAGTGGGAGCCACATGGAGCGATCAGTTTGTTGCAAATGGGTTAACCACCGTGTCGAGATATCAGATCATTGAAAAAAATATAACACGCCAGGTTTTCGACAGCACCTATTCCAATGTGATCTACGTTAGAGACACAATGGTTGTTGTTGTTCCTATTCTGGGTGAAACCATCCTGGCGGTAAGAAAAAATTATTTCGCCAGAGGAATCGGGTTGATTGAATCTGTATCAGAGCAGATTGATCCGTTTTCCGGAAATGCGATACCATTTTTTATAAGAAAATTGAAAAGCTACCGCATCAGGTAGTTTACTCCAGCACTCCTTCCTTGATCTCCGTCCAGAGTTCACGGTAACATTTGGCAGCATAGCTGCTGTTGGCAAACTCCATGATGGGTGCCTTATGCACACCCATTTTTTCCACATCGCTCAGGTAAGGCACATAATTCTGAAAAAAACGCTTGTCTTTGTACAACTCTTCCATGATCTCATTGTGCATGTTTTTACGCAGATCCACCATGGTAAAAAAGCACATCATTTTGCTTATGTCGATATCCTTTTCTTTAAAATAATCCTTTACCATATTGTACGTGCGGATAGAAAGCGTGGTGGGAATCACCGGCATCAGTACAATATCCGCCGCCTGGAAAATATTTTCACTGAAGGCGCTGAAGCCGGGGTGACAGTCAATGAAAACAAAATCATATTCTTTGTCCAGTTGTTTTAATACCGTTTTAAGCCGGTTTTTGTTGCCCTTCATTTCTTCGAGCATGATGTCGAAACTTTTACTGCTGTTGTCGGCAGGGATCACATCCAGCATTTCAAAATCGCTGCTCATAATGGCGGTTTCCAGTTGTGCATCCTTTGTAATGAGTTTTTTAATGCCCGGGTGTACCTTTGGTTTCACTTTATAATAAAAAGAGGATGATCCCTGTGGATCAATATCCCATAGCAGGGTACGGAAACCATCTGCTGCAGCCAGGTAAGCAAAATTTACACAGGAAGCCGTTTTTCCCACGCCTCCTTTTAAGTTATACAATGCGATCGTTGTCATATGCCAATAATTTTATGAAGTTAAGATAGGGAATATTTTTTCAATATCTTAAACTAAGATGGGGACTTGTTTTGGATTTTCCTGTATCAGGGGTCTTTTCCGAAATACCCCAATATAAAATACCCCTAAACAGATGCTGACCGGCTTCAAACTTTACGTAATTTTAGGGAATAAACAATGGAATCATGGATACCATATTAGTAGCTACAGATTTTTCTGAAATGGCACAAAATGCAGCAGATTATGCCGTGGAAATGGCCATACATACTGATGCATCGGTTTTACTGGTAAACGCCTACCAGTTGGTGTTTACCGGCGAAAATGGGCTGGTAAACATGCAGGAAATGGAGGTAATAAAAAACATTGCCGAAAACTCCATGAAAGCAGAGCAGCAGCGGCTGCAGGCGCTTGCCCCAGGCCTGAAACTGGATACCTTTTTAAGCCCCGGGTCTATCTTGCATACCATTGAGGAGCTTTGCGATCAGTTAAAACCGATGCTTGTTGTTATGGGCAGCAGCGGAGCTTCGGGCAGCCTGTTATGGGGCAGTACTTCATCGGCCGCATTCCGGGAATTAAAAATGCCGGTACTGGCCATACCGGCCGGGTTCAGGTGGGAGCCTGTAAAAAGCCTATGTTTTGCCGCCGATTACCATCAAATTGAAGACGCCGGCCCGGTAAATGCAGTAGCTTATTGGCTGAACAGGTTTCATGCAAAATTATTCATGCTTCACATTGATAAACCCGGTGAAAAAACCGAACCACTTGCAGCATTTCAACAGGCCTTTGCCACGCTTGATCCTGTTTATATCAATGCAGAAAACAATGATGTGGAAAAAGGGGTGCAGGAATTTTTGGAAAATCATTCTGTCGACTGGCTGGTGATCATGCCGCATAAGCATAGCTTTTTTGAAAGACTGTTTGCCATTGGCAATACAAAAAATCTGGCGCATATCAATTCGCATCCTATCCTGTCGGTGCATGAATAATGTTTAAAAGTTCAAAGTTTCAGATGTTCAAAGTTGGGTTGATAAATTAACTGAGTCGTCAAGGGAAAAACTATCAACCATCAACCATCAACCGTCAACCATCAACCAATAACCATCAACCAAATTGCCGTTTAAACTACATTCCTCTTATCAGCCTGCAGGCGATCAGCCTTCGGCCATTGCACAGCTTACACAGGGCGTGCTCGATGGCGAACCTTATCAAACCCTCCTGGGCGTTACGGGCAGTGGAAAAACATTCACCATGGCGAATGTTATACAAAATGTACAGCGGCCCACACTGATCGTTACGCATAACAAAACTTTGGTGGCGCAACTTTATGGGGAGTTCAAGCAATTTTTTCCTGATAATGCCGTGGGTTATTTTGTTAGTTATTACGATTATTACCAGCCAGAAGCCTATATCCCTACCAGTAATACATACATTGAAAAAGATTTAGCCATCAATGAAGAACTGGATAAGCTGCGCCTGCAGGCCACGGCACAATTGCTCAGTGGCAGGCGTGATATTATAGTGGTGGCAAGCGTAAGCTGCATTTACGGTATGGGCAACCCCACCGAATATGAAAACGGAATTATCCGCATCAAACAGGGACAGGTGATCAGCCGCCAGGGATTTTTGCATGCGCTGGTCAACTCCCTTTATCACCGAAGCCAGGGCGATTTTACCCGTGGGACTTTCCGGGTAAAGGGAGATACCGTGGATATTAACCTGCCCTACGTTGATTTTGGTTACCGCATCAGTTTTTTTGGCGATGAAATTGAAAGCATCGAAACACTGGAACTCAGCAGCGGCAAACGCATTGGAGCCGTGGAAAATGCGGCCATCTTTCCCGCCAACCTTTACCTGGCGCCCAAGGATATGCTTACACAGGTGGTTCATGAAATACAGGATGAAATGGCAGCGCAGGAAACATATTTCAAAAATTCCGGAAAATACATAGAAGCTCAGCGCATCAGTGAGCGGGTGAATTACGACCTGGAAATGATCCGAGAACTGGGCTATTGCAACGGTATTGAAAACTACTCCCGGTTTTTCGACCGGCGCAAACCCGGCGCAAGGCCCTTCTGCCTGCTCGATTATTTCCCCAAAGATTACCTGACCATTATTGACGAAAGCCACCAAACCATTCCGCAAATTAGTGGCATGTACGGTGGCGACCGCAGCCGAAAGCTGGTATTGGTGGACTATGGTTTCCGCCTGCCATCAGCGTTAGATAACCGTCCGCAGAATTTTCACGAGTTTGAAAACCTTACCAACCAGGCCATATTTGTATCGGCCACACCCGGCGATTATGAACTGGAAAAAACCGGCGGTGTGGTGGTGGAACAGGTAGTGCGGCCAACTGGCTTATTGGATCCAACGATTGTGATCCGTCCTTCCATTAACCAGGTGGACGACCTGCTGGACGAAATTGATAACCGCATTAAAAAGGGCGACCGGGTGCTGGTGACCACGCTTACCAAACGCATGGCCGAAGAGATGGACAAATACCTGCACCGCATAAACATCAAAAGCAAATACATACACAGCGAAGTGGATACGCTGGAGCGGGTGGAGATCCTGCGGGAATTGCGCCTGGGTATCATAGATGTTCTGGTGGGTGTTAACCTGCTGCGGGAAGGTCTCGATTTACCAGAAGTTTCGCTCGTGGCCATTTTGGATGCAGACAAAGAGGGGTTTCTGCGCAACGAACGCAGCCTTACACAAACCGCCGGCCGTGCTGCACGAAATGTTGACGGGCTGGTAATTTTTTATGCAGATAAGATGACCGATAGTATGCAGAAAACCATTGATGAAACCAACCGCCGCCGGGAGAAACAGATCGCTTATAATATAGAACATCATATCACTCCCCAAAGCGTTTTCAAAACCAAAGACCAGATCATGGCGCAGGGCAGCGTGCTCGATGTAAAAGGTTATGATCCCAGCCGGCCTTATGCCATCCAGCCCGATGAAGCCCTGGTGACCGTGGCCGCTGAAGAGCAGGAAGAATACTTAACCATTCCAAAAATGGAAAAAGCCATTGCCCGCACAAAAAAAGAAATGGAGAAAGCTGCCCGAGACCTCGATTTTATGGAAGCAGCAAGGTTAAGGGATGAAATGTTTAAGATGCAGAAACAGCTGGAGGAGATGAAGAAGTGATGCGGTCTGACCGGTCTCCGTCTGACCGGTTTCTGAAAACTTATATTATTCTAAATTTCTGATGCCTTCATTCAAGTACTGATTGAGCGTTAATGTAAGGTCGTCTAAATCCGCAAACCGCACATTCCCTTAAGTAACAATTACGCCTGGTTTCCCCACTCGTTCCATCCAAGCAGCATAACCAGGGAACTGCTCTCTTGTTTATAACCTCAGCAGCCTGTTTTAACGCCTTAAATTAACGGTTCATGAAGTGTATGGTCATTGCATATATCAGTGCGGCGCCTGCCCTGGCCGACGTGGAAAATATGATGGGCTATTATAAATTCAATGCTATTGAATCGCAGGCAGGGTACCTGGTTTTCAGCGGGTATTTCAGCGGCAACCTGCGGCATTTTGTGCAGAAACTCAATACAGAACTGGAATCGGTGGCGTTTGATGTGGTAGATTCCATGTTCATTGTTTATCCTGTTCTTTCGGAGCAGGGCCAGCCAAGCATTTCAAATATCATTCTTAAAAGAAAAGGCAACAGGTTTTTACGCAATCAGCATACCGGTTAATATAAATAAATAAGCGGCCCTCGGGAAGCCGCTTAGTATTGAAAGGGGATCTTTTCTTTACAATATATTTCCGATGACCATCGGCAACATTTCAAGTGTTTTCGGATCAATTGTTTTTTCTTCGGTATACACATTCGTAAACTGGAGCTTGTTGGCCGCGAACTTGCTGTAGTTCTTAAAAACCACATTCACTGCAATAAAGTTGAGCACATAAGCTTTTGTTTCGGCGGGCAAAAATTTCTGTATGTCCCAGAATGTGGGGTTTGCTTTTCCGCTGCGAGCCATCGCATTTTTTACATTGCCCGAACCATAATTATAACTGGCTGCCATCAGCAGGTGATCATTATTAAAATTGCGTGCCCTGTCTCTCAGGTACCTGGCAGCCGCATGGGTGGATTTTCCGAAAACCGTGCGCTCATCCACAGGTGCTTTTGTTTTTGCTGCCGGCTTTTTTTCTGTTGCTGCAACTTTTTTCCTGTCTTTTTTTGCCAGGACTTCCTCTTTTTTCTCTTCCACTATTTTAAGGCCGTATTCTTTGGCTACGGCATCCATAAACTGCCAGTAACCATAAGCGCCAGCACCCGACCTGGCTTTGCCATTGAACCCGCTTTCAAGTGCCATCAATACGGCAAACTCAGTGGGTACCTGGTAGCGGGTTAATATTTTATTTATTTTTGGGAACCATCGTTTGCTGCGCTGGTAAGTACGCACCAGGTAATCTTTCCGGTTCTTGCTGAATTTTTCAACATAATTTGATGACTCTTCTTTATGTTGTACAAAAATTGCCGGGTAAACTACATTTGCTTCTTGAAGCAGCACGGTTTTTGTGGTTGGAGCGGCAGAAGATTTAGCGGTAACTGCTAAAAGTTTTTGTGTAGTGTCGGTGATATTTTCTGCATTTGCAGTACCTGTTATTAAGGTTACGGCCATGAATGCCACCGAAGCATGAAGGTTAATACTGTTCTTCATAAGTGATTTATATAGGTTTAGCAATACAGCGTTTATCGCCTGTAGGTTGTCTTAACGGTGAAGCTTGCCCGCTTATTGCCTTTCAATAAAAAAAATGAAGTAAAAACAGTATATAACTAATTAATTATGAGGATTTTATTGTTATCTCTTTGGTTTATGCCGTTTGCTGGTTTTGCTCAAACGGTAGAATGCAAATCTAACCTTTCTATTGCGGAAATGGAACAGAATGCCCATCGTTTTTTGTTTGAAAAGGGAGGTCTTAACAGAACTTTTGCATCTGATAATTTTGACGTGAAATATTACCGTTGTGAATGGGAGGCCGATCCCGCAGTAAGGTTTATAAAGGGAAAAGTAACCCTGTATTTTGTACCCACCGCTTCTGTGTCTTCCATTACATTGGATTTAAGCAGCAGCCTGGTTACAGATAGTGTAAAACGCCAGTCGGCCAACCTTTCATT
This sequence comes from uncultured Chitinophagaceae bacterium, assembly GCA_963754695.1. GTDB lineage: Bacteria > Bacteroidota > Bacteroidia > Chitinophagales > Chitinophagaceae > Ferruginibacter. Next base: position 606,082 of record CAVWGU010000012.1, read on the forward strand.
TACGCACAGTACCGATGCCCTGCAAATAAATTTTGCCACGGCATTAAATGCCGGCAATACAGACTCTGTTAGTATTTATTATAATGGGGTGCCACCCAGTACCGGTTTTGGTTCCTTTATACTGGACAACCACGCCGGAACCCCGGTAATGTGGACGCTCAGTGAACCCTACGGAGCTGCCGACTGGTGGCCCTGCAAAAACCAACTGGGCGATAAAGCAGATTCTGTTGATATCTATATCACCCATCCTTCTGCCTACAAGGCAGCTTCCAACGGTTTATTGCAATCAGAAACAACCCTGGCGGGAAAAACAACCACTTACTGGAAACACCGTTATCCAATTGCCTCCTACCTGGTATGCTTTGCTATTACAAATTATGCGGTCTTTAATAATTCAGTTCAGCTGGGAAGCCAAAATCTTCCAATGCAAACATATTGTTACCCCGAAAGCCTTGCGCTTTTTCAAAATAACACGCCGCTTGTGCTCGAAGCCATGCAGATCTTTCATGAAAAATTTGGCGAATACCCGTTCATCCGAGAAAAATATGGTCATGTGCAGTTTGGATGGGGTGGCGGTATGGAACACCAAACCTCTACCTTCATTATAAGACCCGATGAAAGCCTGATGGCGCATGAACTCGGTCATCAATGGTTTGGCAATATGGTTACCTGCGGTAGCTGGGAAGATATCTGGCTCAACGAAGGCTTTGCCACGTACAGTGCAGCGCTGGTATTGGAAATAAAATACCCCGCCAATAAAATTGCCAACCGCCAGGCGGTGCTTAACAGTATTACATCGCAGGCCGGCGGTTCTGTAAAGGTGAATGATACCAGTAATGTTAGCCGCATCTTCAGCGGAAGGCTGAGTTATAATAAAGGCTCGTACCTGGTAAGGATGCTGCAGTTTATACTGGGTGATGAAATGTTTTTTGCCGCCATAAAGAAATACCTGAACGACCCGGCTGTTAAACATGGATATGCACGTACAGCAGATCTGAAAAGGGTACTGGAAACCGAAACCGGGAAAGATCTTACCAGCTTTTTTAACCAGTGGTATGCAGGAGAAGGATATCCTTCCTATAATGTGGAATGGAGCCAGCTGGGGCGTAATAATGTGAAAATAAAAATCAGCCAAACCACTTCGCACAACAGTGTTGGGTTTTATAAAATGCCGGTTCCGCTTACATTCAAAAATGCCACACAGCAGAAAACGATCATCGTTGACCATACGGTAAATGAGGAGATCTTCCTGGAAGAGATAGGCTTTTTGGCCGATACGGTACTGGTAGATCCGGAACTTTGGCTGATCAGCAGGAATAATAGTACTAAAAAACTGGTGCCGGAAAATACAGGGGCAGGCGTGGTGGAAATTTATCCAAATCCGGCTACCAACCCGGTTACGGTTTTCCTGCACGATTTTAATGCCGACAAAGCTTCGCTCAGCGTTTATAATGCAGCCGGGCAGCTGGTTCACCAAAAAGAAGTATTGCTTAACAACGGTACAGAAATAGTCTATCTCAATACAGCTTCCTGGGCCAAAGGGGTTTATTCTGTAAAAATTAACGCAGCCGGTAAAACAATTGTAAAGAAATTATTGAACTAATACCCGAAATTTGCCGCCAACCTGCAAATGGCTAAGCGAAAAAAGAAATCTACAGAAGCAAAAACGTTTTTAATTGTACTGCTTATACTGGCAGCACTTGCCAGCATTACCTGGTGGCTCAACGGATATTTTTCAAAGCCTTCCTTTGTTCACTACAAGGAATTTGGCACCTATATTCCTTCCAATTATGCTGTACATGGCATTGATGTAAGCCGTTACCAGGGTAATATCAATTGGCCAGATGTAAAAGAGATGAACATCAGGGGTGTAAATATTGATTTTGCATTCATAAAAGCCACCGAAGGAACCGACCTGGTGGACGAACGCTTTGGCAGAAACTGGGTACATGCGGCAAAGCAAAAATTACCAAGGGGAGCCTATCATTTTTTTAATGCAAGAAGAAATGCTGCTGAACAAGCCGATAATTTTGTGCAAAGGGTAAAACTGAAACCCGGCGATCTGCCGCCTGTGCTGGATGTGGAACAGGATAACGGCGTTTCAAAAGAACTGATTCAGCAGCGGGTGGCCGAATGGCTTTTATTGGTGGAAAGAAACTATGGCGTAAAACCCATCATTTACACAAACGTGGATTTTTATAATCGTTTCCTTTCCCCCCGCTTTGATCATTATCCGCTTTGGGTGGCGCATTACCTGGTAAAAGACCGGCCACGCATCGGGCGTAAATGGCTTTTTTGGCAGCACAGCGAATCGGCGCATGTAAACGGTATTGATTCGTTTGTAGATTTCAATGTATTTAACGGCGACAGCGCCGATTTTCAGCAATTACTTATCCGGTAATCTTATCTTTGATTAGCTTTTTGATTTCAAATTTTGAACAAGGCCGATTATGGGTGTAGAACAGGAAACCAGGGATTTTTTTATTAAAATTGCCAACAGCATTGCCATTGTATTGCTGTGGATGATCGCCAATGTTTATTTGGGAATATATTTTGGCCTGGGTTTTTTTGATGGATCTCCCTCTTTTAAAAATATCATTTACTACATCATTTCTCTTCTTACACTTTACCTGGTAATCAGGTACCTGGTAAAAAAATGGAAGACGTAATAAATAACTTTTTCTTCTTTATTAAATAAAGATGCTCACAACGGCGCAAAGGCACAGTTTTTAGTATACTTTAACCCGGTCAATTTGAATAGCCTGTGTTCCAACTTTCCCCTTTGGGGGCCAGGGGGCTTCCTCCGTGTTCCTTTCACTTCACAAACTTCACTATTGCATCCACCAGCTCAGGCTTAATGGGCAGCTTCTCATCACTATAAGTAGCCATATTTTTTTTCCGGTCTGCAGGCGCTTCTTTTAAAACATGGTTCATGCCGCTTATGATCAGTAATGATGTTTTGGGGTTGCAGGCATGCAGCTTATGTCCCTCTTCTTCTGTAACCTGTATGTCTGTGCTGCCCTGGAGAATGAGTACAGGCAGCGTAAGTTTTTTGATCTCTTCGCAGGGGTTATACTTCATCCAGGATGCCATATAGGGCTGAATGGAAGGTCTCAGGAGCATGAAGAGTGCAGGAGGGATACTGTCAAGTTTTTTCCCTTCTTTAAGGCGGGCAAACATAGAGTCGGCCAGCAAACTCATTTGGGGCGACTGCTGTTTAATTTGCCAGCTTATTACCCGGTCAATCGGTTCTGCTATGCCAGATAGCGAAATATACCTGTCAACATTTATTTTTTTGGCGGTTATCATCCCCACTAAAGAACCTTCACTGTGCCCGGCTATGATCATTTTTTTGATACGTTTATCTTTTTTCATCATCGCTGCCCAGTCGGCCAGGTCATTTACATAATCCTCGAAAAGCATCTCCTGTTCGGCCCTGCCTGCGCTGGCGCTTGCACCCACGCCCCGCTTATCGATCAGCAGTACGGCAATTTTCTTTTGAACAAGCGCTTCTGCCAGCAACCGGTAACTTTTTGCTTTTACACCCAGGGGATTGTTCCCGTTCCGGTCCGTGGGACCACTGCCGGGCTGCAGGATAATGAGATTGAATTTTTTTGCAAATTCGGGTACCAGCAATGTTCCCCTGAGTTCCCCGGTTTTTGTGAGGAGGTTAATGGGTTCATCCGTAATCTGGGCATGTAAATTAAACACGGAAATCAGCACAAGCACTGAAATGACTGTTTTTTTCATTGATATCCTTTTTGTAAAGATAAAGGCAAAGAAGGATCAGGCGGGTTGGAATTTTAAAGGCAGTACATCAAAAACTGCCTGCAATAATTTTAAGCAGGCCGTATCAAAAAAACCTATTTTTGTCACCTAAAATTTTACTATAATGAACAAAGGACCGGTATCAAATTTTATAGAGCACCACTACCGCCATTTTAATGCAGCCGCATTAATGGATGCCGCAAAAGGGTATGAAAAACATATGAAGGAGGGTGGGAAAATGATGATCACCCTGGCGGGAGCCATGAGTACCGGAGAGCTGGGCCTCAGTCTTGCCGAAATGATCCGGCAGGACAAAGTGCAGATCATCAGCTGTACCGGTGCCAACCTCGAAGAAGATGTAATGAACCTGGTGGCGCACAGTAAATACAAACGTGTTCCCAATTACCGCGATCTTACGCCACAGGACGAATGGGATCTTTTGGAAAACCATTTCAACCGTGTTACAGATACCTGCATACCGGAGGAAGAAGCTTTCCGCCGCCTCCAAAAGCATTTGGTAAAACAATGGAAAGATGCCGAAGCAAAGGGAGACCGTTTTTTTCCTCATGAATTTTTGTATAAGACCGTATTGAGCGGCGACCTGGCGCAGTATTACGAAATTGATCCAAAAGACAGCTGGATCGTGGCTGCTGCAGAAAAAAATATTCCGATCATTTGCCCGGGCTGGGAAGACAGCACCACCGGTAACATTTTTGCTTCTTACGTTATTAAAAACGAACTTAAAGCCAGTACCGTTAAGAACGGTATTGAATATATGGTATGGCTGGCCGATTGGTACCGCCAGCACAGCGGGGGAAAAGGCGTGGGCTTTTTCCAGATCGGCGGTGGTATTGCGGGCGATTTTCCTATTTGCGTGGTGCCCATGATGTACCAGGACCTGGAATGGCATGATGTGCCTTTCTGGAGTTATTTCTGCCAGATCAGCGACAGCACCACCTCCTACGGCTCCTACAGCGGGGCGGTTCCAAACGAAAAAATAACCTGGGGAAAGCTGGATATCCATACGCCTAAGTTCATTGTGGAGAGCGATGCCAGCATTGTGGCCCCCCTTATTTTTGCATGGATTTTAGGGTGGTAATGCACTGATAATGAGGAAAATATCAGAGCCCACAATAGGGGGCTTTTTCGTTGATCACAGTAAATTTACGAGAAATATTTTTGCAAACTATTGGTTTTCTGAATAATATCTTTTATGTTTGTATTCTAGTTATTAGAACTCAGTGTTATCCCTAAACCTAATTTAAACCTAAATAAACACCCCATGACCCAGAAACAAATTGACAGGGAGTTCCTCCGTCAGTACTACCACGATTTAGTGGATGAGCTGGAAGAGATATTTGAAATTTTCGTTCAAGAAACACCCAAAGAAATTTCCCGGCTCAACATGCTTTTTGCCCAAAACAAATTTATGGAAGGCGGCCAATTGCTGCACAAGATCATCCCTTCTTTTACCAATGTAGGCCTTCCGCATTTATCGGCACAGTTAAAACAGATGGAACGCCAGCTTGACCCGGAGGAAAAGGATTATGCCATCATGCAGATACAAAAATTCCAGGCGGAGTTTAATGAATACATGCCCGATATTATGAACGAATTGGGCAGGCTAAAGAGTTTGCACGCAGCATAAATAAAAAAAATCACATTGAATAGACAATTACATTATTTAAATAACCCGGAATTTTCCGGGTTTTTTAATGCAATAAACCCGGCATAAACGTTAAATATCCGGGGGCGGTTTTTTTGTGTAATTTCTTCGCCTAAAGCTTTATACCTTAGTGTAAATCCTTTTGAACAGAACCTAAAATAAATGCTATGAACACAGATGAACTATACCTGGAAAGTGAAGCAGACATAAAGAACAATCTTTATGCGGAAGCATACCGCAAATGTGAATCTATTTTATACGAAGACCCCAAGCACGCACCTGCGCATAATTCCATGGGCTGGCTACTCAAAACACAGTTTGATGATTATGACCGGGCGGAGAATCATTTTCTCACTGCCATGCGCTGCGACCCTTTATACCCGCATCCCTATTTTCATTACAGTACTTTTTTGACCGACCTGGAAAGATTTGACGATCTTGAAAAACACCTTCAAAGGTGCCTGTCGGTTCCCACGCTCGAAAAATCATGGATATTCTCCAAACGGGCCATTATGGAAGAACTGCGCTTGAATTTTGAAGCCGCCATACTTAATTATGAAAAAGCCATTCTTTCTTCACTCATGGATGAAAAGATAAAAGGCTACCAGGAAGATATTGAGCGCTGTAAACTCAAGCTCGAAATCATGAAACAGGCCGGTATAAAAGGCAAGCTGGATTTTAAACCTTAATTTAAGTGTATCTCAAATGATCGTGTTGGTGAAGATGCGGACACAGAGAATACAGTGAACGAAAAGAAACAATCCAGGTTCAATTCTCCACAGATTTGTTACTTTGCGTGAAACAACTTTTTCTATTTGTATAAAAAATTTTCATGAAAAATATTACTGCGCTGCTCGTCACCGCATTTTTGTGCACCGCATTATCCGCACAAAAACTTTTACCTATGCCTGCCAACCTGCAGCCGGCATATAAAAAAGGCACCAGGAGTTTAACAGGTGCACCAGGCCCCTTATACTGGCAAAATACAGGGCAGTACGAACTGGATGTGCTGTTTAACCCGCAGACAAGGCTGATAAGCGGCACGGTAAAAATCAATTACCTTAACAGCAGCCCGGATACGTTAAAAGATATTTTGTTTAAGCTATACCCGAATCTTTACAAAAAGGGATCGGTGCGCATGATGAAACTTGATGCAGAAGATGTAACGGAAGGTATCCGGATCGAAAAGATTGAAATTGACGGGAAGCAACAGGACCCTGCAAAATTGAATATTGACGGAACCAATATGAATGTGAAGATAAGCCCGCTGAAACCAAAACAGTCGGTAAATTTCCTGATCCAATATTCCTATACGCTCAATAAAAGCTCTCATGTAAGGCAGGGCCAGGTGGATGAAGGCGCATTTTTTATAGCTTACTTTTTCCCCCGTATTGCTGTGTACAACGATACAGATGGCTGGAACCGGCACCAATATGTGGGTACGCAGGAGTTCTATAATGACTTTTGTAATTTCAGTATGAATATAACCGTGCCGGCAGGGTACCAGGTTTGGGCCACCGGCGATCTTACAAATACAAGGGATGTACTCAACCAGAAATATTACGACAGGCTCCTGAAGGCTGAAAGGTCCGATGAATTTATTACCATCATTGACAGTGCAGATATTGCTGCAAATGATATTAATGCAAATAACGGATCAAACACCTGGCATTTTGAAGCCGGCAATGTTCCCGACGTAGCTTTTGCCACCAGCAATCATTACATGTGGCAAAGCAGCAGCCTGGAAGTTGATAAAAAAACCAAACGCCGCACCCGGGTAGATGCTGTTTTTAACAGGGCGCACGAAGACTATTTTCATGTGATAAGTGATGCTCGCAAAACAGTGGAATTAATGAGTTACCGTTTTCCCAAATGGCCTTTCCCGTATAACCATATCAGCGTGTTCGACGGGCTCGATCAGATGGAATATCCTATGATGGTGAACGACAATCCTGTAACCAGCCGGCTTGAGGGCATCACACTTACTACGCACGAAATTTTTCATACTATGTTCCCCTTTTATATGGGTACCAATGAAACAAAATATGCCTGGATGGATGAGGGCTGGGCCACCCTGGGGGAATGGCTGCTTTGTCCCATGATCGATTCCACCCTGCAGGATGATTATGGGGTGGCGCCCACCGAAATGATCGCCGGCACGGAACTCGATTTTCCCATTTCCACGGTTACCACGCAAATTGGAGGACCGGCTTATTTTGTGAATGCTTATCCTAAACCAGCCTTCGGTTATTTGTTTGCCAAAGAGATACTGGGCGATGACCTGTTTTTCGCAGGCCTGCACCATTATTTTCGACAGTGGAATGGACGACACCCTTTACCATACGATTTTTTTTACAGCATGAATGCAGGCAGCGGCAAAAACCTTAACTGGTTCTGGAAACGATGGTTCTTCGATAACACAGTTCCGGATATTGGCATTGCAAAATTTGTAAATGGCAGCAGGCAAAAAACACTTACCATAAAAAATGTAGGTAGGAAACCCGTTCCGGTGCATGTTAACATTACCTATAAAGATGGCAGTATGGAAAAGATATACAGATCTGCCGCAATATGGGAAAAGGGCAATACCAGTACCATCATCAGTTTTTCTTCAGCAAAAATGGTTGCTTCCATCTCATTAGGGAGCCTGCATGTGCCCGATGCCAATAAGCAGGATAATGAGTGGAAAGAAAAATAAATGTTTGGGATAGGCATTATACCTGCAGAGACTTCCCTGCCGTTTTGCTTGAACTCATTTTCTCCCGTTCTAAGCAGTAAATAAAATAAGTCAGCAGAAAAAAAGCCACCCTTTTTTTGAGTGGCTCTATTAAGCTAATGCTATCTTGTTGCAGTTGGAATGGGTTTATCCCGCTTGATCATCTGGTCCCGGTTGGCCATTTCCCATGCTGTATAAAAGATCAAGCGTGCCCGTTTTTCGAAAAGCGACCAGGTTATTTTTTCTATTGTATCGGTAGGTTTGTGATAATCGGACTTAAGCATGCCGTCGTTAAAAAACAATACCGGCACCCCTTTGCGGGCAAAATTGTAATGATCGCTGCGGAAGTAAACGCGTTCGGGATCATTGGGGTCATCAAATTTATAGTCGAGCGTAAGGCCTGTGTATTTGTTGTTCTGGGCCTCGTTGATCAATGGCAATTCGCTGCTGAGTTTATCGTGGCCCACCACGTACACATAGTTCATGGTATCGGCCAGTTTTCTTTCGGTATCAATACGGCCGATCATATCTGTGTTGAGGCCTACCGAAGTTTTTTCTAAGGGATAAACCGGGTTTTCACTGTAAAATTCGCTTCCCCATAAACCTTTTTCCTCTCCGCTGAACGTTAAACAAACCACGGTGCGCTTGGGGCCTTTTCCTGCTGCTTTGGCTTTGGCAAATGCTTCTGCCATTTCTAGTACAGCCACCGTTCCGCTGCCATCATCATCGGCACCATAAAATATTTTTCCGTCACGCATGCCCAGGTGGTCGTAATGGGCGGTAAGGAACACATATTCATCTTTTTTATCGCTTCCTTCAATGATGCCCAGCACATTACTGGCATTTACCGTCTTTCTTTCTTCTTTATACTCAAATTTCAGTTTGCTTTTTATTTCCCTGTTTTTCCAGTTGCCGGTAACTGAAAAAGGAGCGTTTCTTTTGGCCATGGCCATCATGGAATCAAAATTAGTAGTGGTAATATTTTTTGCATAAGCATGGCTGATGAGGGCATAATTGAATGAGCTATTATTACTTTCCCTGGGATAAAAAACATTTGTTCTTTTTCCGCTTTCCACCAGGCGGGATGAAAATTTTTCCATTGTTGGGTTAATTACCAGGGCACCTGCGGCGCCTTTGGAGGCGGCAATGGCAAGTTTTTTGGAGAGCCCCGGAAAGGTCCATTCGCTGCCGCGTTTGGTACCGGATATCAGATAAGTGCCGTCTGCCGATTTGGGTTCGCCCAGTATAATAAGCACTACTTTTCCCTTTACATTCAAATCAGCATAGTCGGTATATTTAGCATCTTCAATGCCATAACCTGCAAAAACAATTTTTTTACTTTTGAATTTTCCATTGTTATTGGTGGATGCAGGAACGATATAATCTGTTCCGTAAGCGCCCATTTTATCTTTTACAGAAAATGAAACGTTTAACATACTGTCTATATACAAAGGATAAAACTGCTGGTAGCCGTTTAATTTTTCAACTGCAGGAAGCCCGAGTGTTTTAAAAAACGATTCAATATATGCTGCGGCCATGCGCTGGCCTTCTGTACCGGTTTCACGTCCCTGCATTTCGGCACTTGCAATTACGCTGAGATGTTTCTGCAGGTCTGATGTAGTGATGGTGGAAGCATAAGTGGAGGCTTCGTCTGTTTGGGCAATACCTGTAAAGCCTGCCAGGATAAATAGCAGCACCAGAATTTTTTTCATGCGGAAAATATTTCGGGAAAAATATTGATTAATAAACTTATGTTGAAACCGTACTATAGGAATGGCAAAAACCCGCCGTTCAGCAGGATATTTTCTCCACCCTTTTTTCGTGCCTGCCGCCTTCAAAAGCCGTGTTCATAAATGTGTCGAGCATTTTTTCTGCAATGCCGTCCGTAATAAAACGGGCCGGTATGCAAATGATGTTCGCATTGTTATGCTTGCGGGCCAGCTCGGCCAATTCTTCGCCCCAGCAGATAGCAGCCCGAACGCCTGTATGTTTGTTGGCGGTAATGGCTACACCGTTAGCGCTACCACAAAGTAAAATTCCAAAGGCATAATCGCCGCTTTCCACAGCTTTTGCCACCGGGTGGGCAAAATCGGGGTAGTCAACTGAATCTTTATTGAAAGTGCCAAAATCCCGGAAGGTCATTTTCTCTCCTTCTAAAAATGAGATCAGGTCTTCCTTGCAGTCAAAGCCTGCATGATCGCATCCTATGGCAATGGGTTTGTTTTTATCGAAAGCATACATGGCAGAATATTTATGATTGTAAAATTAATGCATAATTACTGAATGGCTAATTATTAATTGATAATGGATAATAGCTATTTTTTGCGGGATCTTTCATGTTGAACTACAGAAATGCGCTCCCCGAAAGCGCATTTTCCTTTTTGTATTATTCCATTATCAATTTTTTAACATTTGAGTTGTGTAAAAAAGAAAGTGGCTGCATCCATATGCCAAATCAACTGTTATGCGATTATTTAAAGATGCACGGTATTTCCAGATCCTTTTTCAAAGTATTTTTTTAGGTTATGGCATTTACTGGCTGCACTGGGAGGCCGAATGGTGGTTATATGCCACGTATTTATGTACAAGCATTGGGGCTCAACTGTTGTCGGAGTATTTCCTTGGCAATAAAGCAGTTCCTTACTGGAAACGTATCAGGCATGGTTACCTCTCTGTGATCATTTCTTCTTTCGGGCTTAGTTTACTCCTTAAAACAAATGAAGTGCCGGTGGCAATGCTGGCAGCAGTTATTTCTATTCTGTCGAAATACCTGTTGCGCATTAATGGTAAACACATTTTCAATCCTTCGGCGCTGGGCATTGCAGGCAGTATTTTATTAACCGGGAAGGCTTGGTTCAGCCCGGGCCAGTGGGGAAGCAGCACCGTGCTTTTATTTGGCATTTGCTGCCTCGGTTTTATAGTGGCAACAAGAGTGCAGAAACTCGATACCAGCCTGGCATTTTTAGGAGCTTTTGCCGGTTTAATTTTTTTCCGCCAGGTCATTTACCTGGGATGGCCGCTTGATTTTTTTGTGCAGTCTGTAAGCACCGGCAGCCTGCTACTGTTTTCATTTTTCATGATAACCGATCCTAAAACCATTCCCGATCATACGGCAGCAAGAATACTGTTTAGTGTAGTAGTGGCTGCTGTTGCTTTTTACCTGGCTACGTTCAAATTTATAAATGGTGCACCGGTTTGGGTGCTCGTGTTTATGCAGCCCCTGGTACCGGTGCTTGATAAAATATTTGCTGCAAAGAAATTCGAATGGAAAGCGCTTACAGCTAATCCGCCAGGGGAAACCCGGAGCTGGAAGCTGTTACCGGGAATAAGGGGTAATCATTATAAGCTATCGAAATAAAAATCAAAACAATAATTAATAACCGGCCTTTCTTCTTCTTTAGCAGAAGTTCTGAGGGGCTTTTAAATCAACAAAAAATGAAAAGGAGAATCACATTGATCGCTGCAGGCCTGCTTGGCAGTCACCTGCTCATGAGCTTCTGCGGCTTTTATGTAAGCAAAGCCGATGGGAGCCTTACAAACAAAACAAGCCAGGTGATACTGGTGCGGGATGGCAACAAGAATGTAATCACCATGTACAACGATTTTAAAGGCAATACAAAAGATTTTGCCATGGTGGTGCCGGTTCCTGTGGTGCTTAAAAAAGAAGACATAAAAGTAGTTGACCAGTATATTTTCCAACGCCTGAACGATTACAGTGCGCCGAGGCTGGTGGAATACTGGGACCAGAACCCCTGTTATGGGTATCAAAGGGAAGAAAGCGCAATGGATGCAAACAAATCTATGAGCGAAGTGGTGGTATCTGGAATGGCAGTAAGCAAAAGAAAACAAACCGTCAAAATCGAAGCACAGTATGTAGTGGGGGAGTACGACATCCTCATTCTTTCTGCAAAAGAAAGTTCCGGTTTAAAGGATTGGCTGAATGAGAATGGCTATAAAATTCCTGCCAATGCAGAAGAGGTTCTGGATCCGTATATTAAAAGCAACCTCAAATTTTTTGTGGTGAAAGTGAATGAAAAAGAAAAGCAGAAACTCAATAGCAATTTTCTGCGGCCGCTGCAGATCAAATTCAACTCGCCCAAATTCATGCTGCCCATCCGTCTTGGAATGGCCAATGCCGATGGCGACCAGGACCTCATTGTATATGCATTTACCCGTAAGGGCCGCATTGAGTGTACCAATTACCGGAATGTAAATATGCCTACTGGCAACAATGTGCCGCTGTTTGTAAAAAATAATTTCGGGGCATTTTACGGCAACCTTTTCCAGCATCAGTGGAAGAATGAAAGCAAAAGTGTTTCCTTTTTAGAATACGCCTGGAATGTAACACCTGTAAACCCCATGAAATGCGATCCCTGCGTTGGCAATCCGCCTACAGACCAGGACCTGGTAAACAGCGGCGTATGGTGGTTGCATGGTAAAGACTGGAACGATTACAGCGATGTAAATGATGAGGAGGAAGAATACGATAACGGCAGCCGCAATGTACATTTTACCCGCCTGCATTTCAGGTACAACCGCAATTCTTTTCCGCAGGACCTTATGTTCCAGGTGACTCCCAATACAGAAAACTTCCAGGCAAGATACGTGATCACGCATCCTGCGCAGGGCGATATGAACTGCGAGGCCGGGAAAAAATACCTCAGGGACCTCAAAGCCCGCCGTAAAAAAGAATTGTTTGAACTCGCCAAACTTACTGGCAGGGATATGAACAGCTGGCAAACAATGGCGGCAGCTGAACCCGAAGAACAGCAGGACAAAGAAACTGCTTATGCCAGTGTAATAAAAGAAGTGGAAACAGAAGGGGAAAAACACAACCCCGTTCCTTTACTGATATTTACCGGCCTGGTGCTTGCAGGTGCAGGATTGATGGGGTATAAGGCAAAAGCATAAGTTCAATTGATAATTGGGTAATTGATAATGGATAATTTCCTTCATTATCAATTATCCATTTTTTCATTTTCCATTATCAGGTTTATTCCCATTGTTTTTCTTCAACAGCCCGTTTTCTATCCACCCTTGCAGCTATCAACACGCTTAACTCGTACAACAATAAGAGTGGTAGCGATACAATTACCTGGCTGGTCCAGTCGGGCGAAGGGGTAATGATGGCAGCCACAAGCAAAATAATAACCAATGCATACTTACGGTACCTGCGTAAAAAACCGGCATTGATAAGGCCGATCTTTGCTAATACAAAGGCCATCACCGGAAGTTCAAATGCAATGCCGCAGCCAAGCAGCAGGTTGGTGAGGGTTTCTATATAGTCGTCGAGGGTTGGTTTATATTCATAAACAGTGCTGGTACCCAGTTTAAAATTTGCCAGGAAGTTAAATGTAAAAGGCGCCAGTAAAAAATAACCAAATGCCGCACCGGTAAAAAAGCAGAGCGATACCCAAAAAATGCTTCCTCTTGCATAACTGGTTTCCTTTGAAGAAAGGGCTGGTTTTACAAATTTCCATAATTCCCAAAACAAGTAAGGGAAGGCAATGATGATTCCTCCTACCATGGAAATATTAAGCGCCGACATAAAGGGCCCGCTCACCGTATTGCCCTGCAGGTTGAGGTTAATAGGCGGCATGCAAAGCCCATCACCCAGGCCCAGCTTTTGACCAAGTTTACAAAACCAAGAGTAAGTAATGAAATTTGACCTGGCAGGTGCATATATAATATTGTCGAATACCCAGTCTATATAAACAAAGATCCCAATGGCTGCCACCATCCAGGCAATGAGCGCCCGCACAATATGCCAGCGCAGTTCCTCGAGGTGGTCTACGAATGTCATTTCGGCATCCGAATCTTCTCCGGCGCCCCTGATCTTCTTAAAAAATTTTGCCCTTTCTTTTTGTGCCGTAGCCAATGATGGAATTTTTGAGCGGTAAAGTTAATGAGTTTGAAGTTATGCCGTAAGCGCATCTAAATATTGGCTTTTTTACCGGGAGGGCAGGTAAGTTTACCCAAAAAGATAAGCCCCTGTAGAAACAGGGGCCGTTTACCAAAACTAACTGCTTATGAGAAAATTTACTATTTGTTGTTCTAATATTATAGAGGCAAATCCGGTGCCAAAGTTTAACCACATTTTGTTAAAATACTGTAAAGAACTTTTGGCGTATTGTTTTAAATGAGCCTTCAAATAATAAGACGAAAAAAGGGCCCCGGTCTGTCGGCGGCCCCAGTATTATTCCAGTATTATCTTTTTGCTATTGACTGGTTAGCTTTTCTGCATTTTCTGCAAACTGCAGGGCATCTATAAACTCCTGTAAATCGCCGTTTAACACTACATCGAGGTTATAAGAAGTAAGACCAATACGGTGATCGGTAACCCTTCCCTGCGGGAAATTGTAAGTACGTATTTTGGCACTGCGGTCGCCCGTGCTTACCAGGCTTTTACGTCGGCGGCTTATTTCTTCTTCCTGCTTGCGTACCTGCTCGTCGTATAGTTTGGTTCGGAGCATACCCATTGCCTTTTCCCTGTTGCCGAGCTGGCTGCGTTCTGTTTGGCAAACCACCACCACTCCGGTGGGTATATGGGTGAGGAATACCTTGGTTTCCACTTTGTTTACATTTTGGCCACCGGCGCCCCCGCTCCTGGCCGTTTCCATTTTTACATCACTTTCTTTTAGTTCAAAATCAACTTCTTCTGCTTCGGGCATCACCGCCACTGTGGCAGCGCTGGTATGCACCCTGCCACTTGCTTCTGTATCGGGCACCCGCTGCACCCGGTGAACGCCGCTTTCGAATTTTAAGGTTCCGTATACATCGTCGCCGGTAACTTCGAGCTGTACTTCCTTAAAACCGCCCACGGTTCCTTCGCTTTCGCTGAGCAGGACGGCTTTCCAGCCACGTTTTTCGCAGTATTTCAGGTACATACGAAAAAGATCGCCGGCAAAAAGAGAGGCTTCATCGCCACCGGTTCCGGCCCTTATTTCAAGGATGGCATTTTTTTCGTCATAAGGATCTTTGGGGATCAGGAGGTTGCGCAGTATCCTTTCCTGCTGTTGTTTTCTTTCTTCCAATGCCGGCAGTTCCAATTTGGCCATTTCACGCATTTCGGTATCATCTGAATTGAGTACTTCTTTGTTAAACTCAATATCATCGAGCAATTTTACATACTCATTACGGGCTGTAACGATCTTTTCGAGGCTGCGGTATTCCTTGCTCATGGCGCTGAAGCGTTTGTTGTTGCTCACAATTTCGGGATTGGTGAGTGCAACGCCCAGGTCGTCAAATTTTGCTTTTATGGCATCTAACTTGTCTAACATAATTTTTTAATTCAGGCAGCGGTGGTTTATTTTACAAATATGCTTAAGATCTGGATACAAGATACAGGATGCAGGATACAGGATCTCAGATCATAATTCATAATTCATAATTCATAATTCATAATTCATAATTCATAATTCATAATTGTGCCTACATTTGGGCTGCAAATTTACAGTAAATCTTCCCGCCTTGTACAGGAAATTCAAAGCAAGCAGTTTATTCGACGGTTATCAGATGCTTGCACCGGAAATGGTGCTGCTTACCAGTGCCGATGGAACCATTGTGGATATTGTACATGAAACAGAAGCCGGAGACGGGATCGAATCGCTGAATGGCATCCTCTGCCCGGGCTTTATAAATGCACACTGTCATATTGAGCTCAGTCATCTGAAAGGGCTCATTCCGCAGAAGACAGGGCTGCTGGAATTTATACAGCAAGTAATGCAGAAGCGGCATGCAAACACAGAAGAGAAAATGGCTGCCATGGTGGCGGCGGAAAACGAGATGTACAAAAAAGGCATTGTGGCAGTTGGCGATATCTGCAATACAACCGACAGTATTGCACTGAAAACGAAAAGTAAAATTAGATGGCATAATTTTATTGAAGTAGCAGGATTTGTAGATAGCGTGGCAGAAAACCGACTGGCCGAAATAGAAAAAGTGGCGGGTGCGTTCCGCCAACTTTCAACTTTCAACTTTCAACCTTCAACTATTGTACCACACGCTCCTTATTCCGTTTCAAAAAAACTATTTCAACTGCTGAATGAGAAAACCAGCAACCAGGTTGTTTCTATCCATAACCAGGAAGCAGCGGCAGAAAACGAGCTTTACCAAAACAGATCCGGTAATTTTTTGGAGCTGTATAAAAATCTTGGCATCGATATTTCTGCGTTCAGCAGCACCGGTAAAACAAGTTTTCAAAGCTGGCTGCCTTATTTTACCAATGCCCAGCATATCATCTCTGTTCACAACAGTTTTTTAAGCGGAGACGATCTTAGTAACCATGAACCATCAACTGGTATCTTTTTGCCTTTGCCCCAATGCCAACCTTTACATTGAAGACCGGCTGCCGCCTGTTGATATGCTTATTAGAAATAATTGCAATATTGTATTTGGTACAGATAGCCTGGCAAGCAATCAAAACCTGGGTATACTGGATGAGATCGCGCCATCTGCTTCAGCATTTTCCTCAAATAGACTATTTCAACTGTACTGCGCTGGGCTACCAGTAACGGGGCCAGGGCATTAAGGCTCGATAATGAGCTTGGAAGTTTTGAAAAGGGGAAAAAACCTGCGCTGGTTTTAATAGAAAAATCAGTTGCAAAAAGGATTTTGTATGTATGAGCTTATATTTGCCTCCCATTTTATGAAATTGGCCCTTTTTATAAAATTACTCATTTTGATTTCGCTGTTTCCGGTCGAAAGGGCAAGGAACATGCCGGCCAATACGGATGCATTGATGCGGGATACTGTACTTAAGCAAGTACCGGCGGTAAGGTCATTGGTTCAGCAATTTTATGAACCGGACAGCCTCCTGAATGCAAAGGTAGATTCGGTTTATAATACAATGTCATTTCAGGAACGTGCTGCACAAATGATCATGCTGGCAAGTGCAGCAAAATTGGGACTGCCCTATGCTGCTGTAAAAAAAAGGTTGAAAAACAACCTGGCTGCAAATGTGCTTTTTTTGAAAGGGACCATTGCCGCTTTTAAATTGCAGAGAGAAGAGCTAGATCAGTTGCATACAGACAGTAACCGCCTGCTTCCGCTCTATGCCTGCGATTGCGAACCATCCCTGCTGCATAAAAAATGGATGGATGCAAATGCTGTAAAAGCAGCATCGCAAACAAAGTCATCGGCTGAAGCATCTGCTGTTGCGGAACAAATTAATGCAACCATGAAGCCATTGCGCATTGGGCTAAATTTTGCACCGGTGGTGGATATTGGTGGCAACAAAGCCATTATCGGCAACCGCTCTTATGGGGCCAATAAAAAAAATATTGTAAATTTTTCCAGCAGCTTTGTAAGGGCTACGCAGAATGCTAATGTGGCCGCCACGCTTAAACATTTTCCAGGTCATGGCGCTGTAAAGGGAGACACACATAAACAGGCTGTTTTTATTGACGGCCCATTGACAGAGATCGGTAATTTTAAAAATGTGATGGATTCGGCATTCGCCATTGCGGTACTGGTAGGGCATATCACCGTTAAGAATAATAAATTATAGGCCGCAATGGACATCCTTCCACGCTTTCACCCATCATTATTAAAAAATTGTTGAGAGAAGACCTGGGTTTTAATGGGCTCATTGTTACCGACGCTATGAACATGGGTGCCGTAAGCCGGATTGCAGGAGCCGATTATAAAGCAGCCATTGCGGGAAACGATATTATTGTAATGCCTTTGAACCCTCAAATACTTCATACAAAAATCGCAAAAGCACTTCAACAGGGCGATGAACTGGCTGTACAGTTTGAACAGTCAATTAAAAGGGTGATCAGGCTGAAATTAATACAAAGTAGTCAATGATCATCATGCCACATCATCATAATTTTCCTTATTCTTTTTGCCAAAATAATTCCAGAGTTTTTTAATGATGAATGCCAGCAGGATGATAACTCCTATGGCAACCACCACGGGTATAATTAATGCCAGGATAGAAACCGTGACCGCAGCGCCATTTTCGCCGGTCGTAACAATAGGATTGGCGGTGCCGGCCGTGCCAGCACTTGACCCCAGCCTGAGCAGTCCCATGGCAGAATGAATAAGGCCCGCAGCGCCACCGCCGGCTATGAGCCCAAGGCCCCATTTGAGCGGCGCTGCTATTTCATCACTCATATACGAAGTGCTCATTAAGGTGCCTGCACCTACTGCCAGCGGCAGGGCAATCTTATCAAGTAAGTTATCTAAAAAGGGAACATAATATGCCACTATTTCGGCTACGGTTGCCGAGGCCAGCACGCCAAATGCGGTCCAGCTGCCCATCCACGCAAAGCTGTCGCTAAAATGGTACCAGCCCATCAGTGAGGCCACATTGCCAACAAGCATGGGTAAAAAAATGCGGAAGCCGGTGGCCGATGCGACACCCAGTCCCACACAGACCGATAGAAGTATTTCCTGCAATGTTTTAAGGTTTTGTTACAATAAAATTAATACGTTTTAAATAGAAAGGTAATGGTTTTTTTAGTTAAAGTTTTCTAAGATGCCAAATTACCCGGTTGGGTTCTGATAGCCATTTGCCGGTGCATTGCCCATGATTTTCTTTTGCAGGCTTATTAAACGCTTTAACCAAGGAGATTACTGTACTTTCTACAATACTCCATCCATTACCGCAAGTGTTTTCATTTGCCCAAAATCAGGTATATGCAATTGGTAATATTCCAGGTATTTTGAAAGCAACTGGCGGCGTTTTACATGATTTAGTTTGAGCTGGGATAATTCGTGCGGCTGCATCACTTTTAAAAGCTCTGAAGTTGTAAACGCATCTTCCGGAGGTAAATAATGATGGTGCGCAGGCTGGGTGCTGGTGAAATTTCCCTCCTGAAGGTCCAGGTAAAAATCTCCCGGGGGATTGTCGTGGTCATTGATCCTGAACCCAAAAAAATGCGATAGTTGAAGGATAAAGTATAAAGCAAAATTGGCGGTTACAGGCGGCGGCGCCTCATCGAGCTTTACCAGCGCATCTTCACAAAAATAAAAAAGCTCGCTGTTTTGCTCGGGCTGCCTGAGCGTTTTATGCAGCAGTTCCACCATAAAAAGCGCAATGCTGTTTTTAATAACATCACTCAAAATATTTTTATACAGAAATGCCCGGTTGCTCTCTTTAATTCGATGCATGCTTTTAAGTTCATTGTGGTAAACCTCCATTTCCAGCAGGGAGCTGGGCTGGTAAAGAATGGCCTTGCTTCCTGTTTTTGCAGCACTGCGCACACCGTTAACCAGGTAGGTCTGTATACCGAACCGTTCTGTAAATGCGGTGACCACCAGGCTGGTTTCGCCGTATTTTATGCTGCGTAGTATGATGGCCTTTGTTTTGTGTGTCATTAACCTCAACCCAACCCCTCTCCAACGAAGAAGGTACCCGAAGGGTTTCCGGGGAATGCTGATAAAATAGAAGGCTGTTGTAAGCGCTTCTGCTGATAACAATTGTAAAAAAACTTATTCAAGTTAACTATAAAAATACCACTGAAATGAACGTTCTTTGCAAAAAACAAAAAGCACCCCCGATATCATGTGGCAGGCACTGGCAAAATTCGTTCTAAAAAACCGGCTTCTCCTTTTAATTTTACTGTTTGCAGCCACTGCTCTTATGGGTTATTATGCCCTCCAGGTAAAATTAAGTTATGAGTTTGCCAGGGCTATTCCTACCGACAACCCCAAATACCTCGATTACCAGGCTTTTCGCCAAAAATTTGGAGACGATGGCAATATGCTTGTGATCGGTTTGCAAACGGATAAGCTTTTTGAACTCAGCAATTTTAAAAAATACCATACACTCCAGCAACAATTAAAAAAGGTAAGTGATGTGGAGGATGTGATGAGTGTGCCTACTGCCGTAAATCTTGTTAAAGATCCCTTTACCGAAAAACTGAATGCCGTAAAAATTTTCGGCGACAGTATTCAAACCCAGGAAGCACTCGACAGTGCCAAAGCAAAATTTTTTAGCTTGCCGTTCTATAAAACACTCTTGTATAATCCTCAAACGAATGCGTACCTCATGGGCGTACGCATCAACCGCGATTCGCTCAATTCAAAAAAACGCACACAAATCGTTGCAGACATAACCAGGTTGCTGGATGAGTTTGGCGCATCCACAAAAATAGAAACACATATCAGCGGGCTTCCGCTCATACGCACCGTAGTGGCCGACAGGCTGCAAAAAGAGATGCGTTTATTTTTAATTGCTTCGCTGGTGTTGAGTGTGTTGATCCTTTTTTTGTTTTTCAGGAGCGTGGGCAATACCATTTTATCGCTGCTGGTGGTGATCACGGGTGTTATCTGGGCCCTTGGCATCATGCATTTACTGGGATATAAAATTTCTTTACTCACCGCCCTGGTGCCACCGCTCGTGGTGGTGATAGGCATCCCCAACTGCATTTATTTTATCAATAAGTATCATACTTCGTATTTACAAAATGGAAATAAAGAAAAATCATTGGTAGATATGGTAAGCAAAATGGGTATTGTAACCCTGTTCTGCAATATTACCGCCGCCATTGGTTTTGCCGTATTTTCTTTTACCAAGAGTGCCATATTAAAAGAGTTTGGTGTGGTGGCTGGCATCAGCATCATGCTTATCTTTTTTATCTCCTTTATACTCTTGCCTGCCGTACTCAGTTATTTGCCTGCACCAAAGCCGGTTCAGTTGAAATACCTCGACAACCGCTGGATAACGGGCCTGCTCACCCGGGTGGAGGGTTGGGTTTTTGACCATAAAAAAATGGTTTTTTTTGTAACGGGTTTGCTGGCCATTTTTTCGGTAATTGGCATTTTCCGGTTAAAAACCATTGCATATATAGTGGATGATCTTCCAAAAACAGATAAAATTTATACAGATCTTAAATTTTTTGAACAGCATTTCAAGGGTGTAATGCCACTCGAAATTGTGGTAAGTACCAAAAAGCCACACGGCATCAGCGGTATGCGGGCCCTGGGGGTTTTCGAAAAAGTGGATTCGCTGGCGCAATACATTGCTGCACAGCCAAATATGAACAGGCCCTTGAGCCTGGCCGAGGGCCTTAAATTTGCTAAACAGGCTTTTTATGAAGGAGACAGCAGTAATTATATGTTGCCCAATACCTTCGATGGCGCTTTTGTGGGCGAATACCTCCGGCCAAAGAAAGACAGTAACGGTACGGCCAATAACCTTACCAAAATGTTGCTTTCATTTATGGATACCGCCCGGCAAAGTACAAGGATCAGCGTAAGTATGGCCGATGTGGGCACCGTGGCATTGCCGGGCATGCTGAACGGAATACAAACAAAGGCAAACAGCCTTTTCGATAGTACCTATCATGTAAAACTTACCGGAACAAGTATTACCTTTTTGGAGGGTAGTAAATTCATTATTAACGGGTTGAAAGAAAGTATCTTCTGGGCCTTTCTGCTCATTGCATTGTGTATGCTGTATTTATTTAAAAGCTGGCGTATTCTCGTTTGTTCACTCATTCCAAACCTGGTGCCGCTGCTGGTTACGGCCGGCGTAATGGGCTGGGCGGGCGTGCCATTAAAACCAAGTACCGTGCTGGTTTTTAGTGTGGCATTGGGCATAGCGGTGGATATTACTATCCGGTTTCTTATTAATTATAAACAGGAATTACCCAATAATAATAACAATGTGGCCCAAACAGTGGCCAATACCATTAACCAAACAGGGCTGAGTATTGTTTACACATCCCTGGTGCTGATAGCAGGGTTTATCATATTTTGCGCCAGCAGCTTTGGGGGTACATTTGCCCTGGGCTGGCTTACCAGTGTAACCTTGCTGGTGGCCACTGTTACCAATTTGGTATTGCTGCCGGTGCTGCTGGTAGTGTTTAAGAAAAACTGATTTTGTTTTTATAGAAATAAGGTACGCAGCGATTTATATATTATCCGTGTCATTAGAATAGTTTATGTATTATTAATTTATGTCCCGAAAGCAATTTCTTCTTATTTTCGCAGGAACGGACAAAACTAACTTTTAGATTTATGAAAAAACTATTAGCGATCATGCTATCGCTGCTTTTCTTACAGGGCAGCATTTTGGCTCAAACAAAAACGATCTCCGGAAAGGTTACAGATCAAAAAGGCGATCCCATAGCAGGGGCATCTGTTGTAACAGTGAATGCCACTACAGGAAGTTCCACTGATGCTGATGGGCGTTACTCCTTCAGTGCTCCGGCGGCTGTTAACTTTGTACAGGTTTCTGCTGTAAATTACAACAGCCTGAGGGTAAGGATCAGTGGCAATACTGCCAATGCGATACTTACTTCAAAAGCCGGGAACCTGGAAGAAGTGGTAGTAACCGGTATTACCCGTGTACGCAAATCTCAGTACACTGGTGCAGCATCTAAAATTGATAAAAAGCAATTGGAAAATCAACCCGTTGGTTCGTTTGATCAATTGCTGCAGGGACGTGCTCCGGGTGTTACGGCCTTAACGGGTAGCGGCGCCCCCGGAACTACTGCTACTGTTATTATTCGTGGACAGGGCTCTATTAATGGGGGTAATGCTCCATTATATGTAGTAGATGGGGTGCCTATTGAATCTTCTGCTTTCCAGGGGTTGAACCCCAATGATTTTGAATCGGTTGATATTTTAAGAGATGCGTCCACTGCATCTTTGTATGGCTCAAGAGGCTCTGCAGGGGTAATTGTGGTAACCACTAAAAAGGGAACTGCCGGAAAGTTAAAGCTGAGCTATACCGGCCAGCTGGGTTTAAAATCCGCACCTGAGTTTCCTTTCAGGTCCATGAATACCGCAGAAATTCTGAAAGCGCAGGAAGATTATGGAAAAGTATTGACTGCTGCTGACCCTACAAGCGCTGTAATTAATAATACAAATATCCCTGGTTTTTATTATTCTGCTGCCAACCCAAGGTTTGCGGGCTTATCTGCCGCACAACAAACAAGAAATCTTGCCATTCTGGATTCCATCTCCAAGATCAATACTAACTGGGGTAATGAGATTTTCAGGCCGGCATCTTTCAGCAACCACCAACTTACCCTTTCGGGTGGTACCGGGAAAACCAGGTTTTATTCAAGCCTTGGTTTATATAATGAGGAGGGCACCACGTTGAGAACTGATATGAAGCGGGTGACGCTTCGCAATAATATCGACTTCACTGACGACAGGTTTACGATGGCAGCGGGCTTAAACCTTGGATATACAAAGAGGAATTTTGAGCAAAGTTCAGCCTTCAATACAAGTAATCCCTTTGCCACATCTGCTTTAGCTGTACCCTATCACCTGGTTAAAAAAGACGATGGTACTTACCAAACCGGCATCGGAACCAAGTTTGTAGGAACCAACCAGCTTGATCAAACATTTTATGATCAGAATTATAGCGACCAGTTTAAGGGTATTGCCTCTTTAAATTTTTCTTATAAATTAACTGATCATCTAACAGCCGCTGTTGTTTCCGGTATCGATTTCAGGGAAACACAGGCTACCAACTATGGAAGCAAACTGGTGTTCACAAGGTTGACCTCAACCAGTATTACAGGACGTGCAGGTTTTCAGTTGGAAAGTTTAAACCGCTTTTTAACGGGTACAGTAAGGCCTTCCTTAACATACAGGAGAAATTTAAAAGAAAATCATGATTTTGAAGTCTCTACCATCGGGGAGTATATAAGGGAGTATGCAAAAGTGTTTAGTGTGCAGGGTTTTGGTACAGATCCAAAGCGCCCGAACACCATCGCTGCAATTCAACCTTCAAATGCAACAAATCAGTTGTATCCAAATATAACCGGTAGCAAAGGAACCAGCTCTTTAGTTTCTGGGTTGATAACAGGTCGTTATACCTATAAAAATAAATATACCGTTTCCGGCTCCTACAGAAAGGATGGATCCTCAAAATTACCGGTTGATACGAGGTGGCAGGATTTTTACTCTGTTGGTCTCGTTTGGGATGCTGCTAAAGAATCCTTCATTAGCAATATAAGGCCGATTAATAGTCTGCGTATAAGGGCCAGTTATGGAAGTGCAGGAAATGCCAATAATTTCCCTGGTGGATTCTATCCTTACCAGGCTTCATATACTGGAGGTAACTATTCCGGTATTACTACTATTGTTTCAAATTATGCAGGAAATCCAAACCTGAAATGGGAAAAAATATTTACTACAAACGTGGGTGTAGATTTTGAAATTGTGAACAGGAGAATCTACGGTGACGTAAATATTTACGACAGGCGCACCAAGGACCTTTTTGTAGCCAAAGCACTTTCTTCCGTAGCTGGTTTTGGTAATGGTGCCACACTTAATGTTAATGCCGGCGAATTACAGAACAAAGGATTTGAATGGAATGTAAGTGGAGAAATCATTCGTAATCAAAACCTGGTTTGGACCGTGTTTACAAATGGCGCTTATAATAAGAATAAGGTGTTAGATCTTGGCGGTGAGGAGTCTTTTGAAACCGGCACAGAAAAAATTACAATAGGCTTGCCGCTTGGCAGCCATTATGAAGTGAAATGGGCCGGGGTTGACCAGGCCACCGGCGCCCCCCTGTATTATGACCTGGATGGAAAAATTACCAATATCTACAGTGCAGAAAATGCGGTGCAATCTCACGGAACATGGGAAGCGCCCTGGAGAGGGGGATTTGGCTCAAGCATTAAGTTCAAGGGATTTGACCTCTCTTGCCTGTTTAGCTGGCAGAAAGGTGGTAACAAATATGATAACCTGGAATTCTTTTTGGAAAATCCCAACGGCTTCATGGCTTTTGGCTATAACCAATCTGCAAGCCTGAATTTTTGGAAAAAGCCAGGCGATGTGGCCTCCACACCCAGCCCGGCTTATTCTGTAAACTTTTCTTCAAGGTTCATACATGACGCATCATTCGTAAGATTACGTGATGTAACACTTGCCTATACCTTGCCAAAAGATTTGCTGGCAAGGACCAAGTTTATGTCGAACATGCGCTTTTATGTGCAGGGAACTAATCTTTCAATTTGGACCAGGTGGAGAGGAAGGGATCCTGAAGCAGGGGCCACAAACCTCAATATAAGCGAATATCCTAACCCACGTGCATTAACTGCAGGTGTTGAAGTAACCTTCTAAAAATTCAGTAGAAAAATGATAACAATGAAAAAAAATATAATTTATTTATCAATACTCCTGGTTGGCCTATTGGCAACAGGTTGCAAGAAGCAACTTGATTTGCAGCCAACCGATACTTTCAGCGATGCCAATGCATTTAAAACAATGGCTGATGTGCAGGAAGGAACAAACGGAGCTTTTGGCCGATACAGTACCTTTGTAAATATCATGTATACCAATGCCATTCTTACAGATGAGGCAAAACTTGGCCAGGGAAACAGCGGTCAGGGTGCAATAACCTATCGTTATCAGTTTAGTTCAGATGGAACTACCGGCGGAGATGTGGTTGCAGCTTTTGGCGGATTTTATGCATTAATAGACCAGGTGAACCGTGTTTTACCTAATGTGGCAACAGTAACGGCTACACCTGCAGAAGAGCCCCGCAGGAATATCCTGAAAGGCCAGTTACTGGGTTTGAGGGCCCTGGGACATTTTCACCTGCTCGAAGCCTATGCCAAAAAATATGATGCAACTGATCCATTGGGAATTCCGGTAATGACCGTTTCAAATCCACTGGCTAAACCTGCAAGAAATACTGTTGCAGAAGTGTTGGGAGCAGTAGAGGCCGATTTAGCCGAAGCTAAGAATCTCCTGCCAGCTGTAACAGTTGCTAATTTTTCTGATACTGTTTTGAACAGGGTGAGTATTGCTGCCTACCAGGCCCGGGTTGCACTTTTCAAAAGAGATTATGCTTCAGCGATCACATTCGCAACAGAGGTAATTAATTCTGCTGTAAAGCCAATTAGCTCAGGGGCTGCCTTTTCTGGAATTTGGACCGATGTTACTAATAATGAAACGCTTTTCAGGATACGATTTGCCACCGGTACAGGCGTAGGGGCAATATGGACAACCACCGGAAACCAGGTGTATATAGCACCGTCTGATAAACTCATTGCCAGCTATGGTGCAGGCGATATTCGGAGCGCTACTTATATCGGAAGCCTGGGTCCGGGAAATAATTATGTAAATAAATTCTACCAATCATCCCGTGGTGGCCGTGTGGTGGATTTAAAAGCATGCCGTATTGCAGAAATGTACCTGATCAGGGCTGAGGCACATGCAAGAAAATCGAGCCCGGATATTACCGCCGGTGCTGCAGATCTCAATTTGCTGAGAACGAACCGTATCAGCCCCTATACCAATGAAGTGTTTGCCAATCAGGCTGATCTTATTACCGCTGTTATGAATGAAAGATTTAAGGAGCTTTGCTTTGAAGGGTTTCGGTTTTATGATTTAAAACGGAATGACCTTCCTGTTCAGCGCCTTTCATCCGATGCCCAACCAGAGTGGCAAACATTGGCTGCAGGCGATTTCAGGTTTGCATTGCCTATCCCAAGAGATGAATTAAACGCTAACCCAAACATGGTTCAAAACCAGGGCTATTAAAAAATTAAATAAACAGGTATGAAAAATAAATTATCATTATTTGGAATTGTACTTTTTGCAATATTATTCGGATCTTCCTGTAAGAAGAACCAGCAGTATGATACTGTTGTTCCCGATGATCTGTCGCATTTTACCAATAAAACAGGGGGGATTTATCAAATACTTACGCCAACCTCCACGTTTAAAATACCAGTTGGTGTTACAAAGGCATCGGATCTTGACAGAACTGTAACTATCAGCGTAAGTTCACCCACAGGTGCTCAATTGAATACACACTTCACGCTTGATAAATCGGAGGTTACCATCAGGGCGGGGCAGGTTCTTGATACCATTACTGTTCAGGGAAATTTTCCTTTATATGATGGAACCGGCCGAAAAGACACCTTGATCTTCACGCTTACGGTGCCTGGTATTCCTGCGTCTTCATACAATTCTACCTATAAGTTGTTTATGCGTGGCCCCTGCTTTAATGGCGATGTAGATGCGGCTGCATTAAATTCACTGCTTGGTATTTTTAATAATACAAATGAAACTTTAGGAACCAGCGCTTACGGCCCATACAGAACAACTGTAAGCAATGTAACCGTCACGTCGCCTACCACGGCCCGTATTACCGTGCTGAATATCTGGGATAATGGTTGGGGACCTATCCAGTTTGATCTTAACTGGACAGATCCAATTAACAGAACGGTAAGAGTAGTTCCGCAAGATGCAATAGCAGGAAGTAATGCCGGCGACCTTAACCCTGCCTATGCGGGACAAACAGTTGCTGTGCGTGAATTTTCAGGGCAAACAGGTAATTTTTTCGTTTGTTCAAATGCAATTGATTTAAAAATGCAATTGGGTGTAACCGGCCTTGGATTTTTTAATGTACTGTATTCTGTTAATATGAGGAGATAAAAATGCAGCAGCAAAATAAAAAAATAAGAGGCCACTACGGCCTCTTATTCCGAGCAACGTCTCCCGCAGGGGACGTTGCGGCCTATAATGATTTAAACCTTCGTTTGAATCAACCCAATATCCTCCATTGTCATAAAATCCGTTATTGGGTAAAGGCCTTCCTCCCCTGTAATATAATATTTTGCAGAACTATGTATGTATTCTGGTGGCCTGATGCATAAATTCCATTTCTTGCTGCATGGATTCATATGCATATAATCCAATTTTTGCTGTATGAATTTTCCTTGTTCCGAGCAACGTCTACCGCAGGGGACGTTGCGATCTATCCCAATTTAAATTTTCGTTTTACACAACTTTATATCCTCCATTGCCATAAAATCCGTAATTGGATAAAAACCTTCCTCTCCTGTAGTATAATATTTTGCCGAACTATGTACGTATTCCTGTGGCTTGCTGCATAAGTTCCATTTCTTGCTGCATGGATTCATATGCATATAATCCAACTTTTGCTGTATGAATTTTTTTGAACTGCATTCTTTCCAGTCAAATGACAATTCCCATACCTTGTGTTGCTTTTTATTTGCCTGCCGCCCGGGTTCTACAGCCTCCTTCAGATAACGAAGAACATCCATTTCATTTCCATTCTTAAGCCGTTCAATAATTTCATAAGCCATAAATCGTTTTCCATTCCCTATAATGGTATTTATACTTTGTCCGGTTTCCCTAAAACTAATCAGGGCATGAACATGGTTAGGCATAATAACATAGCCATTAATGAAATGTCCTTTCAGCTTTAAATGGTTGAACCAATTGTAAACAATATCAAAACCATTTACTTTCTCAATGAGGTTTATCCATTTGTAACAAGTAAAGGTTATAAAAAACATACCGAACTCAACAGGTATTGTGCGCTTTACTGGCATTCCTAAAATTATGATTTTTTCTCTAAGAAACTTTGTGCCCGGATAGGAACGCAACGTCCCTTACAGGAGACGTTGCTCGGAAGTAAAAAAATAAGAGGCCACTACGGCCTCTTATTTTTTTCCTGATCTTACATTTTATTTCAACAACTCCCCAAGCCTCTTCTCCAAATCTGCCCCGCTCAGTTCCGTTGCAATTATTTTTCCTGCCGGGTCTATCAACACATTATAAGGGATGGCATCGTATTGATAGAGGGCCACGGTTGCATTTTTCCACTTCTTTAAATCGCTCACCTGTTTCCATGTGAGCGAATCTGCTTTAATGGCGCTTAACCATTGTTCCCTGTCTTCATCAAGCGATACGCCAAGGATCGTGAAATCTTTATTACTGAATTTATTATAGGCCGCTACTAAATTGGGGTTTTCTGCACGGCAGGGCCCGCACCAGCTTGCCCAAAAATCGATGAGCACATACTTTCCTTTTAGTGAACTGAGCGTAAAAGCTTTGCCTGTTGCATCATTCATGGTAAAATCGGGTGCAATATCTCCCTCCCTTGGCATGCCGGGAGCCGCCGAATTTGATTTTTGCTGCTGAATTTGATCTGCCTGCAGCATGGCTGCATTAAGCCGGTTAACCAAACCCACTACAGCCTGGTGAGCAGGAAACCGGCCACTGATATTGGGCACAATTTTTTTTAACAATGCAGGATCAACACTGCGGCTGTACCCCAGGCCAAACATGGCAAGCACCGGGTTACTCACCGTATCGATATACCTGGCAATAAAATTGCTGAAATTTTGCTGCTGCAGCAGGATAGAAGCTTGTTTTGCAGAAACGGTGCTGTCGTTATTTTTTACAGCCTTAAAAGAATCAAGCAAACGCATGTCTTGTTCAATTTTTTTTCCCCGGGCATCAATATTTTTAAGGAATGCTTTTAATTTTTCATTGGCAGGGCTGTTGAATCTTGGCCCATCGAGACTTACCTCTTTAATATCTGCAGCGAAGCTGATCGCAGGTTGATCGTTAATAAATAAAAATCCGCTGGGGATTTTTTCGAGCCTGAGGCGGTAAAGTCCCTGTTCTGCTGCTTTTGCCGATACGGAGAATTTACCTGATTTTATTACAGCAGTATCCAGCACTTCGGGATTTTTTTCGCTGAAGAATAATTGCTCAAGGTAAACCTGCTGGTCTTCAACATTCCTTATTTCACCGGTAATGGAAAACTTGTCTTTTTCCGGGGCATTGTTACAGGCATAAAGAATGAGGGAGAGGAAGAATAATTTTTTCATGATTTATTTAAATATTTTGGATTGAACCGTGCAATGACCGAAGGCGTGCAGGGTTTTATTTCAATTTTTCCTGCAATAATTTATTTACCACCTGCATATCCGCCTTTCCTTTACTGAGTTTTTTTACTTCGCCGGCAAAAAGACCGATCAGCCCTTTTTTTCCGGATCTGTATTCTTTTACTTTTTCGGGTAAATTATTGAGAGCGGTATTCACCCATTCTTCCATTGCATGGCCATCGTGTTCCTGCAAAAGATTAAGGGCCTGGGCAGTTTCCATGGCAGTTTTGCCGGGAGATGCTACCATGCCGGGCAATAATTTATGTGCAGCGGTATTGAAATTCACTTTGCCGCTTTCCACCAGCTCAACAAGTTCGGCTAGCGCTTTTGCTGGTAGCGGAAATGCAGATAAGGCGATCCCATGTTCGTGGCAGTAAGATTTCAGCGGGCCAATCATCCAGTTGGCTGCAGCCTTATAGTTATTGGTATGCTCAATAATGGACTCAAAAAAAACGGCATCTTCTTTATCTGCACAGATCAGGTTTGCATCATAGGCCGAAAGATGGTAGGCCGAACTGTATTTCTGCTGCAGTTCTTCCGGCAGTGCAGGCATGGCAGCTTTTACGGATGCCAGGTATTCGTCTGAAATAAAAAAGGGAGGAAGGTCGGGTTCGGGAAAATAACGATAATCTTCCGCATCCTCTTTGGTACGCAATGTAAAGCTGGTTCCTTTATCGGCGTCAAAACTCCTGGTTTGCTGTATTATCTTTTCGCCCTTTTCGGTAATTTCAATCAAACGATGTACTTCATATTCTATGGCACGTTTTACATTTCTGATGCTGTTCAGGTTTTTTACTTCCACCCGGGTGCCAAGCTGTGTTTCGCCCTGCAGTCGTATGGAGATGTTTGCATCGCATCGCATACTGCCTTCTTCCATGTTTCCATCGCATACACCGAGCCAGCGCACGAGCCGGCGCAGCTCCGTTAGATAAGTATAGGCTTCTTCGGCGCTGTGTATACAGGGTTCCGTTACTATTTCGAGCAGGGGAGAACCCGCCCGGTTGAGATCAATGCTGGTATAATGTTCATCATTATCATGAATGCTTTTACCGGCATCTTCTTCCATGTGAATGCGGTTAAGCAATACCTTTTTTTCTCCTTCGGTTGTATTGATATTCAGATACCCGCCAAGGCAAACAGGTGCTGTGTGCTGGCTTACCTGGTAAGCTTTGGGAAGATCGGGGTAAAAATAATTTTTTCGGGCAAAATAATTCTGCTGAACAATTTTGCAGTTAAGCGCAAGCCCCAGCTTAAGCGCCAATGCGATCACTTCTTTATTCATCACCGGTAATGTGCCGGGATGTGCAAGTGAAACCGGGCTCACATGGGTATTGGGGTCGGCACCAAAAGCCGTACTGTCGCCGCAAAAAAGCTTGCTCCTTGTAAGCAGTTGTGTATGTACTTCAAGACCGATAACTGCCTGGTATTTACTTGCTGTATTCACACCTGCGAAGATAATGCAAAGTTCATGAGCTTCCATGTTCGTAGGTATGCAAAACAGGTACTGGCTTTCTGTGATCATATTAAAAAACCCATCCATAAGGATGGGCCATTTTCATAGCTTCACAATTACCATTTATATTTCTTACAATTCCGCCGTTTTTAATTTCTTAGGGATCTTAATGGTGAAATTCATTTCGGCTCCACTGCGGGTGGCTTTTACAGGATAAGAAGTTTTTTCCTCACTGGTCCGGAGCTGCTCACGGGCTTCATCTGTATTGCTTATTTTCTTGCCATTAATTTCTGTGATGATATCGTCTTTTTTAAGGCCGGCAGTAAATGCTGCAGAACTGTCTTCCACCTCCAAAACTTTTACACCAGCCCCTTCTTCCAGGTCCTGAATCTTAAGTCCCAATTTTTTTCTGCGGAAACCGCTAAAAAGGATCTTTTCTTTGTCAAGGAGATCGCGGTTCAATTCTTCAACATTCCTTTCATTAAAACCAAATTCATATTGCTGCCCCAGGTTCATGGATGGCCTGTCTGGAATGGTAATAACTTTTGTACGTCCGCCGGGTGCGGTACGGGAAAAACTTCTTGCTGTGGCCATTGTTTTCTTTGCCAGTTTTACCTTCAGATCTTTTTTCTTTCCGTTGCGCAGAAAATTAATTTTAACTTCTTCATCAGCCTTCTGCTTTTCTATAGCAGAAGAAAGTGAGTGTTCATCAGTATCTATTTTGATATCTCCCACTTTTGTAATAATATCATCTTTTTGAAGACCAGCTTTTTCTGCCGGGCTATTCTTTGTTACTGAAGTGATCTTAGCCCCTTCTTTATCATTTTCGTAGGCAACGCCCAGGAAATTGCCAGTCCTGCTGCCGGAAGCATCCGGGAACCGCGACTCAAAATCTCCGCCTTCACCCTGCCATTCAAAATGGCCGTCAAGACCGTTTAGTTCAATGTCCATATTTTTCAACTGAATATCCAGGTCTTTCATCATATCATCAATATCGCGTTCCAGTTTTTTTCCGCTGATAACGATTTTTCGGTTGTTGATGGAAACCTCATCGTCTTTAAATTCCACCAGCGGTTTACCGTTGATCATCACTTTATCATCGGAAAACTGGAGGGTAATCACTTTGTCCTTATCGCCTTTTTTGCGGATAATGATCTCCTGTGTTTCGTTTTTTTGATCCGGCGCTTTGGGTGCATCCTGTGCGGCTGCTTTATGGCTGCCCAGGGCAAAGAACCAGGAAATAATACCAAGGGAAATGATCTTTTTCATAAAAAAAATGTTTATGTACTAAAAGTTTCGTAGATCAAAAATAGGGGCATTTTAATGAAATACGAAAAATTTCGGAGATTTTATTTTATTTTAACATTTTTTGGGTAGGAACGGGCCTGGTAGCTTTTAACGGGGCAGTCATCCACTGTTTCTTCTTTTAGAAACTGCATACCAATTTTTTCCAGCACTTTTAGTGAGGCGATGTTCTCAACATGCGCCCTGCCTGTAATTTCTGTAAGATGTAATTTTTCGAATCCATATTGCAGGCAATGAAGGGCAGCTTCTGTGGCAAAGCCCTTTCCCCATGCGGAGGGCATTAAACGGTATCCGAGGTCGGTTTCATTCAGTTCGGGCCTGTATTTAAGGCCGCACCAACCAATAAATTCATTGTTTTCCTTTATGAACATTCCCCAGCGGCCCAGCTTTTTTTCATACTGGGGAAGAATGATGCTGCGGATAATTTCTGCTGCATCTGCCTCGTCTTTTAATGGCCGTTCGTGAAGGTATTTCAGTACGTCTGGCTGGCTGTTTAATTGATAGATCAGCGGGGCATCGGCAACGGTTAGTTGCCGAAGGTATAAACGGGGTGTTTGTAAAATAATTTGCATGTAGTGGGTTTGCAGGAACACGCCCCGGGGCGCATTCCTACAGCGAATTCAATTGCATCCTGAGCTTTTCGATCAATTCTTTAAACCCGCCGGGCTCTGTACCGCCGGCAGTAGCCAGTGTTTTTTGGCCACCACCTCCACCGTTGATCAGCGGGCTTACGGTTTCTTTAATGATTTTTGATGCATCAATATTTTTTGCCGCCACTACCGTATCACTAACACTTACGGCCACATGGGCTTTGCCTCCAATATTGGCGCAGAGTACGGCTACATGATCGTTTATGTGGTGCTTCAAATCGAAACAAAGTTTTTTAAGTGCATCGGCACTGCTCACTTCCACAATGTCGGCAATGAATGTAATATTGTTGATGATCTCGTCTTTCTGCAGCAGTTCATTGCGAACCGCCACCAGTTGCCTTGCTTCCAGCGATTCAATATGTTTACTCAGCCTGGCATTTTCTGCCATCAGTTGTTCAATGGCTTTTTGCAGGTCTTTTGGGTTTTTTAATGCCGCTTTAATACCATGCAGTTCGGCCATTGTACTGTTAACCAGTTGTTCGGCTGCCTGGCCACTCACGGCCTCCACCCGGCGAACACCAGCAGCCACTGCAGTTTCGGCCTTTATTTTAAACAGGCCAATTTCTCCCGTGCTGCCCACATGGGTGCCTCCGCAGAGTTCAATGGAATAGGCAGGATCCATAACCACTACACGTACTTGATCTCCGTATTTTTCTCCAAAAAGCGCCATAGCGCCCATGGCTATCGCTTCATCTTTGTGCATGGTCTTAATGACCACCGGAATGTTTTCCCTTATCTTTTCATTTACAAGCTGCTCCACTTTGGCAAGTTCTTCATCGGTAAGTTTTGCAAAATGAGAAAAATCGAAACGCAGGTGTTCCTCGTTCACCAGGCTGCCCTTTTGTGCCACATGTGTACCCAGCACTTTGCGCAGGGCTGCATGCATAAGATGGGTTACACTGTGGTGTATGGTTATTTTACCGCGGCGTTCCTTATCCACTCTTGCTAAAACTTCCCCTCCCATTTCTGCTGCAATTTTTTCTGCAAAATGTATAATGAGGTCATTCTCTTTTTTTGTATCCACAATATGAATATTGCCCGCCGCAAAGGATAAAGAACCGGTATCGCCCACCTGGCCGCCACTTTCGGCGTAGAAGGGAGTTTGTTCTAAAACGATCTGGTATAATTCTTTTCCCTTGCCGGAAACTTTGCGGTATTTTAAAACACGGGTCTTGGTTTCGAGGCTGTCGAATCCCACAAAGCTATTACTGTTGCTTTCGTGTACGGCAACCCAGTCTTCTGTATCGAGGGCGGTGGCTGCACGGCTGCGGTTTTTTTGCTTTTCCATTTCAGCATGAAAGCCCGCTTCGTCAACGCTTAGATTATTTTCAGATGCTATAAGCCTTGTAAGGTCTATTGGGAACCCAAAAGTATCGAGTAGTTCAAATGCAGCAACGCCATCAATAATTTTTGACGATCGGGCCTTTGCTATGATCTCATCCATCTGCTTTAACCCTTTATCCAGCGTTCTCAAAAAAGCATCTTCTTCCTCTTTTACAACCTTGCTTACAAATTCCTGCTGCTGTATCAATTCCGGAAATACCTGTTCAAACTGTTTTGCCAGCACCGGCACCAACTGGTGAAGTAAGGGTTGCTTATAGTTGAGATAAGAAAAATAATAACGCACCGCCCTTCTCAGTATCCGGCGTATGACGTAACCGGCGCCGGTATTGGAAGGCAATTGCCCATCTGCAATGGTAAAGCAAATGGCACGGATATGATCGGCGATCACCCTGAATGCAATGGACGGTTTGCTATCGTCAGCCGCATATGTTAATCCAGCAATTTTTTCTGTAGCTCCAATGGTTCCGGTGAACACATCGGTATCGTAATTACTGCTTTTGCCCTGCAGTACCCGTACCAGGCGCTCAAAGCCCATACCGGTGTCTACATGTTTGGCGGGAAGCGGCTCCAGGTTACCATCTTTTTTGCGGTTGAACTGGATAAACACATTGTTCCATATTTCGATCACCTGCGGATGGTCGTTATTAACAAGCGATGCGCCACTTAGCTGTTTTTTTTCTTCGGCAGTTCTGCAGTCGGCATGAATTTCGGTGCAGGGTCCGCAGGGTCCGGTATCGCCCATTTCCCAAAAGTTATCTTTTTTATTGCCGAGCAGGATATGGTCTTCTGGCAAATATTTTTTCCATTCGTTCCAGGCCTCTTCATCTTTGGGCAATCCTTCTTTGGCATCTCCTTCAAAAACGGTGGCGTAAAGGTTCTCTTTTGGGATCCCATACACTTGGGTGAGCAGTTCCCAGCTCCAGGCAATGGCTTCGGCTTTAAAATAATTTCCAAAGCTCCAGTTGCCCAGCATCTCGAACATGGTATGGTGATAAGTATCTACGCCCACTTCTTCAAGATCGTTGTGCTTGCCGCTTACCCGTAAACATTTTTGCGTATCGGCAATACGGGGACTGGGTGCCGTTTTATTTCCAAGAAAATAATCTTTAAACTGGTTCATGCCTGCATTGGTAAAAAGCAGGGTGGGATCGTTCTTTACAACGATGGGTGCCGATGGTACAATGAGGTGTTCCTTGCTTTTAAAGAAATCTAAATATGCCTGCCGTATTGCTGCTGCCGTCATCATGTAATGGATAATTTATATATATTGGGTTGATTTTGTATTTATGGCTTTATATTTGTAAGCTTGGCGAAGTTTGGTATGCGGCACAAGTGAGTGACACAACGATGTTGAGTGGCGGTTTGATGCCGGTTATAAAATAAAAAATTTCAATTTTTTCTGAATTGCAAATTTAATGATTAGGCCCCTCAAAAGGCCAGTCTGCTGCTGTTTTATGAAAAAAATCAAATATTTCTATAATACGCACACGCTGCGTTACGAAAAATTCGTAACACCATTCCGGGTGAAGCTGCTGCGTTTTTTTGGTTTTTTAAGTGTACTGATCGTTAGTTCTGCCATTGTTATCTATCTCTACAACCGCTTTTTTCCCAAGCCCACCGACCTGGAGAGCCGCCGCAAATACGAAGTGCTGCGTGAAAACTATAACCTCCTGCAGGGGAAAATTAAAACCATCGAAGGCCAGGTTTCTGCGCTTGAAAAAAGAGACAACGATGTATACCGTTCTATATTTGAGGCCAACCCTTTGCCCGACAGTGCCCGGGCCAAATTGATAGAAAAACAAAAGGAGTTTAATAAGGTGAGCAGCATTCACGAAGACATCCTGGGTAAAGATATTGCTGCGCAACTGAACAACCTCAATGCACGCATCACCTATCAGCAAAACAGTTACAACAGTATTGAAAAACTGATCAGGAACCAGGATGCGAAGCTTGCGAGCATACCTGCCATACAACCAGTAAGTAATAAAGACCTGAGCCGGGTGGCCAGCGGTTACGGAATGCGGATAGACCCGGTGTACGGAACGCCCAAAATGCACAAGGGCCTCGATTTTACAGCGCCTTCGGGTACACCTATCTACTCCACCGGCGATGGAACGGTAAAACTTGCCGGCTACAGTGAAGGTGGTTATGGCAACCATGTGATCATTAACCATGGCTATGGCTATGAAACGCTCTACGGCCACATGGTTCGTATAAAAGTGCGCAATGGGCAGGCCATAAAGCGGGGCGAAGTGATCGGCTGGGTGGGTAGCACCGGCAAAAGTACCGGGCCCCATTGTCATTATGAAGTGCATATAAATAGTGAAGCCGTTGATCCTGTTTACTTTTTTTACAACGATCTCAATGCTGAAGAATACGACCGCCTGCTGAAAATTGCCGCTACAGGCAGTGCAAGGAGTTTTGATTGATGGAACTGCTGAATTTAAAAGAGAGATAAAATGTTTGAAAAAGGGGCCTGAACCAAAGCAGCCTCTTACACAAGCCTGCACCGCAGTTTGGCCAAATCCGGTAAGCTTTATGTATCATTTATTTCATTGCTGAAATTCGTGTTCGCAAATTCTTACCTTCTAACATCTGTTCCATCCCTGTAATCCATCTTATTTCCTACATTTGTATTCTTGAAAAAGCATTCCCAGATAGCGTTCGATTTTGATACGCCTCCTCCCAAAACGGAAGCTACGCCCAGGCTGGTGCCGCCAAAACAGGTGGAATTACCGGCGATAAGCGAAACGCCTGTAGATGTGCCCGAAATGTACAGCCGCATAGAGAAACCGGTAAAAGAAAAGAAAGCAAAAGAAAGAACATCCACCCGTGGGCGCATGAAGCTGAGTGATATGGACCTGGTGGCCGACCTGGTGCAAGTGCCGGAAGATGAAGAACTGTTTTCCAAACGTTATTATACCATTGGCGCCGTGGCAGCTATGTTCAAAGTAAATGTGAGCCTTGTGCGTTTTTGGGAAAATGAATTTGATATTTTAAAGCCAAAGAAAAATGGCAAGGGCGACCGGCTTTTCAGACCTGAAGATGTAAAGAGCCTGAAAATGATCCATCACCTGCTGCGGCAGAAAAAATATACTATCGAAGGCGCCAAAGATTTTATCAAAAAAAACAAGCAGTCGCAGGAAAATTATGCCCTCATAGAAAACCTGCAAAAACTAAAATCTTTTTTAAACGAACTCAAAGCAAATCTATAAATGAAGCATTTTTTCATTTCGGCCGTCATCTGTTTAATTATTGGAACAGGTGCAGTTGCGCAAACACCTTATATTTCTTTCGAAGATCCCACCCATAAAGGTGTGATCATCCTCAACGGGCTCATCAGCAAATATGCCATTACCAACAATCCGGCATTTAACTGGTATGGTAATAGCCATAATTCTTATACGCCGCCTCCCGATGTGCTCAATGCGATGGAAGCCGCAAAAGGCAAAGTACAGCTGTTGATCTTTGGCGGCACCTGGTGCGAGGACACACAGTTTATTTTGCCCAAATTTTTTAAACTGCAGGAGTTAAGTGGTTTTTCAGATGACGCCATCAGTTTAATTGGGGTCAACCGTCAGAAAAAATCATTGGGCAATCTTACTGCTGTATTTAAGATCACCAATGTACCAACCATTATTGTTATGAAAGACGGCAAAGAAACCGGGCGTGTGGTGGAATATGGAAAAACCGGGCAGTGGGATAAGGAGCTGGGGGAATTGTTGAAGTTGTAACACGAATTTTTTTGGCACGAATTTTTGGCACGAATTACACGAACAGTTTTACCATAGTGCCTAAGCGCCTTTGTGAGAACACAAAGTTTTAGCCATGAATTGCAACAATTGCATGAATGATTAATAAAGCACTAATTTTTGCTTCAGTTTTTCTTCATTTATTATTAAAGTAAGTACATACATTCCTGCTGACAGCTTTGGAATACCGAGCTGATCTTGCTGGTTACGGGGTACCGACTGACCTGCTTTAACTATTCTTCCCTGCATATCGGCCAATTGGTATTGATAGCTTTTAATGGGCTTATTAAAATCAACCGTTAATAGGGAGCCTGTTTTTATGGGATTGGGGTATACCGACCTGATGTATCCGTTCCTGCTGACATTGATCACCGATATGTTGGTATACACGAACCTGCCATCCCGGTCAACCTGTTTGATGCGGTAGTAATTTTTCCCAACTAGGGCGTTGTGATCTGTAAAAGAATAACGGGTTTGTGTTTGGCTGTTGCCGAAGGCTGTAACTCTTACAATCTCCCTGTACAAAACAGCATCGGTTGACCATTCAATGATATAATGTGAAGTGTTTTGCTCAAAAGTAGTAGCCCATTCCAACAGTACTTTAGTATTTTCTTTTAAGGAGCTTTTAAAATAAAGAAAGCTAACCGGTACCACCGAACAACCCGATAAAGGGTCAACCGTGCCAGCCGGAACAGAGGCGCCGGTTAATACAACCGGCGTATTGCTGCCCGCAGCAGCGTTGGAGTTTGTGCCGTTGCATGCATTTGTACTGTTGGTTATCAGGCCTGCAGCCCCTCCGGTCATTAAACTGGTTACTGTAACCGGAAGCGCAGCAGAACTCAGAATAATACCAGCACCTCCACCTCCGCCCGGGCCATAACAGCGGTTCGAAATGGCATTATTTGAATTGCCACCAGTTCCGCCCCTCACATCAATACTCAGGTTATTGGTAAAAGAATTAACCGATAAAAACACCACACCGCCACCTCCGCCACCGCCCGCTCCATCACCCGTTCCCAATCCACCGTTGTTGCCGGCAGCATTAATCATAGCCCCATTGTTAATAATGTTGTTGGCAATGATAATTACCATACCGCCGCCATTTCCGCCTGCACCTGAAGTGCCAGTGCCCGGACAACCGCCGGTGCTTCCGTTATTGCCATGGCCCGCACCGCCACCACCACCCAGGAAAAGACGGTTAAGACCGGTATAATTCATGGCATAACCCGGTCTGCCACCATTGTTGTTTCCTTTGCAATTAAATGCACCCGGTTCGGCATTGTTTCCTCCCATGCCTCCTGCTGCATAATTAGCGCCACCGGCACCGCCATTATTATGGTCGTTGGCACCACCACCTGCATTGGCCTGTGCCCCGCGTCCCCATTCTTTTCCTGTAATCGTAGCTGCAATGCCCTGCCCCTTTGCTGCAGCCCGGTAAGTTGGGGATGCAAAAAAATACCCCGTTTCATTGGTTGTAAAATTGCAGCTGTTCGGGCATACCTGCGTATTTGGTCCACCGGCCAATCCAATACCGCTGGCATTAATATTATTGTTTAAAGTAAGGCTTCCCGTGGTTTGCAGCGCTACAATGCCCCCGGTGCTGCCATTCCATGGAGTACCCGTTAATACACTTGTAACGATGGCATCGTTGTACAACGGTAAGGATACCATTTGCACGCTTCCACTGAGCTGGTAACTGTTCAATAAATTTTTGGTAAAAGATACTTCGTTGCCGTTGATGGCCGCTATCGTTGCTTTTTCCCACAAGCCGGCGCTTTGGTAATTTGAAACGCTGCCAAAACTTGCCGTATTGGTTTCATCAATTACAGCACCCTGCATTTGTACGATGATCACAGTATTTCCAACTGTAAAACCACTGGTACTGGCCACCATAATATTATTGGCACATAAGCCAAAAGCGGTAACGGCGGTGTAGGAATTTATAACCCCACCAATATTTGTCTGGCTATTTGCAGTACCAGCACAAAAGATCAGCAACATTATAGAGAGCAGTATGTTTTTAAGCTGCATATGGCTTGTAAATTTTGATAAAAGTAAAGAATAAAATGGTAGAAGTTAAGGAAGCAGGAATTTTAAATACGAATTATGAAGGCACGAATTTTTAACACGAATTACACGAATTACACGAATGGTGTACAGTTGACTGGTTTGCGGAGTTTCCGATTATCAACCAGTCAACTTGTTAACTTTTTCAACTCACCCCTACACAACCGTACTTTCCTTTGGCGCCCCTGCATCGCCTTCGTTGCTGAAAATGGTGATGGTGCTGTTGGAAGTGGCCATTTCAATTTGCAGATCATCCACCAGCTTCATTAAAGAAAAACTGATTTCTTCTTTAAGTTTATTGTAATCATCCATGGTAAAAGGGATGGTAAAATATTCTATGCTTACTGTTACGCTGTTTTTATTATAATCTGTCAGGAATACCGAATAACTGATGATCTTATCAGGATATTTGCCCAGTATGGCCTTGGTTTCCTCAATAAATTTTTGCGTATTGATGGTTCCGGT
This sequence comes from uncultured Chitinophagaceae bacterium, assembly GCA_963754695.1. Taxonomy (GTDB): domain Bacteria; phylum Bacteroidota; class Bacteroidia; order Chitinophagales; family Chitinophagaceae; genus Ferruginibacter. Next base: position 646,900 of record CAVWGU010000012.1, read on the forward strand.
CTTTTGCGAAAACTCAAATTTCATTTCGGCACGGCGCTGGGTGCGCATGCTCCAGTTATCTACCATGCCGCTTACCATTTGCCTGTTGGGAACGGTAACCAGGGTTTTATCTATTGTACGTATGCGGGTGCTGCGCAACCCGATCTTTTCAATTTTCCCGGTTATATTATTGACCTTAACTGTATCGCCGGTATAAAAGGGTTTGTCTGTAAAAATGATGAAAGAAGAGATAAGGTTTTCCAAACTTTCTTTAGCGGCCAATGCCATGGCCGCACCCACGATGCTGAGCCCGGTTAGCAGGTTACCGATATTTTGATGGAATCCAAGCTTGAGCAATAACAGGAAACCGGCAATGCCTGCCAGCACTTTTAAAAAGTCGCGGAAGAATACGATCAGCTGATCGTCACTTTTGTCTTTGGTGAGCTTCGCTTTTTCTTCGAGCAGCAGCGAGATAAAATCAATCAGGCTGGTAACCAGCCAGGTGAAGAAAATAACAAGTAGTATCACACCCAACCGGTCCATGATATGTGCCAGCTCATGCCCGTACAGCTTTATATTCCAGGCAGAAGGGAAATTGAGCTTATCGAGCGTAAAGATACTGATGACCGCAAATAAGAACCAGCTGATAGGCTTTACCGTAAATTTTGTAAAATCGGCTTTGTTGAGTGCCGACCAGTTTTTTTGAAATAAAGAATAAATAAAGGACGCAAGGCGCTGCGATAGAAATTTCTTTGCCAGGAAAGCCACAACAATAATACCGGCAGCCAGCACGTAATGGCGTATACTGTTGTCAAAAATAAAGTCGTTTAAAAAATCCATCTTGTATTATTGAACACGGTAAATTTCCACCCCTTCTTTTTTCAACAAATAAACTTTTCCGTTTACGGCTTTAATATCCGTATAGCCTGTAAAGGCCGGGGGAACGGGGTAGGTCTTAAGATTCAGCGATTGCAGTTCATAACTGTTGAGCAGGTTGTTGCTGAAACCATATATTTTTTTACCGGAAATACCAATATGCTTCCAATGCAGAAAAGGAAGGTTATTTTTCAGGCTTCCGTAATAGTCAAATATAAAAAAACCTTTTTCTTCATCGTAGAGGTAAACAAACCCATCGCTGTCGGTGATCTTTACCGGTTGCGGCACATTTGCAAAAAGCATGCGCCAGTCGGTGGTTTCCTGCAGCAGTTTACCGTCTGCGTCAATTTTTTTAAGTTTAAAATCCTGCTCATCAAAGATCCAGATATTGTTATCGTATGAGGTGGCCAGGGCTCTTACCGAAAAAATATTCAGTTTGCGGAAATTGATACTGTTGCGCAGCGAAAGGAACCGGTCGAGCATGAGTACGGTGGAAAAGCCCTGGTAGTATAGCAGGGGCCGCAGCGGGTTGCTAACGTCAATAAGCGTGAGGGTTCCGTATTTTTTTACATCATTGAAAACAGCGGCAGAATCTCCATTGGCATTTATTTTCTTCAGTTGGTTTCCAGTGTTTACCAGGTAAAGATTGCCCAGTACATCCACTTCCATCGCGCTATAGTTTCCTTCGATGCGCTTTTCAAATTTGAATAGGTTATTGGTTCCGGCAGAATCTGCCTGCAGTGCAGCAGGATCGCCTGCAACAGGCTTTGTTTGTGCACAGCCATTGCTGCTGCATATGGCAGAAAGAAAAAAAATATAGGCGAAAATGGTTTTCAAATTATCATTCCTTGTAATGCTGTAAAGTTACCGTATTGCTATCGAACACCGCATAACTGAAATATTTTATCCAGTCGCCCAGGTTAAAATAACGGCTGTTCGGTGCCAGGGCTGTTTCAATAGGAAGGTGCCGGTGACCAAAAATAAAATAATCGTAATGCTGTTTCTCTAAAATTTCTTTGCAGTAAATGATAAGCCATTCTTTATCCTCTCCTAAAAAAACTTCATCGGTGGCGCCGGTTTGTGCCCGGCTTTTGCGGCTGAAATAATCTGCCAGTCCCATGCCGATATAAGGTGGCAGTATCCCAAATGCCCATTTACAAACGGGGTTCCTGAATATTTTTTTCATGAATTTATATCCATGATCTCCCGGGCCAAGTCCGTCGCCATGACCAATAAGAAATTTTTTTCCGTCAAATTCAAACGCTGTTGGTTCAAAATAAACGGGGATATTCAGTTCCTGCTGAAAATAATCTTTCATCCACATATCGTGGTTGCCAACAAAAAAATGAACATGGATGCCGCTGTCGGTCAGTTCGGCCAGTTTTCCTAAAATGCGTGTAAATCCTTTGGGTACCACTTTCTTGTATTCGAACCAAAAATCAAAGAGGTCGCCAAGGAAGAAGATGGTATGTGCTTCGTTTTTTATACTGTCTAAAAACCGGATCAGTTTTTTTTCACGTTCCAGGCTGCGGGCTGCGTCAGGTGCACCCAGGTGAGAATCGGAGAGAAAGAATATTTTTTTTGCAGTTCCGGCCATCCTGCAAATTTACGGTTTGTTTTTTTGCTGAAGGTATTTGAGCACATCGCCGGTTTCCAGGGCCGTCATGCCGCTCGTGTCGCCGTTGTACCAATAGATCCAGGCTTCTGATGGCTGGCCGTTTTGATAGGCCAGGGTTTTTTCACGCTTGTAAAGAATGGGCTCGCCTTCTTCGCCGTTCATGCCTTCGTAATCGTCGAGCTGGCCAAATGCCCAGCTAAATTCTTCAGGATTTTTAAGTTCGTATAACTCGCCGGTAATAAAATGGTCTATATCTGCAGGCCGGGCCACGGGGTAAGAGCCGTTATCGAATAGCGTGCCTTTAACAATGGCTTCGCCTAATAAATTAAAATATTGGGCAAGATAGGCATAGGCGGGATTATGAAAACCGCTGCGCAGGCTGCCGTAAACAAACAATCGGAAAATGGTTGGGTTCATGCGTAAAATCTGCTGTTTTAAAGGTACAATTTTGTTAGGCTTCCACCAAAAAACAAAATACTTCTTTTGGGCCATGTACGCCGGTTACCAGGGTCTTTTCAATGTCGGCGGTACGGCTGGGGCCGGTGGCAAAGCTGAGTAAAGAAGGGAAATTATCTTTATACTTCTCTTCCATAAAGGAAAGGGCATCTTTGATATCAAAAACCAACTGATGGTTATAGGCAACGCAGATATGAACCGGAGCATATACACTTGCCGTGCGGCCATCTGTTTGCAACGAACTTAAAACAATACTTCCTGTGCGGGCCACCAGGTATTCGCAGCCGGTGAGGGAGCAATCACTTTCTGCCAAACTTTCATAGGGCTCAATGGATAAATTCCGAAGATAGGGCTCCAGCCCGGCATCGCTGCAATAGATCTTCGTAAAATTTCTTTCTGTAAAGAGGGAACCCAGTTGTTTTTGAAGATCCTGTTCATCGGCACAAAAGGCAAATTTCCCCTGCAGTTTGGTAAATTCTTCTGCAAACAGCACCGCTTCGTCTTCTGAACTCAGCTTATAAACGGCGTCATTGACGTTCAATCCGGGAAAAGGAACAGGCACTGGTTTTTCCAGCGCCTGTTTTATTTTTTTTAAGATATTTTCTCTAGTTGCAGACAAGGCTAACTATATTTTTCGTTCTAAAGATTTTATAAGCCCGGTTATATAGCCGGAGGATTTTTCAGTTCATCCGGAATCCCTGGTGAAGGGGCTTCGGGCGCAACGGTATCTTCCGGTTTGAGGTGGCTGGGATGATTGTCGTCGAGCAATTTCTTTTCTTCGTAAGGGCGTTTGCCTATAAGGGATTCCACATCGCTCTTGAAGAGCACTTCCTTCACCAGCAATTCTTTGGCAAGTTTTTCCACTGCCCATTTTTTGTCCAGGAGCAGGGCCTTGGTCTTTTCGTAAGCCTCCTCAATCAATTTACGCACTTCTTCATCAATCATCTTACCTGTTTCCTCGCTGTAAGGTTTGGTAAAATAATTTTCCTGCTGGGGATCGTAAAAACTGATATTCCCCACTTTTTCGTTCATGCCATACATGGTTATCATGCTGTAGGCGATCTTGGTAATCTGCTGGAGATCGTTACTGGCCCCGGTACTTATTTTTCCAAAGAAAATATCTTCGGCAGCACGGCCGCCCAGGGTCATACATATCTGGTCGTTCAGTTGATCTGTATTGTAGAGGTATTGCTCTTTTGGCGTGTACTGGGCATAACCGAGGGCGGCGGTGCCACGTGGTACAATCGTTACTTTCAATAAAGGATAGGCATGTTCCAGGAACCATCCACAAATGGCGTGGCCGGCTTCATGGTAAGCGATGATCTCTTTCTCTTCGGGAGATATGATCTTGTTCTTTTTTTCCAGCCCGCCTATAACACGGTCAATGGCATCCTGGAAATCGCTCATATCCACGGCTTCTTTGTTTTTGCGGGCGGCAATGAGTGCTGCTTCATTACATACATTGGCAATGTCGGCGCCTGCAAAACCAGGGGTTTGTTCTGCCAGCTTGTGCACATCCAGTGTTTGAGAAACTTTTATGGGGCCAAGATGCACTTTAAAGATGGCTTCACGGCCCACCATATCGGGGCGGTCAATAGTGATCTGCCTGTCGAAACGGCCCGGGCGCAGCAATGCATTGTCCAGTACATCGGGCCGGTTAGTAGCGGCCAAAATGATGATGCCAAGATCTGTTCCAAAACCGTCCATTTCCACCAGCAACTGGTTAAGGGTGTTTTCCCTTTCGTCGTTGCTCATCATTACGTTTTTACCACGGGCACGGCCAATAGCGTCTATTTCATCAATGAATATGATGCAGGGGGCTTTTTCCCTTGCCTGTTTAAAAAGGTCACGCACCCGGCTGGCGCCCACACCTACAAACATTTCCACAAAATCGCTACCGCTCAGGCTAAAGAAAGGTACCTGTGCTTCACCTGCTACTGCTTTTGCCAACAGGGTTTTACCCGTTCCGGGAGGGCCAATGAGCAGGGCACCTTTCGGAATTTTACCGCCGAGATTGGTATATTTTTTTGGATTTTTTAAAAAATCCACGATCTCCATCACTTCCACTTTGGCTTCATCGAGGCCGGCCACATCTCCAAAGTTGATATTTACCCTTGTGCCTTTATCGAATAAAGTGGCTTTTGATTTTCCGATATTAAAGATTCCTCCGGGTCCGCCGCCGCTTCCGGGACCAACTTTGCGGAGCATCAGGATAAATAAAAGCCCAATGAGAATAAAGGGGAGAAGTGTGCCCAGTAACTGGCCAATAAGTTCACCTTCGTCTCCTGCATCAGAATAAGCCTCTTTAACATCAGGATGATCTGAATAATAATCCCTGAGGTCATCTGCAAAAGCTTTGGAGTCGTCAACATTAAAATAGAGTTGTGGTGGGGTTACTTTAAGGGCCACTTCGTATTTTTTAGGGTCATCCTTGGTATTCAGCACTTTTTTGTACCATTCGGCCTTGGTAGTGAGGCTGTCTTTTTTAACTGCAACTCTCACAATGCCCTTATTGCCTACCACTTTGAACATTTCAACATCACCCTGTTTTATCATTTCAAAAAAATGCTGCTGGTAAGTAACCACGCCGCTGCTGCTCACATTGCGCATGAGGCTGTAGGTTATAAGGGTAAGGAAGATGATTCCGTAAATCCAGTAAAGATTGAATTTAGGTTTCTGTTTCTGGGGATCTTCTCCGCCTCCCGGTGTTTGTTTGTCGGGCATTATTCTTTTTGGGTTGTTTTGCTGTTCTTGTTGTGACATTTTTGTTTCTCCTTTTTCAAAGGGCGTTTAATTTTTTAAATTGTATGCTCCATGATGGATCCGTCGCTCCACATTTCTTCGAGCCGGTAAAATTTGCGGGGTTCTGGAAGCATAATATGTACCACTATATTTACGTAATCGATCAATATCCATTGCTGGGCCTGCCTGCCTTCATGCTTATAGGCAAGTTCGCCGCAAGTAATTTTCACTTCATGTTCCACATTATCGGCAATGGCTTTTAACTGCGTAGTATTATTTGCTTCGCAGATGATGAAAATAATCGGCCACGGCCTCCGGAATCTTTCTCAGGTCGAGGCTGATGATGTTTTCTGCCTTTTTATCCTGAACAGCCTTTATAATGGATTTGAAAATTTTACTGTTGCGGTTAAGCCTGGTGATACTTTTTTTACGGCTTTCCAAAGCGGTCAGGTTATTCAAACTTTATTCATTTTGTTTAAGTAAATTTACATGTTTGCCATGCGCACCGTGCTAAAATTAAGTAGCTTGCGGTTTTGCTCAAAATTAGCATTTCTTTTTTACCTGAAATACGCCAAAATGCAGCAATTTGAATTATTCAGCATTTTAGACAGTGTGGATAGTACCAACAACTATGCCATGGAAAGGCTGCATGAAGGAATGGCGAAGCATGGCATGGCCTGGTATGCAAGGGAACAAACCAGTGGCCGGGGGCAGCGTGGAAAACAATGGTTAACAGGAAAAGACAAGAACATAGCCCTCAGCATCGTGCTGGAGCCCCCGGGATTACATGTGGGGCAGCAGTTTCAACTTTCAGCAGCGGTAGCCCTTGCCTGTAGCGATTTTCTGAAATTCCTGAGCCTTAATACAGTTTTCATAAAATGGCCAAATGATCTCTACCTGGGTGACAGAAAGGCAGGGGGCATATTGATAGAAAACGTTATACAGGGCAATAAATGGAAATTTGCAGTGGCTGGTATAGGCATCAATATCAATGAAGAGGCATTTGATCCGGGATTGCCCAATGCTGTTTCCCTATTGCAAATAACCCGTCAAACCTACGATGTGGTGGCACTGGCAAAGCAGTTGCATGCATTTGTGTTACGGAGGGTCGACGAATTAAAGAAGAACGGGTTTGAAAAAATGCTGGCAGAATATAATCAAAGACTTTACAAAAAAGGGAAACTGGTAAGCCTCAGGAAAAACAGCAGGTTGTTCCAGGCGGTCATCAAAGCCGTTTCTGCCGATGGCAAACTGATAGCCGGCGAACAGGAAGAAATGGAATTTGATTTTGGGGAAGTGGAATGGGTGTTTAAAAAATAATGTTTATTTATCTTCCGCTTCCCTAGCTTCAATCTCATACTTATTGTTGTGGTACCCGTGTTTTACAGATTCATACAGGTACAAAAAGATAAAGGTAAAGAACCCGTAGCGCCTGAACTGCTCAATATGGCAAAGCTCATGTTTTAGCCAGCATGTATTTTCTAAGAATTCTTCCTCCGAAGTGTTATAAAGATGGATGGTACTGCCCAGCACAAATGCCACCTGCCGGCTACCCAGTTTCATAGCCGCAATCCGGGCAAACAATGAATCTGTTTTAATACGATATTTAATTGCGGCATCCACTTTTTACAGCTGGCTAAAATTGTTCCATGTTTTTAAGATTTCTTCGGCATGCTGTTTGTTTTTTGGGCGGAGGAAAATTTTACGGATCAGCAATTTTTCATCAAGCAGGAACGTGGTGCGGTGCAACCCCATGTAATGGCGCCCGTAAAGCTGCTTTGGCCCCCATACGCCGTATTTTTCAATTACGGTATGTACCGGATCGGCTATAAGCGTAAACGGAAGCTTGTATTTTGCTTCAAATTTTTTGTGTTTCTGTTCATCATCCGGGCTGATGCCGATCACTTCAAAGCCATTTTTCCTGAGCAAGGCATAATTATCACGGAGGTTGCAGGCTTGTATGGTGCAGGTGGGCGTATCGTCTTCGGGATAAAAGAAAAGCACCAGTTTTTTGCCTTTGAAATTAGCCAGCGATATGGTTTTCCCATCCTGGTCTTTTGCTTTGAATAAAGGCGCTTTTTGCCCTTCCAGTAAATGTGTTGCCATAAGTTTATCTTGTAAATCGGTAGACCTTTTCTGTTTTATTGCCCACAAGGTCTTCCACCATAATTTTCAACTCATGCTCTCCGGGGCCGCAATGTTGATCAAAAATATAGCTGAACAGCTTTCCCTTATCATTGGTGAAACGCAGCCATTTTCCGTCAAGCAAGGCGGTAAATTGCCTTATTTCTTCCGTATTGTCTTTTACTAAAAATGCGATCCGTTTGGATTTGGCCGTATTCATACCGTCTTTAAAACCAATAGGGGTTACCAGTGGGGGCTCGTTATCTACTATCAGCTGAAAATTTCCAAACTCACGGAAACTGGCCTTGTACCATCCTTTTTCATTTTCCTCGGCTGCCGGTTCGGCTTTTTTAAAGTCTTCCTTATTGTTGAAAAAACGTTTCATCACCATCTTGTCGGAGGGAAGAAATAAAAGACCATCTCTTATCTTAACCGTAAAGTAGCCGTGCAGCGGTACAGAATGGTTGTGCAGCTGGTAAACCGGTTTGCCAATAGTGGGAACAATTTTTCCGTAGCGGAAATAACAGGAATCGTAAAGGGCATTTTGCGGCAGGTAGAATTTTACTTCTTCATTTTCAAAAACATTTATTTGACCCGGACTGAAGAGCTTCCCGGTTTTTGTCGCGGCTGGTGCAACAGTTGCACTTCTCTCGAGTAAAAATTCCAGAACAGCAACATTATTGTTGGCATCGCTTATCTCAATTTTTACCTGCCTGCTTTCGCTGGGAGCAAGTGTAATGACCCCATTGGATGCATCAGATTTGTAATGATCTGCTGTATTTCCTGGCAAACGACTCAGGTGCTGCAGGTAGGGCCCGCCGTTTATTTTCAGTTTATAATCGATATTCGCATTCAGGTACCTGGTATCATCGTAACTGATGCCATTCAGCTGAAACCCGCTCACTGGCTTATCATCTGTATACATTACGGCACTGTAAATTCCGTTTTGATTGGTGGATCCGGTATAGCGGTCGTAAGCTGTAACAGCAAAACTCGAAGCTGCATTGTACACCGTTAATTTTCCTGCAGCAACAGTGTATTTGTTGCCAGTTTTTTTTAAGGGGATAAACCTGGGTATTTGTTCATAAGTGCTTTGGGTACGGTCGTAAACGGCCAGGCGAAAAACATCGGGGGCAATTTTGTCGTCTATGGGCATATTGAACAGCAGCGGGTTTAAAACCTTGTCGGTTTTGGTATCTCTTATTTCCCAGTGCAGGTGCGGCCCCTGGCTGCCACCCGAATTGCCGCTATAGGCAATGAACTGCCCTTTTGTTACCGGAAATAAATTTGCCGGTATGTCAAGAAATACGTTCCAGCTTTGCTGATTATACTGTTGTTCGGTTATATAGTTGTCCAGTTCCGGGTAAAAATCATTCAGGTGTGCGTAAACCGTGGTAAAGCCATTTGGGTGATTTATGTAAATGGCACGGCCAAAACCAAAAGGTTCTATCTTTACCTTAGCCACATAGCCGCTTGCTGCAGCATAAATGGGCTTATTAACCACTTTATCTGTACGGGCATCGAGGCCCATATGATAGTGGTTTGGACGAAGCTCCCCAAAATTTGCCACAATGGCCTTAACGGCGCCAACAGGCCATGTAAAATAATTTTGCGGATAAGCCGGTTGCGGGAAAAACTGTGCATGTGCACAGAATGAGATAACCAGCAGGATCAAAAACGGGAAAAGAAACTTAGATTTCAATTTCATTAAATACTTTTTTGCTCAATAGTTTGCAAAACTACACTGATAATGTTTCCCGATAGCTAAAATTTCAATAAAAAAAAATACGGGCAAGGCGCCCGTAGTTTTATGAGTTTGCTGATTTTTTAATTCTTTTCAAATATAAGCAGGTCGGTACCGCCACCACCGCCACTTATGCTCTGAAGCCTGATTTTGGTATTTGTACGTTCTACTACATCCCAATCGTCGGTTAATTCAATAAAGTCGGCTGGTGAGCCAAATGCGATCAGCATGTCAACCCCTGAACTGCTGCTGCTGGTACTCCATGTTCCGGTTACGGTAGTAGCGCCATTAACGGCAGTTACCACATTTCCGGAAGCAAAGCTGAAATTGTAGCCTGTAAAATGATTTGTTTCATCGGTACCCGAATCGTTAAAAAGCGTAATGCGCCAGGTGCCGGTAGAAACTGTACTGGCCACATTGCTGGCCGTAATAGAATTATCTGTAGTTGAATTATTGTCTTTTTTGCAGGAACTGAAACCAGCAATAAGTAGGAGCGAAAGGACGATGATCTTTTTCATATTTTTTGATTTTTAATTCGGTTACGAAAATATATATAGATTCTTTATAGTTCGGAAGAAGGATCGCTGAAACTGTATTTTCTATAGTTAAACCTGCAGTTTCGCCTTTGAACACTGTTGAAAGAATGTTTCCCTGAATTATTTGAATGATCAAAGAACACCAGGGCGTTAATATTTGTAGTAAAGTTTCAGGAAAACATCTGTATCGATATGTCGTTCCCATTCACTGGTATAAAATTGTTTTGCATAATAGGCGCCTTCTTCTGTGCCAATGAAACAGAAAGAACAATTTTGGCTGGCACCCGCATTGCCGCAGCCTAAAACCTCCATGGTAATAAAAATTTCATTCTCCCGCAGTACCAGGTTGTATTTTTCAAGGTCAATTTCAAATGCTTTACTGTCGAATGACGACTTTCGCACGGTAGCCCCGATACTATCCCTGAAAAGTTCCTCACCCGGCAAACCCCGTTCATCTTTTTCCCGAACCCTCACCCGTACATTACAGCTATCGCACATGTTGTTGACCTTAAAACGCACACGGCTGAGTTTGTATTTGTCGTGATTGATATACATATATCTTCCAATTTCACTGCCTGTTTTACGGGTTTTCCAGGCAATAAAATACCCGGCCACTTCTTTTGTTGCACCCTCACTCGCATCCCGTGAAAAAATGGTGACATTTTCCAGCGTTTTGGAAACAGGTTCCAGGTAAAATTTGTATTGCATAATGGCCTGCTTTAAACTTAATTTAAAAGAACGGTAACTGGTAGATGATATTTCGAGTGTATCGGCCGTATTCAAATATTTAGCCTGCATCCGGAAAATACCGTTTGCGTCAGCCATAAAAGTTACATTCTGTTTCAATAATCTGACCGTGGCATTTCCAACGGGCGATTCTACGGTGTTTTTTATAGTAAGTACCTGGCCCGAAAGCTGTGAATAAATAGGGTGCAGCAGGAATGAACGGGAAAAATATAAGGAAAAGCAGGTAACGTGATATGAATTTCAAGGCTAAACTTTTATCTATAAAGTTATGAAAAAACTGCCTATAAGTATAACAAAATCCCTTCGCCTGGTTGATTATTTTAAATGGATTTACGGAGGGAAGAAAAACCGGCTTTTTTGAAGTGAAATTACGCTCAAAATCCTGTTTTTTAAGGCGTGTAACTATCTTAAAAACTGTATCTTTAGTGGGTAATCGATCCTTCACCATTAAACCGTTCAATAATGAAAAAAATATCTTTTGCCGTTTCCATGTTTTTATTCGTTGCCGTTTTCAGCTATGCACAAACAGACTGCAAGGTGGCCCCAGATAACCTGAAGGGTACTTATGCCGGCGACTGTTCGGGAGGCAAGGCCAATGGCAAGGGTGTGGCAGTAGGCAAAGATAGATACGAAGGCGATTTTGTTAACGGCTACCCTGAAGGGATTGGTACTTACAGGTGGGAAGACAGTTCTTTTTACACTGGATCCTGGAAAAAAGGCAGGAGGGAAGGAAAAGGGGAAATGCGCTATAAAAGAAAATACCAGGCAGATTCTGTGCTCACCGGTTTTTGGAAAAAAGACAGGTACAATGGAGAGTATGAAGTGCAATACAAGATCAACGGCTATTCAAGCAGGGTAAATAAAGTGTCCTGTTCTGTTGTTAAATTAAAAGGAAATGATATACAAATTAAAACCACGCAGCTTACAAATACCGGAAACACATTCAGCGGTCCTACCGTACTCCCTTCGCTCAACAATATAGTAACCCTTACCGGCGCTTTTCTTAACAAGAATGAGCAAAAACTTTCCAACTCACAAATAATTACACTAAAAAACGTGGATTTTCCGTATAAGGCCATATTCTATTACAGCAATGGCGAGCAGGTGGAAATCGAATTTTTCGAGCATGCAGAGTACAGTGTTGATGTAATGATTTTATAATGGCGGTTTATTTAATGCCCTGATTATTTTCATTAGGAAGATTTGCATTTTCCGGGTATTTTTGCACGCCACACAAACTGGCAAACTTCCATGCCAAAAAATAATTCCATTCAAACGGTTTTGATTATCGGCAGCGGCCCTATTATTATTGGCCAGGCCTGCGAATTTGATTACAGCGGCACCCAGGCCGCCCGCAGCCTTCGGGAAGAGGGCGTAAAAGTGATCCTGATCAACAGCAATCCGGCCACTATTATGACCGATCCCATGATGGCCGACAGGGTTTACCTGCTACCCTTAACAGTGGAAAGTATAGAAAAGATACTGGAAGAAAACAAAATTGATGCCGTATTGCCTACCATGGGCGGGCAAACCGCACTCAATCTCTGCAAAGAAGCAGATGAATTGGGCGTATGGGAAAAATATGCTGTTCAGTTAATTGGCGTTGATATTAAGGCGATAGATAAGGCTGAAGACCGGGAGAAATTCCGCCAATGGATGATAGAACTGGGTGTACCCGTGGCAAGGGCCAAAACCGCCAACTCTTTCCTAGAGGGCAAAGAATTTGCACAGGAAATTGGATTCCCGCTGGTAATAAGACCATCTTTCACCCTTGGGGGTACCGGTGGTGGCATAGTGTACAGTAAAGAAGAACTCGATGATGCACTGAATGCCGGCCTTACCGCATCTCCCATACATGAAGTGCTGGTGGAAGAGGCTGTGCTTGGCTGGAAAGAATTTGAACTGGAGCTGTTGCGTGATGCCAATGATAATGTGGTGATCATCTGCACGGTGGAAAACTTTGATCCCATGGGTGTGCATACCGGCGATAGCATAACCGTGGCCCCGGCCATGACATTAAGTGATACCGCTTTTCAGCTCATGCGCAATACAGCCATTATGATGATGCGCGACCTGGGTAATTTTGCCGGCGGTTGCAATGTGCAGTTTGCCCTCAACCCCAAAACAGAAGAGATCATTGCTATTGAGATCAATCCAAGGGTGAGCCGTTCTTCTGCCCTGGCAAGCAAGGCCACGGGATACCCCATTGCAAAAATTGCGGCAAAGCTGGCCATTGGTTATACGCTCGATGAACTCAAAAACCAGATCACCCAGTCAACCTCTGCTTACTTTGAACCTGCTCTCGATTATGTGATCGTAAAAATTCCCCGCTGGAACTTCGATAAGTTCAAAGGCGCCAATGATACCCTTGGCCTCCAAATGAAAAGTGTGGGTGAAGTGATGGGCATCGGCCGCAGTTTTGCCGAAGCCGTGCAGAAAGCCTGCCAGAGCCTCGAAAACGAAGCGGTTGGCCTCGGCTATTATGGAAAAAGTCTCATGCACAGCGAAGAACTGATCAATTATATTAAAACACCCAAGTGGGACCGCATTTTCCGTATTAAAGATGCATTGATGGCCGGCGCCAGTGTAAAACGTATCTGCGAAAGCACCCTTATAGACCGCTGGTTCATCTACCAGATTCAAAAAATATGCGATTGCGAAAGGGAAATTGAAAAATACGATCTCCGTACATTGCCGGATGAGGTATTGACCGAAGCAAAAATGCTTGGTTTCAGCGATGAACAGATCATACGCATTATGAAAGAAGAAGATGCAGAAGCATTGTATGAGCGCCGGAAAAAAATGGGCCTTACCAGGGTGTACAAAATGGTGGACACCTGCAGTGCTGAATTTGAAGCGAAGACGCCGTACTTCTATTCAAGTTTTGAACGCAGGTCCGATAACAGTACACTGCTTTCAAACGAATCGGTGAAAACTGGTAATAAAAAGATCATTGTGCTCGGCAGCGGACCAAACCGCATAGGCCAGGGCATTGAATTTGATTATTGCTGCGTACATGGCCTGCTGGCAGTAAAAGAATGCGGCTACGAAGCCATTATGGTGAACTGTAACCCTGAAACGGTAAGTACCGATTTTGACATTGCCGATAAACTTTATTTTGAACCGGTATTTTGGGAACATATCCGAGAAATTGTTGATTATGAAAAACCCGAAGGGGTAATTGTACAGCTTGGTGGACAAACAGCATTAAAACTTGCCAAACTGCTGCACGAAAAAGGCGTAAAGATCATTGGCACTTCTTTCGATAATATGGATATTGCCGAAGACCGCGGCCGCTTCAGCGACATGCTCAAAGAATTAAGTATCCCTTATCCAAGATATGGAACAGCGTTTAATACCGATGATGCCATAGAAGTGGCAAAACAAGTGGGTTATCCTGTACTCGTTCGCCCAAGTTACGTACTGGGTGGCCAGCGCATGCGTATTGTACTCAATGATGAAGAGCTGGAGAAAGGGGTGCTGAGTTTATTAAAACATTTGCCAGGCAATAAAATACTAATCGACCATTTCCTTGATCGCTGTCAGGAAGCGGAAATAGACGCCATTTTCGACGGAGATGATTTTCATGTAATGGGGGTGATGGAACATATTGAGCCCGCCGGTATACACAGTGGCGACAGCAATGCCGTACTCCCCCAGTTTAATCTTACGCCACTAGTGGTACAAACCATGGAAGAGTATGCTGAAAAAATTGCACGGGCCCTTAACATAAAAGGCCTCATCAATATCCAGTTTGCTATTAAGAACGGAAACGTATTTGTAATTGAAGCAAATCCCCGCGCCAGCCGCACCACGCCGTTTATTGCCAAGGCTTACGAAATTCCTTATCTAAATGTGGCCACCAAGGTAATGCTGGGTGCAGCCAAACTTAAAGAATTTACGTTTGAGAAAAAACTGCAGGGGTTCGCTATCAAGGAGCCCGTGTTCAGTTTCAATAAATTTCCGGGAGTAAACAAGGAACTGGGCCCCGAAATGAAGAGTACCGGAGAGGCGATTCGTTTTATAAAAGATCTGCGGGACCCCTATTTCAGGCAATTATATAAGGAAAGGAGTATGCATCTGAGCAAATAGTTAACGCGTTGGGCTTTTAAATAGGTATAGCTGGCAGCACCACTTAGCGTAGTTTGCGAAATGTCTTGGCGGTTCTTTGCGACACTGATATGTATCGCTAAGCTGCGCAAAGAATTACGCCAGGATCCGCAAAAAAATCCTCATTGAAAACCAATTTTTTTATAGCACTACACGTTTAATTACATCAATTACTGATCCTGAACCCTACATTAAACGGTCTTATATCAAGGCTGTGTTCATACATTGATTTAGGGCTGTAGCTTCCGTACAGTTTTACCGGGCCAATGCCCAGTTCGCCGATATAGCTGAGCTTGAATCTTTCGAGATCGTATTCGCCTTTGTTTTTATCTTTTCCGCGTTCATCACTTTTTTGTTTATTACGCTGGCTGTATAAATAACCGGCGCTTACACCAAAACTGGCACTTAACCCTTTGTTGCGGCTGTATTTATTACTTGCAAAATTGATCATAAATGGCACGGTCAGGTAATCGGCGGCCAGTTTGTTTTTCTTAAACGAAATAGAGTCCCGGAATATAAACGGGTCATTAGTTTGCATCCCGCCGGAATAAGGTATCACACCCTCTTCCCTGTAGCTGAGGGCAGATTTATAGCGGTAATTATTGAGTTCAAGACCAAGGCCGTATTTAAGGTTCACATTCTTTTTAATAAGGTGCATGGTTTGCATAAAAAACCAAAGGTTTACGTTGATACTGCTTCCGGCACGCAGTTTAAAATTGGAAGCACCCAGGTCAGGGCTGCCGGGTCTGTTTACCAGGTAATCTCCGGCATTTGCATAATTGGTCTTGTCAGAATAATTTGAAAAACCAAGGTCAATCACACCCCAGTTGGTGGTAAAGCGGCTGTTGCTTTTGCGGGAGTAATTGGAGCGGCCCAGTACAACGGTGCTGTCGCTGTTACTAGAAGTTTTTCCTTTCTTGATGATCAGGATATTGCCGATACGCATCGTATCATTATTGGTCTTTGTACTATCTGTTTGAGCGTGGCTGGCAAGTGTGGCAATGGCTGCAATGGCCAGCAGGGTAGTTTTTTTCATGAGTGTAAATTTGCTTTATTGTTTTTCGATGGTTTTTATCTTGCGGCTATTTCAAAGCCTGCTATTTTAAGATTTTTGCCGGGTTTTATTTTTGTATTACGTTCCACCACCCGTTTTAGTTTGCGGAAAAGAATGCCTGTTTTGCTACGGGTTACATCATTTTCATTCATATAGAGGATCTTGTCATTTCCGGCCGTTTCGGTTTCTGTAAAAACGGCCTGCCTTGCAAAACTTTCCTGTAGAGGAACCATGGTTACGTTTCTGTCTTCCACGTTGATTTTTACAGGTGCCTGGGCGATTGTTTTTTCCGGTTCAAGTGGCGGTTCTGTTAATTTCTGCTGCACGGTATTGCTGGCAGAAAGGGACTTTTTTTCTTCCCGGCCGGAGCTTGCCATATTTGTTCTATCTTCTTTCAACTTATCTCCGGGCGGGTTTGTTTGTTTCAATGATGCTTTAACCGGCACAGCCTGGTTTGTTTTCCTGCTTTCTGACGCAGTTGTTGCATTATCTTTTACCGTATTGTTTTTTGCGGCAGCAGTTTCAATATTCGCTTTGTATGGCGCCTGTTGCTTCATAGAAGAATCCTCGGGGACAATTCCATTGTTACCATTTTTTGCCACGGGAACTTCTGTACCATTTATAACCGAAGAACCCGGGCTTAAAAATTTAACGCCTGCAAACAGGCCAAAACCCAGCAAAACGGCTGCTGCAGCCCATCTAAATACCCTCATGTTCACGATCCTTGTACGTTCGTAACGGTACAGCATGTTTTTATTTCCGTAACTGGCTGCATCGGCCGGATCCAGTTTTGTTTGTTGAAGCAGCCTGTAAGTGTCCTGCAGCTCTTTATCTTCCTGCAATAAGGCATCCAGTTCTTTTGCCTGCGCCTGATTCAGTTCGCCGTCAATATGCAGGAGCATTTTTTCTTCAAGTGGCGAAATGCTGTCTTCGTTTTTGAATAAACCGGATTTGTCAAAGCTCAGCCTGTCAGCAGGCAAAATCAGTTCCTGCAGCTGGTCAAACTCTTCCTTAAGGTCGGGGTTCTGTTCTACAAAAAATTCCACCGCCTCCCTTTCTGCTGCAGACAATTCCTTATCGGCATAGAGCAGGAAAAATGATTCGTAATTATGGCGGTTGATATTCATTGAGGTTATATGATGTTTTCTGTTTTTACAATATAAGCTTTCAGCTGCAGTCTTGCCCGGTGCAGGTAAACTTTTACCTGGCTTTCGTTCAGGTTCATGATCTGGCCTATTTCTGCATAATTGTAACCTTCGTAATCTTTCAGCATCACCAGGCTGCGCTGCATTTCACTGAGTTTGGCCAACGCCTCATTTATTACCCGTTTTATATTTTGCTGCTGGCTGCTGCCCAGCGCCAGTTCTGTAAACTCTTCCTTATGCACCACTCTTTTGGCTTTACGTATTTGGTCTATCATCTGGTTGTAAGCAATGGTGAAAAGATAGCTTTTGCTTTTTTCGGTAATCACCTGGTGCCTGTTCACCCACAGCTTCTCGAATGCGCTTTGCACCACATCTTTAGCATCGGCCTCATGCTGCAGGTTTTTATAAATAAACCTGTAAACATTGTCGGCATAAAGATTTACGCAGTTGTTATATTCCCGTTCAGTCATAAATAAATACAGGGAGTAAAATTAGTCAAGTTGGGTTATTTACCAGTAATACGGATGGCAGATAAGAAAAGTTACACCGGGGAGAGATGAAATATGCCATTTGAGATAAAATTAAGGGGAGAAGCGGGCTTTTGTCCGCATTTGCTGCTGCGGCAGTTTTTTGAAGGAACCGGGGCCTCCGGCGTAATGGCTGTATTGCTTTTGGCGGATGTTACCCAAAGCAGGGCTGCGCTTATGCAAATCAGTAAAATAAATATAATGTTGAATTTATTTGTACGCATAGCAGTTGTTTTAGGTAAAACGAATATAAAAATAAAAAAGTTACAGGTTATACCAGCTGCTGTTAAAGAAAGGTAAAATCATGGATGGCAACCGGAATAATTTATGAGATATAAACGATGGTTTGTGCTGAAAATGAATCATACAGCACAAACTTTGGGCGTTGAACTTCCTGAACCTTTTGTTAACTTTGCGCCCTTATGAGCATACATTTATCAGAACAGGAGATCATACGCAGGGAAAAACTGGACGAACTGGCCAAATTGGGCATTGAAGCTTATCCGGCGCCACTTTACCCGGTCAATAATAATGCTGCATTTATCAAAGAAAACTATAAGGGCGAAGAAAATAAGGCAGACTTTGCTGAACTGTGCATTGCAGGCCGCCTGATGAGCGTCCGGGATATGGGCAAGGCCAATTTTTTTGTATTGCAGGATGCCACCGGTAAGATCCAATGCTATATAAAACAGGATGATATCTGCCCCGGCGATGATAAATCCCTTTTTCAGCATGTTTGGAAAAAACTACTCGACCTGGGCGATTTCATAGGTGTAAAGGGTTATGTATTTACTACCAAAACCGGGGAAACATCGGTTTACGTGAAAGAATTTACCCTGCTGTGTAAGGCACTCAAACCATTGCCCGTGGTTAGGGAAAAAGACGGGGAAACCTTTGATGAGGTTACCGATCCGGAATTTCGTTACCGCCAGCGCTATGCCGACCTTATTGTAAACCCCGCTGTAAAGGAGGTGTTCATCAAGCGCACAAAAATGGTTAATGCCATTCGTGAGTTTTTAAATAGCAAGGGAGCGCTTGAGGTTGATACGCCTGTTCTTCAAAGCATCCCCGGCGGTGCCGCTGCCCGACCTTTTACAACGCATCACAATGCGCTGGATGTACCCATGTACATGCGTATAGCCAATGAGCTTTACCTCAAACGCCTTATTGTGGGTGGGTTCGACTGGGTTTATGAATTCAGCCGGAATTTCCGCAATGAAGGCATGGACCGCACCCATAACCCTGAATTTACCGTACTGGAATTTTATACGGCTTATAAGGATTACGAATGGATGATGGATACCACCGAGCAGTTGCTCGAAAAAACCGCTATTGCCACCAATGGAACAGATAAGGTAATGATCGGCGATAAGGAGATCAGTTTTAAAGCACCCTACAAACGCATCAGTATGTTCGATGCCATTAAGGAACATACCGGTTTTGATATTTCAAATATGGATGAAGCGGGCATACGGGATGTTTGCAAACAGCTGCATATTCATGCCGATGTTAAATGGGGCAAAGGAAAACTCATTGATGAGATCTTTGGCTCAACATGTGAACAGCATTTTATACAGCCCACCTTTATTACCGATTACCCGGTGGAAATGAGCCCGCTTACCAAGAAGCACCGCAGTAAGCCCGGTTTGGTGGAGCGTTTTGAACTGATGGTGAACGGAAAAGAAATTGCCAATGCCTACAGCGAACTGAACGATCCCATTGAACAGCGGGAACGTTTTGAAGAACAGGCCCGCCTGATGGAACGGGGCGACGACGAAGCGATGTTCATCGACCACGATTTTTTACGTGCACTTGAATATGGCATGCCGCCCACCAGTGGCATTGGTTTTGGTATAGACAGGATATGCATGCTGCTTACCGGCCAGCCTTCTATACAGGATGTACTGTTTTTCCCAATGATGAGACCGGAGAAGGTAGAGTAAAATTTTTCACAGGGCCGGATCCCATTTAAAATCTATATCCCATTTTCAGGCCAATCCTGTTAAACTCATATACATTTTTCGCAGTGGAAAATTGCCCGTCAAGTTCGCCGGGATTGTAAATGTATGCATCATATTTCTCGGTATAGGTTTTCCTGCTCCATCCAAAGCCCACAAGAAAATTTTTATTTTTAGTCAGCAGGATGCCGGCGCCAGCTTCCAGGTAATAACCATTTGAAAACTGCTGGTTGGGTTTATACCATTGCGTGCTGCTGTAATCATTGCTTTTATTTGGCCAAACCAGGTTTAAACCGGGATTGGTATACACAAAGAAAGATTGTTTCCCAATGTTTATCCGTTTGTGCAGCTCTGCGGTTAATTGGACGCTTCTAACCGAAAAAAAATCTGTTCCAACTGCCAGGCCGGTGTTCCAACCCTTCCATTCCAGTCCGCCAGAAACCATGGGTTGTATTTTTATTTCTTTGTTATCGTGCCAGAGTGCCTGCTGGGCAGCAATGTACCAGGTGGTTTTTTTTGTTTGCTGTGCTGCTGCATTTTCTGAAATAAGCCATGCTGATATCAGCATGGCTATTGTTCTCATTTTAGTTTTCATTGTATTACATTAATTTTTCCTCTTATAGTGGCATTTGCCTGGTTGCTGTAATCAATAAAATAAATCCCGTCTTTTGCAGAAACCACGGCTGTTCCGCTGAGCGCAATTACATCATAGGTTTCCAAATTGCTGATGGCGGATGTTTGTTGAATATTATTGATGTCGGCAGCATTGAAAATTTTGAGGCCACCGCTTCCATCGCAAATAAGAAGCGTGTTTCCGTCTTTGGCAAGGCCATGCGGGTTTGTAAGCAGGTAGGTTTTAACAAGCACAGGATGCAGCAGGTTTGAAATATTAAGCACATCCAGCTGGTTGGTAAATCCCTGGCATTCCGTGCCGCTTCTTAAGGTCACATAGGCATAATTACCATCGGCAATTACCGGGTCGCAGGTTCGTACATGTTCAAGAGAACCCAATGCTGCAGGATCATCGGGTTGGGAGGCATCATAAATCATCATGCCGTTTTGAGAGCCTATGAAGAGTTTATCGTTAAAGGGATAAATGGTCTCTATGTTCCAGCCAGGCAGGCTTATGTTTTTTACATACACTGGTACCGCCGCATTGCTGGTATTGAATACCTTCATGTTCTGGAAGTCTACTGTATACATCCTGCTCCCCAGCAATGCAAAAGCTGCCATGGAGCCGCCGGTTCCGTTTGCAGTTCCTCCGTTGTTTGCCGCCGTAGGCCCGCCGCCGGTATTGAAGGCAGTTTGGTCGGAAAACAAAATTGGCATGTCATTCCACCAGGGCAGATTTTCACCAGGCTGGCGCCTCACCACTGTGTCAACCCTTACCCAGTCAACTATTATTTTATTATTGTCGTAAGCAATACCCGAACCAAAATACCGCCATGGAAATACACCATTGATAAAACTTTTCAAAATTATATTTTGCGGATTGGAGATATCAATGGTTACAAGGTCTGTATAACAATCGGCATACAAATAATTTCCACGAACCGCCATATCCCTGCACCCCGGTATTTCAACAAAGGCCTTGTTTAAAGGTGCAGCAGGGTTACTGAAATCAATGATATGAACACCCTTGTCTATTTCGTTGAGAAATACATGGTTTCCTTTTACAAAAATTTTACCAGGACTGGTAATAGTTGCCGGGGCCGTACTCTTGATACCTGCTTTTACTTCGTCCGTAGTTTTATAAACCGGCCGGTAAAAAGTATAATGCTCGCTTACAAAATCTTTGGTACAGGAAGATACACTGGCAGCAGTGATGATAAGGGCAAAAAGGCGGAGTATTTGTTTCATAAAAATTTGTTTTATTAATTAACAAGTTTTCAGGCTTAAAAGTTGCCTGCTGTTCATTATTTTTTAATTAAGTACTGAAGCGACAATCCTGCATTCATTAAACGTTTGTTGTCCTGCATCCTGGAAAGCCCGAATGCTGCATATGGCACAAGCGAAAACTGCGGCCATTTGGCAAAGCTGAGTACCGGGTTCAACTGAACTGACGAAATATAACTTTTCTTTTTGCCCAGCACTATTTCATAATCTTCCCAATTGCCCGAAAGGAGAAACCTGTTTATAACACTCACATTGATATTCAGCTGGAATTTTTTACTGCTAAGGGCAGTAATCCCGGCGCTGAGCGGGATATCAAGAGATTGAAGCCGTAAATTTTCGTGATAGTTATCTATTCCTGTTGTATTTACAATAAGGCCAGTACCGCTTCCCGAAATGCTGTCTGTTTTCTGAATTCTTGTTACACTAATCCGGGTATGGTTGTATAACAAACCGCTGCCTACCTGCAATTTTCGGGAAACTGCTTTCATGCCAACCAGGCCTCCGCTGAAACTTTCGCCATTGTTTAATTTATATGAATTAGATATAATTCTTCCCGGTGTAGCTGTGCCCGGGTTGTTTGTATTATCGTAAAATAAAGAAGGTTCATTTTCTTTAAAGGAAGCTGCTTTATTGATGGATGCAATACCTGCATTTGCCTGCAGGCCAATTTGCCATTTCGAAATGCCGTTTTTGCTGCCGGCTTTTTTTGATTGCACATCAGGTTTAGGGATATCCTGCGCTTCTTTTATTACTTCAACTGATTTTGCTACTGGAGGCAACTTGTTATCGGGTAAGCTGGTTGCTGTTTCTTGTACAATTGTTTCCGTTGCAGGAGTATTTTCTTTTATTTCCGGCTCATCCGATAAAGTGGCAGCATCCACAGTTATAGAAGACCTGGCATTATCTTTAAACGTTTGCTGTTTATTTTGGGATGGCTCAGTTTTTTTACCCGGTTTATTCAAAGGCGGGTTAACAGCGAGCTGCTTTTCAGTATTACGGCTTGAACTGGTGTTACTGATTGTATTTTTTGATGCGGCATCATCACTTGCTGTTGCCGGAACCAGGGCTTGGGCATCAGGTGATTCCTGCTTTTGAACAATAATTGTATTGTTTTCAGGCGCAGTCTTAAGTTGGGTGCTATTCCCCGCCTTATTATTGTCCGGGGCGCTCTCCGTTGCATCCGGCTTTTGTTGATGATCTGTAACCAGCAGCCGGTAAGTGCCCCATCCCAGGAGCATGGCCAGGGGAAGCATCCACCACCAGGCTGCCATGCGGGGACGTTTGTTTTTTTCCAGTTCCCTTTCAATATTGTCCCATACTTTCCCGGAAGGAACAAAGTTCAGTTCCTCCAGTTTTTGGCCCATATTATTTTCAAATTTATCCTGCATTTTTACTCGCTTTAATGTTAGGATTTTCTATTTCTTTCAGCCAGTTCATCAATACATTTCTTGCCTTGTAGTATTGTGTACGGCTGGTAACGTCTGTAATACCCATTATTTTCCCGATTTCTGCATGTGCGTAGCCTTCCACGGCATGAAGATTGAATACAGCCTGGTACCCTGCCGGTAATTGTCTTATGAGAGAGGCCAGTTGTTTGGCATTCAGGCTGCTTTCGGGCGTTTCACCGTTTGTTGTGTTAATAACGGGGGCCAGGCTCATATCGTTAAAACTAAGTTCTGTACTGTATTTGCTGTTTCTTTTCATGAAATTGATGGCTGTTGTAACCATGATCCGCCTCAGCCATCCGGCAAATTCCCCTTCATTCCGGTAGTTTTGAAGATTCCTGAACATTTTTAAGAACCCCTCCTGCAATACTTCTTCCGCATCTTCCATTGATTTTGTATACCGGTAGCATATACCCAGCATCTGGCCCGCAAAAGCATCATATAGTTGCTTTTGGGCCACTAGCCTGCCTTTCTGGCTTTCCTTTATCAGTTCCTGGATGTTCAAAATATGCCGGTTAGTTTAATGACAATTTTTAAAGAGAAACCGTTGCCTGCAAAGAATTTTTGATCCGATCCCAGTGGATTTCTTTTTCATTTATAATTAAAACCAAGTACATAAGTACAGTAAACGCCTTTTACCCAGCTCAATCTGTAAATATACGATTGGTAACCAAAGACTATTTCCTCCGGCATTTCAATTATCTGATCAAAAACGCATAAAGGACCCGCACCTGCTGGTAATCGAAACCTCTTATCTTTTCAACGATCATCAATTTAAGAATTTCAAAGCACTACTGCACACCCGGCTTGAACTGGCAAAGGACCTGGCGTAAGGGCTCTGACCCATTCTTCTTATTTTTGCATCCATGCAACCCACACTTATTTACTGCTACGATGCCTGGTGCGGATGGTGTTATGGATTTAGCCCGGTTATAAAAAAAATTGCAGAAGACTATAGGGAGATTTTTCATACAGAAGTGCTTAGTGGAGGTATGATATTACCCGAACAGCCACAGCATGTTAAAACGATGGCCGGTTATATAAAAGATGAGTATCAAATTGTGGAAGACCATACGGGCATTAAGTTTGGTTCAGACTATTTATGGCATATTCATCACCCTGAAGAGAGCGACTGGTACCCATCATCTGAAAAACCAGCCATTGCACTCAGTATTTTCAAAGAAATTTTCCCCGAAAGGCAGGTGGCCTTTATCGCCGACATGCAGGTTGGATTATTTTACGAAGGCCGTGATCTGACCGATGATGAAGCGTACAGGCATTTGCTGGAAAAATATAAAATAGAACCGGAGCCTTTTTATGCAAAACTTAAAGATGAAGTATACAGGGAAAAAGCATATTACGATTTTGCCCTTTGCAAACAATTACAGGTTACCGGCTATCCCCAGGTATTGATGCAGGTAAGCGAAAGCCGCCTGCATTTGCTGGCAAAAGGATATACCAGCCATGAAACGCTGGCAAAAAGGATTGAGCTGGTACTGGCCGAAATAAAAAATAATTTACAAAACTGACTTAACGACTAAAGTATGATTCTTACGGTAACCCTGAACCCCTGCATTGATAAGAGTTCAAATATGGAGAAACTGAAGCCCGACAGCAAGCTGCGCTGTACAGAAGTGGTGAACGAACCGGGTGGTGGTGGCATCAATGTGAGCAAGGCGCTTAAAAAACTGGAAGTAGCCAGTGTTGCGTTGTTTCCGGCAGGTGGACACAATGGCAATATGCTCTGCTCCCTGCTGAAGGAAGAAGGAATATTGTTTCATGCAGTGGATACAAAAGTGGAAACCAGGGAAAACTGGGTGATGCTGGATGAAAGTACGAATAACCAATATCGCTTTACTTTTCCCGGTCGTGAAGTGCAGCAAGATACAATTGTAACATTAGTGGACCATATCCGCGGTTTTTCCCCTGCTTATGTGGTGGCCAGCGGAAGCCTGCCACCCGGCCTGCCCGATTATTTTTATGGGCTTATTGTAAAGCAGTCAAAAGCGGTGGGGGCCAAATGTATTGTAGATACCAGTGGCCCTGCCCTGCAGGCTTTAAAAGGTAAAGGTGCTTATCTCATCAAACCAAATATCGGCGAGTTATGTAAAATGCTGGAAGTGGAGTGGCTTGATAAGGAAGAAGTGCCTGATGCAGCCCGCCAGGCCATTAAAGACGGTTACGCAGAACTGATAGCCATCAGTATGGGGCCACTGGGCGCATGGATCGTTAGCCAGGAAGAACAGTATTTTGCCCAGGCGCCCGAAGTACCCAAGCGCAGTACCGTGGGCGCCGGCGATAGTATGGTAGCCGGTATGACGCATATGCTTCAGCAGGGGCGCAGCCTCCAGGAAGTGATCTCATTTGGTGTGGCCTGTGGAAGTGCTGCCACCATGAATGAAGGCACCCAGCTGTTTAACAAAGATGATGCAGAAAGACTGTATAAGATCATTACCGGGACTTGAATATGGGCAGGTTAGCAGCCGGAATTACCTTCAATTCTTTTTTTGTTGCTTGTAAAGATGAAATTGTATTTGAAGCAAATAGTATAAAAAAGCGGGCCATTCTGAAACGGCCCGCTTTGTATTAAGAAACCTGCCAAACAAAATTTATTTTTTTCGCTTGTCTTTAATGGTGAATACTCTCGAAATATTAAACCCGAAATGAATATCGCCTTTAAAGAAGTCGCCGGTGGTTTCAGTTATAAAACTTTTTTCCGTCATACCCGTGCTGTTTGTAAAATGCAGTTGAAAAACGTGCCCGCCGGTTTCAATATCAAATCCAATGGCCAGCGAATTTTTTGTACCCGGCAGCCGGTAATCTTCGCCTTCAACAAACGAGAGCGGCAGCACATGATAATATTCAGCATTGAGGCTTATTCTTTTGCTCAGTTTGATGCGCCCGCCCATGCCCAGTGCAAATACATCATTGGGCACTTTTACCGATGGGGAAAGGTTATAATGAACGTATGAAGGCATGATCTGCAAAGACAATGATTCGTTGAATTTACGGGCAATAAGCAGCTGGTGCGAAAAAGAAAGACGGGAGGTAAAATAGTTTTTCCTCGATGTATCTGTCCATTTCAGGCCATTGTTCATAATAGAGGAAGTAACGCTCACAGAAACGGGCGAATTTCTTTTACCGCCTGTTGACTGTCTTAATAATTTGAATTTATAAAATGCATCCAGTTGTTTTTGAAAAGTGCTGCGACCAAGCCCCACCATCAGCCGGTCGTTGAGGCCGTATTCAAGGCTCATACGCATAGTGGCCTGGTCGAGTCCAAAAAACTGGTATGCGCCCTGGTTCACAAAACCAAACCGGTGCGATATCCTGAAATCCAGTACCCCGGCAGCCGCATTTTCCACGGAGTGACCATTTACCAGCCTTGTTGTTTTAAAAGTGGCTGTTGTAAAATCTTTTTTCTTTTCCTGTTTCTCTTCCTCATCGAGCATCTTCATAAGGTCATCCTGGGCAAAGGATAAAAAAGAACTGCAAACCATTGCCAGTATCGCCAATCCTTTTTTCAGGTTTATATGTTTTAAAGATGCCTTGATCATAATAGCGGTTTTATTGGTTGATTTTGGGTGGTTTTTTTGTTTTTTAATTTGCACCGGCCCTGTTTTCAGCAGCCGGTGCAAAAGAAATTATTTTTTGGCTTCATACCTGCAGTCCACCACAATGTCGATATCTTCAGATATCTTATCTTTTACAAGAGAAGGGATACTGATATTGTAGTCTTTTAATTTGATCTCAAACTTTTGTGAGGATGCAGAAACTTTTCCGCCGGCTACGGTGATAAATCCATCGGCCTTTATTTTTTGGGTAACCCCATGAATGGTAAGATCTCCTTCCACCTTTGCCTTATATTTTCCATCGGTGGTAAAATTGATCTCAGAAAGGTTTGTGATCTTTCCTTTAAAAGAAGCTTTTGGGTATTTGGAGCTTTCTACATAGTTCTCGTTGAAATGCTCTTCCATGAGTGCTCTTTCAAAATGAAAGCTTTTCATGAGAAGCGTAAATACGATATCGCCTGTTTGGGTATTGATGATACTGTTTACTTCGTTGTTGACCGCATCTATATTTTCAATTTTAGAACGGCTCGAAAAAGAAATTTTGCCGGTTTTAGTTGCTACAAGCTGTGCACTTGAGGCAAGGGTGCTGGCAGTGAATATTACTGCGAACAGGATTTTTTTCATGTAAATAATATTTATAGTTTTTAAAATGGTTAATGTTAATTATTGGGGGCACCGGCATCCACCCATTTCTGTAGTTTTTGTATGTTACAATTAGAAAGTTTGCTGCCTCCTTTGGGCATAGGTGAAAAACCTGCCGTCCAGTTAACCGTACTCATCAGTTTTCCGTTTGATGCGATGGCTTTTACGCCATTATAATTGTCGAGCACCAGGCCTGCAGAAGCAGAAGAGGCATTGTGGCATCCGCCGGTGGCGCAAAAAGAATTCATCATTGGTGCTACGGTGGCAGAATAGGTTGCGGCTGTGCTGTCGCAATTTCCCCCCGAACCATAGAGCAGGTCTTCTTTATCGTAATAACAGCTGCTCATGAGTGCAGATAGGGTAACTATTGATAGTAATGCAATGAATAAACGCATGAGATTGTATATGGGGTTTAATTGTTAGGGGAACCAGCAGCAATCCATTTTTGCACCTGCTTTATCTGGCAGTCGCTCCATTTGTTTGCATTTTTAGGCATGGCCGAAAAACCTGAAGCATGAGAGATGGATCCATAAAAACTTCCGTTATCTGCAATGGCCTTAACCTCATTATAATTGGTGAGGCTAATATTGCCTGAAGGGGCCGTGCCGCTATGGCAACCTTTGCAATAATTGTTGATAAGCGGGCCAATGGCGCCGGAATAGGTAAATACAGTAGTATCGCATCCGTTGCAGGCATTGTTTTTAGCACCCTGTAAGATCCATTTGTAAATGATATCTTTTTGCGCCTGTGTTAATGGTGATGCAGGTGGCGGCGGCATTATTTTGTCGGGCCGGGTATCAATAATGGCTTTATAAAGATCACTTTGGGCCGGGTTGCCGGGTATAATCTCGGCTGTTGACATAATGGATGCGTAATTGGTGAGTATCACGCCGTCTTGCTGAGAAACAGCATCATGACAACCGGTCATAGAACAGTTGGAAGTAAGCAGTGGTAATACCTGGTTTACAAAATAAACGGTATCAGTACTGCAAGGCTGGGTTCCGCCGCTGTTTCCACCACCGTTGTTTCCACCTCCATTGTTTCCGCCATTGTTACCAAAAGGGATCTCATGTTTGCACGAAAGCATGATCACAACCATTGTTAAAATAAGTCCTGCGGCTGTTAAGACATTTTTGATTTTCATTGTATTTTGGTTTGGTAGTTGCGTTTTCTTATTTCTTTTCCAAAACAGCCCGGGCCAATACTACATCGGTTAAATAACCCGTACAGATGCCTTTTACGGTAACAACATCGCCTGCTGCAGGAGGCGCCGCCGCCTTGTCTTCCACCGTGCAGATCACCGTGCCCATATCGCTTCCAACGAGTGTAACCACATGGTTGCCATCCTGGTTTTTGCTTATTTCTGTTACCTTGCCCGAAACATTTAATACTTTATCAAGATATTTTTTGTTGGCTTCGGCTTCATTGGTTTCATATTCTGTTACCAATTGTACCGCTTCGATCTTTACTGAACTTGCAGCTTCCACATTGCGGTGAGGTTTATTGTACATTTTATAGCCAATAAAACCGCCTGCAACAACCCCCACAACCAGCAGCAGGGCCAGTATTTTCAACAGTTTTTTTGATTTTGGGCTCATTTTCTTAAATTTTTAATGAAATAAGCCCATTTTTAAGAAACAGCATAAAAATTACGGCTGAACCTGTAGATTGGGGTGCTAAACCTGCAATGAAGTGGCAACCCTGTTAAAGTATTGACAATGAGGCTAGCTAAACTTTTGCTGGATCTGCAAAAAACAGGCCAGAAACTGTATGGAATTTACTCGCCCGCTAGCCATGCCCTGAAATCCTGCGCCCTGTCAACAGCCACAACGGTATCAAGTTTGGAAGGTGGGCGAAGCGTTACAATTACCCGGGCCCGGGTATAGGCTTTCATATCATCTATGGCATGATGCCCAATAATGAACTGCCGGTTGATGCGGAAAAATTGTTTTGGATTAAGCATTTCTTCCACATGGTCAAGGTTATGGTCAATAGGGTAGCGGCGGTTATCATTTGTGCAAAGAAAATTGGCTTTGTTTTCCGTATAAAAATAAGCGATATCGGGTGTGTTTACTGATTTTAAATTGTCGCCAAATTTTACCACAAACCTTTCCCTGTATTGAGTGGTTTGCAATGTTTTGAGAACAGCGTTGTAATCTATAGCCGCGGTTTGTGTTCCCTGCAATGATTGCAGTTTTTTTATGGCATTGCTGATATCATCTTTGTCGAATGGTTTTAATATGTAGTCGATGCTGTTTACTTTAAATGCCTGCAGGGCATAATCGTGGTAGGCGGTGGTAAAGATGACCGGGCAACTGATCTTTATTTTTTCGAAGATCTGGAAACTGTTGCCATCGGCTAAATGAATATCCATAAAAGCAAGGTCCGGCATCGGATGGCTGCCAAACCACGCCAGGGCAGATTCCACACTTTGGATCGCATCCGTAATAGTGGCACCCGGCAGCAGTTCCGAAACGATTTTTTTCAGGCGTTTTGCGGCTTGTTCTTCATCTTCGATAATAAGGACTTTCATGATCTTAAGATTGTTGATTCTTTGAATAATTTGATATCACTCATTCATTTGACCCAGCTTCAAAACCGGCAGCTCCACTACAAAATAACCATTTTTTTCCCCATAAGTCACGGCATGTCCTGCAAAGAACCGGTAACGGTGCTCGATATTTTGCAGGCCCATTCCCTCGCTTTCTTCCTTCCCGAGTTTGGGGTTAATATTGTTTGAAAAAATTATTTTATCCTCTTCCTGTGTAATGCTGATGCGGAGCGGCTTGTCTTTTGAAATGGCATTGTGTTTAACGGCATTTTCGGCCAGCAGCTGAAATACAAATGGCGGTATATAAGTTTTGCCTGTTGTTTCTTCGGGCAGTTCTGCAGATACCTGCAGTGAATTTCCAAACCTTTTCTGCTGAATGAAAAAATAAGATTGCAGCAGATCAAGTTCTTCCCTGAGCAATACCACATCCTTATGCCGGTAGGCTGTCATCTTGCGGTAAAATTGGGAGAGATGTTTGATCATGGCAGCGGCTTCTTTTGGATCCTCTTCCACCACATTCATGAGCGCATTGAAGCTGTTGAATAAAAAGTGGGGGTTCACCTGTGTTTTTAAAACATCATACTGAAGTTGAAACCTTTCTTTTTCTATCTGCTCTTTTCTGCGCACCTGCATCACCCTTTGCCGCAAAATGAAGTAAATAATACAAGCAACGGCTCCCATGCTTAAAAGGAGGAACCACCAGGTGAACCAGAAAGGCCTGTTGATGGTAAAACTATAAGAAGTAACGGGAGATGTGTCGAAGTTCTGGCTGGCAGATGCCCTGAGCTTAAGTATATATTTTCCGGGCTTAAGCTGGGAGAATACCAGGTTCTGGTCTTTGGTGCTGTTCCAGCGCACATCATACCCTTCAAGCATATACTGGTAGTTTATCTTTTCGGGCGAGGAGTAATTGATGGCCGTATAATAAAAATTAAAGTTGTTTTCATTGTACCCGAAAATATTGTCTGATCCTGCTGAAAGCGGCTGGTTGAATAGCAGGATCTCCTCAAGTATCACTTTAGGGGCAGCCGTATTGTATAAAATGCCTGTGGTGAGCCTGGCGATGCCCAGGTTGGTGCCAATCCAGATATTGCCTTCGTTGTCTTTGGTTATGGCATTAAGATTTTCCTGCAGCTGGTTAAATCCGCTTTCGGGGCCATGATGCCGTACGGTGTTGTCTGAAGGATTCAATATGTCGATGCCTTTCTTGTTGACGAGGATCACCCTGTTGGCGTTATCAATGGCCAGCGAACTGGTGGCCATATCTGTGAGCCCATTTGACAAATTATAATTTTTGAAAGCGGTTCCATCGTACCTGAAAATTCCGTCGTTAAAAGTATTGATCCATATATTACTGTTGTTGTCTTCCGCAAGGGAATACACCACGCTGGAAGAAAATTCTTTTGCTGCATTAAAATTTCTGAACCGGCCGTTTTCGTAAACAGTAAGCCCGGCGCCGTCGGTGCCAAACCAAACCCTGTCCTTTGTGTCAATGAGGATATGATACACATAATCACTGCCAATACCATCCTTCTTGCTATAATTTGTAAAAGAGAATGGAGTTTTGTTATTGTTCAGGCTCATATGGCATACACCGTTTAAGGACGATATCCATAAGTCTTCGTTTTTGCCGGTAATACTTAAGATGCTGCTGTTTTTCAGCAATGGATTTTCTGCTATGCTGCTGTATTGCCCGTTCTGGGGGTTTATTCTGTAAAGACCTGCACCCATGGTGCCAGCCCATATAAACCCAAATGGATCTTTATAAAGGCAGGTAATATCCATCCCTGCCTGGGTTACATCAAATATTTTCCTGTTTTTTTTATTGATAAATGAGTACTGGTAGAGTCCTTCATCGGGGGTATAAAAAATATTTCCTTCCCTGTCGGCCAGCAATGTGTGTATTTTCCGGAGTTCGGTATTGGGCATGGTTTGCAGGTAACGCAGGTAAGCTCCGGTGCTTTTCAGCAGTTTGTCTTCATTTGCAAACCAGGTATTTTCTTCATCATCTGTTTCAATATCGCTGATGCTGTGTGCAAGTGAGTCGGAAAAGGGTTCTTTGGAAAATACCTGTGTGCGTTTGTCCAGTATCATCACTCCGTTTTCCTGTGTGGCAATAACGATTTCATTCAGCTGTTCTTTTATATCATTTACCTGCCCATATTCCCATGCCGGCAGGCTGTTGTTCAATAATGAACGCTGTGGAATATTTAACTGGTAAAGCCCCTTTGACTGGGTGCCGATCCAGATGTTTCCTTTGAGCAGGGAAGCTGTTACAGAACGAACGATATTATCCGGCAGGCCATTCTTGGAAGTAAAGACCTGTATGTTTTTTTGTTTTCCTTCCAGTCTTATGAACGACAGGCCACGATCTGTACCAGCGATCATTTCTGAGCCGTAAGGGTAGAGGCAGTTTACAAAATTATCACTGAGGCCGTCGCCAGCATCAATATTCTGGAAATACTTCTTGTCGTACAAATAAATACCCTCGCCGCCGGTGCCAAACCAAACCCGGCCCATGGCGTCTGCACTGATGCTTGTGATTGCTTCTTTTGGCAGGCCCTCCTCGGGTTTAAATGCTTCGGCGGTTTTGTTCGTCAACGAAAATATCTTCCCGTTTTTGCAACCGATCCACAGGGTACCTCCTGTTTCCTGGCCAATGGCCGTAACCTGGCATTTTTCGGTGCCGGGGCCTGTCACTTTTACAGTTTTATTGCCGGTGATCTTGTAAAGGCCTTCACTGCTACCTGCCCACAAAAGGCCGTTCCGGTCTTTAAAGAGTACATTGATACGCAGGGAACTGTTTTCTTCCTCAAGTGCTATTGTTTTATGAAAAGGAGCCTGTGCCACTGCCGTTTGCCCCAGCAGCGATATGGTACAGCATGCGATCAGGTATTTTATGAATTTTGAAACAGTGTGCATCTAAGGCGGGCAGCTTGTTTGTGTTTATGAAGCATTTTCTGCAAAGTTATACCAGCAGCAACAGCCGTAGCTTCGCAATTTTTTTGCAGCCGGTTTACTTTGCGGCAAGTGTGGCATTAATGTCAACCAGGATCTCTGCAGCCAGTTTCTCGTGCACGATCCTCGGTATTTTAATTTCATGATCGGCCAGGTGAACGGTAAACTGGCTTTTTAACTGAATAATTCCGTTTTTAACCTGTACATCGGCCTGGATGATACGCTCCTGCTCCACACCATGCACTGTAAACTTCCCTTTGGCCCGGAGATTATATACGCCATCTTTTGTAAAATCATCGTCTTCAATAATGCGGCCGGCAAAACTGGCACGGGGATACTTTTTGCTTTCCATATAATTTTCATTGAAGTGCTCTTTTTGCAGCGGGCTGTTGAAGCCTTGAAAAGAGTTCATGTCAATAGAAAAGGCAAAACTGCGTTTTGTGGCATCAATGGCGCCCTGCAGGCTGCCTGATGCGGCCTTTATGAGCTCCAGCTTGGCCTTGGAATGAAAAGTGGTAAGGCTTTGTGTAACCCTGTAAACAGGTTGTGCGGCTTTAAAGCTGAAGGCAGACCCGAAAAGGAATGCTCCCAGCAGCAGGGTTATGTATTTTTTCAGGTTCATTTTCCGGCGCAATAATACTGATTCTGTGATGTATGTATGGCAATCTTCTGTTAAAAGCTTTGCGGGGGTAAATTATAACCTTTTATACATAAAGCTGCATTGTTTGCGCTGAACCTGTTTATTTCGGCGCTGAACCTGCAAATAAAAGCCGCCTGCAATTACTGCAGGCGGCTTTTGCAACTGACCTACCAAAACTTGATTTTCCTGGTTATTGGATTTTAAATAAGACCTCAAGACAAAAAGTTTCGGGTTTTTCAAATTGATAACAACGGTGTCTTTCTTCGGATATCAGCTTTTAATTAAATGAATCACGGTTTTTCAAATTGGATATTAATGGTGTTTTTTATTGTCTTAGCCTGATGTCGGGCAGTTCGGTGTCTTCATCGGCTTCTACTATTATATTGTGGAGGGTGGTATCGCGGTATGGGGCTGTTGCATCATACAGTACCGAATAAGTTCCGGGCCTGATGCCGCGTATCTTAAATTCCCCTTCTTCATCGTCATCATCATAATCGGGTATGGCATAAAGCGTATCGGTTGCATTATAAACCATTATATGGGCATTGGCAGCCCTTGGCCGCACTTCGCCTTCTATTTCACCATTGCGGTGATGGCTGTAAGACCTGATATGCGGGCGAAGACAATAGTTGCCGCTCCGCCTGTTGATTGATTTTTTTACATCAAAATCAAGGTGTAGCACAATGCCGCCGCCGGGAATCGTGTCAATAGTATTGCTGTTGATCCTTACATACACATAAGGCCTCCCATCGCAAAAGCCAAGAGGTTGAGCGTGGGTACTGTCGGTCCATACGCTGTTGTTGTTACCGAGCGTGAGCCGTACTTTACTGATGCGGCCATTCCAGGCAAAACCGGTTCCCAGCAGGGTGTCTACCCCATTGCGCAGGCGCAGCAGATCGTACACACCGGGATTAATATTAAGTGTATCCCATTGGCCATAATTATCGTGACCATGATAGTCATCGTCGTCATCATCATCATCGTCGTGCTGGTGGCCAAGGCGGCCGGTATCTATTTTTACTTCCACATAACGGATATCCACCAGCACTTTGGTGAAATTGAAGTCGGGGTCATCGTTCAGGTAAAGACTAATTTTTTGTTTTCCTTCCGGTACGGCTTCTTCTGTTGAAAAAGTTTCTTTCTGGCACGAAAATAATTGCACCGTTATCAATATGATAATTATTACGGTAAGGAATGGTAGTTTAATTAAGTATTTCATTTTATCGGTGTTTAAGCAATGAAAATGGTGGTTTCAATTAGAAATTCAAAGTAAATTTTGCACTTTAAAAAGCATTTTACAACTGAAACCTACCCAGCCTGCAGCCTGGATGGCTGAACCTGCAATAATCGATGTTTAACCGTTAATTAACATTTGGCCAGCCAGGCCTGTAAAATTATTTGGGAACAGAAATGTTGTAAATTGTGGTTGTAAACGAAATAGTTATGTTTAGTATTTCCCGGCAGGCTGAAAATGGTTTTGATAAGATTATTTTGGCCGATGAAAGAACCAATTGCCGTGCCGAGATATTGCCCGGGTGCGGCGCTATTCTCAATGCTTTTGTTATAAAACAGGTTGATAAAGAAATGAATGTGGTGGAAGGGTACGAAAGCGGGGAAGATTTTGATAAAAATGTTGAAGCAAAAGGTTTCAGAAGCGCTAAACTTTCGCCCTTTGTATGCCGGCTTCATAACGGCAGCTACCAATTTGGCAAAACCAATTACCAGGTGAGTTCTTTTTACCTGGGCAAACATGCGATCCATGGCCTGATCTATAAAGCGGCATTCAGGATTTCCAAACTTAAGAAATCAAAAAAATCGGCCTCCGCAGAGCTGGAATACAAATACAGGGAAGCAGGAAAGGGATTCCCATTTGCTTTTGATTGTATCGTTAAGTATGAACTTAAGACCGGCAACCGGCTGATTATATCCACCAGCATTGTTAATAAGGGAAAAACCCGTATGCCTATTGCAGATGGCTGGCATCCTTATTTTAGTTTTGGCAAAAAAGTTGATGAGCTTGAAATGCGGATGCGTATCAAAAAAATGGTTGAATTTGATGAAGAACTGATCCCTACCGGCAATTACTTACCGTACCAGCAATTTAAAAATTTTACGAAAATAGGCGATGCCGTATTTGATAATTGCTTTATTGTAAACAAAAGATACAAAACCATGCTGCAACTGCGCGACCGGGCTGCCGGGCTTCAATTAAATATTAAACCAGCCTCCTCTTATCCCTACCTGCAACTGTACACGCCGGTTCACCGGGAAAGTATTGCCATTGAAAACCTCAGCGCCGCACCGGATGCATTCAATAATAAAATGGGATTGCTGATCCTGAAAAAGGGGGAGAAAAAAAAATTCAGCACGGAATTTGTTGTCAAAAAAATTAAACCCTGATATAAATTTTTCTTTTGTGCAATACCCATGCAATAAACCACATCAGCACAATGAAGCATATTGCGTACAGCAGGGAACTGTTTTTAGCATCGGTAAAAATGGGTTTACAGGCATATTCGTAAAACCAGCTAAAAGGATTTAAGAAATTTGCTTTACCGTTGGCACCGGTTCCGTTAGGTATGCGGATGAGTGCCAGCAGCCTTGGCAGGACCCCGCTGAGTACAAAAATGAAGAGCGGGTTTTTTCCAAAAACATCAAAGAATTTTGTCCAGCCTCCACGCTGATGTTTAAATTCAACCAGGTAGATCAATAAGGCAAGTATCAGCAACGCAAGACCGCTCGTGTAAACGGTATAACTGCTGGTCCATATTTTTTTGTTTAAAGGGAAAACGGTATCCCAGCAAAAGCCTGCGAATACCATTACGCAGCCTGCCACAAAGAGACCGTTTACCATTTCTGCAGTTTTTCCCTTTGTAATGATGTAGTGCCCGGCTATATAACCAAAGACGACTTGAGCAATGGCCGCAACCGTACTCGGCAGGCCTTCGGGGTCAAAGGGAATTCCCTCTCCTTTGTAGAGATGTGCCGTTCCCAGTATTTTTTTATCAATGGCAGTGCCAAACCACCCGTTAATGCTGTAGGGATCTGCCGGGTTGGCGGCCACGCATAAGAACCAATAAGCAAGCAGGAGAAAAGCAGCAAAAACAAAAGCACCATTTGTTTTAAAATAAAATATAATCACCGATGCAAAAAAATAGCAAAGGGCGATGCGCTGCAGCACTCCCATGATGCGCAGGGTTTCCAGGTTTTTAGCAACCAGTTTTCCGGCATCATCATACTTAACAAAAGGGAACCAGTGCAGTAAAAGGCCAATGCCAAAGATGAGCAATGTGCGTTTGAGTATCTTTTTCCAGAAGGAACCTGCGCCTGCTGTTTCCAGCCGGGGCATTACAAAAGCCATGGCATTGCCTACAGCAAAGAGGAAAAAGGGAAAAACAAGATCGGTAGGCGAACAGCCATGCCAGGCAGCATGCTCCAGCGGGCTGTAAATATGTGCCCAGGAACCGGGATTGTTTACCAGTATCATCAGCGCCACGGTAGCGCCACGAAAAACATCAAGGGAATAGAAGCGTTGGTTCATGTAAGGGCTTTTTAACTATGAACAGGCGTGCAGCAAATTGCTGTAAAGTAGCACAAATTTTCAATTAAATCTTTTCGCTCAGTTCGAGCCAGCGCATTTCTTTTTCGTCAATTTGCTGAATGATCTCGCTGATACGGGCAGCAGCTTTCTGCAACGCATCATAGCCAATATTTCCGCCCATTTTTTCTTCCAGGCCTTTTTTCTCCTTTTGGAGGAGCGGGATTTCCTTTTCCAGGCTTTCAAACTCATATTTTTCTTTAAAGGAGAGTTTTTTAGGAGTGGTTGAGGGTTGAAGGTGAATGGCTGATGCTTGTATACCCGGGGGGAGGGCCTGTTTGGTTTCTTTTTTTACCCCCTCTTCTTTTGCAAGCGTTTCCCGGTACTGGGAATAATTTCCCGGAAAATCGCGGATAACCCCGTTTCCTTCAAAGGCAAAGAGATGGTCTACCATGCGGTCCATAAAATAACGGTCGTGGCTTACGATCAGGATACAACCGGGAAAATCGAGCAAAAATTCTTCCAGGGTACGCAGCGTTTGCAGGTCGAGGTCGTTGGTGGGTTCATCGAGTACCAAAAAATTGGGGTTGGTAAAAAGAATGCTCAGCAGGTGAAGTCTTCTTTTTTCGCCGCCGCTTAATTTACTGAGCGGGGTATATTGCTGTTCTGCGCTGAAACCGAATTTTTCCATAAACTGGCTGGCGCTGATCTTACTGCCATCTGCCAGGGGAAAGAATTCTGCCATTGCCTTAACGTATTCTATGGCCCGTTTGTCTTCCTTGTATTGCAGGCCATCCTGGCCGAAATTGCCGAACAGCACGGTGTCGCCATGATTGATCTTTCCGCTGTCGGGTAGCTCCTCCTGGAGTGCTATTTTTAAGAAGGTTGATTTTCCCACGCCGTTTTTCCCCACCACGCCAATGCGTTCGCCCCGTTTAAAAGTGTAATCAAAACCTTTCATGATCACCAGCGGGCCATAACTTTTGTTCACCTTTTTCATTTCCAGCACTTTTCCCCCCAGTCTTGTCATTTTTACCTGCAGGCTCATTTCAGCCGTTTCTTTTTGCTGCTGTACCCGTTGCTCCACTTCGGCAAATGCATCCTGCCTGCTTTTGCTTTTTGTGGTGCGTGCTTTTGGTTGCTTTCGCATCCATTCCAGTTCTTTGCGGTAAATATTCCTGTCTTTCTGCAGTTCACTTTGCTGCACATCATGCCGCAGCGCTTTTTGTTCGAGGAAAGTAATCGTAATCTCCTTTATATACGTATACTTTTTCTTCGTCGATTTCCACAATTTCGTTACATACGGCGTCTAAAAAATACCGGTCGTGGGTAACCAGCAGCAGGGTTATTTTGGCAGCGCCCAGGTAATCTTCCAGCCATTCGATCATACTCACATCCAGGTGATTGGTGGGCTCATCCATGATGAGCAGGCAGTTTCCCTGGTAAAGATCCGCTTCTATAAGCGACTGGGCCAAGGCCACCCGCTTTTTTTGACCGCCGCTCAGGTTGCCCATCTTTTCGTTGAGGTGATGGATATTGAGTTTCCCTAATATTTGTTTCAGGTCGCTTTCAAAACTCCAGGCATTCAGGTCATCGAGCCTTGCCATAAGCGATGAAAGCCTGGCTGCATCATCCATGCCGTTTTCAAGAAATTCCTCATATTCTTTTACGGCATTTACCACCGGGTTATCGAGCCGCAGCACATTGTCCCAAATGGTCTTTCCGCTTTCAAAAAGGGTATCCTGCATCAGCATTACGGTACGTATGTCCTTATGCAGCCATACGGTTCCGCTGTCGGCGGTATCGAGGCCGGCCATAATTTTCATGAGCGTGGTTTTTCCGCTGCCATTGCGGGCTACCAGGGCGATTTTATCGCCTTCTTCAATATTTAAACTGATATTTTTAAAGAGAACCCTTACCCCAAAAGACTTAGTGAGGTTTTCTACGGAAGCATAATGCATGGGGCAAAGATAATTTCTTATGATATATTTGCGTTACCGGTTAAACCAAACATTTTCATGATAAACGTTACAGAACCCTTTTTGCCCCCTTATACCGACTATGAAAGGTATCTGAAGGAAATCTGGGAAAGGAAATGGCTTACCAATCATGGGCCACTGGTGCAGGAGTTGGAGAAGAAACTCCGGGATCACCTGGGTGTTAAACACTTGTTTTTTGTAAACAATGGCACCATAGCACTACAAATAGCCATAAAGGCGCTCAAACTTACGGGAGAGGTCATTACCACCCCGTTTTCTTATGTGGCCACCACCAACTCTATTTTGTGGGAAAACTGCAAACCGGTTTTTGCAGATATTAATGAGTCTGACTTTAACATTGATCCTGCCAAAATAGAAGCACTTATCACGCCTCAAACATCGGGCATAATGGCTACGCATGTATATGGAAATCCCTGCAACGCCGGGGCACTGGATGCCATTTGTAAAAAACATGGCCTTAAGCTCATTTATGACGGGGCGCATGCATTTGGTACAATGTATAAGGGAAAATCTTTGTTGACTTATGGCGATATTTCCACCTGCAGTTTTCATGCCACCAAGCTTTTTCATACAGTGGAAGGCGGCGCTATCATTACAAATGACGATGAACTGGCCGATACAATTTTGTTATACAGGCAGTTTGGCCATATAGGAGATGAATATTACAGCATCGGTATAAATGGCAAAAGTTCTGAAACGCATGCTGCGATGGGGCTTTGTATATTGCCGCATGTAGATAAAATTATTGGTAAGCGTAAACTGCTCACGGAGGCCTATCATCAATTCCTTGCAGGATTGCCGCTTCAAAAGCCCGTGTCGATGGAGGATACAGAGTATAACTATGCCTATTACCCGGTTGTTTTTCCATCGGAAGCATTACTTATTAAGGCAAGGCAGCACCTGGCGGCTTGCAGTATAAATACCCGGAGATATTTTTATCCTTCGCTTAACCAGTTGCCATTTTTAAATGCATCGGCCTGTCCTGTTTCTGAAAGCATCAGCAGCAGGGTGCTTGCTTTACCCATCTATTACGACTTAAGCGTGCTGGAAGTCGAGATGATCGTTTCTTATCTTAAAAAAATAATTAAATAGCCATGGTCATTGCAGGAGCAAGGGGGCATGCCCTGGAGATACTGGATATTCTTTTGGGAGCATTTCCAAAGGAAGAGATTGTTTTTTTTGATCCAGTGAATGCTGTTGTTGAAATAGAAGCCATCAAACACTACCATGTTTTAAAAACGGAGGATGAACTCAGAAAAAAATTTGAACTGAACCCCAATTTCATTTTGGGCATGGGTGATTCTTTCATCAGGAAAAAAGTGGCCGAAGATTGTATCCGGCTGGGCGGTAAGCTGCAATCTGCCATTTCGCCGGAGGCTTATATCAGCAAGATTGACGTAACCCTGGGAGATGGTTTAAATATCATGCACCGGGCGGTGATTCAGCCCGCAGTTTGTATTGGAGAGGGTACGCTTATTAATGCCGGTGCTTTTATACATCACGAAGCAATTATTGGGAAATACTGCCAGGTATGCCCGGGCGTATTTTTAACAGGTGCGGCCAGGCTGGGCGATTACAGCATGATCGGTACGGGTGCAGTGGTATTGCCCAAAGTGAAGATCGGCAGCAACGTGGTGGTGGCAGCGGGTAGTATTGTAACCCATAACATACCTGACAATGTGATGGTGGCGGGAGCGCCTGCAGTAATAAAGAAACAGCGGGCTTTTTTGTAAAATGATTTTCTTGTGTGTAACGATATAAGGTTTCTTTTAGTAGCATGCTGCGTTAAAAGCCCTGAGTGAAGATTTGGATTTTGGAGGATAGAAAAGACTATAAAGTAAAGGGCATAATTTAACGAAAGGGTTATTGAAAGAAATCCCGTAAATTAAAAGTTTTGGGCTGGGGTAGGCTTTTGTTTAATTCCATAAATACATGATAGGTAATATCTTTAAAAAATATTTTGGATTAGGAATTGTGGTCACTATAAACCTGGCACTGCAATTTTTATTTCAATGGTATGTTATTATTTACTTTGGTGCCGGTTCAGAATCGGATGTTTTTTTTGGCACGATGGCTTTACCGCAATTTATTTTACTTGTGTTAAGCGGGTCGCTCACCTTAGTACTCGTTCCGATCTTTGCGGGGCTAAAGAACGCTGACTTCAAAAGAGAGGCGTGGGGTATTTTTCAATTGGTGGGGTTTGTTTTTTTTTGTTTAAGCATTATTTTATTAATTACTGTAAACTGGTGGGTGAAATTACTTTTGCCTGGGTTTAGCGGTGAAACATATGAACTGGCGGTCCAACTTTCTTCCATTCAACTCCTTGCAATGCTGTTTTCGGCCATGTTGAGTGTTTTATGGACATTGCAGAATGCGAAAGAAAATTTCTACCAAATTGAACTTACCTCAATAGCAGCCGCGGCCATTTCTTTCATAGTCTTTTATTTTTCCCTGGACCATCTTGGAGTGTATGCTGCCGCCTGGGTAAATGTACTAAGAATACTGCTTCAGCTTGTTTTTTTAGGACATATATCGGGACCTACCAGCCTTTCAGGTTGAATTCAACTAATAATAAATATACATGGAGAAGAATACGGCCATTGATATTGGGGAATATGTATTTTAAGACTGATATGCTGGTTGACAGGTATCTGTCTTCAATAAGTTCCAGGGGTGACCTCACACTTCTGAACCTGGCCCAGCAGATATACGGGGCAATAAATTCAATAGCGGGGAAGGTTATCGTAAGCACAATGGTGCCCGTTCTGGCCAAGGTATACCAGGAGGGTAAAAAAGAAAATTATATAAGAATATTTTACCGGCGCTTATTCATTTCTTTTTTGGTATCAATTCTTACAGTTATTTGCCTGTTGTTTTTTGGTAAATGGGTGCTAGGTTTATTATTTGTAGTAAAAAAATTCAGCGCAGAAAATGTAGACAGGCTTTGGTGGTTGCTTGTAGCTTTGACAGGATTTTTTGCCGGCGGTATAATGGGTTCCGTTGTTTCTAGTGCTTTTTATTCAAAAGGCGATACGGTTACCCCAACAAGAATAGGACTGTCTTGTTTACCCTGTACCTACCTTTAAAGTTTTTGAGTTTTTGATTTCTTTGGAATTTCCGGGCTGGCAATCTCAATAACAGTCTATTATCTTTTAAGTGTGATCGTACAGTTATTTTTCTTTAAAAAAGAAGCTTTATCTGAATAAATTGAAAATATTAGCATCTTTGCATAAGTAAATCAGAATGAAGTTAAACGTATGGAAATAATTGATAAGAGCAATATTTTAGGAAAAATTGGCCAATCTCCTGAAAAGGTAATACTTGATATTGGCTGTGGCCCTTTGAAAAAGAACCCAAACTGGATTGGCATAAGACGCAATTGATTTTAAGGGGGTTGACCTGGTTGGGTATATTTTTGAAGTGCTGGCAAAACTACCTGCCGCAACTGTTGATGAGGTATACTCCTCCCATTTTTTTGAACATATACCGGGAATGGAAAAATTGCTCAGTGAGCTGCACCGGGTATTAAAACCCGGGGGAAGGGTAAAGATAATCGTGCCTCATTTTTCCAACCCATACTTTTATTCTGATTATACACATAAGAATTTTTTTGGGCTTTATTCCTTTTCTTACCTGGCAGATGAAAGGCTTTTTAAAAGAAAAGTACCCCAATATATACCCGTTACGAATTTTGAATTGGCAAAAGTGTATTTGCGCTTTCAAGTTCTCCTTTTTATTTACGTGGCCTTTTTTATAAATTTTTCGGCTTTTTTGTAAACAGCACTTATTACTTCAAAGAGTTTTATGAAGAAAATCTTAGCCGCCTTATATATTGTTATGAGCTTGAGTATGATCTCGTAAAGAAGGGTTGACTTAAAAGATAATGACAAAAGTTACTATTGGTATACCTACTTACAACCAGGCTGCATTCATAAAAGAAGCAGTTCAATCGGCTTTGAACCAAACTTACACAGAGCTTGAGGTGATTGTGGCCGATGATGGATCAACTGACGGAACAAGGGAAAGACTCAGTGCTTTTTTTTCCGACAGCAGGTTTAAGTATTTTTGTAACAGCAGGAACCTTGGGCGAACCCAAAATTATAGCCATCTTCTGAAAAACTTAGCTTTCTGGCGAGTGGTATGTGAATTTAGACGGCGATGATTATTTTTACTGATAAGCATTTTATTGAGAAAGCGATGAACCTGGTAAAAAACA
The DNA here is from genome assembly GCA_963754695.1 of uncultured Chitinophagaceae bacterium. Classification (GTDB taxonomy): domain Bacteria; phylum Bacteroidota; class Bacteroidia; order Chitinophagales; family Chitinophagaceae; genus Ferruginibacter. The sequence goes on from CAVWGU010000012.1 coordinate 689,974, forward strand.
ACACGGGTCTAGTGGCTGTTATTTCAGATTGCGAAGTGCAGGACGAAACGATTAAAACGAGCCGTATTTACTACAGTAGCTACCCTCACGGCACAGTTGTTAGCGGAAGAACATTTTTACTTGATGTAGTTGCACAAAAGGTACAAACCACGCATTTAAGCACAGTTTACAATCGGTCAAAGGCGATTGAAATTGGGTTTTATAATCATGATATTCTTAGCAGCGATTTTGAATCTATTTACAGGCTTTGCCTTTATGGGAATTTGGGCTATTTAAAAGGAATTGCCGGAGTATGGCGTAAACATGGCAAAAACACTGTTTCTCTAAAAAGTGTTAGAGATAGTATCAATAATCTTGTTATGCCTGCAAGTGTTATAGCCGCGGCCAAACAATTAAATATAGATTTGGGAACATGGAAGAATGAAGCATGACCCATTTAATGATAATGGATATTTTAAGTGAAGCTTACAGGGAGAAACGTTTTTGGAGAACTTTTATTCAGTTGTTTAGATAGGCAGGAGAAACTGCAACGCTCTTATTTGCACTCCCGTTGCTGGCATTAAAGAATAAAAAAAACATCTCGTAGAAGGCCCTGTCAGGGATTAATTTAAATCTATAGACACACGTTATCCGGCATAGGCAAAATTATTAAATATGGTTTTTAATTCTTTTACTTTTTTAGTATTTTTTATAGTTGTATTTTTTTTATTTTATTACCTAGATGGTCCTAAAAGAAAAGTGCTTTTGTTTTTATCGAGCTGTACATTTTATATGTGGTTTATTCCTTCATATGTTCTTATTCTATTTCTTACTATTCTGATAGATTATTATGCAGCTATCCACACGAAAACGGGAAAAGCAAAAGAGCAGGAAATTGCACCTACTCTTTGGTATAATTAATACCTGTGCCGTTTTATTTATTTTTAAGTATTTCAATTTTTTTGTTGATAACCTTAATTTCCTGGGGCTTCAAAGTATTAAACATTGGGATGTGATTTTACCCATCGGCTTGTCATTTCATGTGTTTCAAAGCTTAAGTTATGTTATTGAAGTGTACAGGGGTAAAATACAAGCAGAAAAAAGTATTTTGGTTTACTCAAATTTTGTAATGATGTTTCCCCAATTGGTTGCAGGACCAATTGAGCGTGCTAATAACTTAATTCCCCAGTTAAAGAAATGTGACCATAAGATCAGTTTTCAAGACTTCTCAGTCGGAGTTAATAGATTTTTCTGGGGTCTTTTTAAAAAAGCTGTTGTCGCAGATACTGCAAGTCTTTATGTTGATGCCACTTATAATAATTATCAACAGCATGCGGGATCTTCTCTTACTTGTTGCTACCTTCTTTTTTGCCATTCAAATATATTGCGACTTTTCTGGTTATTCAGATATGGCAATTGGAACAGCCAGAATGCTGGGCTTTAAGTTTAAAGAAAATTTTGCGATACCCTATTTTTCAAAGAGCATTACTGAATTTTGGCGGCGATGGCATATCTCATTATCGAGTTGGCTAAGGGACTATCTTTATATTTCTTTTGGTGGTAATAGGTATGGCCTTTTTAAGACTTACCGTAATTTAATTCTAACTATGTTGCTGGGAGGATTGTGGCACGGCGCTTCCTGGAATTTTGTAATTTGGGGAGGGTTGAATGGTCTTTATCTTTCGCTTGAAAAGGCTGCATCAGTTTCTTTGTCCAATCCAAGGCATTATTTTTTAAAGTTCTTGCGCATGTTATATGTTTTTTTACTAATAAATTTTACCTGGATATTCTTCAGGGCTGAAACCTTTGGACAGGCCAAACAGATTGTACAAAAAATTATTTTTTTCTTTAATCCTTCAGAGTTTAATTTTCTTGATATTAATATTTTTATTTCAATAATTATTTCAATGCTTATTCTCCTGGGGCTGGAATATTTTATTTTCAGAAAGTACAGCTTTGAGCATATTTACAAATGTAAAAATGGGAATCTCAAATTGAGTGCCCTGAGTATTTTTTTAATTGTTTATATTTTCCTGTTTGGTAATTCAAACGGGTCACAATTTATTTATTTTCAATTTTAAGAAATGAAACTCATATTGCGGCAATTGATTTTGTTCATTCTTTTCCTGATTGTGATTGATTTTTTGTTCGGTTATTTTTTTAAAAAAATAGTTTTTGATAAAACAATCTCAGGCGAGGGCGGAGGAAATCTGAATTTTTTGTTACAAAGAAAAAAGAAATCAGATTATTTCATTTTTGGAACTTCAAGGGCTGTTCATCATATTAACCCCGACTTTCTCACCTCCTTAAACGGTAGTGGGTATAACGCGGGAGTAAACGGAGTTGGTAGTGTTGTTTACAACGCTGCTATGCTGGATATAATACTTCGTGCGGGGATCCGGCCGGGCATAATATTGCTGCAGTTAGACGCTGTGTCATTTACCGGGAGCTACCGGGGTGCAGGCGACGATCTTCTTCCATTATTACCCTTTTATAATAATGGTAAGCTTATGCACCATTACCTAGCAGATGATGGATTGAAGGCAACATTGCTTGCACGGTCGAATCTATACCGGTTTAACGGGAAACTCTATAATATAGCCTTTAATTATCTGCGAAAGAACAAAATTACGGACAACAATGGATTTGTGCCGCTTGATGGAATAATTGACACCTCTCTTGTTGCTATAACACGGTCAAGTAAAGAAAAATTTAATTTTAAAGACTCGCGATTTCTGGCACTTGCTGACATTGCTAACCTATGTCATAAAAATAATATTACTTTAATTGTGGTGTTGCCACCAAGTTTCAACAATTATTCATTTGAAGCGGATATAGATGCTGAATTCAATAGATATATGCAACAAAATTACCCGGATATAAAATTGCTTAATTTTAGTAATGTCGAAAATATACCTGATTTGAAAGGGCATGAAAATTGGAGAGATGCTTCCCACTTAAATGCTGTAGGCGCTGCTAAATTTACCAATCATTTGAATACTGTGCTTAAATTTTCGTCAAATTAACTTCAATCTTTTATTGTGGTATTTAAATTTAGCATCAGCAGTATGCCTGTTAGATAAAATGGAATAGCCGGAATCCTGTACCTTGCAAGTGCTCCAAAGTTTAAAGCAGAAAGACCGACCATTCCGGCGAAAAATACTGAAAAGAAAATGCACAGGAAAACAAGCGAGTTTCCTAAGCAGTACTGGATGGCTTTTTGAGGGCCAATCTTTACAACTCCATAAATTGAAAAAAGAAAGAGGAAGGAACTTTCCAAAGAAGAAAATATCATTAGCAAATTGTTCGCCTCCCATAAAAAAGGCCGGTATAACGTTGTTATTATTCCAAGAGGAAAATTTTTTAGAATTCCCCAGAAACTCGGGTCAAATTCTCCAATTTCGAAATTTGACCCCGCATTTTCGCCCATGTTTCCATAAGAGTTTTGAAGATTGTTAATGTTCTCATTTATGCTGTCAAGTGCATATTCTCCGAGGGTTTCATTTATGTAAGTGCCCGAAAGAAAAATGAGAACTGCGCACAGAACCAAAACAAACACCAAGTAACAGCTTTTGATGATTGGGTTTTTTATCTTTCCCGCTATTTTGAAAATGAAAAATAGTACATATGGCACTATAAAAGCGATCAGTATATATGGTTTTACCTGGAGCAAAAGGAAGATCGATAAAATCACATAAACAACGTATTGCCATTTATTCCCTTGCTTGGTCAAAATATTGTCTGAGGCAAAAAATAAAAGCGCCACACTGCTCATGCAAAATGTGACTTTATAAATACCGAAACCATATATAGCAATAGTTGGGAAAAAAAGAGCACAAGCTGCCGCCACGCCTTTATGAAACCTGGGCAGATGTTTGGTAAAGGAAAGATATAGCGCAAAGAGGCAGCTGTATGATAGCCAGGTCATTAAAACAGTTAAAAGTAAAAATTTTGATAGTGAAAACAGCGAGGGAAAAAGGGCCATCCTCACCACCCAAAAACCACTTTCGGTAACGGACCCTTTTAAATCAAATCCGCTGTAGAAGTAATCGTAATCATAAAAAAATATCTCATACAGCGATACCTTTCCCTCGAGTAGTAACTTATTTAATGCAATGGTATCTTTAAAATAGGATAATGTATCGCCAAATCCCCAATAATAGTAAACCAAAAGAGAATAAAATATTGCAAGTATGACTTTGAAGAAATAGCCGGGTATCAGGTATTTTTTTACATATGGGTTATTCGACTTTTTCCTGTAATATGAAAATCCGAAATAACCGGCTATTACATAAACAGGTAGAAAAAAGAGCAACTCCAAAAGATCAATTTGGTAATCCATAATATATCTTTAGTTCAAATATATTCTTTAAGAATTTTAAATGTCCTTTGCTTACTCAGTAGGCAATAAGGGTGAATATGTTAAAATACTGGGGCTAAACAAAAGTAAATAAAAACAGACTACATTAAAAAAATAGGTATACTAAAGTAATGATTAAGATCTCTGCTCACAAATTTGATAACATTTATGACCTAAAACAAGGGTTCGGAATATTAGCTTTGGTTAATATTTCAATTTTCTGGAAATTGTGCTATGCGGAAAAAAATTTTCTTTTCATCAATACACTCAATTACGGCGGGGCCGAAAAGGTGGGTTGATTGCTGGCAGACTATCTTAAGAAGGATTTTGAGGTACATATTGCACTCTACCACCAGCCAATTTCCTACTATATTCCGCCTGAAGTTGCCATATTTGATCTCAAGGAAAACCCAGATGAAAATAATGCACTCATATTTTTAAGGCTCCCGGTCATTGCATATAAGCTCAACCGTTATTGCACCGCTAACGGCATTGACATGGTGATCAGTTTCCTGAACCGCCCCTGCTACGTTGCGGCCTTTATGAGAAGCTGGTGGGGGTACAGGGGAAAACTGATCATGTGCGAGCGGTCTTACCAAAGCCAGATATTAAAATTCATTGGAGGTGGCTCCTCCCTGTACAGAACCATTACAAGGAGAATGATTCATTTTGCCTATCAACGTGCCGATCTTGTTATCGCCAATTCAAAACTTTCTAAAATTGACCTGCAGAAGAAATTTGGGAATCAAAACACCTGTTGAAGTTATTTATAACCCGGTGGATATAGAGATGATCCGGGGAGAAAAGCAGGGAAGAAAGGCCTTCCTGTTTTTCAGAAAAGGACTGTTTTTATTATGTATCAGTGGGTGGATTCAGGGTTGAAAAAAATTTTGCATTATTATTGAAAGCTTTTTCCATTATTAAAGACAAGGTACACGCAAAACTTGTAATTGTTGGCAATGGCGTTTTGGAAAAGGAACTCAAAGACGAGGCTGCCAAATTGGGCATAACAGCATCCGTGTTCTTTTGCGGTTTTCAGCATAATCCCTATAAATTTATTGCAAATGCAGATTGTTTTGTACTCTCCTCTTTAACAGAAGGATTCCCAAATGTGCTCCTGGAAGCACTTGCCTGCAAAAAGACGGTTGTTTCCACCGATTGCCAGTCGGGCCCCAGGGAATTACTGTCACCTTCATCTGATCCATCCCTGCAGGTTCAAAAAGGATACGAAGTTGCTGAATTTGGCATATTGACGGCACCCGGTGACCCCGAAGCACTGGCAGAAGCAATGTTTAAAATCTATTCAGAGCCGCAGGTACGTTCCGGTTTTGAAGCTGCCGCTACTGAGCGTGCAGGCAATTTCAATGTTGCCATTTGCAGCAATACCTATAAGGCCGCTATTGAGCACATAGCAGGGAATTGACCCATTTTCTATAAATTTGCCGATAGTAAATATTTATGCATACAATACTAATTACGGGCGGCGCAGGCTTTATTGGCTCACATCTAACTAGGTTATTTGTAAAAAAATACCCGGAATATAAAATCGTAAATCTGGATGAACTCACGTATGCGGGCAATCTAGAAAACCTCAAGGATATCGAAAAGCATCCAATTAAGTTTTGTAAAGGGCGATATTACAGATATGCATCTCATAAAGGAATTTTTAAAAAATACGGTTTCACAGGTGCTTCATTGTGCAGCAGAAAGCCATGTAGACCGCTCGATAACTGATCCGCTCGCATTTGTAAGAACAAATGTACTAGGAACTACTACTTTACTTCAGGTGGCCAGGGAAAGCTGGAAAGCTGATTTCGAAGGGAAAATATTTTACCATATTTCAACTGATGAAGTATACGGCTCTCTGGGGAAGGAAGGGTTTTTTTATGAACCACTGCCTATGATCCCCGAAGCCCCTATTCGGCATCTAAAGCATCGACCGATCATTTTGTAAGGGCATTTCATCATCTATGGATTGCCTGTTATAATTTCCAATTGCTCCAATAATTACGGACCTTATCATTTTCCTGAAAAACTTATCCCATTAAGCATTAATAATATCATTAATAACAAACCTTTGCCTGTTTATGGAGAGGGGGAGAATGTGCGTGACTGGCTTTTTGTGGAAGACCATGCAAGGGCCATCGATATTATTTTCCACCAGGAAAAATTGGCGAAACCTATAATATCGGTGGGCATAACGAGTGGAAAAATATTGACCTCATAAAAGAACTATGCCGGCAAATGAATGAAAAACTGGGACGGGAGACCGGCAATTCAGAAAAGCTGATCGGCTTCTGTAAAAGACAGGCCAGGCCACGACCTGCGTTATGCCATTGATGCTACGAAATTAAAAGAGGAACTGGGTTGGGTGCCTTCTCTACAGTTCGAAGAAGGGTTATCAAAAACCATTGACTGGTACCTAAATAATAAAGATTGGCTAAATAGCGTCCTAAGCGGAAATTATGCAGCTTATTACGATAAGCAATATCATAAACGATAGGGTTTGAGTTTAGAGGTTTAGAGAGAAGGACCATTAGCTAAACCCTTAACCCCTAAACCCCTAAATCCCTAAACCTCTAAACCTCTAAACCTCCAAAACTTAAATCTAAATCCCCTAAAGACTTAACCAGCTGCAAAAAAACAAACCGTATGAAAGTTTATTCATTTGAAAAATTGGAGTGTTGGCAAAGTGCAAGGAAATTAGCGTATCAATTATAAGGCAACGAATCTTTATCCTGACTATGAAAAATTTGGTCTTGTGAGTCAAATGCGAAGGGCTGCTATTTCAGTTGCATCCAATATAGCCGAGGGAACTTCCCGTAAAACGTCTAAGGACAAAGCACATTTTAGTACAATAGCCTATAGCAGTACAATTGAACTTTTAAATGATCTCCTTATAGCTCAAGAACTGAACTTTTAATCAAGAGAGCTTTATGAAGAAGGAAGAGAAATGATTGAAAAGCAAACTTTGCTAATTGCCGGGCTTAAAAATCCCAACAAAGATCAAAGTTCCTATCTTTCTGAAGCGCTCAACCCTAAACACTAAACACTAAACCCTAAACCTCTAAACCCCAAACCACTAATCTTTTAAACTATCAAATGAAAGGAATTATTTTAGCCGGTGGATCCGGAACAAGGCTTTACCCCATTACCATGGGCATCAGTAAGCAGCTCATGCCGATTTATGATAAACCCATGATCTATTATCCGCTCAGCACTTTGATGCTGGCGGTATTAAAGATATTCTTATCATAACAACGCCGGAAGACCAGGCGCAATTTATGCGTTTACTGGGCGATGGCGAAAAATGGGGCTGTAATATTCAGTATGCAAAACAGGAAGTGCCAAACGGCCTGGCCCAGGCTTTTGTAATAGGAGAAAAATTTATTGGAACCGACAGCGTGGCACTGGTGCTGGGCGATAATATTTTTTACGGAAGCGGGTTCAGTAAATTATTGCAGCAATGCTGCTGCTGCCAGCGGGGCCATTATTTTTGCATACCCGGTAAGTGACCCCGAAAGGTATGGCGTAGTGAGTTTGATGAAAATTTCACAGCGCTCAGTCTTGAAGAAAAACCGCGATCCTAAAAGTAACTATGCCGTTCCCGGCTTGTATTTTTATGATAACAGTGTTGTAAAAATAGCAAAGGAGTATAAAACCCAGTGCCCGGGGGGAGTATGAAATTACGGATGTAAACAAAGTATACCTTGCTGAAAAAAGACTGCATGTGGCAGTACTTGACCGCGGTTTTGCCTGGCTCGATACCGGCACATTTGAATCTTTAAGCGATGCCAGTGAATATGTACGGGTGATAGAAAAAAGGCAGGGGATTAAAAATTGGCTGTCCGGAGGAGATTGCCTGGCGTATGGGCTTTATCAATACAGACCGCCTGAACAAACTCGCTGAAGCCCTCGTAAAAAGCGGCTATGGCCAATACCTCTTAAGGCTTGTCAATAAATAATTCATGTCATTTTGCAAACAGGCGCATCCAAAATTGTACTTAACTTCGTTCTTTCCAAATATATCCAATGCCATCAGTTGCTCTAATCAATCCTTTTAATAAGCGTCCGCTTCAGCAGGTGGACAATGGACTTGCAGATGATAATGGCGCTGTTTTTCCATTAATAAACGGCTCTTACCGAATTGTTAAAAGCGATAACTATACAGAGAATTTTGGCTATCAGTGGAACAAGTTCGTTACCACACAGGTAGACAAATCCATTCATATAAACTTAAGCCGCGACTGTTTTTTTGCAGAAACCTGTTGGGATAAAGAAGACCTTGCCGAAAAAAACGTACTGGAAGTTGGTTCCGGGGCCGGCCGTTTTTCGCAGATCATTCTGGATTATACAAAAGCCAATCTTTACAGCATTGATTATTCCAATGCGGTGGAAGCCAATTATAAGAATAATGGCCCTAACCCCAGGCTGCATCTTTTCCAGGCCAGCATTTACGAAATGCCGTTTGCCCCGGCATCTTTTGATAAAGTGGTATGCCTCGGCGTGTTGCAGCATACACCGGATTTTGAACAGTCTGTAAAATGCCTGGTTGATATGGTAAAACCAGGCGGTGAACTGGTAGTGGATTTTTACAGTATTAAAGGTTTCTGGACAAAGATCCATTCAAAATACTTTTTGAGGCCTTTTACAAAAAGCATGAACCACGAAAAACTTTTTGGGATCATCGACAGAAATGCAGGCAGGTTGATTGCCGCGTACCGGTTTTTTGCATCGATCGGGCTGGGAGCTTTCAACCGTTTTTTACCTGTTTGTGATATTGACGGCACGTTGCCCAAAAACCTGTGTAAAGAAAAGCTAAGGGAAATGGTGGTGCTGGATACCTTCGATATGTTCAGCCCGCAGTATGACCAGCCACAAAAAATTGAAACAGTGGTTGAATGGTTTAAAAAATATGGTATGGAGAAGGTATGGGGTGGAATTGTGCCGGTGGGCAATTTTACAAACCCTGTTGTGCGGGGTACCAGGGCCTGATTTCAATTTTTTATTACACCGATTCATGAGTATTAAGCAAAAAGCGGCAAAGGGAATTTTCTGGACTTTTATTGATATGTTTATTACAAAAGGCATTTCAATAGCAGCTTCTTTGCTGCTTGCCAAATGCTCGGACCCTATGCTTTTGGGTTAATGGGAATGATAAATGTTTTCATACTCATTGGAGGTATTTTAGTGGACGCCGGTCTCACCACCTCTCTTATAAGAACAGGAAACGCTTCCGAAAAAGATTACTCTACTATATTTTTTGCAAATATCCTTTTCAGTATTTTTATTTACCTCATTGCATTCCTCACAGCTCCATTTATTGCAAATTTTTACGGGCAGCAGATACTGGTTCCCCTGATAAGAACCACCTGTCTTGTTTTTATTATTGGGGCCTTTAGCGCAGTGCAGGTGGCACAGTTTAATAAAGAAAATGGATTTTAAAACACTAGCCTTCATTAATATACCATCTACAATCATTGGTGTGGCCACGGGGCTAACTATGGCATATAAAGGTTATGATGTGTGGAGTATCGTATTCATGCAGCTGGCGATGCAGGCTGCTAATACTATTGTAACCTGGATCGTATGCAAATGGAAACCAGCCATGGTATTTTCCTGCGAAAGACTCAGGGAACATGTCAGATTTGGTTATAAGCTCACACTTACAAGCCTGTTGGGTACCATTTTTGATAATCTTTATAATATTTTAATAGGAAAGTTTTATTCCATCAGTCAATTGGGTTATTATGAACGTTCCAATACTTTTATTGGGTATCCCGTAATTATATTGAGCGGAATTGTAGGGAAAGTAAGTTACCCGCTGTTGTCACATATGCAGGACGACCCGTTGATGGTAGAAAGGGCTTATAAGAGAATTTTAAATATTACATTCTTTGTATCTGCTCCTGTCATGGTTTGCCTGGTGGCCGTTGCCAGGCCGCTTTTTCTCCTGCTTCTTGGCATACAATGGGAACCAATGGTACCCTATTTTCAGATATTGGCGCTTGCAGCCATGCTGTACCCCCTGCATGCATTTAATATAAACGTGTTGAGGGTAAAGGGCGAAACAGGGCTGCTGCTCCGGATGGAGTTTTTTAAAAGGATGATACTATGCATACTCATCGCCCTTTCTATGAAGATGGGGATCTATTGGCTGCTCTGGAGTTCCGTGGTTTATTCTGTCATTTGTTTTTTATTAACGCCGTCAATTGTGGGAAGTTCATTAACTATGGAGTTTGGGAACAATTACGGGATGTGATTCCTACGCTTGTTGCTTCATTGGCAATGTTTGCCAGCATGTTTTTTTTACAACAGGCGCTGGGGTACCTGCCCCTTTGGATTCAGATAGCTTTGCCGGTTGTTGCCGGTGTTTGTTCTTATATCTTGCTGAATTATTTGATCAATAGACCGGCAGTGAATTTTTTATTATCGGCTGCCGCCATGGCAAGACAGCAGTTTTGGTTTAAGTAGAAGCTGTAAAGTTTTTTATTATTTTAAATTAATAAGCTTGTAATGTTATTTTCTGTTTTTACACCATGTTACAACAGTTCGAAAACGCTTGAGGCATGCTTTGAAAGTCTCAGGCGCCAGTCATATAAAGAATTTGAGTGGATTTTGGTGGACGATTGCTCTTCGGACGACGGTAAAACAAGGGAGCTTATTAAAAAGATCAGCAGGGAAGCAACTTTTAAAGTGAAATATCATTTTTTTGAGGAAAACCATTTTGGTGCCCGTTCAATGTATAAAGCCTGTGAAATGGCGGATGGTGAGTATTTGTTTTTGCTTGATCATGATGATATGTATACCGATAATGCCCTTGAACGGGTGTTATGGTATATCACAAATTATTGCAACCGGGAAGTTGTTGCCGTAAGGCCCAGATGTGTTTCCGAAGACGGGATCCTGCTGGGCCCGTCTTACAGGAAGAAGGTATTTATCTCTACGGAAGGTGAAATGAGATACAACGAGGGCATGATGGCAGAACTCATGACTGCCGGCAGGACAGATGTGATGAAAGAAGCTTCTTTCCTCATGCAACCGGGATACACCTACGCTTTTTTAATGGCCAAGATATCGGAAAAGTATAAGATGGTTTACCCCGATGAACCATTAAGGATTTACGATCTGTCTGTACCAACTTCATTTTCAAATAACAGGTCGGTCAACACCCGTTTCCCGCGGGCAAAAGTGGATCAATATTTTTACCTGTGGCAGTCTTATGCGGCATTCGTGCATAAAAACCTGCCCCAAACACTGCGGGAGATGGTGCATACCCACAGCCTGATACACAGATATAAGCTTGCAGCTTCTGAATATAAACTGAAAGCCCCTTTATTGAAAATATTATTTTACCTTACTGCTCCTGCAGGTATCATTAAAAGCCTGTTATTTAAAATGGCAGGAAAGAAAATATAGCAGGAGAGGCACTTGTGCCACAGAACCAATATATGAAAATACTTATTGCGATACCATTCTTATCAAACGGCGGTGCAGAAAGAGCGATGTTTAATCTTGCTTTGTACTTTGGCAGAACAGGCGCAGAGGTAAGTATCATTGCCTCATCGCCTGATGCACCTAATAAAGATAAGTTACCTCCGGGGTTTCGTTTTTATACACTCGGCAATCCGTTGCCGCTTAACAGGCCTTCGTTTGTTTCTTCCACAAAAAAGATTGCAGCTATTTTCAGGGAATTGAAACCCGATGTTGTATTAAGCACTTCGGAATACCTGAATGTATCTGTTTTACTTGCACGAAGGTTGATAAAGGGGAAGTTCAAGGTTGTTATCAGCCAGCAAATAAATGCGGGTATATACATGAAAGAGCTGCCATTTAAGAACCGAATCCTGATTAGGGCCATTCACAGGTTTATCATTGGCCAGGCCGATGTTATTGTAGGAGCTTCAGAGGGTGTGGCACAAGACTTTGCATCACTTTACAAGTTGTCATATCCTTCGGATAAAATAAAATTTGTATTTAACCCAATATATGAAAGCAGCATTGAACAAAGGGCCAGGGAAGAAATAATAAATGAAAATTTTGTATTGGGCTCCCACAATCTTGTAACGGTTGGCCGGCTCATATCTCAAAAAAACCAGGCTATGCTTTTCAGGGCATTCAAACTGGTATTAAAAGACTTGCCGCTGGCAAAACTTTTCATAGTAGGGGTGGGGCCAGATGAAGCAATCCTGAAAAAACTTGTAGAGGATTTTAATTTGCAGCAAAGCATTATTTTTTTAGGATATCATGAAAATCCTTATGCATATATTGACAAATGCGATTTGTTTGTACTCAGTTCCGATTATGAGGGTTTTGGGAATGTAGTGGTGGAAGCACTTGCCACCGGTACCAACGTGGTTTCAACCGATTGCCCAAGCGGACCGGGAGAGATCCTGCAATACGGTGAATATGGCTTTTTATCACCCGTAGGAGATGAAGAAATGTTTGCCCTTAAGATTAAAGAAGCAATTCTCCGGCCATTGCCTGCTGAAAAATTATTAAGCAGGGCGAGGGAATTCAGTATCGAAAAAAAGGGAGAAGAATACCTTAAGATTTTTCGGGATGCATTAGCATAGCATATTGGATACAGTTATAATAAAAACAACGATAACAAATGTGTGGTATTTCAGGATTTGCAGATTTTAATAAACAAACACCTGTTGAGGTTTTACAAAAAATGAACCGCACCCTTGTTCACAGGGGGCCCGATGGAGAAGGGTATGCCATGTACGATCCCGCCGATGCTCGATATTGGCCTTGGTCACCGCCGGCTCAGCATCATAGACCTGAGTGAAGCAGGTGCGCAGCCCCAGCATTACCAGCACCTGCATATTACTTTTAACGGAGAAATTTATAACTACAGTGAGATTAAGGATGAACTTATTTCAAAAGGCCACCAGTTTGGCAGCCATAGCGATACCGAAGTGATCCTCCATGCTTATGCGGAATGGGGTGAAAAATGTTTGCATAAGTTTATCGGGATGTTTGCCTTTGTAATATACGATGAACGAAAGCAGGAACTGTTTGCTTGCAGGGACAGGGCTGGTATAAAACCGTTTCTCTATTACTGGAATGAAGGATTATTTCTCTTTGGTTCGGAGCTAAAAGCAATTATGGCTCATCCTCAATTTCCGAAGGAAATTAATATGGATGCCGCTGCCGCCTATATGCAGTTTGGGTATGTGCCGGCACCTCACTGTATTTTTAAAAACACATTTAAACTCAACCCCGGGCATTATTTAAAGCTATCGCTGAGTAAAAGGGAAATTGTTACAGCGCAATACTGGAACGTATATGATTATTACAACAAGCCCACCCTTGATATTTCATTTGAAGACGCAGTTTCGGAAACAGAAAAGCTACTCAAAAATGCTTTCCAGTACCGGATGGTAAGCGATGTGCCTGTAGGGGTTTTTTTAAGCAGTGGGTACGACAGTTCCTGTGTAACCGCTTTACTGCAAAAAGACAGTACAGAAAAAATAAAAACTTTTACGATCGGGGTTCCGGATGCAGGCCTTAACGAAGCGCCTTATGCAAAAGATATTGCGTCTCACCTCGGAACCGATCATACAGAATATTATTGTACTGAAAAAGAAGCAATCGAAATAATTCCCCAAATACCTTTTTTTTATGATGAGCCCTTTGCTGATAATAGTTCTATTCCGACCACACTGGTAAGCCGGATCGCAAGGGAAAAAGTTACGGTGGCACTCTCTGCAGATGCCGGCGATGAAGTGTTTGCCGGATATAACAGGTATGATTATATCAATAAGTTCGAAAAAGTACTGAACAGGATGCCTGAATTTCTTAAACAAGGCTCTGCCGCGGTAATGGACAGGATACCCGCAAGTTATATACCCCTGCTAAACAAAAAGCAGCTTTTTTACAGCAGGTATGAAAAGATGAAAAGCCTGCTGCGTGATTCTTCAGCAGAAAATATGCTCCTAAGTCTTACAAAGCAGATGAACGATAGTGCTATTTCCCAGCTGTTTATTAAATCTGTAAAAAAACTCACTACGGCATTCGACAGCGATGAACTGACAAAAGAATACGCTTCCCAATTGCCTTATGTGATGGCCATTGATTATGAAACCTATTTGCCCGATGATATCCTGCAAAAGGTGGACCGTGCCACCATGAGTGCAAGCCTGGAAGGAAGGGAGCCTTTTTTAGATCACAGGATTATTGAATGGGCGGCAACACTGCCCCTGGAGTATAAATATAATAAGGGCAATAAGAAGTACATATTAAAAGAGATCGTTCACAGGTATATCCCTAAAGATCTCATGAACAGGCCAAAAATGGGATTTGGCATTCCAATTGAAAACTGGCTTATGAAAGATCTTAAAAAATTTTCTGATCATTATTTTGACCCGGTTTTTATTGAGAAGCAGGGTATTTTTAATAATGCAGAGATCCAAAAGATATTCAGCTCATTTTACCATGGGAAAAAAGAACGGGCAGAAAAGATATGGTACCTGCTGATGTTCCAGATGTGGTACGATAAATGGGTGAATAATAATTAAGCGCATTTACATGCAAACGAACAATGTACTCTTTATTTCGCATGATGGTATGACCGATCCGCTTGGGCAAAGCCAGGTGATCCCATACTTGCTCGGTATTAGTAAACATGGGTACAGGTTTTTCATCTTAAGCTGCGAAAAAAAAGACAACTACCATAAAAACAGGGAAGCGGTGGAAAAAACACTGGAGGGCTCCGGTATTTCATGGGTGCCAGTTTGGTATCATAACAAGCCACCGATTGTTTCCACTTTTTACGATATGGCAATGCTCAGGAGAAAAGCTAAAGCGCTTCACCGGAAATACGGAATAGATTTGGTACATACAAGGTCGGGCGTGCCGCCTTTGCTGGGCATGTGGCTAAAGAAAAAATATGGGATCAAATTTCTGCACGATATACGGGAATTTTACGCCGATGGAAGGGTGGATGGGGGTTTTTGGAACCAGAAAAACCCGCTTTTCCGTATCATTTATAAATTCTTCAAAAAAAGGGAGGCGGAAGAGCTCGCTTTGTGCGATGGAGCTGTTTGCCTTACCCATGCTGCTGAGAAAATAATACGGAACCTTTCTTATTTCGACCCAAAAAAGCCATTACAGGTCATTCCCTGCAGCGTGGATATGCAGCTTTTTGACCCTGCTCGCATCGGCCAGGAAGAGTACAGCAATTTGAAAGATGATATGGGTATTGTTCCAGGCGATATCGTAATAAGTTACCTGGGCTCTATCGGCGGCTGGTATCTTACAGATGAAATGATCAGGTTTTGTAAAAGACTCTCAGAGAAAATACCTGCAGCAAAGTTTCTTTTTATTTCTCCGCACAGGCATGAACATATCCTGGAAGTGGCGGGCAGGCATAATCTTTCCCCCGAAAAAATAATTACCACGCATGCCCAAAGGGCCCAAGTACCATCCTTGCTTGCCTTAAGCACCTATTCCATTTTTTTCATTATACCCTGCTTTTCGAAACTGTCTTCTTCGCCCACCAAGCACGGAGAAATAATGGCTATGGGTATACCAGTAATTACAAATGCTGGCGTAGGCGACCTTGATGAGATCATCAATAATTCTTCGTCGGGAATTTTGTTGAAAGATTTCACCGATGCTTCTTTTTCCAGGCAATCAGCCAGATAGAAGAAAAGATTCCTTTCAATCCGGAACGTATAAGACAGGCCGCTGCTGAATATTATGCCCTGCCCCTGGCAATAAAAAAGTATGTGGATATATATGATGCTGTGTTAAGATAGAAAAGCAAATGGCCTTAGCTGTTTACTGTTCCTGCGTAACCGTTTTTTCTTTTTTAGATTTAACTTTTCCATTGTAATGTAAAATTAAAAATATGGCTATCACGTAAAACGGCATACAGGGGATTTTGTACCTCACCAATGAGCCAAAATTAAGTGTGGTGGCACCAACAAAAAGAGCGAAAGACAGCGAAAACAGGATACAAAAAAGCACTGCTGGTTTATTTACAATGGTTAAAAAGAAATTTTTTATGCCGCATTTGTAAATGGTTAACAGGGTAAAAAGCATAAGCATAAGGCTCTCCAGGGAAGACAGCAGGGTGGAAAATTTTTTGCTCTCCCAAAGATAAGGTCTGTATAAGGTGGCGTTTATGGCATAAGGAGCCATTCGGAGCAGGCTTTGAACTGATCCGTCAAATTCAACACCCAGCGTAAAATAGGACCCCGCCTCATCTCTTCCCCCCTGCCATTTATAGCTGTCCTGGAATTTCATGATACTGCTCTCCACGCTGCCGTCGGGGGCAAAATTTCCCAATGTGTTCTTCATGGTAGCTGCAATCTTTATAAAACTCATGATACTTACCACTATAAATAATACGGCAAGCAAGCCCTTTGCAAGCTTGTTTTTTACAAGGTTAACATTCAGCAGAATTAGGTATAGGGCTATGGCCGGCAGATAAGAAACAAGAATATAAACTTTTAATGAATAAAGCAGGAAGCCGGCAAAGAAAACGATGCCCAGATTTAACAGCATATTCTTTTTTGAGTAAAACAAATGATACATTGAATAAGTAAGCCAGCCCAATGCGCCTACGCAAATAGAATCTTTCAAAATACCGGAGCTCCAAAAAATAAATGTTGGTAAAAACAGGATAGCAATGGCAAACTGCTTTTTAAGCGAAGGAAACTGTTCGTCAAAAAAAAGGAATAAGCGCCACGCACCCGTTAGTGCCAGTAATGAAAAGACCAGTTGTGAGGCCATAAATCTCCCAAAAGTTAAAAAACTCACCAGGGCCTGAATGCGCACCACCATGTAATTATTGGGGGCACGCAGGTAACCCAAATTGTGTTCATACATTAACAGGCCCTCATCAAAATTTTCGGTAGGTTGAAAAACAAGGTAAATATTTGAAATGTCCTTGAGAATAAGTTTGTAAAAATTATGTCCTTCCGGAAAATAAAGATCCACACTGTCTCCCCGGGCTATATAAAGCCCAAACATACTGTAACAGAAACTGCTGAAAACTTTTACCCAAAAAGCGCTGATGAAAAGTTTGCGGTGGCCTGGCAAACAGGTTTTACTAAGCCGCAGGCAGATAAAATAAAATATCCCTGTATAAATGAAAAATATAATAAAATCAAGAATATCCATTGGTAATTTTAATTCATATATGCACCTGGAAATGGCGAAAATAGGCCATTATATTAAAAAAATATTTGGTAAATAAGGGGTTTAAAGATAATTTCGGGGCGTTTTAGATGGGTTAGGATTACCAGTCGGGCTTTCTAGCAACGGCCGGTGCGCCGGTTTTATTGTAAACGGTGCAATATTTAATGTTATCGGGCGTTATTTATAGCGTCCGGCAATATCAATTTAAACAATCCTAACGAACAGCCATGCAGCGCACAACTGTTAAAACCATATCCCTGCCCAATCGTCAAAAAACAAGGCATACTTCAAATGTCCTGAAAGTAGCTACGTCAACAGCCGGCCATGAAACAGAAAAAGTACTGGCCCCGGTTGTGCCATTTGTTTCCAAAAAAATAATAAGGATCACCACGGTACCAATGGCACTTAAATATTTGCTGCCTGGTCAGATGAATTTTATGAAGAAGAATGGCTATGATGTGCTGATGATCAGTGCCGACGGAAAAGAGTTGCCCGATGTAATAGCCAGTGAAAAATGCAGGCATAAAATCGTGCCAATGACAAGGAAGATTACCCCACTCCAGGATCTCTGGTGCCTGGTGCAGCTCATAAAGATTTTTTCCAAAGAAAAGCCTGACATTGTTCACACCCATACGCCTAAAGCAGGATTACTGGGTATGATTGCTGCAAGCATATGCGGCATAAAAACCAGGATTCACACAGTTGCTGGTTTGCCCATGATGGTGGAAAAAGGAATGAAATTCAGGCTGCTGAAGCTGATCGAAAAGCTTACCTATGCCGCCGCCACCAATGTATGGCCAAACAGCGGTTCATTACTTAACTATATCACCGAGAATAAGCTTACAAAAAAATCTAAACTCCAGGTAATCGGAAAAGGATCCAGCAACGGTATTAATCTTTCAAGATTTAATGCCGGGAAGCTGAACCCCGAAGCGATCGATGAAATAAAAACCCAGATCAATTATTCTGCTGATAATACCTACCTCCTGTTTATGGGCCGGTTGGTTAAAGACAAGGGTATAGTGGAACTGATTAATACGTTTATAGCCCTTCAGCCAAACCGGCCTCAATTAAGGTTACTGCTTGTGGGGGATTTTGAGCATACACTGGACCCTTTGCCCAATCACATCACCGAGATCATCAAAAACAATGATGCGGTTATACATATTCCCTGGACAAACAAGGTAGAATATTTTATGAATATTGCGGATAGCTTTGTTTTTCCATCACACCGGGAGGGCTTTCCCAACGTTTTATTACAGGCAGGCGCCATGAAGCTTCCTGTCATTTGCAGCAACATCCCCGGAAATATAGATATTGTTCAGGACAAGCATACAGGTTTACTGTTTCAAACTGCCAATGAAAGAAGCCTGTTTGAAGCCATTGAATATGCTTTAAATCATAAGGAGAACACTTCATTTATGGCACAAAAACTGACTGAGGTCATCAATGCAGGATTTCAGCATACTTTTATCTGGCAAAACCTGCTGTTTCAATATAAGCGCCTCCAGTATTATCATGCTGCAAAACCCGGTAAACTGCAACAGGTCCGCATTGCTGTTGCCGAGTGGGTAAAGCAGCTTGCTTATAGCCTGCAGCAACCCTCTTATAACGTTGAAAAACGGTAAGCAATTTCAAATTGGTGGTTTTTAGCGATTTTAGCATCAGTTAATAAATAAGCCATTACTTTTGCCCGGTTCCTTTTTAGAATATTTAATACGCTCGTTTTTTGCAAAAGGCTAAGCTCATCAGGATAACAACGGTTCCCATGGCACTTGCATACCCTCTTAAGGGTCAATGCTCCTATATGCACGAAAATGGCTTTTATGTCTTGATGATCAGTTCTGGCGGAAAAGAACTTTCCACCCTGCTCGAAAACGAAATTTGCCCGCATATCATCGTGCCAATGACCAGGAGTATTACTCCTCTCCATGACTTCTATTGTCTTTTCAAACTTGTCAGGATATTTCTGCGGGAAAAACCCGAGATCGTACATAGCGAAACGCCAAAAGCCGGTCTGCTGGCAATGATTGCAGCAAAAATAGCCCGTGTTCCGGTTAGAGTGCATACGGTAGCAGGAATGCCCCTTATGGTGGCAACTGGTTTAAAATTGCAACTGCTTAAATTAATAGAGCGAATTACCTATGCCTCGGCCACACATGTATGGCCAAACGGCGGGTCGCTTAAATCTTTCATATTAAAAAACAGGTTTACAACTTCCGCAAAATTGTCTGTAATTGGAAACGGCTCTTCCAATGGAGTGGATACTTCCAGGTTTAATGATGAAGTGCTTCGCAAATCGGTGATAGAGGAAGTAAAGAAAAATATTGCGTATGAACCGGGCTGCAGTTACCTTTTATTTGTAGGACGCCTTGTAAAAGATAAAGGAATATGTGAGCTGGTGAATGTTTTCAGGGAAATGGTAAAAAAAGACCCTCTCCTGAGACTGGTACTGGTGGGGCAGTTTGAAAAATCGCTCGATCCATTGCCAGCCGAAATTGAAAAGGAAATTACCCATAATAATGCGATCATTCATATCTACTGGACCAATAAAGTGGAGTATTATATGTCGCTGGCCAACTTTTTCATATTCCCTTCTTACCGGGAGGGTTTTCCTAATGTACTACTCGAAGCTGCTGCCATGAAGCTCCCGGTCATTTGCAGCAATATTGGGGGGAATATCGATATTGTTCAACATAACCAAACCGGCCTTATATTTGAAACGTACAATGAAACAGATCTTGCAGACAAGATAAGCTGGGCACTACAGAACAGGCAGGCCATGAAGGAAATGGCCGGTCGTCTCTTTGAAAAAGTGACCACCGATTACAAAAGGGAAAAATTTTGGATGGCAATGAACAGCCAGTATAAAGCACTTTTAAAAACCATCAGCAATACATGATATTAATCGGTTATGGCGGGCATGCATTTGTGGCTTATGGAATTATAGAAAGTTCCGGCGGCAGGGTTACAGGCTATTGCGATGATAGGGAGAAGTTACCAAACCCTTTTAAGCTATCCTATATCGGAACAGAAGATGCTGCAGAAGCCCGCACAAGAATTAAGATAGATGGTTTTTTTATAGCCATCGGCAATAATGACGTAAGGAAAAAAGTTGCCCAAAAACTGCTGTCCGATGGTCTTATTCCCAATAATATCATTCATCCTTCTGCAATAATTTCTGCCAGTGCGGCAATAAATGGCAATGGCATCATGATCGGTGCGGGGGTTTTGATAAACCCACTTGCCAGCATACTGGAAGGGGCCATATGTAATACCGGTTGTATTATTGAGCACGAATGCATGGTGGGTGCCTGGGCGCATATTGGTCCTGGTGCCATTCTTTGCGGAAATGTAAAGGTAGGGGAAGGAACATTTATTGGTGCCGGCGCTGTTATAAGGCAGGGTATTCATATTGGAGAAAATTGTATAGTTGGAGCCGGTGCAGTTGTTGTAAAAAATGTACCAGACGGTTGCGTGGTTGCGGGCGTACCAGCAGGGCCCATTTAGATTTTTTGCCTAATACCCTTTTTTACTCATGAAATTATCCGTGGCTTAATGTTATATTTGCATGGCAAAAAAAAGCGTATGAAGATTTTGGTTACAGGCGGGGCAGGATACATTGGATCTGTACTTGTTCGGCAGTTATTGGAAAAGGGATACCAGGTGAGGGCCTTCGACAGTTTAAAGTTTGGCGGAGAAGCCTTATATGATGTAATGCTCCATCCAAATTTTGATTTTATGAAAGGCGACATACGCAATGCAGCTGATGTAACCAGCGCTCTTGAAGGCATTGATGCCATTGCGCATCTTGCAGCCATTGTGGGGGATCCTGCCTGCAAAAAATTCAGCGATGAGGCCAATGAAACAAACTGGGCCGGAAGCGTGGCGCTTTTTGAAGCGGCAGAAAAAGCAGGGGTAAAACGGTTTGTATTTGCGAGTACCTGCAGTAATTACGGTAAAATGCCTGATCCCGGTTCTTTTGTAACCGAAACATCCGAACTGCGTCCTGTATCACTTTATGCAGAACTCAAAGTAAAATTTGAAAAATATATTATGGAAGAGCGCAGGAATACCAATATGTGCTCAACCGCTCTTCGTTTCAGTACCGTATATGGCTTCTCGCCCCGCATCCGTTTCGACCTAACGGTAAATGAGTTTACCCGCAATGCCACCATTAACGGCGAGCAGGAAATTTGGGGTGCGCAGTTCTGGAGGCCCTATTGCCATGTGGAAGATCTTGCAAGATCTGTGGTGCTGGTACTGGAAAGCCCGCAGGAAAAAGTTAAAGCCAACGTTTTTAATGTAGGCAGTACAGAAGAAAATTATAATAAAGGCATGGTCATTGAAGAGGTTTGCAAAGTAGTGCCAAACGTAAAGATAAATTATGTGGAGATGAATGAAGACCCAAGGGATTACAGGGTCAATTTCGATAAGATCAAAAACGAACTGGGCTATACCATTACCAAAAAAGTGCCCGATGGAGTGAAAGAGATTTACAAATTACTCAAAACAGGTATTGTAACAGATTCATTTGCCCAAAAGTTCAGGAATATCTGACGCCTGTTTCATTTCTAAATGAACCTTTCTACCTATAAAGTAGGATATTTTCCCAATACGCCCGATTTGCAACGGCCAGGCGACCGGCGCAGGTTTGTTTTTTATGCCCGCGAAAAAAATATTTCCTTCCAGGTTGCTTCCCCGTCAGCACACTATGATATCGTTTACCTGACTATGGGATGCGATATTGCGGCCTGGCTGCGCTACAAAAAACAATACCCGGGTACAAAAATCATTTTTGAGATCATTGACTCCTATGTACTGGAAAAACCAGGCCTGTTTAACCTGGCGAGGGGAGTGGTAAGATGGCTTACTAAAAAGGAATCCAAACTATTTCTGGATTACAAAAAAGCCATGCTCAGCATGGTAAAATATGCCGATGCAGTGGTTTGTTCATCCGATACCCAACGTCAATTCCTGCTTAAGTACAACAGCAATGTACATGTTTCGCTCGATTATTTTCTTGATGATATCAACTGCTTTAAAACAGACTATGCACCGCAGGGCAGCAAACTGAAACTCGTTTGGGAAGGGCAGGCATATACCGTACACAACCTGCTTGTAATTAAAAATGTACTCAAAAAATTGTCGGCAAAGATCGAACTCCATATTATTACAGACCCCGAAGTGCTCTTTCCGTTCAAAATATTCAATAAGAAAACAAAAGATATCCTATCGGGAATCGAATGTGATAAATATTTTTATCCCTGGCAAAAAGAAAGCTTTGCAAAACTGCTTTCGCAAATGGACCTCGCCATTATTCCCATTGGAAAACAGGATGCGCTCCACTGGAACAAACCAGAGAACAAGCTCCTGATGCTCTGGCAAACAGGCATACCAACCCTTACCAGCAATACGCCGGCTTATACCAAAGTAATGGACAGTGCAAACATGCCTTTCTTATGCAGCACAGAAGAAGAGTGGATAAAAAAAATAGAAGACTATACAGGACTGGATGAACAAGCAAGGATCGCTCATTTTAATAAGGCTGCCGGTTACTTAAACAGCCATCATACAAAAGAGATCATTTTAAGAAAATGGGATGCCATTTTTGAATCTGTTTTATAATAAGATCAAACTTAGAGTTTAACATTTTTTCCAAAGATGTTTTTAAGTGTTTCTCCCCCGATAATTTTAAATTCAGGTTTCAGCGTTTCATTTATCCCAGTAACAAAATCATTTGTTCCCTGATAAATCTGGCCATTTGCCTTAACAAAACAGATCATCTTTACCTGTTCTCCATTTGGAAGATTCCTGATTAAGTATTGTTTTTTTTCATTTGTGGTTAGCCGTCCACCCATGAGGCCAACAAAAGATTTATAAATCAGGAAATATTGGATGCTTTTCCCATTAAAGCTGAACGGGAGTTCAACTGCGGTTTCTGGAATAAGGGGATTGTTGTAAAATCTGTCGCAATTTATCCAACCTAATTGCGTAATTGAAGCAGGGGCGTAATATTTTTGCATCTGACCCTCAATGCTGTTCTCGTACCTGTCTTTCGCCCATTTCTCCTTGTATTCTTTATTTTCTTTTAATTGGTAATTTTTTAGGATAGCTGCTTTTTTGGCAGCGGCCTTTTCCTCTTCTATTTCCCTGCACGACATTACCCCATATAGTTTTATGCTGTCGAATGGCATCCTGCCACAAATTCCGTAATGATAATACCTGCCATAAAAATCTTGCATTGTCATTTGTATACTGTCTAAATGCTTATCCACACCTCTTTTTTGCAATTCACCGGCTAGTTGTTTTAATGTGATAATATTATTCATGAACTGCACCTTTTTTTCAGGAGATCCGTATTTGTAGAACTTTGAGTCGTATGGTCTGTTTACCATGCTGTCGGGGAAAGGTGGGTTGTATATAGTTGGCTCCTGAATAAATTCCAACGGCTCATTTGCCCGCATCCAATTCATGCTCCCTTCCTGGTTTCTTCTGCCATAAAAAAGTTCCATCTCATTTTCAGCCAGTTTTGGAAATATTGCTTTTATGGATTGCCTGGATTTTATTTTTAATTTCTTGCCGTTGCTTTCCAACCCAACGTAATAACTGCCACCCGAAACAAGCAATCTGCCATTACTCACAGTTGTGGCATTTGCCTTAAACATAGCTTCAGAATTGGTTAATTCGGCTATTTGTACAATAATGCTTCCTGAAACCGGCTCCCCTTCCTCTGATTCCAGGGCCGATGGATCAATTGTTAGTTTTAAGCCTCCTTTGGTTTTTACCTCAACTGTTTTTTTTGCAGGCACAATGAAGGTTTGAATAATACTGTTTGTGTAGATGTTGTTCAGGCTGTTAATATCAACCATGACCCCCTGTTCATTCGATGCAGACGAAGGCATGCCTTTTTCTTTTTTTGCCGTTGCCTTTTCCTTTCCGGAACTTTTTGGTTGATATTCGCAGGAGTAGAGCAGCATGGTCATTGCCAGTACTACGGCCATTGGCTTGGAGGATATCATTGCAGTAAATATTGGTGGAGTAGAATTGGCATTCTAAATTAAGATAACCGGGATGCGATTTCCAAAATAAGTGCCATAAGATTTTGTTAAACGAAATATTTTGTAGATCCACCCTTTTCCTCCTGTTTAATAAACCCGGGCTTTTGCCTACATTTGCACTTGCAAAAACTTAACTATGCTTCTATTGAGCGGCCCCAATATGGGCGGAAATGAATTGAAATACGTTACGGAATGTATTGAAACCGGCTGGGTGAGCAGTGTGGGGGCCTATGTAGATCAATTTGAAAAAATGAGCGCCGGTTTTGCCGGAACAAAATATGCCGTGGCCACCAGCAGCGGCACCACTGCCCTGCATATTTGTTTGGTGATGTTGAACGTGAACAGTAATGATTATGTAATAGCCCCAAACATTACCTTCATTGCCACTTGTAATGCTATAAAATATACAGGGGCAAACCTTGTTTTGATCGATGCAGATGAACATAGCTGGCAAATGGACCTGGACCTCCTCGAAAAATTCCTGGAAAATGAAACAGAACAGGTAAACGGTGAATGCCGCTACAGAAAAGATGGCAGGCGCATACCCGTGATCATGCCTGTGCATGTACTGGGTAATATATGCGATATGGACAGGCTGCTTGCCCTGGCACAAAAGCATAATCTTACTGTGGTGGAAGACAGTACCGAAGCGCTGGGTTCTTATTATAAAGGGAAACATGCAGGTAGTTTTGGGCTCATGGGCACCTTCAGCTACAATGGAAATAAGATTATTACCACAGGTGGGGGTGGTATGATCCTTACCGATGATGAGGCGTTGGCTAAAAAAGCCAAGCACCTTACCACGCAGGCAAAAAGCGATCCTTTTGAATATGTACATGATGAAATAGGCTACAATTACCGCCTGGTGAATGTGGCTGCCGCCATGGGTGTGGCGCAAATGGAACAGTTGCCGGGCTTTCTTACCAGGAAAAAGGAGATCATTGCTTTTTATAAAAATGAACTGGAGGGGGTGGGCGATATCAGTTTCCAGGAAGTGGCTGCAGATGTAAATCCCAATTGGTGGCTTCCTACCATTAAAACCAGCAAACAACGCCAGGTGCTGAAACTGCTGAACGATGCCAAAATGCAGAGCCGTCCTTTTTGGGTTCCTATGAACCAACTCCGTATGTTTACAGGCGAAATTTATTTTAATACGAACGACCGGTCTGATTTTATATACAGGCATTGCCTGAGTATTCCCTGCAGCACCAATATCAGCGATGCAGAAATGAAGGCGGTGGCAGAAAAAATAAAAGAAGCCTATTAAAACAACGAAAATTGTACCTTGGCCCTTCGAAGATTTATGTACCGAATTATTAAACGCATTTTCGATATCTTGATAGCCGGCATAGCCCTTGTGCTGTTGTCGCCAATACTGGTACCTGTGATTCTTATCCTGCTCTTTACAGGCGAACGGCAAGTGTTTTATCTTCAGCAGCGTGTCGGGTATAAGAATAAAACTTTTGGCATCTGGAAGTTTGCCACCATGGTTAAAAACAGCCCCAATATGGGTACCGGTGAAATTACACTGCGGAACGATCCCCGGGTAACTCCCTTTGGAAAATTTCTCCGCATCAGCAAAATAAATGAACTCCCGCAGATCATCAACGTGTTTACCGGCGATATGAGCATAGTGGGGCCGAGGCCGCTGATGCCTGTAAGTTTCAAATTATACGATCCTGCCGTGCAGGAAAAAATTTATGATTCAAAACCCGGTATGACGGGTATTGGTTCTTTGCTGTTTCGCGACGAGGAGAAACTCCTTTCAGATGCAGCCGACCCAAAAGCGATGTATGCCGCCATTTACCCTTACAAAGGCGAACTGGAAATGTGGTACCTTAAGAACGCCTCTTTTTGGACAGACCTTAAGATCATTTTTCTTACAGCCTGGTCTATCCTTTTCCCAAAAAACAATCTTACCCCAAAATTTTTCAGGGACCTTCCACAAAGAAAATTGTAAAACTGGTCTTTTAAAGCGATAATTGGCGTTACTTTTACCATGCAAAAAACTGTTATGGATTTCTTTACTATCAAAGACCTGGAGAACCTGTCGGGGATAAAAGCACATACATTGCGTATTTGGGAACAGCGTTATGGATTTATAAAACCCGAGCGCACAGAAACAAATATTCGGTATTATAATAATGATGAATTAAAGAAAATTCTGAATATTTCATTGCTCAATAAAAGCGGCTTTAAAATTTCTCATTTAAGTGCCATGTCTGAAGAGGAGATTAACCAGGCCGTACTTTCATTAAAGGATACTCTGTCTAAAGAGCAAAAGCTAAGCAATATATTATTGCAGAAATTGATAGACCTTGACCTTACCGGTTTTGAAAAGCTGTTGAATACAAGCCTGCATGAAGCAGGCGTTGACAAAACGATGGAGGCGGTGGTTTTCCCCCTGCTTTCAAAGATCGGCATGCTTTGGATTACATCACATATAAGGCCTGCGCAGGAACATATCGTGTCTAATCTCATTCGGCAAAAGGTCCTTGCGGCCGCCGATCAACTGCCTGTTGCAAAATCTTCTGCAAACACTGTTCTGCTTTTTTTGCCTGAAGGAGAACGGCACGAATTGGGACTTTTGTATATGTATTATAAGCTGAAAAAAAAGCATTTCAATACAATTTACCTGGGGGCCGACGTTCCCCTGGATGACATAAGAGAACTGGTGTTGCATAAGAAGCCGGCATTTATCTACATTCATCTCACTGGTTCTGCGCCCTATATTAATATGCCTGATTTTCTGAAAGCGCTTTCAGCGGTTTCTAAAAGTGCTATCTGTATTGTAACGGGAGATGCTGCGGCCTCTTACACACAAAAACTTCCCAAAAACATAATTCTGGGGCTTTCGCCAGCCGAAGTGCCAGGATTTTTGACGGAATCCGGCAGATAAATTTTTTTATTTAATTTATTTGTTTAACTTTATACATGTTTTTATTAAACAAAATAAAGTACTCCTTTCTGCAGCCCTTTGTTAAATTTGGAATGTGAAAAAAGCAATTGTTATTGGTGCGGGATTCTCCGGGTTGTCTGCAGCTAGTTTTCTGGCAAAGTCTGGCTGGGAGGTCGTAGTTCTTGAAAAGCATGCTGTTCCTGGTGGCAGGGCAAGAAAAATGGAAGTGGATGGCTTTAAGTTTGATATGGGGCCAAGCTGGTATTGGATGCCCGATGTTTTTGAACGGTATTTTAATTTTTTTGGAAAAAAAGTAAGTGATTTTTATACATTAACGAGATTAGATCCATCTTACAGGATATATTATTCAGACGGGATCACAGATATACCGGCCGATTTTGGGCAATTAAAAGCGTTGTTTGAATCTTTAGAACCCGGAGCCGGAAAAAAACTGGACAGGTTCCTGGAGGAAGCGGAGTATAAATATGAAGTGGGTATCAATAAGCTGGTGCATAAACCCGGCCGTTCTTTGATAGAATTTGCTGATCCGGAAGTAGCCATGGGCGTTCTAAAGTTGGATGTGTTTACCAATATGAAAAAACATGTAGGCAGGTTTTTTAAGCATCCCAAACTGCAGCAGCTGATGGAATTCCCGGTGTTGTTTTTAGGAGCATTGGCACAAAAGATCCCTGCACTCTACAGTCTGATGAATTATGCCGATATCAAACTTGGAACATGGTATCCGCAGGGTGGTATGTACGAAATTGTAAAGGCGATGCACCAGAATGCTGTGGATCAGGGAGTTAAATTTTTCTTTGAACATGAAGTTACCAGGATAGATGTAAAAAATAAACGGGCAAACAGGGTGCTGACCAAAGGATATCAAAATGCCCCGGAAATTGAATTTGAAGCAGATGTGGTGGTGGGCAGTGCAGACTATCATCACGTGGAAAATGCGCTGCTGAAGCCCAATGAACGAAGCTATGATGAAAAATATTGGAATTCTCGGCAAATGGCACCTTCTTGTCTTTTATATTATATCGGGCTAAATAAGAAACTGGAAGGCGTTAAACATCACTCTCTTTTCTTTGATGTTGATTTTGATGCCCACGGTAAAGAAATTTATGAAGAGGCTAAATGGCCGGCAGAACCGTTGTTTTACCTGAGTATTCCATCGGTTACAGACAGTTCAGTAGCACCGCCGGGTTGTGAAAATTTATTTTTCCTCGTGCCGGTGGCAGCCGGGCTGGAGGGAGATACAGAATTGTTGCGGAAAGAATATTTCGACATCATAGTAAGGCGATTTGAGGAAAAGGCAAAACAAAAAATAACAGAAAATATTATTTTTTATAAGGCTTACTCGGTTGCTGATTTTAAGAATGATTACGGCGCTTTTAAAGGGAATGCATATGGACTGGCTAATACGCTTATGCAAACAGCCATTTTAAAACCTTCCCTGAAAAGTAAAAAAATAGAAAATCTTTATTTTGCAGGGCAGCTTACGGTGCCGGGACCGGGCGTACCGCCTGCACTTATAAGCGGCGAGGTAGTGGCAAAGGAAATAAACAAAGATTTTAAAATGGTAAAAGCATGATGCATCTTTTTCATAAAGTGAGCAATGAGTGCAGCCGGATAACTACCGAGCGGTACAGCACTTCGTTCAGCAGTGCCATACGCCTGCTCCACAAAAGCATGCGTACACCTATTTGCAATATATATGGTTTGGTAAGGTTTGCGGATGAAATTGTAGACAGTTTTCATGGGTATAATAAGCAGTTATTGTTGCAGGAGTTTAAAGAAGAAACGTATAAGGCAATAGCGCAGGGAATAAGCCTCAACCCTATATTAAATAGTTTTCAGCAAACAGTAAACACCTATAAAATTGATATTGAACTGGTGAACGCTTTTTTCCGGAGTATGGAATTCGATCTTGATAAGACTAAATATGATGCTGAAGAATACAACCAATATATTTATGGAAGTGCAGAAGTGGTGGGCCTCATGTGCCTCTATGTTTTTTGTGAAGGGGATTCAAAAAAGTTCGGAGAACTGAAACCGGCCGCTCAGGCACTGGGGGCAGCTTTTCAGAAAGTTAATTTTTTACGGGATGTAAAGAACGATTACCAGCAACTGAATCGTACCTATTTTCCAGGCGTGGATTTTGCCAATTTTTCAGCACTGCATAAAATGCAAGTGGAAGCTGATATTGCAAATGATTTTGCACAGGCCTACCAGGGAATTCTGCATTTGCCGGTTAAAGCAAGATTTGGCGTATATGTGGCGTATAAATATTATTTCAGCCTCTTTAAAAAAATAAGGAAGTCCCAGCCTGCAAACCTCCTGGAGAACCGCATCCGCATTCCCGATTATGCAAAAGCTTTCATTGTGATGCGGGCCGGATTGCGCAGCCATTTGAATTTATTATAATAATCCGTCAAAAACCGTTTTTATTTTGCAACTGATACTGGTCAATGAAAATGATGATGTTGTAGGTTCCATGGAAAAAATGGAAGTACACGAAAGAGGGTTGCTGCACAGGGCTTTCAGTGTTTTTATTTTTAACAAAAAGGGGGAAATGCTGCTGCAAAAACGGGCAACAAAAAAATACCACAGCGGCGGCTTGTGGACCAATGCGTGCTGCAGTCATCCCTGCGAGGGTGAAGCAACTGAGCCGGCAGCCCATCGCAGACTCAGGGAGGAAATGGGTTTTGATACAGTGCTGAAAAAATCATTTTCATTTGTGTATAAAGCTCATTTCAGTAATGGTCTTACCGAGTATGAGTTTGACCATGTGTTTACCGGTACCTACGATGGGGAAATAAGGCCCGCTCCCGAAGAAGTAAGTGATTATAAATATATCCCAATGGGCGAATTGCAGCAAGATTTGCTCCAAAATCCCCAAAACTACACGGCCTGGTTTCAAATTGCTATTCCAAAATTGATGGAGTATCTTGCATCATAAGTTATGAAATCCCGAAAAATAGTTGTTATTGGCAGCGGTATTGCAGGGATGGCTGCAGCCATCAGGCTTGCTGTTAACGGGCATGAAGTAAGGGTTTATGAAAAAAACAGTTACCCGGGCGGCAAACTTTCTGCTTTTGTAAGAGACGGTTTTCATTTTGATGCCGGTCCTTCATTGTTTACGCAGCCTCAAAACCTCGAAGAATTATTTGAGCTTGCAGGTGAATCTGCCAATGACCACTTTCAATACATTAAACTACCGGAAGTTTGTAACTATTTTTACGCAAACGGAAAAAAGTTCACAGCATACGATAATCCTGAAAGGCTGGCGGCATCCGTTGAACAGGCCACCGGGGAGAAATCTGCCAATATCATTTCTTATTTGCGCCGTTCGGAAAAGCTGTATGACAATGTTGGATCGTTTTTCCTGAACCATTCGCTGCACAAAAGCCGTACCTGGATGAACAGGCGTGTTTTTAGTGCGCTAAAAACAATACGCTTTCCCTACCTGTTTGGAACATTGAATGATTATAACAGTTCAGTATTCAAAACACGGGAGGTGCAGCAATTGTTCAACCGCTATGCCACTTATAACGGAAGTAACCCATACAAAGCTCCGGGTATGCTGAGCCTGATACCCCACCTTGAATATAACCAGGGTACTTTTTACCCTAAAGGCGGAATGATAAGTATCACCAATGCATTGTATGCGCTGGCATTACGGAAAGGGGTGAGGTTCGAGTTTAATGCACCGGTAGAGCGTATTATTCATACAGATGCAAGGGTCAAAGGGATCGTAGTGAAGACGGAGAATGTATTTGCTGATAATGTAGTAACTAATGCTGATATTTATTTTACATACAGGCAGCTGCTGCGCCATGATGCAAAAGCCCAAAAGGTACTGAAGCAGGAGCGCAGCAGCAGCGCCCTCATATTTTATTGGGGCATTGGCAAAAAATTTGATCAGCTGAGCCTTCATAATATTTTTTTCAGCGATAATTACCGTGGGGAATTCGACCAGATTTTTAATAAAAAAACTATTGCAGACGACCAGACCGTCTATGTTAATATCACATCGAAAATGGACCCGCTTCATGCGCCTGCGGGAAAAGAGAATTGGTTTGTTATGGTAAATGTACCGGCCAACAAGGGCCAGCAATGGGAAGAATTGATCAGTGCAGCAAGAAAGAATACCCTGGCAAGGCTAAGCAGCTTACTGGGAGAAGAAATAGCACCACTGATTGAAACAGAAGAGGTGCTGGACCCTGTGCTGATTGAAGAACGGACCGGCAGTTATATGGGTTCATTATATGGCACTAGTTCCAATAGCAGGGTTTCAGCTTTTTTACGCCATCCAAACTTTACCAGCTATATAAAGGGCCTGTATTGTTGTGGTGGTTCTGTACACCCGGGTGGCGGTATTCCGCTTTGTTTTAAAAGTGCAAAAATCGTGGCAGATCTTATTGAAACAGAAAAAGGAAGCAAACACTGAAAAAATTTTCAAAATACCAGGCAGCCACAGCTATTGCCATCATCTTTCATGCAGTAGGCCTTATAGGAATTTTGTTTTTTGACAGGGACTTTTTTGTAAAAACAACCCCTGTTCATCTATTGTTGATGACTGTGCTGATCTTTTACACACAGGACCGGGTCCAAACCGGGTTCATCCTGTTTTTTTCCTGCTGCTTCGCAGCCGGGCTGGCCGTTGAAATACTGGGAACTTCTACGGGCATACTGTTTGGCGATTACAGCTACGGAAATGTATTGGGACCAGGTGTAAAAAATGTCCCGTTAATCATTGGGATCAATTGGTTCATTATTATATACTGCTGCGGTATCAGTATGAGTACTTTATTCAGGCGGCTGGCGGTTACAGTGGGCGAAGAAAATATAAACCAGAATAAATTTCTTAAAATGGCTTCAGTGGTTTTTGATGGCGCCACACTGGCTGCCTTTTTCGACTGGATAATGGAACCGGTTGCCGTAAAGCTTGGCTACTGGCATTGGAAGAATGATGAAATTCCTTTTTTTAATTATATAAGCTGG
Source organism: uncultured Chitinophagaceae bacterium (assembly GCA_963754695.1). GTDB lineage: Bacteria > Bacteroidota > Bacteroidia > Chitinophagales > Chitinophagaceae > Ferruginibacter. The sequence goes on from CAVWGU010000012.1 coordinate 722,435, forward strand.
TTTATTGTAAGCGCTTTACTACTTCTGTTGTTTCAGCAGTTTCGATTTAACAAGAGCAATAAATTCGCCGTAAATTTGCTGCTGATCCAGGTAATGTTTTTTCTCATCTTAAGAACTTTTTTATGAGTATAGTACTGTTCATCATAATTATGCTGGGTACATTTATTGCCATGGAAGGAATAACCTGGCTTACACATAGGTATGTAATGCATGGTTTTTTGTGGTACCTGCACAGGGATCATCATCAGCCGGAACCGGGTTTTTTTGAAAAAAATGATGCCTTCTTCTTAATATTTGCTGTGCCGAGCTGGCTCTGTATCATGCTTGGCCTGCAAAATGCAAATTATCCGGTTACTGCTATTGGTTTTGGAATTGCTTTATATGGCCTTGCTTATTTCCTGGTGCATGAAGTGATCATACACCAGCGCTTTAAATGGTTTTCCAGGAGCAACAATACCTATATCAAAACAATACGGTGGGCCCACAAGATGCACCATAAACATTTGGGTAAGGAAGAAGGAGAGAGTTTTGGTATGCTTTGGGTGGCAAAAAAATATTGGCAAAAAGTAAAAGCCGATAAGAAAAGGGCTCTTGAGTCATAATTTACTTATTAGGCAAGCGATTTTTTACATTTTGTACCATCTGCTGAAAACGGTTCCTCAATTGTAATTATATACTTGAATACGCATTACACATATTTTTTAATTTTAGCAGCTTCACTTGCCGGCCCGTTTGCACTGAGCTTCGACCGGAAAGTGGCCTTTTATAAAAAATGGAAATTTCTTTTCCCGGCCATGGTCATTCCGGCGCTGCTATATATTGCCTGGGATATTTGGTTTACATCAATGGGTGTATGGCGTTTCAATGATGATTATATAACGGGCATTAAACTGTACAATCTTCCTTTGGAAGAAGTGCTTTTCTTTATTGTAGTGCCTTACTGCTGCCTGTTTATCTATGAATGTATCCGCTGTTATTTTCCAGCCATGCATAACCACCGGCATTGGAATATAGTTATGCAGGTGATGGGGGTGCTTTTATTTTTATTTTCATTCCTGTATTTTGGCCGTGCCTATACTTTTTATACCTTCTTATTCTGCGGCCTGTTTATTTTTTTCCTGTATTGGAAAAGAAAAGCCTTTAAGTACTTTCATGCAAAAGCATTTTTAATTTCTTATGCTGTGATACTGATTCCATTTTTGATCGTAAACGGATTTCTTACAGCCATACCTGTGGTGATCTATAACGATACTGAAAACCTGGGCTTACGCATTTATACCATACCGGCCGAAGATGTATTTTACGGTATGCTGCTCATAATGATGAATGTGGCCATTTTTGAAATGCTGAAACACCGGCATGCTGCAAAATGATCTTGTTTCTTTTTAAGAATCATACTTTACATTACCAGGGGAGGAATTTCGGTTGAACTTACCGGTGTTATCACATTTTCATTATCTTCTTTAGGCGTTCTGATCCTGTTAACGGGCCAGGCTTGTAGTAATGCAGAGGGGTACTCATGGGAAAGTATACTGTCTATTTCAGCTTCGGATAATGCAGGCATGATCCACCTGTTTGCTTCTGTTTCAGATAAAATAACAGGCATACGCCCGCTGTTTTCGCCGGAATTATGAATTTGTGCCATTAACTTGTTTGCTTCCCTGGTAAGTATGGCGAAAGTTCCCTTTATTTCCCCGGTTTCCATGTCTGGCAATGGCGAATAATTGTATAAACCGGCGAAGCAAAACAAATCAGCATTAGCCGGTTTAATAAAATAGGGTAATTTATTTTTTGCCCCTATATCCCTGTGTTCAAAAAAACCGTTACAAAATACCAGGCAACGTTGTTTACGTAACCTGTACCATACCGATGATTTGTCATGTAACATTTTTTCACTTCGGGCATTTGCCATGCTACTCCTCATTTTTTTTACTTTTTCAGCGGTATTCATATAGGGTGCAATCAACCCCCATTCAAATAATTTTACGGTTATACCATTGTCGTAAATTGCTACCGGCCATTTACCAAAAACCTGTGCCACCCGGTGAAATGTAGGGTCAAATTCAAGCTGAAGCTGGTCTTTAATTTTTAGAAAATCACTGATCAGTTTGATGGAGGAAAAATAACTCATATCGTAACACATGGCTCAAAATTTTCAATGTCATCCAATATTATTTCGGCCCTGTGGCCCTTCCAGGCAAGATACAGAAAAAGTTTACCATAACGGTCTTTGATACCTATGTGAAGTTTATTGATCCTGCTGTATTGCCACCATTTAAAGTGATGCTGCATGTAGAGGTGAATTTTTTTACGCAGCCAGTGTGGGGCTTGCCATTTTTTTGGCAATAAATTGATGTATACCGCATAATTATTTCCTTCACATGCATTCATTAAGCGGGCTTTATCGGCTTCTTTATCGCTGTCGAATAGAAGCCGGCTTTTATCCGCTGCAATTTGATTAAAATGAATGAACGCACGATTCACTTCCACGCCGTTTTCTTTTTCGTAATAACTCAGTAAGAAAGATTGAAAGTCCGTATTCGTTCCGTTTTCCTTTCCCCTGCTGTAAGCTTCCAGTACAAAGTATTTTGGCCTTTTAAACATAGCCAGTAACAGGTTTTTTGATATTTTCACAAATGGATTATACATCCCCTGATTTTTTATTAGCTGCTAAGCGGGTAAGGAATACTATACAAAAAGGCGTGTTCCTACACTAATTCAAATATTTCTGCCCACCTGGTTGTATACCTGGGACTGCGCAGTTCCTGCCGCATTTTCCAGTTGCGGGTGGTACCCGATGCGGCAAATTTTAGTATATCATTGCGCATGGCAAAATTTACGTTGTCCACCATCTCCATCAGCATACGTTTGTTGTTCGTTTTTTCCGATAAGAATAAATTACCCTGTATACTGCTGTCGGGTACCAACCCGCTCAACATTACGCCCGCTTTTTTGTACAGCCGCCCTTTCTCAAAGATCTGTTCCACCAGTTTAACGGCCGGTTTTATCAATTCATTGGTGGCAGCAGTGGCAAAGGGCAGGCTGGTGTAACTGCTGATGGTGGGTCCATGCCTGAAGTGAGTGCCATGGCTTTGTTCTTTGGGTACTACAAATACGCTGATGATACTGGCAGCGCTGTGCTGGCGGCGCAGTTTTTCCGCAGCTTTGGATGTATAGGTGGCAACGGCTTCTTTTATCTGTGCTATTTCTCTTACCGGGCTGCCAAACATGCGGGTGCTGGCGATCATTTTTTTGTTTACCAGTTCTTCTTGCATTTCGTTCGACGGAATGCCCCTGAGCTCTCTTACCAGGCGCTCTCCCACCACACCGCCCAAATTTGTTTTGGCCCAGGCTTCAGATTTTAAAGAAAGATCGTAAGCGGTGTACACAGCATTCAGCTCCACCAGTTTTTGTGCATACTGGCGGCCTACGCCCCACACTTCGCCTACGGGGGTTTTCAGTAAGGCCTTGTTAATTTTTTCGGTTGTATCAAGCACCACCACACACTCGGTAGCCAATTTGTGTTTTTTAGCAAGATGATTGGCCACTTTGCTCAGCACTTTGGTGGGCGCCACCCCTATTGATACCTTGATGCCCGTCCAGCGTTCCACTGTTTTTCTTATTTGCAGGGCAAGTGTGCGAAAATCCATAGTATGAAATTCGGAGAAGTCTAAAAAGGCTTCGTCTACCGAATACACTTCCACGTTTTCGGCACCCAGCATCATACGCAGGGTTTCCATTACCCGCCAGCTCAGGTCGCCGTACAGATAGTAATTGGAGGAAAAAGTGGTTACACCATATTCTTCAATGATGGGCTTTGCTTTAAAATAGGGTCCGGCCATTTCCACCCCCAGTATTTTGGCTTCATCGCTGCGGGATATAATGCAACCGTCATTGTTGCTCAGCACAACAACCGGCAGCTCATTCAATGCAGGCCTGAAGAGGCGCTCGCAGGAGCAGTAAAAACTGTTACAGTCTATAATGCCTTTCATGCTAAATTGATCTTTTAATCAGCCGCCAGGGTTTTGGAACCGCTGGCGGGTGTTTTGGAGTCTTAGCCGCTGACAGGGTTTACAACCGCTGTCAGGGTTTTGGAAACCCCGTCGGCGGCTATCAGCCCCGACGGCGGTTGACTAAAACATTATCCATTTAATAAAAACTTGTCAATACCCTGTTTCAAATACCTTGCTTCATGCAATTTTATAAACTGATCCTTCCCGCCAAACCAGACCAGTATTTTCTGAGACGGTAAATACCGGTTGTCATTTTGCATGATTGAATGGAAAGATGAAAACTCCCAGTTACGAAAATCGTTTACAAAGCCATGCATTTGAGGGTTGTTGTGGCAATAAAAAATCAGGGATGTAATGTAATGTTCATCATCTACTAATTTCCGTTCAAATGGAGATTCAAATAATGGACCTGTACGCCCGTATGCTTTGTTTACAGATTGGGCATAAGAATTAAAGAAATGCGATAATTGTTTTGAGGCGTTTAGTCTTATGTCTCCTTTTCCTTTATACCTTGGCACCACTGCATTTTCTTTAACATATACCAATAGGTGAAAATGGTTTTTAAGCAGGGCATATGCGTAGGTTTCCAATACATCTTTGCAATAATAAAAATATTGATTAAGAAAGTAAACATAATTTCTTTGCTCCCTGAAAATATTTTCACCGTTTATGCCCCTGTTATAAAGATGAAAATAGGATCTTTCAGTTAAAGACTGCAATTGCTCCATAAAATTAAATTTGATACATTGTAATTAGCCGCTGACAGGGTTTACAACCGCTGTCAGGGCTTCGAAACTCCAAGCCGCTGACAGGGTTTGCAACCGCTGTCAGGGCTTCGAAACTCCAAGCCGCTGACAGGGTTTACAACCGCTGTCAGGGCTTCGAAACTTCAAGCCGCCGCCAGGGTTTTGCAACCGCTGGCGGAGCTATCCTAAATTTCTTATTACACAAACCACCACGCCCCATAAATTCATTTCCGAAAAATCGCCCATATTGATGGTTTTATAACGGTCGTTTTCCGGAATGAGAAAGGCCGAGGAAAAATTCTTGTGAAAACGCCGCACGATCATCTCCCCGTTGAGGATCGCCACAATAATTTTTCCATCGGTAAGTTTTACAGACCGGTCCACCATTAGTATATCGCCCTCAAAGATGCCCGCATCCTTCATCGCATCACTCTTCATCCGGAAAAAAAACGTGGCAGGCTTATTCTTTATCAGTTGTTCGTTGAGGTCAATTCCCCGCTCCATATAATCATCTGCGGCAGCCCCAAAGCCCGTGGCGTTTGCCGTGGGCACATCGTGCTGGCTGAACCGCTTGCTGCCGCCATAGCTGCTGCCAAAAAATTTTTCCACATCCATAAACAATTATTTTTATTTAGCTAAATTATTTAGTAAATTTATGCCAAATAAATTAGCCAACAAACTTTTTGATCATAAAAATTTAAAAAACCATGAAAGACATACAGGCCATTCCGGGCTATAAAGTATACGAATACCTGCTGGTACTCAATCCGCATGAAGAATTAAGAAATAAGATCATGCATATTAAGCAGGAATTCTTTGAAAAATACAAGACATCGGCTGCGGTATATGGCAAGCCGCAAATTACGCTGGTAAAATTTCTGCAATACGGCCTGATGGAAGAACGCATTGTGCAGCGCCTCAAAGCGGTGGCCATGGGCATGCAGCCTGTAAAAATTGAACTGAAAGATTACGGCAGCTTTCCTTCGCATACCATCTATATAAACATTACCTCCAAACTGCCCATTCAAAGCCTGGTAAAGCAGTTGCGTACAGATGCGCAGCGCCTCATGAAATTTGATAACGATAACAAACCGCATTTCATACTGGAGCCGCATCTCACCATTGCACGCAAACTCAGTCCATGGCAGTACGAACAAGGCTGGCTGGAGTACAGTCACCGGCATTTCAGCGGGCGCTTTATTGCCGATGGGATGCTGCTGCTCAGGCGTCCTGCGGGCGAATTGAAATACCAGATCGTGCAGCGTTTTGCATTCGAAAATCTGCCGGTGCAAACAAAGCAGGGAGAACTGCATTTTTAAAACCTCGCCTTGCTCTTTCTTTCGGAGAGAGGTTAGGGGATGTCTTGGTAGCCGGCATTGGATCGCTTTTCAGCTGCATGGGCGTCGCACGCTTGTACCGCAGATCATTCATCAGCAAAAGGGCATCGTATCAAATATAATCCTTTGCGCCGCCTTTCCTCTGCGTCTCTGCGTGAAAAAAGACTCACGCAGAGCTGCAGAGACCGCATAGAAAGAAAAAAGTTGAATAAAAAGATGATGCACAAGAGTGCGACGCCACTGAAGTTGCACAAAGAAATTTAGCCGGGCCCATAAAATAAATCTTCAAACATAAATAACTATAAAATCAACATGAGTAATCTCCAGCAGGATCATCACAAACTGACGGCCGGCACACAGCCCGAAAATGCGCAATACAAATACGGTCGCGGCGCACAGTTCAACACAAAAAATAAATTCATCAAAAATGAAATCACCAAAGAGCATATTGAATCCATCGACGACTGGGAAGAACAAAACCTGCGCACCCAATACCTTACCATGCATTCAAAAACCATTGTAAACAAAGTAGAAAGTAAAGACGTGGGAATGAGTTACAGCATGAACCCTTATGCAGGTTGCGAACACGGTTGCATCTATTGCTATGCACGCAATGTGCACGAGTACTGGGGCTACAGCGCCGGGCTCGATTTTGAACAGAAAATACTCGTAAAGAAAAATGCTCCCGAGCTGCTGCGCAAATTTCTGCTGCACCCAAAATGGGATGCCACGCCCATTATGCTAAGTGGCAATACAGACTGCTACCAACCTGCCGAACAAAAATTCCGCCTCACCAGGAAAATGCTCGAAGTGTGCAATGAATTCAATCAGCCCGTTGGCATCCTTACCAAAAATAGCTGGATCATCAAAGACAAGGATGTATTACAGGAAATGGCAAAGAAAAATATCGTGTCGGCCATGGTAAGTATCACTTCTTTTAATGAGGAGCTGCGCCGCTTTATGGAACCACGCACCGTTTCGGCCAAACAAAAACTGAAAGTAATCGAGGAGCTCAGCAAGGCTGGTGTGCGTATGGGCATTATGATGGGGCCCATGATACCCGGGCTCAATGAACACGAAATGCAGCGCATTATGAAAGCTGCGGCCGATAATGGCGCCACGTTTACGGCTTACACTTTTCTACGTCTTAATGGGGCCATTAAATTCCTGTTTCACGACTGGTTATATAAGAATTTTCCCAACCAAGCCAATAAGGTTTGGCACCTGCTGGAGCAAAGCCACGATGGAAAGGTGAACGACACCCGCTGGGGTGTGCGCATGCGGGGCGAAGGCCACATAGCAGAACTGGTGGCACAGCAGTATAAAAAATACGGCAAACTCTATAACATGAATGCAGAAGACTGGAGTTTAGACAAAACAAAGTTCCAGGTGCCGGGCGGGCAGGGGAGGCTGTTTTGAGAAAGCCTGCTTCTTATATTAAAAATCGGACGGGGAACACGGCCGCTATTCATCCATTACAAATTATCATTTCTGAAGCACGCATTTCCTTACTGCAAAGCCAAAAAGCACTGGTGGATATTGTTGGAAGCTTTACGCCTAAAATTGTGAAGATGGATGGACCAGCACCTAAACCATGGATGAAAGGCAAAGGAATGGTAAATGGGGAATGAATATAAACTTATTGTAAATTATTATTACCTTACGGTTACTTTTAACCTCTAAATTGAACTATCATGAACATCATTGACAGAGTTAAGAAAATAATCACCACTCCCAAAACAGAATGGGATGTCATTAACAATGAGCCCGGAACCATTGTAAGCGTTTACACTTCTTATGTGCTGATCCTTGCTGCGGCCTCCGCTTTGGCTGCATTCATCGGTTATGCTTTTGTAGGCTTCAATGTATTGGGCATTTCCATTAGGGGGATGGACTGGGGTGTTAAGCAGGCAGTGAATGTATTTGTAAGCAGCAGCATCGGCTATTTTGTTACAAGCTATATTATGGATGCATTGGCACCTTCATTTGGTTCGGAAAAAAATCTTGACAAAACGGCTCAGTTGGTTGGATATTCTTACACTCCAGCATTGCTGGGAGGTTTGCTAACCATCCTTCCTTCACTGGGTATGATAGGAGGCTTGCTGGGCCTTTACGGCGTTTACCTTTTATACCTTGGTGTTGGCCCGCTAAAAAAAACACCCGAAGACAAGAAAGTGATTTATATTGTGGTTACCATAATAGTTTTAATCGCTATTTCTTTTGTAATAGGAATGATATTAGGCTCAGTGCTTGGCCTCAGCAATATGCTTAAGCCATCAATTGCTTAGCAGCAAATGCAAAAATTTATAAACGCTTTGATTATTCAAAGCGTTTTTTATATGGCAATGTACCACAGAACCGATCAAATGTTTATTTTTACAAATCAAGCAGATTCAGATGTATGAACCAGGTACTGGAGCAGATAGAGCGTTTATTTACACAATGTAAAAACATACCGGTTACCGGAATTGATAAACTTCCTCAGGCAGGGAGCGACCGGCACTATTTCCGTATTCACACTGCCCAAAAAAGTTTCATTGCCACCTATGGGCTTAATATTAAGGAAAACGAAACCTTTCTGTATTTTTCTGAACAGTTTCATGCTGAGCAGCTTTCCACACCGGAACTGATCTGCGTAAGTGAGGATAAGACCATTTATATCCAGGAAGATTTCGGATCTGTAAGCCTGCTCGATAAACTGGAGCAACAGGGTTTTACCGATGAAGTGTACAGGCTTTATCAACAAAGCCTTGCAGAACTGGCCAGGCTCCAGGTAAAGGGACACCAGGTGATAGACTACAGCAAATGCCTAACGAATGCGGAGTTTGGGAAAGAGGCCATTCTTTCGGACCTGCTTTATTTCAAATATTATTTTTTAGATGCTTTGGCCCGTCCATACGATAAGCAGAAACTACTGAACGATTTCGACGCCCTTAGCAATTATCTTGCCCATACCGAGTATAAATATTTTATGTTCCGCGATTTTCAAAGCAGGAACATCATGGTTACCCAAGACGGTAAAGTACATTTTATAGATTACCAGGGTGGCATGAATGGTGCACCACAATATGATGCAGCTTCCCTGCTCTGGCAGGCCAAAGCCAATCTGAACGACGAATGGAAAAAAAACCTGCTCAACAGTTATATTGCTTCCTTTGAAGAGATTGTTGGCAAGCCGGTTAACAAAGAATTGTTCCGAAACCAGTATTATGGTTATGTACTCATACGTTTGCTCCAGGTATTGGGGGCCTATGGTTTCAGGGGGCTTTTTGAACGGAAAGCCCATTTTTTAACCAGCATTCCGCTTGCGCTCAGCAACCTGAAATATTTTCTTACACAACATAGCCTCGGAATTGTAGTGCCTGATTTTATGAAAGTGCTCGACATTTGCACCAGCAATGAGGTGATAGAGGCATTTACGCCCGTTCAGGCAAATGAACAAACGCCGCTTGTTGTGAGTATTAATAGTTTTTCTTACCGGAAAGGCGTTCCTGCAGATGAATCAGAAAATGGTGGAGGCTTTGTATTCGATATGCGGGGCATTTTAAATCCCGGGAGGTTTGATGCTTATAAAACCTTATCGGGCCTTGATAAAACTGTAAAAGATTTTTTAGAGCAGCAAACGCAGATGCCCGTTTTTCTCAACAGCGCTTTCACGATCATTGATATTTCTGTAACAGATTATATCAAGCGGAATTTCACCTCACTTATGATCAATTTTGGGTGCACCGGCGGCCAGCACCGTAGTGTTTATGCAGCAGAAGCATTGGCAAGGCATCTGAAAAATAAGTTTAAAGTAAAGATCAACCTTACGCATACGAATAAAGAAAACTGGCTGCGCAGTTTGTGAAATAATTATGGATACCAATTCTCCCAAAGCAATGATACTGGCCGCCGGCCTCGGCACAAGGTTGAAACCCTGGACCGACAGCCATCCCAAGGCGCTGGCGATCGTAAACGGGAAATCGCTGCTGCAGCGCAATGTGGAATACCTTCGTCAATTTGGCATAAGCGATATTATTGTGAACGTGCATCATTTTGCACAGCAGGTAAAAGATGCCATCGAGGAAAATAGGGGCTGGGGAAGCAATATTTCAACCAGCGATGAGTCAGACGAAGTGCTTGAAACCGGCGGCGGATTAAAAAAAGCTTCCTGGTATTTTAAACAGAGCGATCATTCTTTTGTATTGATGAATGCAGATATACTTACCGACCTCGATTTGAATGCGATGATGCATGAGCATAAAAAGCAGCATGCCCTTGCCACCCTTGCCGTAACCGAAAGAATAACTTCCCGTTATTTATTATTCAATGAAAACAATTTACTCTGCGGTTGGATGAATGATAAAACCGGTGAAATAAAAGGACAACCCGGAACCAGAAAGGCATTCAGTGGCATACACATCATTGACCCCAAAATATTTTCATTGATAAGTGAAGAAGGAAAATTTTCGATGATCGATCTGTACCTGCGAATTTGTAATGACCATATTATTCAGGCCTATGATCACAGTAATGGCCTGCTGCAGGATGTAGGTAAGCCGGAAAGTATTACGGAGGCCGAGAAAAAATTCTACTGAGCTTTACATAAACCTGCGCATTACCATATACAATACTTTCTTTTCAACATCTGAAAATCCGCCTTTTATATTGCTGGTTAAAAAATGACGCCTGAATGCCTGGGAGGCCGCAATGCTGTCTTTTACATCATAGCCAATTATCCGCAGGGCATGCAACTGGTTAAAACCCGCCGGAAGCTCAATGCCGGTGGTATCATCGTACCAGTTTCCATATCCCTTTTCGGAAAAGTATTTCCAGGGAAAATTTACATGGGGGTCCACTTTCCGGCCTGGGGCGATATCGGAATGACCAATAAAATTGGCAGTTGGTATACCATGATCTTTTTTGAGTTTGGCTAAAACCGATTCCAGCACATTCAGTTGTGCAGCGGTAAATGGTTCTGTTCCGTTGTTATCAATTTCAATTCCCACGGAAGAGGAATTAATATCGGAATTATTTCCCCATTTTCCCACACCGGCATGCCATGCCCGGAGGTAGTCGTTAAGCATATGGTGCAGGGTACCATCTTTGCAGATAACATAATGGGCACTTACCTGGCTGCTGTCGTTCGTAAAAGTTTTTAGCGTTTGATTGCAACTTTTTTGTGCGGTATGATGAATAATTACATAATTGGGTTTACGGAGATTGAAATGGCTGGCACCTACCCATTTTGCTGTTTTAAAAGAATCTGCAGTGATCTCATTTGAAGGCTGCCGGAGGAGCTGCTTTGAAAATCCTTTCGCCCGCTTTTTGTAAAGCTTATTTGTTTTGTGATAGGCATTGTTGCCCGCACAGGAAACAAGAAAAAGAAAACAGGAAAAAGTATATACAATGCGCCGGCTTAATTGCATAAAATAAATTTTGCAAATTTACTAAAATAAAAATGCCTTCAACCGAAGGCATTTACAGCATTTATTAAGATCAATGTCAGGAGCGTTTTTTCGTAATAAGCCTGTACAAAACCAGCAGAATAAAAGCGCCACCCACAGCACTGATCAGGCTTTTCAAATTCCAGCCTTTGCTCTCCCAGCCAAGCAGGCTTTCTGTCAGAAATCCGCCCACTATCGCCCCGGCAATACCTATCAGTATTGTTACGATCCATCCTCCGGGATCGTCGCCCTTGTGTAAAAATTTTGCTATGGCGCCTGCAATGAGGCCAAATACGATCCATGAAATAATACCCATAATGTAAAGTTTTAAGTGTTGAAAGAATTGTTTGACGCCGGCATGCGGTTTTGCTATGCCTTATTAAAAGTAAGAAAAAAAATCAGATACAAAAAAGGGTTTGTAAAAGCACATAAAACCAGAAGTTATTTTTTAAGTATTTCCCTGCCAATTACCAGTTTTTGAACCTCGCTGGTGCCTTCGCCAATGGTGCAGAGTTTACTGTCACGATAAAATTTTTCTACAGGAAAATCTTTTATATAGCCATAGCCGCCAAACACCTGTATCGCATCGGTGCTTATTTCTACAGAAATTTCGCTTGCGTAGTATTTTGCCATGGCAGCTTCTTTGGTCATTGGTAAGCCCCGCATTTTAAGGTCGCAAGCCTGGTCAATCAATAAGCCTGCGCATTCGATCTTTGTGGCCATATCGGCCAGTTTAAAGGAAATAGCCTGGAAGTTTGATATGGGCTGGTCGAACTGATACCGCTCTTTTGAATATTGTACAGATGCTTCATAAGCACCTTTTGCAATCCCTAATCCAAGTGCAGCAATAGAAATGCGCCCGCCATCCAGCACTTTCATTGCCTGTTTAAATCCGGCGCCCACTTCTCCTATGCGGTTGGCATCGGGTATGATGCAGTTGTCGAATATCATTTCAGCAGTTTCGCTTGCCCGCATACCAAGTTTATCTTCTTTTTTTCCGGCATTAAAGCCGGGTGTGCCCCGCTCAACAATAAACGCAGTGCTGTTGTCTTTTTCTCTTGGTTCACCGGTACGGCAGATAACTACGGCCACATCGCCGGTTATACCATGGGTAATAAAATTCTTTGTACCGTTTAAAACCCAGTTGTCGCCCTGCTTAACGGCAGTAGTTTTCATATTGCCCGCATCGCTGCCCGTATTGGGTTCGGTTAAACCCCAGGCACCCAGGTATTCGCAGGTGGCAAGTTTTGGTAAATATTTTCTTTTTTGCGTTTCGTTTCCAAAACTGAGGAGGTGGCCTGTACACAGGGAATTATGTGCAGCAAGCGAAAGACCAACGGAGCCGCATACTTTTGAAATTTCCTGTATGATGCTGCTGTATTCGAAATAACCCAGGCCTGCACCGCCGTATTCTTCGGGCACCAGTACGCCCATAAAGCCCATTTTACCCATTTCTTTAAAAACAGCAAGGGGAAACACCTGGGTTTCATCCCATTTCATGAAATGTGGTTTAATATGTTGCTGGGCAAAGTTGCGTGCACTTTGTGCCACCTGGGCGGTTAGCTCAGTTTGAGAAAAATTCATATTGGCGTAATCTGTTGAAGCGCAAAAATAGCTGATTTAAACAAATGAACAAACCCCGGAAAAAGGCTTTATACTTAATTGTGCATAATAGGGGTGGGCGGGGTTTATAATCAGTTCAGGGCGCTGGGGGGTGAATCATAACATCTCCTATTAAGTCTGTTAATTTAATATAGGGTAATGGGACAGGCATTTCTTCCATGGGAATTGCGCCTAACAATAGCTCTGCATCTCCCTTTAAAACTATTGCGCTGCAAATAGCAGTTCGGGGTTTAAATTTTTTTTTTAATCCACAGTTAAATAGGGTTGCAGTTTTAGATATGTTTCGTCATCCAGAATCATTATTTTTTTTATGTCTTCCACGCTGGCAAAGTTTCCATGTTGCTTCCTGAAATTAACGATCACATTGGCCAGGTTATAGCGTATGTATGGATGCGATTTTAATTCTTCAACGGTTGCCGTATTGATGTTGATTTTTTTAACATCGCCCGGTTGTACAAAAAGGTGGGGTTTAATTTTTTGAAAAGTACTGTCGGCCATACCAAAGGTTTCACTTACCTGTTCTACGGAATAAAAACCACCCAGCCTGGTTCGAAAGTTTACAATGCGCCTGGCAAAACCTGGCCCTATGCCGGGTAAAGCAATCAAAATACTGGTGTCTGCCAGGTTCACATCAACCCTGATATCTTTTTTTTGCTCAAATTGCTTTTTATAAGAGGGTTTCGGTTGGTATGAAAACTCCTTTTCCTCCTTTGGGATGCGAACATAAGGAGTAAGCTTTTTTACATCAGCTTCGCTTAATCCCCATATTTTACTGATATCTTCAGGTGTACGGAACCTGCCCCCTTTTGAAACATACTTTTGAATAGTGGCGGCCGTTTTTTCACGGATACCCAGTTTAACCCAGCCTGCTGCATCCAGGGTATTGGGGTTAAAATAGAATAAAGTGACGGTGGGTGTTGCTGCTGTTTCCATATCATTTTCTTTTTTATTGAAAAATCCGGCATCAGTGGAATCGTGCCTGCTCGTTGTTTGTTTTTTTGCTGCCCACATCTTTAACTCCCTGTTGAAACTGTTTCTGTCAAAAACCCTGTTACCTTTCATAAAGAGGTAGGCGAAGGGAAAAAGGGAAAGCAAAACAATTACAGACAGCAATAGGAGTATGCCGGATCTTTCTTTGGCAGTAAAATACAGGTAGTGATTAATGAACGGACCTTTCATGATGCCGGAGTTTACAGGCCAAAGCTAATATGCGTAATACTGTCTGGGAGAGGGAATAACCGGAAATTCCAATGTTTTTTTACCACGTAACAAACGGGTTTTCCCCGCATGTGAAGGCTGCGTTTGTAGAAATAAAAAAGCGGCAGCTCTGCAGATGCCGCTTCTTAAATAATGCTGCTTCTTATTACTGAATGATCAATTTTTCCACTAATACTATGCCGCCAGTTTCTATTTTGAGCAGGTAAACAGCTTTGGCAAGGCCACGCAGGTCTAGCTCGTTTCTGTTACTGTTTGCAACATTTTGATTGCTCCATCTTTTTACCAACTGGCCTTTGGTATTGAGCAGGGAGATATTGGCAGTGGTATTTACGCCCGTTACAAAAACTTTAACCGCATCGCTGGTTGGATTCGGGCTAATAATTACAGCCATATTTCCGGACCCCTTAATTTTTGCCTGCCTTACAGGGGAAAGAGATTCCCTTGCATCAAGATCGGTTTGACGAAGCCTGTAGAAATAAGTAATGCCCGGTTGCACAAAATTGTCTTCATAAGCATAATAACTGCGCTCGCTGCTGTTGATCTTTCCATCTACCCATCCAATTTTTTCAAAGTTATTGCCGTTGTTGCTGCGTTCAACCACAAAACCTTTGTTATTGTTTTCTGTTTCCGTTGTCCATGTCAGAGAAATATTTCTTGCATTTGCTTTTGCATCAAAATTCAAAGAGGTTATGGGCAACGCTGTGGTGGGCGATACCAGCAGGAACTGCGAGAACCCTCCTGTAAAATTTGCTGTATAGGAAACATAACCACTTGTGGTCCGCTGATCGTCGACCGTGGTGGGCGTAACCACTGCAGCGTTGGCGCCTGTAAGGGTGGAGGCCAGGCTCACCCCATCTCTCACTTTCATCAGCTTCAGGTTAGGTACATTTGCACCCCAGGCTGCTAACTCTGCAGTAGTATAATAGAAGGTGGCCGTGTAAGTTGCTGTATTGTTTGCCACAGAGGGAACAAGTGTAATGACCTTGCTGCTGCGCTGGTAAGAGCCCGCATTGGTGGTTAATGTGGTGAGTGTGGTGCCGGCTGCACTTACGTTTGCAGTAAGGCATCCGATATTGGCAGATGTATTCGAAACTTTGGCAATGACCTGCCCATCTGTGCTGTAAAACGAGTGTGTGCCGGTACCGGCAGAAACATTTTCAGTTGAAGGCTGGTTTGCCTGGGCTTCCACACTGATGAAATTGCCGGTTACCACTACGTTGTCAATGGCAAATGGCGGGTTGTTGCCAATGGAATTATCGTTCAACCAGCGGAAAAGGAATTTGAGGTTAGCCGTTCCGTTTACAGAAGGGGGTAATACAATACTAAAATTAGTAAGTGTGCTTATACCAATAAATATGAGGATATTATTAGTGCCATCCCTTAAAATATCATAAGTGGTGCCACCATTGATGGAATAATATACCACGCCAAAATCATAAATGCCGTCTGCATCTTCTTCGCCATTACACACATAACTAAAAGACAGGCTAAGGTTTCTCATACCTGCTGCATTGAGCGTGGGTGTGGTTACCCTGGCATCCGTAGTAGTGGTAACTGTGTAAGCCATTGCGGCTGTTCCATTGCCTACTGCAGTAGTATTACCATTAGACACATGAAGTGTATTTCCTGTGAATGCATACGTGCCTGCATCGGCATTGTTACCTACCCATTTGTTGGTGGCAGTACCCGAATTGGTTACTGTCCATCCGGCAGGCACCTGGTTGCTGCCCGTAACTGTACCAAAATTTTCATTCAGGAGCGTTACAACAGGTGTGGTATTATTTACAGTTGTATTATAATCATCGTCGGTAATGGTAATGGTAAACGTATTGGCAGCGGGACATGCAGCCACCGTTTGCACACCTGTTCCTGTAATATTAATACCCAGTGTAATTGTTTCAGAAGATTCTACCAATGCATCATCATAAATTCTTACCGTAAAATTCTTGTTCGCTCCATCACCGTTTGTATACGATACAGAAGGAGTAATGATCGCATAGTCAGTCACATCGGTGGCCGTACCGGCTTTTGTAAGGGAAACGGTGGCATTTCCAGTAGCAGCAGCATCAATGCCAAGCGTGATCGTTACATCTTTAAACCTAGGGCAGGTTCCTGTAGAGGTTTCAGTTACGGCACTTGTTCCTGATTTAAAATATATCCTGTTTGGGAAAGGAGAAACACCTGTGGTGGACGTGCGGAGCTGGCTGCGCCGCGGGCTGTTGAGCATTACGACCTGGCATCTTTCACTTTGATTTAAGGTAAACGTATTTAAGCAGGCATCATCTGAATAGTCCATATAATTTTGGAACATCATAGGAACAGAAGGCGTACATCCATTGAGGGTACCAATTGCCGGGCATCCGATGGTTAAATCAGCCTGGGGTGGCGTATCGCCACAATAATCTGTAAGGCAGGCGCCATCGCCGTTGATATGCCTTAAGCCAAAAAAATGACCCAATTCATGGGTAAGTGTTCTTCCATAATCGTACGGAGCAGATACGCCGGGTAGCGCAACGCTGCCAACTGTTCCACTCTCCACCACTACTCCTGCATCAAGATTGGTTTCTGTATCATCAAGTCCGGCCAGGGTGCTGAACGCAGGAAATGTAGCGTATCCTAATAAACCGCTCGACGAAAAATCAGCAAGCCAGATATTAATATAACGGTTAGGATCCCAAATAGACTGGGGCTTTACTGTGTTATCGAACTCTGTAAATACTGCTGAAATGGTTGTAAGTGTACTGGGATCCGACCAGCCTGCCCGAGTTTGGAAATTGATTCTTTCCACACCGGCTTCGCAGAGATAATTTCCGGTGGGATCCACTTTTGCGGCAACAAAACGTACCCCCATATCTTCTGCCACAGCATAGGTGGAGCCCGACAAATCGGCGTAGTCTGCATTAAGCTGGTCTATTTGCGCCTGTATCTGTGCATAAGAAAGGTTGGCACCAGAACCCGGAGTAGGCTCGGTTGTACCGTTATATATTATGTGAAAGACTACGGGCAATGTATAGATGGTAGTAGGCGGTGCAAAAGCGCCCTGCTGCCTTCTTTGCTCTATCAATTGCTGCATCACCTGCTCATACAGGGCACTGTTAAAACCTTTTGCCCTGGCTTTTTCCATGCTGGCAGCAAAGCCACATTTTTCAAAATTGGGATTGCGGGTGATGACATGCCTTGAATTTAGGGTCGTTTCAATATTGGCAGGCGTTTTTTGCGCCATGGACGCATTCGCTAAAAAACAACAGGCTGTAACAAAAAACAGGTAAAATTTCTTCATACAGAAATGTTTTGTGTAAGTAAATATCCCCGGTAAAAATCTGCCGGGGACTAAAAATAATAATTTTCAAAATGCAAAAATTAAAAATTTATTTTCCAAAATTTATTTTTCCTTTTGGGTAAATGGCACTTCCAGCCAGAATCTCTTCAATACGAATCAGTTGATTGTATTTTGCCATACGGTCGCTGCGGCTGGCAGAACCGGTTTTTATTTGCCCGCAGTTAAGCGCTACAGCCAGGTCGGCAATGGTACTGTCTTCGGTTTCGCCGCTCCGGTGGCTCATAATTGTGTTGTAACCATTGTTTTGTGCCATACTTACCGCATTGATGGTTTCAGTAAGGGTTCCTATTTGGTTTACTTTTACCAGTAAGGCATTGCCGATACCTTCTTTGATCCCTTTGTCTAAACGCTTTACATTTGTTACAAACAGGTCATCGCCCACAAGCTGGCATTTTTTGCCAACAGCATCGGTCAGCATTTTCCATCCTTTCCAATCGTCTTCGGCTATGCCATCTTCAATGGAGATGATGGGGTATTGTTTTACCCAGTTTTCCCAATATTTCACCAATTGTTCACTGGTCATTTTTTTGCCATCGCTTTTATGAAAAATATATTTCTTCTCTTTTTCATTCCATAATTCGCTGTTGGCGGCATCCATGGCAATGGCTACCTGGGAACCGGCTTTATACCCGGCGGCCTGTATAGCAGTTAAAACAGTCTCAATTGCTTCTTCGTTGCTTTGGATATTGGGTGCAAATCCACCTTCATCGCCTACGTTTGTACTGTATCCTTTCTTTTTCAGAACGGTCTTCAATGCATGAAAGATCTCAACACCCCACTGCAGGCCCTGGCTAAAACTGGATGCGCCAATGGGCATCACCATAAATTCCTGGAAATCTATTTTATTATCGGCATGTGCCCCGCCGTTCAGTATATTCATCATGGGAATGGGCAATGTTTTTGCATTGGTTCCGCCAATATACCGGTAAAGCGGAAGATTGGCTTCCAGTGCAGCTGCTTTTGCCACGGCAAGGCTTACGGCCAGCATGGCATTGGCGCCCAGCTTCCCTTTATTCTCCGTACCATCAAGGGCTATCATAGCGGCATCAATACCGGTTTGATCGGCCACGTCCCAGCCAAGCAGGTTGTCGGCAATGATGGTATTCACGTTCTTTACAGCCTTTAAAACAGATTTTCCACCATAGAGTTTTTTATTATTATCTCTCAGTTCTACGGCTTCGTGAACACCGGTACTAGCGCCGCTCGGAACGGCTGCACGGCCTAAATTTTCATTTTCTGTCAATATATCCACTTCTACAGTGGGGTTCCCGCGGCTGTCAAGTATTTGGCGGGCATTAATGGAGGCTATATAACTCATATTTTTTGGGTTTTGTCTTGCATTTACCATTCAAAATTAGTAGTTTCGCCCCTAATACGCCTGTTTAATCTCTTTTATATTTACAAAGAGGCCTGTCAAACCAAACAAATAATCCAGTATTTTTATTGGCTAACTTATTTAAAAAAATTAAGCGGATAGCTATGCAAAAAATTGTATATACTCTTCTTCTTGGGTTTACCTTACAGGTTACAGTTGCCCAAAACAATGTGGGTATTGGAACCACTTCTCCCGATGCGTCTGCCGCATTGGACATTACCAGTACTGATAAGGGCTTGCTGCCTCCCCGTATGACCACCGTTCAGCGGAATGCCATTGCAAACAAAGCCTCGGGCCTTATTGTGTATAATACCACAACCGGCTGCGTGGAAGTGTATAACGGTTCGGCATGGATCAACCTTTGTACGGCACAGGCATCATCGATATTAGCACGGCCCCTCCTTGGTGGAAGCCAGCAAGACCGTGGTTATTCTATTCAGCAAACGGCTGATGGCGGTTATATTGTAGGCGCCACATCTGCATCTTCGGCCAACGGCGATGTTACAAGCGGCACCAATGGCGGCTTTGATTGCTGGATCATTAAACTGAATGCCGCCGGAAATATTCAATGGACAAAATTATACGGCGGAAACGGGAATGAAGACCTTGCCGAAATCCGTCAAACTTCCGACGGAGGATATATCTTTTGTGCCAGTTCCACTTCCAGTGCAAACGGAAATGTAACGCCTGCCAACAAAGGCGCCAACGATTACTGGGTGGTTAAACTGGATGCCTCCGGTAATATTACCTGGAATACACTGCTTGGCGGAAGCCAGGATGATGTGCCTACCTCTGTTCAGCAAAATACCGATGGTACTTTTATTGTGGCAGGCTATTCCTATTCATCTGCCAACGGTAATGTTACAGAAGTCAATCACGGCTTATCTGATTACTGGATCGTAAAACTTACCTCAGGCGGCACTATTTCCTTTAACCGGCTATTGGGCGGAACCGGCGAAGAAGAAGCTTACAATGTAAAGCAAACAACCGACCTTGGCTTTGTAGCTACCGGTTTTACCACTTCCTCCGCCAATGGCAATGTAACCGGTACCATCAGCGGCTTATACGATATATGGGTTATCAAGATCAATTCAACCGGCACCACTATTAACTGGAACCGGAGTGTGGGCGGCACAGGAGATGAATTCTCGTTTTCTATTGCACTGGTTACTGCCGATGGGGGTTATATCATTGGAGGCGAGTCCACCTCATCTGCCAGCGGAAATATTACCGGAACCAATAACGGGCAAATTGATTTTATCATTGTAAAGCTCAGTTCAACGGGTACCGTTTCCTGGAATGTGCTGCTGGGCGGCAGTGGCGATGAATCCGTACACTCCATCATTCAAACGACCGATGGAGGGTTCCTTGCAGCGGGTTATTCCACTTCATCTGCCAGTGGAAATATCACCCAGGTTACCAGCGGTGCAGAAGATGGCTGGGTTACTAAACTGAGTTCTACCGGCACACTGCAGTGGAATAAATTATATGGCGGTACCGGCAGCGATTTTCTAACTGATGTGAGAACAACTTCCGACGGTGGTTATATCCTCACAGGATATACCTCCAGTTCAAATACGGGTGCAGTACTTGCCACCAATCATGGTGCAGACGATGTGTGGGTGGTTAAATTAGATGCATCGGGAAATATTTTATAAATACGCTACAATATTTTTAAAGGCCTGTTTAACCAACAGGCTTTTTTTATTTCTGTAATCGCTGGAGAAACTTAATTTCGTGCTCAAATCAAAGAACAGAATTCGTGCAATTCGTGTTTAAAATTCGTGTTTAGATCATGAACATATTTGAAGTAAGGGGCGGAAACAGGCTCTCGGGCGAAATAACCCCGCAGGGCGCCAAGAACGAAGCATTGCAGATCATCAGTGCCGTGCTCCTCACCGCCGATGAAGTTTTGATAAAAAACATTCCGGATATCATAGATGTGAATCTCCTCATAGAGTTGCTGGCAGAAATGAATGTGAAAATAAACCGTATCGACCGTAATACCTGCAGCTTTAAGGCAGATGATGTGAACGTGGATTACCTGAGCAGTGATGATTTTCATAAAAAAAGCGCCCGCCTGCGTGGATCAGTAATGCTGGCCGGCCCATTGCTGGCCCGCTTTAAAAAAGCTTACCTGCCCAAGCCAGGCGGCGATAAGATCGGCCGCAGAAGGCTCGATACTCATATCATTGGTTTTGAAAAACTGGGCGCCTCTTCTTCGTATGAGGGCAGCAGCGGCTATTTTACACTTGAAACACCCGGGCTTAAAGGCGCATATATGCTGCTCGATGAGCCCAGTGTAACAGGTACCGCCAATATACTCATGGCGGCGGTAATGGCCGAAGGAAGCACCACTATCTATAATGCGGCCTGCGAACCTTATATTCAGCAACTGTGCAAAATGCTTATCCGCATGGGGGCAAAAATAGAAGGCATCAGCAGTAATATGCTAAAAATAGATGGCGTGGAAAAATTAAACGGAACCACGCATACCATGCTGGCCGATATGATTGAAGTGGGAAGTTTTATTGGTCTTGCTGCTATGACGCAGGGCGATATCACCATAAAAAATGCAGGTATCAAAGAGCTGGGTATCATTCCCGAAAAATTTCAGCAACTGGGTATTAAAATGAATTTTGTGGGCGATGATATTCATGTGCCGGCACAGGATCAGTATGAAATTCAACGGTACCTTGACGGAGGCGTGCTTACAATCTACGACCATCCCTGGCCGGGTTTTACACCCGACTTACTGAGTATTGTACTGGTTACGGCCATACAGGCCCGGGGCAGCGTACTCATTCATCAAAAAATGTTTGAAAGCCGTTTGTTCTTTGTAGATAAACTGATAGAAATGGGAGCGCAGATCATCCTTTGCGATCCTCACCGGGCTGTTGTGATCGGGCTCGAAAGGGAAACACAACTGCGGGGTATTACCATGAGCAGCCCCGATATACGTGCAGGGGTGGCCCTCCTCATAGCCGCACTGAGCGCAAAGGGAAAAAGTAAGATCCAGAATATAGAGCAGATAGACCGCGGCTACCAGCATATTGATGAACGCTTAAGGAAATTAGGCGCCGATATTATAAGGAAAACCGAATAACACACTTTCTTCTTTACTAAAATGTTACTGGTACAGGCAATCCAAAAAAATCACGGGAGCTTGACTGCCGGGTACCTTCTTACATTTTCCTACAAACAAATTTAGCCCTGGAGCTGCCCGGGCTCCGGGAATCAAAACATATCGGGGGTATTCATTTTTTCTCAAAGAAGAATAATTATCTTTACATAATAATTCTATTTTAATAAATTCAAATTGGATAAATTCATCAGGCAAAAACTGCAGGAAAAGGGCCTCAAGGTTACGCCGCAGCGGGTAGCCATCTATGATGCGATCATTACATTAAAAAACCACCCAACGGCCGAAAATGTGATCGACTACATCCGGGAGAACCATCCCAACATATCTGTAGCAACCGTATACAAAGTGCTGGACTCCCTGGTTGAAAATAACCTGCTTAAAAAAGTAAAAACAGAGCGGGATATCATGCGCTATGATGCAGTGATGAACCATCATCATCATTTATATTGCGTAGAAACAGACAGGATCGAGGATTATGAAGACGGGCAGTTAAACGGTTTGCTTGATGAATATTTCAAAAAAAGAAAAATTAAAAAATTTAAAATACAGGATATAAAACTTCAGATAACAGGAAGATTCAATAATTAAAAAAATATTCCAACATGAGCAACAATTCAACCGAAAGCAAATGTCCTTTTAATCATGGTCAAAAGGCAACCGTAGCGGGCATGGGAACCAGCAATAAAGATTGGTGGCCAAACCGCCTTAATTTAAACATATTGCGTCAGCATTCCTCCCTTTCCGATCCTATGGATCCGGGTTTTAATTACGCAGAAGCTTTTAAGCAATTAGACCTCAAATCGGTTAAAGAAGATATCTATAAATTAATGACCAATTCACAGGATTGGTGGCCTGCAGATTACGGCCATTACGGCCCCTTGTTTATCCGTATGGCCTGGCACAGTGCGGGCACCTATAGAATTTCCGATGGGCGTGGAGGTGCAGGAACCGGTAACCAGCGTTTTGCCCCGGTAAACAGCTGGCCCGATAATGGAAATCTGGATAAAGCAAGATTTTTACTATGGCCTGTAAAAGAAAAATATGGCAAAAAATTATCCTGGGCCGACCTGATGATACTGGCAGGGAATTGCGCACTCGAATCAATGGGTTTTAAAACCCTGGGTTTTGCAGGCGGCCGTGAAGATGTTTGGGAACCTGAGCAGGACATCTACTGGGGTTCTGAAACAGAATGGCTGGGCGATAAAAGATACAGTGGCGACAGGGACCTGGAAAACCCCCTGGCTGCTGTGCAAATGGGCCTCATCTATGTAAACCCGGAAGGGCCAAACGGCAACCCCGACCCGGTTGCTTCCGGCAGAGATATCCGCGAAACATTTGCCCGCATGGCTATGAATGATGAAGAAACAGTGGCTTTGATCGCAGGCGGGCACACATTTGGAAAAGCCCATGGTGCGGCCAGCGCCACACATGTAGGCCGCGAACCCGAAGCTGCAGCCATTGAAGAGCTTGGCTTAGGCTGGAAAAATAGTTTTGGTTCCGGTAAAGCAGGTGATGCCATTACCAGTGGTATCGAAGGAGCCTGGAAGCCCCATCCTACAACCTGGGATAATGGTTATTTTGAAACATTATTTAAATATGACTGGAAATTGGTAAAAAGCCCGGCTGGTGCACATCAGTGGATACCAACCGACGATTCAGCTGCCACATTGGTGGAAGATGCACATGATGCAACTAAGCGCCATGCCCCCATTATGACCACCGCCGACCTGGCTTTAAAAATGGATCCCGCTTATGAAGCTATTTCCAGGAGGTATTTTGAAAACTTTGATGCATTCAGCGATGCTTTTGCCAAAGCCTGGTTCAAGCTTACGCACAGAGATATGGGACCGCTTGCACGTTACCAGGGGCCGGAGCTGCCTGCAGAAATTTTTACCTGGCAAGATCCCATTCCTGCAGTGGATCATAAATTGATAAACGAACCAGATATTGCTTCACTGAAAACGAGGCTGTTAAATGCAGGCCTCTCTGTATCTGAGTTGGTTTCCATTGCATGGGCTTCGGCTTCCACTTTCCGTGGATCCGATAAGCGGGGTGGTGCCAATGGCGCCCGCATCCGTTTTGCACCTCAAAACCAGTGGGAGGTAAATAATCCTCCACAGTTAAAGAAAGTACTGGCCGTATTAGAAAATATTCAAAAGGAATTTAATGCAGGGCAAACCGATAATAAAAAAGTATCGCTCGCAGATCTGATCGTTCTTGCTGGAACGGCTGCGGTGGAAAAAGCGGCAAAAGATGCCGGGCATACTGTAAATCTGCCGTTTAAACCCGGTCGTGCCGACGCCTTATCCGAACAAACCGATGCAGCATCATTTGATGTTCTGGAACCAAAAGCAGATGGGTTTAGGAATTATAAAAATGCATCACTGGCAGCAATACCTGCCGAAGTATTATTGATAGATAAAGCACAACTATTAAAACTTACGGTACCGGAAATGACGGTGCTGGTGGGCGGCATGCGGGCTTTGGATACCAATTACAATGGTTCCAAACAGGGTGTTTTTACAGATAAACCCGGGGTGCTGACCAATGATTTTTTTGTAAACCTGCTGAGTTTGGGCACAGCGTGGAAATCAATTTCAGAAGCCGGGGATATTTTTCAAGGTTCAGACAGGGCCACAGGTAAAGTGAAATGGACCGCCACCAGGGCCGACCTGATATTTGGTTCAAATGCTGAACTGAGGGCCGTTTCGGAAGTTTATGCCTGCGCAGACAGTAAAGAAAAATTTGTACATGATTTTACGGCTGCCTGGAACAAAGTAATGAACCTAGACAGGTTTTGATTATTTAGATTGATGGTAAAAAGGAATTTACCGGGCCGCTCTGATTAAAAAATATCCTTTAGCTGTTGCAGGTGGGTAATGCTGTAAGTGGGTTTTACCGTTGCCGTTTCGTTGATATGGTTTACAAAAACCGTATCCATACCGGCATTCATGGCGCCTTTGATATCAGCTTCCTGGTTATCGCCGATCATGATGCTCTCGGCGGGAGAAGCATTGGCAGCCTGCATGGCATATTCAAAAATTTCCTTTTTTGGCTTAAGGCTGTTGCTGCCTTCTGATGTGATAACGGCTGTAAAATATTTATGAAGCCCGCTGTTATTCAGTTTGCTCCATTGCGTTTTTTCAAACCCGTTTGTGATCAGGTGGAGCACATATTGTTTTTGCTGCAGGTAATCAAGTATTTCAAATGTATACGGGAACACATTTTTTTTTGTTGGCAGTATTTCCAGGAACCTGCTGCTCATGTATTTAGCAAGTGTTTCATCGGCCACTTTAAAATCGAGCAGGGTGCGCCACATGCGCCGCCATTTGAGCTCGTCGGTACTTATCAGGCCTTTTTCGTATTTATCCCACAAGGCTGCATTGTGCAGCAGGTATTTTTGGTAAAAATCATCAAAAGCGGCAATGGTTTCCAGCTTAAACTCACCATAAATATCAATAAGGGTTATTTTGGCATTGCTGTCAAAATCCCAAAGCGTATGGTCAAGGTCAAAAAAAAGATGGCGGTACTTCAAAGCGGTTTTTAATGCGCAAATGTATGAAAACTGAACCGCTTCTATTTTCGGGTTATATTTTGATTTTTATATATCCGTTCTTTTTTAACATAAAATTCTACGGCTTGCCATGCTGTTTTATTAGATTTGTAGCTGATTAATCAAATAAAAACATTTGCAAATGAAAAAATTATTCATGCTTGCTTCAGCAGCTTTACTGGTTACCGGTGTGGTTTTTGCTGATAATGGCAAAAAGAAAAAGTGTGCCAAGGGTAAATCATGCTGCAGCAAATCTGAAAAGAAAGAATGCAGCAAGGATAAGAAATCCTGCCACAAAGATAAAGCAGCAACTACAACCAGTATGTAATACTGCGCTAAAAATTTGAAAACCTCCCATTGGGAGGTTTTTTTACAGATACAGGTGTCACCTTTCTAAAAAGGTGACACCTGTATCTGTAAATTTTTCCTTTCTTTGCACATGGCAGAAAAATTTCACAAGATACTTATCATTACTGCTCCATCGGGTGCAGGTAAAACATCCATTACGCATCACCTTATGCGTAAATTTCCCCAGCTGGTATTTTCCATTTCTGCCGCTACCCGCCAGCCAAGGGCATACGAAAAGAACGGGGTGGATTATTATTTCATGAGCGAGGAGGCTTTTAAGGAAAAGATCAAGCAGAAAGCATTTGCCGAATGGGAAATGGTATATGAAGGAAAATACTACGGCACTTTAAAAAGTGAACTGGAACGAATCTGGGCCAATGGCCAGGTGCCCATCCTTGATATCGACGTAAAAGGCGCCCTGCATGTGCAGCAGCGTTACCCGGTAAACACCTTAAGCCTCTTTATAGAACCACCCAGCGTGGATGAGTTAAAGAAAAGACTGATGAGCCGTGGCACCGAAACAGAAGAATCACTCGCAGCAAGGATCAACAAAGCTTCTTATGAAATTTCCTTTAAATCGCATTTCAACGAAGTGCTGGTAAATGATAACCTCGAAAAAGTCTGTGCAGATGCCGAAAAGCTGGTGAGCGATTTTTTAAACAGGGACCTGCCCCCGGGTACCTGAAAAATTTTAGCGAAGCAAAAGCAGGCTGCCTTTTCTTGCCTGCCGTTTTCCATTAAGTACAAACTGGGCCTGCCATACAAATGAATGGATACCTTCATCCTGTCCTTTATGCCTGCCATCCCATTTGTTATAAGGATTATCGCTGTAAAAAACCAGTTGGCCATAACGGTTATAAATGCGGAGCTCGTAATTGTAGATCCTGCCTATACCACCCAGCGGCCCAAAGCCCTTGTTCCTGCCATCTCCGTCGTTGGGTGTAAATGCCGAGGGAAAGTAAATATCCCTGCAGTCAACTTCTATATAAATCATGTCGGAACCCGTACAGCCATTTGAATCAGTAACCGTTACTGAATAATCGCCGGTGCTGTTTACTGCAAATGTGGGTGCAGCAGAACCATCCTGCCATAGGTAGGAGCTGAAATTCCCGGGGTTCAGGATGTAAATATCTCCCGGACAAATAAAACTGTCTTTTCCCAGGTTAACATTCAGGGTGGTAATATTTTTTTTTATTTCGGCAGAAGAAAAAACCATGCAGGAATTGGCATCAGTAACATTTAAAAAATAAAAATCGGGCGGCCTATTCATCAGAACAGAATCGGCCTGGCCACCAGCCCAGCTGTAACTATACGGCCGTACTCCACCCGAAATAAGAGCATTTACAGAACCATTGCTTGCCGTGCAAGTGGCATTTACCACCTGCAAAACAGCAGTTAATTGTTCCGGTTCAGTAAGTGTAATGGTTGCAACGGTATTGCATGCACCTGCCGAACTAACGGTAACTGTATAATTGCCGGCAATTACGTTATTTAGTATGGGCCCGGTTTGCGGCGGATTTGTATTCCAGCTATAGATATAGGGAAATGCCGATCCGGAAGCCGTGGCAGTAACAACCCCGCCAGCATTGCCCTTGCATTTAATAGGATTCGTAATACTGGCCGACAGATCAAGCACCACGATCTGTTTGGGCTCCACAAAAGGAGGCCCATTGGTAAAATTAGTAGTAAGCGTTACTGTATATTGGCCTGGAGCCGAAAAACTGTGCGTAACATTTGAACCGGTGGCTGTATTATTTGCGCCTGAAGCGGCATCGCCAAAATTCCAGCTTTGATTTATTACACATCCGGTGTTGACAGAAAAATCAACGCTGCGGTTAGCTTTACAGGTATAGCTAAAATTGCTTGTACCCACCGGGGCATTTTCTATATTGATATCATCTATGGCAAAACCATCAAAATTATTACAGGTGGTTCCTGCACCAAAAATAAAACGGAATAATACCTGTGGCCGGCCCGCTAAAAAGCTGAGGTTATGTTTTGCCGTAACCCAGCCGGCACTGCCATTACTGCTGGGGCAACTGCTGCTGGTGGAGCCAGCCCAGCCCGGGGAGCTCGAAAGAAATCTTACGGAGGGATCATTGTACCAATTTTTGGAAAGACAGCTGTCCGCAGCGGATACAGCATCGCCCACCGCTTGCCAACTTGATCCTTCATCTGTACTGTATTGCAGTTTGGCACCATCAAAACCTTTCTCTGTTTCCCAAAATACTTTAAAAGAAATTTGAGGATAAAGTAAAGCGGAGAAATTAAAACAGGGGCTTTGTATCCAGGAGTTTTCCGCACTGTTATAGGCAGCAGCATTTAGCCCACCCGTTATCCAGCACCTGCTTCCGCTTGCTGCGGAATTGATAATGGCTTTTGCAGGAGTTCCCCATTCCCAGGAAGGAAGGTTGCCGCCAATGGTCCATGAACCGTTAGTTGCTTCAAAACTTTCCCGGTACGGAAATATATTTACCGGGCTGCTGCATTGGCCGTATGAATACACAGAGGCGAAAAAAGACAATATTAAAATTCCATATCTCATTATTCGGGAGGCCAGCAAGTTGTTGATCAGGTAAATTTCGTTTTTTATATGCTAATAACTGCATTTTAAGAGTACTATTGCCCCGGAATTACCTATTTTTATTGCCTCGGTAACCATATAAAATGCTGATATGCCCATCGAACCTATTATAAAAGAAACAACCATCCATGCCCCTGCACCGGCTGTATGGAAAGCGCTTACAGATGTGGAAACAATGAAAGCCTGGTATTTTACCATAAATGAGTTTAAAGCCGAGCCGGGTTTTGAGTTCCATTTTTTTGGTGGCGATGAAAAATGCCAGTATTATCATGCTTGCAAAGTGATGGAGGTAAAAGAAAACGAGAAGCTCGTGCATACCTGGTCTTACCCGCAAAACTTTGATGCCATTTCCCTCGTAACCTGGGAAATATTTGCACAGGGAGACCATACAATGGTGAGGTTGATCCATAATGGGGTGGAAAATTTTGGCAGCGGATCCGACACAAATTTTTCGAGGGAAAGCTTTGATACTGGCTGGGAGTATATTGTAAAGACAGGCCTGAAGGATTTCCTGGAAAAAGATCATTTTTAGTTAGTATTCCTATTCTCATAATTACCGGCATAAAATTGCAGTTATCTTTGCCCGGATGCCCGAGTTCAATTTTAACGACAGTATAAACCTTGCCGCCAAGCTTACGCCGGCCCGGCTCTGGAATGGCTTAAAAGTGCTGGGCAGTTTTTATGTAAGCAGGCTGTTGAAAAGGCCCGTTCAATGGGGCTATCCTGTTTCCATTTCTTTTGAACCCACCACCAGTTGCAACCTGCGCTGTCCCGAATGCCCCAGCGGCCTTCGTGCTTTTACGAGGCCCACTGGCATGCTCCAAAAAGATTTTTTCCGCCAAACAATCGACGATGTACATAAGGAACTCTTATACCTTATTTTTTATTTCCAGGGAGAACCATACTTGAATCCCGATTTCCTTGAAATGGTTAAATACGCATCTTCCAAAAAAATATATACGGCCACTTCCACCAATGCACATTACCTGGACGACGAAGCGGCAAAAAAAACGGTGGAGAGCGGGCTCGACCGGCTGATCATTTCCATCGACGGCACCACGCAGGATGTGTACCAGAGTTACCGGGTGGGCGGCCGGCTCGAAAAAGTGATTGAAGGGGCAAAAAATATTGTAAAATGGAAAAAGCAGCTCAACAGCAAAAAGCCTTTTGTCTTTTTCCAGTTTTTGGTGGTAAAACCCAATGAACACCAGGTGGAGGAGATTAAAAAACTTGCCAAAGAAGTGGGCGTGAATGAAGTGCGTTTTAAAACCGCACAGGTATACAACTACGAAACCGATCCCAACCGGCTCATTCCCGAAACGGATAAATTCAGCCGGTATAGAAAAAATGCCGATGGCAGCTATTCCTCCAAGAATAAACTGGCAAACCACTGCTGGAAACTCTGGCATGCCAATGTAATTACCTGGGACGGGTTGGTGGTACCCTGTTGCTTCGATAAAGACGCCCTGCACCAATTGGGCAACCTCAAGGGCCAGTCGTTTAAAGAAATATGGAACAACGATCACTATAAAAATTTCAGGGCAGAACTCATGAAAAGCCGCAAAAACATAGACATTTGTGCTAACTGCAGCGAGGGCGTGAGCGTTTGGAAGTAATTTTTAATAAAAAAAACTACTTATGAATTCAGATCCAAAAAGTCACTGGGAAAAAGTTTATGAATCAAAGGGTCCGCAAGACCTTAGCTGGACGCAGGAAGCGCCAACTACCTCGCTCAGCTTCATCCATTCCTTTGGGCTTCCTAAAACAGCAAAGATCATAGACGTGGGCGGAGGAGACAGCAGGCTGGTGGATCATTTGCTGAAGGAAGGGTATGAAAATATTTCGGTGCTCGACATTTCGGCCCATGCGCTTGAAAAGGCTAAAAAACGGCTGGGTAAAAAAGCGGCCCTTGTAAAATGGATTGTCTCAGATATAACTTCGTTTGTACCTGATACGGAATACGATCTGTGGCACGACAGGGCAACGTTTCATTTTTTAACCAGCCATGAACAGGTTTCAAAATATCTTGAAACAGCCAGGAAAGCTGTCAACGGTTATCTTACAATCGGGACATTTTCTGATAAAGGGCCCGATAAATGCAGCGGACTGCCTATAAAAAAATACAGCGAAGAAACATTAGCGGCCGAATTGCAGCATGGATTTAAGAAGATCAGGTGCATCCGGGAGGATCATATCACCCCATTCAAAACAGTTCAGAATTTTTTATTCTGCAGCTTTAAAAAATCTGTTGCATAACAAAATAATATGACACAACACCTGTTCAATCACCGCCTCCGGCAAATACTCATTCTGGGAATAGTTGTCATCATGGGTGTTTTGCTGGTGAGCCAGCTTACAGCTTTTATACCCGGCCTGCTCGGCGGTATTACACTGTACATTCTCAGCCGCTCGCTTTACTTCAGGCTGGTGTTTAAAAATAAATGGAAAAAGGGATGGACGGCCATGTTGTTCATCCTTGCCTACCTGGTCATAATTTCGCTGCCGATCTATTTCAGCATTACACTTATATCGCCCAAGATCAGCAACCTGCTCAACAACCAGGATCAAATTGTGGCAGTGGCCCAAAAGATATCGGGCTTTGTAGAAACCAAAACCCGCTTTAAGATCCTGTCGGGCGATACAGCAAAAGAACTGGCGCAAAAAGCAACCGCCCTTTTGCCTAAACTGCTCAACAGCACGGCCTCCATACTTACCAACCTCATCATGATGTTTTTCCTGCTCTATTACCTGCTGGTAGAAGGCCGGGCTGTTGAAAAAAGGCTTGGCCGGGTAATACCGCTCGAAAGGCATAATATTGATGCACTGGGCAACGAAACACGCATGATGGTAAGAGCCAATGCACTGGGCATTCCCATTATATCCATCATACAAGGCGTTACAGCCACCATCGGCTACTGGATCTTTGGTATCGAAGACTGGGGTATGTGGGGTTTTGTAACCGGTGTATTTGCTTTTTTTCCCCTGGTGGGAACCATGATCATCTGGGTGCCGCTGATGGGTTATCTCTTTGCACATGGTCAAAACTGGCAGGCAGTGGGCTTACTCATTTACAGTTTAGTTGTTACAGGCAATGTAGATTACCTCGCAAGGCTGGGCCTTATGAAACGTATGGGCGATGTGCACCCGATGGTAACGGTGCTGGGCGTAATTGTGGGTCTCAGTCTTTTTGGTTTTATTGGGCTTGTTTTTGGTCCATTGCTGGTAAGTTATTTTTTAGTGATGCTTAAAATATACATGAACGAATTTGGAGACTCCGATCTTCCGGACGATGTAAAAGATGAAGAAAAGAAAAAACAGGATAAAGAACTGAGCGATCTTGCACAAAAGCTCGAAGGGCAATAAAACCTGCAGCATGGGAATTCAAAAAGACATTAACCAGTCAAAATTCAGAACCGAGTATCAAAAGGGCGTTATCAATCTCATTTTTACTTATAACTGGCTCACTGAAAAATTAAAAAATATTTTTGAGCGGGATGATATCACTTTGCAGCAATACAATATTCTGCGCATTTTACGGGGGGCCGGTCAGCCTTTGTCAACCCTGCAGATACGCCAGCGCATGCTCGATAAAATGAGCGATACCAGCCGTATTGTTGACCGCCTGCTGGTAAAAGGCCTTGTTAAAAAGAAAGTTTCAGATACCGATAAACGCCTGGTGGATGTAAGTATCACCATAAAGGGAGCCAGCCTGCTCAAGAAAATGGATGCGTACGAAGATGAAATGGACAATATTCTGGCAGGGCTCAATAAGGAAGAAACGAAAACACTCAATACCCTGCTCGATAAAATAAGGGAAAAGAAGCAACGCTGACCTATGAAGATTTTACAAATAGCTTTACTGTTCTTTGCATTTATGGCACTTGATGCCCATGGCCAGCGGCCCGAATTCCGGGGCGTGTGGGTGGCTACCGTGAGCAATATCGACTGGCCATCAGGTCCTGCGCTCAGCAGCGGGTCGCAGCAGGCAGAATTTATAAAACTGGCCGACATGCACAAGCGCAATGGGTTGAATGCGCTGATTGTACAGGTGCGGCCGGCTACCGATGCCCTTTACCCATCGCCCTACGAACCCTGGAGCCAATGGCTTACCGGAAAACAGGGAAGGCCACCATCCCCTTATTACGATCCGCTCGAATTTATGATAACCGAAACCCATAAACGCGGCATGGAATTTCATGCATGGATGAATCCTTACCGTGCAGTGTTCAATATAAACAACACAGTGCTTTCGCCCACCCATATTACACGGCTTCATCCCGAATGGTTTTTAACTTATGGCGATAAAAAATATTTTGATCCGGGAAACAGGGAAGCGCAACTTTATGTAACCAATGTGGTAAAAGATGTGGTGAACCGATACGATATAGATGCTGTTCATTTCGACGATTATTTTTATCCTTACCGCATCAAGGGAAAAGAATTTCCTGATAATAATTCTTATTCCAAATGGGGAAAGGGGCTGTCAAAAGATGCCTGGCGCAGGAGCAATACCGATTCGATTATTGTAGGGCTTTACCGGGCCATTAAACAGGTGAACCCGCTTTGCCAGTTCGGCATCAGTCCTTTTGGCGTATGGCGCAATATTGATAAAGATCCGGCAGGCAGCAACACAAAAGCGGGCCAAACTAATTACGATGATCTTTACGCCGATATCCTGCTTTGGCTGCGAAAAGGCTGGATGGATTATATAACGCCCCAGGTATACTGGGAAATTGGGCACCCGGCCGCAGCTTTTGATACACTGCTGGACTGGTGGAGTAAAAACACCCATGGTATCAATTGTTATATCGGCATTGGCATCTATCGTGCCGGTAGCAATCCCGCCTGGAAAGACAGATCACAATTGCCGCGCCAGATCGAACTGATCAGGAGCACGCCCCATATGCAGGGCATGGCATTTTACAGCAGTAAGGTTTTTGAAAAAAATCCCAATGGCTGGTCCGACAGCCTGCGGCTTACTTATTTTAAAGAATGGGTACCCGCACCCAAAATAATCAAATAGTTTTTTAGTAAAAATATTTGGCTTGAGATAAAGTTGAAAAATATTTCAAAAGCCGATCCTAAGAGTAGAATTACTAAAGCTGATGCTACCGGAGAACTGTTGGTGAGTAAAGCTGTATCCCGAAATCGGGCTGTATATCCCTGCCAGACTGCGTCAAGCAGGCAGGGATTTCGGGTGCCCTTTTTGGGTACTTTTTTAGCCTGCCCCGACATAGTGTCGGGGGGCAAGCAAAAAAGTACAAAATAGTAATTAGAAATGGATTCGAATTTTTTTTAGAAACTTACTAGCACAGCACAGGTATAAATGTGTCAGGGTTTATAAGCATTGATCTTACCCTCCATCCAGTCGCAATAAGCCACCGAACCTAACCGGAATTTTAAGGGCAGACCCGTTTTGGCCCGGAACCTCCATTCCTGCCTGCAAAAAAAACCTGAATTTTTTGAATAAAAATCACCGGGGATGCTGTAAAATCTTAATTTATAATAGGGATTTGTTGCCGGGCTGGGAAGCGGTGCTTGAATAAAACTCCTTGTAACACTGTGTTTTATGAAATGAGTTTGTGCTTTTAGCGAATTTATCACAAAAACCGTGCTAAAAATTAATAAAAAGGCTTTATATTGCTTAAGCATTTGATATAGTTGAAACAATTGGCTGATACAATTTACTTAAAAAAACCCGAAAAAGGGGATATCCTGGAAAAATAATGGCACTCTATCAAGGTTTACAGCAAAAATTACTTCAAAAACTATCGCCCCAGCAGATTCAGTTAATGAAACTGCTGCAGGTGCCTACGGCTATATTGGATGAACGGATAAAAGAAGAATTGGAAGAAAACCCGGCCCTGGAACAGGGAGAGGACGGGCACGATGACGAATATGAAAATGATGAGTTTGCCAGCGATGAAAATGAAGAATATGAAAAAGATGGAAGTGAAGGGGATTATGATAATATAGACATCAGCGAATATGTGCAGGATGGAGACGATGAAGTGGGCGATTACCGTTTGAGAGACACCAATTACCCCGAGCAGGACGATAATAAAGTGATTCCGCACCGGGTGGAAACAAGTTTTATGGAAATAATGCTGGAGCAGTTGGGCATGCTTAACCTGGATGAGCATCAGCAAAAAGTGGCAGAACAGCTTGTTGGGAGCCTGGATGATGATGGCTACCTCAGGAGGGAAATCAGTTCCATTATCGACGACCTGGCCTTTAGGCAGAATGTGATGACCAGCGAGGAGGAGATTGCCGAGCTGCTGTTGCAGATACAACAATTCGATCCTCCCGGCGTGGGCGCCCGCAACCTGCAGGAATGCCTGTTGCTCCAGCTCGAAAGAAAAACAGGTCATGGAAAACCGGTGGAACTGGCCATTAAAGTGCTGGAAAAGTATTTTGATGAGTTTACCAAAAAGCATTATGAAAAAATACAGCGTGCCCTCAATATAACCGATGAAGAATTAAGAGATGTGATCAACCAGATCATCCGCCTCAATCCAAAGCCGGGCGGCAACCTCGATGGCAGCAGTAAGAACAGCAATTATATCATACCCGATTTTTTTATCCTTAACAATAACGGGAAACTGGAGCTTACGCTGAACAGTAAAAATGCCCCCGACCTGCGCATCAGCGAAGGCTACCGCGATATGCTGAAAGATTATGATAAAGGCAGCAAAAAGGATAAGCGCCAGAAAGAAGCCGTGTTGTTCATCAAACAGAAGATCGATGCAGCCAAATGGTTTATTGATGCCATCAAGCAAAGGCAAAATACGCTCATGAACACCATGGAGGCCATCATGAATTACCAGCACGATTTTTTTGTATCGGGCGATGAAACGGACCTGCGCCCCATGATCCTGAAAGATATTGCAGAACGCACCAACCTCGATATATCCACCGTAAGCCGGGTGGCCAACAGCAAATTTGTACAGACTGAATTTGGCACATACCGCCTTAAATTCTTCTTTAGCGAAAGCCTGCAAACCGACAGTGGCGAAGAAGTAAGCACCCGTGAAGTGAAAAAAATATTGAGCGACCTTATTGGCGAAGAAAGTAAGAAACACCCTTACAGCGACGAAAGGCTCACCGAAATGCTCCAGGAAAAAGGCTATAATATTGCCCGCCGTACCGTTGCCAAATACCGCGAACAACTGAATATTCCTGTGGCAAGGTTAAGAAAGATCCTTTAATTACTTTTGCAGCACACTTCCGAGCAACGTCTCCTGAAAGGGACGTTGCGTTCCTATCCGGGCACAAAGTTTCTTAGAGAAAAAATAATAATTTTTACTTCCGAGCAACGTCTCCTGAAAGGGACGTTGCGGACCTATCCGGGCACAAGTTTTCTATAAGAAAAAAACCATAATTTTAGGAATGCCAGTAAAGCACACAATACCTGTTCAATTCGGTATGCTTTTTATAACCTTTACTTGTTACAAATGGATAAACCTCATTGAGAAAGTAAATGGTTATTATATTGTTTACAAATGATTCAACAATTTAAAGCTGAAAGGGCATTTCATTAATGGCTATGTTATTATGCCTAACCATGTTCATGCCCTGATTAGTTTTAAGGAAACCGGACAAAGTATAAATACCATTATAGGGAATGGGAAGCGCTTCATGGCTTATGAAATTGTTGAAAGGCTTAAGAATGCAAAGGAAATTGACATGCTTCGTTACCTGGAAGAAGCTGTTGAACCCGGGCGGCAAGCAAATAAAAAACAACATGAGTTATGGGAATTGTCATTTGACTGGAAAGAATGCATTTCGAGAAAATTCATACAGCAAAAATTAGATTATATGCATATGAATCCATGCAGCAAGAATTTATGCCGCTGTAGGTAAGCGGCCACCTGTGCGGATGCCGCCGCTTGTGTCTCCTGACCAGCGGCAGGAGAGCCATTAATGAAGGAGCCGTCATAAAGCTTCACCCTTCATAATGTGTCACTATATCGAAAGGATCGCTCCCAGTATGATAAAATGCGGCTGATGAATATTTATAATCTTCGGGATACTTACATAACCCGGCCTTTACCGGATTTTGATGAATATAATTCAGTTTTTGAAGAAATACGGCGGGAGTAAAAAGTTGCACTATTAAAGGCTCCCTTTTCCAAGCCTGGTATTTTCGGTCGTATTTGTTGACGAGCAATTCATTGGCAAGCCCGGGATCTTCAAGAAGCAGCTTTTGTTTTATTTTTTGGGCAGTAAATTTCATAAATGAGGCCTGTATGTCTGAGTAGCTGTATTTTATAGTTGGCTGCCATATAGCATGGAAGTGATTATTCATCACTACATATGCGTTGAGGATAAGCCTGCCATCATTAATTAAAAATTTCAGCGTATCAATAATGATATCTTTATAATGATCGTTTTGAAGAACAGGCTTCCAGCCGAAAATGGATGAAGTGAAAAACACAGGCCATTCAATTGGGTACATCTGAGGCATAATGATAAAGTTAGGGAATAATTTGTAGCTTTATTTACAGGGCCTCGCTGGTCGGGAGACCAGGCGAGGGCGTCTCACGAGGGAAGTGTGGCTACCTGCGGTGGCGAAATATTTGCTATTCCATTTTTATTGTATCAGCATATTGTATGAAAGTACTTTGAATATTTATTAAACCCATTTAGTAGAAGATTTTAATTACTTTTGCTGTATGACGGCCGCCCATTCGTATACCGCAATGGAGGTATCCGCGTTGAGCCATAAAATGAAGAACTCTACGGATATGGGGCATTATAGGCCCAACGTCCCCTGCGGGAGACGTTGCTCGGATTAAGATCCTTTAATTACTTTTGCAGTATGACAACTGCTGTTCAAAATATCATCCCGCTTTAAAATGGCCGGCGGTATTGCTGAGTTATATTTTTCACCCGGTATTTGTGCCGGTATATGCCATCTGGTTCTTAGTGTACGTGCACCCTTCTTATTTTTCGGGCTTTTCTGAAAAGCAAAAAATATACACTGTATTCATCAGCGCATTGAACCTGGTGGGTTTTCCGCTCCTCACTATTGTATTGCTAAAGGCATTGGGCTTTATAGATTCAATTTATTTGCGCACAAAAAAAGACCGCATCATTCCATATATCGCCTGCAGCATTTTTTTCTTTTGGGCCTACCTTGTCTTTAAAAAGCAGGAGCTGTATCCCTTGGTGTTACCCTCTTTTATTCTTGGTATTTTTCTGGCGGTTAATGCGGCCCTCATAGTAAATATTTATCTTAAGATAAGCATGCATGCACTGGGTATGGGCGGCTGGCTTGGCTTTTTTATTGTACTGGCTTTTTCTAATACCATGCTTATGACCTGGCCTCTCTCCCTTGTTATTTTACTCGGCGGATTGGTTTGCACAGCCCGGCTGCTGGTAAGCGATCACGAACCCGGGGAAGTATATGCTGGCTTTTTTACAGGCATGGTATGCCAGTTTGTGGCGGCTTATGTGGTCTTGTAAATCTGCTTGCTAAATATAGGAAAACGAAGAAGCCCCGTCCAATACCGGGGCCCTCCTTGTCCTGTATGCCTAACAAAAAAAACTGTTGCAGTAAGTTAATACCGCTTCGGTAGTTCAGATTAAAACCGGTAAGATAAAATGATTACTTGCTTTTAAGCACACTATTGTTAGCGGTAACAGTGGCAGGAGGTAATGGTGTTTTTCTTTTCTGGTTTTACTGCTGCATGTGTGTAAGAAAATGCAGCAATTGTATATTAAGCGTTTTCAGCCAGAAATTATTGTGTATAAAAATAGCCTGAAATACATATTTTTTATTGACATATTAAAACTCGTAAATATACTTTTAAGAAATTTATAGCGTATCGAAAAATCCGCATAAAAAAAAAGGGTAAAACTACGAAATGCTTATGCAGCCTGTGTTTTGCTCAATGCACGGTAAGCTATGAAGGTACTGGCCAGCATAAAAATTCCCCCTAAAAGAAATGCAGCACCCGAAAAATGAACCGGTGCAGAAGGCTTTGTAAAATAGGCAAAAAGCCCCGTCATCAATGGCGGTCCTGCTATGGAAGTGAGGCTTACCAGGCTGGTAAGGGCGCCCTGTATTTCGCCCTGCTCATTATTGGGCACTTTATGTGCTATGATCGACTGCAATGCAGGCCCGGCGATACCGCCCATGCAGTACGGAACCAAAAATGCAAACATCATCCAGCTTTCAGATGCAAATGCAAACAGGAATAATCCCAGCGAATAAAGCAGCAGCCCTGCATATACACTCTTTTCATTCCCCAGTTTTGGCTGGGTATATCTTACCAGCACACCCTGTACAAGGGCTACCAGCAGGCCAACAACGCCAAGCGATATGCCGATCATTTTTTCGCTCCAGCCAAATTTTTCAATCGAAAAATAACTCCAGTTGCTTTGTACGGCATGCGCTGCAAGATAGATCAGCACGAAGGCGCCCATCAGTCCGCCCAATTCGGGATGTTTTTTAAGTTCTACCAGCGATTTGCCGGGGATCATTGTTTGCCTGTTGAAATTCCGCCTGCTCTCTTTAGGCAGCGATTCTGGCAATACAAAATATCCATACAGCCAGTTTAAGAAACTTAAACCTGCGGCCACCATAAAGGGCACCCTGGGCCCAAAGGATCCCAGCAAACCGCCTATTACAGGGCCAAGTATAAAACCAATGCCAAATGCAGCGCCGATCATTCCAAAATTTTTTGCATTTGTTTCCGCGGTGCTTACATCGGCTATATAGGCGGTGGCTGCTGTAATGCTAGCCCCGGTAATACCAGACACAGCCCGGCCCAAAAAAAGCAGCCAAAGTGTGGGGGCAAAGGAAAGAAATAAATAATCTATGGCAGAACCCAATAATGCAAAAAGTAATACAGGCCTCCGGCCATACTTATCGCTGAGTGCACCCAGTATGGGCGAAAACAGGAACTGCATAATGGCATAAGTAAAAGTGAGCCAGCCACCATAGGAAGATGCTTCGCTGATGCCGCCGCCACTCATTTGTTCTATAAGCTTGGGCATTACAGGTATAATAAGACCCAGCCCCGTGATATCTATCAGCAGGGTAATAAATATAAAACCGATCGCCGCTTTTCTGTTGCTAACCATACATGTTGATTGATATGCAAAGATTGCATAATTGAAGGCAGTTTCCGGGAAAAAGAATTAATCAGGGTGTAAAAACAATGGTGCCAATATTACTGGGATGCTCTTTGCAGTGAAATTCAAGTGTTCCCTCTGCATCTTTCTTTAAAGTGAAGGACCTGCCGGGATCCACCATTACAGAGTCGAAATACTGGCTGTTGTGGGAAATGAGCTTATGCGAGGTTCCGGTATTATTTACAAATATAATAGTGGTTCCGGCCACGGTGCTTAACCATGCCGGCAAATAGGTGGAATCCTTGATATCAATGTACTTGGCGGGCAGGTTGCCTCCCGGAATATCAGAAATATCTTTTTCTTTTTTGCAGGAAAATACAATGAGCGCCAAAATGGCCGCAAAAAGAATAGAATACACAGGTGTTTTTTTCATGATCTTTCTAAATACAATAAAATAGAGCTGTAATTTAGTAAAAATTCTGATGGGTATATAATTATCTGTCCAAAAAATGCTTTTTAAATTAACTTTGCCCGTATGCGAAATTATCTCGACGGATTGAATGACAGGCAGCGGGAAGCAGTGCTTCACAAAGATGGTCCCCTTATGATCATTGCCGGAGCCGGCAGCGGCAAAACCAAGGTATTAACCACCCGCATTGCCCACCTGATGGCGGCTCACGGTGTGGATGCCTTCCATATACTGGCCTTAACGTTTACAAACAAGGCTGCGGCCGAAATGAAAGAGCGTATCGAAAGATCGCTTGGAAATTCCGAAGCAAGAAATTTATACATCGGCACTTTTCACAGTGTTTTTGCCAGGATACTGCGGGCCGAGGCACAAAAAATCGGGTTCCCCAATAATTTTACCATTTACGATACAGATGATGCAAAGAGCGTGGTAAAGACTGTGATCAATGAAATGGAACTCGACGATAAACAGTATAAACCCAATACTGTTTACAACCGTATTTCTGCAGCAAAAAACGGATTGGTGGGCCCTTCGGAATATATCAACGACTATATGCTGCAGCAGGAAGATGCCCGGGCAAACCGCCCCATGCTGGGCCAGATATACGATGCTTATACAAAACGCTGTTTTAAGAACGGTGCCATGGATTTTGACGACCTGCTTTTTAAAATGTACCTGTTGCTGAAGAATAATGCCGATTCATTAAGCAAATACCAGCGGAAATTCAAGTACATACTGATAGACGAGTACCAGGATACCAACCCGGCACAGTACGAGATCATTAAATTGCTGGGCGCCATGCACGAAAATGTTTGCGTGGTGGGCGATGATGCGCAAAGCATATACAGCTTCAGGGGCGCCACCATCGAAAATATACTGCAGTTTCAGAAAGACTACGACGATGTGGCCCTGGTAAAACTGGAACAAAATTACCGCAGCACAAAAAATATCCTGCATGTGGCCAACGAGGTCATCAGTAATAATAAAGGCCAGATAGAGAAAAAATTGTTTACCGATAACAGCGAGGGTGAAAAGATAAAACTGGTGCGCACCATGACGGATAATGACGAAGGGAAAATGGTGGCCGATGCCATCCAGGAACAAAAGCTGCGCAACCACCTGTTCAATAAAGATTTTGCCATACTATACCGCACCAATGCGCAAAGCCGGAGTTTCGAAGAAGCGCTGCGCCGCATGGGCATTACTTACCGTATTTATGGCGGCATCAGCTTCTACCAGCGCAAGGAAGTAAAAGATTTTTTGGCTTATCTCCGTATTGTGGTCAACCCAAAAGATGAGGAGGCGCTTAAACGCATCATCAATTATCCTGCACGCGGCATAGGAAAAACAACGGTAGATAAAGCCGTGCTGGCAGCCAATGAAAATAATATCAGCATGTGGGATGTGCTTTGCAATGCAGCCATGTATGGATTCAGAAGCGGCACCCTGGAAAGCATCGATGATTTTATTACGAGCATAAAAATGTTCCAGAGCGAACTTGTTAAGAAAAATGCTTACGACCTGGCTATCATTGTGGGAAAAAGCACCGGGGTAGTAAAGGAATTGTTCAACGATAAGACCACCGAAGGCCTGCAACGTTATGAGAACGTGCAAGAATTACTCAACTCTATAAAGGAGTTTACAGAAACACCCATGAATGAAGAGGATGGCGAAGTGGGTGATAAAGGCCTTGGCGCCTATCTTCAGCAGATCGTTTTGCTTACAGACGCAGATGATGATAAAGAAAATGCTGATGCAGTAAAACTGATGACCATACATGCGGCAAAAGGCCTTGAATTTCCCATGGTGTTTGTGGGCGGCCTCGAGGAAACACTGTTTCCCAATGCCATGTCTATCAATACCCGTGAGGAGCTGGAAGAGGAACGACGCCTGTTTTATGTGGCCATTACCAGGGCCAAACACAGGCTGGTATTAAGTTATGCCAATGCACGGTACCGTTTTGGCCAGCTTCAGCAAAATGATCCCAGCCGTTTTTTAGATGAAGTACCCGAGCAATATTTAGACCGCAGCTATGCCGGCAGCAATGCACGCAACAATAACAACAGCAGCAACTGGGGGAGTGCATTCGATCGTATGAACAAGGGCTTTGGTGGAAACCAGTTTGCACAGGGCCCGCCACCCGAAAAAAAGAAAACAGTTTTTGCCAGTTCGCCGGCACGGCCCCAAACAAAAGAACATACGCCCACTGAAAATTTTATGGCCAGCGATACCAGCAAGCTGCAGGCCGGACAAAAAGTGGAACACCAGAAATTTGGATTTGGCCAGGTGGTAAAAATGGAAGGCGCCTCTCATAATCCCATTGCCACCATTCATTTTGACCTGAACGGCGAAAAAAAGATCATGCTCAACTATGCCAAGTTGAGGATAGTGGACCAGGAAAAGCCTGCCGGATAGTAATTAGAATTGAACTGAGTTTTTGTGTAAGGTTGATTAAAGGGTATATAAATTTCATTTTCACGGAAAACGAAAATTTCCGCCATGCCATTTATTTTATACTGCTTAATCTCTTGTTACACCTTTATCTGCGGTTAAACATCATTTCTTCGAAAACCGGTGTATTTCTGTATTCCCGTCGAGCCAAAACTGGATCGCATAATTACCTGCCGGCAGGTTTGCAATATGAAGATGCCCCTTATTGATGCCGGTTTTTGCACTCAGGCTGCTGGTAAAAACAATTTTGCCCTGCATATCGACAATGCTGGCCTGCATTTCTCCCTCCTTATCGGCATTAAAGCTCATGTTTAGATGCCCTTCTGCACTCACGGGGTTTGGCGAGAGTGTAAGAATTATTTTTTTATCGGCTGCGTTATTCCTGTACAATTTAATAGGGGAGAGCTGTGTTTTGCCATCCAGGTCAACGATTAGCAGTTCATAATAAGCGAATTTTTCTCCGGGGTTTACATCATTATCTGTATAAGTGTAATTTTTTATTTCGGTTGAATTTCCGGCTGCGGGGATACGCATGATCTCAGAGAAATTTTTCCCTGTATTGCTCCTGCGTAATGAAAAATACTGGGTATTTGTTTCAGTTTCCGTCGTCCATTTTATAACCGGCTTGTTTGAAATATTCGATACGTCGAAGGAACGGAGCTTTACCGGCGCCGATCCGGTGGCAGTAAAAGAAGCTGTCATGGCCAGTCCGTGAATGGTACAGATATAATCATAGCTGCCGGGGGTGGTTACCGTATAGGCGTAAAAAAATCCCGGAGTTGAGCTGTTGTTGGAAGCCCATGGATTGGCACCGGTAGGAACAGAGGTGGATGTGCTGTTGTGAAACCCGCTAACCAGATGCCATTCAATCACATCTCCAACAACCACATTAAGATTGGCCGGCGAAAACTGAAAATTTGATACTTGTACCGTC
Source organism: uncultured Chitinophagaceae bacterium (assembly GCA_963754695.1). Classification (GTDB taxonomy): domain Bacteria; phylum Bacteroidota; class Bacteroidia; order Chitinophagales; family Chitinophagaceae; genus Ferruginibacter. The sequence goes on from CAVWGU010000012.1 coordinate 766,082, forward strand.
CACACCGTGGCATTTGCTGAAAAAAAATGAAAACTGAAAATTAATGCAGTAAGTATCATTTGCTTCATTGTGCAGTATTTAAGTTGAAGGGATATTTCCGGAACAAATTTAAACGGCAAAGCTTTCCGTAAGGTTGCCCGGGCTTACGAAATCAGAAATTTAACAGCCTGCTGCAGCAACAGTCCCGTGTCAAACCTGCATTTTTTGCAGATATTGAGTAAATTTGCCTGTAAAATTTTATAGTATGATAAAGACAGGTAATCCCGTCATCAGCATATATACGGAAATGACTCCCAACCCGGAAACAATGAAGTTTGTGGCAAACAAATTATTGTACCCGGGCAAGAGTATTGACTTTGCAGATGAGTCTGCAGCCAAACCATCGCCCCTGGCACAACAGCTGTTTACTTTTCCGTTCATCAAATCAGTTTTTATTGCCAGTAATTTCATTACACTCACAAAAACATCAGAAACAGAAGATTGGCAGGATGTGATTCCCACCATCAGGCAGTTTCTGAAAGAGTATCTCGAAGAAGGTAAGCAGGTGGTAAATGAGGAAGAAGCGGAGGCGGCAAAACCTTCGAGCAGTAATGAACCGGCTGCTGGCGACGATGACGTGGTAAAACGCATTAAGGAATTACTGGAAAATTATGTAAAACCGGCGGTGGAAATGGACGGTGGCGCCATACAGTTTAAAAGTTACGAAAATGGGGTTGTAAACCTTGCCATGCAAGGAAGCTGCAGCGGTTGCCCCAGCAGCACCATTACCCTCAAAGCGGGTATAGAAGGTATGATGAAACGCATGATACCAGAAGTGAAGGAAGTGGTGGCTGAATCGGAATAGCATACATCCTTTGATAATATAACCATAAATATTTTAACTGCCCACGGCAGTTTTTTTTATCCGTGTAATCCTGGGAGCCCGATGTACTTAAATCCTTAATTTCATCCTTTCAATTTCAGCATGAGCTTCCAGGAAATAGCAGATACATTTTTAAAGAATATAAAAGAAACCCGCTGGCAGGAGTGGGTAAGCACCATTACGCAATTAGCCAGCGTTTGGTATGCTAAGAATAACAATGTACTGGTTTACCCAACCGGCATTGTTGGTGTACTGCTGGCAGGGTATGTTTACTACTTTTTGGCCAGCCCTCCTTTGTATGCAGATGCCATTCTCAATATTTACTATTTTGTAATGAGCGTGTATGGCTGGTACAACTGGGTGCAAAAGAAAGATGAAAGCCATCTGACTTATCCTATCAATTGGTGTAATAGACAACAATTATGGGGCGGCATTATTTTTTTCCTGGTATCCTGGGCAGCAATTTATACGTTGCTTGTAAATATTACCGACAGTAATACCCCGCTGCTCGATTCACTTGTGTCGTCCAGCGCCATTACCGCCATGTGGTGGATGGCAAAACGGAAAGTTGAAAACTGGTTGGCCTGGATCTTTTCAAATATAGTGGCCATACCTTTGAATTTTTATAAAGGATTTATGCTGTTCACACTCATGTATTTTATATTTTTAGGCCTGGCCTGGATGGGCTATACCGAATGGAAAAAGAAAGCAGTAAATGGAAGTTAAAAAAATTGTGATCGTAGGCCCCGAAAGCACCGGTAAAAGCACGCTTTGTGCTCAATTGGCGGAGCATTATAAGACCGTATGGGCCAGGGAATATGCCAGGGAATACTTGTTGAAAAATGGCAATAACTATACGTTTGCAGACCTAGATAAGATCGCAGATGGGCAACTTACAGAAGAAGAAGCGGCTGTTAAAAAAGCAATGCCCGGCTCCCCGGTCTTTATTGATACCGATATGTATGTAATAAAAGTATGGAGCGAATTTGTTTTTAATAAATGCAATAACCGTATACTCACCCGCATCGCCGAACGAAAATATGATCTCTACCTGCTCTGCAATACCGATCTGCCCTGGGTAAAAGATGAACTGCGTGAATACCCGGATCTCAAAACAAGGGAAAAATTATTTCATTATTATAAAGACCTGCTCGTAAACCAGCATGTTCCCTGGGTGCTTATAAGCGGAAGCAGGGAGGAAAGGTTGAATAAAGCAATAGCAGCGGTGGATAAATTTTTTCCTGAGTTTATGTAATAGCTATGTGTTAAACTTGGTAATACAGGAGTGTTTGCTGTAGTGCCTCAGTTTGAAATTGTTGAACCACTTAGATAATCAGATATATAGATTTCACCTGGAGATCTCTAAATTTTTCATTCTATGTATTTAACTACCTCCTATGTAGTTAAAATAGCAGTAAAAACGGAAATTTCAAACTTATACACTTCCGTATTTTATGCACAGGTAAATTAATTTCTACTTTTTAAGATTATTTCTTTTCCTTTTCGCCGACCCGGAAATAAAGGTCATTCTTTAGTACAATATTTCTTTCGGCCGTTTTCGCAATTCAACAACTACTTTCCTCATTTCATGTCAACTTGCTTTTGCACTGGCCACCAGTCATAGTAGTTTTGTTCCGTGCTTGAAAATTAATCCACCTGTTCATTCGATAATCAATTTTATTAAATAAAAGCAAAAAAAAATGAAAAAAGGAAAGTACATCGACATTAATGTTATAATGGCATGTTTGTCGCACAAAAATGCAGCTGCTAATATGCAGGGTATTAATGATCTTATTAATAAAGGCTTTGCACCCCGTAAGGAAAAACATCACATGGATGATTGGAAAAAAAATTTATTGCTGGCAAAAGCGATGTAAAGCAAAAAGAATGACCAGAACCACAGCTGGGACGGAGGATTTTTATGACAAAGTACCTATTGTCGAAACAGGAAGAAGAAAGACATTTTGATTCTTAACCCTTTAAAAACAAGGTAACATAAGCCGGCGATAGCCGGCATTTTTTTATACTACGGTCATGTAAATTCAGTTCATGCAATCATTACGGCAATTCATGCATTTCAACATTGTTTCGTTGTTGACTCAAAGATAACTTACACCCAGTTTAAAAACATATACTCACTTTAAAAATAATACAATGAATAGGTACATTTTAATTTTTTTGCTGGCAATTATCCCGGCTTTTAGCAACGCACAAATTGCTGGCTTTATTAACAAAGTAAAAAACAAAGTAAACCAAAAGGCAACCCAGCGGATTGATAACAAGGTGGATAAAGTAATTGACAAAAACCTGGATGAGATTGAGGGGAAAAATGCAGGCCCTGCACCATCTCAAAATTCTGGCAACATTGAATCAACACCTGAAAAAAAAGACGGGGGCATAAATAGTTTTTCGAAATACGATTTCATTCCAGGTGAAAAAATCTTGTATGCCGAAGATTTTACACAGGAAGCCATTGCAGAATTGCCAACGGGTTGGAATACCAACGGAAGCGGGGAAGTGGTAACACTGGATAATTTTACCGGCAATTGGCTGCGGCTGCATAACCCGTTTATTTATCTCACTAATAATAGGAAAGAATTTAGCGGAAATTATACGGCAGAGTTTGATGTAATCCTTCAATTAAAAAATAACGGATGGATGTATCCCACATTTTCCACCGGCTTTTTTGCCACTAACGGCGAGCCGGGTACTGATAATGGCTTTCTGAATGAGTTTGATAAATACGCCGCCGTAATGGTAACTATTTATCCCGAGGAAAGGAGCAGCAGTCGCGTATTGGTAGAATCATTTAAAGTAGATGCCGGGTATTTTAAAAGCGAACCTAAAAATTACGCCGAGCTGGAAAAATATTATGGCAGACCAGTTCATATTGCCATTCAGGTACAAGGGCAGCGCTTTCGCATGTGGATGAATGAAACAAAAGTATTTGATGTGCCAAGAGGTATTGATACAACTTATAAAATGAATCAATTGTTTTTTAAAGTTGGGCAAACAAACTATAAGGAAGACCAATATGGTATTTACATCAGCAATATTAAAGTGGCAACAGGTTTGCCTGATACCAGGCATAAATTGATAGAAGAAGGCAAATTTTCAACCACCGGTATTTTGTTTGATGTAAACTCGGCTACTATAAGACCCGAAAGCAATGGCGTATTGAAAGAGATTGCTGATGTGCTAAAGCAATATCCTGATACCAAAATTAAAATTACAGGCCATACCGATAGTGATGGCAGCGATGCAGCCGAACCTGGAACTCTCAAAGAAAAGAGCAGCAGCCGTAAAGCAAATCCTGGCAACAGTTTACTCAATAGATATTGCAAGAATGGAAAGTGATGGTAAGGGAGAATCAATTCCGGTTGGTGACAACAAAACCAAAGAAGGAAAAGTACAAAACCGCAGGGTGGAATTTATCAAACTTTAAAATAAAAATCATCGTAAACATAGAAGCCGCCTTAACAAAGGGCGGCTTTTTATTTCTGTATCACTTGTAATAAAATATTACCCATTACAAAAAAATTAAAATACAACAGTTGATTACAGGAAAATATCAATTCACACAGCATACACTTTCTTCCGGCGGTTTTGCAAACCATCTTTGACTTTTAAAACAATAAAAAATTAGTTATGAAAAAGCAATCACTCATTAAACGCAGCACAGCTTTAAGGTTTGCTGCATCACTGTTTATTATGACTGTATTCAGTTGCGCTCTTTTATCTTTTACTGCAAATAAAATGGCTGATGATTTTTTAAAGCAGCTCGGCATTACAAAAACAGATGCTGATAAAAAAATCACCGAAAATATTTTGCGTGGCTATATAAATACTTACGGTATAAAGAACTTGAAAAATATTGCTGCAGGCAACCGGGCAGGTATTGCCAAAGACCTGCTGGTATATACAAAAAAGTACACTGCAAGCCCGGCATTTAGTGCAGCATATAATAATTTAAGAAATAATAATAAGCCAGTGATGCATACAGTTACTACTCCTGAAGAAAACAGGAAGCAGACAATTGCAGAAAATGAAAAAGCAGTAGCCAGCATGGAAAAATTAGTGAAAACAGCAACTGCCCAAACAAAAGCCCCATTTGAACAGGCTTTGGCCGACGCAAGAAAAGGCCTGAAAGAAGCACAAGACCCCAACAACAAGCAGCTTACAGCTTATGAAAAAAATTACCCGGCGCTGCAAAAACAATTTCAGGATAGCTATGAGAATGAAATAAAGGAATGGGGAAAGAAATATCCGGCAAACCAAATACTGTTTGTAAAAGAGCAATTGCTGCAGTTTATGGAAGAAACAAGAGAAATTGATTTTGCTGCGGCACTTACAGATAGAAATGGAAAGAAAGTATTTGTAAGCCCTGTTTATGAAAAGAAAAGCAAAAACTGGAAAATGGCGTACAGGGCAGGGAGGAATGTGGTGGAAACTTCAAGAGCATATGTGCAAACATGGATTAACGAAATAAAGTAAATAATAATCCCGGCATTCGCCGGATAAAAATAAACAACATGAAAAAATTAGTGATGCTGCTGATTACAGCACAAGCCCTGGCTCTAGCAGGATGCATTAAAAAAAATGATGATTTACCGGTTAGTACGGATGTTACAGAAGTAAAATAAACGTTATGAAAAAAATAATTTCAATAGCATTCTTTTCATTTTGTGCCAATGCATTACCTGCACAGGTAACAGATACTTCTTACCATTTACTTTGGTACAAGGGAAAAAAGATAAAAAAGAATGTTTTACTTACAACTAAAGCGGATACAATCAGCTACAATCCGACAAAAGGAACTGTTAAAGTAGCCAGCAAAGCAGGCCGGGGTAAACAGTTTGATGATATGCTGAGTGAACTTAACAAAACACCGCAACGTATGAAGGAGATGGTGGTCCGCTTGATGAAAGACCGCCCTAAAGATGCATTACCTGCTGTGTTCTATAATGTTCAAAGCGCCTTTAATGGAATTAAGGAGGAATATGGTCCGATATTAGGAAACACATTCACGATCCCCGAATTTCAGTTACCTGAAGTAACAACTTCAATACCTGGCAATGGGCCTTCCATGGACGAAGATTATTTTGCCGTTGACCCTTTTGATGGAAGAATAAAAGAATTATACGATTACATGGACGAACATAGAAATGACAAATTTAACGCTTCGGAGCTGCCTGTGCCCCCGGTTTTTAACTTTGAATATTGTTACTCATGCGATACCGAAAAAAAAGAGGCATATAATACTGAACTGGAAAAGTTTAAAAATGATTTCGCAAACATTGATGATGATAAGGACATGTTGCAAAAAGCAATGAGTACATCCAGGCAGGCAACCCTTACACTTCCGTCAAAAGAAAACGATTTGCTGCAAAATAAACTTTATCCGGTAATAGCATTTATCTGGAAAAGGGTATCCCAAAAAACGATGGTTTTAATGGATAAGTATTTTGATGACCCTGAACGCTGCCATGCAGTATTGCAGCTTGCCCTCTCTGCAGAAAGGCAAAACCAAATGACCGGGGTGGGTGAACCAATGCCCGAAGGTTTCTTTTTTCATGCCCTTACAACGGTAGTAAAATATATCAGCAAAGCAATGGATGAAAAAAACTACCCGGTGGCACTAAACCTGAATTTGATATTAAGTCTGGAAAGGCAATTTCAGCTATTTGGTGGCACAGCACCCGATAATTTTCTTTCAAAAGCATTTCATTTTAACCAGTTTAAATTGAATATGAATATATCTGCAAAAGTGACTGGCGATGGAGGGTATCAGTTAGCGCAAGTAAAAGGGGATAACTGGTTTAGTGCATTTCCTGATTCAACCTGTCACTTAATATGGGTACAGGTTGGTCCCTTCATTAATAAAACAAAAGTTGATTTGCTGGCTGCTGAATTAAAAGGTAATGGTGGAGAAATACCTTATGTAGGAACAAAAATTTGGAACAGTGATATTCCAACTATTAAAATTGATTTTTGCAGAAAGGATAATCTTGTTGATAGTATTACAGCTTATCCATTTCATCCGGATGGGTTTAAGGAATTATGGAATATGCCAAAGATGGGGCCAATGAATATGGCACTGGTGAATAATGTACTCGTAAACTGTTTTATTGATGTGGAAAGGGCAAAGCAGGATGCTGCGAAATTTAAGAATGCCGCCAATGTTGAAAAATTAAAATCTGAAATGTTGGCGCAATACCAGCAGATGATGAATAACTATAAGAATGGTAATGGGGTTTTGCCCGAAAACACATCCCTTAATGAGCTGAGTAATATAGCAAAAGGTCAGCGTAACAGCAATAGGATTTCAGAAATAATGCATTCTGCCAACCCGGGCAGATACATTTTTGTACCAGTTGTACACAACAAAGAAAAACTGATTATAAAAGAACGGTTAAATGGTAAAGATATATTTCCTGCTAACAACGCTACAGAGTATGCATATTTTCATCTAACACTGGAGCATGACCCGAATGGGCCATATCCTTTTTCAAAGTAAATTTGCTGGTAAAAAAAATCTAATCATGCAAACAAAAATAATTCTCCTGCTCAGCATTATTGCCTATAGCGTTATTGTTGGACAATCATACATGTACATCGTGGCTTTAAAAAATGTACAAACAGATATGAGTGCTGGCTCCTTCATCCAGCTAAGACAATTACTAGATACAAGTTTCAGGAATAATTACCAGTATGCTGTTTATGCCGCACTAATAACAAGCTTAATACTAGTGTTGATAAACATAAAAGCGCCTAAAAGTTTACTGTTTATAACTGCATGCGTTTCCTTTATTGCATTAATAGCAGATTTGTTGCTGATGTTAAAAGGCAATATGCCTATCAATGATCTAATTAACACATGGACTTCCGATCATTACCCGGATAACTGGGCTGAATACAGGGCCAAATGGCTGCAGATATTTCTTTACCGCGAGGTAGCAACGATAACGGGGTTTATCAGTTTGGTTATTGGGGCGGTGTTTAGAATGAAATAATTGGAAGGGGAGCTTTATATGATCTTATCTTTAAATGCTTTAGCTACGGCTTCGCTTTTGGAATTTACATGCAGCTTTTCATAAATTTTTTTGATATGGCTGCGTACCGTATCTATAGCAATAAACATATCAGCGGCAATCATTTTATAACTATAGCCGTTTACTAAAAACTGCAATACTTGTTTTTCCCTCTCGGAAAGACTATAGTCAGCATGAACAGGGTCATTAATTTCGGAAAACATCCTTAATACCTGTGCAGCAATGGAAGAAGTCATGGGCGCACCGCCCGATGCGGCTTCGCTGATATACTCCAGCAATCTTGCCGGAGCTGTCTTTTTCAATACATATCCATTAGCTCCGGCTTTTAATGATTCAAAGACATTTTTATTATCATCAAAAACAGTGAGCATTAAAATTTTTACATCCGTATTTACTTTTCGTATCAGTTTTAATCCTTCAATACCATTTACGCCGGGCATATCAATATCCATTAGTATAACATCAGGACTCCATGCTTCCACTTCATCCACCACACTAGCGCAGTTTTTATAAGCGGAAAGCACTTCATATCCATCCGAGCCATTGATAAGCATGGAAAGTCCTTCTCTCAACTGGGGATTATCCTCGTAAATTAGTATCTTAATCATTGTTTTTATTTACATTAAAGTTATCATTTATTTCTTTGTAAACCTACCACATATCCATGTGAAAGTTTGCCTTTTTTTTATTGCTTTTCCCTAATCATGGCCAGCATTTTCCGGGAATTTTCGCTGACTGGTCCATTAGGGTCTTTGCTGATGGCGATTTCATAATGCTTTATAGCCTCTTCCTTTTTCCCCAGGTGATACAGGCATTCAGCATAGCTGTCGAAGGTATTGGCTGAATTGGGGAAGCATTGTGTGTTTATATAAAGAAACCGGCTGGCTTCATACAGTTTATTGTTCATCAGCAGCGAATAAGCCATATCATTTATTTTTTCTTCCAGTTCATTTTTGCTATATCTGTGAATTGGATTATCCAGGTATTTTTTTGTAACAGATATAGCCTCTTCTATATTTCCGGCTGTAACCAGCTCTTTTATTTTCTCATCAATGCGCATATCTTCTTTATAATTTAAAATAATGTGCATGGCAGAATCATACCCGGCCTTATAATTTTCAAAACTCATCTCTGCCGCTAAATTGGGGGCCGTCCATAGCCGTTTATCCCGCGGGTCCATATTTTGCCACCAAAGCCAGCTTAGTTTTATATTCAGTTTACTCAAAGGCAATGTTTCCATCTTAATATCTCCCCAAAAATTTACATTCTCTGCCGTAGGTTCGCCTACAAAAATGGCTTCGGTATATTTTTCCAGTTCGTTGCTGAGGTTTTGTGCTGCAGAAAATGTAGCAGCCCCGGTAATGACAAACAAATGCCCATACCGGTTTATTTTTTTAGATTGAATGATACTGGTGATGACCGCATTGTTTAAATAATTATTTCCGCCACTATTCATACGGATATCCAGCACAAATTTGTCCACTTCATTGCTGTCAACAAAACGAAATACATTTTCAAAAAAATCTTTGATAGTTTCATCGCCTCTTTCCACAACAGCAACATGACGGATATAAACAGTTTTGCTTTCTTTAAGATATTCAAAGTAGCGGAGTTTGCCGGGTTCTTTCATCCACAACGGTGAAACAGGCTTGTTGAAATATGCGTAAGCATCCACCCATCCCTTCGGCAGATAGATGCCATCATTCCACGCATATTCAGGGCAATCTTCAGCTTTGATTTGTATTGTGCTTTTAACAGCATTTTTAATATATGTCAGCTCAACAGCGTCCGCATTCTTCGTAATTTTCAGCGCTTCTAATATTTCCGGAAGGCGTATATAATAATGAAAGTTATTTTTAAAATATTGTTCATTTTCACAAGGGATAACATCGTGCAATTTCTTTAATGCAATATCCGCTTCATCATTCCCGATTTTTACTAAACGGCCCCCCAATGCCTCTTTATATGCTGAATCAATATTCTGAATATACAATCCATCACTGAATGGAGAAATGGTTACAGGATAAAAATGAAACATAGGTTTCAGGCTTTCTTCATTTTCACCGGTATAAAAATATACACCGGTATGCCCAATCTTAAACATAGCAATCAGCCGGATGAACCCGACTTTTATTTCATTTTCTGTTAGAAGAGGGATATCTTTTTTCAAAACTGCAACAGCGCTGTCAAATTGTTTAGCAGTTACATTATAAAACAAATTGGAATAATCACTGTGAATTTTCTTCTGCAGATAAATCAAATCACTTTGCCATTGGGAGGCAGTTAGCTTGTTTTGTGCATAGCCTGGGCTGTAAACAAAGCATACCAGATGTAGAATGATCAAAAGTTTCTTTCCTGCTTTAACTGTTCTCATTTGAAATAATTTAGCATGTAAAATTATCCCAGCGGACAAGGTAAAACAATCACATAACCATGTGTATTTACTAAACCGGCATATTCAGGGTTACCTGAGTCCCTTCACCCGGTATTGATTGTATAGAAACTCTTCCTTTCATCGCTTCTGCCCGTTTCTGCATATTGGATAGGCCATTACCGCTATCTGCATTTCTCACATCAAAACCAACGCCATTGTCTTGCACATTCAACAACAAGCGGTGTTGATGTAATGAAATATGTATAAAGCATTTACTGCAACGGGAATATTTGGCAACATTATTAACTGCTTCTTTAAAAATCAGGAAGAAATCCCTTCTGGCTTCCATATTCAGTTTTACATCATTTACTATTTCATCTACTTTAAAATACAGTTCAATATCTTTTGCTTCTAGAATGCTTGTGGCAAACTCCCTCATCCTTGCTGTTATCTTCTGCATACTGTCGTTTGCAGGTTTAATGCTCCATACAATATCATCCATCGCTTCCATCATCCGCTGGCTGTTATCACTTATTTTACCCACATATTCACTGGCTTTAACCGGGTCATCCGCCATTTTTGTTTTTGTCATGGCGCTGAGAATATTGATGGTACTGAGTACCGAACCCATATCATCATGTAAATCCCTTGCCACTTTTGTTCTTACTTTTTCTACTGCTAAAAGTTTATTTATCCTTTGCTTGTAAATAAAATAAATACCGGATGAAATAAATGCAATACACAATAAATAAAACCACCAGGTGTTGTAAAATGGAGGCCTGATGTAAATGGTAAACGAAGTAATGCTTTTAGATGGCACGCCATCTGGCGAAATACATTTCACCTTAAAGTTGTATTTACCGCCCGGCAGGTAAGTATAAATCGCTTCCAGGTTATCTCCATTAACCCAATCTTTATCTATACCTTCCAGCATATAATAATAATTGGGCTCGTCGTTCATATTATTGACAATAGATGCAAACTGGATACTGAAATAGTTTTGAGAATAACTCAAACGGATTTTGTTTTCCTTCTCAAATAAACTGTCGACTGAAAGGCTGCGGTTGAAAATACGAAAGCCGCTTATCTGTACATCAGCAGGCACAACCTTCTCTTTTATTTTACCCGGATTGAAATAGACAAAGCCTAGGGTACTGCCAAAAACAATAGTATTGTTTGAAAGTCTTTTTACGCTGTTATAGTTGAAATTTTCATGTGTTATGCCATCCCGGGCATTGTATCTATGAATCCGTTTATCATCTAAAGAAATTTTTGCAATTCCATCTAGTAAGGTGAACCAGAGGTTATTTTTCCCGTCATTTATCAAACTATATACGCCATCAGAAGACAAACCATCTGTTTCACCAATATGTGAAAACTCGTTTTTTTTGAGATTAAATATATCAATTCCCAAACTGGTGGCCATTGCCATTGAATCAGCATTAAGAAATGTCATGTTGGTTATCATTTCATTGCTGCCTATACTCATTGCGTTTTTTTCATCGTGTAAAAACTGCTCTGTTATTTTTTCTGTTGTAATATCCAGGCGCATCAGGCCATCTTCTGAAGTACCTATCCACAAATCATTATGCTGGCCGGCTAACAAACAAAATATCCAGCTCGACTCACCTTTCCCTTTTGATACAAGAATGATTTTTTTGAAAGAATTGGTTTTGCGATACCATTTGACAAGAATATAGCTTTTCCCGTTATTATTATGCGTACCAAACCAGATGTTACCCTGCCTGTCTTCAACTATTGAGCTTATCAAACCTCTGGCTTCTTCAAACTCGGGCCGTTTAAGGGTAATTGCTTTTTTTGTAACGGGATTTAATTGTATTATTCTGCCTGATGCACAACCTATCCATATGATCCCTTTGCTGTCCTGTATTCCGCAAAACGCACCGTAAAGTTTATCATCTTTGAATGTTTTTGTATTAAATCCATACAAAGGAGAGATTTCATTAAAAACTGTATCATAAAAATACAATCCATCGCCTCCCGAATTCATAGCGATAATGTGACCATCATTTGTTTCAATAAATCCATGCATGCCTTCCCTTAATTTTCCGAATGCCGCTGAATAGGGTGTTTGAGTGGTAAAGTATTGCAGGGAAGGATTGAACGAGTATAAAGCAAGGTCGGACATGGCCCAAAGCCCATTATCCCGGTCTTGATATAAATTCGCAATAAAGCTAAAGTCTATTCCATTGATTAAATTTTTATTATTGGGAATTTCAACAAACCTGTTTAAGGTTGAGTCATACCTGCCTAATATATTGCCATAACCCCAGGTAATTCCAGAAACGTCGGTAAAATACCTGTAAATCCACCCACTGTGATTGTTGGTTTGTGCTAAAACATTTTTTTTCGTATCATACCGGTAAGATATGTGAGCTCCATTTTTTGTTCGGTCGGTGGCCCACAAAACGCTGTTATAATCTAAATATAAGGAATGCGCTTTTGTACAAAAAATAGTATCCTTAAAGCATTGTAAAAATTCAGGATTATTCTTTTGGTGATAATATTGCTTAAGCTTAGGGTCGTATAGCACAATGCCTTTATCCGTCTCCAACCAGTAACGGCCCGTTTGTTTATCTTCATGCATGTTCCAGACATCGGAAAAAAACTCGGGCCAAACAGTTGTATATTTTTTGAAAATATTTTTAAACGTATCCAGCACAAAAAGTCCATCTACACCAGTAACCATCCATATTTGCCCCTTGCTATCCTGGAAAATTGATTGAATATATAAGAGTCCTTTAGCCGGATAGTCAACCGGTATTTTTTTGAAATTCCGCTTTACCGGGTTAAATATGCACGGATAACCCCCCGTAGTCACTCCGGCAGACATCCATAACCTTTTTTTATTATCCTGCATTAGGCTGGTTACTTGGTTACCGGCCAGCGAAGTTGTGTCATTCGGGTTATGTCTATAGGTAATAAATCTTTTTCCATCAAACCGCTGTAGCCCATTTAGGGTGCCTAACCAGAAAAATCCCTTGTCGTCCTGTAACATAGAATTTAGGGAGGAACTCGCCAGCCCATGCACGGTAGTGGAACGGGTAAAAACAATTTCACCCCGTTGGGCAAATACAAATGCTAGTTGCAGGAGACAGTGGATTATTAAATACAATTTTTTTATTCCCGGCATTTGCAATTACTTTTTGATTTTCACTGCGTCGCATCCCGATAGCTATCGGGGCTATTCTGTTTCTCAAATTTAAACAAGAAGTCTTGTTTATTCATCATGGTTTTAGCAAAACCACATATTTATGTGTGCCCGGTATGTGGTATAAGAGCACAAACTTTCGTCGTAAACTCCTGTCAGTCAGTATTTCTTAACACCATAACCACATTCCTTTATTTACTATTTCACATAGAGATGCGATTGTACAAGGTCTGCCTGCAGATGATATTTGTGTAATCATTAAATATTTAAAAAATGAAAAAGACAACACTCACAATTATCCTGGTTATTTTATCAGTATCATTTCTTTCAGCCCAGGGCCTTTTGGGTAAAATAAAAAGCAAAGTGAAGAACACTGTTGAAAACAGGGCTGTAAATAATGTTGACAAAAAAGTGAACAAAACGCTCGATGAAATAGAAGGAAAAGATACTCCTGCAAAAGCGGGTGCTGAAAAACCAGATTCCGATACGGAGGGTAACAAAAACAGTCTTGCCAGTTATTCAAAATATGATTTTGTACCCGGCGATACGGTTTTATATGCCGAAGATTTTGCCACAGAAAACATCGGCGAATTACCGGTTGGCTGGAATACCAACGGTAAGGGAGAAGTGGTAACCCTTAATAATTTTGGGGGCAACTGGCTGAAGCTGGAAGAAAGAAGTGTTTTTCTTTCTGCTAACAAAAAAGAGTTCAGCAAAAATTTCACTATTGAATGCGACCTGATATTTCAACTGGAAAATGCAGGACCCTGGTGGCCAAGGTTAAGTATTGGTTTTCTTTCAAGCGGAGAGCTTACTCCCGATGATAATTCATTGTTAGTTCAATATAATAAGTATCAGTCAAGCCGTATACATTATACAGCAAGACAAGATGGCGGCTCCTGGGACCTTTCTTCTGAACTCAAAGGAGGAGGTTATGTAAAAGGATCAACGGTAAAAACCCCTTCGTTAAAAAATTATTTTAATAAAATCGTGCATATGGCTATGCAGGTACAGGGAAAACGACTGCGTATTTGGGTGAATGGCGAAAAATTATATGATATGCCTTCGGCTGTTGCGGACCAATTTCCAAGCAACCAGTTTTTCATGGAAGTATCTCCCATTTCTGACCCGCGGTATGCTTATTATATCAGCAATATAAAAATTGCCACCGGCCTACCCGATACAAGGCATAAACTGATTGAAGAAGGAAAATTCTCCACCACCGGAATTTTATTTGATGTAAACTCTGCCACCATAAAACCCGAAAGCAATGGAGTGCTGAAAGAAATAGCGGATGCATTGACAAAGTTCCCTGATTTCAAAGTAAAAATTATCGGACATACAGACGCTGACGGAAGCGATGCATCTAATCTTACCCTTTCACAAAAAAGAGCTGCAGCAGTAAAAGATGCATTGAAAAAAGATTTTGGTATAGATGAATCAAGAATGGTTACCGATGGAAAAGGAGAAAAAGAACCCGTAGCCGATAATAAAACCAAGGAAGGCAAGATGCAGAACAGGAGAGTGGAGTTTGTAAAACAATAATTAATTAAACAACTTAAAAATCAATTTTATGAAACGTAAAATATTAACCGGAATTGCAGCTACTGCCCTTATCATTTTCATGAGCAGCTTTGCAATAATCAGTTATACTGAAAAAAAATTAGCTGATGATATATGGAAACAATTGGGTACAACAGAAAAGGATGGAAAATATTGCATCAGCCAGAGTTTCCTGAGGGGCAGTCTCTCTACTTTTAGCCTTAAAACTGCCATGAATATGACTATAGGTAACCGGGCTTCTGTTACCACAGAACTTTTGAATAATATAAAACATTACAGCACTTCACCGGCATTTCAAAACGACTACAAAAAATGGCGTGACAATTCTTTAAGATCATTCGACCTTACTCCGCCGGTAACAAGGGAACAAATATCAAAGAAAAAAATTACAGAGACTGAAGGAGTTATAAAAACATACGAGAATATTCTAAAAACCACAACCGATGCAAAAGCTAAAAAGGAGTTTGAACAGGTGTTGGAAATGGCAAAAAAACAATTGCTGGAATATAAATCAGGTAAATCTGCACAAATTGATTACGAGGTAAACCAGGAAGAAAGGCAGTACCAGGAAAAGAAGAATGAAATGGATGAATGGGTAAAGCAGAATCCAGAATCAAATGCGGGGTTAATAAAGAAAAGATTGGAAGAATTTTTAGCGTACACAAAAGGAATTGACTACAATGCTGCTTTGGTTGAAAAAAACGGTAAGAAATTTTTCACTAATCCCAAATATGAAGCAATGAACGTCAAGTGGAAAATGGGTTTCCGTGCAGGAAAAGAAGTAACAGAGACTGCCAGGGCATTTGTACAACAGTGGTTGAAGGAATTAAAATAAAGCTGTAAAAATCATTCAATTATGAAAAATATTTTTATTTTATTGTTAGCTGTTTACTGCAACAATAGTTTTTCACAGAACCCCTCTGTAAATCAAACTTCATCTGCAACCGGTGCAGTAAGAGAGAAAGGAATCCCGGATGGGTCACCAATAGCAACTAAAACCATTGGCCCTGCTGGAGGTACAATTGCTTTTGAAGATGGAAGAATTTCAGTAACTGTTCCGCAGGGTGCATTGGAGAAAGACGAGACTATTTCCATAGAACCCATCACCAGCACACTACCTGCGACAGCTGGCCCCGGGGCATTCCGGTTATTGCCTGAAGGGCTGCATTTTAAAAAACCGGTTACCATAACATTTGCCTACAATGATAGTATTGTTCGTGGAAGTTCACCGGAAGTATTGCATATTGCTTACCAGGACGACCGGGGAGTATGGAAAGCAATAAAGGCTTTGCAACTCGATAAATTGAACAAAACTGTTTCTGTGCAATCTACACACTTCAGCGATTGGGCTGTATTTGCGCAATATAGACTTTTGGTGGATGGAAGCGCAAGCCCCGATATCATCATTATTCCCAATCAGAAAATTGTATTAACTGTTGAATACACGCCCATTAAAAAGGGCAATGGCAGTCAGCATGACGATGGAGATGATATAGAACCTCTTGTATACAGTAAAGTGGATCCCGATGATGAGGTGGAACCACTTATCCCCGGAACCAGCAGAAATTGGAAGGTATTTGGACCAGGGGTATTGACGGAAACAGAATCCTATCAGACATGCACTTACAAGGGTCCGTCGCATACACCGGGTAACAAGCCTATATATTTCAGCGTAGATATTGTGGACCTACCGGGTAAGGAGTATGAAAATGCTAAAATCATTCTTTTTGCACGGGTTTTAATTGCGGATAACTACCTGGAATATGAAATCGGGGGCGAAAAAATAAAAACTAATTTAGCACAGGCAATGGTAAATAGTGAAGGAATTGGTATTAATGGCTTTGATGAAAAAGCAGGTTCATCTGTTATAAATTTAGCTATTGGAGGCGTAAAGGCCGGCAGGTATCCATATGGAGAATTAAAAAAGGGAACTGCTGAAATTGGCCTTATCTGGAAAGGAAAAGGGTATGCAACAAATTACTATATAAAATGTGATTCCGCTCAACCGCAAATTGTATATAGCAAGGGAAGTATAACTATTGAAGCTGAAAGCTCAACTAATTACCTGGGAATCGTGAAAGGAAGTTTCAGGGGTACATTTTATATTCCGAACTGTGAGGGATCACAGGAGCCAACAGCTATTACG
The DNA here is from genome assembly GCA_963754695.1 of uncultured Chitinophagaceae bacterium. Taxonomy (GTDB): domain Bacteria; phylum Bacteroidota; class Bacteroidia; order Chitinophagales; family Chitinophagaceae; genus Ferruginibacter. The sequence continues at coordinate 783,251 of CAVWGU010000012.1, forward strand.
GGAAGATTTGTAGTACAAGTGCATATGACTGAAACCGGGAACAATTTCAGCGAAAATTATCAAGACTTAGAAAAAAATATGGATAATCTTTTAAGAATTGCAAAAGATTTAAAAATGGACAAGAATATCCCAAAAAATATACCCAAGATGCCCTCTTTGCCAAAGAAAAAGGGATTATGAAAAATGTAATGATGCATTCCATGATTAAAAAATTTAAACACCGGGTATATGTGTTTGATATTTCAAAGGAAAATGACCCGGATGGCAAGTGAAAAATAGTTTATAGATGGTTTAAGTTCAATTACTTTCTTTTTTGGATTACTGAATACTAAAAAAGTTTACTGCGTATTACTACAGATAATATTCTAAGAAAGAATAATTTTGTGACTAACAACTAAACCTATTTTTTATGAGTAACGAAAGCAAACGAAGCTTATGGATTAAAACGGGTTGTATTTGCGGCTTGTTAGGTGGCTGCCTGTATTTTGGCGCTGCCTTTATTCCAATGCCCGACTTATTAGTCTATATAGCAGCATTTGCATTTCCCCTGTTGCTGGCTATTGGTTGTACGGGGTTGTATTATTTTTTGTCAGCTACGGATGAATCGCCCCGTTTACAAATTGCTTTAGTCAGTGCCATTGCAGGTGGAGTAACTTTATTAATTATGCTTACGGTGCAGCAATCTGTTTTTTCTGTGCTTGAAAAAACGCCTGCAGAAAGCAGTGCTGAAATAAAAGCAGTCGGTGAAAGAATAAATAAAGGACTTGACTATGTCCAATTAGGAATGGATATAGCATGGGATGTACTAATCTGCACTGCCACGATATTATTTGGCTACAGCATGATAATAAGAAAAGACTTCTGGAAAATTATTGGTTTTATTGGTTTGACACTGGGCTTTTTACTTCTTGGTTTCAACCTCTATTATTTTCCAAAACCACCGGATAGTGTTGGCTCCATAGACTGGGGGCCGTTTGTGGCAATATGGTATCTGGTAGTGAGTGTGATACTGCTTACAAGGAAAGGTTCGCTGGCTCCATCTATTTAAGAGCGGTTAGTGCTGTATTTATTATCAGAAACCATTGCCCTTCATTGCCGGGTTTCTTATTTCATTGGAGCAGGACCCAGATAGTCCAAACAAAATGAAGTTTCAATAAGTTTACTGTCGAAAATAAAAATTATACTTATTTTATTTATGAATAATGGATGCCTCGTAAA